>NZ_JAGGDJ010000048.1 GCF_017652985.1 Paenibacillus artemisiicola
GGCCGCGGGCGCTTCCGCGGCCCGGCTCGCCTGCGCGGCCTCGGCCGCCGCCGCGGCTTCCGCCGCCTGGCGCGCCTTCTCGGCCTTCGCCGCGGCGGCGCGTTCCGCCTGCTCGGCCTTCAGCTCGGCGGCGCGCTCGCGCTCCTTCTTGTTCTGCTGCACGGTCGACCACGTCTGCAGCAGCTCGTAGCCGGACTTGTACAAGAGCTTGTCCTTCGTGCCGTCGGAGATCTCCTTGTCTTTGAACAGCTTCGCGATTTTCTTCACGTCGCCGACCGGCAGCTCGTCTCTCGCCGCGAGGAGCGCGAGCGGGTCGCGGTGCTCGAGCGGCAGGTCCTTGAGCGGGAGCACCTGGTCCTCGGTCAGCTTGTCCTTGCGGATCTGCGTGCCGGCGACGATCAGCTTGCGGACGGCGCTGCCGAACTTCAGCAGCTCGCACTTGTTCTTGATGTAGGTCTCCGGCTTGCCGAGCTTGCTCGCGAGAAACTTCAGGGAGCTGTTGAACTTCGAGTCGTTCATCAGCTTGTGGAACGCCTCGGCTTCTTCGATGGGCGAGAAGCCTTCGCGGGTCAGGTTCTCCGCGATCTGCTCCAAATAAATGTCCATCTCGTCCGTCGCCGTCGAGACGATGCACGGGATCGCGGCTTTGTTCAGCATCTTGCACGCTTTGTACCGGCGGTTGCCGTAGATGATCTTGTACCGCCCGTCCGGCGTCGACCGCACCTTGATGGGGGAGAGCAGGCCAAGCTCTTCGATGCTCCGCATGAGCTCCTCCAGCGCTTCTTGGTCGAACTGGTAGCGCGGCTGATCCGTATCCTCGTCGATCAATCGCATTTCGATTTCGATAATATCCATGGTTGCACTCCTATCCTTGCAGAAGGTCGTGAAATTCGGCGCAAATCAGTCCTCCGTATTATATAACACGTGCTTGCTTGTGAAAATGGCCCCGTAACCGCTTACGTCGCAATTGGGTTCTGCGGCGCGATGTGATACGATACTACTTGGCGGTTTACAGGTACCAAATATTTTCCAAATTCAGCTAGGACGGCGGTTGGGCTTGCGCTCCTGCGGGCAGTTCGCTTTAACACGTCGACGCGTCGCCAGTCTGGGGAGAAGAGGTGCTCGGCTTGAGGCAGGACATCGAGGCTCGAACGGCAATCGGCAAGGCACGACCGGCAATCGGCACGGCACGCAAGGCACAACAGGCAATCGGCAAGGCACGACCGGCAGTCGGCACGGCACGCAAAGCACAACAGGCAATCGGCACGGCGCGCCAGGCGTCCGGGCTTGTTTGCGCATCCTGCGGCCGACAGCGCGCGGGGCGGGAAACGACCGCGGACGGGCGCGGCCTTTCGGGCATCGTCCCGGCATCGGCCGGCGGACGAGCGGACGCTGCGCGAAGCCGGACGACGGAAGCGGCGCATCGGGAACGCGCCCCGTACGACGGCGCGCGATCGGCCCGCAGCGCGAACGCACAACCGCATACGGTCGTCCGGAGCTCCGCCTGAGTCGCAGGCGGCAGGCCGGCGGCAAGCGTCCATCGCCTCCTGCAAGCTGATCCGTTTGCGGGAGGCTTTTTCGGCGCGCGATTCCGGCAACGGGGAAGCCGGGGAGATGGATTCGGACGAAAAGCACGCACGGCAAGCAAGCACGGCAAGCAAGCACGGCAAGCAAGCACGGCAAGGCCACGAATCGGTTATGGGGGAGGAGCTGCACTATGGCAAACAGGCGCGGACTATTGATTTCGTTTATTCGTTCCAAGTGGTACATCTACGCTTCCGGCGTGTCGTTCACGCTGGCGGCCAACCTGTTTCAGTCGTATTATCCCAAGGTGCTCGGCAAGTTCACCGACCAGCTGGAGCAGCAGGGGCTGACGCAAACGGCCGTCATGGACGCGAGCCTGACGCTGCTGGTCATCGGCCTCGCCTACGGGATCCTGGGCGGCATCGGGCAGTTCCATATCATGTACGTCGGACGGCTCTTCGAGCAATACGCCCGCAAGAAGCTGTTCAAGCATTTCACGAAGCTCGGCGAGCAGTTCTATTCCAAGAACGGCGTCGGCAAGCTGCTCAGCTACGTCATGAACGACGTGACGACGGTGCGCGAATCGATCTCGATGGGCGTCAACCAGACGGCGAACGCCGCGATGCTGATCGTCGCGGCCATCGTCATGATGATCGTCAGCAACATCCCGCTCTATCTCATACTCGTCTGCGTCTCGCCGCTGATCGCCATTCCGTGGATCGTGGTGAAGCTCGGGCCGGTCATCCGGGCGCGCTCGCACAAAGTGCAGGAATCGCTCGGCAAAATGACGGAATCCGCGGAGGAGCAGTTCGGCGGCATCCGGGTCACGAAGAAATTCGCCGTCGAGGACATCATGAACGGCCGGTTCGGCCGGACGGTCGACGTGATCAAGGACAATCAGCTGAAGCTCGTGCGCGTCTCCTCCTTCTTCCAGGCGCTCATTCCGTTCCTCGGCGCGCTGTCGCTGATCATCACGCTCGCGTTCGGCGGCTACTTGACGCTGACGGGCCGGATCACGCTCGGCAACTTCGTCGCCCTGACGCTCTACGTGCGCATGATGGTCAACCCGCTACAGGCGATCGGCAACGTCATCAACACGATCCAGCGCTCGCGGGCGTCGCTCGAACGGGTGAACGATCTGATGAACCGCGAACCGGAGATCGTCCAGCACGAAGCGGCGGTCGACGTGGACTGGGCCCACGCGCCGCTTACGGTCAACCATCTGACGTTCGCATACCCCGGCGCGTCCAAGGAAGCGCTGAAGGACATCACGCTGACGGTGCCCCCGGGCAAGACGCTCGGCATCATCGGCAAGACCGGCAGCGGCAAGACGACGCTCGTCAAGCTGATGCTCCGCGTCTTCGATACGCCTTCCGGCACGATCAACATCGGCGGCACGCCGCTGAACGAGCTGACGCTCGAGAGCCTGCGCGGCGGCATCGGTTACGTGCCGCAGGACGGCTTCCTGTTCAGCACGACGATCCGCGACAACATCGCGTTCTTCCGCCGCAGCTCCGAGCTGTCGCTCGTGCAGAAGGCGGCGGAGCAGGCGAAGATCCACGACAGCATCATGACGTTCCCGGACGGCTTCGAGACGAAGCTCGGCGAACGGGGCGTCACGCTCTCGGGCGGCCAGCGCCAACGGACCGCGCTCGCGCGCGGCATGCTCATGAACGCGCCGGTCCTCATCCTCGACGACAGCGTCAGCGCCGTCGACGCCGTGACGGAGACGGCTATCATCGAGACGATCCGCAAGGAGCGCCGCGGCAAGACGACGATTCTGATCGCCCACCGGATCAGCGCGCTCAAGCACGCTGACGAGATCATCGTCATGGACGAAGGGCGCATCGTGCAGCGGGGCACGCACGAGACGCTGCTCGCGCAGAAGGGCATCTACGCGATGCTGCACGCGATACAGGAGGAGGGGAACAGCGTTGGCTAAGACGAGGGAGAAAATCAAGGCGGACGGCGGCGCGGGCGATCCTTCGCTGCCGCAGCCGCCGAAGTCGAACAGCTCCGCGTACAAGGGTCTGTTCCAATACGCGAGGCCGCATCTGACGACGTTTCTGGCCGTGTTCGGCTGCATTATCCTGGCGATCGCCGCGGATCTGCTGCAGCCGTATCTCGTGAAGATCGCGATCGACGACCATCTCACGAAGGGCGACGCGAACGCGAACATGCTGTTCCTGATCGCGGGCGTGTACCTGCTGCTCTCGGTCGGCGGCTTCCTGTTCACGTACCTGCAGAACAATCTGCTTCAGCACGCGGGACAAAGCATCGTCGCGGCCATCCGCAAAAATCTGTTCCGCCACATCACGCGGCAGTCGATGTCGTACTTCGACCGCGTGCCGAGCGGCAGTCTCATCACGCACGTTTCGAGCGACACGGAGACGATCAACCAGTTCTTCAGCCAGGTGCTGCTGAGCGTGCTCCGCGACGGCTTGACGCTGGTGTTCATCATCGTGCTCATGTTCCGGCTCGACGTGCACCTTACGCTGTACTGTCTGATTCTGCTGCCGATCATCGCCGTGATGGCGATTTCGTTCCGCACTTACATGCGCACGACGTACCAAATGGCGCGGACGAACCTGTCCCGGCTCGTCGCCTTCGTGGCGGAGAACCTCGCGGGGATGCACATCATCCAGGTGTTCCACCAGGAGAAGGAGCAGCAGCGGCAGTTCTCGGAGCGCAACCGGACGTACTTCCGCTCCAACCTGCGCGAGATCCGCACCAACGTGCTGTTCAACCGCTCCTTCGACATGCTCGGCAACCTGTCCGTGGCGTTCGTCACGTGGGTCGGCGGCAACGCGGTGCTCGGGGAGTCGATCCCGTTCGGCGTGCTGTTCGCGTTCATCACGTACATCCGGCAGTTTTTCCAGCCGATCAATACGATCACGCAGCAGTGGAACACGCTTCTGTCCGCCTCGGTATCGATGAACCGGATCTGGTCGATCTTCGATACGGTGCCCGAGATTCAGGATCGGCCGGACGCGAAGCTCGACGTCGCCAACGTGAAGGGGCAGATCGACTTCAACGGCGTGAAATTCGGCTACACGGACGGCATCCCCGTCCTGCATCACCTCGACCTGCACGTGCGCCCGGGCGAAATGATCGGCATCGTCGGGACGACCGGCGCGGGGAAGAGCTCGCTGATCAGCCTCCTCTGCCGCTTCTACGACGTGAAGGCGGGCAGCGTGACCATCGACGGCGCGGACGTCCGCGACATGCCGCAGGAGACGCTGCACCGGTTGATCGGCCTCGTGCAGCAGGAACCGTACCTGTACTCCGGCAGCATCGTCGACAACGTCCGGCTCTTCGACGACGCGATCTCGCGCGAGGAAGTCATCGAGGCATGCCGGCTCGTCGGCGCGGACGCGCTCATCCGGGGCATGAAGGACGGCTACGACACGCTGCTGTCGGAACGGGGCAGCGGCCTGTCCGCCGGCGAGCGGCAGCTCATCTCGTTCGCCCGGATCATCGTGTTCAAGCCGCGCATCCTCATTCTCGACGAGGCGACGGCGAATCTGGACTCGCACTCGGAGCAGCTCATCCAGCGCGCGCTGGCGGTCGTCTCCGAAGGGCGGACGACGCTCGTCATCGCGCACCGGCTGTCCACGATCATGAACGCCGACCGGATCATCGTCATGCGCCAGGGCGAGATCGTCGAGGAGGGCACGCACCGCGAGCTGCTCGCGGCGGGCGGCTATTACGACGAGCTGTACCGGCACTCGCAGGGCCGCTCCGAACGTCCGGGCCTCGGCGCCGCCAAGCCGCTCAAGCAAGCGTGACGGCGATGCCTCATTAGACAATCCTGATTCAACTGTGCGATAATGGAGGGAAGAATACCGTATCCTGGTATAGGTTAGGGGCAGTGAAATGGATTTTCTGTTGCTGATCTTGGAAATTTTGCTCGTCAACCTCGTGCTGAGCGGCGACAACGCCGTCGTCATCGCGCTCGCGAGCCGCAACCTGCCGCCGGACAACCGCAAGAAGGCGGTCTGGTGGGGCGCGCTGGCCGCGGTCGGCCTGCGGATCGTGCTTACCGTGGTGGCCGTGTACCTGCTGAAGCTGCCGTTCATTCAAGTCGCGGGCGCGCTGCTGCTGTTCTGGGTGGCGGTATCGCTGCTGAAGGACGACGGGGAAAGCAAAGACATCGAAGGCGCGCAATCGCTGTGGAAGGCGGTGCGCACGATCGTCGTGGCCGACTTCATCATGAGCCTCGACAACGTGCTCGCGATCGCGTCCATCGCCAACAATCAGATCTGGATCATGGCGATCGGCGTCGCGCTCAGCATTCCCATCATCGTCTGGGGCAGCCAGCTGATCATGGTCGTGCTGCATAAGTTTCCGATCTTCATCTATCTCGGCGCGGGCATCCTCGGCTACACCGCCGGCGAGATGCTGGAAGAGAACGAGACGCTGGCGTCGTTCATTCTCAAGGTGGCCGGCTGGGCAGACGACGTGTTCCCGTTCGTCTGCGGCCTGCTCGTCATCGCGATCGGCTACGTGCTGCAGCGCCGCGGGCGTTCGCGGCACGTGCAGGAAGCGTAGGCGCGGAGTCAAGCGGGCGAAGGGCGATTCGGCAAGCTCCCGAAAGGGGGCTTGCCGAATCGCTTTTTTTTGCGCGGCGGCAAACGCTGCGGGCAGGAAGACAAGCTCCCTCAGCCGCGATTATTTTCCCGCTATTATCCTGTATCCTGTATATGGTAATCTACTAAACGGGACTAGAAAAATAGCCTGCCAGAGGGAGAGCGAGCATGAAGATTTGGAAGGGATTGATTGCCGGCGCGGCCGCGCTTTCGCTGCTGACGGGCCAAACGGCCGTTACCGCGCAGCAAGCCGGACTGACCGGGGCGCAAAAGGACGCGATGGCGCAGACGTTGGCGGATGCCGACGAGAATCAGCTGCTGGGCGTAGACGAAACGGGATGGATCTATTACCAAGATTCGGATTGGATGACGCGCAAACGGTATTTGGACGGCACCCAAGATCAGCCCGCCGACGGGGAGAAGCTGTTGTATTTTACTCCTCCTGGCTCGTATTCGCTGCGCGACAATCGAAACATGGCCGTCGTGCGCGTAACGGACGATCAGCCGCTGTTGAAGCAGTTGTACGAGCATGATTTTCAGGATCGGTTTTTATTCGAATCGGGTTCGTCGGTCGTCTATTGGCATGGAACGGGCAAGGAGAGGGTTTCGTTCGGGGACGAGAAAATCGAGCAGTATACCAGAGGAAACGTGAATGTCTCCAACCTGGACGGCAGCGGGAATAAAACGTTGTTTTCGGACAACGGGCGGCTCGATTATTATTCCATGTCCGTGCATGACGGATATGTGTATTACGTGCTTACGCATGAGGACGGCTATGGGGGCGATCTGTACCGGGTCGGGCTCGATGGCAAGGGGCGTAAGAAAATCGCCGGCGATTACGCCGATTCGGTGGCTTCGAACGATGGCAACGTGCCCGGCGGACTTCGCTACGAGGCGTTATTCGGCGACAAGAGCGGTCCCGTGCTGGCGATTAACGGCACCGTTTTCTACCGTTCGACCGATCACGGGATCTATCGGATCGGCGCGGACGGCAAAAAAACGAAGCTGGCCGGCAAGGGAACCGCGCATTATATCGTGGACGGAGGGTGGATGTACTACAACACGGAAGCCGTCGACGAGGAAGGCGGCTTATCCTATACCGGTCCGATCTATCGAATCAAGCTGGGCGGCGGGAAACCCGTCAAACTGACGGGCATTCGCGCGAATTTCGTGACGGCCAAGGACGGCTGGATCTATTACGAATACGACGCCGTCGAAGGCACCGGCGTTCTGGAGCGCAAAAAGGCGGACGGGTCCGGGCTTAAGCAGCGGATCATGAGCTTGGAAGATCATTGGTTCGGCACGAAGCTTGTCGGAGACTGGTTCGTCTATTCGCTCGGGGACGACGATGACTACCGGGTGAAACTGGACGGCAGCCGGAACGTTGCCGTGAAGTCGTTTCCGCCCAAGTGCTGGCCGCAGGGATGGCCGACGAACGATCCGGCCTGCGGCTAGACGGCAGAGAAGAGAATTTCGTAACACGTGAGGACAAGCCTTCCGGCATCGCCGGAAGGCTTGTTTCGTCATGCCCGCCCATCAGGTCACAAAAACGCTAACAACGGCACATTCCTTCATAGTCAGTCCATCCGGGCAAGCGTATCCTGAACTTGCATGGCATGTCAGATCAGCGACCAAAGGAGATGAAGGAATGAGCAGAACGTTCACGAGGCTGAAGACGCTCGGCGTCCTGAGCCTGCTGCTCGGCAGCGCGGGCGGCGCGTTCGCGGGACCGGGACAGGCGTTCGCCGCGGACGGCGCGGGGACGGCGACCGTCAAGCAGGCGAGCGGCGCGCTCTCGATCGACGGCGTCGTCGAGACGGACGAAGGCGGCGCGCCCGCCGGCGAATGGGTGGGGGCGGACGCCCTGACGATCGCCGGCGTCACCGACGGAGGCGGCAACGCCCACGGCGCCGCGATTTACGTGAAGTACGACGCGGACAATCTGTATGTCGGCGCGGTCATCCAGGATCCCACGCCGATGATCAACGAGAACACGGGCAGCAATATTTGGAACGGGGACAACCTGGAGCTGTTCTTCGGCACGGCGGACCTCGCGAACAAGCCGGACGGCATGCTGCCTAGCGACGTGCAGGTCGTCATCAGCGGCAGCGTAAGCAACGGCGCGCAGTCGTACGTGTTCACGAACGGGAATTTCGCGTTCCCGGCCTTCCCGCTCGCGGCCAAGCGCGCGGCGGACAAGAAGGGCTATACGCTGGAAGCGGCGATTCCGCTCGGCGAGCTCGGATTGACGGAGCCTTGGGACGGCAAGCAGATGCTGATGAACGCGGTCCTGAACGACGGCGGTTCTTCGGGCCGGGGGCAATGGGGCTGGACGACGACGGGCGAGACGAAGAAGAAGTTCCGCAGCCAATGGGGCCTTGCGAGCTTGGAGCCCGGCACGGCGCCGGCGCAGAACATTACCGCCGACGTTAGCGTAAGCGATGCCAATATGGTGACGGTAACCGGACAGACGCAGGGCGTCGCCGGCAAGGACGTCACGCTGCTCGTGACCGGTCCCGGCGGAACGGGATCGCCGGTCTACGTCGATCAGACGACGAGCGACGCGCAAGGCCGCTATTCGTTCCGCTTCCCGATGACGAGCGCCAGCGTCGCCGGCGCGGACGCCGGCATCTACACGGCGACCGTCGGCGGCGAAGGCGTCGCGCGTCCGGCCAGCGTGACGTTCGACTTCACGCCGGGCTCTCCGGCGCCGGACGATCCGCCGATCGTCTATCCGGGCGGCGGAGGCGGGTCCACGACCGGCGGAGCGGGCACGGGCGACGACGGCAGCGGCGGTCAGACGGGTGGCGGCGATCAGGGCGACAAGCCGGCGCTGACCGACATTGCCGGCCATTGGGCGGCGGACGCCATCCAGCGGGCCGTGGCGCTCGGCATCGTGACCGGCTACGAGGACGAGACGTTCCGGCCGGACCGGGCCGTGACGCGCGGCGAATTCGCGGTCATGCTGAGCCGGGCGTTCAAGCCGGCGGCCGCGGCCGGCCTGCTCGGCTTCAAGGACGCGGACGCCGTTCCGGCCTGGGCGGCCGACGCGGTGGGCCGCGCGGCGGGAGCCGGCTGGATCGGCGGCTACGAAGACGGCACGTTCCGCGCCGGCCAGCCGATCACGCGCGCCGAATTGGCGGCGATGGCGGTCCGCGCGATGGGCTGGACGCCGGAGGCGTCGGCGGTGCCGGCGTTCGCCGATGCCGCCGCGATCGCGCCGTGGGCGCGCCCGTACGCGGCGCTCGCCGCGGAGAAGGGCTTGATGAACGGAAGAGGCGGCAATCTGTTCGTGCCGGGCGGCATCACGACGCGCGCGGAAGCGGCGCAGCTCTTGATCCGCATGCTGGACGCCAAGACGACCGAGGGAGGATAAGCGATGAAGACGAGCAAGCGATGGAGAGTCGGCCTCGCGGCGGCCTTGGCCGCCGTGACGCTGCAGTTGGCGGGCGCCGGCGCGTGGGCGCCGCACCGGGCGCTAGCGGACGCGGCGCCGGATGCGGCGGCGGGCGCGGCGTATTACGTGGATGCCTCGGCCGGGGACGACGCGAACGCCGGCACGGATGAGGACCACCCGTGGAAGACGCTCCGGCACGTGACCGATGAAGGCGTCGCGGGCGCGTTTCACCCCGGCGACCGGATCCTGCTGAAGTCGGGCAGCGTTTGGAACGAACGGTTCGAGATGAAGTTTTCCGGCAGTCCCGAGGGGCAGATCACGGTCGGCGCGTACGGCGGCGACGCCAAGCCGGTCATCAACGGCGGCGGCCTCGACGCCGCGGTCAAGATCGAGAACCAGCAGTACGTCACGCTGCAGGATATCGAGATCACGAATTTCAACGCGGCGAACCCGGACGACTACAAGACGGTGTTCCACAAACGGTCGGGCGTATGGCTCATGGCCTATCATAACGGCCCGATGAGCGGCATTCAGCTGAAGGGCCTCGACATCCACGACGTCGCGGGCCTATCGGTCAGCGGCGAGGATTGGGTCCACGACCCGGATAATCCGGATCCGAACGCCAAGATCAACAAGAACGCCAACGCCGCGATCATGATCAACGCGTGGGAATGGGAGACCGTCGCGCCCGACAAGCACGGCTATTACAAGGATCTGCTGATCGAAAACAACCGCATCCACGACATCCGGACGATCGGCATCAACATGGACGGCGGCTACATCAACGATCTGTCGTTGTACCACAAGAACGTCGTCATCCGGGGCAACACGATCGACAAGACGGGCTCCGACGGCATCGTCGTCGGCGTCGCGGAGAACCCGGTCATCGAGAACAACGCCGTGTACGACGTCGGCATCAATTCGTACGACTTCAAATGGATCGCCGGCGTCTGGGTGTGGAAGACGAACGGCGCGACGATCCGGCACAACGAAGTGGCGCGGGTGCATTACAAGGATTCGCTGACCGCCGATTCCACGGCGTTCGATACGGACATCCTGGCGCAGGGCGACCACTACTTCGAGTACAACTACTCGCACGACAACGCCGGCGGCTTCGTCATGGATATGGGCCAGCTGACGAACGGCACGAACTATTACCGGTACAACGTCAGCCGCAACGACCAGAACCACCGCGCGTCCGGCCGGACGGTGGAAGTGAGCGACCCCGGCGTGTTTTACAACAACGTGTTCTACAACGACAACGGCGACGGCCTCATTCTGGCCAACAACCCGGAGTCGACCTACATCAACAATATTTTCTACACGCCGCAAGGCAATCCGGCGTATCCGGCCGCGCCGGCGTTCTACAACAACGACTTCTTCGGCGCGGAGCCGCCGAGCCAAGGCATCCGCAATCTGAACGCCGACCCGCGGTTCGTCGATCCTTCCGGCGGCGACGGCATCGCCAAGGCCGAAGGCTTCAAGCTGCAGCCGTCCTCGCCGCTGATCGGCGAAGGCCGGGCCGTGCCGAACAACGGCGGCCGGGATTTGTTCGGCAACGCGCTCTATACGGGTTCCCCGGATATCGGTCTGTTCGAGGATCCGGCGAGCACGAAAGCGGACGCGACGGCACCGGCGGCGCCGGCCGGATTGAAGGCGGAAGGCCGGACCGACGCGGAAATCACGCTGTCCTGGACGGCCGCCGAAGACGGCGTGCCGCTGGACGCGGACATCTACGACGCGGCGACGGACGCGAAGCTGGCGTCGGTCGTCATGAAGAACAGCGCCACGCTGACGGGACTGCAGCCCGACACGGACTATTCTTTCTACGTCGTCGCCCGCGACCTCTCGGGCAACGAATCGCCGCGCAGCGACGCGCTGTCCGTCCGGACGACGTTCGCGGCCGTCGTCGTGGACGACGCCGACGCCGCCGTCACGGGCGATTGGACCGCGGGCAGCAGCCCGTCGGCGAACGGCGCCGGATACCGCTACAGCGACGGCGGCAGCGGCGCCGGCACGATCGTCTGGACGCCGGACCTGCCGGCGGACGGCTATTACGCCGTGTATTACCGGCTGCCGCAGCGTCCGTCCGGCGAGGTGTGGGCGACCGACGCGTCCTTCAAGGTCGCGTTCGACGGCGGCGCCAAGACGTTCGCCGTGAACGAATACAACGCGCCGAAGGGCGAGTGGGTGCCGCTCGGCAACCTGAAGTTCAAAGCCGGCTCGGCGGGCTCCGTCACGCTGAGCGACGGCTCCGCGGACCGGATCGTCGGGGACGCGGTCCGGTTCCAGTACCTGGACGCGTTCGGGCCGGACAACATGACGGCCGCGGCGCTGACCTCGAACGCCGCGCAGCTCGAGCCGGGCAAGACGGCGGCGCTGAACGTGACCGGCACGGACGCCGCGGGCCGGCCGCTCGACCTGAAGGCGGACGGTCCCGCCATCCGCTATGACAACGACGCGCCTTCCGTCGTCTCGGTATCGGCCGACGGCGTCGTCACCGCGATCAAGACGGGCGCGGCGCATCTGCAGGCGAGCGTGACCCTCGGCGGCCGGACGATCGCGACGAACAGCGTCACCGTCTACGTCGGCAGCGGGCTGACCGTGCTGCCGGCGTCGTTCGCCGATGCCGACGGCAGGCCGGTGACGGCGCTGCAAGCCGGCAGCACCGTGAAGATCAAGGCGACGGTCGTCAACTTCACGAGCTATGACCGGCCGTTCACGCTGATCGCCGGATACTACGACGACAACGGGCTCGTGCGGAGCTTCTCCGACGTCGCGACCGTCAAGAGCGGCGCAAGCGCCACGCTGACGGCCACGCTCGACCTGCCGGAGACGATCAAGCGAAGCGGCAGCATCCGCGTCTTCGTGTGGGACGGCACGGGTACCCTGCATCCGCTGGCGACGAAGACCGTGTTCCCGGGCTAAGCAAGCGGCCGTTCGCCGGCCGTAATCCGTAAGTCTTTGTCAGCTGTTGCCGTTTACCCTTACCATAGCAGCCGAACCGGCCCGGAGCCGCTCGCGAGAGGAGAGAGAGTCCGCCATGAGAAACGCAGCCTTAAAGCCGAATGCGCCGCCGGCTCCGAACGCGTCCAAACCGTCGCAGACGCCGGGCGCGTCCAAACCGTCGCAGGCGCCGGGCGCGCCCAAACCGTCGCAGCCGGCGAAAGCACTGGAAGCATCGAAGGCGCCGCATGCTTCGACGAAGGCGTCCCGTGCTACAAATACGTCCCGCGCCTCGATGGCGCCGACCGCGGCCGGCCTGCCGAACGCGGCGAGCGAGCCGAAGGCGCCTGGCGCCTCGAAGGCACCTACCGCGCTGCCAGCGCCTGCCTCTCGGCCGTCCGGGCGCGGGCTCTCCGCCTCCCGCTTGCGGCGTCCGGCGGTCTTGGCCGTCGCCGCCGCCCTGGCGCTGGCGCTCGCCGTCGCCGCCGTCCTGCTGCCGCGGCACGGACAGGGCGGCGATCCGCTCCGCGCCGCCGCGACCGTCGACGGCGCGCCGATCGCGGCGGCCGAGCTGGCGCAGGCGATGGCGGCGCAGAAGGCGAAGACGGCGGCGTATTACCGGACGACGTACGGCGCCGAGGACGGTCCGGGTTTCTGGACGACGCCGCTCGGCGGGGAGACGCCGCTCGCCAAGCTGAAGCGGGACGCGCTTGCGGAGACCGTCCGGTTGAAGGCGCAGCAGCTGCTGGCGGTGCGCGAGGGGCTGACGGACGACGTCTCGTACGGCGCGTTCCTGAAGCGGCTGAAGGCCGAGAACGCGCGGCGGGCGAAGGCGGGCGCGGACGGCCCCGGCGTATACGGGCCCGCGCAGTATACCGAAGCGGCCTACTACAACCTGCAAAATTCCGACCTCCTCGGCGCCTTGAAGGAGAAGCTCGAAGGCGGGATGGCCTGGACCGACGAACGCCTCCGCGCCTACTACGGCGCGCACGCGGCGGAGTTCGCGGACCAAGCCGCCGTGCAAGCGGACGTCGTCGCCGTCTCCTTCGCGCCGGGCGCTTCGCTGTCCGAGCGCGAGGCGGAAGAAGCGGCGCGAGCCATCGCGGCGAAGCTGGACCGCGGCCTGACGGCCGCCGAAGCGGCGAGCGGCTACGCGGACGCGGCGAAGGTGACGGCTTTCGCGCTCGACGCGAAGACCGCGCGGACGGCGGCCCTGCAGACGCCGCGGCTCGCGTCCGGCGTGCAGGAGCTGCGGCCCGGCGAGCGGACGGCGGTCCTCCGCGAGAACGGCGCGTACGTCGTCGGCGTCGTCACGAAGCGGACGCCCGGCGCGGCGCATCCCTTCGGGGACGTGCGGGACGGGATCCGCGCCCGGCTGGCCGACGAGGCGTACGCCGCGCTCGTCGACGAGGCGGTCAAGGACGTTAAGGTCGTCGTTCGGCATGACGTGTATGACCGTCTCGCTGTCGACGCGCAACGATAGTAAATAATTCCCAACAGAAGCAGCCTGTTTCCAATCGGAAACGGGCTGTTTTTTTTTGCGGCGTGTGCTACGCTAGAGCTGCTTGTTCAATCTTAAGCGTTTTTTTAGGGGATCGCAGCAGGTCAAGACGGAGGTGCGGGGTGGTCGTTATCGTCCGGGGCAAGCGTACGCTTCGCTATAAATTCATCGTCGGCTTCATCGCCGTTACGGTACCGCTGATCGTGTTTTTGTTCTACAACAATTATTATGCGATGAACGTCGTGCGGGAGCAGGTGTCCCAATCGAACTCCAACCTGATCTCCACGCAGGCGGCGAAGCAGGACATGGCGCTCGGCCAGACGGTCAGCTACCTGCTGCGGCAGGCGACGAACAATCCGTCGTACACGAATTTGTTAACGCTCTCAACGTATCCGGAGGAGAGCGGCGACTACTTCTTCGCGAAGCAGTCCGTGCTGACGTCGTTCGATCAGGATCAGGCCGCCTACAAAGAAGTGGACACGTTCTTCGTCTACCTGGACACGGCCAAGCGGCTCATCACGAGCCAGCGCTCCTATCCGGAGATCGAGCGGTACCATCTCGTGCTGGACCGCTATCTCGCGGATAAGGAGACGCGTCGGGTCCATAGCTGGGACGTCGTCTCGTCCGAAGGCGTCAATTATCTCGTCCGCCTCGAGCAGGTGGCCGATCCCAGCGCCAACGTGTACGTCGGCGCGCTGATCAAGGCCGAGCAGCTGATCGACGAGCTGAACGCGGCGCCGTCCGATCAGGATCTGGAGGAGCTGATCGTGTCGAACGAAGGCGTGCCGCTGACGGCCACGGCGCTGACGAGCGGCGACGTCTCGCGGATCGAGCGGAGCCTGAAGACGCCGGGCAACGAAGCGTACGGCAAGTTCCGCAGCGCTTCCGACGGGCTCGGCTACCTGGCGGTCGGCGCGCCTTTCGCCCAGGCGCCGATCCATATGGTCGCCATCGTGCCGGAGAAGAACCTGCTGAAGCAGCTGTTTTATTTTCAGGGCGCGATCTATCTCATTCCGGTGCTCGGGCTCGTCGTCATCCTGCTCTATTCGATCTTCCTGAAGCGGACGCTGCTGAAACCGATGCAGGCGCTCATGTCGGGGATGCGGCGGATCATGCACGGCGACCTCAGCGTGCGGCTGAAGGAAGGCTCGTCCTTCGAGTTCGCGTTCCTCATCGACACGTTCAACGGGATGGCCGGGCAGATCAGCAAGCTGAAGATCGACGTCTACGAAGGGATGCTGAAGAAGCAGGAGGCGGAGTTCAAGCACCTGCAGGCGCAGATCAACCCGCATTTTTATTTGAATTCCCTGAACATCATTTACAGTTTGTCGGCGCTGCGCAAGAACGACCTGGTCGAGAAGATGACCGAGCATTTGGCGGATTACTTCCGCTTCATTACGCGCGCGCACCGCGAAACGATCACGCTCGCGGAGGAAATCGACCATATCGCGAACTACCTGGAAATCCAGAAGCTGCGGTTTCCCGACAAGCTGACGTACGAGATCGACCTGCCGAAGGAGCTGAAGGACCGGAACGTGCCGCCGCTCACCGTGCAGCCGTTCGTCGAAAACGCCGTCATCCACGGCATGCCGGAGGGCGAACGCCCGTACCGGATCCGCATCGCCGCCAAGGCGGCGCCGGACGGCAGCGGCGATTGCGAGATCCGGCTGTCCGACGACGGACGAGGCATGGAGCCGGAGAAGCTGCGGCTGCTGCAAAGCGAAAGCGCTTCCGAGCCGGACGGTCAGGGCGCCGGCGGGCTCGGCATCTGGAACGTCCGTCGCCGGCTCGGCATGATGTACGGCAGCCGGGCGGAGATCCGGTTCTCCGCCGGCGAACCGGCGGGCACCGTCGTACGCATCCGGATTCCGCTTGAGCGGGACCACGAAGGAGGAGACAGCGATGTATAACTTGCTTGTCGTCGATGACGAGAAGTACGCCGTCGAAGCGATTCTCGCCTGCATCGACTGGCCGTCCGTCGGCATCGGCGGCGTCTACAGCGCTTACGGCGTCGGCACCGCGAAGGAGGCGCTGCGCGCGCATCCGATCGATATCATCGTGTGCGATATCGAGATGCCCGGCAGCAACGGGCTCGAGCTGCTGGAATGGGTGAACGAGCATTACCCCGATACGCTGACGATCTTCTTCACCGGCCACGCCAACTTCGCCTACGCGCAGCAAGCGCTCCAGCTCGGCGGCTTCGACTACCTGCTGAAGCCCGTCAAGCATAAGCAGATCGCGGAGGTCGTCGCGCGGGCGTGCGAGAAGCTGCGCCAGGAGCGGGACAAGCGGCAGTACGCGGAGCGGTACGAGAAGTACGCCCGGCTGTGGGAGACGCAGAAGCCGCTGCTGTGGGAGAAGTTCTGGCAGGACGTCCTGGGCGCGCGCGTCGCCATGAGCGGCGAGCGGCTGGCGCAGGCGATCGGAAGCTACGGCCTGCCGATCTCGCCGGACGCGAGGGTCCGGCCCATCCTGCTCAGCGTGGAGGAATTCCGGGAGGCGTTCAGCAAGCGGGACGAGGAGATCCTGGAGTACGCGCTGCTGAAGAGCGCGGAGGAGATGTTCCTCGACGAGCGCGGCGGCGCCGTCGTCCGGGACGCGGGCGGCATCCTGTTCGCCCTGCTGTACGAGGATGAGGGGCCGCGCGGGGACGAAGCCGGGCTCGAGGCCGTCTGCCGGCGCTACATGAAAGCGTCGTCCGACTATTTCTACTGCAAGCTGTCCTGCTACGTCGGCGAGCCCGCCGCCATCGCCGACCTGCCCGAGACGTACCATGCGCTGCTCGAGATGGAGCAGGGCAACGTCGGCGAGACGGCGGCGGTGCTGTTCCTGCGGGATCGCGGCTTCGCGCGCGCGGCGGCGCGGCAGGCGCAGGCGCCCGCGCATATCGACTGGGCGGAATGGACCGTGCTGTTCGAATCCGGCAAGAAGGCGGAGCTGCTGGAGCGCCTGAACGCCGCGTGCAAGGAGCTGGCGGGCACGGCCGTCACGCCCGAAACGCTGGAAGGCGTGTACCACTTGCTGCTGCATATGGTCTACCACGTGTCTCACCGGAAGGGCTGGCCGGCGAAGGAGGTCGTCGGCGCCAAGCTGCTCGCCGGCGACGGAACGGCCACGCGGTCGCTCGCGCGGCTGAAGAGCTGGGCGGAACGGCTGCTGACGGCCGGCATGGACTACTTCAGCCAGCACGAGGGCGATCACCGCGCCAACATCGAGAAGGTCAAGCGCTACGTGCAGGCGCATATCCGCGACGTGAACCGCGAGGAGCTGGCGTCGCACGTGTATCTCAATTCCGCTTATCTCTCCCGTCTGTTCAAGAAAGAAACGGGGCAGTCGCTCATGGATTTCATCATCTCGGCGAAGATCGGCCAGGCGAAGATCCTGCTCACCGAAACGAACCAGAAGATCAGCGATATCGGCGACGCCTTGGGATACGAGAACTTCTCGTACTTCGGCAAGGTGTTCAAAAAAACCGTCGGCCTCTCCCCGCAGGAGTACCGCAAGCGCTACCAGGGCTTCGCGGGCTGAGCCGGCCGCCCCATCATTCCTTCAACCCCCGCCGCCCGGCGGGGGTTTGTCATAATAACGTTATCTTGGTCATCTCCGTTCGTATCGGCGGGCGCGCCGCTCTTTTACAATATCCTTAAGCACGGATACGACATTGCAAGGATACGAGGTGATGAATCTGAACACGGAATTAAGAAAGCCCCGCCAATCGTTCGGCCGCAAGGTGATGAAGAACCGCTACCTGCTGCTGATGATGCTTCCCGGCACGATCTATTTGCTCGTCAACAACTATTTGCCGATGTTCGGCACGGTCATCGCCTTCAAGAGCGTGGATTGGAGCAAAGGCATCTTCCACAGTCCATGGGTGGGCTTCGACAACTTCAAATTTCTCTTCAAAACGTCCGACGCCTGGACGATTACCCGCAACACGCTGCTCTACAACGCGCTGTTCATTACGATTACGCCGATCATCGCCGTCACGTTCGCGATTCTGCTGAACGAGGTGCGCGCGCGGCTCGCGGCCCGATTCTACCAGAGCGTCATGTTCCTGCCGTACTTCCTGTCGGCCGTCGTCGTCGGGTACCTGGGCTACTCCCTGCTGAGCACGGAATTCGGCTTTATCAATACGCATGTGCTTGTCCCGCTCGGCTTCGACGCGGTCGCGTGGTACAGCGAACCGAACTATTGGCCGTACATTCTCCCGCTCGTGTACATCTGGAAGAACATCGGCTACTCCACGGTCATCTACCTGGCGGCCGTCATCGGCATCGACAACGAATACTACGAGGCGGCGCTCATGGACGGCGCGTCCAAATGGCGGCAGGCGATGAGCATCACGCTGCCCCAGATCAAGCCGATCATCATCATCCTGATGCTGATGGCCGTCGGGCATATCCTGAATGCCGATTTCGGCTTGTTCTACCAGGTTCCGCTCGACGCGGGCGCCTTGTATCCGACGACGAACGTCATCGATACGTACGTGTACCGCGCGCTGCTTACGCTGGGCGACGTCGGGATGTCTTCGGCGGCGGGGCTGTACCAGTCGGCGGTCGGCTTCGTGCTCGTGCTGTCGGTCAACTTCATCGTCCGCCGGATCAATAAGGAAAACGCGCTATTTTAGGGAAGGAGCGACAACCGCGCATGAACACCACCACCGCCCAATCGCCGGCAGCCGCGGCGGCCGTATCCAAACCGCGAGCGGCAAAGCCGATCAACGCCATTTCGCCCGGCTCCAATCTGGTCATTAACGTCTTCTTCATCGTCTACTGCTGCCTGTGCCTGTTCCCGGTCCTGCTCGTGCTCTCCGCGTCCTTCAGCGACGAGAACGCCATCGCGCTGCACGGCTATTCCATCATCCCGCGGGTCTGGAGCACGGCGGCCTATCATTACCTGATGTACGATTTCCACAAAATCGCGGTCGGCTACGGCATCTCCATCGCGACGACGGTCATCGGCAGCCTGGTCGGCATGATGATCACGGCGCTGTACGCCTATCCGCTGTCGCGCGGCGACTTCGCCTTCCGGGGTTTCTTCTCCTTCTTCATCTTCTTCACGATGATCTTCGGCGGCGGGCTCGTGCCGTGGTACCTCGTCTACACGAACCTGTTCCACCTGAAGGATACGCTGTTCGCGCTGATCGTGCCGGGGCTGCTCATGAACGCGTTCCTCGTGCTGACGACGCGGACGTTCTTCCAGCAGACGATCCATCCGTCGATTCTCGAATCCGCGCAGATCGACGGCGCCGGCGAGTTCCGCATCTTCTTCGGCATCGTGCTGCCGTTGTCGCTGCCGGTCATGGCGACGATCGGATTGTTTTACACGCTGGCCTACTGGAACGACTGGTTCAACAGCCTGGTCTTCATTAACAAGGACAACATGGTCAACCTCCAGTACATGATGTACCGGGTCATGCGCAACCTGCAGTTCCTGCAGGCGAACGCCCAGAGCAATACGGCGGTGGGCGCCGCGGAGATCGCCAAAATCCCGAACGAAACGGTCCGCATGGCGATGTGCATCGTGGGCATGGGCCCGATCGTGCTCGCGTATCCGTTCTTCCAGCGGTATTTCGTCGCCGGCTTGACGGTCGGCGCGGTGAAGGGCTAATCCCGGCCGAGACCGGTTAGCATACAGAGCTAGGCGTTCATATTCGATATGGGAGGGTTCATATGAAGGTCAAGGGGATCCAGCGCAAGGGACTTACCGCATTGACGGCGGCGTTCGCCGTGACAATGATGCTGTCCGGCTGCGGCAGCAACGGCAACGACGGCAGCAACAGCGCGAACGGCGGCAACGGGGGCGGCGATAACGCGGCGGCCGCGACCGGTAACGGCGGCGCGAACGCGAATGCCGGGGCGGCAAACGGCGGCTCCGACGCCTCGAAGCTCGAACCGTACACGATCAAATGGTTCGTTCCGGGCGCCGCGGCGCAGAAGGATCAAGCGCTCGTCAACGAGGAAGTCAGCAAGTATTTGAAGGATAAGATCAACGCGTCCTTCGACCTGGAAGTCATCGACTGGGGCAGCTGGGCGGATAAAATGAACCTGAAATTCGCTTCGAGCGAACCGTTCGACCTCATGTACACGGCCAACTGGGACGGCTTCGCGACGAAGATCGCCCAAGGCAACATCATCGACATCACGAGCCTGATCGACCAGTACGCGCCGGAAGCGAAAGCCGTCATCGAGCCCGCGCTGCTCGAAGGCTCCAAGGTGAACGGCAAGAACTACGGCATGCCGGTCAACAAGGAGATGGCGACCCAATTCGGCGTCATGCTCCGCAAGGACCTCGTGGACAAATACGCGATCGACCTCACCACGATCAAGACGCTGCAGGACCTCGAGCCGTATTTCGACATGATCAAGGACAAGGAACCGGGCGTCACGCCGTTCTACCTGAACAAGGACATCTCGCTGCTGAACGTCTGGAACAACAACAACTTCGACTACTACGACGGCGGCGCGGGCACGCTGCCGAAGGGCTCGACCGACTTCAAGCTGGTCATGGGGCTCGAGACGCCGGAGGCGAAAGCCGGGTACGATCTCATTCATCAGTGGTACCAGAAGGGCTACGTCAACAAGGACGCCGCGACGCTGCAGGATCTGAGCGGCGGTCTAAAGGCCGGCAAGGCGTTCGCGTATCCGGAGCAGCTGAAGCCGGGCAAGGACGCCGAGGTCAGCACGGCGACCGGCGTGCAGTGGGTGCAGGTGGAGCTGACGCAGCCGATCATCGGCACGGGCGATACGCAGGGCTCCATGGCCTCGATCTCCCGCACGTCCAAGGATCCGGCGCGGGCGATGATGTTCCTGAACCTGCTGTACACGGACAAATACCTCGTCAACCTGATCGCCTTCGGCATCGAAGGCAAGCACTACAAGAAGGTCGGCGACAACACGATCGATTTCGCGGACGGCGTCACGGCGCAAACCTCGGGCTATAACCTGAACCAGGCGTGGCTGTTCGGCAACCAGTTCAACGACTACCTGTGGACGAACGAGGATCCGCAGAAGTGGGAGAAATTCAAGACGTTCAACAAGGCCGCCAAGAATTCGCCGCTGCTCGGCTTCGTCTTCGACCCGTCGAACGTGAAGACGGAGGTCGCCGCCATCACGAACGTGGGCAAGGAGTTCAACTCCGGCCTCGGCACGGGCACGCTCGATCCGAACGTGTATCTGCCGAAGTACATCGACAAGCTGAAGGCGGCCGGCATCGAGAAGGTCATCGCCGAAGAGCAGAAGCAGCTCGACGCCTGGCGCGCGGCGCAGTCGAAATAATCGTCGGATCCATACGGCCGGTGCGCAAGTCGGGCACCGGCTTTCTTATTCGAAATTTGCGGAAAGCGAGTGGAGACCTATGGAGAACAAAGTTTTGACGAAGGAAGAGATCGACCATTTCATGGCGCGCGGCTGGGTGAAGGTGAAGGAAGCCTTCCCGCGGGAGCTGGCGCTGGAATGCCAGCAGTTCGTGTGGGAGAAGCTGCGGCCCGCCGGCATCGACGCGAACGACCGCGCCACGTGGGACAAACCGATGCATTATTTGCGCGAGGCCTACAGCGGCGGCGCGTTCGACCGCTGCAACACGGAGCGGATGGCCGACGCGATCGAGGACCTGGTCGGGCACGGCCGCTGGATCGACCGCGGCGTGTACGGGAAGGAGGCCGTCGTCAGCACGTGGGGCTGGTGGCCGGTGAATTTCTCCCTCGGCGCCGAGCGGCCCTGGACCGTGCCGACGAAGGGCTGGCATTGGGACGGCGGCCATTTCCGCCATTACGTGGACAGTCCGGATCAAGGGCTGCTGTGCCTGTGCATCTTCTCGGAGATCGGCCCGCAAGGCGGCGGGACCTTGATCGTGGAAGGCTCGCACCGGGTCGTCGCGCGCTTCCTGGAGCGCCATCCCGAGGGCCTTGAGCCGCAGGAGGGCATCGATAAGCTGAACCTGGAGCATCCGTACTTGGCGGCGCTGACCGGGCAAAACGGCGAGCGCGAGGACGACCCCGGCCGGGTCGAGCGGTTCATGGGGGCGTGGCATGCCGACGGCGACGGCTTCCGGCTGCGGGTGGCCGAGACGACGGCTTCGCCGGGCGACGTCATCCTCTGCCATCCGTTCCTCTACCATACGCCGTCGCAGAATCACTCCGGCGTGCCGCGCTTCATGTGCAACCAGAAGACGCCGCTGAAGGAGCGGATGAACTTCGACCGCGCGGACCCGGCGGCGTATTCGCCGGTGGAGACGAGCATTCGCCGGGCGCTGGGGCGGGGATAAGAGGGTGTAATTGTTGGCGGCGGCGGGCTAGAGCAGCCCGGGTGGCCGTTCGCGGCGAACGGCGGCCGCGCTTCGCGTTCGTAGATTCGTACGAATAGAGATGGGTATACAGGCGGCTCCGCAGGGGCTGCCTCTTTCGCATGCGCCGGCCTGCGGGTAATAGAGGGCGGGGGAGGGAGAAGGCGAATGCGAAAGGGAGAGGAAGAGCAAGAAAAAGAGCAAGAGAAAGAGAAAGAGCAAGAGAAAGAGCAAGAGAAAGAAGCAGCGTGAGCGGAAAACTTTCCGGATGGAAATTTCATGCCGTGCCCGCGGGCGGCGTATGGTAGAATGATGACAACTAGCAGGCGCAGCATGTCTATCGGGAAGAGGGGACGTCATGTCGGATAGCAGGCCGAAAGTGTTTTTGGGCTCGACGAGCGAAGCCAAGCGGCTGGCGCTGGCCGTCACGCGGGAGCTCGAACGGATCGCGGAGGTGACGCCGTGGTTCGCGGGAACGTTTCAGGCGAATCACGACGCCATGACCGATTTGGAAGTGCAGGCGGACGCGAGCGACTTCGCGGTATTCCTGTTCACGCCGCACGACGTCGTGGAGCTACGCGACCAGATCATGATGATTCCGCGCGACAACGTCGTCTTCGAGCTGGGGCTGTTCTGGGGCCGGCTGAAGCGGGAGCGGGTATTCTTCGTCGTGCCGCGGACGGTCGCCAAGGCGCGCGGGGACGGCAGCGTCGTCAGCGAATTCCATATCCCGTCGGACTTGAACGGGCTGACCTACTTGACCTACGATCCGGACCGGACAAACCTCGACGCCGCCGTCAGCACGGCGTGCGGCGCGATCGCGGACCGCATCGCGGAGCTCGGTCCGTACCGCAATCCGGCCCACGCCTCGCTGCTGCAATTTCTAATCCAGTTCAGCGCGGATATCGTGCGCGACGGCGCGCGCAAGTACGAGCATCTCTACGAAGCGGTCCGCACCGCCTACGACGGCGGCTCGGTCGGCCGGGTGTCCGGCGCGGCGGTATGGCGCGCCGAAGGGAACGACGGCATCCGGCAGGTCGCCGGCAACGTCGGGCGAGGCAAGTTCTATTCCTTCTCGGCCTATCAGGACGCGGGCGAGCAGGTGCCGCTCGTCGTCGACGTCTTCCGGACGAGCACGGAGCAGGCGATCCTGTACAAGGGACACGGCGTTGGCAAAATTTATTTGCTGTGCTATCCTGTGGGTAAGGAGCTGGTCGTGACCGTGCACTTGACGGGGAACGTCTCGACGCGGGAGCAGCTGGAGCAGCTGATGGACGAGAACGACGAGCTGATGAGCACGGTCCACTACGTATTTGGAGGCGATCCGGCATGAACGGCAAAGAAGCGAAGAGAAATGCGCGGACGCGCATACCGGTTACGCGCGAGCGAACGGGCAAGGTCGTCGTGGTCGACATGAACGCCATGGTCCTCGCTCCGGTCATCGGCACCGGACGGGAGGAGAACGGCTTCGTCCTGTTGAAACGGAAAGCCGAGTACAAGAAACCGCTGTTCGCGCATTGATGGCGCGGCATGATACAACCGCCCGGCTCGCTGCGAGCCGGGCGGTATTTTATGTCCAGCCGGAGATTTGCGTTCAGAGCGGGTACTCCGAGGCATGGATTCCCGTCGGGAAGAACGCGAAGATGCCGGTGTGAGCGCCTTGGTTTTCGGATATACTGGTTTTGGGCATTTAGAGGCGCCAATTCATAGGAAACGGATGGTGGCTATCAATGAACAAGGAACAGGTGGAACGCATTCACTCGGGCAAGGGCTTTATTGCCGCTTTGGACCAAAGCGGCGGAAGTACGCCTAAAGCGCTGCTTCAGTACGGAATCAAAGAAGACCGGTACGCGAATGAAGAAGAGATGTATGGCGTCGTGCATGAAATGAGAACGCGCATCATCACGAGTCCGGCCTTTAATGCCGACGCGATCCTAGGCGCCATCTTGTTTGAAAATACGATGAACCGGACAATCGAAGGGAAGTTTACGGCTGATTATCTGTGGGAGAACAAGGGGATCGTGCCATTCCTGAAAATCGACGAGGGTCTGGCCGATGTTCAGAACGGCGTTCAGCTCATGAAGCCAATGACGGGATTAACGGAACGTTTGAAGCTTGCGGCGGAGCGAAATATTTTCGGTACGAAAATGCGTTCGGTCATCAAAGAAGCGAACCCGGAAGGCATAAAGAAGGTTGTCGAACAACAATTCGATATCGCCAAGCAGATTCTAGCCGAAGGCTTAATTCCGATTATCGAGCCTGAAGTCGATATTCACAGCGCAAATCGAGATCACATCGAACGCGTATTGAAAGAAGAGCTCCTGGAGAGATTGCATGCGCTGGATCCAGGCGCGAACGTCATGCTCAAACTTACGATCCCTTCCGAGGATAATGTATACCAAGCCCTCATGAAAGAGCCGCATGTGTTGAGAGTGGTTGCATTGTCCGGGGGCTTCGGGATGAAGGAAGCAAACGAAAAATTGGCTCGCAATCATGGACTAATCGCCAGCTTCTCGCGAGCGCTGTCCGAAGGACTTGCCGCTCAGCAATCGGACGAGCAGTTTAACGCGACGCTATCGAACACCATACAAGCCATTTATAACGCTTCGATCACCTGACGTTCAACGGCTTCCAAGTCCCGTGCGGCGAGCAATCGCCGGGCGGGTTTTTTTTCTGCATCATTGCTCAACGTCCGCTTTTTCAGCTGTAAAGGGAGCGCAGGAAAGGATGCTGTCTTCCCTGCGCTGCCCGTCGCACGCTGGTTCATCCGCACGAAGCCGGCCGGGCGAGGCGCACATTCAGAGCGCCTTCAGCCGTTCGTCCAGCCAGTCCCGCATGACGTCGAACACTTCCTCGCGGTCCAGCTCGTTATGCAGCTCGTGCTTGTAGCCGGGCCACTCCATGAACGTGCAGAGCGCACCGGCCTCGTCGGCGAACTGGCGGCTCGCTTGGATCGAGGTGACTTTGTCCGAGCCGCCGTGCATGAGCAGCAGCGGCAAACGCCATTCCGAGGCGTGCTTCAGCGCCCAGAGGCCGGCGCCCTGCACGCTCAGGAAGAAGCGCGCCGTGATGGAGCCATGGCCGAGCGGGTCCTCCTGGTAGCGCTTGATCATCGCCGGGTCGGAAGTCAAATGGTCGCCGACCATCGGCCGTTCGTTCGTATAGGCGGGAAACAGCCGGTTCACCACGCGCGCGATAATCAGCTGCAGCGGCGGCGGGTTGAAGGCGAGCCTCAGCCACGGTCCGGTCACGATGGCGCCGCAGATGCCGGGCTTGCGCCGCAGCACGTAGTTGAGCGCGACATTCCCGCCCATGCTGTGTCCGTACAAGAAAACCGGCGTGCCGGGATAACGCTTCTTCGCCTCGGCCAGCAGCGCATCGACGCCGTCGAGCAGGGCCGGGTAGGATTTGGTATGGCCGCGCTTGCCCGTCGTCCGTCCGTGGCCGACCTGATCGAAGCCCAAGACGGCGTAGCCGGCACCGGTGAACATTTCCGCAACGTGCTCGTAGCGGCCGACGTGCTCGCCCATGCCGTGCACGAGCGCGATCACGCCGCGGATGCCGCCGCGCTCCTCTCCGTCCGGTTCCCATTCCGCCGCATGGCGCATAGAGCCGTCCCGGCAGCGCAGCTCGAATAGTCGCTCCTTCATGATCCAGCAGCCTCCTCGTTCAATACACTCCTCCTTCAACTTTACCACACCGGACCCGGGATTATGAAATGAGAGGGTGACGCTTCCAAAAAAATAAATGGAAAATGGAGGATATCCGGCGGGCGAAGGAGAAAGGGGAGTAAGGTCCGAGCACGGCCAATTGGGAGGCGGCTTCGAGTGCGCGGATCGCCGAGTTGCAAGGCGAACATGACGGATGCATGGAGGACGACGATGCACGACGAATATATGATCGACTGCGGCCCGATTGCGCTGCGGCCGTTTCGTCCGGAGGATCTGGACGATTTTCACGCCATCACGCATGAACCCGAGATCGTCCGCTACCTGCCGGGATGGAACGTCCCCAAGGAGCGCCGCGCCGATTGGCTGCTGAACTACGAAATCCCGGAAAACGAGCGGTTCCTGCAAGCCGTCGAGGAAGGCGGGCCTATCGGCGAGCTTCGTCTGCGGCTGGCGATCGTGCTGAAGACGACGGGCGGTTTCATCGGCTGGGCGTGCACGGGCATGAAGGAAGAGCTCCCGCCGCCCAACCGGGAAATCGTCTATGGCTTGACCGCCGCCCATCGCGGCAAGGGCTACGCGACAATGGCGGCGAACGGCCTCGTCCGATACCTGTTCGAGCGCGAGCTTGCGGAGGAGCTGAACGCCCTCGCGCTGAATGGGAACGAGCCGTCGCGCCGGGTCATCGAGAAGTGCGGCTTTCGCGAACAAGGCGGCATCGTCATCGACGGCGAGACGTATCTTCATTACAAACGGTTTCGCCGGGAAGGCGAAGCGTAAGGCGAGGAGGAACCCGGATGCCGGAAGAGCCGGATCAACGCGAGCGGCGCGAGGAAACGATCGCGCAAACGAAGCCGGGCGGTTCGTTCAACGACGTGACCGAGCATTACCGCACCGTCATGGGCGTGCCCGACAAGCCGGTCGACCTGAACGGCATGCCGAAGCCGCTGCGGATGTTCGGCTATTTTTTCTTGGGGGCGTTCGCGTTGTTCGCGATCGTGCTGGTCGTGACCGTGATCGTGCAGAGCTGGGGGTAACGGATCAGAGCTTATCGGCACCTGCGGGTACCATTGCTGGGTTCGGGAAGAACGGAGCCGGGCGGAGCTCGGCTTCGATTTGGCGAAGCCGCACTGGGGCAAGGGACTGATGCGGGAGGCGCTGAAGCCCGTCATCGCCTTCGGGTTCGAGCGGATGGGCCTCGACCGGATCGAGGCGACGGTCGACCCGAAGAACAAGCGGTCGTTAGCGTTGCTAAACAAGCTGAACTTCGAACTGGCTCCTGCGTTAAGAGAGGGGTTGGCGTATTTTTATTTAGACCGACAACCGTTGAACAAAGGATAAGCCTCGTTGAACCGCTTAAAATACCGAGTTCCGCAGTGCAGGAAGGAGGCCCGGCGCCGTGAAGGTCATGACGCTTTCGATTAAGAAGCCGGCCAGATTCAGAACCATTATCGGCATGGCGATCGTTTGTTTGATTACCCTGCCGAGGCTTATCGATTTCATTCAAAGCCAGTCCAATATATCGCGTATCGTGCCTTGGATTGTCCTGTTCGTTGTGAGCGCAACGGTCTTAATAGGAACGTTCTTCAGGGCGATGCAGCAGCCGACGGCGATGCAGCTCTGCGACGGAGCCATCCGCATCAACGGACGCGAGATCCTGGCGAAGGACATTCAACGCATCATGAAGGCCGGCTATTTTAGACCGGTAATCGGAATCAAACCGTACGGGACATGGCTTGTGCCGCTGCATCTGTGTTTCCGCTTCGCGGACGGCGAGGACAGGGGCATGGCGACGATCCTAAAATGGGCGGAAGAGAATCGGGTGAACGTGGCCAGCAGGCCTTTTGCGAGCTGGTGGTAATGGGCATGCTGACCCTATCGGAACGCGGAACGGCGGACCGGTCGAACGGGCTTAGACGACGAAAGGAGTTCCCTCATGCAACCGAAAACCGAGAAGGAAAAAATGTTGAGCGGCGAGCTGTACCAGGCCGCCGACCCGGTACTGACGAAGGACCGGTTGAACGCGCGCCGGTTGACGCGGCTCTACAACCAAACGCTGGAGACGGAGCACGAAGAGCGGCAAGCGATTCTGCGGGAGCTGTTCGGCTCGACGGGGCGCAGCCTCTATGTCGAACCGACGATTCGCTGCGATTACGGCTATAACTTGCATGTCGGGGAGAACTTCTATGCCAATTTCGACTGCGTGTTCCTGGACGTTTGCGAGATCCGCATCGGGGACAACTGCTTCCTTGCGCCCGGCGTGCATATCTACACCGCGACGCATCCCTTGGAAGCCGAGCCCCGCGTCTCCGGCGCGGAATTCGGGAAGCCGGTGACCATCGGCCGCAACGTGTGGATCGGCGGGCGCGCGGTCATTAATCCGGGCGTCAAGATCGGCGACAACGCGGTGATCGCTTCCGGGGCGGTCGTGACCAAGGACGTGCCCGATAACGTGGTGGTCGGCGGCAATCCGGCCCGCGTCATCAAGCCGATCGACAATGGCGCCGGCTCGGTCTGAACCGGCCCGTCGATCATCTTCCGCAAGCAAGGGCCGCCGGCGCACCGGCGGCCTTTTGTCATCTGCATCGATCGGGAAAACCCCTCCTAATTCGCTGCCGGGTCGTACATGGCGCCGTTCGGCCGCGAATCGGCGCCGGAGCCTAATCCTTGCGCAAGGGTTTGCAGCCGGCCCATGAAATGCGTCCAACCCTTCGCGTGCGACGCGATTTCCTCGGCGGACGGCAGGTCGTAATGCGTGAGCGTCAGCAAAGTGCCGTCGTCCTGCGGCGCGAGCTTGAATTCGACGGTGCTGGAGCCCGGAGGGACCAGCTTGGACCGCTCCCAGCCCCACGTCATCACGATTCGCTCGTTCGGAACCAGCTCCTTGTATTCGCCCATCGCGATGTCGCTGCCATTGAGGTCGATGCGGAATTTGCCGCCGATTCTCGTCTCCAGCAGCACCTGGCGGCCCATCCAGCGAATCATTTTGTCCGGGTCGGTGAAGAACGCGAACAGCGTTTCGGGCCGGCACGCGATGAAGATTTGCTTCGTCAGGGTGTTGTCAGTCATCGGATTCTTGGATTCTCCTCTCTTCTTCTTCGGCCGCTTCCTTCAGACGCAGCAGGCTGTCGTCCCAGAAGCTTCCGATATAGGTCATCAACTCGGCGAAACCTTCCCTCCTTACCCCGTAATAACGTTTGGTGCCGGCGCGCCTTACGACGACCAGCCCGGCTTCTTCAAGAACCTTCAAGTGCTGCGAGATCGCCGGCGCGGTAATGTCGAAGTGCGAGGCGATGGCGCTGGAGGGCAGCTCTCCATGACGGATGAGATGTAAAATCTCTCTGCGCCGCGGTTCCGTCAGGGCGGTTAGCGCTTTATCGATCATGCCAATAATTTAGCATTAACTAAATTAAGTGTCAACTTAATATTTGTTTGCTTTCGCGCGTCCCGTGCGCGATGCTGGCCATCGGAAGCGCGAAGTGCGAGAATAGAGAGGGCCGGCGGTCACGGCAAGCGATAATCTTAGAAAAGGCGGTCAGGACAGATGGAGGTTAGCTTTACTCTTGTGAATACGGCGGAGGAAATCGCCGAAACGGTTCGATTGGGCGCGCGGATCTGGCGCGAATATTACGTATCCATCATCACGATGGAGCAGATCGAATACATGCTCGGGAAATTCCAATCCGTTCCGGCGATCACGGAACAGATTCATCATCAAGGCTACGAATATTACATGATCCGGCACGAAGGGACGCCAGTCGGCTATATGGCGGTCAGACCGGAAGAGGACAAGCTCTTCCTGAGCAAGTTCTATATCGCCAAGGAGCACCGGGGGCGGGGCTATGCCAGCCATGCGATGGCGTTCCTGGAACGGCTCTGCGGCGACCGGTCCTTGGGCGCGATCTGGCTGACGGTCAACCGGCACAACGCCGGCAGCATCGCGGTCTACGAGAAGAAGGGCTTCCGGATCGAGCGGGAGCTCGTCGCGGATATCGGAAACGGCTACGTCATGGACGACTTTATCATGGAGAAAACCGTGGCGGCGTCTTGAACGAGGAGCGTTACGCGAGCGCCGGGGACGGGAACGGCTGGACGGCAGTCATAACGGACAGCCGAACAGGCAGACGGCGGCCGGCTTGCGAATGGCATGGAGGCCGCGGATGCGGAAATACGGCAAAAAAACGGCCCGCAGGCTTAACCTGCGGGCCGTTTCCGATTGCGGCGTTTACCACGCGTAAGCGCGCGGCGCATCCCCGCCCGGACCGGGAAAGATCTCGTCCAGCCGCTTCAGCGCCGGCTCGTCCAGCTTGAGCTCGGCCGCGCGCAGCGAACGCTCGAATTGCTCCAGCGTGCGGACGCCGATTACCGGCGCGGTCACGGCCGGATTGGCAAGCAGCCAGGCCAGCGCCACGATGTCCTCGCGCTCCCCGAGCTCGCCGCACAGCTCGGCGAACGCTTCGAGCTGCGGCCGGTGCCTTTCGACGCGCGCGGCATCGCCGCTGCGTCTGGCGGTGCCGCCGCTCGGCGCGCCGGCCAGCAGGCCGCCGTCCAGCGGGCTCCAAGGCAGGATGCCGAGGCCAAGGCTTCGCGACGCCGGCAGCACCTCCAGCTCCGGCAGGCGGCAGAGCAAATTGTACTTGTGCTGCTCGGATACGAGGCCGAGCAGTCCGCGCGCTTTCGCCTCGCCCTGCGCGACCGCGATGTCCCAGCCGGCGAAGTTGCTCGAGCCGACGTATCCGATTTTGCCTTGAACCGCGGCGATTTCGAAGGCGTTCCACAGCTCGTCCCAGCTTGCGTTCCGATCGATATGATGCATCTGGTACAGCTCGATATGGTCCGTTTGCAGACGGCGCAGCGAGCCTTCCAGGTGCCGGCGGATTTTATACGCGGACAAGCCCGCTTCGCGGTTCGGTCCGTCATGGTCGTCGTGCATATCGTTGTACACTTTCGTGGCGAGCACAGTGCGCTCGCGGCGGCCGCCGCCCTGCTTGAACCAGCGGCCGATGATTTCCTCCGTGCGGCCCAAGGCGTACTGATTCGCCGTATCGAAGAAGTTGATGCCCGCATCGAGCGCCGCGTCCATGATGCGGAACGCTTCCGGCTCCTCCGTCGTCCATCCGAAATTCATCGTGCCGAGGCACAGCCGGCTGACCTTCAATCCCGATTTCCCCAAATACGTATATTGCATTCGTTCACCGCTCCTTCTTCAGCTTCAACTCGGACGCGCGGCGTTCCGGGGCGCGACGCATCCCCAGAGACCATTATACCGAAACCCGTCCGAATTTGCGGGCGGGGTGCCTCATTCACAAAATCTTCAACTTCCGGCGCGTCCGCATCGCTTGTATTCGGAAGTCGCCGTACCCTGTAGTTCTGGGTCATGCACAGTACGCCGGAGATCGGTTCGCGAGCCTATCGCCAAATAAAAAAGTCCCCTCCGCGCAGACGGTGCGCCGCAAGCGGTGCGCTGCACGGAGGGGAACTTTCCAGGGAAGGGCAGAACCGTGCTCGGAACCCGGGAGAAGCCGGCTACCGGTCTCCTGCCAGCAGCTGCTGCGCCACGATGTAGCCCGACCCGCCGTTGATGCCGTGCCCCGGCCAAGTGGCCGCGCCCAGCATGTAGAGATTCGGGATTTCCGTCCGGTGGCTTGGCTGGGATGGCAGCGGGCGGAACAAGTAGCTCTGCGCCAAATCGTGCGCGCCGCCGTACGGGTCGCCGGGGCCGGAATTCGGGTTGAAGCGGGCGATGACGTCGGGCGTGACCACGAACTTGCCGACGATCGCGTCCGGGACGTTCGGAATATGCTTGCCGACGACGCCGATGACGCGCTCGGCGAAGCGTTCGGTCAATTCGGCCGTCCAGGCGCCGTCGCCGACCTCGATCTCGCCGGCCGCGTCGCCGCGCGGGCGGCACGGCACCTCCAGCACCTGAAGCCGCATGATTGCCTTGCCGGCCGGCGCGCGGCTCGGATCGAGGTTGGTCGGGCAGTCCACCGTGAAGGTCGGCTTCGCGGGCAGCAGATCGGACATGCCCTGCGCGATGGCTTGGGTGAAGCCGTCGAGCCCGTCGGTCAGATGCGGCTGGCCGACGCGGGCGAACCGGGCGTCCGGCCATCGGGGCGGTTCGCTCAGCGCCAGATGGATCTGCACGCAGCCTCTTCCGTACCGGAAGCGCCGGGCTTGGGCGCGGAGATCGGCGCCGACCGGCGCGTCCGCGAGGAGCGACAGGTAGAGCTGATCCGGGCCGGTGGAAGCGACGACCGCCTGCGCCGCCCGGTATTCCTCGCCGTCCGCCGTGCGCACGCCGACGGCTTTGCCGTCGCGGACGACGATCCGCTGCGCGTGCGCGCCGGTCAGAATCGTGCCGCCCTGGTCCTGCACCAGCCGGGCCAACGCTTGGGCGAGGCGCTCGCTGCCGCCTTCGGGGATCGGCATCCCTCCGCCCATGAGCGCCATCGCCGTCAGCGGCACCCAGACGCCGCTGCCGACCTCGTCCGGCGTGCGGCCGAGATGCGTGACCCAGGAGGCCAGCATGGCGCGCGTCACCAGGGAGCGGAACTCGCTCACCGCCTGGCGGGCGGTCGAGAACAGGGAGGAGGCAAACGGCGAGTAGCCTTTGGCGCCGGGAGCCGCCAGCAGCTCCCGGATGATTTCGGTCGCCCGAGGGCCCGACAAATCCAGATTGAACAGCTCGAACACCTGCCCCGCATAGGGAGCGAAGGCCTCGAACATGCGCCCCAGCGCGGCGCCGTCGCCGGGGGAGAGCCTTTCGGCCTCGGCGGCCAATTCCTCGCCGGAGCGGGCGAAGACGGCCGTGTCGCCGTTCTCCATCGAGACGCCGGTCGGCAGCTCCGTGTTCGCGTAACGCAGGCCGCGCGCTTCGAGCGCCTCTCCAAAGTCCGCGTAGGCGGGCCCGGTCAGGAACAGCGGGTGGGCGGCGGCATAGACGTCGTGCTTGAAGCCGGGCAGCGTCAGCTCCTCCGTGCGGAGAAATCCGCCCGGACGGTCGTTCTTCTCCAGCACGAGGACGCTTCTTCCCGCGCGCGTCAAATAAGCGGCCGCGATTAACGCGTTATGGCCGCTTCCGATCAGGATGACATCGTACGTTGTCAACATCGTTTCCCTCCCGCGTCGTAAAAGCTAGCTTCAGTGTAAGGCAAGCCGACGGCGAGAGGTGGCGTTTCCTGTCGAGCATTCCAAATGTTTCCTAAAGGGATGGACAGTCGGGAATCAGCCATGAATTGGATGCGAACGCCCTCAGCAAGGCGGAGTGGGCATGTCGGGGCCGTAGGCGACGCGGAAGCCGTCTCTGGCTTTGTTGGGCAGGGACGGCGTGGAGACGATGCGGCCGTTCTGCGCCATGACGCCCCGGTTGCGCCGCTTGAAGCAGGGACGCTTGCCGTTCAGCCTGCTGCCGAAGAAGGCGGTCCGTCCGTAATTCGCCAGCGGCGCCGTCGCGAACCCGACCGTGGGCGCCTCCAAAATCCATTCCGCCGAGGAAGCCGGGCCGGCATAGGCTTGAACCGTCTTGAACGTCCAGCCTTTCGTCCGGTTCCGGAGCAGAATCCGCCACTTGCCGCCGCGCAGTTTCGTGATTTGGGCAAACATCGCGTCGCCCGGCGCGACGGGCCGGGGGATCCGCGTCTCGTAGGCGGGCAGAATCTCCCACCACGGATAGTAGCTCGCCTTGCCGTTCTCGATACCGTGCGCGGTTCCCGTTTGGATCAAGAACGGATTGTCGAAGCCGTCGATCCCGATCCAAGCGGACGAATAGCGGTTTCCTTTGGCCGATTTCACGCGGGGCACCGCCCAATAGCCCGAAACGCGGCGATACGCGCCTCGGTTCCCGCTGATCGCGTAGCCCGACCAGTTCTCCGCCCGCCACCCCGGCGGAATCTTCACCGGGCGCGGCTGTAGGAAGGTCGATCGTTTTCGCGGCGCGGATCCTCTTCGGATGTTGTTCAATCGCCGAACCTCCTGTACGTTGTCATTACGTCCAGCGTATTCCCGCGCGCCGCGGGTTGTCACGGCCGTCTAAGGTCCGGCGCTCGGGAGACGCGTCCGCCGCCGGACCGCCTGCCGAACCGGACCGATGCCCGATTGGGGCTTTCGACTTCGCGGGCGGAATGCTACCATGTAGAGGAATGAAGCCGAAATTTGCCAAACCTTTACGAAACCGAAATCGATCGTGGAGAGGGGAAATCGCGCATGCAGGCATTGATTTACGAAGGACCGCGGGAGATGGTGCTCCGGGAGACGGAGAAGCCGGTCCCGGGCGAGGACGAGCTGCTCATACGCGTGGCGTACTCCGGCATTTGCGGGTCGGAGCTCAGCGGGTATCTGGGCAAAAATTCGCTCCGCAAGCCGCCGATGATTTTCGGCCATGAATTCTCCGGCACGATCGCCGCCATCGGCAGCCGGGCCGCGGCTGACGGCCGCTGGGCGTTCGGCCAGCGCGTCACGGCCAACCCGCTCGTCACGTGCGGGCAATGCGAGCCGTGCGTCACCGGCCGGCAGCAGCTGTGCGCGTCGCGGAAGCTGCTGTCCGCCGCGCTGCCCGGCAGCAACGCGGAGTACGTGAAGCTGCCGGCCGCGTTCGTCTATCCCGTGCCGGATGCGGTGACGCTGCGGCAGGCGGCGATGACGGAGCCCGCCGCCTGCGCGATCCGCGCGGCGGAGCTGGCCGCGCCGAAGCCGTCGGATACGGTGCTCATCGTCGGCATGGGGCCGATCGGGCTGCTTACGCTGCAGGCGGTCCTGCGGCATGGCGCGCGCAGCGTCATCGCCGTCGACATGAACGCGGAGCGGCTGGCGATCGCCGCCAAGCTCGGGGCGGCGCATACCGTATGCCCGGCGTCCGGTACGGATACGCTGGAGGAAGCGAAGCGGCTGACCGGCGGCGCCGGCGTAGACGCCGCGATCGACGCGGTCGGCGCGAGCCTGACGCGCCGGCAGTGCGTGCTCGCGTGCAAGGGCGGCGGCCGCACGGTGTTCACGGGGCTGCACGAGGAAGAATCGGCGCTGCCGGTGAACGTGGCGATCCGGAACGAAGTGACGATGACCGGCGCGTTCGCGTATTCCGCGGCGAACTTCCGGACGGCGCTCCGGTGGATCGAAGAGGGCCGCATCGGCCTGGCCGACGGCGTGGTCGAAGCGCCGCTCCGCGAAGGCGGACGCTGGTTCGAGACGCTGCTGAAGGCGCCGGGCCACGTATCGAAAGTCTTGCTGGTGCCGGGAGGCGAAGCCTGATGCCGCGTTTTGACGAATGGCACGCGTCCGGGCCGGGGATCGAGCGGAAGATCTTCCCGCCGGGCGAGACGATCATGAGCATGATGGTGAAGCTGCGCGCCGGCGCGGTCGGCGCGGCGCATTCGCATCCGCACGAGCAGCTGACGTTCGTCGTCAGCGGGCGGCTGCAGCTGGAGATGGACGGGGCGCTGTCGGTCGCCGAAGCGGGCGAGCAGTTCGTCATTCCCGGCGGCGCGGTGCATGAAGTGACGGCGCTCGCGGACACGGTCGCCGTCGAGACGTTCACGCCGCTTCGGGCGGATCTGCTCGCGACGATTACGGACGACGAGTAAGGCAGACAAGGAGCGTGAACCGCATGGGCAGGACGTTTTTCATCTCGGACCATCACTTCGGCCATAAGCACATCATCGATTTCGAATCGCGGCCGTTCGCGAACGCCGAGGAGATGGACGAGACGATGATCGCGAAGTGGAACGCGGTCGTCGGGGAAGGGGACAAGGTGTTCCATCTCGGGGACTTCTCGTTCCTGAACCGAGACCGGACCCAGGCGATCGTGGAGCGGCTGAATGGGTACAAGCATCTCATCCTCGGCAATCACGACCGGGGGCGCGGGCGGCAGTGGTGGCTGGACGCCGGCTTCGACGAGGCGAGCGAGCATCCCATCATCTATAAAGACTTCTTCTTCCTCTCGCACGAGCCGATGTACATGAACCGGCATATGCCGTACGTGAACGTTCACGGCCACATCCACGGGCAAAAATACGAGGGCGTCCACCACTTCAACGTCTGCGTGGAGCACTGGGATTACACGCCGCTTACGTTCGAGCAGATCCGCGACGCCGTCGTGCCGGGCGAGGAGCAGGCATGAGGGTCGTGTACGCGGGCAGCTTCGACCCCATCACGCTCGGGCATATCTCGGTCATCGAACGGGCCGGCACGCTGTTCGACGAGGTGCACGTCCTCATCGCGAACAACCGGAGCAAGAAGCATTACTTCGATCTCGCGCAGCGCACGGGGCTCGTGGAGCTGTCGACCGCCCACGTGACGAACGCGGTCGTCGTGCCGTTCGAGGGCATCGTGGCGGACTATGTCAACGCGAACGCCGTGAAGGCCGTCATCCGGGGCATCCGCAACTCCACGGACCTCGAGTACGAGCTGCAGCTGGAGCAGTACATGCGCACCGCGACGACGGCGGACACCGTCTACCTGTCGCCGTATCTCAAGGACATCCAGACCAGCAGCTCGCTCGTGCGGATGTTCATCCAGTCGAACAAGACCGAGCTGGCGCAGACCTTCATGCATCCGGACGCGTACGCGAAAATGGTGACGTTCGCGAAGTAGGCGAAGCGGCCGCGCGAATATCCCGATGCGGGTTGCCTGCGGCCCCCCCGGACGGTATAATACAACCATCGATTCAAAAAGCGCGTGTGACTGGCGTAACGCGGGGAACCGCGGGGGAGCACGGAACGCTTATACGGCCGTACGCCTGGGCAGAGGTAAGGGGATTCGTCCCCTTGCCTCTTTCTGTTGTAGGGGACCATTACGCGAGAGGATGAGGGAGCATGACGCATTCGGAAACGTTGGTATTGGACGGCGGCGCGGTCGCGGACCGCATCAGAGAAGGACTCGCGCCGCGCATCGCGCGGCTGAAGGAGCGGGGCGTCGTTCCGTGTCTCGCGACCGTGCTGGTCGGGGACGACCCGGCATCCGCCACGTACGTGCGGATGAAAGGCAACGCGTGCAAGCGGCTCGGCATCGCGTCGATCCGCGTGGAGCTGCCCGCGGCGACGACGACGGAAGAGCTGGTCGCGGCCATCCGGGGATTGAACGGCGATGCCGCGGTGCACGGCATTCTGCTGCAGCATCCCGTGCCGCCGCACATCGACGAGCGGGCGGCGTTCGAAGCGATCGCCGCCCAGAAGGACGTCGACGGCGTGACGACGCTCGGCTACGCGCGGACCGCGTTCGGCCTGGCGGACTTTCCCTGCTGCACGCCGGCGGCGATCATGGCGATTCTGGCGCACTACGAGCTGCCCGTAAGCGGCCGCCATGCCGTCGTCATCGGCCGCAGCCCGATCCTCGGCAAGCCCGTCTCGGCGATGCTGCTGAACGCGGACGCGACGGTGACGACCTGCCATTCGCGCACGGCCGATCTGCCGGCCATCGTCCGGCTCGCGGACATCGTGGTCGCCGCCGTCGGCAAGCCGAAGTTCGTGCGGGGCGACTGGATCAAGCCGGGCGCCGTCGTGCTCGACGCCGGCTACAATCCCGGCAACGTCGGGGACGTCGATTACGCGGCGTGCGCGGCCCATGCCTCCGCCATTACGCCGGTGCCGGCGGGCGTCGGGCCGGTCACGATCGCGACGCTGCTGAAGCATACGGTGGACGCGGCGGAGAAGTTCGGCGCGTAGCGCGATCCTCGGGGCCGCGCGGCAAACGAAGGGCCGTCCCGCAAGCGAATCCGCTTGCGGGACGGCCCTTTTTGGATGAAACGCCGCGTTCGGGAGCCGTGGGGCTGCCCGCCGCGCCGAGGCATCCGGTTCTTTCCGAGGCGGCTTGCTCCGCGCCGGATTACCGTCCGCACCGGATTACCGCCGGCACGCCCATCGCGCGCCGTTCAGCAGCAGCCGGCGGTACGGCTCGGGCCGGAAGGAAGGGGCATGGTGGCCCGGCTGCAGGTAGACGACCCGGCCGAGGCCGTAGTCGCGCGCCCAGCCCGCCGGGCAGCGTTCGCCCTCGAAGTCGTAGGCGAGGAACACGTCCAGCTCGGCCAGCGGATCGAGCTCGAACCGGTACGGCTCCTCCTCGAGCGGGAATTCGCCGACGCCGCCCAGGATCGGGTGCTCCTCCGCGGGGCGGTAGACGAGCGGCTGATAAGGCGGATGCCCGGTGAACCGGGCGCCGATCAGCTGCCGCAGCTCCGGGCTGCGCTGGAGCGAGATGCCGTTATGCACGACGAGCAGTCCGCCGCCGCCCGCGACGTAGCGCAGCAGGCCCGCCGTCTGCGCCGGCGTCGGCGTCCGGTCCCAGCAGTCCGCGTAGGAGATGCACAGCGGATGCTCCGCGTGATCGAGCCGGCTCAGGGCGTCGTAATCCTCGGTCGCCTCCAGCGCGAATTCGGGGCCGAGCGCGGCGTCCAGCTCGGCGCGCGCCGGCTCCAGCGGATGCCACGGCGCCGCCGCGAAGTCGCCGAGCAGCAGCGTGCGTACGGGTTCGTTCATCTTCGTCGTCCTCCTCACCATGGCAGCTCGCGGCCGGTATCCGCTTCGAGGTACAGGGGCAATTCGCGCAGCTCGCCGCCGCGTTCCGCGACGCGGGCGAGCAGCTGCGCGGCCGCTTCCCGCGGCGTGTACGTGCCGGCGTCGTTCCACGTGCCGCTCATCGACGTCTTCACCCAGCCGGGGTGGAGCAGCAGCACGCGGCCGCCATCCGGACGGATCTTGTTGTGGACGATGGTCGAGCCCATGTTGAGCGCGGCCTTGGCCATGCAGTAGCCGAACCAGGCGTCGCGGTGGCTCTGGCCGAGGCTGCCCGCTTCGGACGAGACGTTCACGATCAGCTTGCCGCCGTTCATGACGGGCGCAAGCAGCGCGTTCGCCATGCGGATCGCGCCGAGCGCGGTGACGTTGTACACCCGCTGCATGTCGGCGAAGTCGAGCTCGTCCGCGACGGTGCTGCCGGTGTCGCCGAGCAGCGCGGCGTTGTTGATCAGCAGGTCCAGCTCGGGCGTCAGAGCGGCGAGCCATTCCGCAAACGCTTTCACGCTGTCGTCGCTTCCGACGTCCAGGCGGGAGGCGTGCAGCCGATTCGGATAGATCGCCGACAGCCGCTCCAGCTCGGGATTGGGATGGACGATACCGCCCGCGTAGACGGTGCAGCCCGATTCCAACAGGGCAATCGCCAGTTCCAGCCCGATTCCGCGGTCGGTGCCGGTAATGCAAACGTGCCGGTAATGCGGCATAAGCAGTCCCTCCATAGGTTCGAATTAAGGATGCCGTGCTTCTCGCGCGATCGCTTCGTTGTCTAAGCCCCATTATAGAGGCGAGGCGGCGAGGCGGCAATCCGTCCGGGCGAACGAGCTTCGGCGCATCGGGCGTGTCGCGGCGCAGCGCCCCTCGGTCCGGACGCCAAAATCCGGCAGCCGGCAGCTTGAGGTTGACGCCGGCGGCGGCGCCTGTTAGGATTTAATAGTAATTATTACGATTAAGGCGCGGGCTAAGAGCGCCGTTCCGTTTCGGCCTTTGCCCGCCGCCCCGATCGAATAATGACGCGCATGCAATTGCCTTGGCGGCTGCATGTCTCCAGATCGTAAAATTTACATAGGAAAGCAGGGAGAATCCATGAACCAACAAACCCTTGAGCGCCGAATTCCGGTCACCGTCCTGAGCGGCTACCTCGGCTCCGGCAAGACGACGCTGCTGAACCACGTGCTGCAAAACCGCGACGGTCTCCGCGTGGCCGTCATCGTCAACGATTTGAGCGAGGTGAACATCGACGCCGCGCTCGTCAAAGACGGCGGCGGGCTGTCGCGGACGGACGAGAAGCTGGTGGAGATGTCCAACGGCTGCATCTGCTGCACGCTGCGCGAGGACTTGCTGCGGGAGGTGGAGCAGCTCGCGAAGGATGGGCGCTTCGACTATATCCTTATCGAGTCGACGGGCGTCGGCGAACCGGTTCCCGTCGCGCAAACCTTCACGTACGTGGACGAGGAACAGGGCATCGACCTGTCGCGCTATTGCCGGCTCGACTGCATGGTGACGGTCGTGGACGCGTACCGGTTCTGGCACGATTATTCCTCCGGCGAATCGCTGCTCGCCCGCGGCCAGCACGTCGGCGATGACGATGCGCGGGAGGTGGTCGACCTGCTGATCGACCAGATCGAATTTTGCGACGTGCTCGTCCTGAACAAATGCGACTTAATGGACGAAGCGGACCTGGCGGAGCTGGAGGGCGTGCTGCGGAAGCTGCAGCCGCGGGCGAAGCTGATCCGCGCCAGCCATGGACGCGTGGCCCCGTCGGACATCCTGGACACGGGGCTGTTCGACTTCGAGGCAGCCAGCCTGTCGGCCGGCTGGATCCGCGAAATGGAGAAGCAGCTCCACGTGCCGGAGACGGAGGAATACGGCATCGCGTCGTTCGTCTACGAGCGCGTCCGGCCGTTCCATCCCGAGCGCCTCTACCGCTGGATGAGCCGCTGGCCGGAGGAGATCGTGCGGGCGAAGGGCATCGTGTGGCTCGCCACCCGGAACGCGATGGGCCAAAGCTTGAGCCAGGCGGGGCCGTCCATTCATTTCGGCCCGTCGGGCTGCTGGATCGCGGCGCTGCCCGAAGCGGAGCGGCGGGCGATCCTGCGGGAGGAGCCGGAAGCGGCCGCGCGGTGGCACGCCGAGCACGGCGACCGGATCAACAAGCTCGTCTTCATCGGCATCGGCATGGACCGGGCGGGCATCGCGGACGGGCTCGACGCGTGCCTGCTGACCGACGCGGAGATGAAGCGGGATTGGAGCCGGTTCGCGGACCGGCTGCCGAACGCGGCGCCGGAGCAGCACGGCTTGCATTAAGACAAGAGCCGGCCCGCCGATCGTCGGCGGGCCGGCTCTTCCAATCAAGGGGCGTTCTCTCGCCGCCTACGGACGCACCGCGTACAGCGATCCGCCGCTGACGCGGTACCAGACGCCGTACCGGGCGGAAGCATCGCCGCCGCCGGCGAAGGCATGCTCCCGGTACTGATAGGCGGACGAGCCTCCGGCCGTGCCGACGACCTTGTCCGTCTTGGTATCGTAGAGCTCCGACTTGCCGTTGAACGTGAACGCGACGGTGCCGTCGGGAGCCAGTTCGTCGATGCGCAGCTGCGTGGCGGAGAAGGACCAGCCCGCCGGGGCCTCGAACGCCGTCTTCTCCGTCCCTTGCGGCGAACGGACGTACAGGCTCCAGCTGTTCGGCTCCTTATGGTACGCCGTATAGGCGACCCAGCCGCCGTTCAGCCGGTAATCGTCGTTCGGGACGTAATAGTTGCCCTTCGCCCAAGGGTTCAAGGCCAGCGTCGTCACGGCGCCGTCGGCCCCGCGCAGGCGCAGCGCCCACTTCATGTCATGGTAATTGTTCAGCACGACAAGCTCGCGGTAAAGGATGCTCCCGCCGTCCGTCAGCGGTCCGTAGTAGCCGAGCGTCCAGCCGAACCACTGCGTTACCTTCGCGGAGGGCGCCGCGAGCTGCTCGGCGCCCCCGCCCGGCAGCGCCCGGAAGAGCGCGAGCGTCTGCAGCGGCCCGCTCGGCGCCGTATACACGGCGGTTCCGCCGGCGGAATCGGCTTTGTCGTAGCCGGGCTCGCGGGCTTGTCCCGTCGCGAGGTCGACCGTATGCTTCGTGAGCACCGCGACCGTGCCGCCGTCCGTCACGCGCTTCACGTCCTCGCCGCTTCCGATCGGCGCGGCGGCGCCGTTCGCCCAGGCGTAGACCGTGCTCGCGGGCGGCCATACGCCCGTGCGGGTGTTGACGTTATAGACGACGCCCGAGGCGGACAGCTTCGCCGGCCCGACGAGCGTATCGGTGCCGGAGGCGTCGTAGATCTTGGCGTCGCCGCCGTTCAGGCGGTCGTGCAGCCAGAGCGTGCTGCCGTCGTTCGCGGCCCACAGAATCCGGGCGGCGTCGAAATCGCGGATGGTGCCGTCGAAGGCGTTCAGGAGCTGCTCGGACGAGGCGGCATGCGCTTGCGCGGCGGCCGCGGCTTGCGCGGGCAGCAGGCAGAGGGCTGACAGCAGCAGGACCCGAACGAACGGGTTCGAACGTCGTTTCATAAGTATTCTCCTCGCTTTTCGTTGGGATGGGACCGGTTATCGGCACCTGCAGAGCGCCTGCACACCTCCTTGGGATGCCGATCGCCGGGTGCCGGCCGTTGATGGCATAGCCGATGCTTGGAAGCCTAAAGGATACTATTCGGGAGCGCTTTCGGATTTCTTGGCGAATTTCCAAAATTTTATAGAAACTTAACGTCCGCCGCCCGCTCCGTTCCGGGAGCGAATGGCATCCGGGCCAGGCCGGCCGGACGCCGCGGTCCGCCGCCGGGAGGAAACGGCGTGCCGCCGCCGAAATAAGTAGCCGAAAGAAACGCGGAGCGCGTACGGCAAGGCCGGCGGCTCCGGTTGCGCATAAGGAGGCTATTCGATGCAAATCGCATTACTGATCGTAGACATGCAGCCCGTGCATTTGCGGGGGCGCGTGGGGGGAGAAGCGGTGGAGCGCGCGTGCGCATACATCAATTTCGCGGCCGAGCGGCTCCGCGGCGGCGGGCATCCCGTCGTCCACGTGCTGGACGTCGAGGGCATGGAGGAAGCGAACCGCGGCGACTTCGACCCGATTCCGGGCATCGTGGTCAAGGACGGCGACTTGAAGGTATCCAAGGAGAGCGGGAATGCGTTCTGGCGCACGGAGCTGGAGGCGCGGCTGACGGAACGGGGCGCGGAGCTCGTCGTCATCGCCGGCTTCGCGGCGGAGCAGTGCGTGCTGTTCACCTACAACGGCGCGGCCGAGCGGGGCTTTACGCCCGTCCTGCTGCAGAACGGCCTGTTGAGCGCGTATCCGGACGCGATCGCGTCCGCCGTTCGGGATCGCAACCTGATCTCGCATCCCGTCATCGCCTACATGACGGGCCGCTCGTGACGCGCCGTAATCTTCCAACACGCAATTGTAACGGGAATGCAATCCGAATTTCAGCTTGTTTTAATCTACGGCGCCTATAATCAATCTCGACCCCCCTTTTAGAATATAGATTTGGACCCGCTGCCCGTTGCAGCGGGTCCCAGGCTGTCGAGAAAGTCTCGACAGCCAATTGTTTGTCCTTTTAATTTAACACGACACCGCGTTAATATAGTATAATATAAGTAACATAGACAGATCGGATGGTGTCGTCATGCTTCGTTCTAATCG
>NZ_JAGGDJ010000049.1 GCF_017652985.1 Paenibacillus artemisiicola
CAGGTTGCCTACGTGTTACTCACCCGTCCGCCGCTAACCTTCCCCGAAGGGAAGATCCGCTCGACTTGCATGTATTAGGCACGCCGCCAGCGTTCGTCCTGAGCCAGGATCAAACTCTCCATAAAAGCGGATTGGTTTGCGTGTACAACCGAAGGTTGGACATGCGATATTCCGCTGAGATGAATTCGCTTGTTAGCTCATTCAAAAAACTAGCTTGTTCAAACCTTTTGACAGGTCGCTCATTGTTCAGTTTTCAAGGAACAAAGTCGTTACATTCATCGTCCGGCTCATGACCGGAATTAGAATATATCATATCTCGAAACAGTTTGGCAAGCCTTAATTTCGGGCTTGTTTCGTTTTCGATCACCGCGCCGTTTCTCGTTCGTCCCGGCCGGAATTAGAATATACCATAGTTCGAATGATATCTGCAAGCACTTTTTCGAAAAATGTCGAACGCAAGCCGCGTTTCTCCAACTAAATTCGCGAAGTATAAGAAAACAGCTGCCGGAGGCAGCCGTTTAGCGTTCATTTCTATAGCCAAGCCTACGCTAGCAATTTCAGAAATTCGCGCATAAAACCGGGCAAATCCGGCCATGCGTGACCGGAAACAAGTTTGCCGTCGACGTGAAGCGTCTCTTTGGCGTAGCTTGCACCAAGCCGTTCGACATCCAGCCGGCACGCATTGTAGGCCGTCATCGTCCGGCTGCGGAAGTAACTCGTGTCGCTCAACGCCGCAAAAACCTGAACGCCGTGGCAGATGGCCCCGACCGGCTTATCCGCTTCTAGGAAGTGGCTCAGTATGCGTGGAAGATCCTCGTTGCCCCGAATGTATTCGGGTGCCCGGCCGCCGGGAATCACCAAGCCGTCGTACTGGGCGGGATCGACGTCCGCGAACGCGATATGGGCCGGCAGCAAATGGGCCGGTTTCTCCGTGTACGTTTCCCAGCCTTCGACGAAATCATGCACCACGGTGTGAAGCACCTTTTTGGCCGGCGCCGCCAGAACGGCCTCGTACCCTTCCTCCAGCACGCGAAAATAAGGATAGTAGACTTCAAGTACCTCCGCGGCGTCTCCGGTGACGATGAGAATGCGCTTGGACATGCGTTTTCGTTCCTCCTCTTAATGGCTTGCCTACTCAAAATCAGTATGAATGAGCTTCCATAATGTGTAAACGGGAGGTTTTGACGCCTGATGTCGAACTCGCCGAAGATTCGCTCAAAACAAAAGACGCCGGGTCAGGCCCGGCGCCTTCGGGATAACGAGTTGCACGATATGCTGGATCAGCTTAATTGAAACTGGTCGAAAAATTGCGCCTTGTCCGCCCCGTCGATCGCAAGCGATCCATTCGCCGCGGTCGGGGACAGCTTGAAATGCGCGGCGTCGAGCTTTATCGCTTGAACGGCAACGGTGGCGTTTTGCAGCTGCCGATTCAGATCGGACACAAAAGCATCTATGCTGGCATATGCCCTTTTCAGTTGAATCGTCGCCGTATGGGCGCCGTCGCCGACCGTGAACGTCCGGTTCTTGCTCGTATCCTCGTCCGTGCCGGAGAAATGATTCGACCCGAACAGCGCGTCATACCCGCCGCCGAGCGTCACGGATGCTTGCGAGCCGGTCGCGAAGGTCGTGACGAAGAACGTATCCCCGAAGCCCATCGCCGCCAGCGTACGCTGTCCCAGATCGATGTGATGGTCGTTGCAATATTGTTGAATGAAGCTGTCGACCGCCGAGCCCACCGCCTGTCCGGTCGTGAAACCGTTCAGCGGGATGTTCCAGGTCAGGTCCACCGGAATCGTGACGTTGCCGTCGCTGATCGTAAAATGGACCGGATGGTCGCCGAAATTCGTGTCCGCGATTTGAAAGCTCTCGCCTCTTGCTTGCGTCGCGTATGCCGTACTGAAGTCAAACGACGTCACGGCCTTGCTGCCAATAAACCACAGCTCGGCGATCCGGGCTTCCGCCGCGGTCAGCTTGGCTTCGTTCGTCACGAGGACTTGCCGCGCGGACGTTAACCCGTCATATGCCGCGCGCGCCGACGCAACGGCGGTTTTGTCTGCGAGCGTGATGGCGTCCGGCGCCTGCAATGCGTCGATGAGCGCGATCACGGCGGCCGCGGCCCGCAGGTCGGCTTCGTGCTCCGCCTTCAATTGCCCGATCCGGGCGACCGCGCCGGTCAATTGGCTGTAGTTCGATACCAGCGCTTGCTGCGCGCTCGTCAAGGCCGCGTAAGCGTCGTTAGCGGCGTTGACCGCCGCTTCGTCGAATCGCGTCAACTGGGCGATCGCCGGAAGCGCCGCGATCTGCGCAACGACGGCGTCAGCCGCCGCCTTATCGGCTTTAAGCTCGACGATTCGGTCGGCGGCGGCCGTCAGAGCGTCGCGATTCGTGACCAGCGCTTGCCGGGTCGCCGTCAGGGAGTTGAACGCGTCGGCGGCCGCATTCACAGCCGTCTCGTCGGACAGCTTCAACTGCGCGACGGCCGGGAGCGCCGCGATGAGCGCGGTGACGGCGTCGGCCGCTTGGAGATCCTCCAGCGCAGCAATTCGTGCCAGCGCGTCCGTCAGCTTGGCCTGATTCGTCACCAGCGCCTGCTGCGAGACCGATAGCGCTTGGAAGGCCGTATTGGCCGCGACCACGGCCGGCTTATCGGACAGCTTGAGCTGGGCCGTGTCCGGCAGCGCGACGATCAGCGCGACGACGTCGTTGGCTTCCGCGATCAGCGCGTCGATCTTCGCCAGCGCGTCCGTCAGCTTGGCGTGGTTCGTTACCAACGCCTGCTGGGAGGCCGACAGCGCGTCGTAGGCGGTTTTCGCCGCGGCTACGGATGCTTGGTCGTCGAGCGTGATCGCCGCGTTCGAAGGCAGCGCGTCAATCAGCGCGACGACGTCGTTGGCCGCCGCGAGCAGCGAGTCGATCTTCGCCAGCGCGTCCGCCAGCTTCGCGTGATTCGTTACCAGCGCCTGCTGGGAGGACGACAGCGCGTCGTACGCGGACTTCGCCGCGTCCACGGTCGCTTGGTCGGCCAGCGTGACCGCCGAGGCCGACGGCAGCGCGTCGATCAGCGCGACGACGTCGCTCGCCGCCGCGAACAGCGCGTCGATCTTCGCCAGCGCGTCTGTCAGCTTGGCGTGGTTCGTTACCAGCGCCTGCTGCGAGGCCGACAGCGCGTCGAACGCGGTTTTCGCCGCGGCTACGGATGCTTGGTCGTCGAGCGTGATCGCCGCGTTTGAAGGCAGCGCGTAAATCAGCGCGACGACATCGTCGGCCGCCGCGATCAGCGCGTCGATCTTCGCCAGCGCGTCCGCCAGTTTGGCGTGGTTCGTCACCAGCACTTGCTGGGACGACGACAGCGCGTCGTACGCGGACTTCGCCGCGTCCACAGCCGCCTGGTCTGCCAGCGTGACCGCCGAGGCCGACGACAGCGCGTCGATCAGCGCTACGACGTCGCTCGCCGCCGCGATCAGCGCGTCGATCTTCGCCAGCGCGTCCGTCAGCTTGGCGTGGTTCGTCACCAACGCCTGCTGGGAAGACGACAGCGCGTCGTAGGCGGACTTCGCCGCGGCTACGGATGCCTGGTCGTCGAGCGTGATCGCCGCGTTCGAAGGCAGCGCGTCAATCAGCGCTACGACGTCGTTGGCTGCCGCGATCAGCGCGTCGATCTTCGAAAGCGCGTCCGCCAGCTTCGCGTGATTCGTCACCAGCGCCTGCTGCGAAGCCGACAGCGCGTCGTACGCGGACTTCGCCGCGTCCACGGTCGCTTGGTCGGCCAGCGTGACCGCCGAGGCCGACGGCAGCGCGTCGATCAGCAACACGACGTCGCTCGCCGCCGCGATCAGCGTGTCGATCTTCGCGACGGCTTGCGCCAGCTTGTCCTTGTTCGCGACCCGCGCCTGCTGAGCGGCGGACAAGGCGGCGAACTTCGCGTTCGCGTCCGCCACCGCGCCGCGGTCGGCGAGCGTCGCCGCGGCCGGCTCCGGAAGCGCCGCGATCAACGCCGCGACCGCGTCGGCGTCCGCCTTGCGCGCGTCGATCCGCGCCAGCGCCGCGGCCAGCTCGTCCGCGTTCGCCACGAGCGCCTGCTGCGCCGCGGTCAACGCGTCGAAGGCGCTCTTGGCGGCCGTGACCGCCGGCTCGTCCTCGAGTTGAACCGCCGCGGCGTCAGGCAGCGCGTCGATCAACGCGACGACCGCGTCCGCCGCGGCCTTATCCGCCTTCAGCTCGGCGATCCGGGCGACCGCGTCGCTCAGCTTCGTCCGGTCGGCCGTCTTCACGAGCGCCTTCTGCGACGCCGACAGCGCGGCGAACGCCGTTTCGGCGGCCTTCACGCCGGCTTCGTCGCCGGCCAGCGTCAGATCCGCGGTCGCCGGAAGCGCCGCGATCAGCGCCGTCACCCGGTCGGCCGCCGCGCGGTCGATCTGCTCCTGGCTCGGACCGGACGGGGGCGGCGGCGGCGGATGGATGACCGCGCCGGTTTCGTCCAGCAGCTTGTTCGGCTGCTTCTCGAAGCTGCTCGACTGCTGCGCTTCCTTGCTCATCGTGGCGGTTTCGATCGTGCCGCCGCCCGTGACCTTGACCGCCGCGTTCAGCACCAGGTCCACGATCTTCGCGCCGCTGCCGAGCGCGATGGCGTTGCCCGTCGCCTCGTCCGTGACCGTGATCTGCTCCACGCTCCCGCTCGGAATGTCGATGCGGACCTGGATGCCGGAAACGTCGACGTCGTCGAACGAGCCGAGCAGCGTGACCGTCGTCCCCTTCGGCAGCAGGCGGCTAAGCTGGACGTCGGTGAAGCCTTCCCCCGTCAGATCCGATTCCTCGAGCGTCGCGCCGCTCTGCATGACGGCCGAAGCGACCGTCGTCGTGCCTTCCGCTACGATCCGGACGAGCCCCGCCGCCTTGTCCACCACGACCGTGAGCAGCACGGAATCCTCGAAGTGAATGCTGTGCGCGCCGCCGCCCTGCACGAGCGTCGTGCCCTTCACCGTGACCTGCCGCAGCGCGGCGTCGCCCTCGCCGATGCCCGGGGCGAACGTCAGGCTGCCTTCGATGACCGTGTTCCGCAGCGTGACGCCCGGCGCGGCGATCACGACGTCGCCCTTGATCGTCTGCGTGCCGGTCTCCGGACCGTACGTCCCTGCTTTGTCGAATGCGATCGGCGCGGCCTTGACCTTCAGTGCGTGGCTCAAAATGACGACGGCTTCCGCGCGGGTCGCGTGATTCGCCGGGCGGAACGCATGATCCTCGTAACCGCGCATGATGCCGGCGTCCTCGACCGCGCCGACGGCGCCCTTGCTCCACGGCGGAATCGATGCCGCGTCCGCGAAGGCTTGGGCGCTAGCCGCCGAAGGTGTCAAGCCGAGCAGCCGCTGGGCGATGACCGCGATCTCCTGGCGCGTGACCGGCGCGTTCGGATGGACCGTCCCGTCCCCGTAGCCCGCGATATAGCCGGCCGCAGCCGCCTTCTGAAAATCCGCGTAGCTCCAATCGCCCGCTTCCAAATCGCCGAACGCCGCACCGCCGGTCCGCGCGAAACCGAACGCCCGGTTGACGAGCGCGACGAATTCCGCCCGCGTGACGGCCTTGTCCGGCCGGAAATTGCCGTCCTCGTACCCGCCGATCAGGCCTTGCGCGATCCATTGCCGGATCTCCTGCTCCGCCCAGTGTCCGCCGATATCGGCGACCGGGCCCGCGCCGCCCGCCGCGCCGTTCGCCGTGCCGAGCAGCGAGAGCGAAAGCGATCCGGCCAGCGTGAGACTGACCATTTTTTTGCCGAATGATGCCTTTCTCATTACTTGCCTCCCCGTTCTTGTCTAAGGCTTGACTTCCGCCGCCCAAAGCGATGAAACGCCAAGTCCACACTCATTCGACGAACGGGGCGGCAAGTCCTCCAGCTTTATCGAAAAATGTCGAAATTTCCCGCGCATTCGGGGCAACCCCTGTGAACGGGCTGCGAAAGTCCCGATCTTCATGGCCTCCGCTACTTCCGTTCGACCTGCAAATAGGCCACGTCCTTGACCGTGTACGTGTCCTTGAGCCGCTCTTCCGAGAGGACGCCGAGCTTCACGAGCTGCGCGATTTTGGCGGTGTCCGGGCTCGACAGCAGACGCCACAGCTCCAAATCCGGGAGCGCCTCGAACAGCTTCGTCTCGTCGTACTCCTTCCTCCGGTGCGGCACGACCTTGACGGCATAGCTGCCGACTTCGAGCGTCGTCGTCCCGTTCTCCGCGCAGTGCGCCAAGATTTCCTCCCGCAGGCCGGCCAGCTCCTGCTCGAGCTCCTTTTGTTTCTTCTTCAGCCGATAGTAGCTTCGGACCTTGTCGTTCACCTGTGCTCACGCTCCTTTACGCTGATATATATGCCGCCCGAAGGCGCATTAGAGCGAAAAGCGGCGTTCGGCCGGGCGGCGAGCGGAGACCTGCGCGATAACGCGAAAACCCTTCAAGCGCGGCAGGCCGGTTGGCCGAGGCGGCATGGCGCCCGCGATGCAAGCCGTTGCAAAGTCCGGCGTACGCGCCGCCCTGGCGACAGCGGATCCGATCAACTCCGCATTGCGACGCAAAAAAGGCTTCCTCCCCGAAAGGAAGAAGCCTCGCATCCGAACTTGGCCGCCGATTCGCGACGCGGCGCGCCTTACGTCCGGTATTTCTCGATCAGCGCCATCTTCAGCTCCCACGCCGTCTCGCTCAGGTTGACGCGGTACTCCGCCGGGTTCATCTTGCGCAGCACCTGCGGCCAGAAGAGCTTCAGCTGCTCGCGGTGATAGCGGCGGATGTCGTCGAGCGACGGCAGCTCGTAGACGAGCTCGCCGTCCGCGAAAATTTCCGCCAGCAGCGGCACGGCGTCATAGCGTTGGATAACCTTCTGAATGTAATGATGCACGGGATCGAACAGCCGCAGCGGTTCCTCGGTAAGCATCGGACCTTCCTCGACCAGCGTCACGTAGTCGCCTTCGGCGATGCCCGTCTCGCGGTTGACGATCCGGTATACGTCCTTGCGCCCGGGGGTGGTGACCTTCTCGGGATTGCCGGAAATTTTGATGACCGGCACGAACTCGCCGTCCTTCTCCCGCGCCGCCAGCTTGTAGACGCCGCCGAGCGACGGCTGGCCCGCCGAGGTGATCAGCTGCGTGCCGACGCCCCAGACGTCGATTTTGGCCCCCTGCGCCTTCAGGCTGAAAATCAAATCCTCGTCCAAATCGTTCGAGGCGACGATGCCGACGTACGGGAGCCCCGCTTCGTCCAGCATCCGCCGGGCTTCCTGCGACAAGTACGCCAGGTCTCCGCTGTCGAGCCGAATGCCGTTCATCCGCTTGCCCTGCTTCTCCAGCAGCTTCCCGACGCGGATCGCGTTCGGCACGCCGCTGCGCAGCGTATCGTACGTATCGACGAGCAGCGTCACCTGGTCCGGCAGCACCTCCGCGTATTGGCGAAACGCCTCTTCCTCGCTGTCGTGGCCCTGCACCCAGGCGTGCGCGTGCGTGCCTTTGGTCGGGATGCCGAACAGCATGCCCGCCCGCAAATTCGACGTCGCGTGAAAGCCCGCGATGTACGCCGCCCGCGCGCCCCAGACGGCCGCATCGGCTTCCTGCGCGCGGCGCGTGCCGAATTCCAACAGGCCGTCTTCGCCGGCGACCTGCTTGATGCGCGAAGCTTTCGTCGCGATTAGCGTCTGGTAGTTCACGAAGTTGAGAATCGCCGTCTCGATCAGCTGGGCCTCGAAAATCCGCGCCGTCACGCGCAGCAGCGGCTCGTTCGGAAACACGATCGTCCCTTCCGGCACGGCGTCCAGCCGGCCCGTGAACCGAAAGGCGCGCAAAGCGTCCAGGAACGCCTCCGCGTACCCTTCCTCCTGCGTCCGCAGGAACGCGATCTCCTCGTCGCCGAATCGGATGTTCCGGATATAGCCGACGACCCGCTCGAGGCCCGCGAACACCGCGTACCCGTTGCCGAAGGGCAGCTTGCGGAAGAACACCTCGAACACGGCCTGCTCGTCGTGCGTCCCCTGCACCCAATGGGCGTACATCATGTTGATCTGGTATTTATCGGTATGCAGCGTCAAATGCTCGTTCGTCATCTGCGTTCGTTCCCCTCTATGTCGAATCTAGGTCGTGACCGGCTTCCCGCCTCGCAAGAGCTCCGCGCCCAGCGTGTGCCGGAAGTGGCCCAGCGCCCAGTCGTGTCCCTGCGGATTGAAGGTCGCGACCGCGTCGGCGTGGACGGCGATGCGATAGCCCCGGTTGTACGCGTCCACCGCCGTGTGCAGCACGCAAATATCGGTGCAGACGCCGATGAGATGGAGCTCCGCAATGCCCCGCATGCGAAGCTGCAGCTCCAGGTCGGTGCCCGCGAAGGCGCTGTAACGGGTCTTATCCATCCAGTAGACGCGATCCCGGTTCGCCTCGTACGCGTCCTTCAGCTTCCCGTATAGTTCACGGCCGCTCGTGCCCGCGATGTTGTGCGGCGGGAAAAGCTTATGCTCCGGATGCAGGACGTCCGCTTCGCGGTGAAGGTCGACCGCCATGACGACGAAATCGCCCGCCTCCGCGAATTGGCGCGTCAATGCCGCCATCCGGTCCTCGATGTCGATGCCCGGCTGGCCGCAGGGCAGCTTGCCGACGATAAAATCGACCGTATAGTCGATCACGATAAGTGCTTTCATGGCGAAGTCCGCCTTTCCTAATAAAGTGGGAAATCGAGTCGGAGCCGCCCGCCCCGCGGGAGCGGAACGGCAGGACTAGCCGTAAATCGACAGCTGCGGAACGTAATCCGTGAACCGGTACAGCTGCGCCGCCCGCTGGGAATGGCGGTTGGACTGCTTCAGCTCGCCCTTGCTGTCGCGGACCTCCTCGATGATCCCCTTGCGGCTCTGCGTCGACGTGATCTTGCGGATGAAGTTCTTCTCTTCGAAATCCGGCACGACCGCTTCGATCACCTGGTACAGCTCGCCGATCGTGAATTCCTCCGGCAGAAACGAACGCGCGATCGTCGTGGTCAGCATCTTGATCCGGATCTGCTCCAGCGCGTCCTCGAGAATGCGCCGGTGGTCGAACGCGAGGTCCGCCGCCAGCGCCTCCTGCACCGGGAAGAGCCGCACGTCCGCGGCGTCGTCCGCCGCCCGCCGTCCGGCGAGCGCATGCTCGTGCACGAGCGCGAAGAAGGCGTGCGAGATCATCCAGCCGCGGGGGTCGCGGCCCGGCTCGCTGTAGACGCCGAAATATTCGATGTGCACGTCGGCGACGCCCGTCTCCTCCCGCAGCTCCCGCAGGGCGCTCTCGAGCATCGTTTCGGTCTCCTTGGAGAAGCCGCCCGGCAGCGCCCAGTGTCCTTGAAACGGCCAGCCCTTGCGCTGGATCAGCAGCACCTCCAGCCGCCGCAGGGGCAGCGATTTCTTCGCGGTGTTGCGTTCGGTCGACGTGATCGTGAAGATGACGATGTCGGCCGGCGCCCCGTCCGGCGTGCGATAACGGCCGGCGGAATAGGCCGCCGCCTCGTCAAGGGTCTCGTGCATCGCGGAATCACCTGCTCCGTTTTTTATATTGTCATTTTGACATAATTAAAAATAAAGTCAATAGGCCACGCAAAAAAATCCCCGTTCGGCGCGAACGCCTCCTTCATCAGCGTTCGCGGAACGAGGAAAATTATACGTGCCCGTTCGTTATTTGGCAGTGCCCGGGCCGGAGCCCTTGGCGCTTCCGGCACCGGACGCGACGGAATTCCCCGCGTCCTCGGGCTTCTTCGTGCCCTTGCTCTTGTACGGCTTCGGCGCGCTCTTCACGCGCCGCTCGCCCGCCTGCCAGCGGTTCCAGCCTTTCTTGTCCGTGCCGCGGCCCGTGCCGCCCTTGCCCTTGGCCATGGCCGGCTACCTGCCGGACAAGGACGCCCACGTCCGCTCGAGCCATGCGTCGAACTCGTCGTCCTTGTCTCCTTCGTACGTATCGTACACGTCGGAGCGCATGTTCTTCAGCTTCTCCTTGAACGCCGCGTAATCGTGGCCCGCGGGCAGGCTCTTCTTGATCCGGAGCAAAATCTTGCCCGTGCCCTTAATCGGCTCGCCCTTCCGTCGTTCCGGCGCCGCCGCTTCCACGCCGAGCGCCGTCAGCGCGCGGTACGCGGCCTGCTGCACCCGGTAGACGGGGTCGTTCTTCGCCAGACGCTCGAGCACGTCCACCGCGGGCTGGCCGCCCAGCTCGCCGAGCGCTTCCGCCGCCTTCGCCCGCTCCCGCCAATTCGACATGCGGCCGGCGGCTTTCTTCAGCTCGTCCAGGCTTGGCGCCGCGTCCGTCATGGATTCCGTATGTTCCACGTTCATCAAACTCCCTTGGTCGACCGACGTTCTTCGTCAACCCGCGCGAACCGGCGCGGGCGCGAGGCATCCGTCGTCTTCGTATCATTCCTTACCACGCTACCGTTTATCGCCGCGAAAGTCAATTCCGCCGGCAGGCGCGCGGTCGGCCGCAGTCGCCGGTCGACTGCCGCGATGCGCCCCCAAAAGCAAAGAGCCCGCTCCGGTCTCCCGGTGACGGGAGCCGAAACGGGCGCTGATCGTTCGCGGCCGCGAACGGCTATCCGTCCGCCGGGACGCCATCCGCCGCGGGGCGCGGTGACCGCGCCGACCGCGGCAAGGCCGCGAACCGGCCGCCGGGCATGCCGTCGCAGCATCGGCGCAGGTTCCGCTAGCCGAGCGGGATCCGGTACGCCGAACGTTCCTCGACGATATGCTCCCCGCCCTGGCCGAAGACCCAGCGGAATTCGAAGACGTCGCCTTCGTAGCCCGTCCGGCTGCGGATGTCCGGCAGCACGGCCGCCTCGAAGTGGTCCAGCAGCTTCTGCTGCAGCTCGTTCAGGCGCAGCTCGTTGGCATCCCGCTGCCGCAGCGCCTCCTCCTGCGAGACCGCCGTCTGCAGGAAATACGCCAGCGCGACTTGATCGGCCGTCAGGTCCTCGGGCAGCGGCTGCCCGGAGCCCCGGAACACCTGCTTGACCGTCTCCACCCAATCGCCGTACAGGTCGATCGCGATCTGATGATTCATCGTGCGGCACGCCCCTTTCTTCATCTTCTTCGTTACCGTCCATTGTAGGGGGAAGCGCCGCCGGCCGCAAGTGCGGCTCGCTCGATCCCTTCAAGAACGATCCGCGAAACAGGCGGGACGGCAGTCTGCCGGGGAAGCGGCGGTTTTCGTTAATCGGCGCGGGATCGCGGGCTTACTTGACCGCGCCGGCCGTGATGCCGCTGGCGATTTTGCGTTGGAAGACGATGTAGACGAGCAGCACGGGCACGATCGTGAAGAACAGGGCGGCGAACAGCGGTCCCCATTCGGTGCGGTACTGCATCTCCGCCTGCATGACGCCGATCTCCACGGGCAGCGTGTACTGCTTCGGGTCGTTGACGAGAATCGTGCCGACGATGTATTCGTTCCAAATATTCAGCACGTTGACGATCGCCACCGTGATGAGCCCCGGCTGGGACAGCGGCAGCATGACGCGGAAGAACGTGCCGAAGTACGACGCGCCGTCCATGATCGATGCTTCCTCGAGCTCCTTCGGCAGCGATTTGAAGAAGCCGACGAGCACGAAGATGCCGAACGCCAGCACGCTGGACGTGTAGACGAGGATGAGGCCGATCTTCGTATTGATCAGGTGGAACGAATTCATCAGGAAGAACAGCGGGATGAGCGCCAGGATGAACGGCACCATCATCGACGCGATGTAGAGCAGGTAGAGCGCGCCGCTGCCGCGGAACTTGTAGCGCGCGAGCACGTACGCGGTCGTCGCCGCGAGCAGCAGGCCGAGCAGCGTCGAGCCGGCCGTGACGACGATTGAATTCAGGAAGTACGCGTCGAAATTGTATTTGTTCCACACGTACGAGAAGTTCGACCACAGAAGCGGCGCGTCGGGAAGCGCCCACGGCAGGTGGCGGAAGAACTGGTCGTTGTTCTTGAGCGCGTCGAGCAGCGTCCACAGCAGCGGATAAAGCACGGAGACGCTCCAGACGATCAGGACGGCGTAGGCGCCGTAGCGCAGGATCGGGTTGCGGATGCCGTTGTTCATGGTGAAGTCCCCCTTAGCTCAGCTCGACCGTCTCATGACGAAGCAGCCGCTGCAGCACCACTGTCGTTATAAGCGAGAGCACCAGAATCAGGACGCCGATCGCGGCGCCGAAGCCGAAATGGTATTGGCGGAACGCCATTTGGTACAAATACGAGCCCATGACCTGCGTGCTGTTGTCCGGCCCGCCCTCGGTCATGATCCAGACGATGACGAAGGAGCCGTTCAGCGTCGTCATCATGATGTTAATGACGGATACCTTCATCTGCTCCCAGATGAGCGGCACGGTGATGTCCTTGAACTGCTTCCACTGCGACGCGCCCTCGAGGTCGGCCGCTTCGTAGTAGGAGGCCGGGATGTTCTGGATCGCGGCGATGAGCAGGATCATGTAGAAGCCGATGCCCGCCCAGACGGCCGGCGGCAGCAGCATCCAGATCGTATGGTTCGTGAAGCCGAGCCACGTGATCGTCACCTTCTCGTCGGTGAACAGGGACAGGAACGCGTTCAAAAAGCCGATTTGCGGATTGTATATGAAATTCCACAGCACGCCGATGACGACGACGGAAATGACGTTCGGAATGAAGAAGATCGACCGGAAGAAGCCGGCCATCTTGAATTTGAACCGGGTCAGCGCGACCGCGAAGAACGTCGCGAGCACCATGATGCCGACGATTTTGCCGACGACGAGGAAGTAGTCGTTGCCGATCGCCCGCCAGACGATGGGATCCTTGAACATGTCCTTGAAATTGCCGAGCCCGATGAAATCCTTCGTCTGCGACATGCCGGACCAGTCGAACATCGAATAATAGAGGCCTTTGACGACGGGATAAATCGTGAAGACGCCGAAGAACACGAACGTCGGGATGATGAACGTAGCGATGAATAGGTTTCTCTGCCACTTGGCGCTGCCTGCTTCCATGACGCGACCGCCCTTCCTGTAAATTCGCGAAAGGATGACCGGGTGCGGTCCGGCCATCCTTCGCTTTTGTCATCTGTGAAACCGCCGATAGGGCTTAAGGGGCGTTTGCTTATTTCGCGACTTTTTTGACGACGTCGGTCACGCGCTTGATCCAACCGTCCGGATCGATCTTGCCGATCGTCAGGGCGTCGGTCGCGTCCTGCATCGCCTTGTCGACGTCCGCGTTGAACGTGATCGTCGGGATGACGACGGTGTTCGGGTCCGTCAGGTACTTGGCCGCGTCCTTGACGAAGTTCGGCGCGTTCGACGCGCTGATGTCGCCCTTGATGTTGGACGGCGCGCCGCTCAGCTCGGCCCATTGGGACGCCTGCGCCTTGGAGAAGACGAACTGCAGGAACGCTTTGGCCGCGTCCTTGTTCTTCGCGTTCTTCGCGACCGCGACGGTAGCCGTCGACGTGTTGGCGACGATCTTCTGGCCCGCGTCCTGCGTGATCGACGGGATGAAGCCGAAGTCGAAGCCTTGCGGAATGTCCTTGGACATCTCGTTCGGCAGCCACAGGCCGTTCGGGATGAACGCGTCCTTGTTTTGCAGGAACAGCATTTGCGAGTCGGTGTGGTTGATTTGAATCGACGCTTTATCGATGAAGCCTTTGTCGCGCAGCGTCACGATCTTGCCGAGCGCCGTCTTGACCGCGTCGCTCTCGAACGCTTCAAGCTTGTTCGCCGCCATGTCCTGCAGGACGGTGTAGTCGCCGTTATTCGCGGAGACGATCGCCGGGTACAGGAAGGCGCCGTTGATGTAGTACGGGTATTTGCCGGTATGGATGAAGGGCGTGACGCCGGCCGCTTTGATCTTGTCGCTCACGTCGAGGAACTGCTGGAAGTCCTGCGGCTCCTGCCAGCCCTTCTCCTTGAAGAGCGCCTTGTTCCAGAAAATGCCCCACGAGTTCAGGACGAGCGGGATGTTGTAGATCTTGCCGTCGTACTGCTGAGGCTGCTGCGCCAGCATATCGAGGATTTTATCGCCGTCGACGTTCTTCGCATCCTTGATCCAGTCGGTCAGGTCTTCGAGCTGGCCGTCTTCGACCATCTGGCGGTCGTTCAGCTCCGGGCCGTCGATGTAAACGAAATCCGGCGGGTTGCCGCCGATCCAGCGCGGTTTGTTTTGTTCGTTGATTTTCGGGCCGCCGAGCGCTTTCACGTGCAGATCGGGGTTCGCTTTTTGGAAATCGTCGATGACCTTGGTCCACCACTTGTCGCCGTAGCCGCCGACGAAGTACTGAATCTCGAAATCGCCGGTCAGCTTGGGCGTATCCGTCGCGCCGGCGTTCGCGCCGCCCGCGTCGGTGCCGCCCGCGTTCGCGGCATCGCCGTTTGTCGCGCCGGCGTTCGCGGATCCGCCGTTCGTCGTGCCGCCGTTCGTCGTCGTCCCGTTGTTCGTCGACGCGGCATCGTTCCCGCCGCCGTTGTTGTTCGAGCCGCAGCCCGCGAGCGACAGCGAGGCGAGCAAGACGGCCGCGCCCATCGCGGCGTATGTTTTCTTGTTCATCATGAAGCGTACCCTCCTACTAGGTGTGGTTGGAGCGCCGGGGCCGGTGCGTCCGATCCCTCGTGCAGCCTCGCTGCAGCGCTTGTATTCATCATAGTGGGCGGGGGCGTTTCGCTGAATCGAATATCTTCCATGAATTCTTTATTATTTTCTTCTTGTAAAAAATGCAGGCTTGGAGGACAGGGCGTGCTGGAGGGCTAAGGGGGCTGGTTGGGTGTGTAAGCGATTGGTTGAGGGGCGAAGCTGAGCCGGGAGTGCGGGGGCTAGCCGGAAGCGCACGCCAGAACCGCGGCGCGAGGCGCGAGGGGTACCCGAGTGTGAAGGGCTAGACGGAAGCACACGCCAGAACCGCGGCGCGAGGCGCGAGGGCTTGTCCCAAGATGCGAGAGGCTGGCGGAGGTGCGATTTTAAAGTGACGGGTGCTGAAGGAAGGTGCCGAATGGCTACCATATACCGTATCTGATTCCGTGCCTGCTCTCTTGACCGCTGAACTCCCGGTATGTACCGTACTACGTACCCTTCTTGCGTTCAAAATCGCCGATTTTTCGCTATGTACCGTACTACGTACCGCTCTTGTACCCAAAATCGCCAGATCTCCTTCATGTACCGTACCTGGTACCGCTCTTGCGCTTAAAATCACCGAATTCCCGCTATGTGCCGTACTACGTACCGCTCTTACGTCCAAAAACGCCGGAGCTCCGCCATGTACCGCACCCGGTACCGTTCTTGCGGACGTGCCTTCCGGTTCTTGCGGACGCACCTTCCGCCGATTTCGAGACGGCGGCACTGGCCGCCACCCGGGTTAGCCGGCTCCGTTCGGCCGGCCAGACCCGGCCGGCCGCCGCCGGCGCGCATGCCGAGCGGCGCGCAAAAAACCGGTCCGCAATATTCGCGGACCGGTTACGTGCGCCTCCGGCTAAGCCTGCGGCTACGGCTGCCGCCGCAGCGCGGCGGCCGCGGCGGCCTGCTGCTTGCTGCGCGTCTCGGCGAAATGCTGCAGCTCGTCCAGCGCCGCCTTCGGCGCGAGGCCGTCGTACAGGACGGCGTCGCCCAGCTTGCGCGCGTAGTCCATGACGGCCTGCCAGGCCGGCTCCTGCACGGGGTAAAATTTCGCCCGGGTGAGCGCGAGCAGGTTCGCTTTCATCGCGTCGTCCTCCGCGGCGAGCTTCGCGCCGACCTGGGAGTTGGCCGGCAGGAACCCTTCGCGCCGGATCATCTCGAGGTAGGACGGATCGTCGTAGAGGAAGTCCAGAAACTTGGACAGCGCCTCCTTGTCGGTATGGTCCGTCTTGAAGGAGACGAGCACGTCGTGCACGCCGAACGAGATCGGGGCGCTGCCGTCCTTGACCGGAATCGGCCCGGAGCCCCACCGCAGGTTCGGGTATTCCTTCGGCACGACGGACGAGAAATAATTGCCGCTGATCATCATCCCGAGCTTGCCGTCGCCGAGGATGCGCTGCTTCTCGTCCCGGGTCGTGACCGTCGGCTCGGGGTCGGTCAGCCCCGCGTCGTACAGCTGCTTCAGGAACGTCAGCCCCTCCACGTTCTCCGGGGAATCGATCGTCCATTTGCCGCTCTGGATCCATCCGCCGCCCGCGCCGAAGAAGAAGTACGACAAGTACGCCTGCGTCTCGTTGTCGGTCAGGTCGACGCCGAAGCCGTACGCCCCGCCCGCCCGCTTGATCCGCTCCGCGTCGGCCTTCAGCTCGGACCAGGTGCGCGGCGGCGCCTGGATGCCGGCCCGGTCGAAAATCCCCTGGTTGTAATACAGGCTCCGCAGCGTCGCGACGTACGGGATCGCGTACTGATGGCCATCGATCTGATCCATGCTCATCAGGTTCGGATACAGCTTGTTCCGCAGCTCGGGCGAGAGGATGTCGTTGAAGTCGTTCAGCAGCCCGTCCTTGGCGAAATGGGCGTACACGTTCGTGTTCAGCAGATCCGGCGGCTGGTTCTGGCTGATCATCGTCGTGTAGATGCCGTCCAGAATATCCCAATTCGCCACCTGCAGTTCGATGTCGATCAGCGGATTCTTCAGCTCGAACTCCTTCACCAGCTTCTCCAGGATCGGCTTCGTCTCCGTGCTGTACTCCGAGGCGACGAACCGGATCAATGACCGCTTCTCCGGAGGCGGCGCCGTCCGGCCGCCGTCCCCGCCGCCGCACGCCGCGAGCAGCGCGGACAGCGCGAGCAGCGCCGCGGCCGCGGCGATCGGCCGCCTCGTCCAACCCGGTTCTCTCATGTAATGGCCCCCTTGTGCGCGTGTGGCATGCTTATTGAATGACGGCCAGCGGGAACATGAGCCGCTGGATGACGGGATCGTTCATGTTCGCCTTGGTCACGACGGTCGAGCCGATCAAGGTCGTCTTGTCCGCCTTGCGGCCGTCGATGAGGCCCGCGGCCGTCTTGACGCCCAGGTAGCCGACGTTGAACGGCTTCTGGACGAGCAGCGCGTTCACGGTGCCCTCCTCGAGCAGCTGTATCTCGTAGATCGAGCTTTCGAAGCCGATCAGCTTGTAGACGTCCGTCTTCTTCGCTTCCTTGATCGCCTTGGCGACGCCGAGCGTGGCGCTCTCGTTCAGCGCGACGAAGACGTTCACCTTCGGGTTCGAGCGCAGCAGCGCGACGGTGAACTCGTACGCCAGCTGCTCCGAGTCGCCGCTGTAATACAAGCCGGCGACGCGGCCGCCGTGTTCCTGCGCCGACTGCCGGATGCCCTCGATCCGCTTGACCGATACGGACGACCGCGGCGCATCGCTGAAGACCGCGACCGCCGGGGCGCCGTTCGCCGCGCGGGCGGCCGCGTCCCCCGCGAGCCGGCCGGCCTGCAGGTGGTCGTTCGCGACGAAGACCGGCGGTTCGGCCAGCGTCAGCGGCGTATCCATCACGACGAGCCGGATGCCCGCCTTGCGGACGTCGTCCAGCAAGACCGGCATCCGCGGGTCGTCGTCGGGCGCCACCGCGATCGCGTCCGGCCTGCGCCCGATCGCGTCGCGCAGCGCCCGAATCTGCCCGTCCGCGTCCGATTCCTGCAGCGGACCTTGGACGTCCAGCTTGGCGCCGAGCTCCTTCGCCGCCGCCTGGGCGCCCGCGATCATCGTCTGCCAGTAGTCCGAACGGACGTTCAGCGACTTCAGCACGACGGTGACCGTCTTGCCGCCATGGTCTGGCGCCGGCAGCAGCTTGGCGAAGAAAGCCGCGTAGACGGCGAGCGTCAGCAGCGCGAGTATGAGCAGTAGCGTAAGGCGTGGCTTGCGCATGGGGCGTTCTTCCTTTGGCTTAGAGTGTGGGAATCGTAATCGTCACGCAGGTGCCGGCCTCGAGCTCGCTGCGGATCTGGACGCCGTACTCGCGGCCGAAATACAGCTTGATCCGTTCGTTGACGTTGCGGATGCCGATGCCTTTGCGGCTCTGGCCGTCGTCCGGCAGGAACAGCCGCTGCAGCTGCTCCGGCGTCATGCCCTGCCCGTTGTCCTCGACCTCGAACACGACGTTGTCGCCCTGCCGCGAGCCGCGAATCGCGATCCATCCTTTGTCCGCGCTGCCCCGGATGCCGTGATAAATGGCGTTCTCGACGAACGGCTGCAGCAGCAGCTTGAGCGTCTTGTGGCGCAGGATGTCGTCAGCGATGGCGATCTCGTAGTCGAGCTGGCTGTCGTAACGCATCTTCTGGATGAGCAGATAGTTCGCGATATGCTCCGCTTCCACGCGGATCGGGACGATCTCCTGGTCCTTCGTGATGCTCGCCCGGAACAGCTTCGCGAGCGCGGACGTCATCAGGACGACCTCCTCGTGCTGCTTCTGCTCCGCCATCCAGACGATGGAATCGAGCGTGTTGTACAGAAAATGCGGGTTGATCTGCGCCTGCAGCAGCTGCAGCTCGCTCTTGCGCTTGCTCTCCTGGTTCTGGATGATCTCGTCCATGAGCGTCTTGATGCGTCCGACCATCATGTTGAACGTCCGGCCGAGCTGCCCGATCTCGTTCATCTGCCGGATCTCGGTCTGAATGCCGAAGTTGCCGCGCTCGACGAGCTTCATGTCGGCCTGCAGATTGCGGATCGGCCGCGACAGCCGGTACGACAGCCAAAACGAGATGAGCAGCGAGACGCCGAGACCGAACAGCGCGTACAGCAGAATCGAATTGCGCAGCGCGCCTTTGCTCGCGATCAGATCATCCGTATAGGCGACCCCGACGATCTTCCAGCCGAAGTTCGTGTCCCGGATCGAATAGATCCGCTTGCCCTCGGCGTCGTCGGCGATGAAGGACGTGCCGCTCGGCGACCCGGTGACGCGGGAGATCAGCTCCGTCCGCAGGTTGCCGTTGATAAGCTGCTGCTGCGGATGATAGACGAGGTTGCCCTTCTGGTCCACGATGAAGACGTAGCCGCGCTTGCCGAGGTTGATGTCGCTCGCCAGGTCGTTGATGACGCTGAGGTTCAGGTCGACGAGAAACACGCCCTCCGCCGTGATGCCGTCCGTGCTCTTCAGCTCGCGGCTGAGCGAGACGACCCAGCGGTATTCGTTTTGGATGATATTCTGGATATGCGGCGCCGAGATGACCGACTTGCCGCCGGCCGCCTTCGCGTCCTTGTACCACGCCTGCTCCGCGATGCCGGCGTTCGGGTTCAGGTCCGTGATCCGGCGGTCGGAGACGAACCGGCCGTTGTAGCCGAACACCATGATGTTCGCGATGTCCTTGCGCGTGTAGAGGATCGCTTGAAACAAATCGGATATCCGCTTCTCGTACGGCCGCCGCTCCTCCGCGCTGATGAAGCTGTTGTCCGAGATGTAATATTTGACGTCCTTGCTCGTCATCGCGAGCAGGGAGATGTTCTCCATGTTGTCGACGTAGGACTGGATGTTCGTGTTCACCTGCTTGATGATTTCCTCGATGTAGCCCTGCGAGTTCTTCTCGACCGCGTGCACGGACAGCCGGTAGCTGATCAGGCTGATCGCGACGATCGCCGCGAGAATTACGCACGAGAACGCGAACGAGATGCTAGACTGGATGCTCTTGAGCGGAAAAATCGGCAGGCGCAGCGCGCGTTCCTTCGCCATCTTAAGCACCGCTCTCCTTCGCGAGCCGTTCCCGGTACTCCTTCGGCGTCATGCCGGCCCGTTTCTTGAACAGGAGGCTGAAATAATTCGGGTCGCCGTAGCCGACCTGCGCCGCGATCTCGTAAAACTTCAGGCCCGTCGCCTGCAGCAGCTCCTTCGCCTTGGCGATGCGGACGCCGGTCAAATACTCGACGAACGTCTCGCCCGTATGCTGCTTGAACACGAGGCTGAAGTAGCTGGTGCTCATGTGCACGTGGCGGCATAGGTCCTGCAGCGACATTTTGTCGTCGGCATAATGCGTCTCGATGTATTCGACCGCCCGATGCATCTGCGCGTTCGCGAAATGATTCCGGTTCTCCGCGATCTCCGTCATGACGGCGCCGACGACCTGCTTGAGCCACGCCTCGATCTCGTCGAGCGTCTTGAACTTGTATACTTCCATCAGCATCATCTGGCTGTCGATCGACGCTTCGCGGTCGTGCGCCACGACCTCCTGGATCGCGTTCATGAGCGCCAGCACGACCTTCTGCATCTGCAGGAAGCACGTCTCGATCGGCACGCGCGAGCGCTTCAGCTCCGCGATGCCGTCCTCGATCAGCGTCTGCGCCTCGTGGACGGAGCCGGTCTTGACGGTCGAGACGAGCTTCCGGTCCCACGCGGCGTTCGCGAGCGGCTCGCCCTCCGGCCGGCCCTCCAGGTCGAGGATGCCGAGCACGCGGTTCTTGCCGTGCAGGAACCGGTAGTCGAGCGCGGACAGCGCGCCCTTGTAGGAGGCCGGCAGCAGCTCGGCGGACGGCACGACGCGCCCGACGCCGAACGTCGCCGTGAAGCTGAGGAACTTCTCGATGTGGTAGCGGACCTCCTCGGCGTACCGGAAAGCGGTTTCGTAAAGGTCGCTGCCGTCCCCTTCGCCGGCGAGAATCGCGACCATCCGCTCCTCGCGCGTGCGGAAGGCGATCGCGCCCTGCCGCTCGGCGACTTCCTCGAAAATATCGAACGCGGCGAACCGCAAAAATTCCGCGTCGTGCTCGTACGACGGCAGCTCGCGGTCGCCGAAATCGTCGATGTCCGCCACGACGGCGACGGATCCGGCGGCGAGCGGCGCCAGGCCGAAGTACGCGAAACGGTCCGCGATCTCCGCCTTGCCGAGGCCGACGGCGACGAGCCGCTCCAGAAAGCGCTCTCGTAAAATCGGCAGGCTTTGCTTCAGCTGGCTCTGCAGCCGGCTCAGGTCCTCCCGGCGTTCCCGCTCTTCGTCCATCTCGGCGCGGACCTTGTCCAGCAGCCCCCGGATCTCGCGGGCGGTAATCGGCTTCAGCACGAAATCCGATACCTTCAGGCGCAGCGCCTGCCGGGCGTACTCGAATTCGTCGTAGCCGGTCAGAATGATCACTTTGATATACGGATAATTGGCGGCGATCAGGCCCGCCAGCTCCAGGCCGTCCATGAACGGCATGCTGATGTCGGAGATGACGAGGTCGGGCTTGCGCTGCTCGATCGCCTCCCAAGCGTCGCGCCCGTTGGCGTAGTCGCCGATCAGCGCGAAGCCGTGCTCCCGCCAGTCGATCGTGTTCTTCAGGCCGATGCGGACGACGGCTTCGTCGTCGACGATGATTGCGTTGTACATCTGCTCCCCCACCTCCCGCTTTTCCTAGATTAGCCGATCGGGACGGGAATCGTCCATGCCTTTTCTTCTTCCAGCCCGTGACGATTCGGCGAACGGGTCGGAGTACGACCCAATCTATGAAGGCGAGGCGCCGCCGCCCGCGCGAAGAAAGTAGTGCATGCGCCGTGCCTTGCGCCGATGTCCGCTCATATCCTACAAAGAACGCCTAAGGAAGCGAAACGATGCTTTCATATACGCCAAACGGAGATGACGACCCATGATTACCGTAGTCACCTGCACGATCCGCCGGAAGTGCATCGATAACGTGTTCGCGAACTACAGACGGCAGCGATGGAAGAACAAGCGAATGATCATCGTCCTGAACAACGACAAGCTGAACATCAAGCGTTACCGGAAACGGGCGAGGCGCTATAAGAAGAACGAAATCCGGGTGTACCGGCTTTCCCAGAAATACAAGCTCGGGAAATGCCTGAACTACGCCGTCAAGCGCGCGAGCAAAGGGCTCGTCGCCAAGTTCGACGACGACGACTATTACGGCCCGAAGTTCCTCCGGGAAGCCGCCCGCGCGATCAAAGGGGGCAAAGCGGGCATCGTCGGCAAGCATACGTCCTACGTCTACTTCAAAGCGAAACGGGCGCTGATGCTGTACCGTCCCGGCGGCGAATGGAGCTATACGCGCAGCCTGAAGGGCGGGACGCTCGTCTTCCGCCGGTCGGTTTGGAAGCGGGTGAAGTTTCCCGAGTTCAAGAAGTCCGGCACCGATGCCGGCTGGCTCGGGCGCTGCCATCGCCGCAACATTCGGATCTACTCCCTGTCCAAGAAGCATTACGTCTGCGTCCGCGGCAAGAGCAGCAAGGGCCATACGCAGAAGAAAAGCATGCGCCGCTACATGTCGCAGTGCAAGATGGTGAAGCGCACGAAACGGTTTCGCCGGTACGTGAATTAGCCGCCGCGCGGCTCCGCGGGACGGAAACGCAACGAAGGCAGCCTTGGTTTAGGCTGCCTTCGTTGCGATGCGTTTGTGCTGCGTTTGCGCTCACGCTGCATGCGCGATGCGCGCGAGCCGGGTTCGTCGTGCCCGCCGGGATCGTCGGCCGCGCCGAGCTCCGGCTGCGCGCGGCTCCCGGGAGCGGGAGCCGCGCGTCCGTTTGCCGTCGACGTCCGCTTGCCGCCGGCGCCCGTCCGCCTGCGGCGCGGCGCCTCCCGCCGTTCATTCCTCCGAATCCCGCAGCAGGAACCGGTACCCGATGCCCGGCTCCGTCTCGATGAACGTCGGCCGCGTCGGGTCCTCCTCCAGCTTCTTGCGCAGATGGCCGATGTACACGCGCAAGTAGTGGCTGTCGGATTCGTGGTGATGGCCGCCCCACACCTGCTGCAGCAGATGGCGCTGGGTGACGACCTTGCCCGCGTTGGACGCCAGCACCTTCAGCAGCTCGTACTCGGTCGGCGTCAGCTTCACCCGGCTCCCGTCCAGCTCCACGAGCCGCTGCGCGAGATCGACGACGAGCCGGCCGAAGCGAAGCACCGGCTCCTGCTGGGCGTTGCCCGCGTGGCGCAGCGCCACGCGGATGCGGGCCACCAGCTCGCCCATGCCGAACGGCTTCGTGACGTAATCGTCCGCGCCGCTGTCGAGCGCTTCGATCTTGTCGGCCTCGCGGTCCTTCGCCGTCAGCACGATGACGGGCGCCCGCGACCATTCGCGGATGCGGCGCAGCACCGTCATGCCCGGCACGTCCGGCAGCCCCAGGTCGAGCACGATCAGATCCGGGCGGCCGATGCTCGCCTGGTAGATGCCGTCCTCGCCCGTCGCCGCCTCCAGCACCTCGAAATGATGCGCCTTCAGCGTCACCTTCAGCAGCTTGATGATCTGCGGCTCGTCGTCCACGACGAGAATCCGCGCGCCGCCGGTCGTTGTCATGTCAAGCTTCCTCCTCCTTGCGCGTCCGGTCCTCGGTCGGCGGCTCGCCCGCCGGCAGCGCGATCGTGACGACCGTCCCCTTCTCCGCCCGGGGCGACGCCGTGATCGTGCCGCCGTGGGCTTCCACGATGCCCTTGCAGATGGCGAGCCCGAGCCCCGTGCCGGTCGTCCCGCCGCCGTTCTGCCCGCGGTAAAACTTCTCGAAAATCCGTTCGCGGTCGGCCTCCGCGATGCCGATCCCCTGGTCCGCCACCGAGATGCGCACCCACGGTCCCGTCTGGCGCGCCGCGATCACGATCTCGCTGCCGTCCGGCGAATACTTGATCGCGTTGCTGACGACGTTGACCAGCACCTGCTCCAGCAGCACCTCGTCGGCGGGAAAATAAACCGCCGGCTCCGGCAGCTTCGCGATCAGGCGCCGGTTCTGCTTGAAGCCCTTCACCTGCGCCAGCGCGACGCCGACGATGTCCGCGGCGTCGCACCAGTCGCGGCGCAGCGCCAGCATGCCGCTCTCGAGCTTCACCATGCCGAGCAGGTTGGTCACGAGGCGGTTCATCCGCAGCGCCCCGTCGCGGACGGTGCCGAGCAGCTCCAGCCGGTCCGCGGACGAGAACACGTCGTCGCTCTCCATCAGCGCCGTCGCCGAGCCGATGATGGTGGCGAGCGGCGTGCGCAGCTCGTGCGACACGGAGTCGAGCAGCGCCGTCCGGATCCGCTCCGACTCCGCCGTCAGATGCGCGAGCTTCGCTTCCTCGCTCAGCTTCACGCGGGCGATCGCGGTCGCGGCCAAGCCGCCGTACGCCTCGAGCAGCCGGCGGCTGTCGGCATGCGGCGCCTCCTCGGCGCGCACGGCGAGGACGCCGTACGTCCGCTCCTCCGTCCGGAGCGGGACGAACAATCCCGGGAAGGCGCCCAGCGTCCCCGTCCCTTTGCCCGCCGGTTCGCCGTGCTTGAACGCCCAATCGGCGATGGCCATGGGCGGCTCGCCTTCGCCGAAGCCGTGCTCGCCGGGCGACCACGCCGCCCGCTCCAGCTCGCCCGCGGCCCCCGGCAGGTAGATCGCGATCGGCGCCTCCAGCGTCGCGGACACCTGGGACGCGATATTTTCCAGCAGCGCCCGGAGATCGCCGATCGCCGTCATCTGGCGGCTCAGCGAATAGAGCGCCGCCGTCAGCGCTTCCCGGTCCTTGGCGTGCTTCGCCTGCTGCTTCAGCCGGCTCGCGAGCGTCGCGGTCAGCGCCGCCACCGCGATATAGACGGCGAAGGAGAGCAAGTACCGCAGGTCCTGGACCGTAAAACTAAGAAACGGCGGAACGAAAAAATAATCGAACGCGAGCATGCCCGCCGCCGCGGCGAAGACGGCGGGAGCGAGGCCCCAATAGACGGCGCTGAACAGCACCGGAAATAAATAGATAAGGGCAATGTTGACGGCATCGAACGCCGAACCGACGACGTGGAGCGCGGCGGTCAGCGCGGCGATGCCGAGCATGGTCCAAGCATAAGGCCGGTAAGCCGGCCTTGCCGGGCGGTCAGCGGCTGCGACGCTCCTCACCTTCTTTCCCCCCGTAATCCGCGACGACCAAGATATCCCGGTACCGGGACAAGGCGATCAGCTTCTTCACGACCGAGCCGTACCGGAAGGCGCTCCACCACGGCAGCTTCGACTGCCCGATGATCAGCTGCGTCGCCTCCGCTTCGTCCGCCTTCGCCGACAGCACGCCCGCGATCGCCTTGCGCGACTCCGCGCGGTGCACGACGAACGTGCCCCCGAGCTTGACGGTCAGCAGCTCCAGCGTCTCCAGCTGGCGCCGCTCCCGCTCGCCGAGCGAGGAGCCGACCTGCACGTAGTTGACGCACCACGGCGCCTTGAGCCGGTAAGCGGTCCGGAAGCCGCGGCGGACGAGCCGCTTGGCGTAGGGCGTGTTGTTGACGCAGACGAAGATCGCCTCGCGCCGGCGCCACGGGCCGCGCAGCGAGCTCTTCCGCTCCAGCGATTCGAGCCGCTCGTCGACGTCGTCGGCGATCTCGCGCAGGGCCAGCTCGCGCAGCGCGATGAGGTTGCCCGTCTTGAAGAAGTTCGAGAGCGCCTGGTCGACCTTGGCCATCGCGTAAATTTTGCCCTCGCGCATCCGGTTGCGGAGCGCTTCGGGCGCCACGTCTATCAATTGTACTTCATTCGCCAGCTGCAGAATACTGTCCGGCACCGTTTCGCGGACGCGGATGCCCGTGATCTGTTCCACCGCGTCGTTCAGGCTCTCCAGATGCTGCACGTTCACGGTCGTGATGACCGAGATGCCGGCGTCCAGTATTTCCAAGACGTCCTCGTACCGCTTTTTGTTGCGGCTGCCCGGCACGTTCGTGTGCGCCAGCTCGTCGACGAGCACGACCTCCGGGCTCGCGGCGATGATCGCCTTGGTATCCATCTCCTCCAGCTCGACGCCCTGGTACAGGATCCGCTCTCGCGCGACCGACGGCAGCGTTCCGACCTGCTCGATCGTGTCCCGGCGGCCGTGCGTCTCCAAGAGGCCGATTCGCGCGTCGATGCCCTTGCGCAGCAGGTCGTTGCCTTCGCGCAGCATCGTATACGTCTTGCCGACGCCGGGCGCCGCCCCGATATAGACCTTGAACCGGCCGCGCTTGATCTCGCCGATCCGCTCCGTCACCTCTTGCTCGCTCAGCCGCCGGTACGGCTGCGGCGGCGCGGCCGGAGCGATGTTCGCGGGCAGCACCCGCTCGCCCTCCCGCTCCGACCGGTCGGCCACGAGGAAGACGTCGAGGCCGGTGGCGCGCTTCAGGATTTGGTTGACGACCGAGCCCTGCAGCAGCTCCTGCCAGCGGGTATGCTTCGTGTGCCCCATGACGATGCGGGTCACGCCGTGCGCGGCGGCGTAATCGACGATCGTCTTCGGGATTTGCCGGCGCGAGCGGAACGGCAGCTCCTCGAACTCGCCGTCGACCTTCTCCGCCAGCTTGATGATGCTCCGCCGGAAGACGGCCGCCTCCTTGGACAGCGCGCGCTTCATGTTGCGGAACGTCACGACCAGCAGGTCCCCGTTCAGCCGCTTCGCGATCTGCTGCCCGCGGCGGACGTAGATCGACCCGTTCCAATGATACTGGGCCGATACCAGGATCCGCTCTCCCGTGCCGGCCGGACCGTCCAGGCCCAGCTCCTCCCGGTGCTCCCGCAGCGAATCGCCGACGTCCTCGGCGACGAGCCGCAGCGCCAGCTCGCGCAGCACGCCCAAATTGCCCCGTTTGAACAGCGGCAGATCCGTGCTCCCGTTCAAGTGGCCCTCCGCCAGCCGGTTCAGGATCGTCTCCGGCGTGACGTCGATGAGCCGGACCTCGTCCGCCAGCTCCAGCGTGTCCGCGGGCACCGTATGCTTCACCTCGATGCCCGTCAGTTTCTGAGCCAGCTCCGTATACCCTTCGAGCTCGTAGACGTTGACCGTCGTGATGACGCTGATGCCGTGGCCGAGCAGGAACTTGATGTCCTCGAGCCGCGTGCGGAACCGCGCGCCCTCCCGGTTGCGGTGCGCCAGGCCGTCCACGAGGACGACCTCGGGATTGCGCTCCAGCAGCGCGTCGAGGTTCAAATCCTTGCATTCCATCTGCTCGCGGTACCAGTGTATGCTCGGCACCCGTTCCAGCTCCCCGAGCTGCTCCACCGTCTCCTTCCGCTGCAGCGTCGACACGGCGCAGATGACGACGTCGACGCCCTGCTGCAGCAGCGTCTGGCCTTCCCGCAGCATATGGTACGTTTTGCCCGAGCCGCTGACGGGACCGATGTAAATTTTCAGCGTGCCCCGGTGCAGCTTGGAGATCGACTGCAATATTTCCTCCGGCGTCTTGCGCCTGAAGCCTCCCACGGCTGTCTCCTCCCTCCGTAACCGGTCGTCCTTAACGCAGACAAAGCCGCCCCCCGTTGCCGGGAGCGGCCGCGTCCGTTACAGCTTGATGCGTTGCAGCAGCGCTTCGTTAAGCGCGTTGACGTTCACGCGGGGCTCGCCGAAAATCCCCAGCTGCCGGCTCTTCGTCGTATCGTCGATCAGCTTGTTCAGCTCGTCGGCGCTCAGGCCGGTCGCCTTGCTGATGCGCGATACCTGCGCCTTCGCCGCCTCCGGCGACAGATCCGGGTCGAAGCCGGAGCCGGAGGAGGTGACCAGGTCGGCCGGCACGTCCGTCATGCCGGGGTTCTCGGCCTTCACGGCGTCGACGTTCTTGCCGATCTCCGCCACGTAATCCTCCGTCGCCACGGCGCGGTTGGAGCCGACCGTCGCGGTCGGATCGAACTTCGCGACCGACACCCGCGGGTGGAACAACTTCGGCGATTCGAAGCCCTGCGCGATGATCTCCGAACCGGTGACGGTTCCGTCCGCCGCCTCCATCAGACTGCCGTCCGCCTGTTTCGGAAACAGCACCTGGGCGAACCCGGTCGTCACGAGCGGATAAATCAAACCGCAAACCAGCATCATCACTATCGACACGCGCAAAGCGGTAACAATCGTTCTCATGTGAAGACTCCTCTTCTACCAAGTTTAGGCCAAATGCAAGCCGTGCAGGATCAAGTCGATGATCTTGATTCCGATGAACGGCACGATCACGCCGCCGATGCCGTACAGCAGCACGTTGCGCGTCAGCAGCCGGTCGGCGCTCATGGCGCGGTACTTGACGCCCTTCATCGCGATCGGAATGAGCAGCGGAATGATGATCGCGTTGAAGATCAGCGCGGACAGGATCGCGGATTTCGGCGACGCCAGATCCATGATGTTGAGCGATTGCAGCTGCGGCATCGCGATGATGAACATCGCCGGAATAATGGCGAAGTACTTGGCGATGTCGTTGGAGATCGAGAACGTCGTCAGCGCGCCGCGGGTAATGAGCAGCTGCTTGCCGATGGACACGACGGACAGCAGCTTCGTCGGGTCGGAATCGAGATCGATCATGTTGGCCGCTTCCTTCGCGGCCATCGTGCCGGAGTTCATCGCCAGGCCGACGTCGGCCTGCGCCAGCGCCGGGGCGTCGTTCGTGCCGTCGCCCGTCATCGCGACGAGCTTGCCTTCCTGCTGCTCCCGCTTGATGACGGCGATCTTGTCCTCCGGCTTCGCTTCCGCGATGAAGTCGTCGACGCCGGCTTCCAGCGCGATCGTCGCGGCCGTCAGCGGATTATCGCCCGTGGCCATGATCGTCTTGATGCCCATGGCGCGCAGCTCCGCGAACCGTTCCTTCAGGCCCGGCTTGACGGTGTCCTTCAAGTAGATGACGCCGTAAATCCGGTCGCCGATCGCGACCGCGAGCGGCGTGCCGCCCGCCTTGGCGATGCGGTTCGAAATCTCTTCCAGGTCGCCGGGAAGCGTGCCGCCCTGCGCCGCGACGTACCGCTTGATCGCGTCCACGGCGCCCTTGCGGATCTTCGTGCCGTCCGGCAGGTCGAGGCCCGACATCCGGGTCTCGGCGGTGAATTCGATCGGCTCGGCGCGGCCGTATTCGCTCTCGGCGAACGACTCGCCGAGCTTCGTCGCCAGCTCGACGATGGACCGGCCTTCCGGCGTTTCGTCCTTGACGGACGCCTTCAGCGAGGCCAGCGTCATCTCCTTGGCGGTCGTGCCTTTCACGGGCAGGAATTCGGACGCCATCCGGTTGCCGTACGTGATCGTGCCGGTTTTGTCCAGGATGAGCGTGTCGATGTCGCCGGCCGCTTCGACGGCCTTGCCGGACATCGCGAGCACGTTGAACTGCGTGACGCGGTCCATGCCGGCGATGCCGATCGCGGACAGCAGCCCGCCGATCGTCGTCGGGATCAAGCAGACGAGCAGCGCGATCAGCGTCGCGATGTCGAGCTGGACGTTCAGGTAATTCGCCATCGGCACCATCGTGAGGATGACGATCAGGAAGATCATCGTCAGGACGGCGAGCAGCGTCGTCAGCGCGATTTCGTTCGGCGTCTTCTGGCGCTTCGCGCCTTCGACGAGCGAGATCATCCGGTCGAGGAACGATTCGCCCGGGTCCGTCATGACCTTCACGATAATGAAGTCGGACGCGACCCGCGTGCCGCCGGTGACGGACGAGAAGTCGCCGCCGGCTTCCTTGATGACCGGCGCGGATTCGCCCGTGATCGCCGATTCGTCGACGGACGCGAGCCCTTCGATGATCTCGCCGTCCGTCGGAATGATCTCCCCGGCGTCGACGCGGACGATGTCGCCCTTGCGCAGCTGCGTCGAGGAGACCTGCTTCAGCGAGCCGTCCTTCTGAAGCAGCTTCGCCGTCGTGTCGGACTTGGTCTTGCGCAGCGTATCCGCCTGCGCCTTGCCGCGGCCCTCCGCCAGCGCTTCGGCGAAGTTGGCGAACAGCACGGTGAACAACAGGATGAAGAACACCGCGAGATTATAGCCCCGGCCCGCGCCGGACGATCCGAACAGATCCGGCTGGATGGACAGCAGCAGCGTGATGAGCGTGCCGACTTCCACGATGAACATGACCGGGTTCTTGATCATGACGGCGGGGTTCAGCTTCTTGAACGCGTCCCCGACCGCGGGAAGGACGAGGTCCTTCGATAACGTTTTTTTGCTTGCAGCCATATAGATCCTCCCTTAAATGCATAACGGAAAGCGAGTGCGATACGGTAACGCCCGGGGCGTTACTTCGGCATGGCCAGATGCTCGGCGATCGGTCCGAGGGCGACCGACGGGAAGAACGTGAGCGCGCCGATGACGAGAATGATCACGACGAGAATGCCCGAGAACAGCGCCGTGTTGGTGCGCAGCGTGCCGGTCGTGACCGGAATGACGCGCTTGACGGCCAGCGAGCCGGCGATCGCGAGCATCGCGATGATCGAGACGTACCGGCCGAGCAGCATGACCACGCCGATGCCGATATTGTAGAAGTCCGTATTGGAGGTCAGGCCGCCAAATGCGGAGCCGTTGTTGGCCGCGCCCGAAGCGAACGCGTAGAGCACTTCCGTCAAGCCGTGCATGCCGCCGTTCGCGATCGACGACTGCGCGTTCGGGCTGAGGAACGCGATCGCCGTCGGCACGAGAATGACGAGCGGATGGATCAGCAGCGCGATGCACGCCAGCTTCACTTCTTTGCCTTCGATCTTCTTGCCGAGGAACTCCGGCGTCCGGCCGACCATCAGGCCGCATATGAAGACCGACAGAATCAAGTACAATAACCCGTTGAGCAGCCCGACGCCCTTGCCGCCGAACACGTTGTTCAGCATCATTTCCGCCAGCGCCGTGAAGCCGCCGAGCGGGGTCAAGGATTCGTGCATGTTGTTGACGCTGCCCGTCGTGGCCGCCGTCGTGACGGTCGTGAAGAGCGCCGATTCGGAGATGCCGAAGCGGACTTCCTTGCCTTCCATGTTGCCATGAACGCCCATGGCGTCCAGCGCGCCGACGCCTTTATATTCCGAAACGAATACCGTAACCAGCATGACGAGAAAAATAAAGCTCATCGCGCCGAACACGGCCCAGCCCTGCTTCTTGTTGCGGATCATCAGGCCGAACGCGTAGACGAGCGCCGTCGGCAGCAGCATCATGCACAGAATATGGACGAGATTCGCGAGCGCCGTCGGGTTCTCGAACGGATGCGCCGCGTTCGTGCCCATCCAGCCGCCGCCGTTGGTCCCCAAGTGCTTGATCGATTCCAGCGAGGCGATAAGCCCGCGCACGATCGTCTGATCGCCGCCTTCGAGCGTGGTGGCGTGCACGGCGCCCATCAGCGTCTGAGGCACGCCCTGGAACACCAGGAACAGCGCGACGATGAAGCTGATCGGCAGGAATACCCGCGTGATCGTACGGGTCATGTCGACGTAGAAGTTGCCGAGGTTGTCCTGGCGGCCGATCAAGCCGCGGATGAACGCGACCGCGATGGCGAAGCCGGTGGCCGCCGACGTGAACATCGGGAACGTGATCGCGATCAGCTGCGATAAGTAGGACAATCCGTTCTCGCCGCTGTAGGACTGCCAGTTCGTGTTCGTGATGAACGACGCGGCCGTATTGAACGCCTGCCCCGCGGGCATGTTGCCGATGCCGTCGGGATTGAGCGGCAGGTAGCTCTGCAGCCGCAGAATCAGATAGATCAGCAGCAGCATGACGAAGTTGGAGAGGAGCACGGCGCCCACGTACGCGCGCCAGCCCATCGACTCGCCTTCCCGCACGCCCATGATCCGGTAGAGCAGCCGCTCGACAGGCCCGAACGCGCGATCGAGTCCGGTTTTTTCCTGCGAGAAGACTTTGACAAGATAAGCGCCGACCGGCTTCACCAAGAGCATGATAATGACCAGCGTGACGGCGACTTGAACGAATCCCATAGCCATAGCGATATTTCCTCCTCAATTAATGAAACGGCGATCCAAGGTTTAAAACTTCTCCGGCTTCACCAAGACGAAACCGAGATATACGATCAGGGCAATGGCGATAATCCCCATTACGACCATGGTTGACCCTCCTTCGCGTAGTGTGGGCCGCGTTCCGCGTCCGGCCGTTCCGCCGGTCCGCTCAAGCGCCCGGGCGCCGCCGGCTCAGGCGCGTCCGCAAAATGCCCGGAAGCCCCAAAAGAGTCCGAAGACGACCGCAGCCAGGAGCACCATCGTAAAATCGTTAACCATCCGTACACCCTCCTCCGCTACCTTTCCCTTGCCTACTGATACTTTCTTCCAAAGTAAACCTTTTTATGCTACTCCAGCAGAGAGCCGAGGCCGCCCGTCTGGACATGCACGATATGGTCGGCGCCGAGCCCCTTGTAGATCAGCCGCCCGTGCGTGCGCCCCGTGACGACGTACACCGGCTGGTCGGTCCACTTGCGGATCATGCGCAAATACCTGCAGCACAGCGACAAGCTGCTTTCGAACAGAAACGCCTTCCCGACGGGGCGGTCCGGCCGCTCCCACGTGTCCGGATCGATCGTGTTCACCAGCAAAATCGACTGGACGCCGAGCTTGGCGAGCTGCTGCCGTTCGGCGACGCTGTTCGTGACGGCCGTAAACGGCAGTCCCTTGACGAGCAGCTGCTTCATGAACTGCTCGCCGGCCTTGGTCATGGCCGACACGACGATCGCTTGCGCCGTCTGCTGCGCGGACGTTTGCGGCGCGGCCGTTCGCTGCGCGGTTGCTTCCCTTTCGTTCACGTCTTCATCCCTGCTCCCTTCTTTCGCACATCGTCATCTTAACGCCGTTTCCCATAAATTCGGGGTAAAGAGTGCGGGGCCGCGCGTAAAAAAAGCATAAAAATGACGGCTGCCGCCACTACCGCCTCCTAAAAAATGACATACGCCTGCGCATGCTCGAAGCAGTACGCGTGATCGTGCAGGCTGACGAACAGCGGCTCGTCCGGCGCGGCGGTACGGCCCGCGGCCAGCTCGCGCAGCGCGTTCTCCGCCGCGAGCGACCGGACGTCGCCCCAGACGTCGTGCTTCAGGCTTGCCTCCAGCAAGCCTTCGCCGACGGTATGGTGCTTGAACCCTTGGAACGCGCACGCCCAGCGGATGAAATCCCCCTTGAGCGCGCACTCGCGAAAGACGCCGATCCCGAGCTCGCCCGTCGCCGAGCCGAGCATGAGGATCCCGCAGCAATCCTTGACCGTGGAATCCGGCAGCAGCAGCCGCGCCGACTCCCGGTCGAACCGGAAGCATTCGATCCGTTCGATCGTTACCTTGTCCATTCGTTCCCGCCTGTGCGTGGCTTCCGTTTGCACCGCTTGCATGTTCGTCACTCCTATAAATTGGTATAAAAAAGAAGCCGGGAGAAGAGATGTCTCTGCTCCCGGCTTCATGGGCAGCGCAAAGAAAAGCAACGCTTTGCGCGCGTTCGGCCTGGTCGTCTCTCTTGTCCGCTTGCGAGGTTAGCTGCCGGATTCGGGCCAGAGAATGCCCTACGCGAGCAAGCTGAGCCTGCCCGCGATTCACCCCGTGAAGCCGGTCCTGGCGACAGGCCGCTTCGATGGTTCCCCCGCTCCCTTGATGGGATTCAGCGTTCGGTAAGTTGTGTGGTGATGCTTCTAATCGTAGTCCCGGCCGGGAAAATTGTAAAAAGCCGCCGCGCGCGCCATGACGCGGGCTGCGGCGAATTCGCGCGATGAAAACGCGCTCATTCCGTTCGTTTGCGGACGAACCCGCCAATTGCTCCGGAAAGCTTCTTTTTTCCGGCTTGGCGGCGGACGGCGGCGGATGGACGCGAACGCCGGAAAGACGGCGGGAACGCTGCCGGACGCGCCGCCGGACGCGCCGTGCGTTCCGGATTCGCAATGCCGACTATGCGAATTGAAATGGAAGGCTTTATGGAGTAAAGTGGAACCATGGATTTCGCTTCCGGTACCGCGAGAACGGAATCCCGCTGCCCGCATTCAATCGCCCCTTATCCCTTTATATCCGATGATGCATAAGGAGGAATTCACGATGACCACCGATACGGCGAAAGCGCTGTTCGAACCTTTCCGCTCCCCGAAGCTGTCGCTCGACAACCGGATCGTCATGGCCCCGATGACCCGCGGCTTCTCGCCCGGCGGCGTCCCGGGCGACGACGTGGCCGCCTACTACCGGCGGCGCGCGGAGAACGGCGTCGGCCTGATCGTCACGGAAGGCACGCTGATCAACCATCCCGCGGCGGGCGCCAGCACGAAGTGGCCGCACTTCTACGGCGAGGAGGCCTTGAACGGCTGGGCCGGCGTCGTCCGGGCGGTCCACGAAGCCGGCGGCAAAATCGCGCCGCAGCTCTGGCATGTCGGCATGGCGCGCAAGGCGGGCACGGGCACGCATCCGGACGCGCCGTCCGTCGGCCCGTCCGGGCTGAACCTCGCCGGCGAACGGGCCGGCGAGCCGCTGACCGAACGCGAAATCGCCGATCTGATCGCGGCGTACGCGCAGGCGGCCGGCGACGCGAAGCGGCTCGGCTTCGACGGCATCGAGCTGCACGGCGCCCACGGCTACCTGATCGACCAATTCTTCTGGGCCGTCACGAACGTCCGCACGGACGCATACGGCGGCGACATGCTGAAGCGGACCCGCTTCGCCGCCGAGGTCATCGCCGCGTGCCGGCGCGCCGTCGGCCCGGATTTCCCGATCATGCTGCGGTACTCGCAGTGGAAGGACGGCGCGTACGACGCGAAGCTCGCGGCGACGCCGGATGAGCTGGCCCGCTTCCTGGAGCCGCTCGTCGACGCCGGCGCGGACCTGTTCCACTGCTCGACCCGCCGGTTCTGGGAGCCCGCGTTCGACGACGGCGCCGACCTGAACCTCGCCGGCTGGACGAAGAAGCTGACGGGCAAGCCGACCGTCACCGTCGGCTCCGTCGGGCTCGACCTGGAGTTCACCCGCTTCTTCAAGGAGCGCAAGGGCGCCGGCACGGCCGGCATCGAAGGGCTGCTCGAGCGGCTGGCGCGCGGCGAATTCGATCTCGTCGCCGTGGGGCGCGCGCTCTTGAACGACCCCGAATGGGCCGTCAAGATCCGCGAAGGGCGCGACGACGAGCTGCGCGCGTTCGAGCTGGAAGCGACGCAGCGGCTGTATTAACGCGGATCGGGCGCGCAGGATGCGCCAACGGAAAAAGGCTGTTCCCGCCCCGCCGGGAACAGCCTTTTATGCGCTTCGGACCGCGTTCGGCCTCGCAAGCGATCATGCGGATCGCGCGCGGCGGCGCGGCATTGGCGCGTACGCCTTCGCGCGTTCGCTATCCGTACGGCGCGAGCCCGACGAGACCGGGGCGAATACGTGCGCTTGGAGCTGAGCCGACAGACGAATTGCCCCTCCGGCCGCGCTTACTGCCGCGTGAACTTCTCCAGCATCTCGCCCGCCGTGGACGCGACGTGCCCGAACGCCGCGTCGAGCTCCTTCACGCTCTCCGCGTGATGACCCATGTCGCGCTTGATCCGGTCGATGTCCGCGCTGATCGCCTTCAGCCGCTCCTGCATCGCGCCGAGCTGCTCGCGGATGTCCTGGGAGGCGTCGCGGCTCTGGGCCGCCATCCGCCGGATCTCGCCGGCCACCACCGAGAAGCCTCTGCCGAATTCGCCGGCGTGCGCCGCTTCGATCGACGCGTTCAGCCCGAGCAGGTTGGACGTGTCCGCCAGCTCCTGCACGACGCCGATGATGGACTGGATGCCGTCGATGTCGCGGTTCAGCGCCTCCGACTTGTCCGCCAGCGCGCCCATCTCGCCGCTGATGGCCCCGAAAGCCGCCGCGATGCCGTTCGACGTTGCCGTCATCTCCTGCACGGACGCCGCCAGGCTTTCCGAAGAACCGCGGATCGTGTCCAGCCTGCGGTTCAGCACGGCGGACGTCAGCACGCCGACGACCTCGCCCGCGAGCCGCAGCGGCACCGCGGTACCGACGTAGGACACGCCGAACCGCTCCGGCCCGCGCTCCTCGCGGAACGCGCGGCCTTGCTCGAAGGCTTTCTCCGATATCGTGCCCGCCAGCGCCGAACGGGGCGTGCCGATCGGGACCTCCACGTCGATGCCCGAGGACCGGTAGGCCCGCACCTGCGTCTCGTCGATCAGAATCAGCGTCGCTTCTTCCGGAAACACGCTCAGCATCGTGTCCATCATCCCGGCGATCGCTTGCAAATAGGCTTCTTTGTCATGGGTCATGCTCGTTGTCCAGCTCCCTTGTATGTCCGCGCTCGGCGGAATGGTCATCCCCTCCTTATATCGGCAAAAGAACGGCCGATAATATGGGCGCGCCGCATAATCGCGGTGCCGAACGCAAAAAAAGGCCCGCCATCCTAGGCGAACCCCATGGTCACGACAGGTTATCCCGTTCGGCGGCACGGCACGATCCGGCGTACCAACCGAAACGCCGCGCCGGACCGCCTTGCTTAAGACCGAAGCGCCTCGCCGGGGCGCCTTGCTTAGGAAGGAAGCGCCCCGCTTAGGCGCCGTCCGCGTTATGCGCCGCCGCGAAGCCGCCGATCTGGTTCCACGCCGAGCCGTAGGGATGCGCCCCGCCGCCCCGGTAAGGCAGCGTCAGCACGCCGGCCTCGCAGCGGACGACGCCCTTGAAGCCGCCGCTGACGATCAGCCCCGTGTCGTCGAACAGCGTGTCGGCCAGCTGGTAGGCGTCCGCCGCGCGGTACGAGAACACGAGCCCCCGCCGCGGGCGGCCGGACGCGTTCGCCGCCGAGCCGTGCAGCGTCAGCGTGTGGTGGATGCTGATGCCGCCGGTCTTCGGCGTCACGTAGACGAGATCGTCCGGATTGTCCGGCGACTCCCAATACCGGCTTTCCTGGCAGCCCCAGGCGAAGCGCCCGTCCTTCATATGGTCGAGACAGCCGAACTTGTGGCTGCCCCGGACCATTTGCATGCAGCCGTTCTCCGGCGTGGCGTCGTCCAGCATGACCATCACCGACAGCATATTGGTGTTCGTGTGCGGATAATACGCGAAGTCCTGGTGCCAGGCGAACGCCCCGACGCCCTTCGTCGGCGGCTTCGTCGCCAGCTTGGAATGCTGCAGCTGGATATCCTCGCCCATTAGGCACCGCAGCTTCGCCACGATCGCCGGATGCTTCGCCAGCTTCAGGAACGCCGGATGCAGCGACGTGATGCCGAGCGCGTGCACCGTGACCGTCTCGTAGTCCTTCTGCGACCGCAGCCCCGTGATTTGCGGCGCCTCGCAAGCCTGCCTCAGCTCTTCGACCTCCTCGTCCGTCAAAATGCCGTCGAAGACGAGGAAGCCGTCCTCCCCGTATCGCTTGATTTCCTGCTCGCTCAGCCCGGTTTCGAGCCCGTTTGCCATGCCTCATCACTCCCGTGCAAGAATGGTTGCCGCTTCACTCTCATCATAGGGTCGACAGGCCCGCGCCGCTATAATAGACTGGGGATAAAATAGCAGGATTCGGCGAAAGGCGGGCGGGCGGCATGAACGGCAAGCTGGATTTCTTCTTCTACAAGTCTTATGAAGCGGGGACTTACGTGGATTATCATAAGCATAGCTGCTACGAGCTCGTATATTACGTTTCGGGGAGCGGAGCGATGAACCTGAACGGCCGGACGCTCGCTTACGCGCCCGGCACGATGACGCTGACCCGCCCGGACTACATGCACGACGAGCGGCACGACGAAGCGACGGACGTCCTCTTCTTCGGCTTCCGGTACGACGACGTTCCCGTCCGGCTGCGGAACGGGCTGATTCCCGACACGGCGGAGCGGACGATTCACGCGCTCCTGCTGACGATGAAGGAAGAGCTGCTCGGGCAGAAAGCCCACTACGCGGCGCGCGCCGACCTGCTGCTGAACGAAATCGTCCTGCTGCTCGGCCGGCAGGCGGAGCCCGCGGCGGAGGACGGCCGGCGGCCGGAGCGGCTCTTCTACGCGCGGCGCTACCTGGACGAGAACTTCACGCAGCCGGTGCAGCTGCGCGCGCTGGCGGAGCTGTCCGGCTACGGCGAGGATCACTTCCGCCATTTGTTCAAGGCGCAGACCGGCTGCTCGCCGGGCCGGTACGTCCTGCGCAAGCGGCTGGAGGCCGCCCGCGAGCTGCTGCGGCATACGACGATGACGGTCAGCGCGATCGGGCTGGAATGCGGCTTCTCGACGACGTCGCAGTTCATCGGGCTGTTCCGGCGCGAGCTCGGGATGACGCCGCTGCAATTCCGGAAGGAGAATTAACGCCGGGCTTTCGTCTGCCGGGCGCTCTTCCGGCCCGATGCCCCCCATCCGGCTCACTTCCGGCTCTTTTTTGGTTCTCTTCGGGCTCTTTTTTATCGGCTCAGCTCCGTAACGCCAAGTAAAAAGGAGCGCCCGCAGGCGCTCCTCTCCCCGAATCGGGCCGTCTTCCGCGAATCGCGACAGACGCGCGACCGCTTACTTCCACAGCTCCATCCGTTTGTTGTAGTTGTCGGTGTAGATCTTCTCGAGCTTCGAGACGCCCGCGGTTTCGAGCTCCTTCATCATCTTGTCGTACGTGGCGACGGCTTCCGTCTCCGACGCGGCCATGACCATGCGCGGGAAGTACTTCGACGTCGTCTCGTTGACCTTCTGCTGGATGATCGCCTCCGGCGTGCCGCCGCTCGGGCCGAGATTGTCGAACGGCGCCGTGTCGAACGACGTGTCCGCCAGGTTCTTGATCGCGAGCGCGGATACCGGATCGGTCTGATAGCGGCCGATCAAGTCGTACGGCGTGCCGTCGGAGCCCGGGCCGTTCTTGATCGTCCACGTCCATTTGCGGATGCCGGTCTGCTTGGAATAGCCGTCCCAGTCCTTCGCGAACCCTTCCAGCGTCTCCGGCCGCGGCACGTGCTTGCCGTCCTTCATGTCCCAATCCTTGCCTTCGATGCCCCACATCATCAGGTACTGCCCTTCCTCGCTCGCGAGGAAGTCGAGGAATTGGATCGCGCGCACCGGATCCTTGTTGCTCTTCGAGATGCCGATGCCGTCCCAGCCGAGGGAACTCTTCGGCCCGTACGTCGCCTTCGACGGCTCGACGCCCGGCGCCAGCACCTTGTACGGATAGAACTGCGCTTCGTCCTTCTTCGCCTGGTCCTTGGCGCCGTCCTTCAGAATCGTGTTCGGCTTGCCGAGGTTCCAGAAGGCGTCGGCCGTGGCGAAATAGCTGCCGCTCGCCAGCTTCTGCTCGTACTGCTGCGTCTTGTTGGTCGCCCATTCCGGATCGATCAAGCCTTGCGTATACAGCGAATTCATGAATTTGATCATTTCGAGGTAGCGCGGATCCTTCACGTCCGTCTTCAGCTCGCCGCCGTCCTGGTAGTACGGCATGATGCCGAACATGCCCTTGAACGAGCCCGTGATCGCGCCCATGTTCTCCCCGTTGAAGGTGATCGGCACCGTCGGCTTGCCGTTCGTCGTCGGGTACTTCTCCTTGTACTTCTTCAGCAGATCGACGAATTCGTCGGACGAGAACGGCTCGCCGTTGTTCGTCTTGTCGCCGACGCCGAGCTCCTTCATGACGTCCATCCGCATCAGGAAGCCGAACACCGGATACTGCTCGAGGCCGTACCAGTTGGCGAGGTAGTAGTTCTTGCCGTCCGCGCTGCGCGTCTTCTTCAGCATGTCGCCGTACATCTCCTTGATGTGCGGGCCGTACTGGTCGATCAGGTCGTTCAGCGGGACGAGCGCGCCCGCCGCGATGTATTTCTCGAGGATGTCGCCGCGGCCGATGTCCATGATGTCCGGCAAATCGTTGCTCGCGAGCATCAGGTTCAGCTTCTCGGACGGATTGCCCGTCGGCTGCTGGATCTCGAGCATGACGTTCGTCTTCGCCGTGATCTCCTTCGCGACCGGGTTGTCGAACGAGTCGCCGACGTTCGCGTCGAAGAAGGTGAACGTCACCGGCTTATTGCCCGCCGGGGCGTTCCCGCCGTCCGCCCCGTTCGTGCCGGCCGCGTTGCCGGCCGCCGGCGCGTTCCCGCCGTCCGCGCCTTCGTTCGCGGCCGGCTTGTCGTTGCCGCCGCAGCCGGCGAGCATGGATGCCATCAGCACCATGGCGACCGTGAACCGAAACTGTCCTTTTTTCCACATGCCTCTCTTGTCCCCCTATGCCGAATTGGCGAATGTTGCGATGGCAGCGATTTCATATTTCCGCCCGGACCGGCCGGTTCCGTTGCGGACCGAACCGCTGACGCCTAGATTTATTGTAGACACCCGCTTCGCCGCGTTTCCATACCACTTTGCATTCAAACGTGCCGGAAAACGACTTACATCCCCGCTTCACCGCGTCATCGGCATGCGAATGTGGACCGACGTCCCGATGCCGAGCCGGCTGTAGACGCGCACGCCGTAGCGCTCCCCGAAGGCGAGCTGGATCCGCTTGTGCACGTTGTAGATGCCGTAGCCCGCCGACTGGTCCGGCTTGTCGCGCATCCGCTCCATGACGTCCCGCGGGATGCCCATGCCGTCGTCGATGACCGCCAGCACCAGATCGCCCCCGTCCGCCGCCAGCCTGATGACGATGCCGATGCCCTTCTCCTCGTCCCACATGGCGTGGTTGATGCAGTTCTCGAGGAACGGCTGCAGGATCAGCTTCGGCGTCGTGTAGTGCAGCAGCGACTCGTCGAGGACGAACCGGACGTCGAACAGCCCCTCGAACCGCACCTTCTGGATCGCGAGGTAATGCTCGGTCAGGCGCAGCTCCTGCTCGATCGGGATGCTCTTCTTCCCCTTGCTGAGCGAGATGCGGTAGAAGCGCGCCAGGTCGTCCGCCATCCGGTGGCTCTGCCTCGTGTCGCCCGCGACGGCGAGCGCGGAGATCGACGCGAGGGTGTTGTACAGGAAATGCGGCGAGATTTGGGCCTGCAGGCTGTCCATCTCCGCCTCCTTCTGGGCGATCTCCTTCTTGTAGACGTCGTTGATCAGCTCCTGGATCGTGACCGCCATCTTCTTCAGCGCGAACGAGAGCTGCCCGACCTCGTCCGTGCCCATCCGCCGCAGATCGACGTCGAAATGCCCGCGTTCCACCTTGCGGATCTGCTGCAGCAGCGACTCGAAGCGCTTCGTCATGAGCTGGCTCGTGCCGTAGATCAGCACGACGGCGACGGCGATGCAGGCGAGCGAGATCAGGAGCATTTTCCGCGAGGCATCGGACGCCTGGTCGATCAGCTCGTCATAGGGGAGGACGACGACCGTCCGCCAGCCGTTCGAGAGCCGCTTCTCCACGAGGATGGACGGCTCGCCGCCGATGTTCGCGTAGACCGGCTGCCCCGCGTTCAGCGCGTCCGCATGAGCGCCGCCCGGCAGAAGCTCCGCGACGTTCCGGTACGCCGGCCGCCGGACGCTCGACGTGATGACGTCGCCGTTCTCGTCCGCCACGTAGATCGTCTTGTTCTTGTTCTCCTTCTCGATCAGGGAGTAGAGCTCCCAGTCGGAAATCTCCATCGTCAGGATGCCGTACGGATAGTTCAGGCTCAGGTAGTTCAGCGAGCGCGCCAGCAAAATGACTTTCCCGTTGGCGGAATCGTTCTGGTAGAAGCTCGTCAACCGGCCCTCCGCCTGGAACGAGCGGTCGCGGAGCGTCTGCGGCAGATCCTCCATGTGCTTGATGAAGAAGCCGTCCGAGTTCAGCGATTCGTTGTCCGAATAGATCGTGATCGCCTTCAGGTTCGGGTTCATCGCCATGATCTTGTACAGCGACTTGTTGATGTAGTCGAACGCGTCGAGCACGTACACGTCGTTCTTCTTGTACGGGTTGACCAAATAATTGCGCAGCTCCGTGTCCAGGTAGATCAGCGTGGAGATTTGCGCGTAGAGGTCGAGCTTGTTCTCGATGTTGTTGTCGAGCTGCGCCATCGTGCCGCCGACGTTGTCGACGGCCTGGCGGACGAGCTGGTCCTTGATCGCGTGGTACGCGTACGCGACGAGGAAGGACACCGGGACGATCGTGACGAGCAGGAACACGAGGAACAGCTTGCTCCGATACCGCCGGTTGACCAGCTTCGCGTAGAACGGGCGCAGCGGCCTATAAAAACTTTTTGCGATACTCATTGGGCGTGACTCCCTGCGTTTTGTAGAAGAACGAACAGAAGTAGGAGGTGTTGTCGTACCCGACGCGCCGGGCGACGTCGTGGATCTTGAGCGATTTGTCCTTCAGCAGCTCGAGCGACTTGTTCAGCCGGATCCGCGTCAAATATTCGTGCACGGTGCAGCCCTTCTTCTCCTTGAACAGCACGCGCAGGTAGTTCGGGGACAGGAACACCCGGCCCGCCAGGTCGTCGATCGTGAGCGACGCGCCGTACTCGTCCTCGATGATCCCGGCCACCTGCTGCACGAGCTGCAAATGCCGGTCCGGCTGCCGGCCCGCGAGCGCCCCGCCGATGGCGCCGGCGAGCGCCAGCAGCAGCTCCCGCAGCTCTCCGAGCGTCTCCGCGCGCTCCGCCGCCCGCGCCCAGTCGGCGGGGTCGCCGGCCTCGGCGGCGACGGGTTCCCCGTACTTCGCCCGTTCGGCGGCGATCGCGCCGAGCAGCGCCCGCGCGCCCGCCAGCACGCGCGCCTTGGTGGCGCGGAGGCGGACCATCAGCTCGAAGAACCGGCCGATCGCCTCGGCGGTGCCCGCCCGGTCCGCCAGATCGAGCTTGCCGGGCAGGTCGTCGCCGTCCCCTTCGCCGAGGCCGAGCTCGAGCCGCGCGGGCAGGCTCGCGAACCGCGTCACGCGGCCGGGCCCGTCGAAGAAGCGCTCCTCGGCCGCTTTCCGGGCTTGCGCCAGCAGCGCGCCGCCCTCGCGCAGCGTCGCCGGGG
>NZ_JAGGDJ010000004.1 GCF_017652985.1 Paenibacillus artemisiicola
CACGGCCGGCAGCCTCCTTTCGTTCGCCGCCCGCGCGGACGGTCCGTCTATCCGGCCGGCGGAATACGCCGCGCCGTCAAGGCAGCTTCATTTCCAGCTCGGCTTGGTACACGCCCGGCACGAGCTCTTCGAACGCGAACGTCGCGGAATCGGCGTACGCGCCCTTGTTCCGCACGCGAACGGTCATCGCCACGGGCTGTTCGCCGGGCGGCGCGTACCTGGCCGTCGCCTTGTACGTGCCGACCGGAACGTCGTTGCGCCCGAAGCCGCCAGGGAAATGGAATCCGGGTCCGGCGAACGCTTTCCCGCCGCCCGCCGGCGTCAACGCGACCTCCACGTACTGCTCGGAATAGCCCGCGGCGATGTCATCGAGCGAGAGATAATAATACAGCTCGCCGAACGCGGTCTCCTTGCGCAGCGTGAAGTCGCGAACCGCTCCCGTGTTGCCCGCGAACGGCGCGTCGTTCGCCGGGGTCAGGTCGACGCGGTACGTTTCGCCGTCCGCCGCGGCTTCGTACGAGCCGCCCATGTGCCACGTCGTTGCGAGACGCGGCAGCTCGATCCGGTAATTTCCGTTCGCGTCGGTCGTCGCGGTCAAATTGCTGTTATACAGCAGCTGGTTGTCGGCGAACACGGCCGCGCCTTCCACCGGTCGTCCCTGCTCGTCGACGACGCGCCCTTTGACGACGTACGGCTCGTCGCCGGCGCTGCCGCCTGCCGATCCCGGATTCCCGCCGGTTCCGCCGGAGGAAGCGATGCGGATCTCGGTCGCGCCGCCGCCGGACTCATAGTCGACGCGAAAGCCGCCGTTCTCCGACACGAAGCGCAGCGGCACCAGCGTGCTGCCGCGCACGACCCGCGCGGGAACGTCGAGCGTCGCGTTCTTGCCGTTGACCTTCGCCACGCGGCTGTCGATCGTCAGCTCGAGCTTCAGCCCGGCCTTCGTGCCGACGGCCCGGCCGGAGCCGCCGGAACCGGTCCATTGCACGGTAAAACCGAGCGTCTCGAACAGGGCGCGGAACGGCACGAGCAAGCGTCCGTCCTCCGATACGGGCTGCGCGCCGCCGAAGCGGAGCGGTTCGCCGTCGACGTATACGCGGATCGGCTTGGCGGCCGCGCGGGCGGCATGCGGAATCGCCGCCGACAACAGCAGCAGGCTCATCAGCATCGCCAGGCCTTTCGTTATCCGGTGCTGCACGGGGGTCACTCCTTGCGAATTAGGTTGGGACCGCTCCTAGCGTGCCGGACATCGGACGCCGGAGCGGCGTTACGTCGCCCTGCCGCCGTCCAGTACGCGGTAGAGCAGCGCGAGCGCCTTGTTCAAATGCCGGTAATAGGTCGCCTTCGACAGGTTCAGGCTGCGGGCCGCGCGTTCGTGCGGCCGCATGTTCTCCACGTACAGCCGGGACAGCAGCAGCCCGAGCCGTTCTTCGGCTTCGTCGCCTTCGGCCAGCCGCCGGATCGCCTCGCGGATGTCCCGCAGCGCGGCCGCGCCCGCTTCCTCGAGGGAGGCGCCGTTCATCGCGCGATGCGGAAACAAGCGGAGATAGGCGCGGATCGCTTCGGGGTGCCGGGGCAGCGAACCCCCCGGCCGCAGGATGCGCTTGAGCGTCCGGACGTCCGGTTCGTCGGCAAGCGCGTCCCCGGGCTGCGTGTCCGCGGGCCGCGCATCGGCGGCCTGCGCCGGCGCTAACCGGCTTACGGAACGGTCGAGCTTGGCGATGAAATCCTCCTGCCGCAAATCCAGGACGAATGCCCGGTATTCCGTGCCCGCCGCGGAGGCCGCGTCCGCCCATGCCGCGCGTTCGAAGCCGCACAGCTCGAAGATCGGAAACCATTCGCGCAGGCTCGTCAAGTCGACAATCCATTCGGAACGGGAGAAATGATTGATTAACGTCCCGAGCATATAGGTTCGCACGGCGTCTTCGCGGTCCGGACGGATGCCGATGATCGCGAAGAGGTACGCGTTCGGCACGGGCCGCCACCCGTTCAAGAACGGCTCGAGCAGCGGCTCCCGCCGCAGCACCTCCAGCATCCCGCCGCGGAGCGGCACTTTGCCGAAGAAGGCGACCAGCTCGTCGCGCGCCCAGACCGTGACGAATGCGGCGGGGTCGGCTTCCCAGACGTCGCGCAGGCAGCCGCCGAGGAGCGGCCCGTCGTCGGGCATGGGCGCGGCATGCCGGTGATAGTCGGCATACAGGCGCTCCAGCTCGGGGAGGTCGGCTTCCCGGCAGGCGCGCAGCTCAAGCTCGCCGTCCGGGTGGCCGGCGAAGCAAACGGTCCGCACGAGCGGATGCTCGTGCAGGTTCATTTTATCGAGCTGCAGCCGGCCGCGCAGCCGCGGATGCAGCTCTTCTTCGCGGCGGATTTGCAGCAGGGCGCCGCGCCGCATCGCCTCGTACGCGCTCGGCCGCCGCAGCGTGAAATCTTCCAGCGCCCACGCCCGGACGGCATCGTGCAGCAGCCAGCCGTCTTCCGTCAGGCGGACGAACGGCAAGCCGGCGAACAGGCGGAACGCGGCCGGATCGAGCTCCTTCCCGAGCGCGGCGGCAAGCCGTTCTTCGTTGAACCGCCAATAGACGGAGGCCGCTTCAAGCATCCGGTGCATGTCCGCCGGGAGGCCTCGCAGCAGATCCGCCAGCAAGACCGAGAGAAGCCGGAAGTTCTCCTCGCGCGCCAGCCGTCCGGCTCCGGCCTCGCCGCCGCCCCGGATCGTCTCCGCCGCAAGCGCCATGGCGAGCGGGACGCCGCCGGAAAACCGCTGCAGCCTGACACGGTCGCCCGGCTCGTCGATGCCTCGCCGTTCGGCGTAGCGCTCCACGTCCCGCGCGGGCAGCGCTCCCAGCCGCAGCGTCTCGGCGAACGCGGCCGGCCCGCCGCGAAGCCAGTCGCCCGTCAGCATGCTGCGCCCCGCCGTGACGATCCGGACCGCCGGCTCCAACAAGGCAAACCAGCGCAGGCACCAAGGCGCGATCGCGTGCCAATGATCGATGCCGTCGATGACGAGGACGAGCGGCCGGCCGAGCAAGCGGGCACGGCGATTCAAGGCGTCCGCCGCGCCCTCTGCCCCGCCGTCCGGGAGCGCATCGTCCGCGGTCCCGATCGCCTCCAGCCGCTCCGCCAGCTGGCGCGGAACGTCTTCCTGCCGCATGACCCTGCCGCCGTCCATCGCCACGAGGCGGCCGGTCTCCGTATCGGCCAGGAATCGCCGAAGCAGCGCCGACTTGCCGATGCCGCCTTGGCCGAATACATGCAGCCAGCGCGTCTCCGATCCGCCTTCCGCGTGCGCATGCAGCCGATTCAATTCTTCTATCCGTCCGACGAAGACGGATTCCGGATGGACGATCATCGCTCACCGACTCCTTCAACGTATCATGCGATCGCCGGGCCCGCTACGCGATTTGATACTCCATGGCGGAAGTTGAGACTGCCGTGAGACCAATTTCGGATGCATCGCGAGACCCCGTACGTATCCTAATATACGACGCCGGGCAGGCGGGCGCCTGCCGCGCGGTCAGGGAAATGCGCGGCCGACCCATCCTTGCGCGCGACAAAAAGGCTGCCATCCTTTAGGGAAGGCAGCCTTTTGTCCGGGTTCGCAAGAACCGCTATCGCTCCAGCATCCAGCGCATCGGCTTGAACAGTTCGATCATCCATTTGTTCGGCCCGGGCAGCTCCGGAAAGCACAGCACCAGCAGCAGCAGGCCGGCGGCGAACGCGGACAGCAGCGCGAAGGCACGCCTCTCCCTCGGCCTTCCTGGCTTCAGCTTCGGCCATTCGTACAGCGCGCCGAGCGCGAACAGCAGCGCGACGCCGGCGATTTTCAGCATCACGGGGGCGTTCCTCCTCTTCCTTATCCGGCTATGCGGGCTGCTCGTCCGGCCGCGGCGGCCCGCCCCGCGCCGCCTTCTTGCGAATGGTTGCGATCAGGATGAGCAGCACGGGAATGAGCACGTGGATCGTGCAGCTGTAGAAGGGCGTCGCCTTGCCGATGAAGTCCACCAGATCCTGCATCGACGGTCCCGACCATAGCGTGAACGTCAAGATCAACGCGCCGACCGGAAACACGACCGGCCGATAGGACTCCAGCCCGAGCCAATGCGCCATCCCCAGCGCCAGCACATAATAGAAGATCGCGATTTTCAAATAAACGCCCGCCACCCAAATGACGACCACGAGCGCCTCCAGATGCTCCAGGAAGTCCGCAATGCTGATGTAGCGCGCCGCCTGAATGACGGGATAGGTGAAGCTGCCGGTAATATTGCCGAACAGCATCAGCGTGTACACGTTGCACAGCGACAGCGAGCACGTGGCGACCAGCACGGCGATGAAGCCCCATTTGCGCGCTTTGTCCGGGTCTTTCACATAAGGCAGGAGGAACGAAATCATGATGTAGTGCGAGAACCAGGCGGTCGGCACGATCGCCCCCATCAGCGACGGCCCGACCCCCAGTCCCATGATCGGAAGCAGCTTGTGCACGTCCATGTCCGGGGTCAGCAGCACGAACACGAGCACGGTCAGCAGCAGGATGAACGGCACCAGCATCTGCGCCGTCCGCGCGATGACCTCGAGCCCTCCCCGCACGGCGCAGCCGCTGACGAAGATCAGCCCGGAGATGACCACGATCACGGGGGTGTAGTTCAGGAAGTTCGACGTCACCAGCTCCTGCGACAGCTTCACGATATTGCCGTTGATGTGCACGTAATAGAAGAGAAACAGCAGCCCCAAGGCTTTGCCGGGCCATTTGCCCAGGATGCGAACAAGGTATTGGATCAACGTCTCCCCCGGATACAGGCTCGCCAACCGCACGGCCATCCAGACCGAGAACAGCCCGAGAAGGGCGTCCCAGAGCGGCGAGATCCACAGGTCGCGGCCGGCCAGCTTGAAGGTCGTGGCGGGCACCGTCAAGTCGGCGGTCGCCACGACTAGCGGATAGAGCATCAGCCCCAACTGAAACGCAGAGATTTTGCCTTGCTCCGCCATCGTACGCACCTCCGTCCTTTGCTTTCGTCCGAGCCTCGCCCGGCTCCGTGCCGACGCTCATTCGACCCAATCTTCTTTCGGCTTCCCTTGCGGCGACGTGGACAACCCGGGACGCCTAACCTTCGCCTCGACATGCACGCGCGTCTCGACCTTCGGGAAGAGCTCGTCCCAATGCCGCTTCGAACGCTCCCACTCCCGGGGATACTTGCGTTCGAAGGCTTCGGCGAATCCGATCACGTCGGCGTTCGCTTCTTGCTGAACGGCATGCAGCGCCCCTTCGATCCGGCTGGCGATATCCCGTTCGGCCGTCCGCTCCACCACGCCGAGGAAGCGCGGCGTGCCGAGCACCAGATCGGTCGTGTTTTCCAAGATATCGTCTTCCGTGAAGACGTTCACGTCCATGCGCCACCGGCCGTCCTTGATCGCCGGCACCAGCCGCGTGCGCGCCGTCAGCTGCAGCATGGAGATATAGCCGTTCGAGCCCTTCGGCGAAACGGTGATGGTGGGGTGGTGGATCTCGTTGCGCAGCCACATCATGCCCCGCACGCGGCTGTCGTCGAGGTAGAGCACCATCCGTCCTCTCTTGATGACGGCCGCCCCGTTCAACCGGAACCCGCGATTCTTCGATTGCCCGTCCGACAGCCACGCCGAATCTTCCACCCACGGGATCAGGCTGGCTTCGCGGACGCTGCTCATATCCTCCAGCACGTCCCTGATGGTCGTCTTCACGCCGACGTGGCTGATCGCCAGCTCCCGGATTACCTCGGAGCTCGTCATTTCGAGCGGCGGAACCGTGGCCAGCAGCTCCGCTGCCTTGCCTTTCTTGATGATCACGTACGCGTTGAGTCGCGTCTTCGGATGCCTCGCCATGAAGTCCAGGCAATTGCGGATGTCCCCGTTCCTCGCCAGCTCTTCGCCGATCACCAGCACCTTGCTGTGCCCCCAGAACAACCGCCGCGGCAATTGCTCCTGCATCCGGCTCAAGGCGTCCGCGATCGTCCGGCCTTTGGCGATGCGGGCCAGCGTCGGGTCGCCGCCGCTGCTCGGCTGTCCGCCCTTCTCCTTGCCTCCCGTCACCTGGCGGGGGGCGATGATCTGGGCGGACACTTCGATCGCGGAGCTGTCCGGCTGCTTGTCCAAGCCGGAGCCGGAAATAATCGCGAGATCGTTCAGCTCTTTCCGGTCCCAGCAGCCGGTGAGCAGCAGCGGAAGCACCGCCAGCATGAACGTCCGGCAGAGCGGCCGTCTTCCCGGTCGGTTCGCCGCCATTCGTCAGCCGCCTCCTTCGCTGGAGCCCGGCTTCGTCCCCCTCGGCTGGCGGACCGGATTCGGGCCGTCGCCGAGCTTCGGCCGCCGGTTGAGCGACCAGATCGGCGCCCGGATGAGCACGTCCTTCCATTCGCCGCGCATGGCCGGGGCAAGCCCGCTCAGATACGGCACGCCGAACGAACGAAGCGTGCACAAGTGAATCAAGATGAGGATCAATCCCCACAGCACGCCGAGGAGGCCTAGCGTCCCGGCCAGCAGGATCAGCGGGAAACGAAGGATCCGAAAGGCGCCCGAGACGTTGTACCGCCCCGTCGTGAACGACGCGATGCCCGTGAAGGCCACGACCATGACCATGGGGGGCGAGACGAGACCCGCCGATACGGCGGCGTCGCCGATGATCAGCGCCCCGACGATGCTGACCGCCGAGCCGACCTGCTTCGGCAGCCGGATGCCGGCTTCGCGCAGCGCCTCGAACGTCAGCTCCATCAACAAGGCCTCCACCAGCGCGGGGAACGGGATTTGCTCCCGCGACGCGGAGATGCTGATGAGCAGCCGGGTCGGAATCATCTCCTGATGGAACGCCAGCAGCGCGACGTAAATCGAGGGCAGCATCAGCGAGATCGCCATCAGGAAGATGCGCATCCAGCGGATCATCGTCCCCAGCATGAACCGCTCGTAATAATCCTCCGACGCCTGGGCAAGCGAAAACAGCGTCACCGGCGCGATCAGCGCGAACGGCGAGCCCTCCGCCAGCACGACCGCCCGCCCTTCCAGCAAGCCGGAAGCGGCCACGTCGGGACGCTCGGTGGAGACGATCTGCGGGAACGGCGAGAACGACATGTCCTCGATGTATTCCTCGATGTTGCCGCTGTCCAGCACGCCGTCGACGTCGATGCGCGCCAGCCGCCGCTTCACTTCCTCGATCAGCTCCGGATCGGCCAGGTCTTGAATGTATGCGACCGCCACCTCGGTCTGCGTATACCGGCCGATCTTGAGCGTCTGGAACTTCATGAGGGGCGAACGGATGCGCCGCCGCAGCAACGAGAGGTTATCCTTCATCGTCTCCGTGAAGCCTTCGCGCGGGCCGCGCACCACCGATTCGGCCGAAGGCTCCTGGATCGCCCGCTTCTCGAATTTGGACACGGACAGCAGAATGCCTTCCTCGAGCCGGTCGATCAAGAGCAGCGCGTTCCCTTCCGCGATCGCGCCGACCGCTTCCGCGAATCCTTGCGCGCCCTTCGTGCCGGATACCGCCAGCCGCTTCTCCACCAATTCCTTGACCGCCCGCGCTTCCTCGCTCTTCCCCGCCATGAGCGGCGTCAGTACGTTCTCGTTCAGCCCTTCCGTATCCGAGAGCCCGTCGATGTAGACGAGCACGGCCTCCGTGCCGCCGCCGACGGCGAACGGCCGGAAGATGACGTCGGGGCAATCCGCGTACACCGCCCGCAGCTCCCGCACGTTATCCTGCAGGGCCGGTCCGAACCGCTCCGGCAGCCGTATCCCGGCGCCTCGAAGATGCATCTGCGCCGAATGCCAAGGGTCGCGCGCCGCCATATGGGTTCGCAATCGGGTCCGAAACCGCATCCGCTCTTGTCTCCTCGTATCGCTAGTATGAAGAATTCCGTATTTTGTAAGATGCATCAATCGGGCTCGGAATATTCCTTTGCAGGAAACCGTTGGCTGCCGGGCGACGCAAAAAACCGCTTCGCGAACGAAGCGGCTGAGCGGCATTTCGGTGGTGCAGTAATTCGGCGTTGCGGCCGTATGCCTATACGGTTGCAGGATCGATCGGTTCCATGGTTCTGCGTGCTTGCCCCCGCTTCCGCGGCGAACGGTGAACGCCCCGCGCTCAGGTCCGGCGCATGTAGGCGCGCACCGTGATCGGCGCGAACACCGCCACGATGACCGCGGCGCCGATCAGGGAGATGCCGAGGTCCCAGCCGGCGGTGCCGCCGTTGGTCAAGTCGCGGACGGCCGAGATGAGATGGGAGATCGGATTGATGTCGGCGAACCAGCGCAGCCAGTGCGGCATCGTCTTCGTCGGCACGAACGCGTTGGACAGGAACGTCAGCGGGAACAGCACGAGCATCGAGATGCCCTGCACGCTCGAAGCCGTCCGCGCGATGACGCCGAAGAACGCGAAAATCCAGCTGATCGCCCACGAACAGAAGATGACGAGCACCGCGGCGATGGCGACGTTGCCGAGCCCCCCGTCCGGCCGGTAGCCCATGACGTAGCCCATGGCGAACGTCAGCACCGTCGCGATCGTATAGCGGATCGTGTCCGCGAGCAGCGCGCCCGCGAGCGGGGCAATGCGCGCGATCGGCAGGGATTTGAACCGGTCGAAGACGCCTTTGTCCATGTCCTCGCGCAGCTGCACGCCCGTCACGATCGACGTCGTAATGACGGTCTGCACCAGAATGCCGGGAATGATGACCGGCAGGTAGCTCTGCACGTCGCCCGAGATCGCGCCGCCGAAGATGTACGTGAACATCAGCGTGAAAATGATCGGCTGCAGCGTCACGTCGAACAGCTGCTCCGGCGTCCGGCGGATTTTCAGCAGGCCGCGGTACGCCATCGTGAACGAATGGCGGACGGACTGGCCGAAGGAGGTGCGGTTGCGAAGCTTCAGGCCCGCCCCCGTCTTGATCGTCGGATTGCTCATGCGCTAGCGCCCTCCTTCCGTGTTTGGCTATCGCCGTTCGTCGGCGGTTCGTCCGCCGGCACGCCGTGTCCCGTGATCGTCAGGAACACTTCGTCGAGCGTGGGCTTCTGCACGCTGACCTCGGCGAGCGGGATGCCCGTCTCGCGGAGCGCGACCAGCAGATCGGTGATCAGATCGGCGTCCGCCATCGGGGCCGTAATGCGGGCGGCTTCCGGCGAGACGGTCGACGGCGCCCGAAGCACCTGTTCGACAAGCCGGCGGGCGCCCTCGATATCCGCCGCGCTGCGCACCGTGAGCTGCAGCGACGTCGTGCCGATCGACGCTTTCAGCTCGTCGACGGTCCCTTCGGCCACGACGCGGCCGCGGTCGATGACCGCGATCCGGTCGGCGAGCTGGTCCGCTTCCTCGAGGTACTGCGTCGTCAGCAGCACGGTCGAGCCCGTCTTCACGAGCCGGCGGATCGTCTCCCACATCTGGGCGCGCGTGCGCGGGTCGAGCCCGGTCGTCGGTTCGTCCAGGAAGATGAGCGGCGGCTGCGCGATCAGGCTGGCCGCCAGGTCGAGCCGGCGCCGCATGCCGCCGGAGAAGTTCTTGAGCGGCCGCTTCGCCGCCTCCGTCAGGCCGAATTCCTCCAGCAGCTCGGCCGACTTGCGCTTCGCCTCCGCGCGTCCGAGCCCGAGCAGGCGGGAGAAAATGATCAGATTCTCGGTCGCGCTCAGCGACTCGTCGACCGACGCGTACTGGCCGGTCACGCCGATCAGCTGGCGGACGACCTGCGATTCTTTGACGACGTCGTGCCCGAACACCCGCGCCGAGCCGGCGTCCGGCCGAAGCAGCGTCGCCAGCATGCGGATCGTCGTCGTCTTGCCGGCGCCGTTCGGCCCCAGCACGCCGTAGATCGAGCCGGCGCGCACGTTCAGGTCGACGCCGTCCACGGCGCGGTTCGGTCCGAACGCCTTGACGAGCCCGCGCGCTTCGACGGCCCATTCGCCGCCGTGCCCGTTTGCGTTTCCATACCCGTGATTCATGGCGTTTCATGCCTCCTATAGTTTGCGGATGCTTAGGATGGTATCGTTGTTCTATGAACGGAATATGAACAACGGCAAAAAGGCCCCTGAGGATTCAGAGGCCTTCCGCCGCGCCGGCATGCGCCGCGGCCGCGATCGGATTAAGGTCGGATGAGAGCTTGCTGGAACTGCGCGATCGCTTCGTATTCGTCTTCGAGCTTGCGCGCGACGCCGATATAGATCGGCAGCAGCCGGTGATAGACGGAGGCCGATTCCGCGTCCGGCTTATGCTCGTGCGTGGCGCCGACCATGTCCGCGACGACGCTCAGCGAATCGGCCCTGCCGATCGCGTTCAGCCCGAGCACGACGGCGCCAAGGCAGGAGCTCTCGAAGCTTTCGGGCACGACGACCTCCTGGTCGAAGATATCCGCCATGATTTGGCGCCACAGCGCCGAGCGGGCGAAGCCGCCCGTGGCCAGAATTTTTTTCGGCCGCCCGATGTTCTCCTCCATCGCCAGCAGCACCGTGTATAAGTTGAAAATAACGCCTTCCAGCACCGCGCGGATCAGATGCTCCTTGCGGTGGTGCAGGTTAAGCCCGAAGAAGGAGCCGCGTGCGCTCGCGTTCCAGAGCGGGGCGCGCTCGCCGGTAAAATACGGATGGAATAGCAGGCCGTCCGCGCCTGGCCGCACCCGCGCCGCGATCTGCATGAGCAGGTCGTAGGGATCCATGCCGAGCCGCTTGGCCGTCTCGGCTTCGGCGGCGGCGAGCTCGTCGCGCGCCCAGCGGAGAATCATGCCGCCGTTGTTGACGGCGCCGCCGATGACCCAATGCTTGTCCGTCAGCGCGTAGCAGAAGATCCGGCCCTTCGGATCCGTCACCGGCTTGTCGACGACGGTGCGGATCGCGCCGCTCGTGCCGATCGTGGCCGCGACGACGCCGGGCTCGATCGCGTTCACGCCGAGGTTGGAGAGCACGCCGTCGCTCGCGCCGACGATGAACGGCGTCGAGGCGCCCAGGCCCGTCTCTTCGGCGTAGGCGGCTTTCATGCCCCGAAGCGCATGGGTCGTCGGCACGAGCTCCGACAGCCGCTCCCTCGTCACGCCCGCGAGCTCGAGCGCTTCCTCGTCCCAATCGAGCTTCTCGAGATTCAACATGCCCGTGGCCGACGCGATGGAATAATCGACGACGTACTCGCCGAACAGCCGCGCGAAGACGTATTCCTTGATCGACACGAACTTCGCCGCCTTCCGGAACAGCTCCGCTTGCTCATGCCGGAGCCACATCAGCTTGGGCAGCGGCGACATCGGGTGGATCGGCGTGCCCGTGCGCAAGTAGACGCCGTGCCCGTTCAGCTCGCGCTTCAGCTTGTCCGCCCATGCCGCGCTCCGGTTGTCGCCCCAGGTAATGCTGCGCGTGAGCGGCTTGCCTTCGCCGTCGACGAGGATGACGCTGTGCATCGCCGAGCTGAACGCGACGAACAAGACTTGCTCGGGCTTCGCTTTGCTCTGCGCCACAACGCCTTTAAGCGTATGAAGAACGGCGCGGAAGATCTGGTCCGGGTCCTGCTCGGCCACGGACGAGGTCGGCGTGTAGAGGGGGTAGCCCTCGTCCGCCTTGGCGACGATGGCGCCGTTCGTCTCGAACAGCACGGCCTTCGTGCTGGTCGTGCCGATGTCGACGCCGATCATATACATCGATTGACTCAAGGGATGAACCTTCTTTCGGATAAAAGTGCGGCGAGCGCCGCCCGGCTGCCGTCAGACCGCCATGCTCAGCAGCAAAATGAGCATCAGGCCGACGACGGACAAAATCGTTTCCATGACGGTCCACGACTTCAGCGTCTGCGGCACCGACATGTTGAAAAACTCCTTGACCATCCAGAAGCCGGCGTCGTTGACGTGCGACAGGATGAGCGAGCCCGCGCCGGTCGCCAGCACCGTCAGCTCGACGTTCGCGCCCGGGGTTTGCGCCAGGATCGGCGCGACGATGCCCGCCGCCGTCGTCATGGCGATCGTCGCCGAGCCCGTCGCGACGCGGATAAGCGCCGCGATAAACCAGGCGAAGAAGATGATGTTGACGTGCGCCGACGTCGCGATGGCGGCGATGGCGTTGCCGACGCCGCTGTCGATCAGCACCTGCTTGAACGCCCCGCCCGCGCCGATGATCAGGATGATCGTCGCCGTCGGCGCCAGGCATTCGCTCGCGAAGCGCGACACGTCCTCCTTGGAGAAGCCCCGGGCGAAGCCGAGCGAGAAGAACGAGAAGACGACGGCGATCAGCAGCGCGATCACTTCATTGCCGATGAATTCGCAAAACACCGTCAAGCCAGACGTCGCCTCGCGATCGAGAATATTGGCAATGGAACCGATTAACATCAGCATAACAGGGAGCAGAATCGTAAACAACGTGATTCCGAAGCCGGGAAGCTTGCGTTCGCCCGCCGACGCGAATTGCTCGGCCAGTTTGGCCGGCGGCTCGACCGCGATCCGGGCGCCGATGAATCTGCCGAAGAGCGGCCCGGCCAGAATGGCCGTCGGCAAGCCGACGATCAAGGAATATAAAATCGTTTTACCCAAATCCGCCTTGTAGGCGTCGATCGCGATCATCGGCGCGGGATGCGGCGGCACGAGCCCGTGCACCGTCGACAGCCCGGCCAGCACGGGAATGCCGATCTGCAGCAGCGACATCCGCGTCTTGCGCGCGACGATGAACACGATCGGGATGAGCAGAATCACGCCGACCTCGAAGAAGACGGGAATGCCGACGATGAAGCCGACGACCATCATCGCCCAGTGGACCCGCTTCTCGCCGAACAGGTCGACGAGCGTCGTGGCGATCCGTTCCGCGCCGCCGGATTCCGCCATCATCTTACCGAGCATCGTTCCGAGCCCGATGACGATCGCGATCGTGCCGAGCGTGCCGCCGAGCCCGCCGGTCACCGACTTGATGATCGCGGCCGGCTGCATGCCCGCGAGAAACCCGAGCGCGAGCGCCGCGAGCAGCAGCGTGACGAACGGGTTCCATTTGAATTTCGCGATCAGAATGACCAAAAACGCAATGGAAACGAGCGCCCATACGATCAGCGTCGCATTGTGGCCGAATCCGAATATCGTGCTCATGTTGAACCTCCTAGTCGATCTGGTTGCTTTACGGTTTGCCGTTAGTATTCGCCAAAATCGGCGAACGCTACCGGCAACCGCTTTCAATTCGTTCGCTTGCTTGGGATGGACATGCGTGCAGTCTTATATTGTATACTTGTCGACAACTTTGCGCGCGCGTTTTGTCCCGGCGCCGGTCCAGCCCTCCGGTTACGGAAGGCTGTTGTGCAGCGTCCGGTTGGAATCGGCGAAGTACGCCCGCACCTCCGCCCGGATGACCGCGGCGTCCCGCGATTCGATCGCTTTCAGGAGACCGCCGTGCTTCCCGATCACGCTCTGCAGCTTCGCCTCGCCCTCGGAAAACACCTCGTCCGTCGTAATCAGCATGACGGCGAGCACGACGTGGCGGATGCTGTTCCACAGCTGCTGGATTCTCGCGTGCTTCGCTTCGGCGATCATCGCTTCGTGGAAACGGAAATCCAGCTGGGCGAACTCGACGCGGTCGCCGTGCTTCACGGCCAGTCCCATCTTGTCGATCAGCTGCCGCAGCTCGGCGAGCAGCGGCTCGCGGTCTCCTTGCGCCAAGCGCTGCTGCGCGAAGCTTTCGATCAGATACCGGACGTCGTACAGCTCCTCGAGATCCTGCATGCTAAGCCCGAGCACGACGGCGCCCATCCTTTCGAGCCGGATGAGCCCTTCGTTCGACAGCGTTTTCAGCGCGTCCCGGACCGGCGAACGGCTCGCGCCGAATTCGGCCGCGACCCGGTTCTCCGAGATGACCGCTCCCTGCTCGATCGCGCCTCTGATGATTTGCAGCCGCAGTTCGCTCGCGATGGCGTCCCCGCGGGAGGCGCCCTGCAGCCAGGCGGATGGATAACGCATAGTCGTTTCAACTCTCCTACGTATCGATTTCCGAGCGCGTGCTAACAATCGGCAGGTACGATTTTACCACACATTCGCGGGCGGAACTATAAGGAGGCGTATCTCCGTCCGGCTGCCCGGCAGCGAGGAACGACGCTTTGGCCCCATATCGCTAAGGCGATTCGCCCGGGACGCCGTTCGCTTGTATCGTTACTCGCTCGGAACGACGGCATGGCCGCCGAATTCGTTGCGCAGCGCCGCGACCACTTTGCCGTGGAACGTGTCCGCTTCCAGGGAGCGGTAGCGCATCAGCAGGGACAGCGCGATGACCGGCGTGCTCGCTTCGAGATCAAGCGCAGTCTCGACCGTCCATTTCCCTTCGCCGGAGCTCTGCATGACGCCGCGGATGCCCTCCAGCTTGGGATCCTTCGAGAAGGCGTTCTCGGCCAGCTCCATCAGCCAGCCGCGGATGACCGAGCCGTTCGACCAGACGCGGGCGACATCCTCGTAGTCATAGTCGAAATCGCTCTTCGACAGCAGCTCGAAGCCTTCGGCGATCGCCTGCATCATGCCGTATTCGATCCCGTTGTGAATCATTTTCAGGAAGTGGCCGCTGCCGTTCTTGCCGGCGTACAGGTAGCCCTTGTCCACCGCCATCGCTTGGAACAGCGGTTCGATGGTTGCGAAGGCCTCGCGGTCCCCGCCGATCATGAAGCAGCCGCCGAGCGCCGCGCCTTCGGTGCCGCCTGACGTCCCCGCGTCGAAGAAGAAAATGCCCCGCTCGCCGAGCCGCTCGCCGCGCGCGATGGAGTCCTTATAATGCGAGTTGCCGCCGTCGATGACGATGTCGCCTTCGCCGAGCAGCGGCGCAAGGGCGTCCAGCACCTGATCGACGATCTTGCCAGCCGGCACCATTACCCAGACGATGCGGGGCGCCTGCAGCTTCGAGACCGCATCGGCGATCGTCTCCGCGAAAATCCCGCCTTCCGACGCGAGCAGCTTGCCGGGCTCCGGATTCACGTCCTGCACGACGACCTCGTGGCCGTTCCGCAGCAAATTTTGCGCCAGATTGAAGCCCATCTTGCCCAGACCGATCATACCTAGCTTCATTATGCTCACCTCGATCTTTGATCTACAAGTATACTTGTATACAACTCGTGAATCGATTTTACACCTTTCGCTTTCGTCTGTAAATACGACGGAAGAAAGCTGTCGTTATTTGCCAAGCACCCCCGTAAAAACGGGATAACCCCCGAATTCCTATTTATGGGCTTTCCTGCGGGCCGAAAGGCGAATGGACCCCGCTTGCAAAGTACCACTATTCATGGATAGGAGGTAGACAGATGACTCAACAATCCGCGAAAAAAGACTGGGCCGCTCCGACATTGGAAGTTCTCTCCGTTGGCGAAACGATGTACGGCAAAGGCACGACGACGATCGATTTCGTCACGACGGACGACCTGGATATTTACAATCCGAGCTAATGCGCATCCCTCCTAACGGCAGCGTCACGCTGCCGGCAAGCCCGAAGAGACCGCCGGTTCTGCCGGCGGTCTTGTTGCGCTCATGCACCGCCATAGTTTTCGCCTGCGAAATCGAATAGCCCCTCGCCCGCGTCATTGCCGTCGACCTTCCTAGTGTTCGCGAAGGCTGAAGCAATTATCCTTTAATGATCGCCGCGCGGGCAGGCCAAGAAATATTCTTTCTTTACCGATCGTTCTCAATATGCTAAGATGTCTTCGGGAGGCGAACGGGCATGGCAAGAAGCAAGGAATACGACGAGCCGGAAGTCCTTGACAAAGCAATGCGGCTCTTCTGGGAACAAGGCTACGAGAAGACGTCCATGACCGATCTGGTCGATCATATGGGCATTCACCGCAGAAGCTTGTACGATGCGTTCGGCGACAAGCGCACGCTGTTCTTGAAGGCGCTGGACCGATACGGCTCGTTCATCGCCGGGAATTTGAAGGCGGGCATCAAGCAGGCCGAGACGGCCGCGGACGCCCTGCGGTTCGTGTTCAAATACGCCATCGACGACAAGGAAGGCTGTCCGTCCGGCTGCCTGCTCGTCAGCTCGGCGGTAGAGCTGGCCGCCCGCGACGAGGAGGCCGACGCCAAAACGGTGCATGGCTTCGAAAGCGGAGAAGAGCTGATGGCCGGCATTATCGCGTGGGGACGGCAAAATGGCGAATTCACATCGGCCGTCGCCGCCAAGGAGCTTGCCGAATCGCTTCATAACGCGCTGCTCGGCATCCGGGTCTTGTCGCGCACCTCGGTCAGCCGGGAGAAGCTGTACCGGATCGTCGACGTATCCATGGGCCTGTTGCGCTAAGTTGCGTTAAGTTGCATGTAATTCGAAAGCCAAATTTTTTTGAGCTAAGTAGAATGATCGTTCCCATTAGAGCCGCGCAGCCTTGACGCCGCATTCGTTCCATCCGTTCACCCGCCCGCCCATTAGACGTACCATCCAAGACGTACCAACCCAACGTACCATCCAAAAGGAGACGATATGACGATGACAACGCAACATCTTCAAGGCAAAATCGCGTTCGTAACCGGCGCCAACCGCGGCATCGGCTTGGAAACCGCGCGCGGCCTCGCCAAGCTCGGCGCCACGGTGGTCATCGGCGCGCGGAACGAGCAAAACGGCCGCGAGACCGCCAAGCAGTTGAAAGAAGAAGGCTTTAAGGCCGAGAGCATCCGGCACGACGTCAACGTATCCAAAGACAACGAGGCGGCATTCCGCTACTTCGACGAACATTACGGCAAACTGGATATTCTCGTGAACAACGCCGGCGTCATGCTAGATCAGGAGCATATCTCCATGGAAATCGTGAACCGCACGGGCACCATGCCGCTTCAGCTGCTCCGCGACTCCTTCGACATCAACTTCTTCGGCCAGGTCGAGTTGACCCAGCTGCTCCTGCCGCTGCTCCGCAAGTCGGACGCCGGCCGCATCGTCAACCTCTCCAGCATTCTGGGTTCGCTGACGCTGCAGGCCAATCCGGAATCGCCGATCTACGCGATCAAGACGTTCGCGTACAATGCCGCCAAAGCCGCGATCAACGCCTTCACGATCCATTTGGCCGAAGAGCTGAAAGACACGAACATCAAAGTGAACTCGGTTCATCCGGGCTGGGTCAACACCCGCATCGGCGGCGACAAGGCGGAATTCGACGAAACGGAAGGCAGCCGCACGAGCATTCGGGCGGCCACGCTTCCGGCCGACGGACCGAGCGGCTCGTTCCTCTACCTGGACGGCACGCTGCCTTGGTAATTTTTTTACCCAAATGAGAACGATCATTCCCGTAATAGTGAATCGCTTTGCGCCCCAGCGGGCTCGCATCGCAACAGGCGGCACCATAAGGTGCCGCCTGTTCACTTATCAATGGAATGAAATAAAAGAGAGAGAGGAACTGAAGCAAGTCCAGCAGATATAGGAAGCCGAATGGCCGCCGTCTTACTCGGCTTGCAGCGCCTTCAGCATGGCATTGACGAATCCGACGTGATCGAGCAGATGCAGCTCCGTGGACACGATCAGCTCGCCGATCGTTTGCGCCTTCAGGAAGTTCTCCGGCACGGGCTCGTCCATCCGGTCCTTGAACGTCTCGCGGATGAGCACCGCCTGGGCGCCCAGCTGCGAGACCAGATCGTCCCAGGCCGGCGGCTCTTCCTGCCAATCCGCGGGCTTCGTGCCGTACGCGAACAACGCTTGATACCGTTCAGGAAGGAACGCGGGCTGATTCGAGAGCGCGAACACATGGAATTCCGTTACCGTCAGCACGTGGCCGACATGCCAGTGCAGGTGGTTCTTGAAGCCGTTCGGAATGACGCGGCGCTTGTCCGGCGGGCACTGCTCGACCAATCGAAGAAAGACGTTCAGCCGGCTGTCCAGCAGCTCCAATATAAACTCGTTTCTCATTGCGCATCGTCCTCCTGAAATAGTTTGGCGTATTTCCCGTATCCGCTTTGCGCCAGCTCATCCATCGGAATGAAGCGCAGCGACGCGGAGTTCGTGCAGTAGCGAAGTCCCGTGGGCTCGGGGCCGTCCTCGAAGACGTGGCCGAGGAAGGAGTCCGCGTAACGGCTTCTTACTTGGGTCTCGTCCGAGAAGAACCCGCCGACCTCCCGGTAGATCACGCTGTCCGGCTCGAGCGGACGGGTGAAGCTCGCCCAGCCCGTGCCGGCATCGAATTGATCCTTCGAGCTGAACAGCGGCTCGCCCGACACGATGTCCACGTAAATGCCGGCTTCGGCGTTGTTCCAATACGCGTTCCGGAACGGCGGTTCGTCCTGATCATGCTGGGTAACGTCGGCCTGCAGCTTCGTGAGCGACTTCAGCCGATCCGCTTTGTCGAATACGGCATACGGGCTTTCCAATGCCTTCAACTCCTTGTCCTCCCCCCAGACGCGGTCCAGGAACGCTTCCCGGCCGGACGCGACGTCGTTGAACTCGTAATCGGCCGGATGGGTTCTGAAGAAGTCCTGATGGACGTCTTCGGCTTCATAGAACGCGGCGACCGGCAAGATCTTCGTCACGAGCGGCTTGTCGAACTTGCCTTGGGCGGCGAGCGCCGCCTTCGACGCTTCCGCCGCGGACTGCTGCTCCTTGCCGTCGTAGAAGATGACCGAGCGATATTCCGTGCCGCGGTCGCCGAATTGCCCCTCCGCGTCGGTCGGATCCGTGTTGCGCCAGAACGCCTGGAGCAGCTGATTGTACGAGATGCGGCTCGGGTCGTAACTGACCTGCACCGCTTCGAGATGGCCCGTCTTGCCGGCGGATACCTTCTCGTAGGTCGGATCGGTCGTATGTCCGCCCGTATACCCGGTCACGACGCTCACGACGCCGTCCAGCTTCTCGAACGGGCCTTCCACGCTCCAGAAGCACCCGCCGGCAAATACGGCCGTCTTAGTGTTCCCGCCTGCAGCCGCCGCTTCCGTGAATCGATTCGCCGTGCCGCTCATGCCTTTCGCCTCCGCCGTATCGTGTTTGTGATAGGAGCCATACGCGGCAAACATCACCACGGCCATCAACCCGACGGGAAGCACGATTCGTTTCAAGTTCACAAGCCCTCACCTCCGCGGAAATTCTTGCGCGTCCCTTCGCATGCGCGATCAATAATTCAAGAAGCAGTTCAGTTCAAAGAAAGATCCGACCACCAGCGCCAGCAGAAGCGACACCGTCATGATCCGCAGCGTCAACCCGGCTTTTTTCTCCGCCATCCCGTCCACTCTCCTATCGCGTCTTGGATTTCGCCGGAGGGGCTATTCGCGCCGCCTCCGTTCTTGCACTTTGATCTTACCAAGGTTCGCGGACCGCCAAATCTGTGGAACGTCATGAATCGGACGCAAAAAAAGCATCACCTTCGGCCGCCGCGCATGACGAATCTCATGCGCTATGCCAAAAGTCATGCTCGACTTGCTCAGATGGAATGACGGACCGCATAGACGGCCGCCTGCGTTCGGTCGCGGAGCCCCAGCTTCGCGATCAGATTCGAGACGTGGTTCTTCACCGTGCCTTCCGTGATCGACAGCGTCTCCGCGATTTCCTTGTTGTTCCGGCCTTGCCCCAGCAAGGCCAGCACCTCTTTTTCCCGTTCGGTCAACGCCGCCAGGGCGCCCGGCTCGTCCGGAGGCAAGGGCGCCGCCGCGCCCGGATCGCGCTCCGCCATCTTTTTCATTTCGCGCAGCAGCATCGCCGTGATATCGGGCTGCAGCACCGTGCCGCCGTTGTACACCGTGTGGATCGCGCTGACGATCGCCTCCGACGGCAGATCCTTCAGCAAGTAGCCTTGGACGCCCTTTTCCAATGCTTGCAAAATCAGCTCCGCGTCGTCGAACGTGGTCAGGATCAGCACCTTCGTGTCCGGCATATGCCGCAGGATCAATTCGGTCCCGGCCACGCCGTCCATGCCCGGCATCCGAATGTCCATCAGCACCACGTCCGGCCGCAGCTCGACGACCTGGTTGTAAGCGTCCCTGCCGTCCACGGCCGTGCCCACCACCTCCATGCCTTCTTCCAGGCCGATAATGGTCGCGAGCCCCTCGCGCATGAGACGCTGATCGTCAACGATGAGAATTTTCAATGGCTTCCGCTCCGTTTCCGCCGGGGGCATAAGGGAAGCGGACGTCGACCGCGAACCCCGTTCCCGGCTCCGTCCCCACCTGCACTTCCCCGTTCCACTCCCGCACTCGTTCTTGCATGTTGATCAACCCGAAGCCGGGCTTCAGTTCCGCGGGCGCCTCCCCGTCATTGCGGATGCACAGCGAAAATCCGCTGTCGGCAAAAGCGAGCACGATCTCGGCCTTCCGGGCATGGCCGTGCTTCTGCGCGTTCGTGAGCGATTCCTGCACGACGCGGTACGCGGTCAGCTGCAGGTCGCCCGGCAGCGCGACGGGACTCCCTTCCACCTCCAGCGTCGTGTGCACCTCCGCCCACTTGGTGAATTCCCGCGCGAGCTCCGCCAGACGCTCCTGCAGCGAGACCGACCGGACCGGCTCGTCGCGGATCGCCCGGACCGAGAGCCGGATCTCTTGCAAGGACGCCCGGATCAGGTTCTCGCATTCCGCGTAGGTCTCCTCGCTGCGCCGCGGATCGATCCGGCTTAGCTTCCGCGCCGCCTGCATTTGGACGAGCAGCGCCGTCAGCTTATGGCCGACCGTGTCGTGAATGTCCCGCGCGATCCGGATTCGCTCCTTCGCGGCGCCCCATTCCTCCGTTTGGAGCGCGTATTCCTGCAATTGCGCGTGCGACTGCATCAACTCCCCGTACAGCTTCAGCGTGTTCGCGCGCGCGCTCCGATAGAAGTGGATCAACACGCTCACGATGCCGGCGAACACGATGAACGACCCGGTCGTAAAATAGCCGATTTCATCCCATTGCCCGAAGACGTACCAATCCAGGCTGCCCATCGTCAGGACGTATACGCCCAGCAGCAGCAGGCAGGTCCAGATGATGCCGCGGACGCTCTGCGCGAACATCAAGATGGCGAGCGCCGTGATGCCGACGAAGAGATGATTCGGGAAATTGCCCGCGATGTAGATGTAGCCGTAGGCGGCGGACAGCAGGAAATCGAGGATCAGCAGCTGGAACAACCCGCTTCGCCGCTTGCTCTGGTTCATATAGACGTAATTGGCGAACAAAAAGGCCGCGATGGATATGAAAATGAAGCTGAGTCTCCAAAACAGCGCGATCGAATAATCGAAATAAAAGACGCCGGCCAAGGCTAAATTCAGCAGCAGCTTCAATCCGAACGCCAGTTTCCAGGTCCGGGAAGCGCTCCATCCGCCTTCGGCGGCCGCGCGCTTGTCGGCGGTCGTTTCGTTCATGAGCCCGCATCCCGCTCCCCTCCGGATGATGTCCCCTTAAACTTACCACGAGGGTTTCGAAAAAATCAAACGATCGGTCGGATTTTGGTACTTGAACGGCCGATTGGCGGTCTCGGCGAAGCAGGAAGCGCCCGCCCCGATTCCTAGATTTCAGAAAAAAAATAAAATTCAAAATAGCAAGATAACGAATTGTATTGTTAAGCGCTTTCATTTACAATGAGCCTATCAGACAGGCGGAGGATATGCTTGGATGACCTGGGGGGTTATTGCCAGTCTGACCGAAGGCTTGTTGATTAAAAAAGGAGGCTATTCAATGGCGGCAACGAGAAAAAAAACGATGTTGTTCGGCGCGACCGCGGGCATGCTGCTTCTGGGCGTTCTGGCGGGCTGCGGCGACAACGGCGGAAGCGGCGGCGGTTCCGGCGGCAAAGTCACGCTGCGCATGATTGAAAGTCTGACCAGTCCGGCACGCACGACCGTATTGAACGAAATGATCTCGAAATTCGAAGCAGCCAACCCGAACATCAAAGTGGAATTGATCTCGCCTCCTTTCGATCAAGCCGACAACAAGATCAAGACGATCCTGGGCGCCAAGCAGGATCTCGACGTGCTGGAGGTCCGCGACCTGACCGTGTCCGAGTTTTCCAATAACGGTTACTTGGAGCCTCTGAACGATTACGTGAAGAACTGGCCGGACTACGCGACCGAGGTCGACGTCGCCAAATCGGTCGCCACGCTGAACGACAAGCTGTACTTCATCACGAACGGCATGTACCAGCGCCAAATGTTCTACCGCAAGGATTGGTTCCAGGAGAAAGGGATTCCGGCGCCGACGAACTACGAAGAGATGGTCGATGCCGCGATCAAGCTGACGGATCCGGCCAAGAACCGCTACGGCTTCTCGTTCCGCGGCGGTCCCGGCGCGAACGGCGTTCCGGATACGATGATTCTGAACTACAACTTCGATGGCATCGACCACGACGACTCCATGTTCCTGACGGACGGCAAAACGATGTATTCGACGCCGGAAGCGAAGAAGGCGCTGGAGCTGTACGTCAAGCTGTACAAGGAAGGCTCGCCGAAGGATTCGATCAACTGGGGGTATCAGGAGCAGGTGCAGGCGTTCACCTCGGGCGTAACCGGCATCCTGCTGCAGGATCCGGACGCGATTCCGGCCCTGATGGAGAAGATGGACGTGAACACGATCGGCACGGCTCCGATGCCGAAAGGCCCGGGCGGCAAAGCGTTCACCGCGACGGGCGGCGGCGGCTGGGGCATCACGTCCTATTCGAAGCATAAGGACGAAGCGTTCAAGCTGATCGCCTTCCTCTCGAGCCCGGAACAGAACACGTACTTCGCCCAGAAAACCGCGCTCATTCCGATCCACAAGTCGGCGAGCGAGGATCCGTTCTTCCAGACGGATATGTACAAACAGCTGCTGCTGATGGCTTCCAAGCCGGACGAATTCGTCAATCTGAAAGCGAACACGAAGTATCCGGGAACGAGCCAATGGGGGCAGGTCTCCATGGAAACCGGCCAATCGCTGCTGCTGGGCGACGTGTCGGTCGACGATACGCTGAAGAAATGGGATCAGTTCTGGGCGGATCAGCGCGCCAATCTGAATAAATAAACGGAGCTTCGACGAACGATGGGTGGCGCGCAGCCACCCATCGTTACCGTTTCGTTCGATTTCCTCCTAAAGAAGGTGGTGCGGTTCATGAAAGAAGATCAGCCTCCCCTCGTCAGGCGCGCGCAGACCGCTTTCCGCAACACGCCGCGCGGTTTTATTTTCCTCAGCTTGCTGCCCGCGCTCGCGCTCGTGCTCGTCTTTACCTACTACCCGTTCCTCCGCGGCATCGTCATGGCCTTCCAAAACTACCAGCTCTTCGACCTTACGAACGTTCACTTCATCGGCTTGGACAACTTCAAGACGATGTTCCACGATACGAAATTCAAAACCGCCGCGATCAACAGCGCCTACTGGGTCTTCATATCGCTTATCCTGCAATTCGCGCTCGGCTTGACGGTCGCCCTCCTGTTGAACAACCGGTTTCGCGGACGCGGAATCTTCCAAGGCTTCGTCTTCTATCCGTGGGCGCTTTCCGGCTTTCTGATCGGCTTGATCTGGAAATGGATGTTCAACTCGCAGATCGGCGTGATCAACGACTTGCTCCTGCATCTCGGCCTCATTCACGAACGCATCGGCTTCCTGTCGGATCCGAGCTGGGCGATGGCTTCGGTCATCCTCGCGAACGTATGGTACGGCATCGCCTTCTTCGCGATCATGCTGCTGGCCGCGCTGCAATCGGTGCCGCCCGAGCTGTACGAGGCGGGAAGCATGGACGGCGCGAACGGCGCGCGCAAGCTCCTCAATATTACGCTGCCCTATATCATGCCGACGGTCATTACGACGACGCTGCTGCGCGCGATCTGGATATTCAACGATCCGTCGATCATTTACGGCTTGACGAACGGCGGCCCTGCCGGTTCGACGCATATTCTCTCTTCTCTCATGCTGGACAAAATCATGTACGGCGGGGATTACGGCGCGGCTTCGGCGATCGGCATCGTCATGATCGGCATTCTGCTGCTGTACACGATCTTCTATCTGACGGTCACGCGATCCGAGAAATTGGGGGACTTCTGATATGAAGCGTCACGCGTTGAAAGGCTTGAAGGTCGTTTTCTTGACGCTCTATCTGATCACCATGGTCTTCCCGCTTTATTGGATCGTCATCACCTCCCTGAAGCCCCAGAAGGATATCTTCTCCTTCCCGCTGAACTATTGGCCGGATCGGATAACGTTCCAAAACTACATCAACATCATCAAAATCTCCAAGTTCCACGTCTATATCGCCAACAGTCTGCTGATTTCGCTCAGCGCCGCCGCGATCGTCGTCTGCATCTCGGTGCTGAGCGCCTATGTGCTGGCCCGGTTCAAATTCCGCGCCCACCGGCATGTGATGCTGGGCTTCTTCCTGACCCAGATGCTGCCCGGCTTCGTGGCGCTGGCGCCGCTTTATTTGCTGATGACCCGGCTCGACCTGATCAATACGCGCTCTTCGCTCGTGCTGATGTATACCGTCGGGTTGATTCCGTTCTCGACGATTCTGCTCAAAGGCTTCTTCGAACGGATTCCCTCCAGTCTCGAGGAGGCGGCCATGATCGACGGCTGCTCCCGGATGTCGGCGCTCGTCCGCGTCATTATGCCGGTCATGCTGAACGGGATCGCGGCCACGTTCATCTTCGCCTTCGTGCAGAACTGGAACGAGCTGTTCATGGCCGTCCTGTTCATCGACGACGAGACGCTCAAGACGCTGCCCGTCGCGATGAACTCGTTCGTCATGAAATTCGACGTCGATTGGGGCGCCATGTCGGCCGGGACCGTGCTGTCCGTCCTCCCGACCATCGCGCTGTTCGCCGTCGCGCAGCGCTTCATCGTCGAAGGGCTGACGCAAGGCGCGGTCAAGGGATAAGGATAAGCTAAGCGCCCGTAACGAAAGGAGCATGCAAGGATGAACAAGAAGGCAGACCTGGCCTGGCAGTATTCGGCGGTGACGCACGACCCCGTCGACGTTCGGCATCACGGCGCGATCAACGTGCCGATCTACCAAACGAGCCTGTTCGCGTTCGAAACGTACGATGAATTCCGGCAGGCCGCCCAACATCCGCAGCAGGCGCACGTCTATTCGCGGGGCAGCAACCCGACCGTCTCTTATCTGGAGGAGAAGCTGGCCGCGCTCGAAGGGGCGGAAACGGCGAAATGCTTCGCTTCGGGCATGGCCGCCATCTCGGCCGCGATCCTGTCCACGGTCAGAACCGGCGACCATATCGTCTGCGTCAGCCAGGCGTACGGCCCGACGCGAATGTTCGTCACCCAATACCTGCAGCGCTTCGGCATCGACGCCACGCTCGTGGACGGCAGCTCGCTGGACGATATCCGCGCGGCGCTCCGTCCGGAGACGAAGCTGCTTTATCTGGAAAGCCCGACGTCGATGCTCTTCCAGCTGCAGGACTTGGCAGCCTGCGCCGCGCTCGCCCGCAGCCGCGGCATCGTCACCATTGCGGACAATTCGTGGGCGACGCCCTTCTTCCAGCGCCCCTTGGAGCTGGGCATCGACCTCGTCGTCCATTCCGTGACCAAATACATCTCGGGACAGAGCGACAGCGTCGCCGGCGTCGTGATCGGCTCCAAGCCGCTCGTCGGCCGGATCGCGGAGGACGAATACATGCTGCTGGGCGGCATCATGACGGCGCATACCGCGGCTCAGATTACGCGCAGCCTGCGTACGCTGCCGCTGCGCATGGAGCGGCATGAACGAAGCGCGCTGGCGGCCGCGGCGCATCTGGCGGGCCAGCCGTACGTCGCGAAGATCAATCACCCCGCGCTCCCCTCGCACCCTCAGCATGCGCTCGGCCTCCGGCAGATGAACGGCTCGAGCGGGCTGTTCTCGTTCGAATCCGCCGAGTCGCCGGAGAAGATGCGGGAATGGGCGAACCGGCTGAACTATTTCAAAATCGGCGTCAGCTGGGGCGGCTTCGAGTCGCTCGTGACGGTCAACCCGGCCTTTCCGGGCTGCGCGCCGGAAGCCCGCAGCCTGATCCGGCTGCATATCGGCCTCGAGAACGTCGACGATCTGACGCAAGACATGGATCAGGCGTGGGCGGGCGTGAAGGATATGCAGCCGTAACCGTGCATCACCGCTGAATTTGCGATTACGAGGAGGGAGACGACGTGGCTAAAATCCAAAGGCAATCGATGCCGGAATTGGTTTCGCAAGAAATTCAGAATTTCATCGAAGAGCAGTCGCTGCAGGAAGGAGATAAGCTTCCGTCGGTCGAGGCGATGACGCAGATGTTCGGCGTCGGCCGCTCTTCGCTCCGCGAAGCGCTGCGTTATCTGGAGGCGATCGACGTCATTACCATCGTCAACGGCAAAGGGATTTTCGTCCGCGACGTGGGCATCTTCCGGTTCGCCGGCAAGATCAAGATCGAGAAAGAGAAACGCTTCCTCCTCTCGATCCTGGACGTGCGCCGGGCGCTGGAAGGAAAGGCGGTCGAGCTGGCGGCCAAGCGGATTACGCCGTCGCAGATCCGCGAATTGACGGAATGCTTGCGGGAATACGCCAAGCTGAAGGAAGCCGGGCAGCCGACCTCCCAGATCGACCTGGCTTTCCACCGGGGCGTCATGCGGGCGGCGGCCAGTCCGATTTTGTTCAGCGTGCTCGAATCGATCTCCAGCATGTACGAGAAGTTCTTCCATGAACCGCTGGGCGAGCAGAAGCTGTTCGACGAAACGTACGAGTTTCATCCTACGATGTTCGCGGCCATCGCGGATCACGATCCCGTACGGGCGCTTGCCGAGTTCGACAAGCTGATGAACTGCATCGAAGAGATTATCAAGGCGTACTGATCGTGTGAAAACGCCGGAAATGGGCGCGTTCGCGTTTGTGTTAGACGGAGCCTGGGCGAATCGGCTTGCATCGCTTGATGATCCGTCAGGGATGGCACCGTCCTCGGCACCAAACAGGCAGGGACCCTATGATTGGGTTCCCTGTCTTTTTGTTATGATCCTAACATTCGGCTGCAATGTCTTAACGTCTCCGCAGAAGATACGGATGAGTTGTCCTTACCGGTCGTTCGCCCCTTTCTGACAACTGCCCATGCACTATACCCGATTGAACATATAATGCGGTGTACCTCAAATAAAGGAGCTGACTACAATGGGATATGGTGTTGGAGGCGTAGGCGGAGTAGGTTGCGGACCTGTCGGCGGTTTCGGCTGCGGCAGTGCGCTGGGTATTGTTCTTGTCCTGTTCATTCTGTTAGTCATCATCTTGCGGGGCGTCTTTTTCTAAGTAATGGACTCCATTGAAATCCCGTCTGCGACAACCTCCTGGTTCAATAGCATTGCCTAGGCATGTCTGCTAACCGGACAGTGGACCGCCCCCAAGATAAGGTCACAAGCCCCAGCGAGTATTCGCTGGGGCTTTTCATTTTGATGGTCCCGCGGTTCGACCTGCCGCAATGTTCCAACATCCGAAGATATCATGATCAGTAAGAGCAAAATGAGGTAATGATAAAGCGCATAGCTTCGGCTATGCGCTTTATCATTTTCGAGCAAAGATTTCGAGAATATTTTCCCCAATGTGTAGACTAAAGCAAGCAACTTATTCTTCCTTACTCAGAAATTTGATAAGAAACCAGCATCCAGCTAACAAACCAATGATGACAACAAAAAAGCCTGCAATTCCGATGCCGTCCATGAATGGCGAGGAACCCATCATCGTTCGATCTCCCCTTTCCGTATCGCTACCTTACTTCGCTTTAAAAATCCTGCAAACAATAACCTACGCCCCATACTGTTTGGATAATCGCTCCGGCTAACCGAGAAGCGCCATTTAACCGCGTGCGAATACGTTTGACATGGGCGTCAACTGTTCGATGGTCGCTGCTTTTAAGGTAATTATGATCCCAAACCGCCTTCAGCAGCTCTTCCCTTGTAAATACTACGCCGGGATGTAAGGCGAAATAGAGGAGCAGTTCATACTCCTTTAATGCCATAGTAATCGGCTTTCCATCGACGAGAACGCGGTAAGCCGCAGGTTCGATGACGACACGCTTTAAGATCACTGTGCCTCCGTTAGAGCGTTGCCAGCCTGAAAACGGAACGGCCTGGCTTCTATTCACGATGGCCTTTATTCGGAAAGCCACTTCTCGTGCGCTAAACGGTTTGACCACGTAATCATCGGCTCCAGCCTCAAAGCCTTGAAGGCGTTCATGCTCATTTCCGCTTGCCGTCAGGATGAGCACGGGCGTTTGTTTAACCCGGCGCAGCTGCCTGCACACATCGAGGCCGTTCATGCCCGGTAGCATGATATCCAATACGATTAAGTCGTAATCATGTTTCAACGCTCTCTCCAATGCGTTAGCTCCATCCTCGGCCTCATCCACTATATAGCGGTCTCGCTCCATATATAAACGCAGCAGCTTTCGAATGCGGTCTTCATCGTCTACGATCAGAAGCCTTTTGGCGCGTTCCTGCATCAGCATGGACTCCTTTCCTGCCTCGGAGGGGATAGATTTAGTATAGGCTGATCCCGCTTTGCTCGAAAACCGCTCGAACGGGCTAGTTTAGCCTTCAGGTATGACAAAGCAGTGAAGATTCCCAATGAGCTGATTGCTCCTGGGCGTTTGCCGGTGCACAAAAAACCGATGTCGCTGATGGACATCGGCCTCAATGGGTTACGCCATATTCATAAGCTGGCCGGCTCGTTTAACTTAGCCAAGCGCGAAGCTTTGAAATTCGCTGTATCACGACCCAATCCAGAATGAGCGCAGCCAGGAACGTGATGCCGACAGGAGGAATAATGACGGCAAGCACAATGACGATCAAGGCTGCCCCCCGCTGCAGCGTATGGTTCACCGGCTTCGTCGGTGCGCCGAGCACGGTTCCCTTCGGTCGGCGGCGCCACCACATGACTGCGCCTAGGATCGAGGAGCCGGCAATTGCAGCGCACGCAAGCAGGCAGAGGATTAAGTTCGCTACACCGAAGTAATGCCCCTCATGCAGCGCAATGCCGATTTCGATCATTTGCGCCATGGTTCCATAATCGCTGAAACGGAATGACGTAAGTACTTTCCCGCTGTATTGATCCATATGAATCGTGGCTTCGTCATAGACGTTTTTAGGCCAAACGGAAATGGTATACACGCCTTTATCATCTTGCGGGAGCGCTACGCTGTAGCCGTCGACAATCTTATCTTGTTTGGCGATAGCCAGCACGTTCTCGATCGGCAGCGCGGGCACGCCGCTCTCGCTCGAGCGCGGAACGGGCAGGTTCTCGGCAGCCCAAGGCACTTCCAGGATGTCCTTCGTTGGTACGGCCGACTCTGTACCGCTGCCGCCCCATACGCCAGCAGGATAATTGCTGTTCAAGGCCGTTGCTGCCTTGTCGATATAGTTACCGGTTATGCCGGACCATGGAAGTCCCGTGATCACGAGCATGATGATGACGATGCTGAGCCAAAACATCGGTACGGCATGGAGATCGCGAATCGTGGTTTTGCGCCCTTTGCGGAATCGCGGAAGCAATACGCCCCATATTTTGCTCGTACCTCTCGGCCACCAAAGGTAGAGGCCGGTCACGATCAACACGATCGCCCAGCTAGCTGATAATTCGATCATTTTATCGCCGACGGAGTGGTCTCCGGCCAACAGGCTGCCGTGAAAGTCTCTAATCCGCTGGGTAAAGGTTTTGGACGGATCCAAGGATCCGACGATCGTCCCGTCGTACGGATTCACGAAGACGGTATGGTCGCCCTCGGGAACGGAAATGCCGATTTCGGCAGTACGGTCTTTGCCGAAGGAAGGCTTATAGGAGGTAAGCGCGGCGTCCGGATATTTCTTCTTCACGGCTTCCAGTTGATAGGAAGGCGAAATCTTAGCAGTTTCCTGGGCCGGAATGTGATACAGCCTATGGTACATCGCATCATCGATCTGGTCTTTAAATAAGTACGTGCCGCCGGTAATGGCGAGCACAATCAGAAACGGCATGAATATCATGCCGGCGTAAAAATGCCATCGCCATATCCTGGCATACAGTCCTCGGCTTACCGGCTGCTTCGCCGGTGCCGGTTGTGCTTTCGTCGCAAGTTCCATTGAACGGCCCCCATCTCATCTTGCTCATTGGCTTTAAGGATTTGTCGATGCAACCGTCAGGATGGTCTTTTTATGACGATCCTTCTCCAGCGTAACGGCAGCCTTCCAGCTCCCATCCATCGCCCATTTCAGTTTCGCGGTATATTGACCGTCGCCGCTGCGCTTCATATCGCCTTTCGATTCGTGACGCATGCCGTGCATCGACATCGTAATCGTCAGACGCACGTGGTCAAGCGCGGCCGGTTGACCTGACTGATCCGTTATCGAGGCTTTGTATTCATGCATTGCGGAGCCTGCGGATGATTCTTGAAGTTTTACGGTCAGGCCGTCCAAATAAGGGCTTGAGGCGGCCGGTTCTGAGGTACCGCAGCCTCCAATCAGCAAAGCTGCCGTCCACATGACCATGAAGCCGATTAGCGCGACTCGACTTTTCCCGATCCCGGTTGTCATGCCGTCATCCATCGCCGAGTCTGTTCGATTGGAGTAACGCTAGCCGTAGGTATCTGTGCCGTCTTTCGTTGCATGCTGCTCATTTTCGAGCCGTCCCCCGTTTCTTGTTCACAATCCGTGAACAGTGTATCAGGGGGACAACCGCAGCAACATGACTAGGAAGAGCTATTTTGAGGGGAGGTCTTGTCCGAATTTTGAACATGACCGAGTTGTACGGGAACCTGATAAAACAATGACTCGAACGAGTCATGCTTTCCAATTTTGGCACATGCTAGAATGAAGGCGCCGGTCAGCGTAAAAGCAGGTAAAACAAAAAATGCGAAAGGAGCTGAATATGAGTAACGGACTAAAAAAACACGGACTGTTTTGGAGTGCGATCATACTGCTGGTAATCGCCGCGCTGCTAGCGATTCGTGGAGAAATCGGCGGTCAGTCGAAATTGAAAGTGATCCGACCTGTCCCTTCTTTCAGCTTAACCGACATGGACGGCAAGCTTGTCCAATCGTCCGACTTGGGCGGCAGCGTGGTGCTGCTCGCGTTTATCTTCACGATGTGTCCCGACATTTGCCCGATCACGACCAGCAAGATGGTACAGCTGCAGGAGGAATTAAAAAATCGCGGACAATTCGGCAAACAGGTTCGCTTCGTGTCCATCACGATCGACCCCGAACACGATACGCCGGAAGTGCTGAAGCAATACGCGTCGAAAATGGGTGCCGATGCTGCAGGGTGGAGTTTCGTGCGCGGAACGGAACAAGGTATTCAACAATTGGCCTCCCGTTTCGGGTACATGGTTCAGAACCTTGGGGACGGCAATTTCGTGCACACGGTGACGTCCTTAACGTTAATCGACAGCCGCGGGCAAGTCCGAAACGTTTACAAAATGGGCGAAGACATGGACAACCAGACCGTGCTCAACGATATCGAAACGTTAGCCTCGGACCTGAAGAAGACTCCTGCATCTGCGTCCTAGATAATCAATGCCACCGTACGAGCAGCGGCCCGTATGCGTGCTGAATCCCCCCTACACCGCATACATGTAGCGGTGTAGGGGGGATGAACGGTGAAAAAAATGTTGGCTGTTCTGAGTTTGGTAGTGCTTGGGGTTGCGGCTGCGTATTGGAAAACGAGCGGCGAGTCGTCGGCACCGAGGCTTCGGACGGAAATCGAGCAGAACCATCTGCGCATTGATGTACAAACCGAGTCCACGGATATCCAGCCCATGCATGAGGCTCGGTTCGCCGTAACGTTGACGGATGCCGCTGGGAAGCATCTGCCGGCGTCCGAAGTTGAAATGACATACGCCATGCCGCGGATGTTCTGCGGGCAGTTCAATGCAGAGGTCTCGCAACTACGTCCGGGTGCTTATCTAGCCGTCGGAGTACCGGTCATGAAAGGGAGCTGGGAAGCTAAGATAACCGTTGTCTTCGAGAAGAAACGGATTACAATGACCCATCCGTTTCGAGTAATCTAACGACTTACCATAGCCAGGGATGAATAGATGGAATCCATCCGTTCGCGCTTAGGCCTTTCATAAGCGATAACAGACCCATGAGAACAGCGATGTAGAAGCCAAGTTTACTTACGGCATGCCGCCACTTGCGGCTCATTCGCCGAGCCGTTAAGGCGATGATAACAAGCGTAGGTACCGTTGCCAAACCAAAGGCAAGCATCGCCGTCCCGCCCGCGACCCAGGAGCCCGTTGCCGCCGCTCTCATCTGCATGGCATAGGTGAGACCGCATGGCAGCCAACCTAGCAAAAGGCCGGCCGCTATGGAGGCTCCCCAATCCAAACCGGGTTTACGCGTGAGCCATTTGGCGGCTAAGCCGTGCCAATCCATCGAGATACCGGTCAACGGAAGCGTATAGCGTCGAAACGCCCACAATAAAATGAGGATGCCGCCTAGCATGCTGGCCATCGCTTGGACCTGTACAAGAGAACCGGCCGCGTTCAAAAACGAACCGGCTGCTCCCAAAATTGCGCCGCTGACCGCGTACGTTGCGATTCGGCCTGCATGAAAAGCCAGCAGCTCCCGAAGCGCATCCCCCCTTGCCTGCAAGGCTATGGACGAGCCAATGCCGCCGCACATGACGATACAATGCGGTGCACCTGCAATACCGAGCAGCGCTGCCGGAACCCATTCAGAGACAATCATGGCGCCTCCCCTTCCCGCTAATCATGCAATCATCCCTAGCCTCCTTCATCTTATGTCGGCGGCATCCAAACAAAGAATAGCCCGCCCGGGCTGGCCCGAACGAGCTATGGAATCATGACACATCATGCGATAAGCTAACGAAGAATCTGAAGCGGAGGGAACAACCATGCACAAACGACTGATGCTGATTACGTTCGCGGCTGCTGCCGTACTGGGTATCTGTCTGATCATCTTTGCTTTGCCCGAGAAGCAAGAAGCCGGCAACGGAAATACGGCCGCGATTCCGAATGCGCCTGTCAATGCAACCGCCGCGGAGACGACATACAAAAGCAACTGCGTCTCGTGCCACGGAACGGATCTCCAAGGCAAAATCGGACCGAACCTCACCAAGATCGGCGCCAAGCTCTCGAAGGAACAGATCGATGCCAAGATTTTGAAAGGCGGCGGAGTCATGCCTTCCTTTGAAGGCAGGTTGTCCGCCGAAGAAGTCGCAAACCTGGCCAAATGGCTATCGGACAAGACCTAGCGGTCCATGCCGAGTCCACGCTCGTACGCATAACGCGCGAGCTGGACACGGTTTTCCAGGTGCAGCTTTTGCAGAATATTTTTTAGATGATTTTTCACTGTATGTTCAGAGATGTTGAGGTGAGACGCGATTTCGCGGTTTTGCACCCCTTTGGATACCCAGGTTAAAATCTCGGTTTCCCGGGGGGTAAGCGGCGTATGGTGCGAAGCCTTCTCGCGATCGAAAAATTCTTTAAGGAACCGAAAGGCGAGCTCTCGAGACATCGGTACTTCGTCGAGCGCCACCGCTTTCAGGTAGTCGTGCCACGAACTCGGATCAAGGTTTTTGAGCAAGTAACCCTGTGCGCCTCTTTTAATGGCTTCGAATAAATGCGTGATATCGTCGGAGACCGTCACCATAACAATCTTGATGTACGGAAATCGCTCTTTGATGATCTTGGTTGCCTCAAGGCCATCCATTTCTTTCATATTAATATCCATCAGGATCAGATCTGGCATTTCTTGAACCGTCATCTCGATGGCCTCCAAGCCGTTCCGCGCCTCACCTACGACCTCGAATAAGGGGTCTCCCTCAATGATCGTCCGTATGCCTTCCCTGGCATCCCGGTGGTCGTCCGTAATTAATATGCGCATCGGTTGCATAGATGCCCTCCTCCTTTCTACTCCTGGATCAGCCATTCCGTTAGCTTTGATTCGGATTCGAATGCCCCGGATACGATTTTTGAGACGCGTCCATTCGCATCGATAAGTACGGTTGTCGGCAGCGCCTGTATCCGGTAAAGATCCGTCATTGTCCCGGCGGCGTCGATGACAAGCGGAAATGACAGGCCTTTGGCCTTGGCAAAAGCCGCAACCGTGCCGCGGGATTGGCCGATATTCACGCCGATAACAGCTGTATCATCGCGCTGCGTTGCGATGCGCTGCATGACCGGCATCTCCTTCACGCACGGCGGACAGTAAGTCGCCCAGAAATGCAGGACGACGCGACGCCCGCGGTAATCTGCGAGCTGAACCTCCTTGCCGTCTATATCCTTCAGATCGAACGCAGGCGCAACGCTGCTTACGGCAGCGACCGGACGACTATCGCTCATTTGTCGCACGACTACAACGGCCAGCACTGCAATGGCAGCCGTCAAGAGAATGACGCTTACTCGTTTACGGATGCGATTCATCATGAGGGGCCTCCTCCGTCCGGCCATACAAATTTCGAAGCGATGCCGAACGCCCTTCTTGAACGATTCTGCCTCCGCTCAAGAAGACGAGCCGATCGGCGCAAGCCTCGGCTACATCGAGCTGATGCGTTGAGAACAGGACGGACTGACCTTCCTCCTTAGCCGATTGAACAAGCTGGATAAACGTCTCCATCCAGAAGGGATCCAGCCCGTTCGTGGGTTCATCCAGCACAAGCAGTGCCGGCCTCGCCAATAGCGCTTGCGCGAACAACAGCCGCTGCCGCATGCCCTTGGAGAAGGCGGATACCGGCTTGCGTCGGACGTCCGAGAGTCCGACGCGCTCCAGAAGCTCCGAAACCCGTTCCTTCGGGGCTTTCCGCAGCTTCGACCAGAAGGCGAGATGTTCTTCCGCGCTTAGCCCGCCTCCGAAGCGGTAGTCATCCGGCATGTAGCCGATAATCTCGGCGTAACGGTAACGATCGCGCTTCCGGCTTAGCCCGTTGACGGTAATGTCCCCGCTGCTCAGCTCGAGAATACCGGCAACCATGCGGAGAATCGTGCTTTTGCCCGCACCGTTATCTCCGCATAGCGCAAGGATGCTTCCTTTCTCTACGGCCAGGTTCAATCCGTCGATAATCGTTTTTTTTCCAATGGTTTTTCGAACCATCCGCATCTCTAGCAGGACGTTATCCACGAACTCGCCTCCTTTCCCATACGACATAGGCTGCGCCAGCCGCAGCGGCGAGGAAGCCGGCGAACAATAACGCGAATAAGAGTAAACCATAAGGTCCTCTGACCCAAACGATCCAGTTGTAATATTCAGGTCCAAGCGCGGATCCTCCGCCGAGCCGAACGATGACGAACAACCGAACGAATTCTGCCGGGTTCAAAGCGGTCAGCGTTAAGAGAAGCGGCTTGATCATGCCGTAAGGTACAAAGCCAAGCACGGCGATAAGCAGCGTGGGCCATCCGATAACGGCAAAAAACCAAACCGAAACCCCATAGATAAGCGCTTGCCAGCGATTGCTCGCAAACGTGCCGAGCCACAAAGCTACTGCGAGGAATAAGAGTACAAGTCCGGACGAAAATGCGATATACAGACCGAACGCGCCGAACCGAATGCCAAGAAGCGCCCCTACGACACCGGTCAGCCCGAAGCCGAACGCGACGATGGCGAGCATGACAATGGCCATGCCCATATATTTCCCCGCCAGAAACGCGAACGTGCTAAGCGGATAGGAGGCGAGCAGCTGCCAGCTGCCCTCTTCCTTCTCCGACGTCAAGGTAAACGAACCGAGCAGCAGTGCCACCAGAGGCAGTAAATACAACATAAGATTCAACAGCGTTCCGGTAATACTCGAGAAGCCTTCCACATCGTTCTGCGACTGAATGAGCAACAACGACAAGCTGAAAACAGCGAATAAGCCGAGAAACGAGTACGCCCAGGGATTACGAAAGCCGATTCGGATCTCGCGGACCGCAATATGCCAGGCATTCATGCGCCCGCCTCATCCCTTTCGGCGTTGCCTCCCATATCCATCTCGCCATGCGCATTTTCGTCATGTTCCCCGCCCATGTCGGACATGTTATTCATTTGATCCATGTTTTGCGCCCAGGAATGCTTCGCCAGTTCGCTCGCCGTCATCAGCTTGCCGGTCTTTTGTTCATCAATGAATTGCTGCGCGGACGAACGGTCCTTAAACGCATAAATCCCATAAGCCATTGGCTAGCGGAAAGAGGCGTCGTAGGCGTAGTATGCATCGCTGTATGGGACCCAGGTTAAATCGTCGTAATCCCGTACGTATTGGGCACCGATTTCTTCGTCGGGGTTCTTCGTACGCCATTCGTTCATGCATCCGATATCGTCGAAGAAATACGTCTTCCCCTTCGTCGTGGTCAGTTGGACGGCGAACGCGTCGTCCTTGACCTGCATATTGCATACCGTGCATTTGGCGGTTGCCTCGTCGACTGCGACCGGTTCATATTGTTTCTTGGAACAACCCGTCATCAAAATCGTTACGATCAATAAGGCCAAGATGGGAATCGCATATTTATTCATCGTCTTCTACCTCCGAATTGTAGGATGATCCAGCTGGATACGAGCAGCAGGCATGCGCCGGCGGTGAATAACCCCAAGTCTGTTCCGGCGGCATCGGAGCCATCGCTTTCAGTCATGGCCGGCTTCATAAGCGGCATCGCGTCGCTCGCCCATTCGTTGCGGTTCGTTTCGAACAAGCTCTCCAGAAAAAGCATACCCGGCGATCGAAAGAAAAGCTGATACGCCGGCGTTTCGCTCGTCAGCTGTTGAAAAAACGGATTAATGGCGTAGGCGGTGTTGCTTGCCCCGTCGCCATCGGAATCGATGCCCCTATACGCATCCCAGTAGTTCCCCGTTAATTGATTGTTCTTGCTCCCCGTTAATTGATTGTTCTTGCTCCCCGTCGCTTCAGCCTCGATGACATTTCCGATAAAATCATTGTTGGTGAAGCGATTATTCTCGGCATCCAGCAGCTGGATGCCTGTAAAATTCCGCAGTACTTGGTTGTTTTGGAGCAGATTGTCTGTCGATTGTTCTATATAAAGCCCGACTCGGTTGCCCTCAACAAGGTTGCCTTCGACGCGGGACGTATGGACATCGAATAACAGCAGTCCCTGCGAGTTGACGTTTTCGCTTTGCTTCGCAAACCGGTTTCCGGTTACGACGGCATCGTTGACCCCCATGATCATAGCCCCTGTGACGTTGGCATAGCCGTGATTATCTTTCACGACGGTCTGCTTGGTGAACATGCAGTGTACGCCATAACGGGAATGATCGATTGCGTTGCCGGATACTACATTGCCGTTACTGCTTTCCAAGTAGATGCCATCGTTCATATTCGACACGGTATTGCCGGTAATGATGTTCTGGTGCGAATCGAATAGATCGATCCCGTTTCGTTTGACCGTCTTCCGGTTGCTCCCCGAGGCATTCGCGTCGTCCAGCGATCGGACTTGGGACTTCCCAATCTCTACGCGATTTGCTTTACGCAGAAGAATGCCGTAGCCCTTCGTGGAAATCTCGAGGGATTCCAGTTTCACTTCGTCTGCAGCGACGTATACGGCGGCATTCTTGTCCTTGGCATCGTGAACGACCCGTATGCCTTCCAGGGCAGCGCCTTTCGCCGTAATCGCGACCGTAGATTCCCCTTCGTCACTCCGAATCGTGACCGTGCCTTCACCCACAAGCCGAATTGAACGATTGAGTGTAAATCGGCCTTCGTAGGTACCAGGCGGGATACGCACACTTTCGCCATCCTTAGCTCCGGCAATTAATCGCTCAATGAGTGAAACATTTGAAGTTGCGGCGTGGACCATCGCCGGATCAAAGCCGTTAACCAGCGACGGCAGCAGCGCTAGCATCAGAATCTTTCGAGACCATCGATAACCGCGAATCTTCATTTCTGGACGACCAGTTCGGTTTTCTTCGTCATATGCAGATCGTCTTGATACAAATGAATGTATACTCTGTATGTATCTGCTTCCTTGAAGGTATGGTCCACCGTATAGGTGTTATCCTCGCCAAGCGTAGCATTGACCAGATCCGGGACAGCCGAGGTATCGGACCCCCGAATATCAAACTGCACCTCTGCTCCGTCCGTATTGTTCAAGCCCGTAATCTTGGCCGACAGTTGGATCTTCTGTCCTGTAACTGCTGGCGACGGGTTAGTGGTCAGTGCGACCTGTATCGCTGCCGGGTCTTGCCCTTCCGCCTCTTTGGTTGAACCGCACCCCGTTAGCAACATGAAGATGAATAGGCATGATACTAGGAATCCAGCCGAGTATTTCAAATCCTTCACTCCCTTCTCGTTCATTTCCGTACTAAGTGTACCCGCTGCGAGCAGCATCTAACATGACTCCTTCGAGCTAATCTACCCTGGAAATATGGCGAATTTGAAGCGGTTGATGGCTGCCTAGCGCAATATTTTCTACAGGCAGGCATATTGGGATTACAGTTAAATCGCATTACAGGGCATAAAAAAGAACGTTCCCGTAGAGAACGTTCTTAGAACACTTAGACATGGTGAATGCGATTTGATGGGATGGTCTGGAGGCAGCAGGCTTGATTTACAGTAGCATAATTAGCTTAGAATAATACGCGTTGTCCTAACCAAATTGCCCCCAAGACAAACGCAACGGTTGACGCAGCATAGACTGCTTGTCTTGAATATTTCCAACGGTGCAAAAGCAACAACAGTGGGAACAGGACCCCAACTATCGTTATCTGAACCGCTTCGATGCCGAGGTTGAAGCTGATCAGAGCCGTAGCCAGCATCGTTTTCGGCAGATGCATTCCCACCAAGAGATCTGCGAAACCCATACCATGGATCAGACCAAATAAAAAAGTAATAACCCAGCGATGGCTAACTTGCTTACGTACAACATTATCAATGGCTACAAAGCAAATGCTAAGTGCAATCATTGGCTCGACGATCCATGCAGGCACATCAATAACCCCAGTTACAGTCAATGTTAACGTGATACTATGAGCGATCGTGAAGGCGGTTATCATTGTCGCGTACTCTTTAAACTTCTGTCTCGCAATGATGAGCGAGAATAAAAATAAGAGATGGTCATATCCGCCTAAAATATGATTCATACCTAAATCAAAAAATGAATACCAACCTGACATTGTGTTCGCCCCTTATTCGAATTCGTTAATGTGTTTAAGCATGGTATAAATATAGAAAGTTACTATTAAAAGACATTAGGCGTTGTGTAATTCTGCTGTAAAAAATAACTAATCATTGTGTAAACCTTCGGAGGCGGAGTTACTTGCATGGCAGTTGGGAAGGTAAATTTCATAGCTCATTCTAAAAAACCGTTACCGGCCCTCGTATTGGCGGGCCAGGGGGGCGCTTTGCTTGCACAGATTGCCGATCCGCCATGGATGTCCGAATCTTGATCGTATGCTGACGAAGCGTATTCGAGTCGGACTTTAGTCGGTCGATTCAGACGCCGTGCTCCTTCGCTGCCGCTTCGTCCGCGCGGACTGAACCCCGGGGTTATCGAAATTAGGATTGAAGCGGCTGCGGTAAATTTCGATGCCGTGCTCCTACGCTTGCGCTACGTACGCGCGGTCTGCCCCAGAAGAGCTCCACCGAACATAAAAAGTGTGTATCGTTGTGTATGATGGAGCCTAGAGGGATTCGGCTTGCCTTGCGCGCCGATCCGCCATGGGATGTCCGAATCTTGATCGTATGCTGACGAAGCGTATTCGAAGCGGACTTTTCGCGGTCGATTCAGACGCCGTGCTCCTTCGCTGCCGCTTCGTCCGCGCGGACTGAACCCCGGGGTTCGCCCCCTTCGGGGCTTCACCAAATAAACAAAAAACTACGTCCGATCGGACGTAGTTCGCATTGTTTATTTGGTGGAGCCTAGGGGGATCGAACCCCTGACCTCATCGCTGCCAGCGATGCGCTCTCCCAGCTGAGCTAAGGCCCCGTATTAAAGTGGCGACAAGAAAGATTATAGCATGGACTATCCGGTTTATACAAGTCTTTCCTCCAAAAAAATTTACGTCTTTTTTCGGGCCGCCGATTTGCCGTCTAGACGCAAAAGCAACCTGCCGCTCCGCGTACGACCGCGGCCGGCAGGTTGCTCTGCGAAACGTCCGCCGCGCTTAGGACAAAGGGTCCTTCGACAGCAGACTGTTGAGCTCCTTCATGAACATGTCGATGTCCTTGAACTGGCGGTAGACCGATGCGAACCGGACGTACGCTACTTCATCGACGGGATACAGCTGCGACATGACGAGCTCGCCGATTTCGCGGCTCTCGACTTCCGCCTGCGCGGTGGTGCGCAGCTCCTTCTCCGCTTCGGACACGATGATTTCGAGCTGGTCGACGGAGACGGGCCGCTTCTCGCAGGCGCGGATCAGGCCGCGCAAAATTTTATCGCGGCTGAATTCTTCCCGGCTGCCGTCTTTCTTGATGACGATCAGCGGAGTCTCCTCCACCATCTCGAACGTGGTGAACCGCCGCGTGCATTTCTCGCATTCACGGCGGCGGCGTATCGACTTATTTTCGTTAGCGGGTCTGGAATCGAGCACTTTCGTTCCAGCGTAGTCGCAATACGGGCATTTCATCGTCTATATCCTCCGTCTACTCGCGATGCGAATTCGAATACGCGAACATTCCCAAACGTTACCTGTAATGAAACCGCCATTATCGCACATAATACAGTTACCAACCGCAAGGAGGTGAACGAACGAATGGCTAACAACAACGGAAGCAGCAATCAACTCGTAGTTCCACAAGCTAGCGCTGCTTTGGACCAAATGAAGTACGAGGTGGCTCAGGAGCTGGGTATCTCTCTTCCACAAGACGGATACTATGGCAACATCACCACGAAAGATGCCGGTTCCATCGGAGGCAGCATCACTCGTAAACTGGTTCAAATCGCGGAGCAATCTCTTGCAGGTCGCGCCTAATCGATGATTGAACATCGGGCTTTGGTCGGTCGCCGTCGATGGCGGCCGGCCAAAGTCTTTTTTGCTATTCCGCCCGAATGTCGGGATAGAGCGTCTTGTACTTATTATAATAATAAATGACCCGCTGTATATAGTGTCTTGTTTCCCCGTACGGCACCTCGTCCACCGTCTCGGCCCGGCCATCCCACGTGCCGTCCGACAGCCAGCGATTGACCGTCCCCGGGCCGGCGTTGTAGGCCGCGATCACCTTTACCATATTCCCCTTGAACTGCGCGTTCAATTCGTTCAAATACCATGATCCGATCTCGATGCCGGCTTCCGGCTCCGCCGAGACTTTCTCGGTCGTCATATCTTTGAAGCCGCCCTTCTGGATGATCCAATTCGCGGTGTCGGGCATCAGCTGCATGATGCCGATCGCGCCTTTCTTCGAGACGGCTTCCGGTTTGTAGTTCGTTTCGACGCGGATGATGGCCGCCACCAGATGGGCGTCCAGCTCGTATACCTCCGCGCTCGCGGCGATTTCCTCGCGGAAATGCACCGGATACAGCCAGCGGCTCATCCATTCCGAGCGGATGAACAGCAGCGCAAGCAAAGCCAGAATCAAGATGAGAAATACGCGCTTGCGCAACCGGCGTTTCTTCATGGCAATCCCTGCTCCTGCCAGAACAGGTCGACCTGATGCCGCGTCTCGTCGAGCGTCCCGCCGTTGTCGATGACGAAATCCGCCAGTCGGCGTTTCTCCTCGATGTCCAGCTGCAGCGCGATCCGCCGCTCCGCCTCTTCCGGCGACATTCCGTTGCGGGCGATCAGCCGCTCCGCCTGCATGGCGCGCGGCGCATAGACGACCATGACCGCTTCGTACAGCGAAGCTTGTCCCGTCTCGTAAAGCAGCGGTATGTCCGCGATGATCAGCTGCTTCGGATCCTCCGCTTCATACGCGCGAATTTGCGTCCACATCCGGTTGCGAATGGCGGGGTGCAAGATCGCTTCCAACTTATTCAGCCGCTCGCGGTCGTTAAACACGAGCTTGCCGACCTCCGCGCGATTCATCGTGCCGTCGCCGTTCAGGACGGCTTGTCCGAATTCCGCGACGATCGCCGCCAAGGCCGGCTCGCCGGGAAGCACGACTTCCCGGGCCGCCTGGTCGGCATCCACTAGCTTGGCGCCTCGGGAGACGAGCATCGCGGACACCGTGCTCTTCCCGCAGGCGATTCCGCCGGTCAGTCCCAGTTTCAAGTCATTCACCTCGTAAGTAACCGCGCCGCCCGCCCACAGGCCGTGAGCGAGTCGACGCAGGGTATTCTACATGAGCCGTATGAAGCCCATGATGATGAGCATAATCCCCGGCAGCACCGACAGCGCGCGCATGCCGCGCCACGCCGCGAACCGAAAGCCGAGCCGCATGCCCGCCAGGAGAAACAAGCCGCTGGCCGTGCTGATGACGAGCGCCGTGAGCAGCGGGTTGAAGCCGACCAGCGCCGCGCCGAGACCGGCGCCGAAGCTGTCGAGCGACAACGCGAAGCCCAGCAGGACGGCTTCAGAGGACGAGATCACGCCCGACCGGTCGACGTCGGCGATTTGCGGGGTGCGCAGGATTTGGATGACGATGCCGAGCCGCTTCAGTTCGAAAATGACGATCGTCGAGGCGGTCGCGCTCCCCTCCGCCGTGAGCTCAATCGCGTCCCCCGTTTGGGGAACCGCCGATTCTTCGCCCGGATCGTCGGCGTTCTCGCGCCGGCGCTGCCACCATTGGATGAGCGCGTAGACGCCGATCAGCATGAGCAGGCCGGCGCCGATCGCCTTCGCGACCATCGGCGACATATAATTCGTAAACAGCGAGCCGATCTGCATGGACAGCCAGACGATCAGCCCCGAACAGAAGGCGATGATGCAGATCGACAGCAACGGTATGCGGATCCGTCTTAATCCGTACGTCACGCCAACGCCGAATCCGTCCAAGCTGACGGCAAACGCGAGCAGCACTAAGGAAAACGCATGAATAAGCACCTTGATGTCCCTCCCATGAAGACGTTAATGCAGGTTCTGTGCATTCGCCTAGAACATGAATGGTACATCATATGCGGCATCATGCCGCTCGTGCCTTATTTGGCGCGCGGCTTGACCTTTGCCTTGAGACGATTGCCCGGCAGCGGCTGGCAGGCGGGGCAGGTATGCGTGCCCCGTCCGCCGACGACGGTCTTGACGATCGTGCCGCCGCAGCGGGTGCAGGCGCCGTCCTCGCGGCCGTAGATGAGCAGCTGATGCTGGAACATGCCCATCTCGCCCTGGCCGTTGACGTACGACTTGATCGACGAGCCGCCGGCGTCGACCGCGCGTCCGAGCGTGGCGCGGATCGCGTCGTACAGCCGGGCCCAGTCCGGCGCCTTCAGCGTGTCGGCGGCCCGCTCCGGATGGATGCCCGCCGTGAACAGCGCTTCGTCCACGTAGATGTTGCCGAGTCCGACGATATGCGCCTGATTCAGCAGCAGCGGCTTGATTTTCGTCGTGCGGTGCGCGACCTCGCGCTTGAACGCCTGAAGCGTGAACGCGTCGTCCAACGGCTCGAGCCCCAGCTTGTTCAGCGGGGCGTTCGCCAGATCCTCGCCCGGCGCGAACAGATGCATCGTGCCGAATTGGCGGACGTCCTTATAGCGCAGCTCCGTGCCGTCATCGAAACGGAACCGCACGTGCGTGTGCAATTCGACCGGCTCGTCCTGCCGATAGACGCCGTAGCGCCCTTCCATGCGCAAATGCGACACGAGCACGAGCCCGTCGAGCAAAATACGCAAAAACTTACCCCGGCGCTCCACCGTTTGAATCGTATGGCCGGCAAGCGCGGCGGCGAATGCCTCCGGCTCCGCCGGCCGCTGTATAATTCGCGGAAGCGTCACGGTTACCCGTTCGATCCGTTTTCCTCCGACAAGCTCGTTCAGCGTGCGCCGAACGGTTTCGACCTCCGGTAATTCCGGCATTTCGAGTCCTCCCCTGCCAAATGGTCTACCCCCCATTATACGACAGGATGCGCGGAAAGTCTTACTTCGCCTCGTACCAATTGTCGCCGTAGCTGACGTCCGCCCGCAGCGGCACGTCCAGCTCGATCGCGCGCTCCATGACGTCCGGCACGAGCGTCTTCATCAGCTCCAGCTCGTCCGCCGGCACTTCGAAGACGAGTTCGTCATGCACCTGCAGCAGCATGCGGCTGCGCAGCTTGCGCGTTCGCAGCTCGGCGTCCATCTTGACCATCGCGAGCTTGATGATGTCGGCGGCGGTGCCCTGGATCGGCGTATTCATCGCCGTCCGCTCCGCGAAGGAGCGCAGGTTGAAATTCGAGGCTTTGATCTCCGGCAAGTAGCGCCGGCGCTCCAGCAGCGTCGTGACGTAGCCGTCCTTGCGCGCCTGCGCCACGATGTTGTCCATATACGCCCGCACGCCCTCGAACACGGCGAAATACTGCTCGATGAAGCGCGCCGCGTCCTTGCGCGAGATGCCGAGGTTGTTGGACAAACCGAAATCGCTGATGCCGTAGACGATGCCGAAGTTGACGGCCTTCGCCTGGCGGCGCATGTTGGCGTCCACGTTCTCGGCCGTCACGCCGAACACGTCCATTGCCGTCTTGGTGTGGATGTCCGTATCCTCGATGAACGCCTGCTTCATGCGGGCGTCGCCGGAGATATGCGCGAGCACGCGCAGCTCGATCTGCGAATAGTCCGCCGCGAGAATGCTCCAGCCCGCTTCCGACGGCACGAACGCCTTGCGGATGCGGCGCCCCTCCTCCAGCCGGATCGGGATGTTCTGCAGGTTCGGGAACTGGCTCGACAGCCGCCCCGTGGCCGCGATCGTTTGGCGGTAATACGTATGCACCTTGCCGGTATCGCGGCGGATCTCCTTCAGCAGCCCTTCCACGTAGGTGGACTGCAGCTTCGTCAGCTGCCGGTAGTGCAGGATCAGCTTTACGATCTCGGAGTACGGCTCCAGCTTCTCCAGCACCTCGGCGTCCGTGGAATAACCCGTCTTCGTCTTCTTGATGACCGGCAAGCCGAGCTTCTCGAAGAGCACTTCGCCGAGCTGCTTCGGCGAATGGATGTTGAATTCCATGCCCGCTTGCGAGTAAATGTCGCTCATGTACTGCGCGATGCCCCGCTCCAGCTCGGCCCCGAGCTCCTCGAGCACGCCCGGGTTGACCTGGATGCCCTGCTTCTCCATGCCGGCGAGCACGACGGCGAGCGGCAGCTCCAGCTCGTCGTTCAGCTTCGTCATGTTGCCCTTCCCGAGCTCCGCCGACAGCAATGGCACGAGCCGCCTTACCGCGTCCGCCTTGGCTGCGAGATGGTTCGCGAGCGCCTCGCCCGCCGGCACCTGCAGCCGCGCTCCCTTGCCGTACACGGCCTCGTCGGTCTGGATGGCGGCCAGGCCGAAGCGCTGGATCAGCGCGGCCAGCGTCTGGCTCGATTCCGTCGGGTCGAGCAGGTAGGCCGCGAGCAGCGCGTCGAACCGGATGCCGCAGAGCGGGATGCCGGCCCAGCCGAGCGCCAGCTCCGCCTTATGCAGGTCGTAGCCGCGCTTCGGCGCCTGCTCGTCCGCCAGCCAATCCCGCAGCGGCGCGGCGGTCCGCCCGTCCATCAGATCGTCGTACGTCGCCACGGCGATCCGGTCGCCGGCGGCGACCGCGAGGCCGATGAGCCGCGCCTGATGCGGGTTGTCGCCGATCGCTTCGATGTAGACGCTCTCCGAAGCCGCGAGCAGCGCCGTCAGCTCGGCGGCCGGCAATTCTCCGGCCGAGACGACGTCGTACGTGGCCGCGGCCGCAACGGCCGCGGCGTCGGCGCCGGCCGCTTCCGGCAGCGCCAGCCGTTCGAGCAGCGACTTGAACTCCAGCTTGCGGAAGTTGTCCGCGAGCGTCTGCGCGTCGTAGCCGCCGTAGGCCAGCTCGTCCGTCCGCTTCTCGAGCGGCACCTCGCGGTAAATCGTCGCCAGCTTCTTGCTCATGACCGCGCTGTCGCGGTGCGTCTCGACCTTCTCCTTCATCTTGCCCTTCAGCTCGGCGGCGTTCTCCAGCACGCCCTCGACGGAGCCGAATTCATGCAGCAGCTTCAGCGCCGTCTTCTCCCCGACCCCGGGGATGCCGGGAATGTTGTCCGACGTATCGCCCATCAGCCCCTTCAAGTCGATGATCTGCAGCGGCTTCAGGCCGTACTTGGCATCGATTTCGGCGGGATCGTAGCGTTCGACCTCGCTGACGCCTTTGCGGGTCAGCGCGATCGTGACATGGTCGGACGCCAGCTGGAGCATATCCTTGTCGCCGGACACGACGACCGTCTCCACGCCCTGCTCGTCCGCGAGCCGGCTGAGCGTGCCGATGATGTCGTCCGCTTCGTAGCCCGGCAGCTCGTACTGCGAGATGCCGAAGGAGCGCAAGAGCTCCTTGAGCACGGGGAACTGCTCCGACAGCTCCGGCGGCGTCTTCTCGCGGCCGCCTTTGTAGTCCTCGTACCCCTCGTGGCGGAACGTCGTCTTCCCGGCGTCGAACGCGACGAGCATATGCGTCGGCTTCTCTTCCTCCAGCAGCTTCAGGAGCATCGTCGTAAAGCCGTACACCGCGTTCGTGTGCAGGCCGGCCGAATTCGTCAGCGGCGGCATCGCGAAAAACGCCCTGTAGATGATGCTGTTTCCGTCGATCAATACCCATTTATCCATCCGAAGAGGCACCCCTCACCCTTTGATTTCCTTGGCACTATCATAGCATAAAGCAAACAAGCTTTCCCAATGGATCCGCTTGCGCGAACATTAGGAAAGCTTCATGGTTGCGCCGCCGGAACTAGGCGTCCGCCGCGAGCTCCCGGGCGGCGCCGAACGATGCCGGCCGGCCCAGCAGATACCCTTGCCCGTAGTGCACGCCGAGCGTCCGGATATGCAGCAGCTCTTCTTTCTCCTCGATGCCTTCGGCGATCACCTTGATGTCCATCTTCGCCGCCAAGTCCGCGAACGTCTGGACGAGATGCGTCTTCATCGGCTCCAAGTGGATGCCGCTGATCAGGGAACGATCGATCTTGATGTAGTCCGGCTTCAGCTCCACGATGGATTGCAGCGAGGAATAGCCGGCCCCGGCGTCGTCGATGGCGATCTGATACCCCTGGTTGCGGTAATGCCGCAAAATCCGCTTCGCCGCTTCGAAATCCTCGATGGACGTGCGCTCCGTAATCTCGAACACGACGTGGTGCGGGGACAAGCCGTAGCGCTGCAGCATCGGCAGCGTCTGACCCGGCGAGAACGACGGGTCGTTCATGATCTTGGCCGTAATGTTGATGAACAGCTTGCGTCCGCTGGCCAGCCCCGCGCAGCCTTCGATCGCCTTCTCGCGCGCCAGCCGGTCGAGCGCGTAGGTCAATCCTTCCTCGTCGGCAAAGTCGAACAGCCCTATCGGCCCGCTGAACCAGCGGCTCCCCGGCAGCCGGGACAGCGCCTCGTACCCGTACAGCGTCTCGGCGTCCGGCCGCAGCGCCAGGATCGGCTGATAAACGGGCTCGATAAGCCGCTCCTCGAGAATGCGCTCCAGCGCCCTGCGCTTCAGGCTGCGCTCCGCCGCGCCCCGCGACTGCCCGTGCACGATCGCCCGCTTGAAGCCGTCGTACAGGCGCTCCTCTTCGGAGGCGATGCCGTCGTCGAGGAACGATACGCCCGTATGCAGGCGAAGCTCGGGCACCTGCTCGCCGAATGCCGCCTCCATGAACCGCGTCTCCCAATCCGACCGCAGGTCGTTGGACAGCTCGAGCAGCCGTTCCTCCTGGGTCTCCCGCCGTTCCTGCGCGAGCCGGTAACCGACGAACAGGTCGTCCCGCATCCACAGCCTCGACGTCTCCTGCAGGCCGGCCGCCTCGTGCTCGTCCAATACCCGTTCCGCGAATATCCGCCAGGTCGCCCGAATCCGCCCCTTGACGTCCGCCCGTTCCTGCGCCTTGCCATGCCAAGCAAAGTAAATGATGCCCATCCCGCCGCTGTCTGTTCTCACGTTCACGTTTTTCCCTCTCCTAGATGCTTCTCCTCATATACGCTGCCTGACACGCAGGCGCTGCCGCTGATGGACTTGGCGCGCTTCTTCAGCCGCGCCGCCGCCTGCGAGACGGCCGCCGCGGTGACCGGCTGCTCCCCGTCCCACAGCAGCAGGGACAACGATAACGTGACGCCTTGCTGCGCGACCGGATGGCCGCTCCGGTCCGTGACGGCCGGCGCGTCTCCGCCGCCGTACGCGCCGACGCCGCCGTTGAACCGGTCGATCATCAGCCGGCACAGCCGCTCCGGATCGGAGCATTCCGACAGCAAGATAAAATCGTCTCCGCCGATATGGCCGATAAAATCGTCTCTTCCGCCCGCCGTAAGCGCCGCTTGCTGGAGCACCGAGCCCAAGAACCGGATCAGCTCGTCGCCTTGGCTGAAGCCGAAGCAGTCGTTGAACCATTTGAAATAGTCCAAATCGGCGTACACGATGGCCAGCGGGCGCCGGCCGTCGATCCGGCGCTGAATTTCCCGTTGAATGGGCGCGTTCCCGGGCAGTCCCGTCAGCGGATTGGCCGTCAGCGCTTCCTCCGTCCGCAGCTGCGTCAAGCATTCCAGGATCGATCGGACCGAGGCCGCGCCGATCAGCTTGTCGCCCTGCGTGATGATCACGACATGGTACAGGCGGGACATGTCGCGCGCCATCGCCATCTGGGCGACCTGCTCCACCGGCCAGCTCCCGTCGACCACGAGCGCTTCCTCGTCCATGATTTTGGCGATGGGCCGGTTCCAATAGAGCGGCAGGCCGAACTGGCCCGCGAGCAGCTGGTTCATGTTCTCTTTCATCACGAGTCCGAGCGGGCGCCCTTCGACCGCGATCACCGCGCCCTGGACATGCGGGTTCGCCTCGAACATCCGCGCGAGGTCCGATACGAGCGCGTTCGGATGGAACGTCGGAATCGACTTGGCCAGCTCGCCGATCGGAAAAGGCGACGGGCCGCCGGCCCGCGCGCGCTCGGCGGCGGGCTTGCCCGATTCCCGGGCGCTTGCGTTCGGCGATTCGGCATACGCCTCCGCCTCCGCGGCGGCCGCCGGCTCGAACACCGCCGCTGCCGCCTCCTCGCGGATCTGCTGGCGCATGACCGCGTGCTGCGCTTCCTTGACGGCGTAATAGATCGTCGCTTCCGCCGACCTTCCGATGCCCGACGGATACGCGAGCGCGTGGCCGATGGCGAACCCGGCGAGGGCGCGCTCGGTGCTCGGCGCTTGCAGCGTTTCCCGCGAGAAAGCGCGGCCCAGCCGCTCGCGGAGTCCGGCCAGCGCGCGTCCGACGAGCTTGTCCAATTGTTCGTCCGATTTGCCGCGCTGAAGGAAATAGAAAAAATCGTTCTCCATCCGGTACCGCCAGACGAGCCGCCGCTGCTCGTTCATCCAGCCCGTCAGCGCTTCATAGACGGATGCGGAAGGCCCGCCGTGCAGCTGCACGACGATGACGCCGATGCCGCCGTAATGCCACTGTTCCGTCAGCCGATGTATCATTGTACGGTCCAAAAGTCCATAGCCGATTTCGTCCACGGGAATCATCTCTCTTAGGCATAAGCCGTATTGACTAGCATCTAGGGCTATTGTAGGGGGAGATTGTGATGGGAGCATATCTGAACTGTTAAAATCATGTAAAATCATAGGCGGCTTTTGACAAGGGCGCCTGCCCGCGCGGCATGAGGCGCTCCGCGGAATAAAAAAGACCCGGCGCGAAGTGCTCGCTCTCGGATCTTAGGGTGCTTAGGCGTTCAAATCGGGGCGCTTGCCGGTGACGAGATAGACGACGCTCTCGCCGATGTTCGTGGCGTGATCGGCGATCCGCTCGATATACCGGCCGACGAAGCTGATCAGGCCGGCCTGCGAAATCGTCTTCGGGTTGTCCATCATGACGCCGTACAGGTCGCGGATGACCTGGCTGAACAGCGCGTCGACCTGGTCGTCGTCCTGCGCCATCTTGCAGGCCAAATTGACGTTTTCCTGCACGTACGACTGAATCGACTCCCGGGTCATCTGCTGCGCGATGCCGGCCATCTGCGGGAGGTCGACCAGCGGTTTGACGAGCGTCTGGCCGTCCAGCCGCACCACGACCTTGGCGATGTCCACGGCGAGGTCGCCCATGCGCTCCAGATCGCCAGCCATCTTGAACGCGACGAGGATCCGGCGCAAATCCTTGGCGACGGGCTGCTGCGTGGCGATCATGCGCGCGCCGAGCAAATCGATGTTTTCTTCGATTTGATTCAGCTTGATGTCGTCCGCGATGATCCTTCTGGCCGAGATCGTATCGAGCTGCTCCAGCGCGCGCATCGCGTCGCCGAGCACTTTTTCCACGCGGGTTCCCATCTCGATGAGCATGGCCTTCAGCTGATCCAGGCCGTCGTCTAGCTCTTTCCGTCTAATCACGCGCAGCGCCCCCTGTTCGCCCCTTAACCGAAGCGGCCGGAGATGTAGTCGTCCGTCGCTTTCTCGGAGGGATTCGTAAAGATCTTGTCTGTTTTGTCGTACTCGACGACTTTGCCCATGTAGAAAAACGCGGTTTTATCCGATACGCGGGCGGCCTGATGCATGTTGTGGGTCACGATGATGATGCTGTAATCCTGCTTGAGCTCGGCGACGAGCTCCTCGACCTTCGCCGTCGACACGGGATCGAGCGCGGATGCCGGCTCGTCCATGAGGATGACCTTCGGCTTGACCGCGATCGAGCGGGCGATGCACAGCCGCTGCTGCTGACCGCCGGACAGCGCGAGCGCCGACGTGTGCAGCCGGTCCTTCGTCTCTTCCCACAGGGCGGCCTTCCGCAGGCAATCCTCCACGATCGCGTCGAGCTCCTTGCGCTTGCGGATGCCATGGTAGCGCGGCCCGAAGGCGATGTTCTCGTAAATCGACTTGTGAAACGGGTTCGGACGCTGCCACACCATGCCGATCTTTTGGCGGAGCAGCACGACGTCGACGCCGGGGTCGTTAATGTTTTCGCCGTCGATCCACACTTCTCCTTTGGTGCGAACGCCGCCGATGGTGTCGTTCATCCGGTTCAGGCTGCGGAGAAACGTCGACTTGCCGCATCCGGACGGCCCGATAAGCGCGGTCACCTCGCGGGGCGCGAAATCAAGCGACACGCTCTTGATGGCCTCTTTCTCTCCGTAAAACACGCTGAGGTTGTTGGCCGACAATCCTGCCTGCTGCATGCTTGATCACTCTCCCCTTTATTTGGTGGCCGTAAATTTGCGGTGCAGGTACCGGCCGAACCAGCGTGCCGAGAAGTTGAAGATCAGCACCATGATGATCAGCACGGCGGATGCGCCCGCGGCGATTTGCGAAGCGTCCGGCGCGAGGCCTTCGCTGTTGATTTTCCAGATGTGCACGGCGAGCGTCTCGGCCGGGCGGAACGGATTCAGCGGCGAGAACGGGCTGAGCGGGTTCCAGTTCGTGAAGTCGAGGCGCGGCGAGCTCATGCCCGCGGTGAAGAGCAGCGCGGCGGCTTCGCCGAAGACGCGGCCCGAAGCCAGGATCGTCCCGGTGACGATGGCCGGCGTCGCGATCGGAAGCATGACCGACGTGATCGTCTTCCAGCGCGAGAGGCCGAGCGCGAGGCTCGCTTCCTTCTGCTCGCGCGGCACGCCTTTGATCGCCTGCTCGGTGATCCGCACCATAAGGGGCAGGTTGAAGACCGTCAGCGCGAGAGCGCCCGAGAACAGCGAGAAGCCGAGTCCGAATACGTTGACGATGACAAGCAGGCCGAACAGGCCTACGACGATCGACGGGAAGGACGACAGCACTTCGACGATGAGGCGAATCGCGTCCGTCAGCTTGCCCGGACGGGCGTACTCGCTCATGTAGATGCCGGCGCCGAGGCCGAGCGGAATCGTGATGATCAGGGTCAGCACCAGCAGGAACAACGAATTGAACAGCTGCGGTCCGATGCCGCCGCCCGCCTTGATCGTCTGCGGACCGCTGGTCAGGAAGTGGAAGCTGATGTGCGGCAAGCCGCGAAAGAGAATGTAACCGAGCAAGCCGGCCAGCAAAAGCACGATAAGAGCGGATATGGCGATAATGACGGCGGTTGCGATGCGGTCTGCGGTTTTGGCGCTCATCGGCTATTTCTCCTTTCCAGCAAGCGGACGATAAAGACGAAGACGAACGTCATGGCGAGCAGAATCAAGGCCAGCGACCACAGGGCGTTGTTGTGCGTGGAGCCCATGACCGTGTTGCCCATGTCGAGCGTGATGACGCTGGTCAGCGTGGAAGCCGACTCGAACAGGGAGTGCGGGATATGCGGCGCGTTGCCGATTACCATCTGGACGGCGAGCGCTTCGCCGAACGCGCGGGACATGCCGAGCACGACGCCCGTGAGCAGCGAAGGCAGCGTCGTCGGAATGACGATGCGGTAAATCGTCTGCCAGCGGGTCGCGCCGAGCGCGAACGAGCCTTCTTTCAGGCCGCGCTGCAGGTTAGACAGCGCGTCGGTCGCGATCGACGTGATCGTCGGCAAAATCATGAACGACAACACGATGGCACCGGCCGCGATCCCGATCCCTTGACCCGGAAATACGTTGCGCAGCAGCGGAACGACGACGCTCAGACCGACGAAGCCGAAGACGACGGACGGGATGCCGGCGAGCAATTCGATCACCGGCTGAAGGACGCGCTTGCCGAGTCCGGGCATGATTTGCGTCATGAATACGGCGGCGCAGCAGCTAAGCGGCGCCGCGATAACGGCGGCCAGCAGCGACGTGCTGAACGAGCCGAAAATGAACGGCAGCGCGCCGTACAGCGGAATTTCGCCTTCCGGATCCCATTTCAGTCCGCTGAGCAGCCCGCCGAGGCTGACACCATCCGTAATAAACGTAGCCAAGCCGCGGGAAGATACGAAGTATACGATCGCGCCGATCGTCACGACCAGCACGACGATGCACAGGGTCGTAAAGACCTTCCCTACCCACTCTTCCATGACGTGCGGTTTGGCCATATTGCGTGCCGTTCTCGGTTTTACGCGGGACTGATCATTCACAGCGGGCTGCTCCATCGTTTCATCTCTCCTTCAAGTACGAACATGATCGAAACACAAGTCAATTAGAGGCGGAATGGCTCCACCTCTAATGACTGAATGCGTTATTCAATTCCTAAGGCCGTTCTTATTTCGTGACGTTGCCTGCGGCGTCGCGCTTCACTTGCATTTTCGTAACCGGGATGTAGCCCAGTTCGACGACGTCGGCGTTTTGTACTTCGTCGCTCATGATGTAGTCGAGGAGCGCTTTCGTAGCGGCGTCAGGCTCGCCTTTCGTGTACATGTGCTCGTATGCCCATACCGGATACGTGCCGTTCACGATGTTGTCTTCTTTTGCTTCGACGCCTTCGTATTTTACCGTTTTAACCGTATCGTCCAGGTAGGAAAGGGCCAGGTAACCGATCGCTCCGGGCGTATCCGTTACGTATTTTTTAACCGTGCCGGAAGCATCTTCTTGGATGGAGCCCGGGATGTCTTGGGAAGCCGTGCCCAGCGCGTATTTCTCGAACGTTTTGCGCGTGCCGGAGCTGCTTGGACGGTTGATGATCGTGATTTTCTCGTCTTGGCCGCCCACGTCTTTCCAGTTCGTGACTTTGCCCGTGAAGATGTCGACCAGTTGCTGCTTCGTCAGGTTGTCGACCGTTACGCTTTTGTTAACGACTGCCGCCATGCCGACGACCGCTACTTGGTGGTCAACGAGTTCTTTCGCTTTGTCGGCGTCCGCATCGACGAATTTCTCTTCGGCGAAGATGTCGGAGTTGCCGATCGTTGCTTGTCCGCCTTGGACTTGCGTCAGGCCCGTGCCGCTGCCGCCGCCTTGGACTTGAACCGTGATGCCGCTGTATTTGGAGTCTTCCATGAATTTCTTCGATACTTGATCGACAAGCGGTTGAAGAGCCGTGGAACCTGCCGCCAGAATGGAACCGCTCAAAGCCTCGCCGCCTGCATTCGAACCGCTGTTGCCCCCTGCGTTCGTTCCGCTGTTGCCCTCGTTCGTCGTGCCGCTATTTGCAGTGTTGCCGTTGTTCTCTTTGTTAGAGCCGCAAGCAGCAAGCCCGATCGTCAACATGAGCGCTACAACAATGAATAATGCTTTTTTCATTCCGTTCTTTTTCTCCTTCCGCTTTCCTCTGCGGTTATTTGTTCTTACAGGAGCTATTGTACGGTTCCCTTATTAATTTGATATTTCCTTAGTGTTAACGGAATGCTAAAACTACATAGATAGATTGAATACTAGAGTTGGGTATTATAAATTAATTGTATAACTGAAACGATGGGGAGTTTAAAAATCATGAGCATATTAAGATTGCGGATTTTAGTGCTGCTCGGCGAGCTAAAAAAAGTGACGGCTGTCGCCGACGAGATCGGCGTCAAACAGCCGACGGTCAGTTTTCATATGCGCAAGCTCGAGGAAGAATGGGGCGTTCCGCTCTTCGAGATCAAAACCGGCAAGGTGCTCCTGACGGAGCCGGGCAAAATGCTTTACCGCTATGCCGTCGAGATCAACAAACTCTATAAAGAAGCGCAGTCTCGCTTCCAGTCCTTCCGCGAGCACGGCAAACACGGCTTCGTGATCGGCAGCACCGACGCGGCTTCTTCGCTGCTGTTCGGCCGCGACTGGCATGTCCGGGCGGCGGACGCCGCGCCGATGCGCATTCAACTGCGGACCGGGCCGCACGACGCGCTGCTCGAGCAGCTGTTGACCGGCGCGATCGACCTGCTCGTCAGCGGCGGCTTCTCCGCGCGCGGCGCCTTGTCTCAGCTGACGTACGAGGATCTCGGGGAAGAGCGGCTGCTGCTGTTCATGGGCGACCGGCATCCGCTTGCGGACAGCGCCTCCATCCCGCCCTACAAGCTGGCGGGGTACCGGTTTGTCGAGCTCGCGGATGCTTCCCTGCAGGAGGCGCTTCGCGTCTGGGAACAGCACGAGAAGCTGTCGCTCGCCTTCGACTGGTCGACCGACCGGGTCGACCTCGCGCTCGCCGCCGCGGAGAACGGCGGCTCGCTGACCGTTCTTCCCGCCTCGGCGGCGCTCCGGGCCGCCGGGACGCTGCAGCACGTGCCTTTGCCGGGTCGTCCGGTGACCCTGCAGCTGACGGCCGCCTGGCGCTCCGATTATTGGAATCTTCCGCTGCTGCAGCGGATCGTGGGGTTACTATCGAGAACGACCCCTAAGGCCACGACCCCCTAAGGGCACGACCCCCTAAATCCCCCTCGCCAGGGGGACCCCGAGGGCCCCGGCCCTCTGGACACCTGGATGGCATAACGTCGGCGGGACAGAGCAGCGCGCTTGGGGTACGTGGGTGCCGGGCCTCGTTTTCGTCCCTCGCGGGACACACTTGACGGTTGCGCTCGCGAGTTACCTGGTGTCCCTGGCGGGACCATGGGAACGCGATGCGCCGCAGAGACGCTCGGGAGCTGCGGCGTGCAAGTCCCCGCTTTCGTCCCTGACGGGACACGCTCCACGGCGTTTTGGCAAGCCGGCACCTGCGGCTGGCTTGCTTATTTGGCGGCAGGTCCTCGCCGCTTGTAGAGCAAGCCGCCGCCTGCGGCTGGCTTGCTTATTTGGCGGCGGGTCCTCGCCGCCGAAGTTGGTTAAGCCTGCCTGCGGCAGCCTTGGTATAACGCAAGAGCCGTTTACGGAAGCTAACTTTAGCTTCGTAAACGGCTCTTTGTCGTTTGTAAGGATAAAGAGATTAGGAGTTCAGGTCGGGTCTTACGCCCGTCACGAGATAGACGACGGATTCTCCGATGTTCGTCGCGTGGTCGGCGAAGCGCTCGATGTAGCGGCCGACGAAGCTGAGCAGGTTCGCTTGGGAGATGGTCTTCGGATTCTCCATCATGAGCGAGAACAGCTCGCGCGTGATCTGCGAGTACAGCGCGTCGACGAGATCGTCGTCCTTCGCCATCTTGTACGCCATGTTCACGTTCTCCTGCACGAACGACTGGATCGACTCGTACGTCATCATCTGCACGATTTGCGACATGCGCGGCAGGTCGATGAGCGGCTTGATCAGCGTCTGGCCTTCCAGGCGGATGACCGTCTTGGCGACGTCGACGGCCAGGTCGCCCATCCGTTCGAGGTCGCTCGCGATTTTGAACGCGACCAGAATGCGGCGCAGGTCCTTCGCGACCGGCTGCTGCGTCGCGATGAGCGTCGAGCCGATCTCGGAAATTTTCTCTTCGAGCTTGTTCAGCTCTTTGTCTTCCTTCACGATGCGTCTCGCTTCATCCGCATCGACGCGCTCGAGCGCCTCCATCGCTTGGGCGATCGCCGTTTCGACGCGGCGGCCCATTTCCACGATGAGGCCGTTCAATTCTTCGAGTCCTTGATCGAACTCTTTGCGTTTCGTCATCATTTTCGCGTCCTACGTCCTCTCCGTTTTGCTGGTATCAGCCGAACCGGCCGCTGATGTAATCTTCCGTACGCTGGTCGCGCGGGTTGGAGAACAGCTTCTCCGTATCGGAGAATTCCACGACTTCGCCGTTAAGGAAGAATACGGTTTGATTGGATACGCGCGCCGCTTGGTGCATGTTGTGCGTGACCATCACGATCGTGTATTTGTCCTTCAGCTCTTGCGCGAGCTCTTCGATCTTCAGCGTGGAGATCGGGTCGAGCGCGGACGTCGCTTCGTCCATCAGCAGCACGTCGGGGTTGACCGCGATGGCGCGCGCGATGCACAGCCGCTGCTGCTGGCCGCCGGAGAGGCTCAGCGCGGAGCGCTTCAGGTGATCCTTCACTTCGTCCCACAAGACGGCGGAGCGCAGGCTCGTCTCGACGATCTCGTCCAGCTTCGCCTTGCTGCGGATGCCGTGCAGGCGCGGGCCGTACGCGACGTTGTCGTAAATGGATTTCGGGAACGGATTCGGCTGCTGGAACACCATGCCGACCTTTTTGCGGAGCGTCTCCACGTCGACCTCCTTGGAGTAAATGTCCGCGCCGCCGATCGTGATTTTGCCTTCGATCCGGGTGTTCGGAATCATGTCGTTCATGCGGTTGAGGGTCCGCAGCAGCGTCGACTTGCCGCAGCCGGACGGACCGATGAAGGCGGTGATCGCTTTCTCCGGAATGTCCATGGTGACGCTCTTCAGCGCCTGGAAGTTCCCGTAGTACAGGTTCAATTTATGAATGTCGATCAAGGTTTGCGAAGCGATGGATTGCATACCGTTCTCCTCCGTATCGGTGGTGGACGTTCGTCCTTTAAGACCAAAGGCTGAAGCCGTTTCGCCGCCCGAAGGCGGACGCGTCCGGCGAAGAGGCCGGACTTCCCGTTAATCGTAGCCGCGAATTGTAAATCGCGGATAGTCGTTTTGTTAACGCCATGTAAAAATTCTTGCAAACGCGCAAAGGATCGTTACGAACGGCCCTGCATGTCCCCGATCAGCGCATCGATGCGCTCCGTGACCTGCTGCGCGTGTTCGTAGGCTTCGTTCGACAGCCGGCCGATCTCGGCGGCGCTGCCGCTGTTGCCCGACGCGGCGTGGAACAACTGCTGGAACACGCCGGCCGCTTCGTTGACGTACGTCTGGCTGGATTCGGCTTCCGTACGGCCGAGCCCGACGAGACGGACGGTTTCCTTGACCGCCTCGAGGATGGACCCGATCAGCCGGTTGATGTCGTCCGCGGACGCCTTCGTCTGCGTCGCCAGCTGCCGCACCTCGTTGGCCACGACCGCGAAGCCGCGGCCGTGATCGCCCGCGCGCGCCGCTTCGATCGTCGCGTTCACCGCCAGCAGGTTGCACTGGTCGGCCAGCTCGCGGATCAGCTTCGAGACCGTGCCGATCGAGCCGGCGCGCTCCTGCAGCTCGCCGATTTGATGCTCTTGTATGTTCGTCCGCCGCGACATGCTGTCGATGGCGGCGGAGACTTTGTCGAGTTCGTTCTTGCCTTTCAGCGTCAGGTCCAGCATCTCCCGCGACATCGTTTCGCCCTTGGCCGAGGCGTCGTGCACCTCTTGAACCGAACGGTCGATGTCCCGGATCATGCCCTGCGCGCCTTGCATGATCGCGATCTGCGCCTGCACCGTCCGCTGCTGCAGCAGGCGGGACATCTTCAGCAGGTCGGACATCGTCAGAATGCCCATGAAGCGCCGGTCCTCCGTCACGATGACGCAGTCGTACAGCGTCTTGTCTTCGCGGCCGAGCGCGAGATCGAGCAGCTCCTGCGGCGAAATGTCACGGTCGACGATCAGCGGCTGCTTGTCCATCAGCCTGGCGATCGAACGGCCGTAGTAGATTTCCCGGCCGAAGCGGTGCGTCTGGATGATGGTCAGCCTGTTCTTCATGACGAGTCCCAGGGGCCGGTCGTCCGCATCGCAGACGACGACGCATTCATGGTCCGGTGCCGACGCGAACCGGCCGATCACTTCTTCGCACGTGTGGGCGGTCGCGACGATCGTCGTCTTGCGGACGAACGGCAGCATCAGATCATGATTGTCATCGTGCCGTGCCGGTTTCGCCGCACCTCCAGGCCCGATTCCTTTCGATTCCACCACAGCAACGCTCATGCTCAGCACTCCCTCTCGTCTAGCTATCTATTGTAGCTATACTATAGGACTTAAGCATTATCGCATATGCCGGATATTGTTAGTTGAGTGTTAAAATTCCGGGTATTTAGACATAATCCGACTTGATATCAACGCATCTTGCGCGCGTTCATCCAGAGCGGAACCCGGAACACGATGTTGATCAGCAGGACGATAAACACGAGCACCGCCGCGGATTTCTCGGCGATCAGCTGCGCGTCCGGCACGATCGCTTCGGACTGGACGTACCATAGGTGAACGGCAAGCGTCGCGCCAGGGGACAGCGGATTAAAGTCCCACATGACGCCCGACGACGTCACGCCGCCGGTCAGAATGATGACGGCGCTCTCGCCGAACGCGCGGCCCGCCACGAGGCAGATCCCCGTCACGATGCCGTTCAGCGCGACCGGAATCAGGACGCGGCGAATCGTCTGCAGATGCGTGCTGCCGAGCGCGAACGAAGCGTTCTTCATCTCCGTCGGCACGGCGCGGATCGCTTCCTCGGTCACCCGCGTCAAGACGGGCAAATTCAGGAACGCGAGGCTGACCGCCGCCCCGAGAATCGTCAAGCCCAGATCGAGCGTCTCGACGAAGAGGACGATCCCGAACAAGCCGAAAATGATCGACGGCACGGACGCCAGGCCTTCGACGCAAATGCGGATGAACGCGATAAATTTATTCGCCGGCGCGAATTCCGCGAGATAGATGCCGGAAGCCATGCCGAGCGGAATGGAAATGATCAGCGAGATGATCAGCACGTAAAACGAGTTGAAGAGGAGCGGTCCGATGCCCCCGCCTTCCATGATCTCGCTCGGTTCGCCGTACAGGAAGCCGAGGCTGAGCTTCGGCATCCCCTTCTGGAGAATCGTGAACAGCAGCGCGATGATGAACAGCACGGTGAGGATGCCCACGGCCCAGACGATGCCCGTGAACAGCTTGTCGTTGAACCGGTTCAAGCCGCGGCGGGAGGAAAAGGGACTCGCGGCCGTCGTGGATTTCTCTGCGCTCATGATTTCACTCCTTTGCCTTGAAGCAGACGCACGGCCACGATCATGATGAGGGAGATCACGAGCAGAATGAAGCCCATCATATACAGCGCGTAGTTCCACGTGGAATCGAACGGCACGTTCGGAATTTGCATGACGATGTTGCTCGTCAGCACGGACGTCGGCTTGAACAGCGCGTCGGCCAGCTGCGGCGTGTTGCCGATGACCATGACGACCGCCATCGTTTCGCCGATGGCGCGGGCCATGCCGAGAATGACGGCATACATGATGCCGCTCTTGGCGGCGGGAATAACGACGCGGATAATCGTCTGGAACCGCGTGGAGCCGAGCGCGTAGGACGCGTCGCGGTACTTCTTAGGCACGGCAACGATGGAGTCGTCCGTGATGCGGCTGATCGTCGGTAGCACCATGATCGTAAGCACGATGCCGGCAGCCAATATGCCATCGCCCAGGTTGGTGCCCGTCAGCGAGCGCAGCATCGGAATCAGAACCGTCATGCCCAGAAAGCCATAGACGACGGAAGGAATGCCGACGAGCAGGTCGAGTACGGGACGCAGCGCGTTTTTCAGCCAAGAGGGCGTCATTTCCGATAGGAAGACGGCGATGATCACCGACAACGGCACCGAGATGACCATTGTCAGCAACGTAAGGGCAACCGTGCCGAAAATAAAGACGAACGCGCCGTACTGTTCGTTCTCCGGCACCCAATCCGTGGAAAAGAAGAAGGTTTTCAGCGAGACGGTTTCAAACGTCAATACGCCGGTGCGGCCCATCAAAAGCAAAATCGAAAACAAAATCAAACAGACGAATACCGCGCTCGCGATGCACGCGATCTTGAACGCGCGGTTGTAGAACGACAGCCGCGCTTTGCGGCCGAACGCCTTGCCGGACGAGCTTTCCAGGCTCCGGCCGAGTTCATGCCCTGAGTAAACGGTGCCGGAGTTCGGCACTTCCATCATACTCATATCCAACCCTTCTCCTCTCGTGTCATAAAGAGAAGCCAGCTTCGCGCCGAATGTGCAGAAGCTGGCTTCGCTTGTTCCTCTTATTCAAGCCGTGAAGATGAGGTCGTGCTGCGTTATTTTTTCATTGCCGCGAGCGGGATGAATTTCAATTTTTTCAGGGAGCCGTTTTGGAACTTCGTGCTTTGCACGTAGTCGATGAACGCTTTAACGGCGCCGGTCGGTTGACCTTTCGTCATGTAGTAGCCGTACGACCATACTTTGTACGAGCCGTTGATGACGTTGGCTTCCGTCGGAGCGACGTTGTTGATGCTGACGGCTTTCATTTTGCTGCCCGATACGTAGACAAGGTCGATGTAGCCGATCGCGCCCGGCGTCGTTTCGATGGCCGTTTTCATGTCGCCGCTCGATTTAACTTCTTTGTAGTATTTGCCCTTCGTCATGAAGTCCGTGCCGTTCAGAGCTTTCAGTTGGAAGTTGACGCGCGTGCCGGAACCGAATGCGCGGTTGACCACGACGATGTCCGCGTCTTTGCCGCCGACTTCTTTCCAGTTCGTGATTTTGCCGGAGAAGATACCGGACAGCTGGCTGTTCGTCAGGCTGGATACGCCGACATCGCTGTTCGTAACGGCCGCGAACGGAATAACCGCGACTTTATTGGCTACTTGACCCGTGAATTTGCTGAAGCCCGGCACGTCGGTCGAAGCGTCCCAGTCGCAAGCGCCGATGTCGGCGATGCCTTTGCGCACGGATTGCGGGCCCGTTACGGAGCCTGCCGCCGATGCGGAGATTTTCACTTTCGGATTCAGCTTCTTGAACTCGTTGGCAGCTTGCAGCGTAAGCGGGAGCAGTGCCGAAGAACCGTTGATGACGATGCGGCCGCTCAGTTTGCTTGCCGCGCTTGCGGCGGATACGCTGCCGAACGTAAGGGAAACCGCCATCACGGCGAGACCGACATTTCTAAACCATTTTGCTTTCATTGTTGTTATTCTCCTCTCGATATGGAACGAAAATGGATGTTGGGATTACTTCGAGATGCGCTTCAGGCTGCCGTCTTGCACGACGAACGTTTGGTCGTCGACGATGACCGCTACCGAACCGTTAGGAGCCGCTACGACTTCGGTTACGTTGCCTTCCAGGTTGCCGATTGCCTTTACCGTGCCGGATGCGTCAACCGAGCTCAGCGTCGTTTTGTCGCCTGCGTCCGTCAGGGCGTAGATCGTGTCGCCCGCGATCGTCGCCGCGAGCACGTCTTTGTCGCCGATGACTTTCGCGACGGTTTTGTCCTTCGCGACCGATACCAGCGAAGAAGGCTGGCCGTCCGTGATGCTGACGAAGAATGCCTTGGAGCCGTCTTCCGCCGCGCCCACGAAAATTTTGTCGTCCGTCGACGTCGTCAGCTTCACCGGCGCCGCGTCCTTCACGGATGCGTCGAAGAAGTAGACTTGCGGTTCCGTGCCCGTCGTGTCGATCGCGACGTCGTCTTGGTCGACCGGCTTGTCGGGAGCCGTCACGGCGCCCGGCTTCGTCACGGTGTAGTAGAACTTCGTGCCGTCCTTGGACACGCTCAGGTTCGCTTTGTAGTCGACCTTGTCGTCGAGCACTTTCGCGATCGTGCCGTCCGCGACGTTCAGCTTTTGAATGACCGTGCCTTTGTCGCCTTGCAGGAAGTAGATCGCGCTGCCGTCTGCCGACCATACGAGCTCGGGCTTGATGTTGGCGTCCGCGGATACTTGCTTACTCGTGAACGTCGGGCTCGTCAGGTCGATCACGTTGACGGAGCCGTCTTCGTTCGTGTAAGCCGCTTTCGTGCCGTCCGGGGATACCGTCAGCTCGGAAGCCGTGTCGGAGCTCAGCACTTGCTTGTACGCGCCCGTCTTGGCGTCGACGATATAGTCGATGCGGCCTTCTTCGGTAAGCGACGAAGCGAGCAATTGGTTCGCGTTGATCCATGCGATGCTGTCCGCGTGAATCCGCTGGACGGAGTCGATCCAGATTTGGCCGGCGTCGTCTTGCTCGGCGTCGACGCTGAACAGACCGACGAAGTCCGCGACCGAGATATAGTAAGATCCGTTGACGTTCGCGACCGCTTGCTCCAGTTCAACCGGCTGGCCGTCGACCGTCGCCGCTTTCGAATCGGCGTGCAGCTCGATCGCGTGACCTTGGAAGTAAGCCGTTACGCCGGCTTTCACGTTGACGACGAACAGGGCGCCCGTTGCCGAACCGAGGTCGCGCAGCGATACCAGCGTAGCGCCGTTCGATTGAATCGAGCGAATCGTGATCGATGCGTCGTTCACCATTACGTTAAACGAAGCAGGTGCGGTTACCTGCGTCGTTGCGGCGGAAGCCACGCCGATGACGGACGTGCTGATCGCGGCTGCAAGCGCGGAAATCAAAAGCGTTTTTTTCATGGACATTGACTGTGATCACCCTTCTGGAATAGGTTTTGGCCTTCGTCTTTATGTACAAGACTGATTATAGGAAGGCATTGTTAAACGGCCGTCAATAGAATTCCAAGTATTGTTAAGTGACCGTTAATCTATTATGGAGAGATTGTTAATATTCTCCACATGGCGAGATTGATAGAGCAGCGTTATCTGAATAATCGCGAAATTAGGCACAAAGACGCGCGGATTCGCGGCATAGGTTCCATTGACGGTTCGGACTGCCGTACCGGTCGCCGCCGGCGAAACGAGCGGATTCGCCTATTTTCGCGCCCCGCCGCGCCCGAAACGAAGCGTTCCGTCAGCCGCCTGCGCGCCGTTCCTGATTCCTCGAACACGGGCCGAAAGCATGAAAAAAAGCCCGGCGCCGAGCGCAGGGCTTGGGTCATCGGGCTTATATTCCTCCGCTCGCCCGGTCCCGCTAGGGACGACGGCGTGCGGATCGATTAATGCGACGATGGCGTATAATCCGCGTGTTCCATCTCGCTCAGCTTGGAGCGGCCCATGAAGAAGGCGAAGAACAGGGCGAGCGCGGAAGGAATGATCGCCCACGCGAAGGTGTGGGTAATCGAATCCGACAGGCCGGACGTGATCTTGTCGAGAATGTCCGCCGGAATGTGCTTCCGCATCTCGGGCGCCAGAATCGCGCGCGGATCGCTCAGGTTGACGCCCTGGGGCATCTGGCTCGTCTCCTCGGCCGTGAACAGCGACGCGAATTTGTTCATCATCGTGTGGCTTTGGATGATGCCGAACACGGTGATGCCGATCGTCATGCCGAGCGACCGGAGGAAGTTCAGCGTCGCGCTGGCCGTCCCGCGCTCCTGCGGCGGGAAGGAGAAGATGGCGGCGTTGCTGAGCACGGAGAACGAAGCGCCGATGCCGAGACCGACCAGAATCATGAAGATGACGACCGTATACCTGTGCGACTCCACGCCGAGCGTCGTGAGCAAAATGTTGCCCACCGTCAGCAGCGCGAGCGTCGGAATCATGAGCGAGCGGAACGTCGTCTTCATCATGAGCGCCCCGCCGAAGGAAGCCGTCACGACGGACCCGAGCATCATCGGCAGCAGCACGAGGCCGGAATCGGTGGATTTGCCCCCGAACACGCCTTGAATGTAGATCGGAATGTAGATCGACGCCGTGACGAACGCCGCCCCGCTGAACATCGCGATCGCGTTGCTGCTCCAGTAGAGCCGGTCGCGGAACATGCTGAACTTGATGATCGGCTCCTGCGCGGCGCGCTCGAGGAAGACGAACGCGACGAGGAGCACCGCGAAGCCGGCGAACAAGCCGAGTATCACGGCGGAATCCCAGGCGTACTGCTTGCCGCCGAGCTCGAGCGCGAACATGAGGCAGACGACCCCGCCGACGAGCGTGACCGCGCCGCCCCAGTCGATGCGCTGCTTGCTGTGCTGCACGGACTCTTTATAGAAGAACGCGATCATGATGAAGGCGATCAGGCCGAGCGGCAGATTAATGTAGAAGACCCATTCCCATTGGATATAGTCGGTAATGTAGGCGCCGAGCAGCGGCCCGAAAATGCTCGACATGCCGAAGACGGCGCCGAACAAGCCGCCGAGCTTGCCCCGGCTCTCCGGCGGCACGGCGTCGAACATGATCGTGAAGGCGATCGGCACGAGCGCCCCGCCGCCGATGCCTTGAATCGCGCGGTAAATGCTCAGCTGCACGATCGAATCCGCGGTTCCGCACAGGATCGAACCCAGCATGAAAACCAAAATCCCGAATACGAAAAATTTCTTCCGGCCGTACATGTCGGACAGCTTGCCGAAAATCGGCATGCCCGCCATCTCGGCGACCATGTAAGCCGACGTCACCCAGACGAATTTGTCGAGGCCGCCAAGCTCCCCGACGATCGTGCCCATCGCCGTGGCGACGATCGTGTTGTCCATCGACGCCATCAGGATGCCGAGCAGCAGGCCGGCGACGACGATGCCCACGTTCTTGCGTTGTGCACTCATTGTTTGTTTCCCTCCAACAGGTTCTTTTTAAAGCAGCTGCAAATCTTCGCCCTCCGGCACCGTCATGTGCCACCGCGTCTCGCCGTCCGACCGTTCCGTCAGGACGCCGCCGCGGATGTCCTCCTTGAACGCCAGCAGCCATTGCAGCTCGGCTTCCAGCTGGTGGACGACGAATTCCGACTCCACGACGAAGATGCGCGACAGCCCCTGCGACCTCGCGAGCTCGATGCCCGCGCGCCGTTCGACGATCGTCTTCCGAAGAAAGCCAATGCGCCGTTCGACGAGCTCGGCGGTCTCGAGCGGCGGGATGTGCCCGATGAACGCCAAGGCCGCCGGAAAGCGCGGATACTCCATCGCCGGCTCGTACACGAGCTCGCGGAGCCAGTCGTGGAAGCCCGTCCGGCCCTCCCCGGTCGGCGCGTAGATCGTCCGTTCCGGATGCCGGCCTTCGCGCTGCGTCTCGAGCGGCACGATCCACCCTTGCTTCAGCAGCCCCTCCACGACGGAATACAGCGAGCCGTTGTTCAGCTTGATGACGTCGGGGATGCCCCGCTGCTTCATCGTTGCGGAGATCTCGTACGGATGCATCGGTTTCTCATGGAGCAGCGAAAGGACGGCGAGCGCCAGCATGTTGTTCACTCTTCGTTTGGCCATCGGATCCGGACTCCTTCGAAACGAAATTGACATCGCATAGTCAAGTTCGACTATACGGAATGGAATGAGCGCTGTCATCGGTCTGGAGACGTAACCGTCAAAAGGAGCGCGATCCCCGTCGATGATGCGGCGCGCAAAAAAGGCCTCCGCCGCGGGCGGAAGCCTCGATTGCTGCCGGTCGTTCGTTCACTCGACAAGTTGGCCCGCATGGATCGCCGCAGGCCCGGCGGCATGCGGACGGGTGCCGGCGCGAGGCGAGCGGTCAATCCTTCAGCTTGTAGAACGCCGCCGCATTGCCGCCGTATAGGGCCGCGAGCTGGGCGTCCGTCAGCCCTTCCGGCAGCGCCGACACCAGCACGGTCCGCACGTCCGCGTAGCTGCCGGCCAGCAGGCACACCGGCCAATCGCTGCCGAACAGGACGCGCTCCGTGCCGAAACACGCGACGACATGCCGCACGTACGCGGTGAATTGCTCCGGCCGCCACGACGCATGGTCCGCTTCCGTCAGCATGCCCGATAATTTGCAGTACACGCCGGGATGCGCTTCGGCGATCGCCTGCATCCGGCTCGCCCACGGCTCGAGGACTCCTTCGCCGATCCGCGGCTTCGCGATATGGTCGATGACGGCGTGCAGATCCGGCACGCGCTTCAACAGCTCGATCGTCTCCGGCAGCTGATGCTCCAGCAGGAGCAGGTCGACGGGCAGCCCGATCTCGGCCAAATACCGCAGCGCCTGCAGGCTGTGCGGCTCGAGCGCCTCGGAGGCGTCCTTCATTTCCTGCAGCATGACGCGGATGCCGACGAACTTCGGATGGGCCCGGAAGATGCTCAGCACGTCGCGCCAGTTCGAATCGCGGAAATCCAGCCAGCCCACGACGCCCGCGATCGACGGCGTCCGTTCGGCGAGCTCCAGCATGTACGCGGTCTCCGCATGCGTCCGCGCCGCCTGCACGAGAATCGTCCCGCTCACGCCAGCGCGCGCCAGCTCCGGCTCCAGATCGGCCGGCCCGTAATCGCGGTACAGCACCGGTCCCGCCTCCGGCGTCAGCCATCCGTAGTCGCCGCGGTCCAGCGCCCAATAATGCTGGTGCGCATCGATGATTCGGCTCATAATCGGCACCTCGTTCTTCTAAATTATTAATCGGACTCGAACCGATCCTCGGAGCGTAGTCGACATGTAGAAAAAGCCCGCCGCCGGCATGCATCGGCAGCGGCGGGCGGGCGAATCGAACGGGTGCGCGTCAGACCGTTTCGGCCACGAAGCGGTTCGTCAGCTTGCCCAGCTTCTCGATTTCGATCGTCACTTCGTCACCCGGCTTCAGGTATACCTGCTCCGCTTCGGGCAGCCCGAGCACGACGCCTTCCGGCGTGCCGGTCAGAATAATGTCCCCCGGCACGAGCGTCATGTGCTGCGAGATATAGCTGACGATCTCGTCGCAGCGGAAGATCATGTCGGAGGTGTTCGAATTTTGCCGCACGTCGCCGTTCACGACGGCTTTGATCGCCAGGTCGTTCGGATCGCCGACTTCGTCCGCCGTCACGAGGTAAGGTCCGAGCGGGCTGAAGCCGTCGCACGACTTGCCGAGCAGCCATTGATGCGTGCGCAGCTGCAGGTCGCGGGCCGACAGGTCGTTGACCGCGCAGTAGCCGAAGACGTGGCCGAGCGCGTCTTCCTTCGAGACGTATTTGGCGTCCTTGCCGATGACGATGACGAGCTCGGCCTCGTAATCGAGCTTGGACGTCACTTTCGGCACGGCGATGTCTTTCAGATGACCCGTAAGCGTGTTGTTGAATTTGTTGAACAGGATCGGGAACTGAGGAATCGGCGCGTTCGTCTCTTCCGCGTGTTTGCGGTAGTTGAGGCCGACGCAAATGATCTTGTTCGGCGCCGTCACGCAAGGCGCCCAGTCGATCTCCTCTTCGCTGCGGATGTAGGCGTCGCCGCCCGTCGCGGGCAGCGATTCGATGAAGCCGCGAAGCGTGGAGAGCGCGCTGTCGCCGCCGTTAATGACCGCCATGACGTCGGTCGGAAGAACCGATGCCGCCCGCGAGCCTTCGGCCGCCAGCGCCAGCTCGACGTCGATGACGCCGCGGTCCGTGACGACGCCCAGCGTGCTGCGCCCCTGCTTCGAAATGCTGATCAATTTCATGTCGATAATCCCTCCCGGATAATTGTAAGGCTTAGGATGACGGTGCTTGCTTGCACGACCGCAGCCGGATTCCGGCTGCGATTGCTAGGCGTTCTTGCCGGATACGACGCCGCCGTCCACGTACAGCGGAGCGCCCATGACGAACGTGGATTCGTCGGACGCGAGGAACAGCGCGGCTTTCGCCACGTCCTCCGGCAGGCCTAGCTCTTCGCTCAGCTGACGCTTCTTGAGGCCGGCGATCGCCTCTTCCGGATTGTCGTACGACGTCTTCAGGTAGTTCTCCACGAACGGCGTCATGATCGTGCCCGGCAGCAGCGCGTTGACGCGGATGCGGTACGGCGCGTAATCGACCTGCATCGACTTCGTCAGCGCCAGCACGGCGCCCTTCGTCGCGGCGTACGACGCGCGGCGGGCCAGACCTACCTCCGCGATGCACGACGACATGTTGATGATGGAGCCCTTGCGGCGTTCCATCATGTGCGGAATGACGTACTTGCTCGGCAGGAAGACGCCCCGGATGTTGACGTTCATGACCCGGTCCCACGCTTCCGGCTCGATCTCGTGCAGAACGCCGACGCCGCTGATGCCGGCGTTATTGAACAGGACGTCGATGACGCCGTATTCGGCGATGATCGCGTCGACCATCGCGGACACGTCCGCCGGGTTCGTGACGTCCGCGCGGATGAAGATCGCTTCGCCGCCCGCCGCTTCGATCTCCTGCACCGTCTGGGTGCCGTTCGGCTCGGACAGGTCGTTGACGACCACCTTCGCCCCTTCGCTAGCGAACAGCAGCGCGGTGCTCTTGCCGATGCCGGACCCCGAGCCCGTGATGAGAATGACTTTGTCTTTCAACCGCATCGTATACTCCTCCTCGTTATGAACGCGCTTCGGACAATCGGCGGGCCAGCGCCGTGATCTCCGCCCGCGCGTCTTCGCCTTTCGTTTCCCATTGATGCAGCAGCATGGAACAGCTCACCGCGGCCGGCGCCTGGCCGGCCCCGCCCGGGATGACCGCGGCGACGCACCGGAAGCCCATGACGGACTCCTGGTCGTCGAACGCGCAGCCCTGCGCCCGGATTTCGCGGAGCTGCCGAAACAGCGCCTCGCGGTCCGTGAACGTATGCGGCGTCAGCGCAGGCAGCGCCCGCTCCGGGAACAGCCGCAGCAGCTCGTCCTCGCCGAGCTGCGCGAGCATCGCCTTGCCGAGCGCCGTCGCGTGCGCCGGCAGCAGCATGCCCGGCTCGGACTGCAGCCGGACCGGCGAGACCGCTTCCGCTTTGCCCAAGTACAGCACCTGATTGCCCTCCAGCCTGGCCAGCTGGATCGTCTCCCGCAGGCGGTCCCGCGCGGCTGCCGCTTCCGCCTGGAACGACCGGTTCAGGTCGTAATTCTTCGCGTACGCGGAGCCGTAAGCGGCGAACGCGCTGCCGAGCGCATACGTGTCGCCCTCGCCCCGCTTCACCCACTGCAGCGCTTCCAACGTCGTCAGCAGCGAAAACATCGAGCTCTTGTTGATTTCCAGCCGCTTGGACAAATCGATCAGCTTGTGCCGGGACGGCTCTGCCGCAAGCATCGCAAGCACTTTATCGGCTTTCTCCAGCGCCGGAACCCAATACTTGCGTTCCTCCGGCATGCCGCCAACCTCGCTTTCATTGGTTTCGTATGCTAAACCAACTTTAATATAATAAACCTGCTGATCTAACTATAGCTCGCCCCCGCCGCATTGACAAGACAAAATTGAAGCGCCTTCAACCTCCGGGCTATAATGGGTACAGGCCGCGGCGGCGAAGACGTTCGCCGGCGGCCGGACGCGAAAAGGAGGAAGCCGCCATGAACGAGGAACGGGACAGCTGGCCTTACGTGCATGTCGTCGGGGACATCATCGTCGGCAAAGGCACCACGCTCGGCCCGCGCAGCATCCACGACTACGAGCTCGTCTACTTCCCCGAGGCGACGGGCACCGTCTACGAATGGGAGGGCGTGCCGCACGAACTCGGCTATCCGTGCTTCGTCTTCACGCGGCCCGGCGAAAGCCACCGCTACCTGTTCGATCGCGAGCGGACGACCCGCCACCTGTTCGTCCACTTCGACTACGGCGCGCTGCGCGGTCGCGACGAGCGGTTCGCCGGCATGCTGCAGCCCGGCTTCCACGTCGTGCCCGCCCGGTACGGCAGCCTCGTCGCCGGCATCATGCAGCAGATCATCGTAGCCGCCGGCTATCAGGCGCATCATTGGAAGCGGCGCCTCTCCGCGCTCGTGGCCGCCGCGATGGAAGAGCTCGCCGCGTATGCCGCGAACACGCCCGAATTCGCGTCCGCGAGCTACCCCGTGCAGATCTCGCGGGGCATCGCCTACATCGAGGAGCATCTGACCGAACCGGTCACGATCGAACAGATCGCCCGGCAATCCGGCTGGTCGCACGAGCATTTTACGCGGATGTTCGTCGCCGCCGTCGGGATATCGCCGAAGCGGATGCTGCTCGAGCGGCGCATCAATCTGGCCGAGGAGCTCATGATGATGGGCGGGAGCACGGTGAAGCAGATTGCCTTCCAGTGCGGCTTCGGGGACGAGCATCATTTCTCAAAAATATACAAACGCATCCGCGGCATCACCGCCACGGAATACATGGACCGGTGCAAGGAGCCCGTCTTCCGCTACGCCGCGATCGCCGTGGACCCGGGACGCACCTTCGCCAACCGGCATATCCTCGTCAACCCCGAGATCAAATAAAGACATCGATTATCGTCTTCCATCCATTGAAACCGCTGTCGCGAATCCGCGAAAATAAGAGTATAACGACACGTCAATGGAGGCTTGAAATCATATGGCAACTCACTACACGCCCAAGTCCCGGGCCAGGGATGACCGCTACCTCGTCGGCGTCGAGGATTACGTGCACTACCAGCGCAACGGCTATCTGATCGTCAAAGGCCTGCTGTCAAACGAAGACATCGCCGAGCTTTACGGGCTCGCGGAGCAAACGCGGCTGAAAACGGAGAAGCCCGATCAGTCGTACAAGCCGGGCGAACGGGATCCGTTAAAGGAAGAATTCAAAGCGGCCACCCGCATCCATATGCTGTCCCGCGTCGAGCCCGCCGCGGAGCGCGGCATGCTGCATCCCCGCATCCTCGACGTCACGGAAGCGCTCATCGGCCCCGACGTCTACGCCGTGCAGTCGATGATGTTCCTGAACCCGCCGGGCCGCGGCGGTCAAGGCTGGCACCAAGACTCCTGCTACATTAAGACGCATCCGGACACGCTGATCGGCGCCTGGATCGCGCTCGAGCAGGCCGACGAAGAGAACGGCTGCCTCTGGGTCGTGCCGGGCTCCAACCACGAGCCGGTCTATCCGCCGGCCGAGATCGGCGGCGGCAACGTGCACGCGCTCGACGCCTTCGCCGACTTGAACGGCGTCAGCAACGTCAGCCACCTCGACGACGAGGTGAACACGCTGTCCCGCATGGTCGCCAAGTATCCGCCGCCGATCCCGGTGCCGCTGCAGCCGGGCGACGTGCTGTTCTTCCACTCCCACCTGTTCCACCGGTCGTTCCCGAACAAGACCGCGGACCGGTTCCGCCGCTCGTATGTCTGCCACTACTGCAACGCCCGCTCCTGGGTGCCGTGGGATCATGACGGCTACGAAGGCGATTCCGGCAATTACCGCCAGATCCTGGCCCGCGGCAATACGCATCTGCCCTACGCGGAGCCCGCGTTCGGGACGGAAGTGTACTTGTACGAAGGCGCGGATTCGGACGGCAGCGTCAGCATGATGGGCATGGACAACGGCATGATGATGCCGGTCGTGCAGAAGAAATAAGCGCGGCGGCGAACGGATCGAGCCGGACGCGCATACGGTCCGGCCGCCTCTCGTAACCGAGAGGCGGCCGTTTTTGCATGCGCCGGAACATGCTCGGGAACAACTTTTGCGGATGGTGTTGACAAACGGCCGAACGCCGGTTATGATTATCTTAAATTTAAGATTATCGATTTCAAGATGTCTTCATCGAATTCCAATTGGAGGTGCGGTGTCATGTAGAACACGGCCCGATCGCATGCGGTACGAAGTCGCCCGGCGATCTCGATTATACTCGCTGCAGTCATGAATGATTGTCGTCCTGTCGCTTTCTTTTTAGCTCCAATATCTTAAATTAAAGATTATTAAATTAAAACCATAATTAAAGGAGAATGATACTCATGATGGATTTGGGATTGTTGTTGATTCGCATCGTAATCGGGCTGCTGTTCGTCGGACACGGGGCGCAGAAGCTGTTCGGCTGGTTCGGCGGCTACGGGCCGAAGGGCACCGGCGGCTGGATGGAATCCGTCGGCATCAAGCCGGGCGTCGCGATGGCGGTCGTCTCCGGCCTGATGGAACTGGTTGGCGGCCTGCTGTTCGGCGCCGGCCTGCTGACGACCGTCGGCGCGGTGCTGATCGCGCTCACCATGCTCGGCGCGATCGCGAAGGTGCACGGCAAGAACGGCATCTGGTCCACCGCCAACGGCTATGAATATCCGCTCGTCGTCCTTGTCGTCGTCATCGGCGTTGCCCTTGTCGGCGCCGGCTCGTACTCGATCGGTTAAGCAGCGCCTGACCGCACGGTTGCCAGAGCAGACGTTCCCGCGGTAAAATTTCCCCGGCACGGCCGGGCCACACCAATCCAGGAGGGATTTCACATGACTTATCAAACAGCCGGTATTCACCACATTACGTCTTTCGTTCGCCATCCGCAGGACAACGTCGATTTTTACGCCGGCCTTCTCGGCCTGCGTCTCGTGAAAAAAACGATTAACTTCGATGCGCCGGACGTCTACCATCTGTATTTCGGCAACGAGATCGGCGGACCGGGCACGATCATGACGTTCTTCCCTTCGGAAGGCGCGCGCCTCGGTAAAGTCGGGGGCGGCCAGGTCGGCTATACGACCTTCGCCGTACCGGCGGGAGCGCTGCCGTTCTGGGCGGAGCGCCTGACCCGGTTCGGCGTCGCCTTCGAGCGGACGTCGCGCTTCGGGGAAACGTACCTGCAGTTCAAAGACCGCGACGGCCTGCAGCTGGAGCTCGTCGAACGCGAAGAAGGCGCGCCGAGCAAATGGACGTTCGACGGCATCCCGCTCGATAAAGCGATCAAAGGCTTCGGCGGCGCGATTCTGTACAGCGTCCGTCCGGACCGTACGCGGGATACGCTCGAGAACGTGATGGGACTGACGAAGGTCGCGGAAGAAAACGGCCTCGTCCGCTACCGGGCGGGCGGCGATATCGGCAACGTCATCGACATCAACGCCGATCCGATGCCTTGGGGCGATCCCGGCGCCGGCACCGTGCATCATATCGCTTGGCGCGCGGCAAGCTACGAAGACCATGCGAAATGGCGCGACCACGTCATCGCGAACGGCTTCCACGCGACGGACATCATCGACCGCCAATACTTCAACGCGATCTATTACCGCGAAGCCGGCGGCATCCTGTTCGAAATCGCGACCGACGCGCCCGGCTTCCAGCGCGACGAGCCGTACGAGACGCTCGGCGAGAAGCTGATGCTCCCATCGTGGTACGAGCCGAAACGCGGCCTCATCGAGCAGAACCTGTTCCCGATCCAAGTCCGCGAATTGGAGGCGAACGAACGATGAGACATCTCTACCAACCCGGCACCGATCCGAACGCGCCCGTGCTGCTGCTGCTGCACGGGACGGGCGGCACGGAGCATGACCTGCTTCCGCTCGCGGAGCAGCTCTCCCCTTCCTCGTCCGTGCTGAGCGTGCGGGGGAACGTCTCGGAGAACGGCATGCCCCGCTTCTTCCGCCGGCTCGCCGAAGGCGTGTTCGACGAGGAAGACCTGCGCTTCCGCACGAAGGAGCTCGCCGACTTCTTCGACGAAGCGGCCGCGAAATACGGCTTCCGCCGCGACGGCATCGTCGCGGTCGGCTACTCCAACGGCGCCAACATCGCGGGCAGCCTGCTCTTCCATTACGCCGACGCCTTGAAGGGCGCGGTGCTCCATCACCCGATGGTGCCGCTGCGCGGCATGGCGCTGCCGGATCTGGCCGGCGTGCCGGTCTTCGTCGGCGCCGGGACGAACGACCCGATCTGTTCCGCCTCCGAAACGGAGGAGCTGACGGGGCTGCTGCGGGGCGCGGGCGCCGACGTGACGGTGCATTGGGAGAACAACGGGCACCGGCTGTCAGGAACCGAAGCGCGGCAAGCCGCCGCATGGTTCGCAGCGGCTTTTCCATCCTAACCCCGGAGGGAGGCTGCGACTTATGGTGACCATCGATCCGGCCGCCTTGAGCGAGCGGGACAATTACAAGCTAATGATCGGGAGCATCATCCCGCGCCCGATCGCGTGGGTGACGACGCTGACGCCGTCCGGCACTGTCAACGCCGCGCCGTTCAGCTACTTCAATATCGTGACGGCGAATCCGCCGCTCGTCTCGGTCTCCGTCGGCCGCCGCGACGGCGCGAGGAAGGACACGTCCCGCAACGCGGCGGCGCTCGGCGAGTTCGTCGTGCACATCCCCGACGAGCGGAACGTCGGAGCGATGAACCGGACCGCCGCGACGCTCGGTCCCGAGGAGAGCGAGCTCGAGGCCGCCGGCTTGACGGCGGTGCCGAGCGAGGCGGTCCGCGTGCCGGGCATCGCGGAAGCCGCGGCGCGGCTGGAATGCGTGCTCGAGCGCATCGTGCCGCTCGGCGGTACGGAGGAATCGCCGGCCTGCGATCTCTTGATCGGCCGGATCGTCCGCTACCACTTCCGCGACGACGTGTACGACGCCGGCCATATCGACCCTGCCGCGCTGCGGCCCGTCAGCCGGCTGGCCGGCACGGGCTACGCCAAGCTCGGCGAGATCTTTCACCTGGAACGCCCGTGATGCTTAACGCTTGACCATTCCGCAAGCTGCGCGCGCCGGCCGGGACCGCGCCGGCCGCCGCTACGTTCGCAAGCCCGCGATTTCGCGGGCTTTTTGCGCGTTCAGGTTGCGGTTTGCGTTCATTCGGGGTACTATCGTAACATTGAAACGAATGGGGCTGGTCCCCGATTCCCCCAATGAGAGGAATGGAACGAATCGCCATGATCATTAAACCAAGAACGCGCGGCTTCATCTGCACGACCGCGCACCCGATCGGCTGCGCCGCGCAGGTGCAGGAGCAAATCGACTACATACAGGCGCGCCCGGCCGTCCAAGGCCCGCGCAACGTGCTCGTCATCGGCGCGTCCGCCGGCTACGGGCTCGCGGCCCGCATCGCGGCCGCGTTCGGCGCGAACGCGAACACGGTCGGCGTGTACCGGCCGAGCGAAGGCAAACCCGGCCGTACCGCGTCCGCGGGCTGGTACAACTCCGCCGCGTTCGAGCGCGCCGCCCTGGCGGCCGGCCTGAAATCGTTCAGCGTGACGGGCGACGCCTTCTCGGCCGAGACGAAAGCGAAGGCCGTCGAAGTGATCCGGCGCGAGCTCGGCCAAGTCGATCTCGTCGTCTACAGCGTCGCGTCGGCGCGCCGGACGGATCCCGAGACGGGCGAGACGTACAACTCCGTCTTGAAGCCGCTCGGCGGCGCGTACACGAACAAGACGGTCAACTTCCACACCGGCGAAGTCAGCATGGTCACCCTCGAGCCGGGCAGCGAGCAGGACGTGAAGGAGACGGTCGCCGTCATGGGCGGCGACGACTGGCAGCTGTGGATCGACGCGCTGCGCGCCGGCGGCGTCCTCGCCGATAACGCGACGACGATCTCCTACTCGTACATCGGCTCGCGCATCACGCAGCCGATCTACCGCGAAGGCACGATCGGCCAGGCGAAAGACCACCTCGAGGCGACGGCGAAGCGCTTGAACGGGCAGCTCGGCGAGACCGGCGGCCGCGCGTTCGTCACGGTCAGCAAGGCGCTGGTCACGCAGTCCAGCTCCGCGATTCCCGTCGTGCCGCTGTACATCTCCGCGCTCTATAAGGTGATGAAGGAGAAAGGCATTCACGAGGGCTGCATCGAGCAGACGTACCGCCTGTTCGCGGAGCGCCTCTACGCCGGCGGCGACGTGCCCGTCGACGAGGAAGGCCGCATCCGCATCGACGATTGGGAGATGCGTCCGGACGTCCAGGACGAGGTCGCGCGGCTGTGGGAGGAAGTCACCACCGACAGCATCGCGCAATTGACGGATCTGGAAGGCTACCGCAAGGAATTTTTCCAGCTGTTCGGCTTCGAAACCGATGGCGTCGACTACGAAGCGGACGTCGATCCGATCGTGGACGTGCCGAACGTCAATTAACGGACAGACCGAAGGCCGGATTCCCGTCGAGGGAATCCGGCCTTTTCGTTGAGACCCGCAGCGCATGTGCGTTCAGGATCGGACGGCGTTCAAGCTAGACGGCGTCCCGGCACTTGCGCAGCGCTTCGACCGTATAATCCAGCTCCTCGCGCGTATGCCGGGCGGTCACGATGAACCGGACGCGGCCCTTGTCCGCCGCGACGGTCGGATAGACGATGCCCTGCGCGAACACGCCTTCCGCCAGCAGCAGATCGGAGAAGCGCATCGTCTCCGCCGGGCTGCCCACGATGACCGGCACGATCGGCGTCTCGCTCGCGCCGGTATCGAAGCCGAGCGCCTGCACCCGCGAGCGGAAATACGCCGCGTTCTCCCACAGCTTCGCGATCAGTTCCCCGCTCTGCCCGAGCACCTCGATCGCCGCCAGGCACGAAGCCGCGACGGCCGGCGTCTGCGACGTGCTGAACAGAAACGGGCGCGCCTTGTGGATCAAGTAATCCTTGAGCAGCTGGTCGCACGCCACGTAGCCGCCGACGACGCCGACCGCCTTGGACAGCGTGCCCACTTGAATGTGGACGCGGCCTTGCAGGCCGAAGTGGTCCGTCGTGCCTTTGCCGTTCTTGCCCAGCACCCCGCTCGCGTGGGCATCGTCGACATACACGAACGCGTCGTACCGTTCCGCCAGCTCCACGATGGCCGGCAGCGGCGCGATATCCCCGTCCATGCTGAACACGCCGTCCGTCACGACGACCCGTTTGGCGCAGCCCGCGCTCTCCTTGAGCGCCGTTTCCAGCTGCGCCATGTCCTTATGGGCGTAAATCTTGCGATGCGCCTTCGTCAGCCGGATGCCGTCGATGATGCTGGCATGGTTCAGCTCGTCGCTGATAACGACGTCGTCCGGCCCGAGGATGGAGGACAGAACGCCTTGGTTCGTCGTGAAGCCGGACTGGAAGACGAGCGCCGCCTCCGTCCCTTTGAACCGCGCCAGCTCGCGCTCCAGCCGGTCGTGGATGTCGAGCGTGCCGGTAATCGTCCGCACCGAGCCGCTGCCGGCGCCGTACCGCTCCGTCGCTTCGACGGCCGCCCGAATCAGCGCCGGATGATCCGTCAGGCCGAGATAATTGTTCGAGGACATCTGAAGCAGCGAGCGGCCGTTCAGCTCCATCCGCGTGCCCGATCCCCCGGTCCACACGTTCAGCGGACGATAGCGCCCTTCCCGCTTCAACTGCCGCAATTCTTCACCTAACGCCGTTTCCCACTTCGCCACGGTCGGCACGCTCCTTATCGGTCAGCTCGGATGCAGCCGCATCCTGCGTAAATACGATCTTGCCGCATTGCCCCGACATCATCAGCCCGAACGCTTCCTCGTAATCCCGCAAGGCGAAGCGGTGGGTGATGAGCGGGCTTAAGTCGATGCGCTTCCGGTCGAGCAGCCCTTTCAGCTGGTACCACGTTTGGTACATGCGGCGCCCCGTAATGCCTTCGACGCGCAGTCCTTTGAAGATGATATGGCGGGACAAATCGAGCGACACCTCGCGCGACGGAATGCCCAGCAGCGACACCCGCGCCGCCGGCGCGGCGGCTTCGAAGCCCGCCCGGATCGCGTCGGGATGGCCGGACATTTCGAGCACGACCTCGGCTCCCTCGCCGCCGGTATGCGCCATGATCGCTTCGACCAACGAAGTATCCCGGTTGTTGACGACGATTTCCGCGCCCATCCGCTTCGCCAGCTCGAGCCGGTACGGATTGACGTCGATCGCGATGACGGCGCCGGCTCCGCACGCTTTCGCGACGGCGACGGCCATCAGCCCGATCGGCCCCATGCCGACGATCGCGACGGACTTGCCGACGATATCGCCGGACAGCACCGTCTGCACCGCGTTGCCGAGCGGATCCTGCAGGCAGGCGAGCTCGAACGGCATATCCGGGGGATTCGGGATGACGTTGGACGCCTTCACAAGCGCGTAATCCGCGAAGCAGCCGGGAGCCGAGATGCCGAAGCTGACCGTGTTCGGGCAGACGTGCGCGTTGCCGGTCCGGCACGCCTTGCAGCGTCCGCAGACGATATGCCCTTCCGCCGACACATGATCGCCGACGCGGACGTCCTTCACGTCGCGGCCGACCCGCTCCACGATGCCGGCGAATTCATGCCCGAACACGTTCGGCGTCACGACGGCGCTTTCCGCCCAGGCGTCCCACTTGTAGATATGCACGTCCGTTCCGCAAATCGAAGACGCTTTCACCCGAACCAGCACCTCGTCCGGCCCGCAGACCGGAACGGGCACCTCCCGCAGAACCGCGCCCGCCGCCCGCGTCTCCTTCACCAATCCCATCATCGTCGCCGCCAAGCTTCATCCCACCCGCGTGTAAGATATAATCCATTTGTGCGCTATCTTGTATATGTTATATTATACAGACGTATGCGATGATGTACACCATTTTTTTCTAACGGGCTGTCCGCCGCCGCGATTTTCGTTATAATGAGGAACAGCAACCATCGCGAGGAGGCCCCATGGAGCAGGAACAAATCCATAAGAAAATCGGCAAAAACCTTCAAGCCATCCGCAAAGCGAGAGGGCTAAGCCTCGACCAGGTCGCCGATTTGACCGGCGTCAGCAAGGCGATGCTCGGCCAGATCGAGCGCGGCGACTCCAACCCGACGATCTCGATCATCTGGAAAATCGTCAACGGGCTGCACATCTCCTTCACGTCCCTCATCGAGGAGACCAAGGCAAGCGTCAGCTACATCCGGTTCGCGGAGCTCGAGCCGTTCTCCGAGGAAGACGGCAATTACCGCTCCTATCCGCTCATCCCGTTCGAGCAGGGCAAGAAATTCGAGATTTACACCGTCGAGCTGGAGCCGGGCTGCATGCACGCTTCGGAAGCCCACTACGAGGGCGTCGAGGAGTATATTCTGATGGTGCGGGGAACGCTGCGGCTGACCGTCCGGGACGATGTCTACGAGCTGCAAGCGGGCGACGCGCTGCACTTCAACGCCGATCAGCCCCATTCGTACGAAAACGCGACCGAGGCGAAAATCGTCTATTACACGCTGATTCATTATCCGACCTGAGCAAACCGCCGATTTCGCGGCGCCGGATCGCATGACAAAAGCCCCCTTGGCTCGCTCGCCAAGGGGCTTTTGCATGTTCCGAATCACGATGCGGGCTTGCTCTCCGACTGTTCTCCGCTCGCTACTGGTCGTAAATCTCGAACTCGTAAATAATCGGCGCGTAGCTCGTGCCGGACGTGAAATGGATCCGCGTCTTGCCGCCCGTCACCGCCGGGAACGCGATCGTCTTCGGCACATACGAGGCGCCGATGCTCGAGCCCGTATGCGCCGTCTCCCACGCCGAGCCGTTCCAATATTCGATCCGGTAGCCCGTCGTCCGGCTGCCGGAGACGGGCGTCTACCGCCGTTCGCCGCCGTTCGCCGGCTCGGCCGGCAGCTCGATCCGGAACGCGTACAGCCCGTCCCGGTGCTTCAGGTTCAACGAGCCCCCGTGACGCTCGACGATCTCCTTCGCGATCGACAGCCCGAGACCCGACCCGTCGCTTGCCTGCGCCCGGGCGGCGTCGGCCTTGTAGAACCGGTCGAACAGCTGCTCCTCCTGCTCCGGCGACACCGGCCGGCCGCGATTCTCGATCTCGACGTACAGCGTGCCTTCGCCGCCCGCCCCCGCCCGGACGACGATGTCGCCCGGAACGTCGGAGAATTTCATCGCGTTCATCAGCAAATTATCGACCGCCCGGACGAGCTTCTCGCTGTCCGCCCGCAGCGGCAGGGCGTCCGCGGCGAGCTCCGGCTTGACGGCGAGGCCGCGCTCCTGCGCGATCGGCTCGTACTCCGCGATCAGTTGGCGGAGCAGCTCCGCCAGGTCGAGCGGCTGCAGCCGCAGCTGCGGGTCGCCGGAGGTGAGCCGCGTGTAGTCGAACAGGTCGTCGATCAGCTTCTTCAGCTGCAGCGTCTTGCTGTACGCGTTGCGGACGAACCGGTCGCGCTCCTCGTCGTCCGCGTACGCGCGCTTCTGCAGCAAATCGAGGTAGCCGACGACGCTCGTAAGCGGCGTGCGCAGATCGTGGGACACGCCCGTGATGAGCGCCATTTTGGACCGCTCGAGCTTGCGCTCCTTCGCCAGCTGGCGCTGCAGATTCTCCGCCATCGCGTTGATGTTCTTGGAGACGACGCCGAGCTCGTCCCGGTCCCGCGTGCTCAAGCGGACGTCCAGGTTGCCCTTGGCGATCTCGGCCAGCTGGCGGTCGATGAGCTGGATCTTCTTCGTCTTGCGAGAGGCGAACCAATAGAAGCAGACGATGAAGATGAGCAGGAACAACATGACGTTCTTGGCCGGCTGGTCCCGGATCATGTAGGCGAGCTCGCCTTTCAAGCGGCCTTCGGCGACGAGGTACACCGGCTTCCCCTCCCAGGCGCCGGCCTCGATCCGCGCGTACGGCTTGCCTTCGTAATCCCCGGTCTCGTCGGGACGGGACGCGAAGTAGCCGATAATGTTCAGCTGCGTCTTGTCCGCGCCCGCGGAGCGGAACAGCACGTTGCCGGATTCGTCCGCCACGTAGACGTCCACCTGCCCCCCGTCGCTCGCTTCGTCCACGGCGGCCTGCAGCGAATACCGGTTGACGCGCCCGGGCAGCTCGTCGGCCAAATACGTCAAACGGGCTTCGATCCGGTTTTTGCCGGCTTCGTAGCTGGTGAAAGAAATCTTGAACGCCGAGCGCGTGAACATGTTGAACGCGGCGACGACCAGGATGCTGGCGACGAGGCTGGCGACGATCGTGGCGATCAGCTGCGTGCGGATGGTCAACCAGGGCTTCCTACTCAATTTTGTATCCCACTCCCCATACCGTCTTGATGTAGACCGGCTCGCGCGGATTGGCCTCCAGCTTCTCCCGGAGGTTCCGGATATGCACCATGACGGTGTTGTCGGAGTAGCCGACCTGCTCCTTCCAGACGGTCCGGTAGATCCGGTCGGCGCTGAACACCTGGCCGCGGTTGGCGGCGAGCAGCTTCAGAATCGCGAATTCCAGCGGCGTGAGCGCGACCTCGCCGCCGTTCGCCGTGACCCGGTGCCGGTCCGGCTCGATCGTGAGCTCCCCGATCGCGATGATTGACGATTCCTGCCGCTTCGCGCCGAGCGCGTCCATTCGCCTCAGCTGGGCTTTGACTCTCGCCAGCAGCTCCAGCGGATTGAACGGCTTCGTCACGTAGTCGTCGGCGCCGGTCGTCAGGCCGGTGATTTTGTCCAGATCCTCGCTCTTGGCCGACAGCATGATGATCGGCACGTCCGATCGTTCGCGCACGGCGAGGCAGACGGCCATGCCGTCCATGCCGGGCATCATCACGTCGAGGATGACGAGCCGGATCGCGTCCCCCTCCTCCTTCAGCGCGTCCAGCGCCGCTCGGCCGTTCTCCGCTTCGAGCACGCGATAGCCTTCGTTGCGCAAGTAGATCCGCACGATATGGCGAATATCCGGATCGTCGTCGACGACCAATACGGTTCGTTGGTTCATGGTTCCTCTCCCGTTCTATGCGGCGTTGGAAGTAGTATACAACAATTCAGCCCGCTTGGCGCTTGCGGGATCTGCGTCCCGGCGCCGCCGCGTCCGGCGTATGCGCGCCTTCGCGGGCGGTTCCCCGGCGCGCCGTCAAGCGGCTCTGGATCCGTCCGCAGGCGAAGTAGGCCAGCTCGGCGGTCGCGATGCCGGCGGCGACGTCCGCGATCACGTGCTGCTTCATGAACAAGGTGGAGCACATGATCAGGACGGCCATGATCCGGATGCCGACGCGAAGCGGGAGACGGTAGGACGAAGCCGCGCGAAGCATCAGATAACTCGTCAGGACGTGAATGCTCGGAAAGCAGTTGAACGGCGCGTCGTTCGCGTACACGGCGCGCATGAGCGATTGGAACAATCCGTCTCCGTCGACCGCCGGCCGGTCGACCGTCGTCTGGAAGCAGGCGTAGACCAGGTAGCAGATGACGAGGCCAAGGCACAGCGCGCCCAGCGTCCGATAATACGCGCGGCGATCTTTCAGGAAGAGGCCGACCAGCGTCAGCGCGACGAACGGGTACCAAAGCAGGTACGGCACCGAGAACGCGGGAACGACGGGCAGCGCCCGGTCGAACGCCGTCTCGAGGCGATGCACCTGCCCGCCGGGACGATTGAGCAGCACGTAGAAGAGATTGAGGAACGGAAGGAGCAGCATCCACAGCAAGGGCAGCCACGCCTTCAAACGGCGCCGGGAGGCGCCGGACGCGGAAGATCGGGTCGCGTGATTCATGGACAGGATTCCACCTTTGGCTTCGAATTTCCCGGAACCGCGCGCGGCGCTTCCGGACTGTCCTCATCTTAGCCCGCAAATCTGTAGTCCCCCTCGCGGAAATGCTGAAGATTTTCTGAAGAGGTTCTGAAGAAGAGTCGGAGGAACGCGTTCGGAGGGCGGGGTTCGAAGGGCGAGGTTCGGAGGATGACGTTCGGAAGATGAGGGTCGGAAGCGCTCGGACCATCTCGAAGCCAACCGCGGACAAAAAAAGAACCCGTCCCCCGGGACGGGCTCTTGCGGCGGCGCTACAGCATAATCTTCTGCCCGGTGCGCGCGCTCTCGACGGCGCCGAACACCATGGCCACGCTCTTGATGTTGTCGAGGCAGTCGGTCTCGGCCGGCCGCCCTTCCTCGAGCGCCGCGAACATCTCGTCGAGGCAGCCCCAGTGGCCTTCGCGCCCGTTCCACGACTCCGCGCCTTCGATGCGCGCCAGTTCGCGGATGAAGCCTTCCGCCTTCTCCGGATCGACGACCTCGCCGTACGGCATCGACGCGCCGTCCCAGCGGGCGCCGCCTTTGCTGCCGGTGACGCGCCAATCGGATTCCCACGACGTGTTGAGGCCGTCCGCGCACCACGATCCGCGGTACGAGAAGACCGAGCCGTCGCTCATCTCGTAGATGCAGATCGCGGAGGCGTTGCCCTTGTACCACGATCCCGGCGGGTTGAACTCGTGGCAGTAGACGGAGACGGGATCCGTGCCCGTAATGAAGCGCGCCTGGTCGAACGTATGGATCGCCATGTCGATGATGAGCGGATTATCCATGACGTCGCGGAAGCCGCCGAAATGCGCGCCGAGGAAGAAATCGGCGTGAATCGAGCCCGGCGTGCCGATCGCCCCGGAGGCGACCATGTCGCGGAAGGAGCGGATCTGCTTCAAATAGCGGCGGTTCTGCATGACGGAGTACCGTTTGCCCGTCGCTTGGCTGACGGCGACGATCTCCTGCGCGTCCGCGTACGATTCCGCCATCGGCTTCTCGCCGAACACGTTGCAGCCGGCTTGCATGGCCGTTATCGCGATTTGCTTGTGGCTTGCCGGAATCGTGACGTCGAAGACGAGCGTGGCGCCCGTTGCCGACAGCGCGTCGCTCAAATTCGCGAACGTCGGCACGTTCAGCCCTTTCTTGGCGGCCATCGCTTTCGCGCTTTCCTCGTAAATATCGACCAAGCCGACGATCTCGGCGTTGTCCCGCTGAAGGGCGTAATCCACCCAGGTGTTGGCCATGCCGCCGCAGCCGGCGACGACGATTTTATGCGTCATATCGGTTTATGCTCCTTTTGGGTAAAGTAAAGAAAAGGAAAGCCATTCGAGTTGGAATTTCTTTCGATCAAACACCCGGTTCCGTCCCGGCTTATTCCGCCGGATTCGGCACGAAGTCGCCGCCGCGGCAGCGCTTCAGGTAGTTCAAGGCATGCACCTGGCCCGTCATCTCGAGCTCGCCCTTATAGACAGGATCGTGCCAGCCTTCGATGTCGATGCTGCCGGCATAGCCGCCCTGGCGCAGGATCGAGATGATGTCCGTCCAGTTGGAATCGCCGAAGCCCGGCGTCCGGTGCCAGACGAACTCGCGCGGCCCGTGAATGCCGTGCTCGCGAACGACGTCCCACGCGATCGTCGCGTCCTTGCCGTGCACGTTGAAAATCTTCCCGGTACTCACCCATTTGCGCAGCTGAGGGATCGGATCGATGAGACTGACCATCTGGTGGCAGGGCTCCCACTGCAGGCCGATGCTGTCGCTCGGCACCGCGTTGAACATCAGCTCCCAGGCCGTCGGGTTATGCGCGATGTTCCATTCGCCGCTTCCCCACGTGCCGCCCATGTCGCAATTCTCGAACGCGAGGCGCACGCCGCGCGCTTCCGCCCGCTTGGCGAGCTCGCCGAACACCTCCGCGAAGCGCGGCAGCGATTGGTCGATGCTCCCCGGCATGCGGCCGGTGAAGCCGTTCACGAGATTCGTGCCGAACGCTTCCGCGGCGTCGATGAGCCGCTCCCAGCTGGCCAGCGTGTCGGCATTGTCGCCGGCGCCCGTCAGCGGATTGCCGAAGACGCCGATCGCCGAGATGACGATGTCGCGCCCTTCGACGGCTTCGCGGACGCGCTTCGCGAGCTCGTACAGATCCGCGCCGCGGGTGGATTGCCAGAACGTGAGCGCGAACGACTCGAAGCCGTGGGGAATCAATTGAGGGATGATCTTGTCGGCGTTGCCGCCGCCGACCAGCGTACCGATGCGGATGGATTTCATGAGAACGATGTCATCACCTTTCAGCGCTTTATGGAAACTGACCTAATCGTACTGAAAGATTTTCGTTGAGACTAGCCACGAATTTGTGTTATATTCGTACAATCTTACGTTTATCCGTTGACAGTAAACCGGTATCATCCGCGGAATGAATCCTTTAGGCCGTAATATCGTGCGCAAGCGCGAGAAGGAGGCGCCCATGACCGTCAGCCCGCTGAAAGAAAACACGTTCATTCCCGACCGCACGTTCCCCATCAACGTCTTCGTCGTGACCGGGGAGATCCGGACGCATTGGCACGATCACCTCGAATGGATCTACGTCCGGGACGGACAGGCGCGCATTCAGGTGGACGGCGCCTTCGAGCAGCTCGGCCAGGGCGAGCTCGCCTTCGTCAACGCGAAGCAGCTGCACAGCGCGGTCAAGCTCGCGCCGGAAACGGAGCTGATCTGCATCGTGTTCAACGAAGCGCTCGTGCGCGGCAGCGGGCTCGACATTACGGAACCGCACTACTTCGTCCCGTACCTGAACCGCCGGGTCAAGTGGCCCAGCTGGATGCGGACCGACGCCCCGTTCATCGAAGAGATGAACGCCGCCTTCTCGCGCCTGCTCGTGGAATTCACGGGCAAGCAGGCCGGCTACGAGCTGCTCGTGAAGGCCGAGCTGCTGCGCATCTTCGGCTTGTATTTCCGCTACGCCGAGCAGAACGCGGCCCCGGCCCCGGCGCGCGCGCAGAAGCCGTACGATTTTACGAGCCTGCTTCTGACGCTGAGGGAGCGCTACCAGGAGACGATCAGCGTCGGCGAAGCGGCGCGCCTGGTGAACCTGAGCCCCAACCACTTCTGCAAAATATTCAAAAGCGTCACCGGCAAAACGCTGATCGAATATATGCACGTGCTGCGCGTCCAGGAGGCGGAACGGCTGCTGCTGGACACCGACTATCCCGTAACCGAAATCGCCGGCCTCGTCGGCTTCTCGAACATGACGTATTTCGGCCGGGTATTCAAAAAAGTGCGCAGCAAGGCGCCCTCCGCGATACGCAAAAGCCGTTCCTCTCCGCCGCGGGCGGACGGGCATTGAACGGACCTACCTAGACGAAGAAAGGGGTGATCGCATGCGGCTGCTGTACCGGATAACGGACCGCGACGTGCGCGGCGGCGAGCCGGACCTGCTCCCGCATGTCTCCCGCTCCGCCTCCCGCGGCGTGCTGCTGGACGCCGACGCGAACGTGGCCATGATGTATATCGCGAAGTCGGCGATCTATAAGCTGCCCGGCGGCGGCATCGAGAAGAAGGAAACGCCGGAGCAGGCGTTCCTGCGCGAGGTGCGCGAAGAGACGGGCTACGACGCGGCGATCGTCCGCCGTCTCGGCTATATCGAGGAGCACAAGAAGAAGAACGGCTTCCTGCAGGTCTCCTACTGCTTCGTCGCGACGGCGAAGGAAGCGCACGAGGCCCGGCTGACCGAGCACGAGAAGAAGCTCGGCCTGTCGCTGAAATGGATGTCCATGCCGCAGGCGGTGCGGGCCGTCGAGGCCTCGCTGACGGCGACGGGCGATTACTCCACCGTCTTCATGCTGATGCGGGACAAGCGGATCCTCGAGGAAGCCGCCAAACGGATGCGGATGCCCGTCACCGAATAGCCCCGCGCCGTCAGGCCCTCGAACGGCCGCCTGCCGGATGCCGGCAAACGCGCGCATACGAAAAAGTCCGCAGCCCGCGGCCGCTTCCGCGAAGGAAGACGGCCGCACGGCTGCGGACTTTTTTGCGTGCGTTTCGCTCGCTATTTCACGTAGATCCGCGCGCGCTCCTGCCAGATCTCGCCCGGCGCGAGGCTGAACAGGCCGATCTCGTCGGCCGGCTTGTCCGTGTTCGGCGCGTTGACGAGGCTCACCTGCGGCTCCGGGCAGAAGAAGCCTTCCGTCGCCCCGTTGTTCCAAATCATCCATTCCTTGTACGACGTGCCGGCGTCGTAGACGAGCGTGAGGCCCGCTTTCGTATCCGTCAGCTCCATCCGGTTGCGGCCGTTTTGCGGCACGGCGGTATAATGGTTGTCGAGCGACTCGAAGAACGGATAGACGCCTTCGCCCTTCATCGCTTCCTCGTTCGGCGACAGCGGCTGGAATTCGCCCGTCGGCAGCATCCGCTCGCTCATGTGCCAGCGCTCGCCGATCGTCAGCTTGAGCCGGTAATCCTTCGCCGAGCTGCCCGGTACGAACGGCGCGTTCACGGACGTGTGGAACGCGAATAGGCACGGCATCGTCTCCTCGCCGTCATTGACGACCGTGAACTGCTGCTCCAGCCCGTTCTCGCCGATCGCGTAGCGCAGGCGAAGCGTGAATCGGAACGGCAGGTACTTGTACACCTCGCTGCGCTCGTCGACCTTGAGCGCGGCGACGACGTAGCTTTCGGTCGCGGTCGCGCCGAAATCCTCGACCTCGAACGTCTCGCTGTGCACGAAGCCGTGGAGGTGGTTGCCCGTCGCCGGCTCGTTGACCGGAAATTCCAGCGTGCGGCCGTTCCACGGGAATTTGCCGTCCTCGAACCGGTTCGGCGGGAACAGGACCGGGATGCCGTGAATGAACGGTCTCGCCTTGAAGGCGGGCATTTCCTCCGCCGTCGGCTCGTGCAGGAACGCATAACCGTTCTCGGTATCGCGGAAGGCGATCAGGTTGCCGCCGACCTCGGGAAGCAGGACGGCTTCGTAACGGCCGAACTTCAGCCATACGGCCGGCTCGCCTTGATAGGTGTCTCGATACGCTTGATTGCTGCTCATAGTGGCTCGACGCTCCTTTGGTATGGATAAACGTTAATATGCATTGCGAATCTATAATACCACTGTTCGCCCGCGGGAAGGAACCGCTTTCGGACCCGAACCGACAAAATCCTCCCCCGCCGGGCGGGAGAGGATCGATCCGGCTTGCGCGCGCGGCCTCCGCTTCGCTAGAAGCCGATGCGCTTCAGCCATTCGCCGCAGACCGCCGTCCAGGTGGACACGTGCGGATCGCCTTCGGCGAGGCCCATGCCGTGCGGGCCTTTCTCGTAGACGTGCAGGTCGAACGGCACGCCCGCCCGCCGCAGCGCGGAAGCGAACAACAGCGCGTTCTCGACCGGCACGACGTCGTCGTCCGACGTGTGCCAGAGGAACGCCGGCGGCGTATCCGGCGTCACCTGCAGCTCGGCGCTCAACCGCTCGATCAGCGCCGCTTCGGGCTCGGGGCCGAGCAAATTGGCGCGCGAGCCCGCGTGGCCGTCCGGTCCCATCGAGATGACCGGGTAGCACAGGACCGCGGCGTTCGGCCGGCTCGACTGCCGCTCGGCCGGATCGTCCGCGTCCGGCCGGCCGGCCTCGTGCAGCGTCGCCGCCGACGCCGCGAGATGGCCGCCGGCGGAGAAGCCGAGGATGCCGATTTTCTGCGGATCGATGCCGTATTCCGCGGCATGCAGGCGCACGTAGCGAATCGCCCGTTGCGCGTCCAGCAGCGGACTCGGGTGCTTGTACGGCGCGACCCGGTAGCGCAGGACGAAGGCGGCGATGCCGATGCCGTTCAGCCACCGCGCGATCGGTTCGCCCTCATGCGCGGCGCGCACGCCGTAGCCGCCGCCGGGACAGACGATGACGGCGCTTTTGGCGCCCGCGACGGGATACGGCGTCAGGGCCGGCCGGTCCTCGTCGGCGCCGCCGGCGGCGAACGGCGCGCCTTCCGGCCACAATTCGATCAGCGCGTTCTCAGATCGAGCCATTTGATTTCCTCCGGCGTCAGCGGGATGGTCGTCGCTTCGAGACATGATTTCATCTCCGCCTCGTTGCGCGGGCCGATGATGGCGCCCGTCGGGAACGACTGGTTCAGCACGTAGGCCAGCGCGATCTGAATCGTGGAGAAGCCCTTCTGCTTGCCGAGCTCCTCGGCGCGGCGATAACGCTCCCAATTGTCGTCGTTATAGAAGACGCGCACGAGATCGGCGTCGGAGCGGTCCTCCGGCGTGAAGCGGCCGGTGAAGAAGCCGCGCGCCTGCGAGGACCAGGAGAAGATCGGCAGGCCGGTCTCTTCGTGCCACGCCAAGATCTCGCCGTCCACGCTGATGCAGTCGGCCCAGTACGGCTCCTGCGCTTTCGCGAGGCTCAGGTTCGGGCTGCTGAAGTCGAAGCCGCGCAGGCCGTGGGCCGCCGCGTATTCGTTCGCTTCCTGCAGCCGCGCCGTCGTCCAGTTGGAGCCGCCGAACGCGCGGATGCGTCCCGCTTCGACGTGCCCGTTCAAGATCTCCACGATCTCGCCGACCGGCACGTTCGTGTCGTCGCGGTGCAGCGCGTAGACGTCGATGTAGTCCGTGCGCAGCCGCTCGAGGCTCGTCATCAATTCGTCGTGAATGGCCTGCTTGTTGACCTGCGGCACGCCGTGGTGCGGATGTCCGCCCTTCGTCCAGACGTTGATGGCTTCGCGGTTGCCCCGCTCCTCCAGCCACATGCCGATCGCCTGCTCGCTCTTGCCGCCGGCATAGATGTACGCGGTGTCGATCGTGTTGCCGCCGATGGCGACGAACGCGTCCAGGTTGGCGCTGACGAGCTCGTACACGTCGGGCGAGAAATAATCGGAGCCCATGATCAATTGGGATACGCCTTGCTTTAAGCCGGGAAGCTGAATATGTTTCATAAACGGTTGACTCCCTTCGCGATTGGATTTACAGGGTGACGCGCATGCGGGCGTAGGCGGATTCCAGGCAGGCGTCGATGACGCGCATGTTGGCGACCGCGTCGGACGGCGCGAACCGGACCGGCTGCTCGTTCCAGACGTTGCGGGCGAAGGCGTCGGCTTGCAGCGCGTATTGGTTCAGCTCCGGCTGCTTCACTTCGCGTTTGCCGTCCTTCGAGTGCACGTAATACGTCGCGTCGCCGATGTACGCCGACGGCACCTCGATCCGGCCGTCCGTGCCGAGAATTTCGAGCGTGTTGCGGAACGCCGCCCACATGCCGCAGTCGAACGTCAGCGCGACGCCGTTCGGGAATTCCAGGATGCCGGACGCCATCATGTCGACGTTGTCGTGGTCCGGGGAGATGAGCGCGTGCACCGTGGCCGCTTCGGGCTCGGCGCCGGTAATGAGGCGCGCCGCGCTGAGGGGATAGCAGCCGACGTCGTAGATGGAGCCGCCGCCCCAGTCCCTGCGGTAGCGGACGTTCTTGGCGTCGCCGGCGTTATTGAACGTGAACGTGCCGTGGATGCCGCGGAGTTCGCCGATTTCGCCGGACGCGACGATCTTCGCGATCTCCTCGTAACGCGGGTGATGGCGGTACATGAACGCCTCCGCCAGGTGGACGCCTTGCTTCGCGGCGACGTCGGCCATGCGCTGCGCCTCTTCGGCGTTCATCGCGATCGGCTTCTCGCAAAGCACGTGCTTGCCGGCTTCCATCGCGCGGATCGACCATTCCATGTGCAAATGGTTCGGCAGCGGAACGTAGATCGCGTCGATATCGGGGGCGGCTACGATTTCTTCATAGCTGCCGTAGGCTTTCGGAATGCCGAGCTTGGCCGCCGTCTCTTCGGCTTTGGCGAGGTCTCGGCTTGCAATCGCTGTCAATTCTCCGGTTTCGGAAGCCTGAATGCCCGGGATGACGGAACGAACGGCGATGCCGGCAGTGCCGACGACGCCCCAACGCAATTTTCGGGTCACGAGGATAGCCACCTTTGTCGATAAAATGAATTCGTCCCTAGTATAGTCCATTCCGATATGGGAAGAAATATAAAACAACAACATTTTCATATAACATTCGTGTCGCGCTCGCTTGTCTTCCTTGCGCTCATCGGGTACATTCATATCACTACCTCGGAAAGTAGGCTGCCCCCGTGGAACATGTCCTGGAGCTGCTGATCGCACGCTACGGTTATATCGGCTTGTCGCTCGCCCTGTCGCTCGGCATCGTCGGCGTCCCCGTTCCCGACGAAGCGCTGCTCACGTATGCCGGCTATCTCGTCGGCAACAGCACCCTGCTGGCGCCGCTCGTCGTGCTCGGCGCCTTCGCCGGCGCGGCCGTCGGCATCACGGCCAGCTACGCGATCGGCAACCGGCTCGGCCTGCCGTTCCTGCTGAAGTACGGCCCCCGCCTGCATCTGTCTTCCGCCAAAATCGAACGCGCCCAATGCTGGATGAACCGCTACGGCAAGCTGCTGCTGTTCGTCGGCTTCTTCATTCCCGGCTTCCGCCACGTGACGGCCTACATGGCCGGGATGTCGCGCTTCAAAATCCGCGACTTCCTGCTGTACGCGTACGCGGGCGCGCTCGTCTGGAGCACCACGTTCGTCTACGTCGGGTTCCTGCTCGGCGAGCGCTGGGAGACGGTCAAGCTCTACGTCCGCCACAACGGCCGCACGCTGCTATTCATTGTCTGCTGCCTCGCGTTTTGCGCGATCTGCTATCGCGCGATCGCCGCGGCGCGCAAGGTGAAGGCGTAGCGCCGCCAGCCGCCGCCGAACGCGCCAAAGCCCCGGTTTCCGCGGTAACGGAGGCCGAGGCTTTTTTTGTTGTCCGCATGGCCGGCGGACGCGCCGACTTTATTCCTTGCCCTGCGGCGCCTCCGCCTCCGGGATGTCAATCCCGAAGTACATCTTCAGCGCCGCGGCGTACTCCGCTTTCGTCGGGGGCGTCAGCACCGTCACCTCGCCGCCGCGGAACAGGCGGATTTCCTCGCCCGCGCCGGTATTCCGGCCCTCCGGCGTGCAGATCGCCAGCAGCGCTCCCGCGCGGAACGGCGATTCAGGGGCGTGCTGGCACCAGAAGCTCGCGAACGCGTAATCGTCCTTCAGCTGCGGCTCCTCCGTGAAGGAATAGACCCGTCCCCACTCGCCCCGCTTCCGCTCGCTCAGAAACCAGCCGAACGCCGCGTCCCGGTCGAGCCGGTAGCATTCCCCGCCCTGCTCCTGCTCCAGTCCGTCCTGCAGCAGCGGCGGACGCCGAGGCACCGCCCCGCCGACGCCGACGTCGCACAGGTAGAAGGCGCCTTCCGCTTCCACCTTGAGCACGTGATGGCGCCGCTTCGGCGGCAGCGCCGTCTCGTCGCGCCAAAACCGCGCCACGTAGTCCGTCACGGGGTACCCCAGCTCCCGCAGCAGCCAGCCGAACAGCGCGTTCAGCTCGAAGCAGTAGCCGCCGCGGCGCCGGCGGACGATTTTATCCCACAGCGCCTCGGGATCGAGCGACAGCGGAACTCCGTTCAAAATATCCAAATTCTCGTACGGCACCGCCATCAGATGCGCCCGCTGCAGCCCCGCCAGCGCTTCGGCGCTCCCGTCCAGCGGCCCCTCGTAGCGGATCCGTTTCAAATAAGCCTCGACTTGCGGATGGATCTCCCGGTTCGGCATGACGACCGCTCCCCTTTCTGACTTCGGTTCCTAGTGTTCGCTCATGGACACGCCGGCCGCGCCGTGCCATAATCAGGCTACGCGCAAACCGGACGAAGGATGTGGCCGATCATGACGATGTTCAAAGGCGACGAATTTTTCAAACTGGACGATTTTCCGTTCTATATCGATCGCTACACGATCGAGAAGAACGAGACCATCCCCTCGCATACCCACGACTTCATCGAGCTCGTGTTCGTCGTGGAAGGCAGCGCCGTGCACGAAATGTCCGGCCATACGTACCGCCTGGCGGCCGGCGACGTCTTCGTGATCGAACCGAACGTCTATCACAGCTACGTCTGCGCCGCGGACCGGGAGACGGTCGTCTACAACGTGCTCTTCGACGCCGCGTTCCTTCAGCGCGAGATGGAAGTGCTGCAGCAGATGCCGTCGTTCATCAATTTCTTCTACCTGGTCCCGTTCCTGCGCAAGAACCACGCGTTCGTGCCGTACCATCCCCTCCAGCCCGCGCAGAAGGTGCATATCCAATCGCATCTGCAGGCGGTCTTCGAGGAATTCGCGCAGCGCCGGGACGGCTACCAGCTCGTGATCAAGACCCGGCTCATCGAATGCCTCGTCTGGCTGAGCCGGTATCATCAGGAGAACCGGGAAGCCGGGCAGCGGCCGAGCGTCAGCGACCGCGACTGGATGGACTCCATCGTTCATTTCGTCGACCGGCATTATTACCAGCCGCTGACCCTGCAGCAGCTGAGCCGGCTGAGCGGCATGAGCGTCTCGTCGTTCACCGCCAAATTCAAGGAAGCGGCCGGCATGAGCCTGCTTGATTACAAGCATACCGTCCAAATTCGCCATGCGTCTACCCTCTTGCGGACCACCGACAAAAAAGTGCTCGACATCGCGCATGAAACCGGCTTCGGCGACATCAGCTTCTTCAACCGGGTGTTCCGCAAGCATACCGGCTGCTCGCCGCGGGAATACCGCTCCGGCGCTCATCTGCGCTAGCCGCCCGCGTTCGGTTCCGCTTCGCTACCGCCGGCCGGATTCGCGGAGCCTGTCCGCGCTCATGCGAACGGCCGAGACGAAGTAACCGATCAGAACCGCGATGAACAGATTGTACAGGCTCGGCATCGCCGCGAGGCCCAAGTAAAGGCAGCAGGGCAGCGACCAGACCCATGCCGCCCACATCAGGAACCGGGCGCGAAAGAGCGCGGCGGCCATGCCCAGACATGCGGGCGCGGCGATCATGACGAGCAGGATGCGCACGGTATCCCGCCCGATCGGCGGGTCCGCATGCGCGTTCGAATACAAGAATGCCGCGCATAACGCCGCGCTGCCGGCCGCGGCCAGAAAACCGATCTTTTCCACGTCAACCCCTCCGATTCCCGGCTCGTTCTTTTCCCATTCTCCGATCCGCAAGATGCCCGTCATTCACGTTCTCTCCTATTTCAAGCCGAGACGCGCGAACTCCTGCCATCGGCCGGAAACGAAAGAAAGCCGCCGTGCGTGACGGCAGCTTCGCGTTCGTTTTTTCTGATTCTCGTCGTATTCGTTCGCGTTGCCCGGCGTCGACCGGTCTCGTCAGGAACCCGTGGAGCGGTAATGCCGCACGCCGAACTGCCACACCAGGATGCAAGGCAGGAGGAAGAGGAAGCCCGCTAGGGGCGATAGCATGTAGAGGATGTCGTGGCCGCCCGCCCTGTCCAGGAGATAGAGCAGCGGCAAGTAATTGACGCAGCCGAACGGAATGACGAAGGTGAAGAACATCACGACCCATTTCTGATAGATATGCAGCGGGTACTGCGCCATCTCCCGGCCCCCGTCCGTGAAGATATTCGCGACCTCCAGCCCTTCGATCGTCCAGAAGCACAAGGTTGCGGCCAGCATGAAGATGCCCGTGAATACCGCGATGCCGCTTGCGATCATGAGCAGCAGCGTCGCCGCCTTCATCGCGGTCCACGCGATGGGCAGATGGGCGAGCGCCAGCGCGAGCACGAGGCAGCTTTGGGCCAGCCGGCCGAAACGGGTAAATTCGAACTTCGAGCCAAGCACCTGCAGCGCCGTGGTTCGGGGACGGACGAGCAGCCGGTCGAAATCGCCGCTGCCGACCAGGCTGGAGAAGGCGTCGAAGCCGCGCGAGAAGCATTCGCTGAACGAGAACGACAGATGGATGACGGCGAAGCACAGCGCGACCTCGTAGAAGTTCCAGCCCTGCACCTGGCCGAACCGTTCGAACATGAAGTACAAGCCGGCGAACACCGAGAACGGGATGAAGAATTGGCCCAGGGTCAGCAGCCAGAACGACGTCCGGTACTGCAGCTGCGATTTGAACTGCATGCTCAAGTAGCGATAGTATAAGCGCATCTCGTTAACCTCCCTGCACGACGACTTGACGCAGCGCCCGGTTCAAGGCCCATCTGCCGAATCCGAGCAGCACCGCGAGCCAGCCGAGCTGAATGAGAATCCCCCAGAGCGCTTCGGCCCGCGGAATTTGCTCGGAGTAGACGCGGAACGGGAAATCCGCCGACCACCGGAAAGGAAGCGCGCTCGCGACCTGCTGCAGCCAAGCCGGCATCAGCGGGACCGGAATGACGAGCCCGGCGAAAAACTCGCCGACCACGGCGAAGAGCAGCGTCGATCCGGTAGGCGACATCGTCCAGAACACGGAGATGTAGATCAGCATCGAAATGGACACGATGATCAGGAGGCCTAGGACCAGCGCCGCCAGAAACAGCGCGCCCGTTCCGAGCGAAGGCGGCAGCCGAAGCTGATAAGCCTTGGGAAGCAGGAAGGCGATGAGCAAGATCGGAACGGCGCGCAGCGCCGCGCTGGACACGCGCTGGGCGAGGAGCTTGGCGAACCAGAATTCGTAGATCCCGCATGGCCGGCACAGCTCGTAGGCGATGTTGCCCCCGGTAATCAACTGGAAAATTTCGTTGTCGCGGAACCAGAGCATGATGAATGACAGAAACACCTGCTGCAGCCAAATATAAGAGACGACGTCCTGCAGGGACATGGGCTGGTCCTGCGCGCCGTTCCGATAGAACGCCACGAAGATCATGATGAAGACGAGACCGAAGAACAGCTGGGTCACCATGCCCGCGTACGCGGCGGCGCGGTACTGCAAGCCGGTGATGAAGCGAAGCTTCCAAATCGACAAGTACGCGTTCATACCCGGTGCTCCTTATACAGCTCGACGATCAGTTCGTCGACCGGCTTCGTCTCGATCGCCACGTCCACCAGCTCGACCTGTTCGGATAACCGCGAGATGACTTGCGCCATGAGGACGCGCTCGGTATCTACGCTGAGCACCGCCCGCTCCGGCGACCAGGACAGCAGGGACGCGCCGGGAATCTCCAGCGGGCTCGAATTCGGATGGTAATCGACCGTCACCGTCCGATGGGTGCCGAACCTGCCGCGCAGCTCCGCCAAATTGCCGTCGTAGAGCAGCGTGCCCTTGCCGATCATGAGGATCCGGTCGGCCAGGGCCTCGATATCGCTCATGTCGTGCGTCGTCAGGATGACGGTGACCCCCTTCTCTTTATTGATGGTTTTGATGAATTGCCGGACCGCGATCTTGCTGACCGCGTCCAATCCGATCGTCGGTTCGTCCAGAAACAGGATTTTGGGGCCGTGCAGCAGCGAAGCCGCGATTTCGCAGCGCATCCGCTGCCCGAGGCTCAGCTGCCTGACCGGGGTATGAAGCAAGCCGCCAAGTTCCAGCGTTTCCGTCAGCAGGCTGAGATTCGCGGCGTACAAGCCGCGCGGAATCGCGTAAATGTCGCGCAGGAGCTCGAACGAATCGATGACCGGCACGTCCCACCACAGCTGCGAGCGCTGGCCGAAGACGACGCCGATGTTGCCCACGTACGCCTTGCGTTCCTGCCACGGCGTGTAGCCCATGACGGAGCACGTTCCGCGGTCGGGCACCATAATGCCGCTCATGACCTTGATCGTCGTGGATTTGCCCGCTCCGTTCGGGCCGATATACCCGACGATCTCCCCTTCCCCGATGGTGAACGAGATGTCCCGGAGCGCGTCGACGACGGTATGCTCGCGAACGAACAGCGCTTTCGCGGCCTGCCGCAAGCCCGCGGACCGCTTCGCCACCTTGAACGATTTGCTGATGCCTTCCAGCGTAATCATGGATTTCAACCTCCTCTTTTTAGCCGCCCGAAAAATATATCCAAAATCCAAAAAAAAGTATAGACTTATAAAAAATCATCGTTTATAATACTATTATAGAGGCCAAGGACATCAATTTCGTACCCAAAAATTCAAAAAAATGAAATTTTCAACGAGAGCTTCGTTGATATTCTATTTGAATCGTATATTTAAATAAAAGATAACCTACCAGGCGCCGGTTGCTATTTGCAACCGGCCCTTTTTAATTCTCTTGCTTTCCGGGTCTGACGAACCGTTCGCGCGTTCCGTCGTCCGCGCGAACGAGCGGAGAAGGCCAAGAAGACCCGCAGCCTTAGGCTGCGGGTCTTCTTGCGTCACGCGTTATGGATATCGACGTTGCAGGGTAACGTGTTCCGTACGTCTAGTCGACGACATCCGCTTCGTCCCGTTAATCCTCCTGCCGGAACTGCCCGTACCAGGCGAGGACCGCCTCCCGCAGCTCCCGCGTCTTCTCGGGATAATCCCGGCACCGATTGATCCGTTCGCCGGGGTCCTCCGCCAGATTGGACAAATGCACGTCCTCGGACGCTTCCCGGCCGAAGTCCAGCTTGCCGTTCAGCACCAGCTTCCAGGCGCCGTCGCGGACGGCCAGCTGGTTCTCGTACGCCCAGAACAGGCGGCGCTCCGCCGGCGGCGCATCCGGAGCGCTCCCGCGCAGCAGCAGGCTCGCGGCGCTGCGGCCGTCCAGCTGCCGATCCGCCGGCTCGATGCCGGCCAGCTCCAGGAGGGTCGGGAGCACGTCCGTCATGACGCGCGGCTCGTCCTCCGCCCGGCCGGGGGCCGCCGCGGCCGGAACGCGCCAAATCGCGGGTTCGCGAATCCCGCCGTCGAACAGGCTGCCTTTATGCCCGCGGAAGATCCCCGCCGAGCCCCCGTAATACAGGTCCTCCGTGCCGTCCAAATAATTGCGCGATTCCGTCGACGGCCCGTTGTCGCTGGAGAAGAAGATCACCGTGTTCTCCAGCTGCCCCGTCCGCCGAAGCGCCTCGACGATCTCGCCGACGCCGTCGTCCACCGCGGCGATCATGGCCGCCATGATCCGCTTGTCCGGCGGCAAGTCCGGGAAGCGGTCGAGGTATTCCCGCGGCGCATGCATCGGATAATGCGGCGCGTTGTACGCCACGTACGCGAAGAACGGCTGCTCCCGCTCCGTCTCGATGAAGTCGACGGTCTTCGCCGTGATCAGCTCCGTCAGGTAATCGCCGTTGCTCCACACTTCCCGGTCGTTATGCCAGAGGTCATGAACGGGATTCACGCCTCCGCCCTGCTCCCAATAGAAAATGTGGGAGTAATAATCCACGCAGCCGGCCATGAAGCCGTAAAACTCGTCGAAGCCGTGCGCGTTCGGATTTTGCTCCGGCGTCACGCCCAGATGCCATTTGCCGAACAAGCCCGTCCGGTAGCCGTGCGGCTTCAGCCAAGCCGCGATCGTCCGTTCTTCCCGCGGGAGCCCGGCGGTCCCCCGCTTGCCGCCGAGGATCCGCTCGACGCCCGTCCGGGCCGGATCGCGTCCCGTTAACAGCGATGCCCGGGACGGCGAGCAGACCGGCGAGTTGGAATACCAGTTCGTGAACCGGACGCCCTCTTCCGCAAGCCGGTCGAGATGCGGGGTCCGAATGTCCGGCGAGCCGTAACAACCCAAGTCCCCGTAGCCTAGATCGTCGCAGTAAAAGACGATAAAATTCGGCCGCTGCGGCCGGTTGTTCGTATCTTGCATCGTGACTGCCTCCGTTTCTTGAAGTCGCGCTTCCTTAAGCATGCTTCCTGTCAGGCTGCGTGTTCAGGCGCCGCCTTCCTGCGGCTCGATCGTGACCCGCCGTTTCTCGCGCGCGGACGTCAGGCTGGCTTCGATGACCCGCAGGTTGCGAACGCCGTCCCAAGGGCCGATCGCTTCCGGCTCTCCGAGAAGCACCGCCCGCGCAAACCCGTCCAGCAGCGCCTGCTGCTGGTTGCCGCGCTCGAACGGCTCCGTCCGCGTCTCGCCGTTCGCGGTCACCTGAATGTCGGGGCTTAGATCGCCGCGCAGCGAGAAGGCCGACGGCAGCCGGATCGTGCCGCGCGTGCCCCGAATTTCCAGCGTGTTGGCGAAGTCCGCCCACAAGCCGCACTGGTACGTCAACGCCGCGTCGCCCGGAAATTCCACAAGGCCGGACGCCATCATATCGACGCCGCCATGGTCCGGCGAGAAGAACGCCTGCGCCGTCGCCGCCACCGGTTCCGTCTCCAGCAAGTAGCGGGCCGCGCTGAACAAGTAGCAGCCGATATCGTACAGACTGCCGCCCCCCATCTCCCTTACGAAGCGAATATCGCCCGCCAGGGCGGAACGGTCCGACGTGAAGACGCCGTGCACGCCCCGAATCGTGCCGATCTCGCCGGAACGGAGGATGTCCTTGATCCGGTCGTAGCGCGGATGGCAGCGATACATGACGTTTTCCTGCAGATGCACCCCGAACCGCTCGCAAGCTTCGACCATGGCGGCCGCATCGCTCGCCGTCACCGCCATCGGCTTCTCGACCAGCACGTGCTTGCCTGCCCGGGCGGCTTCGATCGTCCATTCCCGGTGCAGATGGTTGGGCAGCGGAATATAGACCGCGTCGATGTTCGGATCGGTCAGCAGGTCTTGGTAGCTCCCGTAAGCGCCCGGTATGCCGTGCGTATCCGCATACGAGCGGGCTTTCGCTTCGTCGCGGCTGGCAACGGCCGCGATCGCTTGCATGTCCGACACGCGGACGGACGGAATAAACGCCTTCGCGGCGATTTGAGCGCACCCCATAATGCCCCAACGCAGCTTCTTCATCGGCTCTCCTCCTAACGGGTGGTCCGTGAAATCATAAAATTGACGTCAGCGGCCCGAATTGTCTCGGAAATAACGAAATCAGCCGCATTTTCTTTCCTGTTCCCGCGAATGTATACGCTTTAGCAACGCTGAAGTTGCGTCGAACGACCCGCCGGCCGCGAACGAAAAAGGAGCAGCCGCCTCAGGCGCGCCGCTCCAAAACGATTCCGACAAGACAATGGCCTCTTATGTCAGAGCCGAACGCCGTACAATAAACTCCCGTCAAGCAGGTACCATGCCAGCAGCCGGTATTCCCTGCCTTCCTGGCCGGCTGCGACATGCTCCCGGTATTCCAGCTCTCCGGATTCCTGGAAAGCAGCGATCATCTTGCCTGCTTGCGACGCGTACACGTACGTCGTATTTTGATACGCATAGACAATCATGCCGTCCGGCGCCAACTGCTTGATCGCTATCGGCTTGTCTTTCCACGAAGCGCCTTTGGGGCCGGCGTACACGTGCTTGGTCATGCCTTCCGGCGTGCGAACGTCCAAGCGCCATTGCCCGGCGCTCTCGTCATAGGTCCGGTAGGCGATCCATCCGTTCTTGATCCGGTAGGATTGCCTTGGATCCGCCGCATAATCGGCGGCATCGAACGGATAAGCCGCGATCGTCGTCACTCGGCCGTCCGCGCCGCGCAAGCGCAGCGATCGCCTGGCTTGCCCGCCGTTATCTTGGGTTACCGCGTTGTAGAGCAGATCGGTTCCGTCCATCATGACCCCGAAGTACGTGTAGTCGCCGGGCGTTAGACCGATCGTCTTCATCGTACCGTCCGGCAGCGACACGTAGATTTCCGATGGATGCTCGTTCAACGTATACGCGACCGTTCCGTCGGGGCATAAATCAAAACGGATGTGCATATCTCGATAAAATTTGGCATTCGGCAAGGAACGCGATGCGCCTGTCGTTAGATCGACGACGCTATCGCCCACTACCGCGAAGTTTCCGTTCGCATCGTAGAGGTACGTTCCCTCCCAACTCCTTCGAACCGCGCCGTCCTTCCAATACGACGTCTTCCGTCCGTCGGTATATACCACGCCATCCGCGGACAGCTCCGCACGAGTCAAATGGTAAATGCTCTCGGCCTCGGCCACTTTGATTTGGGCGTGAGTCGCACGGTCGTACAACCACAGCAACTCGCCATAGTAAAACAAGACCCGGGTTGCGTCGAAGTCGAGAATCGGTCCGGCCAATCGATAAAGAAGGGTTTCAGGGCTTTGCCGGTCTAATCCTTGAACCTTGACGGGGGTAACACGGTCCGCTGCGCTCCCGTCTCCGAGTTGTCCCCCTCGATTATCCCCCCACCCCCAAGCGGTACCATCGCTTCGGAGCGCCAAGCTATGATTATCTCCGGCGGCCAGCGCGGTCACGCTATCGAGACCTTGCACCTGTGCCGGGGTCAAGCGCCGCGACGTACCCCCGTCGCCAAGCTGACCCGATCGATTGTCTCCCCATGCCCAGACGGTGCCGTCGCCTTCGAGCGCCAAGTTATGATCATCGCCGGCTGACAGACTGACCACGTTGGCAAGGTCGTGGAGCTGAACGGGAACGGAACGAAGCGCCGTGGTTCCATCGCCGAGCTGCCCTTTGTCATTGTGGCCCCACGCCCAGACGGTTCCGTCGCTTTCGAGCGCCAAGCTATGTTGGAGACCGGCTGCCAGTCCGGTCACGCTATCGAGGCCTTTTACCCGAACCGGCGTCGGGCGCGGCGCCAGGTTTTCATCGTCGTCGTAGACGCTCCCCCATTCCCAGACGGTGCCGTCGCTCTTGAGCGCCAAACTAAACGTACCGCCAGCGGCAACGGCAACGACCGAATCCAGCCCGTTCACCTGCGACGGCGAATAATGGTAGTAATAAAAGTCGGACACGGTACCGTCGCCAAGCTGACCCGCATCGTTCCTGCCCCATGCCCAGACGGTTCCGTCTCGCTTGAGCGCCAGATAATGCCCCCTGCCCGCAGAGATGGCGATGACCGAATCGAACGCCAGCCCGGAATCGTCTTTCACTTGAATCGGAGTCGGGCCGGGATACGGATAGGCATCGCTTGCGGAAGGAATGGTAACTCCCCACGTCCACACCGTGCCGTCGCCAAGCAGCGCCATACTGTTGCAATCACGGGCCGCGATGCCGCTTACCTCTTTGAGGCTCTTGACCGGCACCGGCGCGCCATGGGAAGTCGTGGTCCCATCCCCGAGCTCGCCCCAATCATTATCTCCCCACGACCAGACCGTGCCGTCGCTGCGCAGCGCCAAGCTGTGCAGACACCCTCCTGCCAGCGAAACCGCTTTTGCGGCGCCGGGTGTCCGATCCGCCGGCCCCTTGTCAGCCTGAGCCCGAACCGTACCCTCGCTTTCCGAAGAGGCAGCCGCCATTTGGGAAAAGGCTACAAACGCAAACATAACGCAAAAGATGCCCGAAAACCAGCGCAAACGCTTATTCATCGCCAAAGTTCCCTCCCGATCTTCCTTCGTCTCCACTGCCAGGCTATCGTTCCGGGCAGCGGGCCATCGGTTCCATGAATCGTATTGGCTTATCGCGAATCAAGAATTCTCTATTGTGTTTGCCATGAATCGTAATGCATGTTTTCGGCCGAGAACATCACCTCGTTCTTCATGATGTGCACAAGCTTCCATCTCCTAAATTTTACCTAAACCTGTCTGTTCCCATCTATCACTCCAGCGTATGTCTTTTGCTTAGCTAATCGCAGTACGTACGGCTACTACGCTCCCGGCGAATGCCTTCGCTGATCAGCCGTTCGCCGGGAACGTGAACACGAAATAAAGAGCCGCTGCTCCATGGCAGCGGCTCCTTATTTCGTGTTACGATCATCCCTGAAACGCAAGAGGTCCAAGCCCCGCGCGATATCAGACCGTATACGCATGAGTCCCGTATTGACGTTAACGCTTTTCCAATACGGTAAACATGCCCGTCATATGCGAGGCATGGTTCTGAATCCCGAAGGCTTCATAGAAGGCTTCCTTGCCTTCCGATGCGAACAAGCCGACAAACGCGATGCCGTTCTCGTAACGGCGTTTCTCTATATAGGCAAGCAGGCGGTTCATGATTTCCTTCCCCAGTCCATGTCCTTGATAGACAGGAAGAATCGCCACGTCTTGGATGTAAAAATACATGCTGTCGTCGCCGACGATGCGCCCCATGCCCACGGGAGCGTCATCGACCGTCACGACGACCCCGTAAAGGGAGTTTCGCAGCGAGCCTGCCGCCATCTCCGCATCGACGCTTCCCCAGCCGACGGCTTCCCAGAGCAGCCGATGCTCCGCGACGGTCGGAAGGCGATCGTGAATCATGTAGGTCATGTCTGACAAGTGAACCACCGTCTTTCTACTAAAATATGGGGACGGCTAACCTTATACTTGCCGCCAGGCTATCCCTCGTTGACGGGCGCCGCCTTCATTACGGCCTTTCGTCCGATGTCATACACGTTATTCGGCATGTCTCAAGGACACGCCTGCCGGTCTGTTGAATTGCGAATGACTATCTGTCGGACCTTCTTTTACTTCACCGCTTTCCGTTTAACGACTTCCAAAACGTCGATACGGAGTTTCTCCCGTTCATCCAGAAGCGACTTGCTCTCTCCTATCACATTCGGGCCAGGCTGACGCAAACCTGCCAATCGGCGTAAAAAAGAAACGTGCGTACTTCGTATTTACAACAGTAATTCATAGGTTTCTTCCCGGTGCCGAACGCCCCATGCCTCGTTTGCATGCTCGCCGATCTTCGTAAATCCCGCCTTCGTATACATGGCGATCGCCGTACGCTGGTCGTCCGTCGTCGCCAAGACCACGCGCCGAAACCCTTTCTCCCTGCAGTAGCGCAGCGCTTCTTGGAATAGTCTCTTCCCGTAGCCGGCCCCTCTGTACTCCGGACGGAGGATGAACCACCTCAACTGCGCATCGCTTTCGGAAAGTCCGGCAATGGCGATGGCGCCGATCATGCCCTCCTCGGATTCCGCGAACCAGAACCGATCTTTATCCGGGCTGTACTGCCGGAAAAAATCGACGAAGGTCTGGCATACGTACGCTTCGAACGCGTGATTATAGCCGCATTCCTCCGCATACAGCCAGCCGTGCAGATGAATCAGGCTCCCGACGTCTCCGGGTCTGAGCTCGTTGCGGATCCGAACCTCCGGCGGAAATTGCGGATCGTCGCCTGACAGGATCCGTTCGATCGCCGTCATATGCGTCGTGACCCGATGCCGCGCTTGTTCGGCCAACGGCTCCATCATCAGCCGGATCTGTTCGTCGGAGCGCCGGTTCAGGTCCGCGAGCGTTCGCTTCCCGTTCTCGCTCAGGCACAGATAATAAAGCCGTCCGTCTTCGCCGGATTGCTCGCGATGCACGAGATCCAGCTTGGCGAACCGTTTCAGCATGCGGCTTAAGTAACCGGCGTCCAGCCTCAACCGGTCGATGAGCATCGTGGCGGTGCAGCGTTCCGTACTGCCGATCTCAAACAAAACCCGTGCTTCCGACAGCGAAAATTCGCTATCCAGCATATGCCGATCCAGCAGCCCAAGAACGTTCGTATAGAATCGGTTAAACTTCCGGACGACGTTGACGACGGATTCCACATCGCATATCCCCTCTCGCAGACCGATGGCGCGTTCGGCCGATAATTATTGACTAAGTCAACTAATTGCATTATGCTGCAAACAGTTGCTTAAGTCAACTATTGATCCAAGGTTGGTTGCGAGAAACTCTATCTCGCTCATCCGTTCCATTAATCCGCATCCAGAAAGGAAGATCGTCATGGAAGTCATTCGCGTCGCGTCGCCGGAGAATTTGCAGGCTTGCTTGCGCGTGCGGCATCAAGTATTCGTGTTGGAACAACATATCCCGGCAAGCATCGAGGTCGACGGGAAGGACGTCCTCCGAGGAGAGAGCCATCACCTGCTGTTGGCCGACGAGGGAAAACCGGTCGCAACCGGCAGGTGGTATTTTCAGGAAGAGGGGGTCGCGAAATTCCAGCGGATTGCCGTGCTGGAAACGCATCGGAACCGCGGGCTCGGGAAACGAATCATGGACGAGATGGAGCGGCAAGCGATGGAGCTGGGAGCTGCGAGCGTCGTCTTGGACGCGCAGCTATCGGCGAAGCGCTTCTACGACAGACTCGGCTACGCCGCGATTTCCGGGCCGTTCCGTGAGGCGGGAATCGAACATCTGCGCATGAAAAAGCCGCTGTAGCGAATCCGCCCGCGACGCGGGAGCGGAAACCGGCGGAAGCGGACGCAAGCGGGCGCATGCCATCGTGCCTCTGCGTGCCGGCGTTCAAGCCGCGGCGCCGGGACGGCGCAACGGCATGGCGCGCATCGGTGCAAGACGCCCCGCTCAGCGAGCCGCTTCATCGGGCGAAGATCCCCGGTCTCTCGGCGCGAAGCCCGGCTCCAGCGCGATTTCCGCGAACCCGGCCATCGCCTTCGGGTCATAGGCCAACGGATGGGCGCTGCCGGCCAGCAGCATGTTCCGCTGCTCCGACGGCTCCTTCCCCGGCAGCGTGAACGCCATCTTATGCGGGAAGACCTCCGCCAGCGCGGTGTGGATCGCCCGCACGCGTTTGTCCCCCGCTCCCTTGCCCATCAGATTGAGCAGCATTAGGCCCGGCTCGCGGAGCTTGTCCCGCGCCAGCCGCATAAATTCCAGCGTGCTCAGATGATGCGGCGTCCCTTCCTTGGTGAAGGCGTCCAGCACAAGGCTGTCGAGCCGCCCGTCGGCCTGCTCCGCCAGCAGCTGCCGGCCGTCTCCGATCAGGACGTTGTCCCGGCGGTAGCGGAAGTACGTCCGGCTAAGCTCCACGACCTGCCCGTCGATCTCCGCGACGATCACCTCCCGGTCCGCATAGTGCGCCGCAATCGTCCCGATGCCGTGGCCGATCATGAAGAGCCGCCGGAAATGCGGCGCGTTGCGGTCGATCAGATGGATGAGCGCCCGCGGGTACTCGAGCACGATCCGCTCGGGCCGACGCAGGTCGATCGCGCCTTGTACCGCGTCGTCCGCAAACCGCAAATAGCGGAACCGCCCCGTTTCGCCATAGAGCTCGTTGGCCTCGCACACTTCCATCCGCTGCAGGGCGCTCGTCACGTTCGCCAGCTGGATCACGTCTTCGCCTCACCTTCGTCCGCTCCGATGCCGGAAGCACCGATTTTCTAACCCGATTGTACAACCAATTGAGCGGGCAGGAAAGCGATTCGAAGGCGGAACGGTTCGATCGTGCCGCTCCGTTGAGCCGAGCCGCGGTCTTTACCGCTTTTCGAGCGGGCGAGCGGGCGGGCGGACGGGCGCTCGGACGGGCGCTCGGGCGGGCGGCATTAAGCCTCACGTTATTTCCCAAGAAATAATCGCTTATGGCGTAATAACGACCCTGCGTGCCCGGACACGGCATGGACGCGTTAAACGAGCTTGCGAAGCGCGGCCCGGGTCGGACTGCCGTCGGCCAGCGCGAGCGGCAGCGGAAGCGCGGCAAGCTCGTAGCGCCCGGGCTCGACATGATCCAGAACAAGTCCCTCGAGGATGTGGATGCCGTGCGCCGCCAGCGCGTGATGCGCGGGCAGCTCCTTGCTGTCCAGCGGATCGACCGACGGCAGATCGAGCCCGAGCAGGCGAACGCCGCGCACCGCCAGATACGCCGCCAGCTCCGGCTCGACGGGCGGAATCCACGCCGGGAACGCGCGCCGGTCCGGCCAGGCGTCCGTGCGAAGGAGCAGACGGGCCGCCTGCCCCAGTTCGGCCCCGCTCAGGTCGCCGATTCCGATCGCTCGGGCGCCCGGCACATGCACGACGACGGCCTCGCCCAGATAAACGTCCAGCTCCAGGTCGATCGCCTTGGCGCCCGCATCGTCGAAATGGTACGGCGCGTCGATATGCGTGCCCGTATGCAGGCTCATGCGGATCCGCCCGACGTTGACGGACCCGGTGTCTTCCTTCCGCCAGGCACGCTCGTAAACGAACGGCGTGTCTCCCGGCCAGCCGGCCGTCCGCTCGTCGAGCGGCTGGGAGATATCGATCCATTTGTTCGCGTTCACCCCCGCCCGCCTCCCCTTCGCTTCCATGTCCGTCTTCACAGCTTGGTTCGCAGGCTCCACAGCTCCGGGAAGAACGGCTGCTCCAGCACCCGCTTCAAATACGTCACGCCCGACGAGCCGCCCGTCCCCTGCTTATGGCCGATGATGCGCTCGACCGTCGACAGATGGTGGAACCGCCAGGCCTGCTGCTGGCTGCCGATATCGGCCAGCTTCTCCGCCAGTTCGTACAAATCCCAGTACCCCTCCACATCGCGGTAGACGGTCAGCCATGCGTCCTCCACGCTCGCATTGGGCGCGTACGGCTGCGACCAATCCCGGTCCAGCGCCGCTTCGTCGACGGGCAGCCCGCGCGCGGCGAGCGCCCCGATGGCCGCATCGTACAGACTCGGCTCGCGCAGCGCTTCCTGCATGACCGCGTCCAGCTCCGGGCGGTGCCGGAATACCGTCAGCGTCTCGGCCTTCTTCTGGCCCAGCGCGAATTCGATCAGCCGGTTCTGATGGGATTGAAAGCCGGACGCGCTGCCCAGCTTATCGCGGAAGCCCATATATTCGGCCGGCGTCAGCGTCGAGAGAATGGACCACGACTGCGTGAGCTGCTGCTGGATCCGCGAGACGCGCGCCAGCATTTTGAACGAGGGCTCGAGCTCGCCGGCACGGATGCTTCGCATCGCGGCGTTCAGCTCGTGGAGGATGAGCTTCATCCAGAGCTCGCTCGTCTGGTGGATGACGATGAACAGCATCTCGTCATGATGGCCGGAGCGGCGGTTTTGGCTGCCTAGAATCCGGTCGAGCCGGAGATAATCTCCGTACGACATCGAGCCGCTGAAGTCCGTCCGAATGTCTTTTTCCATTCGCGCTGCCCCTCTCCTTGGCGTCTGGCTGCGGCCCCGTGCCCCGCCGGTCCGGCGGAGCCGGCCGCTTCCGCTTAAGCGACGATGTCGCGTTCGTTCGGATAGGCCTTGAACGCTTGCTTCTCCATGATGTCCCGGAGGACCTGAACGACGTCCCAGACCTCCCGATAAGACGTGTACAGCGCGGCGGGAGCCAGACGGATCATGTTCGGCGCGCGGAAGTCCGGGACGTTGCCGCGTTCCTTCAAGGCTTTGCAGATCCGCGCCGCTTCGTCGTGCTCGAGGCCGACATGCCCGCCGCGCCGGGCATCCTCCACCGGGCTGCCGATCCGGAAGCCGAAGCCGGCCAGCTCCTGCCCGATCAGCCCCATCAGGTAACGGGTAAGGCCGAGCGACTTCCGGCGAATCGCCTCGATCCCCGCTTCCCCGACCAGCCCCAACGCCCCGATCAGCGGAGCCAGGCTCAGGACATGCGGCGTGCCGATCTGATACGCGCCCGCCGACTCCGCCGGCGTCAGCGAGGAGGCCATATCGAACTGGCGGTCCTTGCGCGAACCGAACCAGCCCGCCAGCCCGGGGCGCGTCCCGAGATGGCGGCGGTTCACGTACAGGCCGCCGGGGCAGCCGGGCCCGCCGTTCAGATGCTTGTAGCTGCACCAGAACGCGAAATCCACGCCCCAGGCGTCGAACGCATGCGGCACCGCGCCTACGGAATGGCAGCAGTCGAACCCGATCGGAATGCCCCGCCGGCGGGCATCCGCCGTCAACCGTTCCATATCCAGCAGCTGCCCGCTCCGATAGAGGACGGACGGCAGCACGATCAGCGCGATCTCCTCCGTCATCGCCTCGATGATCGCGTCTTCGTCCAGGAACCGCCCGTCCGGGCTCTTCACGCAAACCAGGCTGCCGTCAGGATCGAAGCCGCGGACGGCCAGCTGGCTCTGCAGCGCGTAGAGGTCCGAAGGAAAGTTCAGCTCGTCGGCCAGCAGCTTCGTTCTCGCGCCATGCGGCCGGTAAAACGTCGCGACGAGCTGATGCAGATTGACGGTGGCCGAGCCCGTCACGATCACCTCGTCCGCGTCGGCGCCCACAAGCCCCGCCATCATGCCGCCCAGCCGTTCCGACAGCGCGAACCATGGATGCCGGCCCCGCGTCCAGCCGTCGATTCCGTATTCCTTCCAGTCCTCCAGCGCTTCCAGGAAGGTCCGTTCCGCCGGCTTCGACAGCAGCCCCAGCGAATTCCCGTCCATATAGACCGTGCCCGGCTTCAGATAGAACGCCTCCCGAAACCGCGCCAATCCGTCGGCTCGGTCCTGCCGTTCCGCATAGGCCAAGGTCGGCTCCGCGGCTTCGTCGAACATCGCGCCACCCCCTGCTCAGGAATTGCCTACCGGCTTCTCGCGGCCTGCCCGCTCAGGACTCCGGGCAAAAATAGGCTCTACCCTATGCTATGCGGGTATTCCGCCCCGCTTGCCGAAGATCCGAGGTTCGCGCGGACGGGGCGAATCGGGCATGCAAAAAGCTCGCCTCCGAAGAAGGCGAGCCGAACCGGCACGTTAGCCGAAACAAGGGATTCAAAAACAAGAGCGCAGGAAGCAAGAAAATCAGAACCAAGCGAATCAGAACCAAGAGAATCAGAACCAAGAGAATCAGAACCAAGCGAATCAGAACCAATAGAGTCAAAACAGTTAATCGCAATCAGAATTCCAACCGGAACGCTCAGTCCAACCTGCCCTCGATTGCGGCGATGTCTTTCCCGTATCGCATGCTTGCCATGGCGGCGATCTCGATGGCGTTTACCATGTGTTCCAGGCTCATGCTCGGCGTCGGCGCGCGCCCGATCGTTTGCGCCGGCAAAAAGGGCACGTGAAGGAAGCCGCCCCGGCAGGCCGTAAACTCGGTGGCAATCAGATGCCGAAGCCCGTAGAAGAGATGGTTGCAGACGAACGAGCCCGCGGACAGCGAGACGGAGGCCGGAATGCCGGCTTCGCGGATCCCGGCCGCGATCGCCTTGACCGGCAAGGTGGACCAATAGGCAGCCGGCCCGTCCTCCGAGATGGGCAGATCGAGCGGCTGCTCGCCGTCATTGTCGGGAATGCGGGCATCATCGAGATTGATCGCCACCCGCTCGACCGCGATATCGCTCCGGCCGCCCGCTTGCCCGACGCCGATGACCACGTTTGGCCGGACCTCCAGCATCGCCTGCCGCAGCACGCGGAGCGACGTCCGGAACACGGTCGGCACTTGCCGGACCTCTACCTCGAAGCCCTCATAGCGCCTGCCGCGCAGCCGGGCGACCGCCTCCCACGCGGGATTCGTCGTTTCTCCGCCGAACGGGTCGAACCCGGTCAACAATACTTTTTTCATGCGATGTCCTCCGTTCTATGGCGTCCGATTGGCTTTCGCGTGCTTCAGCTGCGCCACGATGATGACGCTGATGATGACGAGCAGGAACCACGAGCTGATCTTCCCGAAGCTCACCAGCCGCCATGCCTCATGCTGATCGGGATATTTCCAGGCATTGAAGAACGTCGCGATGTTTTCGGCCAGCCAGATGAAGAAACCGACCAGGAAAAAGGCGACCGTCAACGGCATCCGATACGTACGGCTCCGGACCCGATAGACGATCCGCGTCTTCCAAAAGACGAGCACCACCAGCGCCGTCAGCCACCAGCGGACGTCCGGGATGAAATGATGCGTGAAGAAGTTCAAGTAAATGGCGCCGCCCAGCGCCAGCGCGGGAACAAGCCCCGGCCATCCGGTCATGTCCATCCTCAGCCGGCGCCACACCTGGCACATGTAGCTGGCGACGCTCGCGTACATGAATCCGCTGTAGAGCGGCACGCCGAGCAGCTTCGTATACCCCGGCTCCGGGTACGACCACGACCCCATCCCGACCTTGTAGATTTCGAGCAGCAGCCCGATCACGTGGAAGACGCAGATGACTTTGATTTCGTCGAGCGTCTCGAGGCCGCTGCGGTACATCAGGTATTGCACGGCAAGCAGCGCGAGGAGGATCAGATCGTACCGGTGAACGAACGGCGCTTGGACAAGGCTGGACAACGCCAGCGTACCGAAGATCGCCACGGGGAAGATGCAGCTCATCGCCTGATGATACCCGAATACCAAGAGCTGCGCCAGCGGCCGCGCGAACTTGGCTTCACCCCCGCGGCGCCGGGCAACGGGATCGAAGCTACCCATCTTGCGGGCCTTCGTCCGGCCGGTATTCCAGCAGGTCCCCGGGCTGGCAGTCGAGCGCCTTGCAGATCGCTTCCAGCGTCGACAGGCGGATCGCTTTCGCCTTCCCGTTCTTCAGAATCGACAGGTTGGCCATCGTGATGCCGATCCGCTCCGACAGCTCGGTCACGCTCATTTTCCGTTTCGCCAGCATTACGTCAATATGAATAATCATCGCCATGGGATCACCTCAGACCGTGAAATCGAGTTCCGATTTAAAATCGACGGCGGATTTCAGCAGCTGCTGCAGCACCGCGGCGAAGACCGCGATGACCAGCGAAGCGAACGCGATGACCAGGCCGATCACGATGAGCCCCGGAGCGTCGTCCTTCTCCGCCATGAGATACAGGAACGGCAGGCTGGCCGCGTACAAGGCGCAGATGGCGAAGCCGCAATATTTGACGCGCTTCAGCGCCTGCACGGAGCGTTCGGAGAACGCGTGGTTCCGGTCGATGAAACGTAACAGCCGCAAAGCCTGATACAAGGCATAAAAAAACGGAATCGCCGACGCGTACGCGATTATCAAGACGGGCAAGAGCATATACGCCGGAAACGTATCGGCCAAGTCGCCGATGACGAGCGGCAGCCCCCACGCGCAGATCGCCAAGATCGCCAATCCGATCGCGACCACCGTCGCCCTCAGGAAGAAGGTCGTTCCTCGTTCCATTCCATGCACCTCGTTTCGATTGATCGCTTTGAATGTACCATACCATTTATCGTTTTACAATATATTATTACTGTTAGTCATTGAATTATGATGGTTTCGCTTGTTCTTACGGCGCGCGCTGCCCCTTCGCGCGGCTTACACCGATCGCCGGTCGCATTTCGCCGCGGCAAAAAAGGCTGCCGAAGGGTCGGCAGCCTAATAAGAAAAGAAGGAGAGCGTCGATTGAGTCCGTTTGCGCCGAGTATCAGCCGCAGGCGGCTACAGCGACACGCCCAAGAAGCCGCGGGTGAATTGGAAATCCACGTTGCCCTGCCGGTAGAGGCGCGGCGTGAACTCGTGCTGCAAGGTCCGCTTGCTCAGTTCGAGGATGCGCGCACCCCATGTCTCCGGATTTCCGTCCAGGAGCAGATCCAAATCCTGCGCATACGGCAGCGAATCGGCCGATTCCGGCGCGAGCTGCAGCATCGGAATGAACGGATGCGTCTGCATCGGGCGCCGTCCGGCCAGCGCGAGGATCAGCTCGACGCCCGTGCCGCCGAGGCCCGTCGCCGTCTCCACCCAATGCTCGGTCGGCGTCTCCATGACGTGGAAGCCGCGCCGGCGGACTTGCTCGCCGTAGGCCAGGGAAGGCATGACGCCGGAGCCGGCGAACAATCGGCCGCCGTACGCCTCCGAAGCCAGCAGGCCGCTGTTCTGCGGCACGACGACCACGCCGCCCGCGCCGATGATCAGCCGAGTCAGCATCGCCAGCTGCTCGCCCGCTTCTTCCGCGACCGGACCGTCGCTCATGAGGCCGACCCGCAGCCCTTCCAGGCCGACCGTCGCCTTCGCGGCCGGTTCGTCCGCCGCCGCCCGTTCGGCGAACCATTCCTCGACCTTGCGCGTCACGCTCGCGATGCCGCCGTCGAGCTGTATGCTGGCGTAGCCGAGCCGGCTCGCGTCCACGCCGGTCTCCTCCATCCGATGGCGCATGAAGTCGTTATGGGTCTTCTCGCAGCCATGCTCGAGCAGCAGGCAATGCCTCACCATCGGATGCGTCATGTAGCCGATCATCGTGCGCGCGTACAGCTCCTCGGCCTGTCCGCCCGAATTGCCGCAGCCTTCCGTATGCGCCAGCGCCACGTAGCGCGACACCTCGGGCTGGCCGACGCCCGCTTGATTCAGCCGCTGCGCGATCATCTGGGCGACCTGGCCGGCGCACAGGCTCGTCGGCAAGATCAAGCCGATGGCATCGCTGGACGTCCCTTCCGCGCTGCGCGTGAAGTCAAACGTGACGTTAGCGGAAGCCGGCGACGAGGCATCCGCCCGGATGGCGATCGGTTCTCCCGTCGGCGCGGAGGGATGGAGCAGGGCTTCGAGCCGGCTCGCGTCGTTCTGCTGCCAGTTGCGCCAGATCTGCACTTGGGCATGGCCCGCCTGTTCGCCGACGCTGCGCTGCCCGGAAGCGATGCGAACAGTGTGCTCGAACACCTCTTGGCCGAGCTCCTCCATCGGCGTCCCTTCCAAGTAACGGCCCGCGTTCACGTCCATATCGCCCGCCAGCAGCCGGAAGCGGGCCGTCGTCGTGACGACCTTGACCGTCGGCACGTACGGGAAGTTGGTGATCGAGCCGTTGCCCGTCGTGAAGAAAATCAGGTTGCAGCCGGCCGCCACCTGCCCGGCGATGCTCTCGAGGTCGTTGCCGGGGCTGTCCATGAAATAAAAGCCGCCTTCCGTCATCCGCTCCCCGTATTCCGTGGCGAAGTCGAGCCGGGTGACGGGATCCTTTTTGCGGGCCGCGCCGATGGACTTCAGATAAATGTTATATAGGCCGCGGTACATATTGCCCCCGGACGGATTGCCTTCCGCGCTCGCCCCGTGCCAGGACGCGCGCTCCTTGAAGCGGTCCGCGAGCGCCAAAAACTTGCGGGCGGTCTCCACGCTGCTCACCTTCGACAGCACGTACGGTTCCGCTCCGATCAATTCGTCGGTCTCGGCCAAGCTGGCGGCGCCGCCATGGCGCACCAATTCTTCCGAGAGCCAGCCCAGCAGCGGATTGGCGGAAATGCCGGAAAACGCATCCGAGCCGCCGCACTGCAGGCCGATCTTCAAGTGGCGGATGGATTCCGGCGTGCGCTCGGTCGCGTTGACCGCCGGCAGCCAGCCGCGCACGATCTCTTCGCCCGCCGCCAAATCCGCTTCGAACCCGCTCCGGAGCGAAAGGAAACGGTGCGGCACGTCGTCGATCGGATAACGATGCTCCCGCATGTACCGCTCCACCATGGCGTTGGTGACGGGCTCCCGCTCGTAATCCACGACCAGCACCGCGCCGACGTTGGGGTTGACGATAAATCCGGCGAGCGTCCGCAGCAGCACGTCGAGATTGTTCGGGTTCTCGGTGCCGCCCTCCGTATGGGCCGCCGGGACGATGCCGTCGATATGGGGATACGATTTCAGGTCCGCTTGCAGACGGGCGGCGAGCTGCTTCACGAAGCTGCCCGTGCGGGAGGTGGCGCCGAGCAGGACCACGTGGTTGCGCGTGCCCACGCCGCGGGCTTCGCTGCGGCGATAGCCCATGAACGTCCGCGTATCGGGGTAGGACGGCGCCGCCGGAGCGGGCCGGAAGCCGGCTTCGTCCAGCACGTACGGCGCGACGCGGTCCGCGAAATTCGGCGCCGCCGGCAGCGCGAACTTCAGCTGGCGCACGCCAAGCGCCTCCAATACCGTTTCGTTGATGACATATTGGCCGGGCCGAATCGGCAGCAGCGCCGCGCCGAACGGCAATTCCCAAGACAACAGTTCCTCGCCGGCCGCGATCGGCTTCACCGCGAAGCGGTGGCCCTCCATCACCGTATAATCCAAGGTCATGGTCCCGCCTTCGTGCTCCAAGACAGTGCCGGCGTCGAGCCGGCGAATCGCGACGGCGCAGTTGTCCCCGGGCAGAGGAAGTCTCGCGACGTCGTCGAACGCGTACTTGGCATTCATTCCATTCACGCTCCTTGTTGATGACCATTCCGAGATGGCGTTCGGGGTAAGCGTTTGCAATCTTCCGATCGCGATGTCACCGGTCCCCTGTTAGTTCCGATTATATACCAGGTTCACGCGGCGACGATACAGGCATGTCGAGGATTGTTTCCGGCGTCGGCTTGCCAGAACAAATATTCCACTTTTATCCCGCTGAAACGCCGCTCGCCTAAGGATGAAACTTCGAACGGAATGGAATATAAATTCCGATTCTGGATTAGCTGCATGAAAACCCTCCCGCCAAACGCGGAAAGGGACTCCATTCCGTCTGACGACGGAATGGAATCCCCTTTGGATACCCTATGGGAAACGTCCGGCGATTCGCGCCTTAACCGTTACGGTTGGCTTAACCGCGCTTCATGCCTTTGCATGCTCGAACGTTTTGACGACTTCGTACTTGCCGGGCTCGAACGCGGCGATCTTCATCGCTTCCTGCAGGTACGGAAGCGGCTTCGGGTCGTCCCGCATCGCCTGGTAATGCTCTTCGCTCTTCCACTGCGCGTACATGGTTACTTTCGTTCCGTCCAAGCTGCGGTGGAGGCTGCATGAAATAAACCCGTCCGCGTACCGGACCGACACGTCCGTCGCCGAAATGAGCAGTTCGACCAGGCGGTCCTGATTCGCGGGTTCGACCGTGAACACGTTGATTAGCGTAAGCACTTGATTATCCGCGGAGATCTGCGTCATCGATGGAACTCCTTCCCGTTATATCCGGTTTTGTTGTGGTTCGCTTGGCCGTACGGAACTGCCGCTTGGCTTAGGATGGACGTTCCGCCGGCCGAATATGCGCGGCTTCGCCGTTCAAGGCAAGGCTTCATCCTTGTTCGTTGAACTCGTCGTACATGCGCGTTACGGCCGGATCCAGCGTCTTCGCCGCGAAATCGGTCGAACGGCTGAGCGGCTCCCACCGCTTCGTTTCGGCCAATTTGCCCGTATCCACGGCATTCGCGATGTCCACGGCGTCGCTGCCGAGCAGGAGGCGGAGCGGCGGATTCGCTTCGTCCGCGATCGCGAGGATCGCTTGGGCCGCTTTGTCCGGATCGCCGTTCTCCTTGCCGGTCGCGTCGCGCAGATGCTTCAGCAAGCCGCCGACGGTGTCGCGGTACGCTTCGCCGGGCTCGACGTGCCGCATGGAGGTGCCGGCCCAGTCGGTGCGGAAGCCGCCCGGCTCGATCAGCGTTACCTTCAGGCCGAGCGGAGCGACTTCCTTGGCCAGCACCTCGGAGAAGCCTTCCACCGCCCACTTCGCCGCCTGGTAAGGCGCGAGGCCCGGCGCGCCCGTGCGGCCGCCGATGGACGAGAATTGGACGATGTGGCCGAAGCCCTGCTCCCGCAGCGACGGCAGCGCGGCTTTCGTGACGTTCACGACGCCCCATAAGTTCGTCTCCACTTGCGCGCGGAAGTCGTCCAGCGACGTTTCTTCGATGGCGGATACGTTGCCGTAACCGGCGTTATTGACCAGGACGTCCAGGCGTCCGAACGTTTCGAACGCGGCATTGACGGCGGCCTCGGCCTGCTCGTACCGCGTCACGTCCAGCTGCACGACCCGAACCCGGCTGCCGTAGCGTGCCGCCAGGTCGGCGATTTGATCCGTGTTGCGGGCCGTCGCGACGAGCCGGTCGCCTTTCGCCAGCACCGCTTCCGCAAGACTTCGTCCGAAACCGCGCGAGCTTCCCGTAATCAGCCATACCTTCGACATATCATGATGCCTCCTTAAGAATGTTTGGAATGTTTGTTCCATAGTCAGTATAGTCCGGTTCTTATCGAGCGTCAAGCTGTTTCGGAATGTTTATTCCATCCAATCCAAACAAATAGCCCTCCGGGACGAGCGGTTCCCAGAGGGCCTTCTATAATAAAAGTCGCGGTCACTTCGTCTCGATGAACCTGCAGACGTGATTGGGTCCCGTGAGCGGAAGCGGCTCCCGGTTCAGCTTCAGCTCGATCAGGGTCGTCGTGAACGGATAGAAAAACTTGACCTCCCGTTCGCCCAGCAAGCCGGATAGATCCAGCTCGGCCTGCCAGGTTCCTTCGTTCCCTGGCTCCGCCGCCGCCGCGTCCGCGCTCACGTATCCGTAGTACGCGACGAGCGAGGAGCCGGAGGAGGCTATCACCTTCAGCGACAGGCTCTGCAGCGACTCGGGGTCCAGTTCGTCCAGATTGACGTGGAAATTCCGCAGGCTGGCGTCGCCGCCATAGGTATGCACGTCCAAATCGAACGATTCCAACGCTTCGGCCCGCCCTTGCTTGCGCCTGCCCTCCAATTGAATGAAATAATCCCGAATGGGGTCGCCCCGCTCGTCCCGGGCCCGAATGACGAACTGCTGCCATCGGGTCAGCCCGTTCAAGACGTCGCGGGTCCGGCGATCGGCGTCCTTCGTCCAGTCCGCGAGCGCCTGCCCGTCCTCGGCGCCCAAGGCGGCATGCACCATGTCGACCAGCCCTTCCGTCGGCTTGGACAGGATCGAACCGTGATCCAAGCCCGCGACGGGCACCATCGGAATATCTGCGTTGCTCCACGCCGAAAAGGCGATTCGCTGCTCCGGCGCGCTCAAAGTCAGGTCCACTTTGATCTTCCGGACGTTCAGCCCGCAGCCCGCCCGGCGCACGGTTCCGTCCGTCCCCGGCTCGCTGATCAGCTTCTTGATGCCGCCGTATCCCTCGGTCCCGCAGAAAATAAACACGTACAGGGTATCCCCGTGCGGACCATAGTACGGCACGCCGCCGAACAAATCTTTTTCGGCCAGGTCCCAAGTAAACCGGCTTCCCAGCTCAAGGGCATCCAGCACAAGGTCGCCGGCCTCGAGAAAATCAGGCCCCATCTCCTTGCGTCCCTTGAATACGCCGCCCAGCCAGCTTCTGCCCTTATGGGCCAGAGGCGAGCCGAACGTGGCGGGCGCCAGCCCGACCAGATGCTTCAGCCGGTCTCGCCGTGTCGCGTACACCGTCAGCCAAGAACGGAGCACGAGCATCCCCGTGGAATGCACGATCGCGTCGAACGGCTCGTCCGCCTTCAGGCCGATCCGCTCCCGGAGCGCCCGGTCGAACGCCTCGGCAATGTCCGGAATCGTCACCTCGTTGGTCAGCGTCTCGTAGGAACAGACATGCACCGCCTGCCGGTCATAACCGCGCGCGATCAGCTTATCGACCCACGCGCGAAAGGATTCGCCATTCCCCGAATAGCCGTGTATCAAGACGATTGGACGGCGCGCCATAGGTACCCTCCCAAGAGGCTTGCCGCCTCTCAAAATATCTTTCCCGCAGGCTATTCGCGAGTCCCCCTACCATTCCCTTCTTCAAGCATGAGATCCAATTTATGGATTTTGTAAATTCGATGCGACTAGTTTCACTCACGGGGGCGGGGGGATCTATGCTACCCATTCGTAGACGGACTTGGCCAAATAAGGCTTGATGATTGTCCTTCGCTCGTCTACGATCATAGAAGCGGAATACGAATTTTTCCAAAGGCGGGTATGCAATCGTGAAGCTGGAACGCTTGTTATCCATCATCTACAGGCTGCTGAATCACGAGGTGGTGTCGGCGGCGGAATTGGCGGACAGATACGGCGTCTCGCAACGGACGATCTACCGGGACATCGAGGCGATCTGCGCGGCGGGCATTCCCGTCGTCTCCTATCAAGGCGCGAACGGCGGCTACGGGATCATGAAAGAATACAAGATGGACAAGAGTCTGCTCGGCTCCGACGACATCGCCTCCTTGATCACCCTGCTCGACAGCGCGTCGACCGTCTTCCAGGACGAGCGGGCGCAGGAGACGATTCAGCGTCTGAAGACCGTGCAGACCGACAACGGCCGAGCTCCGAGCCTCCGGATGGATCTCGGCAGCTGGAGAGCCTATGTCGCGCTTCTCCGCGCGATTCGCGCTTCCATAAACGCCGGCCGCGTCGTCCGCTTCCGGTATATGAACGCCAAGGACGAGCATCAGGACCGGACCGTCGAACCGGTCAGCCTGGTGATGAAGTACGGCACGTGGTACTTGTACGGCTACTGTCGGACGCGCCGCGACTATCGGGTGTTCAAGCTCACGAGAATGTCGGAGCTGGCCGAGCTGCCCGACGTCTTCGAGCCGCACCCGGAAACCCGCATGGATGAGATGTTCCCCGGCGGCGGGTTCGGGCATGAGCAGGTCGAGCATGCCGTCATCCGCTTCGCGGCCGGGTCGTCCGCCCGGGTGCTGGACGAATTTTACGTGGACGAGAAGACGTTTCACGAAGACGGGACGCTTACGCTCACCATCGTCGAACCGATCGATGCCGAGTGGCTGATCGAGAAGCTGCTCTGCTTCGGCGAGTACGCGGTCGTGCTCGAACCGCCGTCGCTGCGGCAGCGGATGAAAAAGAAAATAGCGGCCATGCTGGGCCGCTACGAGGAAGTATGACACGCTGCTGTCATACTTCTTTTTTTATAATGAATCACGTTCGAACGGCTGTCCGTTCAAGTACGGCGACACGAAAGGAACGTGAGGCGCATGATGAATCATCCCTATTGGCACGAGAAACAGATAGCCTTCAAAAATCGGGAGCTTCGGGAATTCGATAAACACGCGTGGAAATGGACGCAGGCAGCAGCTATACCGAAGAAGCGCTCGTCCTTATTCGCGATCCTCCTGCTCCCGCTGCGGGCGTTAGGCATGGCTCCGCAAGCGAAAGAGCCCCCTTCCGGCGAACAGCGGGCGGCGCGGCGGCCCGAGTAAAGCCACGAACGGAATCGCGGCGCCGCTTGGCTTCAGCTGCCACCTGACCCCGGACCCGACTCCGGACCCGGCTACCGCCGCCACCCGGCATCAGCCGCCGACCGGCAGCCAGATGTCGATTCGCGTGCCTTCGCCGACCTTGCTCCGGTAGGCGATGCGGCCATGATACTGCTTGATGATCTTATGGCTGATCATGAGGCCGAGCCCCGTCCCCTTCTCTTTCAAGCTGTAGAAGGGCTGCCCCAGCCGCTGCAGATGCTCCTCCGGAATGCCGCAGCCTTGATCCTCGATCGAGACGAGGCACTCCCCGTTCTCCTCCAGCCGTAGGCCGATGCGGATGTCTCCGCCGCCCGGCATGGATTCGATCGCGTTCTTCAAGATATTGAGGAACACCTGCTTTAATTGATTCGTCGCGCACGTCACCGGAAAATGCTCCCCCCGGTAATCGCGGATGAACGCGATGTTGTGCAATAGCGTCTGCGGCGTCAAGAATTCGAGCGTTTGCTCGATGACGTCCCTGACGTTCGCGACCGTGTACGCGGCGGCCTGCGGCTTGGCCATCGAGAGCAGCTCGCTCGTAATGATCTCGATGCGTTCCAATTCGTCCCGGAGCAGATCGCCGTATTTCATCGCGGGGTTCTCGAGCTTGTACAGATGAAGAAACCCTTTGATCGTCGTCAGCGGATTGCGGATTTCGTGGGCGATGCCCGCCGCCAGCTCTCCGACGATGGACAGCTTCTCGGACTGCAGCAAGAACGCCTCCGCTTTTTTGCGCTCCGAGATGTCCCGGCTGATAATGACGATATGCTCGATCCGTCCGCCTTTCCCCTCGACCGGCTTGCATAGGGAATCGAACGGGATCAGATGCCCGTCCCGGTGCCGGAACCGGATTTCCATCGACTGCGCCGTCTTCCGCGCCAGGATGCGGCCGACGGTCTGGTTGAACATCTTCGCGTCCTCGGGGTTGATGACCCGGTTGAGCGTCGCGCAATCCTGCGTCAGATCGGGATAGCCCAGCACGAAAGCATGCGAAGGCGAGAGATACCGGATCGCGCGGTCGGGATCCAGCACCATAATAAGATCGGACGTATGCTCGGCAATGAGCCGGTATTGGTACTCGCTCGCGTTCAGCGACGCTTCCATGTCGCTTCGTTCGGCCATGATCCGGCGCAGCCGCTCATGCGATTCGATCAGCACTCCGCCCAGCAGGACGCCTAGGATGACGAACCATAAATACTGCACGTGAAAAAGCGGCTTGTTCACCAAAATCCGGAACGTCGCCACGGTACACAAGTACAGCACGACGTACGCGCCGGACAGGACCAGGCTCCGCTTGAACGGGGCCAGCCGGCGCCGGGACAAGTACGCGTGCAGCAGGGTGAAGACCGTCATGATGAACACCCAGCCGCCGATGGCGGGGAACCAGTTTCCGCTGGTCAGCAATCGGATGGACAAGGCGAACAGCGCGGTAATCAAGCCCGACACCGGGCCGAGATAAGCAAACGTCAAAATGACGGGGGCATAGCGGATATCGTAAACGTAGCCTTGCTGCTTCACGGCCAGCAGAACGAGCACGATTGCGACGGCGCCTCCGTAGAGGCCGATCCATATGTGCGGATGCTTCAGCGGCCTGAGATTGATGAACGAGCGGATCACGAACGGCGCGCTGACCAAGAGCGAAAAAATCGAAAGATTCACGATGTAGTCAAACAGAAACAAAAATGATCACCCACGTCTCTTAGTCTAGCGTCACGCTGCTCTCCACGGCTGCCGCGATTAATTCTTCTGCGTAATTGAATACGAGATTCCGGGTGGAAATCCCTGTCTGTTCCGGGCAAAAGTTTTTATTCTTTTGTTTGTTGACGCTTCTTCGGGCGCAGAAGTTGCGGGGCCTCGGCGTGAACCTCGCATCGCGAACGAACGCGGCGCATCGACGTACGCGGAGCTCCGCCATGACAAAGGGCAGCCGAGGGATGATCGCTCGGCTGCCCTTGTTTCTTGCGTTTCTTGCCCGTCGTTATGAACAAGGCATTACAGGTTCCTTATTCATTTACAAAAGTTCAACGTACCCCTCGGTGCCATGCACGCGGATGCGCTGTCCGTCTGGAATCCGTTTGGTCGCGTTCTCCACGTTGACCACCGCCGGCAAGCCGTATTCGCGCGCGATGACGGCTCCGTGCGTCATCACGCCGCCGACTTCGGTGACGAGGCCTTTAATGGAGACGAACAAGGGCGTCCAGCTCGGATCCGTGAAGGCGGTCACCAGGATGTCGCCTTCCTCCAGGTCGGCCTCTTCCATGCGGAGCAGGACGCGCGCGCGTCCTTCGATAACGCCCGAAGACACGGGCAAGCCCGCGAGCGCGCCGGCCGGGAGGTTAGCGCGTTGGTACGTGCCCGCGATGATTTCGCCGTCGGAGGTCATGACGCGCGGCGGCGTGAGCTTGGCATAGGCTTCGTACTCGTCCTTTCGTCTGCCGATGAGCCCGCGATCGGCTTGCCGGGTACGCACGGCCTCGCGGAGCTCTTCGAACGTCAGGTCGAAAATATCTTCCCGATCCTGAATGACGCCCGCTTGCGCGAGCCGGCCGGCTTCTTCCAGCAGGGCCTGCTTATAGACGTATAGGCGGCTCACCATGCCGTATTTGGGATATTCCCGATACCCGATGAAATTCCGAACGAGCGCGATCATCCGTTTGGTTTCGGCCGCTTTCCGCTCGCCGTCCGGCAGGGTCTTCAAGCGTTCGATCAGCTCTTGCTCTTTATTCGACGCCTCCCGAAGCCCTTGCTCGAATCTCCGCCGGCTCTCATGCGGCTCGAAGTGCTTGACGTTCGCGAGAATCAGCGGGACGAGGGCGAGCGGCTTCTCCCCCCAGCGCGTCCGCGCGATATCGATCTCTCCGGCGCAGCGCATGCCGTAGCGATCCAGGTACGCCTCGATCGCCTCACGGGCTTCCGGCCCGCCTTCGAGCTTCGGCAGCGCCGACAGGAAGCGGTCGTCTTTCGTCTGCCGCAAATAAGCGACGACGTCCGGGTAAGGACGGATCGCGTCGGCGACGTCCAACAGCGCCAAGCCCATCTCCGACGTGATATTGTCGGGGACGGATTGCGAGATCGGATCCGCCGCGTTCTTCTCGCCCAGCCACTTCTCCATGTGCTCGTTGATCCAGAACGACGCGTTCATCGCGGCCATGAACACGGCCGTGCTTTGCGGATCGAACAGAACCCGCTTCAGCTCCCGGATGTCGTCCAAAATAAAGTCCAGCAGCTCCGAACCGGATTTCGCGCGGATGGCTTGCTTAAGCGCTTCGATCGACGTTCGGCTGCGGCTCATCAATTCGGCGACGATGCCCGGATCGTTCTCGAACGGAGGCGGCTGAAACCCTTCCGGCGATTCGCTTTTCGCGCGCGCGCCCGGACCCGGTTCTGTGGCGTCGGCCGGCGGCGACGGAATAAAATCGCCCCGCTCGAGCAGGCTTGTAAGCGCGTCTTTAATCAGCGGATCGGCCTGGCCCCACGTCTTTAAGACCGATTCGCGGGTGGCGGGCGAAGCCAGTATCGGCGTCGCGTCGACGTACAGCCTGCCCGCGGCTTTGCGCATGGGGGCCGGCGTAATGAGCAGGTAGAAAGACAAGCCGAGCGGCTTGATGGGGTCCGTCATCATTTGTTGATGCCCGACGGAGAGATACACGCGATTCGCGCGATCGGACTCTTCGGGAATCGGGAATAACGTCGTGATCGGCCGGCTCTGGACGATATGGAAGGCATCGTCGGCCAGGCACCATTCGATGTCTTGCGGACAGCCGAAGTAAGCTTCGATCTCTCTTCCGAGGCGCGCCAGCCGTACGATCTGATCGTCCGTCAGCACCTGCGTCCCCTGCAGCCCGGGCTCGATCGGCCGGGTCTCCGTGCCGCCTTCCGGTCGTCCATGGATCGCCAGCGCCTTGGTCGCGATTCGTTTGTCGACGATATGGTCGTCCCGTACCGTATACCCGTCGGCGGATACCAACCCGGAGACCAGCGCTTCGCCCAGCCCGAAGCCGGCGTCGATCGATGCCATCTTCCGGTTCGACGTGATCGGATCGGCGGTAAATAAGATCCCGGATGCCTCCGGAAAGACCATCCGCTGCACGACGACGGCCACGTGCACGTGACGGTGGCCGAAGCCGTTTTGAATCCGGTAGATGACCGCGCGGTCCGTGAATAGGGACGCCCAGCATTTGCGAATATGAGCCAGGATCGACTCCGTGCCGATAATATTCAAATACGTATCCTGCTGGCCGGCAAACGAAGCGTGCGGCAAATCTTCGGCCGTCGCGCTGGAACGCACCGCGTACGCGCGCGCCTCCCCGAACCGGGAGAGACGGCGGGCGACGGCCTCCGCGATGTCGGAAGGCATGTCGGCTTCCTGAATGAACTGCCGGAGCTGACGGCTGACGTCGGCGATTCCCTTCCGATCCTCCGCTTTCAGCCCGGTTAGCCGGTCCAGCAAGGCCGCATACGCGTCGCGTCGGGCAACGGCTTGTCGGAACGCAGCCGTCGTGACGCAAAATCCTTCTGGCACCCGGATGCCCGGAAGCGCCGATAATTCCCCCAAATGCAGCCCTTTTCCGCCAACGAGCATCCGCTGGTTTTTGTCCGTTTCCCGGAAATCGAGAACCAAGGCGTTCATTCGACATCTCTCCTCAGCATGAAGAATAGTGAGAAAACAATCGGTTGACAGGAGTTTTAGCGGCATGGTACAATTAACTTGTAAGATGCATGAACTATGACTTTACTTATAAAATCAGTCGTACACTGATTTTATCATTGCGCCTATATACTTGCAATAGGAAGAACCTGGACGGCCGTCCAGGTTCTTTTTTTCATCCTCGGGCAATAAACCTCTCCGGCCCGCCCGCGGTCCTCCATCTCCCCGCCTAACAAAAAAAGCGCCGCATCGGCGCTTATGGATGATTCGCATAGTAAGCGGTCAAGGTCTCCTCGATCGTTTCTTTGCAGGTCGGGCATAGAACGACCGGGTACGTATCGGGACCCATCGATTCGTCGCGTTCCGGACAGGCCGCGAACCGTCTGAGCGTACGGCATACGGGGCAGTAGGCTTCCGCCGGGAGTTTTTGCACGTTCATCCTCCTCTTTTTTTTGAACTTCTATAAGATGCATATGCGGCAAAATTAGTTCGGTATACGATATAAACAAGCGAAAAATTTAATCGCGTCAGCCCGAAATCGCATTCGCCCGCTTGAGCCGAGGCGGTTGCCGATCTTTCGCAAGTCGTTGAACAAGAGTCGCGTGCAGCCAGACGAATTCACATCCGCTCGCCGCCTGCCAAGGGCATAGCCTTGGACCGTCGTTACTTTGTTGTTACTTTCTCGTTACCGATTTGTAACGAACTTCGCGCGCGTCCCGGGTAATATGAGCATGTAAGCAGCGAGATCCTTGTCCGGCAACCGCGAAGACGCGATGATCGCCGGCCGATCCAACATTCGGCGTTAAGACAGCAGGCAGGCAACAAACAAACTTACGATCAAGCGGACCCGATCCGCTCACTATGAGGAGGAATAAATCATGAAACTCTTGACATCCGCGAAAAAAACGGCGATCGCCGCGGTGGCCGCCGGCACGTTGGCACTCTCCGCCGTCGGCGCCGCCCCTTCTTACGCGGCAGCCGGTACCGCCGCGCCGATTGACGCGCATATGAAGGCTTTCGAAACGCTGATGAGCTTCTACAAGCCGGCACTCCAAGGCCAGTTCCCGAACTTCCACAGCTTCACGCTCGGTTCGACCACGCATGAGACGGTCATCAAGACGATCGGCGAAGCCGAATCCCCGGCTACGGACGCCGACGGCTTCGACGTCTATCACGCGGAGATGGGCCACCCCGGCTACGCCATCAACTACAAGCTCGGTAAAATCCGGGAAATGCGCTACTTCGGGACGAACGTCGAGCGCCAGACGAACATCGGCGGCATTACCGTCCGCATGCTGGTCCAGCACTGGGGCGCCCCGAACGCGTCGACCTTGATCAAAGCGGGCAAGACCGTCCAAAAGAAACTCACGTACGTGCGCGGCAAGTACGAGCTGGAATTCATCTTCAACGGCACGAGCGGCACGGGGCTGGACCACATCAACCTCGTGAACAAGCCGGTCAAGTAACGCCCGCTCCGTCCGCGATTTTCTCTTTTCGATGAAGCTTTCATTCAATGATGCTTTCATTCGATGATGCTTCCCCTCGCACGATGAATAAGCCCGACTCGCCGTATGGCGAGCCGGGCTTTTGCTCATGCTATTCCATGCTCCATCTATGCGTCCCGTTGGTAATTGGCATAGATTTGCCTTCCCAGCTCTTTGATCTTGTCCGCGACGGCTGGCGGCTCTACGACTTGTACGTCCGGCCCGTAGCTCAATAGCATGCCGTACATCCAGGAATTGTCCGGATAGCTGGCTCGGACCAGCAGCGTTCCGTCCTCTTGGCGCTCGACCTTGTCCAGCCCGAAAGCCTCCTCGACCCGAACGCGCAGGCGGGAATCGAATCGGAGCGCAAGCTCCACCATGGGGCCGGACTCCTTGCTGCCCCATCGCGCATCCAGCTCCTCCATGCGAACCCCGCGGCTCGCGAAATGCTCCGTCCGTATGCGCAGGCCGCTTATTCTCGAGAGCCGAAAGGTCCGATAGTCGCTTCGCAGCCTGCAGTACGCGTACAAGTACCACGCGTAGCCCTTCCACGCTAATCCGATCGGCTCCGCTTCCCGCTGCTCGACGATGCCGTCCGTATTGGTATAATCGAACGATGCCACGTACCGATTCTTCGCGGCTTGGCGAAGGGCGCCAAGAATGGACTTATCCTTCAATCCGCCGCCGTGCCACAGATTCGTATCGAACATCAGCGTCTCCCCGAGTTCTTCCATACGGTTCCGTTCCGATCTCGCGATCAAGGCCTTGATCTTGGTCAAGAGGCCGTCCATTTCCTTGTCGTCCAACGAGGCCTGCACGCCTCGTAACGCAACCAGTATCGACTGCAGATCTTCGAAGGTCACGATTTGCCGATCGATGCGGAACTGCTCCATAATTTCGTAGCCTCCGTCCGTTCCGGTGAAGGACACGATGGGAATGCCTGCCGTATTGATGGTCTCGACGTCGCGGTAAATCGTCCGCAGGGATACCTCGAACTTATCCGCCAAGGTCTGGGCGTTCACCCGGCGCTGGCTTAATAAGGCCATCGTGATGCCAAGCAGACGCTGTATTTTCAATGCGCCGCGCTCCTTCCGCTGCCGAATGACAGATGTAGAGCTGTCATTTCGAATGATCTTGTTCAACGTCTCCGCGTTCTTGACAGACTGTTGTCAGGAACGGACGGCTACAATAAGGAAGACACCACACATCGTCGCGAGGTGACATTGTATACTGCATACGATGGACCTCCGAAACGAAACGACGGGAGGCTGCGAAATGAGCGCATCGAACGGCACGCGAAACCATCTCTCGGGAGGCGACATCAACACGGGCGAAGTTCTTGATGCCCGCGCCTTGAATCGCGCTTTGCTCGCGCGGCAAATGCTGCTCCGCCGCGAGAAGCTGCCCGTTTTGGAGGCCGTCGAGCGCTTGATCGGCCTGCAAGCGCAAGCGCCGAACGCGCCGTACTTCGCGTTGTGGGCCCGGTTGGAGGACTTTCGGCAGGAAGGGCTGTCGCGGCTCCTCCTGGATAAGAAGGCGGTACGCATGGCGCTTATGCGCGCCACCTTGCACTTGGTTTCCGCTTCCGACGCCATGCCGCTGCGGTCGACGCTGCAAAGCGTTATGGAACGGAGCTTAAAAGGCGCCTTCGGCCGGCAGCTTAAGGGCGCGGATCCGGCGCAGCTGGCAGCGTTCGGCCGCAGCCTGGTGGAGGACCGGCCAAGCACGTTCGGCGAATTGGGGCGGCATATGCGCGAACGCTGGCCCGCCCTTCAGAGTGAAGCGCTGGCGGCCGCCGTTCGGAACTTGGTACCGCTCGTCCAGCTTCCGCCGCGAGGGATATGGGGCGAGAGCGGGCAAGCCGTCCATACCTCGGCCGAACGATGGCTCGGACAATCGCGCAGCGCCGAGCCGGATACGGAGCTGCTGATCCGGCGGTATTTGGCGGCGTTCGGTCCGGCTACGGCGAAAGACGTGCAGGCATGGTCGGGACTGACCGGGCTGAGCAAAGCGATGGAACGGCTTCGCCCCGAACTGGTAACGTTTCGAAATCCGGCGGGCGACGCATTATTCGATCTGCCTGACGCTCCGCGGCCCGACTCGGATACGCCTGCCGAGCCGAGATTTCTCGGCGAATTCGACAATACCCTGTTGTCCCATGCGGACCGCGGCCGAATACTCCCGGACGAATACCGCAGCCAAGTCTGCACGGCGAACGGCATCGTCCGCTCAACGATCCTCATCGACGGATACGTCGCCGGGACCTGGAAGTTAACGCGCGAACGAGGGAAAGCCATCCTGTGCATCGATCCCTTCGCCGCCCTTTCCTCTCCCGATTCCGACGCGTTACGGCTGGAAGGAGCCCGTCTGCTTCAATTTGCCGCGGAGGATCATTCCCATGAAGTCATTATTCGGCAAGGGGGAAGCTAGGAGCGTTGTCGCGGCTTTTTGGCGGTTCTCAAATCAACTGACTGAACAACAGCTTCATCCCCTCGATGCCGAGAAAAGCAATCAGGGCGAAATAAACGGCGGTCAGCACGAAAAACGCATAGGAGAGCGGGATCATCAAGCCGTCGCGCAGCAAGTAGCCGAGGGATATGAAGAAGATGACATAGGCGGGCAGTGAATTCGAGAACGGGATCGGCAACGGCAGGAGCAGCAAAATACCGGTGACGAGCATGAGCACGGCATGAAGCACGCGCAGCCGTTGCGACTCCAGCAGACGGTCATAACGCGGCCTCGACCAACGCTCCAGCTTCCGGAACAAGGCGATCGCTCCCCGAAACAGCACCCTTACGCCCTTCGGGGGCATTTGAAAAGCATGGACGCGCCTCGGAATCGCGACCTCCCGGCTGCCTAGAATGCCAAGCGAGAGCATGGCGATCAGAATGCCGAACGGCGTGCTTACCCCGGGCAGGGCAACCGGTTGAAGGAACGGCACGGACAAGATCGTAAGCATGAAGAACGGTCCTTGATCCTTCAGCGCCGCGAGCAGGTCTCCAAGCTTCAGCTGCTTTCCTTCCAGGCTTACGAGCAATTGCTGCAACACATCGGATATACTGCGATCTTCCATACGCTGCTTCTCAGACAAAGCCATGCTCCTCCAACAAGATAGTTGTCTCCCGACTGGGGCTTGCGGTATCGCTTCAACCCCATCTTATCATACCAAGCTTACGAAAAACCGCCCGTTCTATCGAAGGAAGGCAGCCGATCGCTGGAGACCGGCTGCCTTCCTGTCGGGTTAAACCCTTGCGTGGCGCGAGTACGCCGGACAAAGCACGGTCGACGCTGGCCGAGTCCCTTTTCTTGAAGTTTTTGTTAACCCGGCACCTTTAACTGTCTTGCCGCCATTAGGCCGCTTTCCGATTATAGACGCGCATCGCGAAGAGATAAGCCGCGAGCATGATGCCGACGCACCACGCGAGCGCGATCCAGATTTCATTGCCCGCAGGCTGACCCGACAGCAGCGCGCGGATGGCTTCCACGATTGACGTCACCGGCTGGTTGTCGGCGAAGGCGCGGACGACCTTCGGCATCGAGTCGGTCGGCACGAAGGCCGAGCTGACGAACGGCAGGAAGATCAGCGGATACGAAAACGCGCTTGCGCCTTCCACCGTTTTACCGGTCAACCCGGCAATCGCCGCAACCCACGTCAAAGCCAGCGTAAACAGCACGAGGATACCGATTACGGCAAGCCATGGCAGAACCCCTGCCGACGAGCGAAAGCCCATAAGGAGCGCTACGAGAATGATGACCGCCAGCGATAGGAGGTTGGATGCCAGCGAGGTCAGCACATGCCCCCACAGCAAGGCGGATCGCGCGATCGGCATGGAGTGGAACCGCTCGATAATGCCCCGCTGCTTATCCATAAACAGGCGGTAAGCCGTATAAGAGATGCCGCTTGCAATCGCGATCAGCAGGATGCCGGGCAGCAGATAGTTCACATAGTGATCCGTTCCGGTATGGATGGCGCCGCCTAACACGTAGACGAACAGCAGCATCATCGCGATCGGCGTGATGCAGACCGTGATGATGGTGTCCATGCTGCGGAACACATGACGCATGGACCGTCCGAGCATGACGCGCATATCGCTGAAAAAGTAACGGTGCATGGCTATTTCACCTCCCTGTTACCGATGATGGCGAGGAAAATCTCTTCCAATGAAGGTTGTTTTTCCACATACTCCGTCTTTGCGGGCGGAAACCGCTTCTTCAGGTCCTGCAGCGTGCCGTCGGCAATAATGCGGCCTTCATGCAAAATGGCGATTCGATCGGCAAGTTGTTCGGCCTCTTCCAGGTACTGCGTGGTCAGGAAGACCGTCGTGCCCCCGTCGGCAAGCTCCTTGACGATCCGCCAAGCCTCGATGCGCGCCTCGGGGTCAAGTCCCGTGGTCGGCTCGTCGAGGAAGATGACCTGCGGATTGCCGATCAGGCTCATGGCGATGTCGAGCCTGCGGCGCATGCCCCCCGAATAAGCGGACGCCTTGCGGTCGGCGGCGCCGTGCAAGCCGAAGCGATTCAACAATTCATCCGCCACCCGGCGCGGATGCTCAAGGTGCCGCAGTTTGGCGATCATGAGCAAGTTCTCCCGTCCGGTCAGAATCTCGTCCACGGCGGCAAACTGCCCGGTCAGGCTAATCGATTGACGGACGCGGTCGGGCTTTGACGCGACGTCATGGCCGGTTACGCGGGCGGTGCCTCCGTCCTGCTTGAGCAGCGTGGCGAGGATTCTGACAACCGTCGTCTTGCCCGCGCCGTTGGAGCCGAGCAGGGCGAAAATCTCGCCCCGCTTCACTTCGAAATCGACGCCTTTCAGGACTTCGGCGTCCTTGAAAGATTTGCGCAAGCCTTTCACTTCGATCGCCGCTTCCATCCGGATCCCTCCTTTACTTTGTTTGATCCGTATTCTTGTTCATGGCCTTGTGGCCTTCTTGGACGATGGATGCTTGATAGAGGTCGGCGTACGTCTTGGAATCCTTGATCAGCTCGTCGCAGAACGCCGCCACGTCGCGGCCCGTCACTTCGAGCACGCCTTTCCCCGAAGCGGCGCCCTCCTCGAAGAGATCGACGATCCCCGAGAGCAACCCCGTCCCGGCGGTTAGCTCCACGGGGCCGACTTTGAAGAGATATTTTTGCAGCTCGCGATAGACGATCTGGTAATCCTTCGGGAGCGCTTTGACGCGCGCCACGTGCGCGCGCCACTCTTTTTTGCCTTGGATGATAGCTTGAATGCTCATGTTATCCCTCCGATTGGCCTAATTTTTTGGCGATCGTATTGTTGAGCTGATTGCGCCACTTGTCGCGATAGGACTTTGCCCCTTCTTCGCCGGCCAGCGCCGAACAGAAGCCTTGGATATCGTCGCCCAGTACCTCCCGAACCGTCTGACCGTCCGCGGACGTTTCCTCGAACAGGCCGAGCACGCCGTCAAGAATCGGCATGAGGTTGCGGCCGGTGAAATCCGAGTGCGGCCAAAGACGGGCGTTAATTTCTCCCCATGCCGCCCGATAATCGGCCGGCAGCGTTTTGATTCGCGCTTCAAAGCTTTTCATTTCCTTCGTCATGTCGCTGCCGGTGATTTTTTCCCAAAAGTTCATGATCGCCGCTCCTTTAACTCGCTCATTTTTGAGGATACGAACTCCCATTTCTCCCAGAACCTCCGCAGCTCCTCGCGTCCCGCATCGTTGATCGCGAAGAACTTCCGCGGCGGTCCCATGTCGGAAGGCTTCTTGGTAATCTCCACCAGCTTGTTCTTCTCAAGCCGGATGAGGATCGTGTACACCGTCCCCTCCACAACGTCCGCGAAGCCGAGGGCGTTCAGCCGCCGCGTGATCTCGTAGCCGTAGGTTTCGTTGCGGCTTATAATTTCAAGGACGCTGCCCTCAAGCACCCCTTTAAGCATTTCCGTCAGGTTTTCCAGCACGATCACCTCTCGCTAATCAGTACGACTGGTATCAAGTATCACTTACTACTACTATAAAGTAACACGTAGTAGCCGAGGTGTCAATACGCGCGCGCCAAAATTTTCCTTGTCTTGTCCGCTTGGTTGTGGCGTCGTCGGCGTCCCCGGGCAAATAAAAAAAGCCCAGGTGCCGGGGCTTTCTTCGCGTTAGTAGCGGTCCTGGTCGTCATGCTCGTCCTTCTCGGCTCTTTATACGCTTTTGCCAAGCTTGCTGCAGCGTTTTTGTGCGCGATCAGCGCTGCCCGACGGCACCTGCATGCAACCCTGTTGAATCAAGGCCCCGCGATGATAAAGACAAACACGTCATGCGAGGTTGGGAACTCGGGGATTTCCAGGGTCGCTTCGCTCGACAGGCCCATCGGACTGACCTCGATGCCGGCAACCGTTCCGATTTTCAAACCGGGCCGGTACCTGGAGGTGTCGCCGCCCAACGTTTCGATGACATCCCCCTTCTTGATCAAGGCATCGGGAGGAATTTTTTTTATCGCCAAGCGCTCCGCGTTCGCATCGTATTCGGCGATGCCGAAGGTGGACGCTTTGTTTGTGGCGCGAATCGCGATGCCCTTATTTGTCATGTACGACTCCGTGTTCAGGAGTCCGACCGTCGCGGAATGCTTCTCCACCGCGGTGACCATCCCCACGAAATATTGATCGAGCGAGAGTACGGCGTCGTTCTGCTTCACGCCGTCCAGACTCCCTAAGTCGAGCTGGATCGTGTCCGCGCCGGCGTCGGCAATTCTGGCTACTTTGTAGGCGTAGGTCGCCGGCAATTGTTTCTTCGCCGCTTTGGCTTTGTTCAACTCGGCAATGTCGGTCTCCGTTTGCCACATCCTGATCGCCCGAATACCGGCCTGATTCGCGATTTTCTTCAACTGCTTGTTTTCCTGGTAAGTCGCATACAACGCCGACAGCCCTTGATGCGTGTTCGCGACGTAAGCCATCAACTCCGCGCGATACGCAGCTCCGACAAGCGCCGCGCCGACTACGCCGATCAGGCTCGCCATTACCAGTCTTCTGAGTCTGACGTTTCGAGATCTCATGAAGGTTCCTGCCCCGCTTACCCCTAGTTTAGATACGGCCTTTCAGTGAAAAGACGATTCTGGGCGCGGCAAAGTTACAGGCCTGCGGCTCGGACGGCGCCGGCAATTCGCGTACCGCGACGCCTCGCCGGTAGCTGAGAATGTAAAAGGAGCTATCCGGAACGATGAGTGGTTTGCCGGATCGGGACCAGGGCGGGAGCGCCGCTTGACTATCCTCCCGGTCGTTATCCTGGAGGAAAAAAAGAACCGTCTCCTCGCGCTTGGCGGAGGATTCGGTTCTTCCTAAGTCGTGCTTCGAGATGCGCTTCCTATCAAGCAGCGCGCTAGATCGCAAACCCTTCTTGATTGCCGCTTCCCGGATGTCTGCCCAGCACGCGATTCAACAAGCCGCTCTCGTAGTGGATAAAGCCGCCGTCCTTCTCGCGCGGCCGCGCCAGCGCGATGGCGATGTCCTGCGAGATCGCGCCGTTCTCCACCAGCACGACGCGGTCGGCCAGCGCCACGGCTTCGCTCACGTCGTGGGTCACGAGCACGCCGGTGAACCGCCGCTCCAGCCACAACCGCTCGATGAGCTGCTGCATCTCGATGCGGGTCAACGCGTCGAGCGCGCCGAGCGGCTCGTCGAACAGCAGCAAGCTCGGATCGCTGACGAGCGCCCGTGCCAGCGCGACCCGCTGCCGCTGCCCGCCCGACAGCACGGACGGCCACTCCTTTGCCCGGTCGGCCAAGCCCACAAGCTCCAGCGCCTCCAGCGCCTGGCCGCGGTCACCGCCCTCCGCGCCGATTCGGACGTTGTCGAGCACCGTTTTCCACGGGAGCAGCCGGGCGTCCTGGAACATCACCCGCACGTCGGACCGCAACCCGGCCGCCTCCGACCCGCCGATGGCTACCGTGCCTTTCGACGCCTGCTCCAAGCCGGCCAACAAGCGAAGCAGCGTGCTTTTGCCGCAGCCGCTTCGTCCGACGACCGCCAAAAACTGCCCCGCCGGAACCGTCAGCTCCAGCTCCCGCAGCACGGTCAGATCGCCGAACCGGACGACCGCGTCCCGTACGTCGACCGTCAATCCCCGGGCCGGAGCTTCGTTCGCGGATGCCGCTTGCGGCGTCTGGATTATTTCCCTTGCCGATAATGCGGATGCCATTTCAGCCAACTCCTCTCCATGAGCTTCGCCACCCAATCCGACAGCTTGCCGAGCAGCGCGTAGATAACGATGCTAAGCACGACGACGTCCATTTGGAAGAACTCCCGCGCGTTCATCGCCATATAGCCGATGCCGCTGTTGGCCGAAATCGTCTCCGAGACGATCAGCGTGATCCACATGATGCCGAGCGCAAACCGAAGGCCGACCAGAATCGACGGCAGCGCGCCGGGGAAAATAATCGTCCGGAAGAGGGCGAATCCCCTCAGCCCGTACGTGCGGCCCATCTCGATCAAGCCCGTGTCGACGGACCGGATGCCGTGCAGCGTGTTCAAGTAGATCGGAAACGCGACCCCGAGCGCGACGAGAAAGATTTTGCCCTGCTCGCCGATGCCGAACCACGCGATGATCAGCGGGATCAGCGACAAATGCGGAATCGTGCGAATCATTTGGATCGACGAGTCGGTCAGCTTCTCCGCGAGCGGCAGCAAGCCGTTCAGGATTGCCAGCGCGAAGCCGATGCCGCCGCCGATCGCGAAGCCGATGAGCGCCCGCTCCGTGCTGTCGCCGATATAGCGGAAGAGATCGCCGCTCCGAATCAGCTTGATGCCGGCTTCCACGACGGACGCGGGCGTCGGCAGGATCCGCTCCGAGATCCACCCCATGCTGCCGAACCATTGCCAGAGCGCGACGATCAGAATCGGGATCAGCCATTCAAGTCCGATCGATAACGTGCCGGTTTTCCAGTTACGCGCGAATGGACGCTTCATTCTTGTCTCCTCCTATCGGGCGGCCGCCCGCTCCGCGGGCTTGATCGCATTGGCGATGAGCTCGCCGAACGGGCTCGTCGAGGACGGGCCGCCCGCCGGCCGCACGCCGTTCAGCGGAAGCAGCGGGAAGACGAGATCGGCGAATTGGTACGCTTCTTCCAAGTGCGGATAGCCGGATAAAATAAACGTGTCGATCCCGAGGGCCGCATACTCCTTCATCAGGCCGGCCACCTCCTCGGGATTGCCGACGAGGGCCGTGCCGGCGCCGCCCCGGACGAGGCCGACGCCCGCCCACAGGTTCGGATAGATTTCGAGCTGGCTCCGGTCGCCGCCGTTCAGGTTCGACATCCGCTTCTGCCCTTCCGAATCGTAGCGCGCGAATACCTTCCGGGCCGCCGCGATCGCGGCGTCGTCGACCTTGCTGATCAGCCGGTCCGCTTCCCGCCATGCCGCTTCGGACGTCTCGCGGACGATGACGTGCAGCCGGATGCCGAACCGGACCGTCCTGCCCCGATCGGCCGCCATGCGGCGTACATGGTCGATCTTCTTCGCCACCTCTTGCGGCGGTTCGCCCCAAGTCAGATAGACGTCGATATGGTCCGCCGCCACCTCTTGGCCGGCCGGGGACGATCCTCCGAAATAGAGCGGCGGGTACGGCTTCTGCACCGGCGGGTAGAGCACTTTGCCGTCCTTCACCTTCAAGTGCTTGCCTTCGTAATCGACGTGCTCGCCGCTCAGCTCCCGGCGCCAAATATCGAGAAACTCGCTCGTCAGCTCGTAACGCTCGTCATGCGCGAGGAATACGCCCTCGCTCTCGAGCTCGACCGGGTCTCCTCCGGTGACGACGTTAACGAGCAGCCGCCCGTTCGAGAGGCGGTCGAACGTCGCCGCCATTCTTGCGGACAGCGTCGGCGACATCAGTCCCGGGCGCAGCGCGACCAGAAACTTCAGCCGCTCCGTCACCGGGATGAGCGAAGAAGCCGCAACCCACGCATCCTCGCACGAGGTTCCCGTCGGCAGCAGCACGCCGCCATAGCCGAGGCGGTCGGCCGCCTGCGCGATTTGCTGCATATAGGTAGCATCGACGACGCGCGCGCCTTCGGCGCTGCCCAGATAACGTCCGTCGCCATGCGTCGGTATAAACCAGAATACTTCCATTGTCATACACCCTTCCGTTGTCGGATATTATGGCCCTGCGAGTCGATGCCGAATAACACGCGAGACCCGTTTTATTTTAACGTCGCGTCCTTCACCTGAATGGACTCCGGAATGAGCTTCAGGTTCAAGAACGTATCGGCGATCTTCTGTTGGGCGTCGATGATGGCATCGTCGATCGGCAGCAGCCCGTAGCCTCTGCGCTTGGCCGCCAGCTCCAGCGAAGGCACGTCGATGCCGAGCTGCGGGGACAGCAGCGCCGCGACATCCTTTTGATTCGCCTCGGCCCATTTGTCGATTTTGTCCAGCTCTTCCTTGAAGATATCGATGACCGGCCCGTTCGCTTCGGCGAACTTGCGGGACGCGAGATAGAACTCCACGTTCGACACGAGATCCTTGCCGTCGGTCAGCAGCTTGCCGTCCGTCGCGGTTTGCGCCGCCGCCAGGAACGGATCCCAAATCACCCACGCGTCCACGGTGCCGTTCTCGAAGGCGACCCTGGCGTCGCCCGGAGGCAGGAACACCGTCGTGATGTCGTTGTAGTCGACGCCCGCTTTCTCAAGCGCTTTGACGAGCAAATAGTGGACGTTGGAGCCTTTGTTGAGCGCGATCTTCTTGCCCTTCAGATCGGCAAGCGAGGCAATCTTCGAATCCTTCGGCACGAGGATGCCTTCGCTGTTGGGGCTTGCCGGCTCATGCGCCAGGTAGACAAGCGGCGCTTTGGCCGCCTGCGCGAAGATCGGCGGGGCTTCGCCGGTATGGCCGATGTCGATGCTGCCGACGTTCAATGCCTCCAGCAGCTGCGGTCCTCCGGGAAACTCGGTCCACGTCACGTTGTAGCCTTCCGCTTCCAACCGTTTATCCAGCGTGCCTTTGGCTTTCAGAATATTAACGGTGCCGTACTTCTGGTAGCCGATGCGGATTTCTTTGCCGCCGGCGTCCCCCGAGGTTGGCTTGGCATTCGCGTCCGCGGCCGCGTTCTCCGATGGACCGGCATTCGCCGCGTGATTCGCGTTGTTCGAGCCGCAGCCGGCCAATACAAAGGTCATGCTAAGCAAAGCGATGAGGAACACGGATAAGTTGCGGTAAGCAGGAAATCGTCTCTTCATGATAACCACCCCGATCGAGTAATTCGGACAACGCAAAAACCGGAAGTTTCCCTGTGCAAAGCTCCTTCGTAGGAGAATGAGCAAGAGGAAACTTCCGGCGGTCCGGTAAGTTCATGGAATCTGATGGATTTATCATAAATTGATTATTCCTATAAGTCAACTATGAATTAAAACATTCTCGCGTTCCTCGGCTTCCTATCGCCACCCGAACCTGATCACCGCCATCGTTTTCATTCAAATCGTCAGCTCATTTTCCGACTATCCGAAGGGCATGAAACTCGGAGGGTCGACCTTGAACAAGCCTGCAACAAGGTTCCAGTTCCGGATACGTTCGCCCGTCGTCCCCCGTTACGTCACTGCCTGCAGCAGCGCTCCCGCGAGGCCGCGAAGCGACGTTAACGTACCCGCGTCCGTCACGCTGCCGTCAGCCCCCAGCTTCCTGCTCGCGAACGGGACGGCGAGAATCGCGTTGTCCGGAATCGTCGCGCTCATCATCTTAAGCGTCTGCACTAACGAGCCTAGCGCCGTCGCGCCGCCTTCGGGATGCGGGGATACGCTGATAACCGCCGTCGGCATCGCCATAAACTCACCCGAGGAGACGACCCAATCGAGCGCGTTTTTGAGCGAGCCCGGCACGCCGCGCGCGTATTCCGGCGTACAAATGACGACCGCGTCCGCCGAACGCAGCGTTTGCCGCCATTCCGCCACCGCTTCGGGCGGTTCGGCATCGTCCGGGTCCAGGTCGGGATTGAACGCCGGCAGGCTCGCCACCCCCTCGTACGTCCGAAATGCAGCGCCCGCAGGCAGCATCCCCTCCACGGACGCGAGAATCCGTGAATTCGCCGATAGGCTGCGAAGGCTTCCGGATATTCCCACTACGATCAGAGGCCGCTGATTCATATCGTTCACCAACTCTTCCATTTGATCTCGCAAGTATACCCCCTGACGCCAATGTCAGGGTCAATAGGTCCACATCGGCAACCGGCCGCCGATCAGCCTAAATTAGCTAACACCGAAATGGAATCACGATTGCACCAGCTTGGTCCATCCTTGAAGAGCAGGGCGTATTCCAATGCGGTCACGTTTTCAAAAACCCGGTCCGTTAGCTCGTCCCAGCCTCCTTTCGGATGACGGATCGTTGCCCGGACCTCCGGGTCGGCTCCGCGGTCCAACAGGAATCGCGTCCGTATATCCGTCGGCGATAGGACGGCCGCCACGGCATGAAACAACGGCGTATGTCCCCCATAGCCATCGGTGTCGACAGCCGCGCGCGCGTTGATGTCCGCGCCATGGTCGAGCAGCCAATTCGCGATGTCGAACTCGTCGTATTCCAACGCTAGATGAAGCAGGGTCGTTCCTTCAATGGGCGTCAGGGCCATTGCCATATCGAAGCCCGACTCCGGACGATAGATGTCTTCCGATTGAAAGCGCCGCCGAACAAGATCCGGATCGCAGCGCACGTGTTCTTCCAGCAAATCGATGCGTCCGCGATGAAACGCCATCAATGGCGTGTCCTCGAGCGGCACGCCGGCGTTGAAGAGCACTTCGAGACAGGCGTGTTTATGGCGAGGATTCCGGGCATACGCGCCCAATATGAACCCGAGCGGAGAGTGAAGACGTCCCTGGCTTGTCCGATGCCGAACGTCGGGATCCGCGCCGAGATCGATCATCAATCGGATGCCGTCCGGGTTCAACGCTTCGCAAGCCGCTAAGATCACCGGTCCGTAATCGATGGCCGTATCGGAATACAAGCCGTTCGGATCGGCTCCTTGCTCGACGAGGTATTCGGCTGCCTCGCGATGAGCGCGCATCGAAGCGCGGGATAGCGCTTGCTGAACGTCTCTTGGACCGTAGGGCATAAGCATCTTGACCATGTCCAGATCGTTGCCCTGCGCCGCCAAGCTGAGCGCTGCCCCTCCGTCCACGCCAGGCAAAGACGCATGCAACAATTCCGGACGCTGCGCAAGGATGGACCGGACGGCTCCGGTATCCCGCTTGCGAATCCCTTCGATCAATCGATCCTTCGGCTCCCGCGCGTCGATCTCCATGATTTCACTCCTTCATGAATCGCGAATGATAGATTTCTTCGCGAGAAGAACGCGGAATCCCTTTATCTCCCCGGTCAACCCGCGATTCTGCTCCTAATTCCCGATTCTGCCTCATTGGCGTAAAAAAGGACGATAAGCGAGTCAGGCCTCCGCTCATCGTCCTTCCCTCTAGCCTGCCATTCGACCGATCACCCTTCGCTCGGATACCGAAGTCCCCATGGCTCCCGGACCCGGTCCAGCGTCTCCATGATGCGCACCGTCTCGTCGACGGTCAAGACTTCGCTCTCCTTGCGGCCCGCGCGCAGACATTCCATCGCTTCGATCGCCTGGTAGAAATGGCCGGACGGCTCGAGCTCTTGCTTGAAGGCTACCGGCTCCTCCCCGTTCACGTACAGCGTCGCGGCCTTGGCGAACAAGAAGCCCGGCACTTCGATCCGCCCTTTCGTGCCGTAGATGACGGCCTCGTTGGTCATGAATAGACGGATCGAGCCGTGCAGGGAAGCGGTGCGGCCGCCGTCGTATTCGAACAACAGCGAGAATTGCTCGTCCACGCCCGTCTCGCCGATCACCACGGAGCTCGCGATCTTGGAAGGCTGCTCCCCGCCGTAGATCATCGACGCGAACGATACCGGGTAAATACCGGCGTCAAGCAGCGTGCCGCCGCCCTTTTCCTTGTTCAGCAGCCGGCCTTCGGGATGCCAGCCCGCATCGAAGCCGAATTCGGCCTTCACGATGCGCACCTCGCCGATCGCGCCGCTGTCCAGCCATTCCCGCACCTTGACGATCGCGGGCAAGTACCGCGTCCACATCGCTTCCATGACGAACAGGCCCTTCTCGCGGGCCAGGTCCGCGATCTCCCGCGCCTCGGCCGCGTTGATCGTGAAGGGCTTCTCGCAGAGCACGGACTTGCCGCCGCGCAAGAGCGTCAGCGCGTTCTCCTTGTGGATCGGATGCAGCGTGCCGATGTAGACGATCTCGACGTCCGGATCGGCCGCGAGCTCCTCGCAGCTGCCGTAAGCGCGCGGGATGCCGAATTTCCCGGCGAATGCCTGCGCCTTGTCGAGCGAACGTCCCGCGACGGCGACGAGCTCCGCGCCCGGCGCGTGCGGCAGCTCCGTCGCAAAGTTGTCCGAGATGCCTCCCGGTCCCATAATGCCCCATTTCACAATGCGTTGTTCCGCCATGATCAAGTCTCCTTTACCTCTCGGATAACTCTACCTTAACCCATCTGGAGGCGCTTGCAAAGACCGCTTGGCCGATATTGCCAGAATTCTTGTCCGTGTCCGTTAACGCCATGCAGGCAGGTCCGGCGGAAGCCCGAGCAACGACGGCCCTAACCAACCCTATGCGTTCTTTTCCTCTTTCTCTGAGCCGAAGCGAAACCAAACGCTCCGTCCTGGAGGACGGAGCTCGTTTATCGGTCGCGAATTTACGGCCGCGTCTCCGTCTCATAACCCAACCAATCGAAATACGCCGGCGTTACCGAGCGCGTGCCGCTGCCCGTCGCATACATGGCGATGAACACGCCCGTGAAACCGCCCGCTACTTCCGTGGCCAGCATGCTGCATTCCCCTTGACCGAACCGGACGGGAGCTCTGTCCTCGTTTTCTGCGAAGCCGAAGCGATACGCGTTTGTATCGGCATGGACGCTCAATACGATCGAGTCGGCCGGCCATGGCATCTCGTGCTCCACCTTCCACAGCGTGCCGAGCCTTCTGCGGAAGAGGAGCTTGCGCGCTCCCGCCTGCCGCGCGACCGCGATTTCGTAGTGGAAGCGCTCGTTCATATACACGACGAGTCCCGCTTCTTCGCCGTCCCGCTCGGGCGCAAAGGTTAAGCGCGCGCTTGCCCGAAACGAAAAGTGCTGCTGTCTGCGCCCGACGAAGGCCGCGACGCCCGTGTCGTTCAACGTCGCCTCCGAGCCGAAGAGCGTTAGGCATCCCGGCTTCGCGGTAAGCGACCAATTCCGCGGATCCGGCGAACGCAGGAAATTCCAACAAGGGGCAAGCGCCGCCCGATCGAAGCCTTCCGTTGTCGTCCCCTCCGTCTTCGGCCGCAACGGGAGATTGCCCGCCGGCATCGTCTCTCCGATCGTTCCGTCGTCGCCGATGACGGGCCATCCCTCTTCCGTCCACGTCACGGGAGCCAAGAACGTCTCCCGGCCCAGATGATGGCGAGCGGGATAACCGGCGGGACGGATACCCAGGAACACGGCCCACCAGCTGCCATCCGGTCCCTGAACGAGGTCGGCGTGGCCCGTGGCATGAATCGGCTTCAAGCGGCTGCGATGGGTCAGGATCGGATTATGCGGACAAGCGACGAAGGGACCGTCCGGCCTCGCGCTTCTCGCAACGGTCACCATGTGCCCGTACTCCGTGCCGCCTTCCGAGAGCATGAGATAGTACCAATCGCCGATGCGATAGAGATGCGGGGCCTCGGGATATTGACCGCCGGTTCCCTGCCAAAGCAAGCTGACGCCGGATAATCGCTTCCCCGTCCGGATATCGATTCGGCTCTGATAAGCGCCTTGCCCCTTCGCGTCATGGGACGTCGTATAGTACACGGAACCGTCCTCGTCGAAGAACAGGTCGGGATCGATGCCCGGCTGATCCACGAAGATCGGATCCGACCACTCGCCTCTCGGGTCATCCGCGCAGACGTAGAAATTCCCCCCGCCGGACACGTTGGTCGTGGTCATGTAGAACAAGCCGTTCCGATACCGGATCGTCGGCGCATAGATGCCGCCGGAGCTTCCGGCCCGGCTTAAATCCAGCTGTCCCTCCCGCGTCAAGACATGCCCGATTTGCTCCCAATGCACCAGATCCTTGCTGTGGAATAAGGGCACGCCCGGGAAATATTCAAACGAGCTGGTCACCAGATAATAGTCTTCGCCGACGCGGCAAACGCTGGGATCCGGGTGGAATCCGCTGATAACGGGATTGTGATAATGCATGCGATGATCGCTCTCCTACTCGATTTAGTCCTGACTCCGGCGCCGCGGTCCGGTACTTCTCGTGACGGCTTATTCGTTCCAGAGCTTCACGACATTTTGGACGTACGCCGTAAAACCCTTCTCCATCTTCTCCACGCCCGCATCCAGCAGGGCTTGCTGATACTTGTCCCAGAGCCGGTCGAAGTCTTCCGGCTTCGCCATGACGGCCTGCGGGATTTGCTTCCAGGTGATGTCTTTCATTTTATTGCCGAGAATGGTGACTTCGTCGTCGCCCGGTACGGCGATGTTCCAGGCCGCGCCCCATGCTTTCACCGGGAACTCGTCCTCTTGCGGGAACAGGTCCTTCCACGTCGCGGCGTGATACGCCTTCAGCGTTTCCTTATCGGCGCTCGTATAGGTGCTGACGATTTGTTCGGGGAAATTCTTCGTGTAATAGTTGCCCGTCGCATCCAGCACGCCGTCCCCGTAGTGCGCGCCGAGGTTGGAATAGAAGCCGATGCCGGATTCCTGGCTGAACGCCGTATTATCGTTGATAATGCGGTTCTGAACCTCCTCGGGCACGACGCGCTTACCGTCCTGAACCGTATAATGCTTGCCTTCGATGCCCCAGTTGTCGAGAATCTGGCCTTGCTCCGATGCCAGGTAATCCAGGAACTTGATGGCCCTGACCGGGTCCTTGCAAGCCGTCGTAATCCCGACGCCCCAGCCGGCCATAAAGCCCGTCGACTGAAAGCGGTTGTCCTTGTAGGCATCCGACAGCATGACCGAATAATGCCCGTAGGTTTGGTCCAGCTTGTTGGCCGTCTTCAGCGATTTCTCCCCGTCCGCATACCCCCAGTCGGCGTCGATCAGACCGATGACCCGCCCGGACGCGATCTTGGCCACGTACTGATCATTCTTCTGCACGAAGCTCTCTTTATCCAGCAAACCGCCGTTGTACATATGGTTCAGCCATTTAAAGTACTCCTTCTCGCCTTCCGTGCGATAATGGTAGGTCGCTTCATACGTCTTCGGATCGATCACGTATTCGCCGTCGCCCGACTTGCCGGTCGTTTCCGCCGCCGGGTTCGTGACGGATATAAACATATGCCAGTCGTCCGCGTTGAGCGTGAGTCCGATATTCTTATTGCCGTTCTCGTCCGTCGGATGCTTGTCCAAGTAGGATTGAATTACGCGCTCGTAATCCTGCAGCGTTTTGACCGGAGGATAGCCCGCTTCCTTCACCGCGCGATGCTGCAGCTCGAATCCGCCGCCCGCCACGAGCGTCTTGCCGTCGACGGCCGAATACGTCGGGATGACATAGATCGCGTGATCGTCGTTGCTGTAGCGCAAGCGGTTCAGCTGATCGCCGAACAGCTTCTTCAAATTCGGGGCGTATTGCTCGATCAGATCCGTAGATCGAGCATCGCGCCCGCGTCGACCAATTTGTTCAGATCCCCTTTCGGGCTGATCAGATCGGGATAATCGCCGCCGGTGGCGATAAGCGCGACTTTCTGGGACGGGTCGCCGACCGCGAATTCGGCATCCAGCGTAACGCCCGTTTGCTTCGTGATGGCTTTTCCGACGTCGTCCTGCATGTCCCGCCAGTTCGGGTTCGCGTCTTCGCTGAAGAACGAGAAGGTGATCGGAGACGTATCGCTTCCCGGCTCCTTCCCCGCGTTATCGCTTGCATGGCCGCCGTCATTCCCTCCGCACCCGGCCAGCACGCCTGCCGCGAGCGCGATTACCAAGCCTGCCTTCGGCAGATTCCAACCCTTTCTCATGCGTATATCCCCCCATTGAACTTGAATTCGATTAGCTTTTCACCGCGCCAAGCGTCATTCCGGTGACGAAATACCGTTGAAGAAACGGATAGACCAGCAGAATCGGCACCGTCACGATAACGGTGATCGCCATCTTGACCGATTCCGGGGAGATCCGGTTCATGAGTTGATTCATGTTCATGCCGTTCACCGCTTGACCGCCGCCGCCCGCCTGCGTGCTCTGCAGCACCTTCATGAGCTCGAACTGCAAGGTGGTCAGACGTTCGTTCGAACCGTTGTACAAATACGTATCGAACCACGCATTCCATTGGCCCACCGCCAGGAACAGCGCGACCGTGGCCAGCGCCGGCGTCAATAGCGGCAGGATGACGCGCCGGTAGATCGTAAAATCGTTCGCCCCGTCCAATTTCGCCGATTCTTGCAGGGCATAGGGCAGCCCGTCGATGAAGGATCGAATGACGAATACGTTGAATGCGCTTACGAGCCCGGGCAGCACATAGACCCAGAACGTTCCGATAAGCTGCATGTCGCGCATCAACAAGTACGACGGAATAAGGCCGCCGGATACGTACATCGTCATGGCCAGGAATACGGACAGCCATTTGCGACCGTCAAAGTCGGCCCGGCTTAGCACGTAAGCCAGCATGGACGAGCTCAGGAGACCCGCGATCGTGCCGGCTACCGTCCGCAGCACCGATATTTTGAGCCCGGTCAGCAGTCCTCCGAACGAGAAGATCAGGGAATAATTCTTGAACGTCAGATGACGGGGGTAAATCGTAATGCCTCCCCTTACCGAGTCGGTCGAATCGTTCAGCGAGATCGCCAGCACGTTCAGAAACGGATACAGGGTACAGACCGCCACCAGTAATATGGCCAGGTACACGATCAGATCGAAGAGCCGATCCGACGGCGAAATACGACCTTTCACTTCTCCACGACCTCCTTACAGAATGCTCTCTTTGGTGATTTTCTTGAAAAGTCCGTTCGCCGCGAACAGCAGCACCAGACTGACGACGGAGTTGAAGATGTTAATCGCCGTGCCGAACGAGTAGCGCCCCATGCCGAGGCCGTAATTGAGGGCATATAAGTCCAGCACCTCGGATTTCTCTTGAACGAGATTGTTGCCGAGGAGAAACTGCTTCTCGAAGCCGATGCTGATCAGATGGCCGATGGACATGATCAGCAAAATAATGAGGGTCGTGCGGATCCCCGGCAGCGTGATATGCCAAATTTGCCGCACGCGGCTCGCACCGTCGACGCGGGCCGCTTCGTAAAGCTCCGGACCGATCCCCGCGATGGCGGCCAAGTAGATAATGGCGTTCCAACCCGTTTCTTTCCACATGTCGGCGCTCGTCACCACGTACCAGAACAAATTCTCCTTCGCCATAAACTGAACCGGCGCTTGAAGGAGATGGAGCTTGACCAAGATTTGATTCACGACGCCGTTCTCCGCCGATAGCATCTTCGTCACGATCCCCGCCACGACCACCCAGGAGACGAAATGAGGCAGATAAGATACCGTCTGAACAAACCGCTTCAGAAAGGAAAGACGAACCTCGTTCAACAGCACGGCGAATAGAATCGGGATCGTGAAGCTGGCCAGAAGCCCGAGCACGCTCATCGCCAAGGTATTTCTCAGCGCATGATAGAATTGCTCGTCTTGAAGCAACAGGCGGAAGTTATCGAAGCCGACCCATTTCTGATCCCAGAAGGACTTGCCGACTCTAAATTGCTGAAACGCCATCGTCCAGCCCCATAACGGCAAATAGCTGAAAACCAAAACAAATAGGACGAAAGGGACCGACATGTAATAAAGATATCGCTGCCGGACGATGCGCTGCCACATACTCATGAAGGACAAATCTGTACCACTCCTCTGCCTGTGCGTTTTCGCGTTCATTTAGCATTATAGTGGAAGCCATTCGCCCTTATCCTTGATTTTCGGGTCTAAAACTAGCATGATTAGGACATCCATACCCAGTTGTCTTGTCAGGAGAAGGGAGTCGTATGAGAAGCGTTCATCTGCATTGGTTCACGTCCGACCAGCAATTTCTGTTCTACATCGGGTACGGCGGGCATGACGAAGACATGTATCTCCACGATCACGTGGATTTCTCGGAGCTCGTCATTGTCTTGAACGGGCATGCCACGCATATCGTGAATACGGAGGCTTCGTTCATCAAGAAGGGGGACGTCTTCGTGATCGACGGCGCCACCTCGCATGCATACAAGGATCCGCATGATTTTCGAATCTGCAATATCATGTACCGCCCGGACATCATGACCTCCGCCGGTTCCGACCTCCGAACGTCCATCGGCTATCAGGCGCTGTTCGTGTTGGAACCGTTTTACCGGCACATCCAGCCGTTCAACAGCAAGCTCAGCTTGCCGGTCTCCAGTCTGGAATACGTCGCCTCCTTGGCCGCCATCATGATCGAGGAATATACGGACAAGCTTCAAGGCTATCAGACCATGCTGCGCTCCCGATTCATGGAACTCGTCGTGTATCTGTCGAGGCAGTACCAGAATCAAGACCGTCACGGCATTCAAGGGAATCTCATGCATGTGGCGAAAGCCCTCTCCTTCCTGGAGGATCACTACCTCGAGCCGCTAACGCGGGAACAGATCGCGGGCAAATCCGGCATATCCGAACGCCATTTGAACCGGATATTTCAATCCTATTACCAGACGACGCCCTTCGCTTATCTGCTTCGGCTCCGCTTGGAGCATGCATGCCATTTGCTAAGGACGACGAAGGGGCCGATTACGGAGGTTTCGTATAAAAGCGGCTTTAATGACAGCAATTATTTCACCCGTCAGTTCAACAAAGTATACGGCATGTCCCCTAAGACGTATCGTCAGCAGCTGTAGCAGACCTGAATCGAACCGCTGCTCGGCTCAAATCAAAAACCATCATTCAACATGAATGATGGTTTTTGATGTTCCCGGCGTAACGCCGGCAACCGGTCGTTCTAAAGCCGCCTGTCGGCGAGCTGGTTTTGATCTGATGTGTCCCGATCACTTAATGATTACAACCGATCGGGCAACCCATGAAGATACATCTGTATGCAGTCGTTGTTATTTTTTAACGCATCGAGGGTCCTCCTAAACGTCTTGCGATTCGCAGATCAGATTCATTACAACCCCGCCTTCTACTAAAAGTTGCGTGTTGTCCGACACGGAGTATCGGCTAAGAGGATCATTTCAAGTTCAGCAGAAATTCCCGTGTACCTTGATAGGCATCCTTCCATCCCATCTTCGCATAGAATCGAAGCCCATCGAGTCCCTTGAAATAATAGGCGCCGAGCAACCGCTCCTTGAAATTCGGAAGCGCGATTCCGGCTTTAGCTTGAACATCTTGATACTTCCCAACGACGCCGCTCCTCGGCATATGCCGATCGAGTATGGCGAGGTCCACGAGGAAATCCCCGTACATGCAGTTGCCGTCAATGATGCCGGTAATCCGCGTGCCGTCCGACAAAATATTCCACTGGTGAAAATCCCCGTGGATAAACCCCCTGTACGATTCGTTATAGGGCACATAGTCCATCAATCGGTGATAGATTTCTTCGAATACGTCTTTTTCTAAGCATGACGTGCGATAGAGGTCGTGCCAGTTCTCCCAGAACGTCCCGGTCTGATCTTCCGCATTGAAGGCCACGACAAAATCCTTCCATGAAGCGTAGGCTCCGTTGCCGTCCGGCCCGATCCACCCGTACCCGGATGTTGCCCCGACCTTCACAGCGGCCAGTCTCGTCAAGATGGCCATAAGATCCGGCAATTGACGGGCTTGCTCCTCTTCCGTGCAATCCGCCAGATTGCGCCCTTCGATACGCTCCATGATCGCGTAGGCTAGCCGGCCCGTTTTCCCTAGCGCCAAACATTTCGGAAACGGGATTCCCTGGCCCGAAAGCAAGTCGGAAACATAGCGTTCCGTCTTGTACGCGCCGGCCAGATCGCTGAATTTTACGCAGTACCCTTTTCCTTCGTGGACGAAGGAAAACACGCTGCTCAAATTGCCGCCCGCCATCGGCGTAATCTCGGTTGCGCCTGTTCCGAAGTGTTTCCGTAACACGGCCTCGATTTCGCTCATGGTCAAGCTCGGTTTATCATAGGAAGTCATGGTTCCATCTCCCGTTCATCAAGGTATACTGCCCGATAGCGGAATAGTTAATTTTTTCTATTCCTTTCTTCGGCAGCCCCCAAGGAAAATCCCCCTCATTGATTGTAATTTGTCCTTCGCCGCTCATTCATTCGAGGCAACGAGCTCGAGTCTGGATGGCGACGCAATCTAACTTCCGCATCTTGCCAAGAATTACGCCAAAAACCAATTTCAATCCTTATTCTCAAACAACCCAGCCAGAACAAGCAGCAACCCGACAACGACTAAAACGAGCGCTACCCAGAATGACTGATCCCCTACCCAGTCAAGCCCGTTGGATAGGCCGGCATTGCCGCCTTTGATCGAATCCTTTACAACGAGCATAGACGCAGCAAGCAGTCTACACCCATAGATGATTGAACTGCAAAGAAGTAAAACGGCACCGAGAATTAGTTTCTTCACGCCTCCCCCTCCTTTATCCGCATCTTACCAGACGAACGGAAAAGCACGGTTGTTGCGCGAAGCGCCCGTCCTTGCAGTTAAACCGCCGGCCATTGACAGAGCCGTTCCTGGCTCCTATAATAAAGTCAACTAATTGACTATCGAGGTTGAGGCAATGAACGAGAACAAAAACGAACGACTGGACATTATCGACAACGTTTTCCGGGCCAATGTGCTGTTAGAACGTATCGGCCATAACTTGTCCTCGCAAGTCGGCCTGACCAGCCTGCACCAATGGTTTATTCTTATCGCGCTTGGGCGAGTCGGCGATCAATCCTTCAAGGAATTGGGGAACAACATGCTCGTGACCAAGCAAAATATGACCGGCCTGGTGCAGCGGATGAAACAAAACGGATTCGTCACGACGTACGAGTCGCCGCATGACAGGCGCGTCACCAAAGTCAGCATCACCGAAGCAGGACAAGAAGCGCTGGCCAACGTCAATCAATATTCCGTGGAGAAGATGGAACGTTCGTTTGAAGGATTTTCCGAACAGGAATTGGCATCGTTCGGCGGTTTTCTTGAACGACTGATCGAAAATATGAAAAAAGTGGAGTAACAAAAATTTTTAACTAATTAGTCAACATGTTGATAGTCAATGTATTTATTAAAATGGGGAGCTCCCGGAATAGGCGGAGAAATTACATGGATACAAACCGATTCAAAGCCGATAGCCGCTTGATATTCGGAAGATGGAACTACGACATCGTGAAGGAATTAATGAACGGTCCGAAACGTTATTCGGACATCAAGAGAGCGGTGCCCATAACCGGCACGACCTTGACCGATCGCCTGCGCATGTTCGAAGCCGAGAATCTGATCTTGCGGCACATGCATCCCGAAATCCCCCTGCGCGTGGAATACGCCTTGACGGCTAAAGGGGAAGCACTGCGGCCAATGGTCGAAGCATTCGAACGATGGGTTATCCAATATATGGATTGCAGCGAATGAACGATGCCCGCGACACGTGAAAGGAGGTGAGAACCATGAGCGGAATGGCGGACAACGGTCCTGTTTATTTTAACGGCGATTTCGGAACCGGGGATCCGAGTAAACGTTGGGTTGCCGAAGGAAGTATCGAAAACGAAATCGCGTTTTATCAACGTATATTCAGCGGAGGTTCGGTAATCCGATTCCCTTCTGAAGCAGAAATTCGCAATGCTTATGAGACATTGACGGCAGGAGGCCAAATCCTCAAGCCGATAACGAAGACAGCCGTCGGCGGATTTATTGCGGCCGTCAAAGATCGCAATGGCATCAAATGGACTTTGCAGTATGATAAGGGATGATGCCGGGCAACATAACCGAACTACCTTCAAGGAGCCAGAAGCATCGCGCTTTTTATTGCCTAACAAGAAACCGTGCGTTGACATGTATCTCAAAATCATGTATCTTAAATTTAAGATGTAAAACATTATAGTATCGAGGAGCGATCAATATGAGCAAATTGTTTTTGGAAGCTGTCAAAGCTAGACGTACCTTCTACGGACTTAGCAAGGAAATCGTTGTACCTGCAGACCGGATCAAGGAAATCGTAGGCGAAGCCGTCAATCATACCCCGTCCGCCTTCAATTCGCAAAGCTCGCGCGTGGTCGTTCTTTTCGGAGAACAGTCGGATAAACTGTGGAACATGACGAAAGAAACGCTCCGAAAAATCGTTCCCGCCGATAATTTCGCGGCGACCGAAGAAAGAATCAACGGCTTTGCGAACGGCTATGGTACGATCTTGTTTTTTGAAGACCAAGCTGTCGTGAAAGGCCTGCAAGAGCAATTTGCGTCGTATGCCGACAATTTCCCGATCTGGTCGAACCAGTCTTCGGGCATGCTGCAGCACGTCATTTGGACGGCGCTTGTCGCGGAAGGTCTCGGCGCTTCCTTGCAGCACTACAATCCGCTTATCGATGCTGAAGTCGCGCAAACGTGGCAACTTCCGGCCGAATGGAAGCTGATTGCGCAAATGCCATTCGGAAAACCGACATCGGTACCGGGCGACAAGGCATTCATGCCGCATTCGGATCGCGTGAAATTTTTCTAAGCCACGTACCGAAAATGACGGACTGGGCCTGCTGAATGTAGCGGTTATCCGGTTCAAAGCTCGACAGCTACTGAGGATTAAGGTGTAGACTGCTCCGACGATACGGCGGCGGACTAGGGCGCGGTAATCATGCCCTAGACCGGCCGCTGTTTTGATTTACGACTATCGGTGCCCATTAGCAGAACGAATTTTGCCTGCCCGAAGAGCTTTAGTTAGATAAGGAATTACAGATTTCTTCCAGCTTTAAACCTCTTGAGCCTTTGATTAATACGACATCATTTTTACGCAGTACCCGGATGCAAGCGGATATAAGATCTTCTTTGGAGGTAAAATGCTTCACCATTCCTGTTTGGCTTGTATGGGTAAGCATATCCGATATAATCTTGCTCAAATTGCCAATCGTAAACACGGAATGGATCTTCGTCATATCAATGCACGTTGCTATTTCCTCATGAAATTCGATTTCCTCCTCCCCTAACTCCAACATATCTCCGAGAACCAATAGCTTTCTATCAAAGCCTTCTAGATTTGATATGGTTTCAATCGCCGCTTTCATCGATACTGGACTCGCATTCCATGCATCATTAATGATCATGAATCCTTTCGGGGCACGAATCTTTTCCATTCTCATGCCGGTAATTGCCAAGTTATTTAATCCCGCTTGGATCTCGAACGGTTTGATATGGAAGCAATCAGCCACGGCCATAGCTGCAAGCACGTTGAATACGTTGTGCCGTCCAAGCATTTGAACGGAGAGCTTCTCCTGCGACTTGTTCGTTGTAAAAGATAAACAAGATGCGCTATGACTGATCTCTAGCGGATAGTAATCATTTGCATGAGCCTCGCCAAATCGAATGACCGTCAATGATTCCGGGAGCCTCCTATCGGAGAGCGGCTTAGTAAGCAGCGGTTCATCCCCATTAATAATAAGGACACCGCTCGAATTCAGACCTTCGAGTATTTCAAGCTTAGCCTGGGCAATCCCTTCTCTCGAGCCCAGACTCGCCAAGTGGGACACGCCAATCATTGTAATAATGCCGATATCCGGTTTTGCGATCTCGGATAGGATTTTCATCTCGCCGGCGTTACTCATTCCCATTTCTAACACAACAATATCCGTATCTTCTTCAACTGCCAACAATGTTAAAGGAAGACCATACTCTCCATTGAGGTTCCCATTGGTTTTGTGAACTTTATACGACGAGCTCAAGATGGAACTTATAATATCTTTAACGGTCGTTTTTCCATTACTCCCTGTTACTCCAATGACTTTGCAGTTAAGTTGCCCTCGATAGGATTGAGCGAGATTTTGCAAGGCTTTTAACGTATTCTCTACAATAATTAGCGGTAACCCTTCAGGATACGGAACGTGGTCTGCTTGCCATAAAGAAGCGATAGCTCCATGTTGAAACGCCTGTTCCACGTAATTGTGACCATCATCAATTCGTACGATGGGAACAAATAAGTCTCCCTCGATCAAAGTTCTCGAATCAATGGAAACGCCTTTGACAAGTAGTCCGGGAGAAGTATTGTATGTTTCACTTCCTTCAACCATGATGTATACTTCTTCAATTGAACGTTTGATCGTAATCCCCCCTTTTCACTACTGTAATAGTATGCCACATCACGCTGTGAAATTTCCCCAAGCCTGTCGGCTGCTGACGTGTTCCGAGCGGAGTAATCGTTTTTATTTCACCATTATGAAGACATGTTCAATAGAATCTTTTCCGCCATATTGGCTGTCGATATAAGATATTCCAAGGAAGCTTAGCTTTTGAGCCCATGCTCGTTCTTCTGAACCTGCTTCATAGTTACCATACCGATCGAATATTTGGTTCAGATAGATTATATCTAGAAAAGTTCTGCCATCTCTAAGTCTAAACCATTGTTTAGGCCAGACAACCTCGTCTTTTGACCCCGTTACGTCTTTCAGACAAAACAAAAGCTTTTCACCGTTTCTAACAATAGCAGCGGTTTTTGTGTTATTGTCCCACGTAATTTGGTCTGATGTTCTTCCGAAGAGAAACCGGACTGGAATCCAATTGTCTTTATACGTTTTTTCAGTGTTGGTCTTGTTGTAATTAACCGTCACTTCCGTTGGACGATCGGCTTCAAATTTTTCTTGCGCCCTCTGTTCAAAACGATCTGGACTGGCAGTAGCAAAATGAGCGCAAACCATGCTTAAAAAAACGACAACTATTCCGATTTTGACTCTCAATGCTCTCACCTCCGTCTGCCTTCGCTTAGGTTCTTCGTTGTCAGTTCGCCCAGCTTTGCATGATTGATCATGATTGATCTTTTTGTCCAAGCGCTTTAATGTGCTATGAATAAATTAGGATAAAAGGAAGCGAGATGATCATAGAATGTCTACTCAATTTTTGGATTCTCGTCTATCGTTAAATAATACGACGAGTTCGGGCACGACGCTTTTAACCACGACCCCCGCTTTATTCGGCGATATTGGACTTCAAACGGTTAACGCCATTGGGACCCCAAACGAAAATGATGTTCGTATTCAACTTTGGGGAATGGTGGGGGTTAGTCGAATTGAGCCCAACATCGTCAACATCTTTGTTGAACGCGGAGGTACTGGCGTATTCGGTACAGGGCTTCTCGTCTTTTCTTCCACGATTGAATTAACTCCCGGCCCAGGCTCCCGAGACTTGACATTTGTCACTGGCGATTTCCCTCCTGTAACCGATGTTGTAACGGGGCAGATCAGGTATTCGATGTATCTGTCAATTAATCAACCTACCGCTGTCATTCTTAGAGGTCCAGTCACTTTTACCGGTTCAGCTTCTGCAGGCACATCCTAAATTAGAAACAAGGCAAGTATCCCGCGCACGTTACAGTTTTAGCGGCGTACCTAAAAAACCATCGTGCTGGAACGATGGTTTTTTCGTATGCGGTTCATCCTTGCATGAGATTCTGACACTGGCGGATTGTCGGTATGATCGACATTGGAATCGTAAGCTCGAATCGTCAATCGCATGACGGAAGCAACTCGTCACTCGCATTTACGAATTATTCACGAACCATCTGCGAAACTTTTCCTATTGCGTCACGTTTAACCTCGCTGGAGGTGAAATCATGAAAAATAGACTCGTCAAAAACCTGACTTACACGGCTGTCGTTCTCTCCTTGGTTATTCTTGCAACGGCGTGCGGCAGCGGCAGCAACAATGCCGGGGATAATACCGCGGTGAACGCGTCGACAAACGCCGCTGGCGACAACGCAGTCGACAACTCGGCTGCCGCGAACAACGGTTCGTCCGCAAACGAAACCGTTTCTGAGGAAAACGCTCCTACCGAGGTCTCCGGCGTATTCAACGGAATCAATGCCGACAAGACCGTTGAAATCGAAACCGGCGTAGGCCCGCTAACCTACAAGGTCAGCGCCGAGATTGCCGACAAGGTAGCTACATGGGAAAAAGGCACGAAAATAAAGTATCAGTACAAAGAAGACACCATCACAGCAATCGATAAAGAGTAAGACGGCGGACGATGATGCTTCGCATATCCCTGAGGACGACTTAATCAAGTCGTCCTTAGGGATTTTTTGTTCCGATGGCACATGCAATAATGCCGATCCTCCCGCAAAAAAATAGCATGACGTTTAAGCCTATCCTGTCCGTTAACGCGATGAATCGAACCGATTCGCCGAGCGCTTCGTTAGCTAAAGCGAATGCTATCAAAGGAGTGGTGAAGGTTGACAAGAAATCGATGGGTATCTCTCGCTGCGGTTGTCGGCATGGGCTGCATGCTGCTTCTGGGGTTAGCCGCCTGCGGCCAATCCGGTTCTAACGGTCAAGATGCATCTCCGGCAGCATCCTCCGCGTCCTCCGACGCCGACACCGACGCCGTATTGGTCAAAGCGGAAGCCTCGGATTTCAAATGGACGCTGGATCGAACCGAATTCGAGGCGGGCAAACCGATCAAATTCGAGCTGGCGAGTACAGATGGAACACACGGCTTTTCGATCGTCGACACCGAGGTCAGCCAACAGATCTCCAAGGGGGAATCGGAAGAAGTGGAATGGACGCCTGACAAGCCTGGCGACTATGTGATCAAATGCAATTTCATTTGCGGCTCCGGGCACAGCTCCATGGAAACGCATATTACGGTGAAGTAATTGCGTAGGATGCGTCCACAAATAAAATCCTCATGGAACCCTTATTGACTGGATCTATGGGGATTTTATGTTTGCGTCTTACTGTTGCGACAACAAGTATCGGGCGTCCCGAAGCAAGTAGCCTGCTGCCTGACTTGAAGTCCGCTTTCCGCTCTGCGCCTTAGTCAATGCTCCTTGTTTAGCCATTACAACAGCGCCGCCATGCCGTGCTACATTCACTGAAACATCGATTTGCATTCGCGATTTGTTTCACGGTTTATCCTATCTTATGGCAATGCAACAAATCCGGTTTTAATCCCCCGTCTAAAGCCTGCTCCTTCATAAAATCTTAGCGTTTCTTCTCTCTTAGATCCTGTTTGAAGCATCACCTTGTAACAATTTTTCTTCCAAGCTCTTTCTAATGCATGGGACAAAGCAAGTTTTCCGTAACCTCTTCTTCTATAATCTGAATGCGTTACAACATTCTCAATTAATCCGTAGGAACGTGCATTTCTTGTTAAATTCTTGATTATGACTAAGACACAAGAGGAAACAATCCTACCTTCTACCTCGACTACAATGTAATGCATATTGGGGTCATTATAGATTTCATCCCAGTGGACTTTTAGATTATCATCATAAATCAGTTCAGGGTCATCATGATTCAAATGCTTATATAGTGACAATAATTGGTTTAGTTCGTTGTATTGAATTTTCCTAACTATCGTACGTTCCGCCATACGCTCCACCCTTTGCAATAATTTTGGCAGTCGCCGATTAATGACCTTTACTTGAGTTTCAAGTCAATGGAATATCCCGCACATTCGGGCGGACATGATTACGCTCCTTCGACGGCTCTCTGATTTTCCTCTACATCCAAAGACATGTAAACGTCTATGAGATCCTCACTCTCAACTTTAAAACTAAACCGTTCATAAAGACGTTTAGCAGAGCTTCCTTGTAAGACATTTAAGGTTACACGTTTTCCTTTTACATCATTTTGTTCAAGCAAATTTTTTAATACATGACTACCGATACCTTTGCCTTGGTAATTGGGATGAATATAAAAATGTTCCAATCCATAACCATCTAGCGTTGGTTTAAGAGCCACGCTGCCAACAAAAGAAGAATCCTTCTCAATAATCCAAGTGTGAACGGCGTCAAATGAATTACGGAAGCGTTGACGAACCTTCTCTTCATCAAACCTCCCTAACCTAGTTAAATCATTTCGGAGTACAATTACCCGTAAATCAGCAATGGTCTCCACATCAGAATTTTGGGATTGGCGAAGAGTAATCTGTTTCATCTAACGTATCCGCTCCTTTATTCTATTTCTTATCATGATTGAGCTACCGGTCCCGTATGAGCAAACTCTCCTGCCCGTTCACAGCAACGGCAGCCGATCTTCTGAGGCCGGCTGCCGTCTTGTCAACACTAAGCGATCGTGTCCCGTTAGGTTGACGATTGATGCAATTCGGTAGCATAATCAAGCATTAATTCTTTCATTGCGAGTGGTTCCACCCAGCGCTCCGGCATGGATTCAAGACCATAAAAGGCACCGGCTAGCTGACCGTATACAGCACCCGTCGTGTCTGCGTCGTTACCAAGGTTAACGGCGCTCAATATGCCTCTTTCGAAATTCTCCCCATGGTAAAATGCCCACAACGCTGCTTCCAGCGACTTCACAACATACCCGCTGCCTTGAATGTCCGGAGGCTGCAGCCGTTTATAGGACCCTTTGTAAACCTCACGTATTCTCGGAGCAAGGGGCTCATGCCCCCATAGATGGTCAAAGGCCTCTGGATGGAGTAAATCGGCTTTTGTCATTCCGTTTGCCGCTGCGGCTATCATCGCGCCGAACAACCTGCAAGCATCGACGCACTCTTTGGCTGAATGCGTCGTCCTAGAACTGATACCCGACCATTTCGCAGCCTCGTTGAGATCATGAGCGAAATATAACGGCACCGGAGCAAGCCGCATAATCGAACCGTTCCCTGCCGAGTACGCGTCTTCCGAACCGCTAAACGGCTCACCTGTACGCTCGAACCTTTGAAGCGCATCTGCGGTTGCGTTTCCAATATCAAAGCATGTTCCCGTGGAACTTAGATAGCCCGTGCGATACCATTTTACATACCGCTGCATCTGATCCAGCGGGTCGACTTGCTTTTTGGATATCAGGCTTTCGGCAAGGCATAAGGCCATTGAAGTGTCATCCGTCCAACTGCCTTTCGGTAAATCGAAGACGCCTCCGCCCATCATATCCGTGACCACCGGAAACGTTCCGGCTTCTTGGAACTCAACGGTCGTGCCGATTGCATCACCGATGGCTAAACCAATAAGGCTGCCTTGGATACGATTGAGCATATGGATCCTCCTAACACATGCATGTTGGCATAATTGTAGCATACGAAGCGACTCACATCTGCCCGTTAGCTAAACGAAGGCAGCCGATCGTTGTCTGCCGGCAGCCGTTGTGTTAGAGAACGATTATGTCCCGATAGCGTAGTCATCTAATTTCGATGACGAAGGCAGATGATGTATCACCTTTTGAAAAATCGGCTGATATGCCGTATTTATAAATTCCTTTTTCTTTTGGAGCATGGAAATAACCATCTTGCAAAGAAATTCGTGTTGATTTTCCATCAACATATTGCCGTACGATTAAGCTATTAGGTGCAGGTTTATAATCGAATGAAATTACAATGTCTTCTTTGGGACTTATGGTAATAGGAGTAACGCCTTGTAACATTGTTTCTATATCTGCATAATCAGCACATCCTAAGCTGCCCCAACAATAGGTACTTTGGATAACCGGAATATGTGTTTGTCCCGAAGCAACATTGGGAAGAGGCGGTGATTTTTTTTTGATTTTTATCCCAATGCTTCTGGCGTATCCTTCAAATCTTGTATTCTTTGCAATGTTGCCTGCAAAGGGATTCAAATAAATGAACACTACTAGCAAACCTAAAAATCCAGTAAAAACAATAGGTAATGTTTTTTTGCGCCGCATCTCACTGCCCCCTCCTCTGATTAATTCCTCCCTGTTAGGTAAGCGAAAGCCTTCACACGTCGTTATTGACACAACATCACCTAAATAGCGTAACTCCTACAGCAAAAATCCCCATGCCTGCCATAATGGCCATGAATAAGTACCCGAGTATCCGTAACGGGCGCGGCAGCGTATTCAAGATCATTTTCTTAGGCGGCCCCCCGCCTTCTATATTTTGCATCTGTCTAAGATTTTCATCTACATACCCTTCATCAGAACGGTATTGCAGCGGATTATCGTTCGATTTCGTTTCGTTTAATTTTGAATCCTTCACGTTAATCCCCTCCAAAATATTCTATCTAACACTATTATGCAATTTACCAGTCTAACCTTGGGAATAAGAAAGGCTGCCGTTCATATCGGCAGCCTCGAATTGGTTAAGTCCTTCATCCTGATTGCGACGGTCGTCATACATATCCAACCCCGGTTATTGCACACGTTGACGTTAATAGAAAAGCAGCGGACGATAATTGAGCCTATAGACCTGACAACTTCAGACGGACAGTACCACCGAGAAGCGGCTGCAGCTAATTAGTCCTGAATGCCGGATTCGGGTCCGGCTTTACCAATTCGGCATGACTGGGTTGAATGCCATGGAGATTTTTAAAATAAGATAACGCATCGCTTGGGGTCTTAATCGTTGGTCCGTAGATGACTTTGTTGTTGAACCGGCCATTAAGCTTGAACCATACTCGAAAATGCAAATAGTTGTCCATTCTTCTCCCCCCAATCTGACTATTAAAACTAGTATAGCGTAAGCGCGCCGAATATATTGTCAGAACCTGACAACTGCTCTAGACCTAAATTGTCTCATAACAAAAAGGCCCGCTTCCATTTTTGAAGCGAGCCTTTTTATACGTAATGCCGCATGCAACGATCCTGCCCGTTACTCAGGTCCATTTACTGCGTAGATTTTCAGCCTCTCGAACCATTCGCTGAATGAGCGCCGAGACTGCCGGGATGTCTTGAATCAGACCGACGGCTTGTCCTGCCCACCCGAAACCCTCGTCTTGAACGCCTTCGTAGATCCAGCGCTTGTTCGCTTCCCCAGTCATATAGGGCTTCAGTGCCTCCCAGTCGTTCGTCTCGCGTTCAAGCTCCATCATCTTGTCCATCCAAGGGCTTCGAAGCACTCTTGCGGGAAAACCGATCGAGCGTTTGATGACGGCCGTATCCGCCGAAGACGCCTTGACCAAGGCATTCTTATAGGAAGCAGATGCGTACGCGCATTCCCGGGTGGCGATAAAACGCGTCCCCATTGCAATTCCCTCCGCGCCTAGAGCGTGAGACGCCATCCAGCCTCGGCCGTCGGCAATACCGCCTGAAGCGACAACGGGGATACGGACAGCGTCCACGACCTGGGGAACAAGAACCATCGTTCCCACTTCATCCGGCCCTAGATGCCCTCCTCCCTCATGCCCCACAACGATGACTGCGGATGCGCCAAGCTGCTCGGCTTTTTGAGCCTGGGTACGAGATGAGACCAGTACCAGCGTTGTTAGCGCCGCTGACCGCAGCAAGGGCATGAATGGCGCCGGATTTCCGCCTGTGAGGGTAACGGCCGAAACCCTTTCCTCGATCGCGATCCGAAGCCGCTCCTCCATATCGCCGCGGTGCATGCCGATCGCAAAGTTGATCCCAAAAGGATTGTCCGTCAGCGTGCGAGCGCGCCTGATTTCTTGCCGCAGCGCATGGGCATCCGGAAGGCTCATGGCTGTGATCTGGCCGAATCCGCCCGCATTGGAGACGGCCGCCGCTAGATCGGAATACGCCAAATACGCAAGCCCTCCTTGAACAATCGGATACCTCGTTTGAAGCAGTTCAGTCAAACGCGTCTGCCACTTCATCGTGATTCCTCTCCCGAGCCGTAACATGAACGCCGAATCGCCAGCCGCAAGATTAGCCTCCTTCGGCGATCGTCCTCATGAACCTGGTCATGTGAAAGCATCTATCGCTTCTCCTCCCGCTGCTTCCATGCCGCAAAGAACGCATCCGCTCCGTTAACGGACAGCACGGGCAGCGGCTTCTGCCAATGGGTGATACGAGAACCGTTAACGCCAAAAACTTCGCCTGTCAGATCCGGATCCCGCTGTTTCAGGAGCAAGCTCACGAACCGAGCGACATCGTCCGCTTCTCCAACCTGCCAGAACCCGGGTAACGCTTCGTTGCGTTTCGCGTGTTTTTCCTTCATGTATTCAATAACCGGGCGTGTCATATCCGTTAGGGCAGCAGGAGCAACCGCATTGATCCTGATCCGATTGCGCCGCAGTTCGGCTGCGAGCGTCCATACCATCCCGAGCAATCCGGCTTTAGCCGCGCTGTAATTGACCTGGCCAACGGAGCCCATCAACCCTGCTGTTGAAGTCATCAATAGCATGTCGCCGCCATGAGAAGCCATGAAGGGGAGGACTCGCCGAATACAGTAGAACGCCCCGCTCAAATGAACCTCCAGGACCGACTTCCATTCTTGATCTGTCATCTGCTCGCATTTGCGATCCTGCACATGCCCGGCACAATGAATGAATGCATCCATTGCGCCATAACGCGCCTTAACTGCCTCAACCATCGCCGTCACCGCCGATGGATCCGCAACGTTCGCGCAGTACCCCTCGGCTGCGCCGCCTTCGTGACGAATGGCTTCCACAACGGTGTTAATCCGCTCTTCATGCAGCCCATTGACCGCCACCCGATAGCCGCTGCGCCCGAGCTCCATGGCGATGCTGCGGCCAATTCCCCTGCTTGCTCCGGTAATGAGCGCCGTTTTCACAGTGAGCAGACTCCCTCCCGAACGATGAACGCGCCTTTGGCGATGATTTCCCCAGCTTCATCTTGTTCCCTAATCGTGACTTGAATGCTATCGCCGCATGCTTCATAGACGAAGCATGCCAGCGTATCTTGAACGAGCGGCCGGTGAAACTTCATGTTATACGACGGAATCCAATGTGTCCGATGCTCTTCCAAATAAATAGACTGTGCCACCCCCATCAGATACATCCCGTGTGCGATAGGCGCTTGGTACCCGGCTTGTCTCGCAGCTTCAGCCTGAAGGTGAATAGGCGCCAGATCCCCGGTCAGTTCCGCATATCCCCGAATGGCTGCTGCGGTAATCTGTATTCGCCTCATTTGTCGCCAACCGAAATCAACACCGTTTCCGCGGTCATGATGGATCGGCCGGCGCATGCACAAGTGAGGGAATGGGTATATAAAACCAAATTACCCCGACGTCCGGGCTTTTGCTCGATCTTGGTTAAAGCTAGCAGGCAATCCAGCTCCATCCCTGCCGTCAACGGCGCCTTATAATGAAAGTGTTGCGTTCCATGAAGCAGCGGCTCGGGCATGTCCAGCCAAGGGGCGTCCGTTCGCTTCCAGAACGTAATCGGCATCGTGGACGGTGCGATCAAAGCGCCGTCGATCCGCTGCAAAGGCGCTTTAATGCCATTGGCATAGTGGATGATAGACTCCTCCGCCAGATGAACCTGGAATCGAACGCTGTTCATTCCACCGCCTCCACGAATACGGCAAGCCCCATGCCTCCGCCAATCCCCAATGCAGCGATCCCGCGCCTGAAGGGATTCTGCAGCATCTCCGCGTATAAGCGAGTCATCAGAATGGCGCCGGATGCGCCATAAGGATGCCCGAGCGCCAATGCGCCGCCCCCGGGATTCACCTTGTCCTGCGGAAATTGCAGCTCCTCGAGCGAAGCTAGCACCTGGGAAGCAAAAGCTTCGTTAAATTCCATCCGGTCTATATCGGCGATTCGAAGCCGCTGTCGGCTTAGCAGCCGGTTAACGGCTGAAACCGGCCCGATGCCCAAATAACGGGGATCAACGCCGACGGTCTGCGCATCTACGAAGCGTAACACGGGCTTCAGGTTAAGCTGCTCGCACTTCTCGCGCGACAGGAGCAGGACAAGCGCGGCCCCGTCATTGATGGGACAAGCATTGCCGGCCGTTACGGTGCCTTGTTCCATAAAGACGGGCTTTAACGCTTGCAGCTTCTCGATGCTCGTATCCGGCCTTGGACATTCATCTTCGGCGACCCAACCACCGTTTACTTGAAGAGGCACGATCTCCTGCCCGTACCTCCCTGTTCGTTGCGCGTTGACGGCCTTTTGATGACTCTTCAAGGCGTACAAGTCTTGGGCTTCTCTGGAGATGTTGTATCTCCGAGCCACATTCTCCGCCGCCACCCCCATATCGGGATCGCCATAAGCGCTTGGGGTAAATGGAGCTCGCGTATAAAGTCGCGGCGTACCCGCAAGCAGCTCCGGCCTAAACATTTTCCAAGGTGCCCGGCTCGTGCTCTCCACCCCTCCGGCCAGGTACACCTCCCCGGCCCCGCTTTGAATGAAACGGGCCGCCAGATGAATCGCTTCCAGTCCAGATCCGCACTGGCGGTCGATCGTTAGACCCGGCACCGTAACGGGAAGCCCTGCTTCTAAGGCAGCCACCCGCGCAATATTGCCCCCGGGTCCTACAACATTGCCGATGACGACATCATCAATCCATTCCGGAGGAACGTGTGCCTCCGAAACGATATCACGAATTAACGGTGCAAGCAGGAGCTCAGGCTCAAGCGTGCTAAGTTGACCGCCGATTTTGCCGATAGGCGTACGTTTTGCCATGGCCATTACAACCTCAGTCATTCCGCCCCTTCTTTCACAAAGTCTTTCATTCGCTGACGCGCAATCTTGCCGCTGCTTGTATAGAGGAACCGATCCACGGTGATAAGCTGTTTGGGCGCCTTGTAGCTTGCCAAATAATGACGGCAGTATGCCTTCACTTCGTTCAGACTCAAGCGTTGCTCGCCGCGCCATTGCACAATTGCGGTTACCTTCTCCCCCCATCGCTCATCGGGCATTCCCACGACCATGACCTCCTGAACGGCGGGAAGCTGCTGCATGACCGTTTCCACTTCTTCGGGAAATACATTCAGGCCGCCGGTCACCATCTTATTCATGGAACGCCCGGCCAAGTATAAGTACCCGTCGCGATCGGCTGACATGTAATCCCCGGTCTTCAGCCACCCCTCTTGAAATACCGCCGACGTCTCTTCGCTTAACCGATAATACCCCGAGAAGGTCATGCGGCTTCGAACGTACAGCTGTCCGACCTCTCCGGCAGGAACCTCCCGGCCCTGCTCATCGCGAATGGATAGCTCAACACCGGAAAAAGGCCTTCCCACCGAACCCGGTTTCTTCGCCTCGTCTAGGTCCATATAGCTGATATAACTCGCCTCTGATGAACCATAATATTCATACAGCTTGGACTGCCCGCCGAACGCTTCCCGGCACTGCCGCTTCGACTGCTCCGACCACTTTCCGCCTGAGCTGATCAGGGCTTGAATAGACGCTTTACCGGGGTCAGCCTGCCGGAGCAGCGATTCTATCATCGTAGGCACGACAAACAAGATCATACCGGGAACAGCCGTACATACTTCCATCACCGCATGCGCATCAAATCGCTTGACGAGATGAAACGTCGCGCCGAAGTACAGGCTTTGCAGCAAGGCAAACAACGACAAGGAGTGCACGAGGGGACCCGGGGCCATGCAATGCTTGATATCGAGCTGGAATGCTTCCCGCGTGGCTTCAAAGCTTGTTGCCCAGGAAAGCGGGGTTCGCATGTAGCCCTTCGGAACGCCCGTCGTTCCTGAAGTAAATCCGATAAACAGCAATTCATTGCCCGCGTTTAATTCAGCTTCCGGGGGGAATGCGGCTATCCATTGCTCATAAGCACCTGTATGCTCTTGCGTTAACGCCACGATTTCAACTTGTCCGGCTTGGCCGATTGGCAAACGAATGTGATGGGCATACGATTCCTCCGCAAAAATAATCCCCGGTTCGCATTGCTGGAGTACGGCATGGATTTCAACGGAACTCCACTTCGGATCCAAAGGTACGGGCACATACCCCGCGTAGACAGCCCCTAGAAAAATCTCCGCGAACGCCATCCGATTGCCCATCAAGATCGCTACCCTCCGATGGATATGACCACGTTGCTTCAGACCGTTAGCCACTCGCTGAACCCGCTCCGCCAACGCGGAATAAGTAAGACTGTCCCGGCTGTCGGTGATGGCGACCCGATCCGGCATTCGTGAAGCATGGCTTAGCAGAAAGGTTAGTAGAGTCACTTGGATTTCACCCGCTTATCGAAATTTTCCTTTCGTGGTCGAGTACGTCTTCTCTTCCATAGGGCTGATCGTTCTCAACCGGATTGCCAGCGTTGCTGCCGGTAGAGCTAATCATGTCGCCGTTATATGTTAACTTTGTTATCCTACTTCGGTTAACAATATGAGCATGAACATTCTATCAACCCCAAAATCATCTGTAAAGTCCTATTCCCAAATTTGCAGGCAAAATAGACGGCCTCAGTCCGATGGATTTCAGGACCAAGGCCGCGTAAGTATCTGCATTTTCGCTCGTAGCCAACGCACCGCTGCCTTCGCATCATGCAGCTGCGCGGGATAAGTCGCTTCGTTGCTCAGTCGATAATTGATGCTGACAGCGAAATAGCCGCGGGCTGCGAAGTGCCGAACGAACATGCCGCTCTCCGAAGGCTCCGCCTTATCCCCCCATAACCATGCGCCCCCATGAATGCACAATGCAATCGGAAGCCTGCACCTAAGATAGGGCCTTCATAGACTTAGTTCAACCATTGAACCTACCGATCTTTACAACCGGATCGTTTGTGTCTTCCACATTTTGGCGTTATCATCATAGTAAGCCATTATGAAAGGGTGTGTCGATGATGACCAATCTGCTATCCCCTGAATTTCTTTTGAATCCGTATCCCGTGTACGAGACCTTCAGAAGGAATCAACCGGTCGCTTACATGGAACCGCTTCGGTTGTGGTCGGTCTTTACCTACGATCACGTAAAAACCGTCCTCTCCGATCATTCCCGGTTTTCCTCGCGGCCAAGCGCGCCGCCCAGAGATGCCGATTCCCACAAACAGTCCGAGGGGTTTGGCCTCATCAATATGGATCCTCCGAGGCATAGCGACCTGCGCTCGCTGGTCAACCGCGCATTTACCCCGAAGGCCGTCGCCGCTCTTGAGCCAAGAATCGCGCAGATCGCCGACGAGCTCCTGGACGTCGTCATTCCCGACGGGGAGATCGATCTCATCCGGGATTTTGCTTACCCGCTGCCCGTTATCGTCATCGCCGAACTGATGGGAATCCCCGCCATCGATCGGGAACGCTTCAAAGCTTGGTCGGACGAAATCGTCGCAAGCGCCGATGCCGTCATCGGAGGTCAACCTACGTCCGGGCTGGCCCATATGGAGATGAACGACTATTTTAGGAGCGTTATCGCGCAGCGCCGGCGCGACCCGCAGAACGATTTGATCAGCGCGCTGCTCGCCGCTGAGGAGGGCTCCTCCCACCTGACGGAATCGGAGATCCTGTCCTTCTGCCGCCTGCTGCTGGTCGCCGGCAACGAGACGACCACGAATCTGATCGGGAATGCCGTCCAGACGCTGCTGGAGCATCCGGACGAGTGGAAGAAGCTTCAGACCAACCCGAATTTGTTGGGAAGCGCCATCGAAGAAGTACTTCGCTTTCGTTCGCCGGTGCAAGCGATGTTCCGTTTGACCAAAGAGGACGTGGAGCTTGGAGGACATACGATCCCGCAGGGGACCCGGGTCGTGGCTTGGATCGGCTCGGCCAATCGGGATGAAGCCAAGTTCGACGATTCCGCGCGTTTCGATATCGCCAGAGAATCCAATCAGCACCTGGCCTTCGGCCAAGGCATCCATTTCTGTCTCGGTGCCCCGCTCGCCCGGCTGGAGGCGAAGGTCGCGCTGATGGCGATCATGAACCGGCTGCCCGGACTCGCCAGAAAGAACGACGATCGGCTCGAACCCGCGCGCGGTTTCATCGTCCATGGGGTCAAGAGCTTGCCGCTTCGCTTCGCCGCCCGAGGATAAGTTATTTCCGCCTCCCCGTTAGGACAACGACGGCCGCCGATCGCACTGAGGTCGGCTGCCGCCGTGTCACGATTGAGCTATAGTCTACCGCTCATTCAACAATCACTTTTCCCGTCTTACTTCCGTTTTTCGTTCTTCCAGCCAACCAAACCAATGACGATGATGGGCAACACAACCGAAAGCCCTCGAAAAAATCCCGGCCAGTTCAACCCATGAGGCTCCCCGACCGGTCCGGTTTGCGGACGTAAAGGAAGAAGCAATAAAAGGATTTGTCCGATAAGCAAGACGAAGCTTATTCTCCTTCTCGCTCGGCTTCCCGCATAGAATGAATCGCTAGTTTCCGCCAACGGACAAGCCGGCGCATCCAGGAAAAGGTTAAATACCGCTCGCGGCTGTGCTCTTCTTCTGCGGTTCGTTCACGAATCCTGAGCAGCATCGAAGCGGTCACGATCCCCATCGGACAATGCTGCTCGTCGACCACCGCGAGCAATTGCTCCGGAACCGCCAGCAGCATCGTTAACGCTTCGGACGCCGTCTGCCGGCTCGCGATCGTCGTCAACGGCCACGCGCAATGATCGCCAAGTCTAGCATAGGAGGCGCGCTCGCTGTACACCCATTTCCAAAGCTCGGCATGCTTGATATACCCGATCAATCGGTCATCTGCGGAGACAACGAGGAACCCTTCCGCCGGGGCAGCCTCTCCCGCCTGGCGCCGAATCAGCTCCGAGAAGGTCATCGTCTCCGATACGAGGACAGGCGGTTCTAGCGCAAGTTCCGCCAACGTATACAACGCTAACGGGTCGATGCCGTAATCCCGGGTGATAAGCCGGTTTCGGCGCGCGATTTTTTCCGTCAAGATGGAACGCGAAAGCGCGAGCGCCGATAACCCGTAGGCCAGCATGCACGCGATGGTAAGCGGCAGAAGCATCTGCATGTCGTGCGTAAGCTCCAGCAAGAACAAGATCGCCGTGAACGGAGACCGCGTCACGCCCGCAAATACGGCCGCCATTCCCAGGATCGACCAAACCGCCGGATCCGGGGCGTGAAACAACATCCCCATCGCTTCACCCAAGGTCCCGCCAATAATTAGGACGGGAGCCAAAATGCCCCCGGATGTGCCGGAACCGAGCGCTACGACCCAAATGATCGTTTTGACGAGCAGAATTTTGAGCGCAAGCGCGAGCGCGACATGCCCGACCGCTAACCCTTGTATCGTGTCATACCCTACGCCAAGAACCTGCGGAACGGCAAAACCGCCCAATCCGACCGCCAGCCCTCCGATAGCCGGCCAATACATCCAATGCAAGGGCAGCTTGGCGAACCAATCCTCCGATTTGTAGATTAACTTGGTTAAGAGATACGCAACCGCAGGTCCCACGACGCCGAACAGCAACCCGACGGCCATGCCTTGCGCGTTCAGTAACGGCTGGGCGGCGGAAGGAAAAATCGCTCCCCCGCCCAAGATGTTGATGCGGATAAAACCGGCCGCCCCGCTGGCTAGCGCAATCGGCATGACGCTTCGCGGTCTCATCTCGAAAGCAAGCAGCTCGGTCACGAATAACACGGAGGCTATCGGAGCATTGAACGTGGCGCACATCCCGGCCGCCGCTCCGGCCAGCAGCAGGATTTTGCGTTCCGCCGCGGACAGGTACAGAAACTGACCCATGACCGAGCCGATGGATCCGCCTGTCATAATGATCGGCCCTTCCGCGCCGAACGGACCTCCGCTGCCGATCGAAATGGCCGCGGAGATTGGTTTTAATACGGCAACTTTGGGCGCAATGACGCTCTTGCCGGTCAGAATCGCTTCCATCGCTTCGGGGATGCCATGGCCGCGAATTTTGTCCGAACCGAAGCGCGCCATCAAGCCGATCAGCAGCCCCCCGATTGCCGGGACGACGATGATGCCCCATCCGAGCCCGTTGGGGTAGGCTTTCACGAATTGGAAGGAGACGCGATGATAGATGAAGAGGTTCGTAAACAGGCCGATCATTCGGGTCAGCGCCACCGCCGTCAACGCGCCGGCAGCGCCTACGATTACCGCGAGGAAGGAAAGGTACAATACCCGGGGCGTTATGGTAAAATCGGATAAAGAACAGGAACGCGGCTTATTCAATACGTTTCTCCCCCATGATCATGTTGGCATGATCCCGAAATTTATATCGCATTGAGATATAACTACGCGAAGGAGAATGTCCGTATGCCGAAACAAGCGTTGCCCAAATCCGTGTATGAGCAATTGGCCGAATTTAGATACACGTTGCGCAAATTCATTCGCTTTAGCGAATCCGCGGCCCGCGAGATGGGGCTTACTCCGCAACAGCACCAACTGCTGCTGGCTATTCAAGGCTATCCGGGACGCGATTATGCGACGATCTCCGAGCTGGCCGAGCGGCTTCAAGTCACTCATCATGCCTGCGTGGGTTTGGCGACCCGCTGCGAACAAAGCGAGCTTGTAGCCCGTCGTCCGAATCCGGACGACGCGCGAAGCGTCCATCTGGCGCTGACGCCCAAGGGGCTGGAGCTGCTGGAGCTGCTGTCGGCCGTTCATCTTCGGCAGATTCAGGATCTCCAGCTCATCATGCCGTCGCCGCCGAACCCATAATCGCTGCGGGCGGCCACCTTCGGCGCCCGTCCGCAGCTTGTGCGGCTCGCGCAAGGCGAATTAAAATAAAAGCGTGCTTCCGAAAGACAGATCTCGTGAAGGAGCTGAGCGAATTAATGGCCAAAGAATTCTCCGCGACCCAAGTCCGTGCGCCGTATACGCGGCCGATGACGGCCAAGGACTTCGAACCATCCGATACTACGTCCGTCTGGTGGCTCTCGGGCGCCGGGTTTCTTATCCAGTCCCACGGAACCTTGCTTATGATCGATCCCGTCATTTCCATGCAGGACGGCTCCGACGAGAATTGCGAACTGGGACATCGCTTGTTGGTCCCGCTGCCGATCGAAGCGGCAGACGTCCCGCGGTTAGATGCGATTCTCTACACGCATAGGGATGACGATCACTTGGGCCCGGTTACGGCTTCGGCTTTAATCCGGACCGGGGGATTGTACGCGGGGCCGGCTATCGTCGTGCAGGAATTGGAGCGGTTAGGGGTCCCTTCGAGTCAGGCACGGGCTTTCCGAATCGGCGAGAGCTTCCGTATCGGAGAGATTGAAATCACGCTGACGCGAGCCGATCATGCCTATCCAAGCCAGAATCCCTACGGTCCCGAGGACTGCTGCGGCTTCTTCATCCGCACCCCGGACGGGACGATATGGTGCACGGGTGACACCCGGCTGCTGGCCGAGCATATGCAAATGAGCGGGGTCGACGTCCTGCTGCTCGATGTATCGGACGATCCCTATCATTTCGGCGTCGAGAATGCCGTCAACCTCGCGAATCGCCTTGAGCAGGCGGCTATCATCCCGCACCACTACGGAACCTATCACGGGCCTGAGATGCTGCCGTTCAACGGCGATCCGAATAGACTCGCTCCGCATATTACCCGTTCGGAGAACCGGTATCGCATCTTGGCTCCCGGGGAGCGGTACGTGCTGAAAAAAACGAATGACGTTCAATGATGCCGCAATTGTTTTTTGAGCAGCATGATTTGACCGATATGATACGCGTTATGCAGGCATAAATTAGATACGACGCCCCACCAAGGCGCGTTGAAATAAGAAGCGATCCCGGTCGTGAGTTTCGATTCCCCGCTCTCCTCGAGCGCCGTATCCCAACGCCTGAATACGCGATCCAATCTTTGCAGGGTACGCGTCCATTCGGCATCGTTCATGGTGTTGGGATCCACATAAAACGTATCGTCGTTGTTCATTGAACTTGTCGGTTCAAATTGTTCGCTCTCGAATCTCTCCAGCCATCGCTCATTCCAAAAGATAAGATGATTCACGATTGCCCAGATGGATGAATTGCCGGCATCCTCCCTTGCCGCTTGCTCCGCATTCAGGTCAATCAGGATTTCGCGAAGCGGAATAAACCAGCTTTTATCGTGATAACAAGCGTTGATTTGATCCATGAGCATCGATTTAAAATTCACCCCGGCACCTCGCTTCCCGCCATTTTATATAGGCTCCAATACGTGAGTTGTACTCCATCTGTATTCGCCTTAGGGGTGAATTTCCCTTCATCGCACGATCGCCGCCATTCAGATTCAGACCGCTGAGAGCGCTAACGGAATAGCTGACTCGTGTTGCGAACGCACAAACACCTTCAAGCCGTCCACCGGTTCATTCGACCTGGTGATTTCGCTTGAAGGTGTTTTTTATTTGTGGACGGGTGCGGTATGAAGAACCTTACCGTCAGCGGCGTAACGCCGCCGCTCGCGATTGGGGGGACGATTTACCCGAGAAACGCTTTGAACAGCTTAATGGCGGCCTGCGGGTTCTCCTCCATAATCCAATGTCCGGTTTTCTCCAGCTTCACCGTCTTGGAATTCGGCGCATGCTCGGTTAAGAACTGCTCCAGCATGCCGTAACCGGATACGCCGGCGATGCCGAGCGCGGGCACGGACAGCGGCTTGTACGTTTTAAACGTTTCGATATCTTCCCTAAACGTCTTGTACCATTCGTTCCCGGCGCGAAGCGCGTCGGGCTGGGAATAGGCCGCGAGGTAAACCTCGCGCTCCTTCTTGCTGAGCGCATCCTTGGTGTAGCCCATATAATCGTAGATCCAGTTATAAACGAGATTCAACTGGTTGCCCTGCAGCATCTGCTCCGACAAGCCCGGGATGGTATTGACGGCAAACCACCAGTAGAACTTCGCGCGTTCGGGGTTGCTTTCGTCATACACGCCCGGCGGCGGCAAAATCGGGATTTTCAGAAAGTTCTCGTTCGGATGAGAAGCGTCCATCAGCACGACTTTCTTCGTGGCTTGCGGGTAATTGGCCGCATAGGCGTACGCGATCGTCGCGCCGATGTCATGCCCGGCGATGTTGATGCGCTTGTATCCGAGCAATTTGGCCAATTCATGAATGTCCGTCGCCATCGTCTTCTTGTCATAGCCCGATTGCGGCTTGTCCGAGCTGCCCATGCCGCGGTATTCCACGACATAAACGTGATAGCTCTTGGCCAGCTCCGGCATCAGGTTGCGGAAGGAATACCAAGTAACGGGCCAGCCCGGAAGCAGGAACAGCGGCTCGCCCTTCCCGCCCTCGACGTAGTGAAGCTTGACGCCGTTCGCTTCCTTATAGCCGTTCTTGAAGCCCGGAAGCTCTTTGACCAGCTCCTCGTCGGAGTACGCTTTAGCCGGCATTGGTTTGTCGGCCGCTGACTTGTCGGGCGTTGGCTTGTCGGGCGTTGGCTTGCCTGCAGTGGTTAACGCCACGGTTTTGGGCTGGATTTCGGCGCCGCGCTCCCCGTTTTGCTGATCGCCGGTTTGCGAGCAGGCGGAAAGCAAAAGCAGCATCATGGACGCGAACAGCAATATTGCCGCGTACTTGGCCGGCCGTCTCGATTGGTTTCCAAACATCGCATTCCCTCCTAATAAGGCTTCGTCTCGTGCTTGCACCTTGATCTTACCAAGGATGACGGAATGCCAAATCTGTGAAAGGTCATGAATACGCACCAATAAAAGCATCGCCTTCGGTCATTGCGCATGACCATTTTCATGCGCAATGCCAAAAGTAATGCTTCCGTGCTCCGATCGAACGGCGAAGGCGCCATTGGCACGCAGGACCGTTTCTCAGCGCGGATAGTTTCGGGTTCTGGCGGAGCGTTTCGCCGGCAGCTTCTTTATAGTAACCCTAGATCATGCGAATGCTTCGTACAGCGAAAAAAAGCCTCCGGCAGCACCGCAAACGTTTGCGGTTTCGCCGGAGGCTTTGACTAAGATGATTTCGCTTAAGGAGCGGCAATGACAGCGTTAATATTTTTCTCGAGCTTCTTCAGGTTGTCGACCGGCTGCTTGCCGTCGATGACCGCCTTAAACGTGCTATCGATGAACTTTTGCGCCTTTGCGGACCACGGCTCCATGAAGCGAACCGGCGTCTTCGTCTCGGCTTTAAGCATGTAATCGAGCGTTTCCGCCATTTCCGGATGGCCGGCTTCCTTCAGCTTGTTGTAGTATGGCTGCGCGGACGGCTGGTACGTCGGCGGTGCGACCGGGAATTTCGGCAGCACTTCCTCATACATTTCCGTCGCCACGAATTTAATCAGCTTATAGACGGCTTCCGGATGCTTGATCTTCGCCGGGCTTGCGAAGCCGATGGCATCGTAGGTCGCGACGGGCTTGTCCACGATCGGGCTCGGCACATAGCCCCATTCCAGATCCTTGGCATTGCGGATGAAATCGTCCGCGTACCATTGACCCGCCTGCAGCAGCGGCACTTTGCCTTCTTTGAACAAGTTCGCGTAGTTGTCCGTGTTTTGGCTGAACGGCGCAATGCTGCCGTCGGCAACGCCGTCGCGGTACAGGTTGACGGCTTCTTCGAATTTAGGGCTCACGGTCACCGTCTTGGCATCGGTAATGGAGTCCGCGAAAGGCGTGTCGCCGGCGGAAGCCGCGTAATTGGACAAGCCGAACGGATCGTTCATCTGCTGGAGATAGAGACCGAAGTTCTGTCCCTTTTTCGCGAGCTTCTTCGCATCGTCCAGCATGTCGGCATACGTCCAGCCGACCTTCGGCTCCGCTACGCCGGCATCCTGAAGCAGCTTCTTATTGTAGAACACGCCGTACGTGTTCATCAGGCCGGGGATTCCGTACAGCTTGCCGTTGACCAGCCAGTTCGGGATGATGCCGGGATAGAAGCTGTCAAAAAACGTCTTATCGCTATCCATCATGGATGACCAGTCGTACAGCTGTCCGTTCTTGCCGGAGATCAGTTCGGTGTCGTTGCCGCTCATAAATACATCCGGCGCCTTATCGATCGCAATGAGGGAATTAATCTTCGTCGTGTAATCCGTCAACGGCGTCGGCAGCACTTCGACCTTGATCCCGGGGTTCTCGGATTCGAAGGACTTAAGCGCTTCTTGAATAGCCGCGGTCATTTCCTTGCCTTCCCATGTCATCATGGTCAACTTGACTTCCTCGCCGCCATTGGCCGCGCCTGCGTTCGAACCGTCGTTCGCTCCCGTGCTTCCGCCCGCCGTATTTCCCGATCCGGCGTTCGTTCCGCCGTTGCCGCCGTTGTTGTCGCTGCTGCCGCACCCTGCCAAGACGCCGGCCGCGCATACGACCGTCAGCAGCATTGCCGACCATTTCATGACCTGTTTCATGTTCTCGATGACCTCCTTGAATGTGCAAGTCGTTTTTGTCCACCAAGCGCCTTCACGTTCTGTCTATTGAAAGCGTATACGTTTCTCTCCGTTCGGGCCTATTGCGGCGCCGCCCCTCCCAGACTCGACTCCCCCTTCACCTCCTCCGTTTGATAAACCGGTTATTTCAAGCCCGAATTGTTGAGCGAGCCAAGGCCCTGCATGAAGTATTTCTGAGCGGCAAAAAACAGGATGAGCAAGGGCAGCATGTAGAGCAAATTGACGGCCATGAAGTGATTCCATGTCGTGCCGTAGGAACCGCTGAAGGAAGCCACCGCGACGGATAACGGCCATTTCTTCTGATCCTGGAGGTACACAAGCGGCTGCAAATATTCATTCCAAGACCCTTGAAAGCTGAGGATGATCATGGTCACGACAAGCGGGATGCTCGCCGGTACGATAACCCGCGTCATGATTTGAAAATGGTTCGCCCCGTCGATCTTCGCGGCCTCGTCGTACGAATAAGGGATCGCGCTGTAAAATTGGCGGCAAAGGAAGATGAAGAACGGATTGCCGAAGAACGCCGGAATCAGGATCGGCCACCAGGTATTGAAGAGTCCGATTTTGGCAAATACATAAAAGACCGGAATGAGGCTGACGATCGAAGGCAGCATCATGCTCCCGATAAAGAAGTAAAACCAAAGCTTCCGACCCGGAAACGGAATCCGGGCGATGCCGTAACCGATAAACAGCGAACTGATGACCTGGCCGATGGTGACGGTAACGGAAATCGCGAGACTGTTTAGGAATACGCGGCCAAAATCGATTTCCTTGGCGCCATTGACGAAGTTGTTGAAGTGGAATTCATGCGGAAACCATTCAGGCGGTACCTTGAACATTCCGCCGCTGCCTTCCAGCGCAATGGTGATCATCCATAGGACGGGATAGATCATCGAGACCGACAAGATAAGAAGAAACGCAAACCGAATGATCTGCCCGACTCTTCTCGTGCCTGGGCTGCCCGCGGCCAAATTCGCTCCGCTCATGCTGCTCCCTCCTTATTTCGATTCGTTTTCATAATAAACAAAGCTGCTGGAGGACTTGAAGGCGATGATCGTGAACAGGATGATGAGCACGAACAGCACCCACACTTGCGCGATCGCGTAGCCGAAATCTTGTCCCTGGAACGCGTTTTTGTAAATACTGAAGTTCAGCAGCATCGTGGAGAAATCCGGACCGCCGTCTTTCGTCAGGATGGCTGGCTGCACGAAGGTTTGAAACGAACCGATCATGCCCGTAATGAGCTGCAGGAACAAGGTCGGCGTGATTAACGGAATCGTAACATTGAAGAAGATGCGGAACTTGCTCGCCCCGTCGATCTCGGCCGCCTCGTAGACGTCCGTCGGTACCGACTGCAGCCCCCCGAGGAAAATGATCATGTTCGAGCCGACTCCCCACAGGGCAAGCACGACGAGCGACAACAGGGCCGTATGCGAATCGGTCAGCCATTCGACCGGTTTTAGGCCGAGCGCCTTAAGGACATTGTTCGCAAGCCCGAACTGCGGCTCGTAGACGAACAGCCATAGCGTCGAGGTCGCGACGATCGGCAGCACGACCGGGAGGTAGAACAGCGTGCGGAAAATCTTGATGCCGGGCAAATTCCGGTTCAGCAGCATCGCAAGCCCCAAGCCGAGCGCGAGGCCAAGCGGCACGCTGATGAGCGCGTACAGGATCGTCGCTTTCAGCCCGGGCCAGAAGGTCGGATCCATCGTGAACATGTACTTGTAATTCTGCAGCCCGACGTAAGTCGGCGTATCGAATCCGCTCCACTTGGTCATCGAGAAATAAATCGACGAGAGCAGCGGGTAGGCGACGAAGAACAGGAACCCGAGAATGCCGGGAAGGATGAACAGATACCCTATAAAGCCGTCCCTTTGCCAGATCGAACGTTTCACGCCAGCACCTCCTAATCGATGTTCTGTTCGTTCACCCAATCGGCAAGGAATTGGCCGAATAGGCTATTTGCCCAAGCGAACCATGGGCGCGTATACGTCTCCGGCCGATCAGGGTCGAAGCTCTCATGCATGTAATCGGTGCCCGCCGTCGTCCGGGCCAGCATGTCCACGATGTCGCGCTTCTCGGCCGCATCGGTCGAAGTAAGGCCTTGCACGATCAGCCCGATAGGCCAGACATACCCGAGCGGCGTATGGGGACTGCCGACGCCTCGCGCGAATCGCCCTTCGGCATAATAGGGATTGTCCTTGCTCAGGATGAAGGCGCGCGTCCGCTTGTAGGTTTCGTCGTCCGCCGGGCGGTAGCCTAAATACGGGATGGATAGCAGGCTCGGCACGTTAGCATCGTCCATCAGGTTGTAATTGCCGAAGCCGTCGGTTTCATAAGCATACATGCGTCCATAGCGCGGGTGATCGACAACGCCATAGGTCTCGATGCCGAATTCGACGTCCTTCTTCAACCGCAGCGCGTCCGCCGCAAGCGTCTCGTCGCCGTACGCCGTAATCGCGAACTCGGCGATATGGCCCAGCACGACGGCGGCAAACATATTCGCGGGAATCAGGTAGCCGAATTTGCACGCGTCGTCGCTCGGACGGAACGCGGACCAGATCATTCCGGTGAAATTAACTTTCGTGCCGCGTCCACCGAACGGCAGCGTATCCGACGGTAGCAAGATGTCTTCCCGTTCGAACCGGTACGCCGATAGCTCCTCATGACGCTGCTCGGTCGACATCGTGTCGACGATCCGCCTTAACATCCAATGGAACGCCGGCGTGAAGACGGTGACGTCGCCTGTTGCATCGAAATAGTCTTTACATAGCTGAACGGGGTAGCACAACGAGTCGAGCTCGTATTTGCGCTCCCAAATCCACGGCCCCATCTTGGTGGCATCGCTTTGATGCCCGTTCCCATTCGCTTCGCGATTGAAAGCGTTTGCGTAAGGGTCAATCGCTAGGTAAGCCGCCTGCCGTTCAATCGTTCCTCTGAACATGGCGGCGAGTTCATCGTCTTTCCCGGCCAATCGCGCATAGGGGCGGATTTGCGCCGACGAATCGCGGAGCCACATCGCCGGAATATCCCCCGTGATGATGAACGTCGTATCGTCATGTAATCGTTCGACTGTCGTGTCGAGGGTATTCGGATAGCACTGCTTAAACGTTTGAACCATTTCGGGACGCACCCGAGCCAATTTCGAGGCCGTTTCTTCGATATAGGCGGCCAAAGACGAATTCATGCCGTGTCCTCCTTAGGTGTGCTTGGCAGCCGCTCGGGGTTATGAAACCGAGTTGCATTTGCCGTTCCTTTACTCGTCTAGGAAGTTAACTCTTAACGAAGTATATTATACCAATATAAAGTATGTCAACATTACTTTTATGCCTATATGCCAATTTATTTAAATACTCCATATGGCATATCGTTCTCTTCGATGGTGCGAATCGTTCGTAACACGCGCATAAAAAAAGCGGGTTCCGCGTTTTATCGCAGACCCGCTTACCGTTTGCGTATTCGAATGGCATAAACCATTATACCGCGAGCGTATAGTCGATAATCGTTTGCCGCGGCAGCAATTCCCCCTGCCACAATCTGCTCAGCAGCTCCACGGCCCGTGCGCCCATCACTTCTTCGTTCTGGCGAATATGCGGGAATTGCGGTCCGTCAAAGTCGTCGCTCAGATAGTCGAAGCAGGCAATCTCGTAATCCTCCGGTACCCGTTTTCCCATTCGTTCGATCTCCCGTTTCAATACCCGCGCCAAATTATATTCGCAGGCTACGAACGCCTTCGTCCCCGGATGCGCGGACATGTACGCGCGAAGCTGCTGCTGGTCGACCTGGATATTATCGCTTTCGAATGATTTCGGCAGCGAGCTGAACAAGTTCGTCACGAAGTGATCGGGATTCAATCCGATTCCGCGCTTAATGAAGGCGTTGGAGAACCCCTTCAACCGGTCCTCCAGCGTCGTCGTGTTTTCGGCAGGCGTGGACAACAGCGCAACCTCGCGGTGTCCCTTATCGATTAGATAGTCAGTCAACTCTTCGCATGCTTTCTCATTGTCCGTATGGACGGAGCAGGCCGGGATTCCTCGCATGTAGCGATCTACGAGGACGACGGGGAAGTCATCGATGACGGCCCGCAATAGTTCCGTACTGTAATGCTCGCCATGGACCGGAAACACGATCAGCCCGTCCACGCCTGCGTGAATAAGCGACTGAATCGCCTTTTCTTCCGCCTCCTGCTTGTCGTACGTCAGCTTGATCAGCATATGGCAGCCGAGTTCGGAAGCCTTCTCCTCGATGGCTCGAAACAGTCGAATGCCGTAAGATTCCGAGATGTCCGGCAGCAAGACGCCGATGACCCTCGTTTGCCGGACCGGAGCCGGATTGTCCGCTTCGGGAATAGCCTGCTTTGACTGCGAGTCAGGCCTCGACATCGCGCTTACGAAGGAGCCCTTCCCGCGCATGCGCGTGATCAACCCGTCGTTAGCCAGACCCTCGAGCGCCTTCTTGGTCGTGATTCGGCTCACGTTAAACCGCTCGGCAAGCTCCATTTCCGATGGGACGCGCTCTCCCTCTTTCAGCCTTCCGGACGTTATCTGGTCGTGCACGTAGCCGTAGATCTGTTCGTATAATGGCAGTTGCGACATACCCTGGTTCCCTCCGGGTTTAAATGATATACCAACAGTACCATTTATACCATAATCCCGCAAGCTTAAACGTTATAACGCAGGGTACGGCCGCGAACCTGCGTTTTTACAGGATGAGGCTGATCTTGGCGCTACGAATGTCAATCGGGGACTCCCCGGGCTAAGAGCAATTGATTAATCTCGTTCCAGTTGTAGAGGTTTACTTTTTGGCTTTGCTTCTTTGCGGCTTGTATCATTGCGATTGCAATGTTTTTGCCCTCTATCCCTTTGTAACGATTCATTTTCCCCGCAAACAAGGGATCGATGATCCGCCATACGGCCATGACCGCCTTTTCCGCCGGTCGAAATTCGATTCGGTACCTTTCCGAAATAATAATGACTATGTTCTCACTCATTTATAAATGGAAAAAATAGCACGCCTTATTTGCGTGCAATGGCGCCCCACAACGCCTGCCAACCCAAAGCTTTGTACTGGTCAAGCTTGATTGCGTCATCAAGGGCAGTCTGGAGAACCATATCGGCGAGCGCATTAATCAGGCCGCTCAAAAAAGGGAGGGGCTGCTCTCGGAGAACGCCGGTCTTGAAGCCTTCTTCAATCACGTCATGCAGATTGTCGAACAACGCCTCGCCGACATCCTTATTCGAATCGGTGATTCGCTCCGAAACGCCGAGCTGCCGCAGCGCCTTCCGCTTGTTCGGGTAGGTTGCTCCCCAATCGATAAAACCCGTCCAGAGAGATCTGATTTTTCCCTGAATATCCGCATGAATCGGATAATCTTTCATCAAAAATCCCATCAAATCCGATTTTAACGCCAAAAAAAGCTGATTAAGCAAGTCGTCCTTGGTCGGAAAGTAGACGAATAACGTCCCCTCCGCAACCCCCGCTTTCTTGGCGATCTTAATCGTCGACGCGGCAGCTCCGGACGTTGCCACCTCTTCCGTTGCGGCAGTTAATAATGCCTTTCGTTTCTCTTCGCTAAGGGGACGGGCCATAAGATAACCTCTTTTCAATTCGATGAGTGAGAACATACTCAATATAAACGAAGGTTTTGATCTTGTCAAATTGCTCTGGCTATAAGGAATCGTGCTGCCGGTCCATCATTCATTGCGCTGGACTGGACCGCGAAGTCGGTGCAACCTGCTTCGTGGCAGTCCAGCGGCTATTGGGTTGCGCGAACCGTCTCTCTCCTCTGCGAGCGGTTCGCCCTGTCATCTACGATCTCATCCAACATCTTATCCATTCCTTTCGCGCGCGAGTATGGCTCAGTCCTTCAACTCGACCGTTTTTGTCGCGATCTTCCCGGTGAATTCAATGTCATGTTCCACGAAAATCAGGGTAGGCTGATGTTCAAGCAGCACTTCCTCGATCTGCATCCGGGAGATCACGTCTATGAAGTTCAGCGGTTCATCCCACACATGCAGATGGGCCTCTTCGCATAGGCTTTTGGCGATCAAGACCTTCTTCTTCTGGCCTCCGCTGAACAAAGACATGTCTTTCTCGAACTGCAGGCGGGAGAAATCGAGCTTGCGCAAAATCGCCTTAAACAGGCTTTCATCGATTCCCTGGTCCCGGGCATAGCCGGACAAGTCCCCCCTTAAATGCGACGTATCCTGGGAGACATAGGAGATTCGCAGCCCGCTGCCTTTATGGAAAGCGCCGGTGTACGGAATAGGTTCGCCAAGAATCAGCTTAAGCAGGCTCGATTTTCCCGATCCGTTCGGGCCGGTCAAGGCAATCCGCTCACCCTGGTTAATGGCGAAGCTGACGTCCCGGCACACCGTTTTGCCGTCATAACGTATGGCCACATGGTCCAGCTCAACCAGCTGGGACTTGGGATACGCCAGCTGCGATATTTGCAGGCTCTCTGAAGTTTCGATGTTCTTGAGCAGCTTGGATTTCTCCTCGATCGCGGATTGCTGCCGCTGCTCGATCGACTTCGAGCGTTTCATCATTTTGGCGGCTTTGTGCCCGATATACCCTTTGTCTACCTTGGATCCGGAATTACGCGTTCCGTTCTTGCTTTTCTCCACCTCATGCGACCATTGGCCGGTTCTTTTGGAGGCGTCGGACAGCCGTTTGATGTCTTTGACGAGTTTTTCGTTTTCGTTCAGCTCGAACTGATCCTGCAGGTGTTTGTTTGCCCACCAGCTGGAGAACGTTCCCTTTTGAATGTCGATATTGGTTTTATTGATCGACAGAATATGGTCCACGCAATGGTCGAGGAACGCCCGGTCGTGCGACACCAGAATAAACCCTTTCTTCCCGTTTAAATAGTGGCTGACCAGCTCTCTGGCGTGCACGTCCAAGTGGTTGGTCGGCTCGTCGATCAGCAGGAAGTGATTTTCCTTCAGAAACAAGGCGGCTAGCTGCACCTTCGTTTGCTCTCCGTTTGATAACGTGTTATATGGCCGGTACAGCGCGTCTTCGGCTACTTTGAGCAAGGATAGCTCGCGCTCCAGCCGCCAAAGCTCATAATCCGGGTAAATGTCGCTTACGACCTCCATGGTCAGCTGTTCCGGATCCTTGACGGGGAAAGGGAAGTAATCGAAGCTGACCGGGGTTGAGATGGTTCCGCTGAATTCCAATTGACCGAGGAGCAGCTTCATAAACGTCGTTTTGCCGCGCCCGTTTCGGCCCGTGAACCCCAGTTTCCAATCGGTGTCGATCTGGAAGCTGACCTTCTCGAAAATGTTGTCATAGCTGCCTTCATACGCAAAGGTCAGGTTGGATACTTGAATCGTTGACATGGTTTTCCCTCCTGTCGCTGAAACTAAAATGAGCTGCAAGAAAGTTACCTTTCTCGCAGCTCAAAAATATACGTCAGGACAGCCCTCGCGGAGGGCTGAAGGAGGTATATGAAAGAGTGAAAGAATAAGTAACTTTCCCGCGGCGATAACGAACAAAACAACGCAAAAATCAGCTTTGTTTTATCCCTTAAGACCGGCAAGAAATATTACATTATTCAATCACTCCAATCGTTAAATTTGGTGTCATCATAACACATGGTCCAAGGCGTTTCAATAGCCGTTTAAGGAGAAGCCTTACCCAACGACGTTCGAGATGACCTCGATATTGCCGCGCGTCGCTCGCGCGTAAGGACATACGTTGTGCGCTTCGTCGACGATTTCTTGAGCGACGCTGCGATCGACGCCTTTAATCGTGACATCGAACGCCACGGCCAGCACGTAGCCGTCGTTCGCATCCTTGCCGAGCGTTACGTTCGAAACAATGGAAACCCCTTCGGATTTGATCTTTTTCATTCGCATGATCGTACCCATTGCGCCTTCAAAGCAAGCCGCGAATCCTGCCGCGAACAATTGCTCGGGATTCGTGCCTTCGCCGTTGCCGCCTAATTCCTTCGGATACCGCAAATCCACGTTCAGGTTGTCATCGGTGGACACCGCTTTGCCTTCTCTTCCGCCTTGAACGTTTACCGTGGCTGTATACAGTTTCTTTTCGATTTTATCCATTTTTGCATGCACTCCTCTTCGTCATCGCTAATCCGATTGCGGACATAGCTTTAAGGTTTTCCTTCGCGTTGATTCCTATACTTGGGAAGCGGAATAACTTACTGCGGGGTTACCAGCAGCAATCCAGGTCATATCCGTACTCCTCTACCCATTTCCCATAAGTCTCCACCATTTCTTTCAATCGCGTGTACGAATTCGTCAATCGATCCGTCAAAAAACTGCGCAGCATTGGCACCATATCCCTTCTACACAAGATGGTTGCGGAATTAAACGCCATGAATGAGCTCTTCACGCACGGAACGATGGGTTCCGTTTGTTGTTGCACCTTGATCTTACCAAGGATGACGGCGTGCGAAATCTGTTAAAGGTCATGAATGCACAACAAAAAAAGCATCGCTTTCGATCATTGCGCATGACCATTTTCATGCGCAATGCCAAAAGTAATGCTTCTCTTTACGCGTCCTCGTTCGAGGGCGCTCGTTAGCCGAACACTTCGTACGGCACGGCTATTTCTCCACCTCGTAGCGGGTCGCGATAATGCCCGAGTTGAACGTTCGGCTGGACAGCAGCTTGAGTTTGATTTTCTCGACGCCGCCGTCGAATGCCGATTTTCCGCTGCCCAGGACGACCGGACATATCGTCAGCAGGAATTCGTCGATCAGGCCGAGCTCAAGAAGCGTCTTCGCGGCCCCCGGGCTGCCGAAGATAACGAGATTTTTGCCAGGCTGCTCCTTGAGCGCCTTGATTTCCTCTGCGATATTGTCCTTGATCAGCAGCGTATTGTCCCATTCCGCCTTGTCCATCGTGCCGGAGATCACGATCTTCTTGACAGCCTGCAGCCATTTCGCATGCTCCATCTCGTGCTTCGACGCATTCGGATCCTCCAGCACTGTCGGCCAGTAGCTCTCCATCAGCTGATACGTCTTACGCCCGTATACGGGAGAGCCGACTTCGGCTACGACCTCCTCGGCGTATTGCTCGAATTCCTCGTTGTACGGAATCCAACCCAGACCGCCGTTCGCATCCGACGCATACCCATCCAGCGACACATGCATGAACAATACGAGTTTTCTCATGTCCGTTTCTCCTCCGTTTTCGAATGCAGCTTGGTCGATTTGTTGGCCGTTGCCCTCGGTGTTTTGTCCTGCCGTTACGTCCACTATACATCCTTACGTTACGTAAGGTTCAAGGGGAAATCTGAATGATTGTTTGGCACAAGACAATGTTTCGCAAAACTGTCCGTCAGCACAACGACGGCCACCGTCGAATCATACGGCGCGGTTATCGTCCGAACGCCCACGCCACCATCAGCGGAAACTCCGCTCGCCACATCCTATCGTCGTGCGCCGCGACCCGCTCCCTCATTTCCACGTCCGCACCCGACTCGCGCAGCGCAGCTGCCCATCGGCTCGCGTTATCGAGGAAAAAAGGCTCCTGCGTACCGGCAACGAGGTATGCGCGCGAAACCGAACCCGGCATCACGTCCGGTGGTTGGTAACCTCCGCCCGGCGAGGCGCAGAAGATCGCACCGAAGAGGTCCGGATGCCGAAGGCCGACGGCGAGCGAGAGCTCTCCACCCGCGGACACACCGAACACGGCGGTGCGATCGGCAGGCAGCGCGACTTCGAAACGCGATCGGGCCCATGCGTGAACATCCTCGACGAAGAACTTCTCGTGTGCCGCGAATCGCTCCGGGCTAAAACCCGGCGAGTATTCATGGAGCCGCAGCGTCTCATCGGCCAATCGGTGCACGCCAATAATCATCGTGGGCGGCGCGCCGGCCTCTTCCAGGACTCCGCCCCACTGCGAGATCAACTGACCATCGCCGGCAAACACGAATGCCTGGGGCGGATCCGGAGGGATATACACCGTAACTTGCCGACCGCCGTCATACTCGAGCGTCTCCGTCACGCGTTTTCCCGCGATGAATGACATTGTCATTAGCTCCTCTCATAGCTGCCGCTAGCAGCAGGTTTCAACTGACGGCTTATTTACATGCTTCTGTTCCACTTTGCCCAGGCTTTCCACTGCTGCTGCGGATTGCAAACTACACTGCTTAATGAATTCACTAAGCCCGGTTGATCTCCTCTGGCGAAATCGTATTCGGTCTGATTTATTATTCCGCTGGTAAAAGCTCCTTCAGTTCATCCAAGCGATCCGACTCCATACAAGACTGCGCATATGCCATCACTAAACGCGTTTCCAATCCGGCCGGTGGTACAGCTGTTTTCATGCAGCCCCATTTCGCGGGCGACTTGCGCCACCGTGTTTCCTTCACTCCTGCACCATCATGTCACGAATTATTTCATAGCGTCGTTTTATGTTGGAGCGCAATGAACAATAGAAGACACAACGTATGAATTACGTGCAAATCACAAGATTTATGTAAAATGTCGATACATGCACTTCATGTAAACAACAACTAGGAGGTTCAACATGAAAATCGTCGTTATGGGCGGCAGCGGTCTTATCGGAAAACAGCTGGTGGCGAATCTTCGTGAGCTTCGTCATGAGGTCGTAGCAGCATCGCCTTCCCTGGGAGGAATCAACTCCGTGACCGGCGAGGGACTGACTGAGGCGCTTAGCGGCGCGCAGGTTGTCGTCGACGTGACGAATTCGCCGTCATTCGAAGACATCGCCGTATTGGAATTCTTCGAGACCTCCACCCGAAATCTTCTTGCCGCTGAAGCCGCTGCCGGCGTGGGACATCATGTTGCGCTATCGGTCGTAGGATCCGACGGTCTTCTCGAAAGCGGTTATTTCCGTGCGAAGATGGCCCAGGAAGCATTGATCAAATCTTCCAAGGTCCCCTATACGCTCGTTCACTCCACGCAATTCTTCGAGTACGCCGGCAACATCGCCAATGTAGCCACGGACTGGGAAACCGTCCGGCTCCCGTCCGCTTTCGTTCAGCCGATCTCTTCTCAAGACCTTGCCGCTGCGATCGTCGACTTCGTGGTCGGGGCGCCAAAATACGGCATTGTCGAAGTGGCTGGGCCGGAACGGATGCGAATGGACGAATTCATCGGCCGCTTCTTAAGCGCGAATCAGGACAATCGTCAAGTAATCGTAGATGACAACGGCCACTATTTCGGCGCCAGATTGAACGAGCTGTCTCTCGTACCGGACGACCGCAACGCGCGTATCACTTCAACGCGTTACGAGGATTGGCTCGGCCGTTCTCTGGCGCTTGGTCACTCCTAATTGTATCTTCCATCAGCACCGCAGCTATCAGAAGCGACAATTTGTCTTTTAACTAAAAAGGGCAACTGATGTTCAGATCAGTTGCCCTTTCCTCTTGATCGGAAAAGCCGTAAGCTCTATCAACCGCATTCATTCCGAACGACGTGACGCCGAATTCCTTCTAGATTTGGTTGAGGAGAATGCTGCATAGTTGGCCGGGAGTTGAAAATAACGGTGTATGGTCTGTATCTAGCGTAAAAACTTTCTTACAGGGCGATGCGGTTTGCATACTTCGCTGCGTTTCAATGGTTACAGAGTTATCACGCAGGCATTCAATGTAATACCGAGGGATACGACCAAAGTTGCCTTGTGTCAACTCGAGCGGCGTCAGCAAGGGACGCAGCGCTTCAACCTGCCACCGGGAAACAGCATCTTGTACATCCTCCATATGACAGTTATTGTATAACATATCCTTTACTTTATGTTTAGAAACCGTCATCGTATCACCATCATCAGAAATCTGGACATAGGGATGAGGCGGAATCACATCGATCATATTCTGACCATTCTTGAATAAAAATGCCGATATATAAACAAGCGATTTAATTCGATTGGGTCGATATTCAGCAGCTTGCGATACTGCCATCCCGCCCATGCTATGTCCGACCAGTATCACCTCTTGATCAAGGCCATCAATGACAGTGGCAACACAATTCGCATATGCTTCGAGCGTTAACTCCGATATCGGAGTTTTGTCTTCCCCATGCCCAGGCAAATCAATAGCAATGGCACGATGGCCTGCTGATTCTAATAAAGCAATCATTTTTCCCCAGCACCACGCACCGTGCCACGCGCCGTGGATAAGCAAATAAACCGACACGAAATCACCTCATGGCTTTATTTGTCCACAGGATAAAGGTTGATTATTCGGCCTTTCCTATGCTGTGCTTACCGATAAAAAACGATAACCGCACTATCGACATGCTCACAATAGGCGCCCCCCATGATTCAGGTTTCAAATTGTACGCCTGTCATCTTCTCGCTAAGCTGCCAAAGCCGCGCAGCCAAGATGGGATCGATTGCCCATGCCGTAACGCCCGACTGCCCAGACGAGGTAGCCGGATGTACGATTTTTGCGATATCCACGTCTTCGCAGTACACGCCGCCTTTTCCGTCAAGCTGTGGGCTGGTCGCACACCAAATGGACGTTGCTGCACCTTGTTCAATCGTTTTTAAGTTGCGGTTCTCGCTGCGGCGTCCCTTTTTATCGTGCGCATAAATGGCGAGCATTTCGTCATCCGTCAGGTTGATCGCCAGATCGGTCTCCACTATACCGGGGTGTAACGAGAACGCACGTACGCCGGATGAATATCCGCGCTTGTCCAGTTCGACGGCAAACAGCGAATTGGCGGATTTGGACTGCGCATATGCAAGCCACTTGTCATATTCCTTCCGCTCAAAATGAGGATCGTCGAAATCGACCCCTCCCAAGCTGATTGCTGACGATGAGACTACGACAACTCTGGCTCCTCCCGTCTTTTTTAAAGCGGGCCAGAGCCGCGCGGCAAGTTGAAAGTGTCCCAGATGATTGGTAGCAAACTGGGATTCATACCCTCGGGGATCGCGCTTTAACGGCGGGACCATAATACCCGCGCTAAGGATGAGCATATCAAGCCGGCGACCAGAATCGAGAAATCGCTGCGCAAAGGCGTCGATCGATGCCGGGTTCAGTAGATCCAGTTCCTCCAGTTCCGCATGCGAGATGCCGGCGAGAGAAGCACGGGCCTTATCCAACGTACGCGCCGGCACGATGACCGAAGCGCCTGCTTCCGCCAAAACGCGAACGGTCTCCAGCCCGATTCCCGAATAACCCCCTGTGACAATGGCCGTTTTTCCGGTCAGATCACGTCCGCCAAGCACCTCCTTCGCAGTCGTACCATGTCCGTAGCCTGAGGGTAGCGGTTCTTGCGGCGTAATCCTATATCCATCAGTCGCGCTCAAGTGAATGGCCTCCTTTGGTCAACGGTCCCGTCTGCGACGGGTCGCGGCCCATTAGCTCTTTATAATTCGCAATCTTAAATTTCATCATTTCCAAAGCGGTCAGCATGTCAGCGATCTGATCCTCGATCATGATCCGGTGATCTTGAAGAACGGTCATACATCCTTTGTAATTTTGGGCATGATAGAACATGATATATCGTTCGATTTCCTTCAGCGGCATGTTGGCACGTTTTAGAAAAGCAACAAACGTGAAACAATCGAGATCGGATTGGCTATACGCGCGTCGTCCGTTATCTTTGCGTCGTATCTCCGGCAACAGCCCAATCCTTTCGTAATAGCGAATCGTATCTTGACTGAACCCTGTCCGTTGCACAATGTCTGAGATCGTAAATGTCTCCATACTCGCTCCTATCCACAAGCCGTTTATCCGGTCGTCGGCTTGTTTAATTGCATTCTATAACTTGGAGTATACTCAAGGTCAAGAAGGGGATAATCCCCAACCCTGTCTGCGAGCTCCAATGCTCCTTTACAGCGAGGAGCAGGTGATACAAAAGATGATCCCATGTGAATACAGGGATCATCTTTTTCTATTGACTGTGTGTAAAGCGCAATAAGGATCACCGTTCAGCGTCTTTATTGGCATAAATTATGCGAGTCGAGGCACTGAAGGATTCTCGTGTCCCATTAGTTCAATGGCGCGACTGTGCCTTCGAATCTCCCTTTAACGTACTCCTTAGGAGTTATTTATTTTTTTGAAAAATTTCCGTATTATGGTATACATATGGCAAAAATAAAGATGGGAGTGAGATTTTGTGAGACCACGGTTGATGCTTTTGGTTGTTGGATTTCTCATGCTGACGCAGCTTCTGCCCTTACGGGCAAACGCCTCGGAGGCCGGTTCCTCTTTAGAAGCAGAGCGTTCAAAATCGGGGGTAACAATGGTAGCGGGAGGTCGCGGGCATGGTCTGGCTCTAAAACAGGACGGAACCGTCTGGGCGTGGGGGCTTAACAATTATGGTCAACTCGGTGAATATGGTCAGTCCTACGACCGATATACTCCGATTCAAGTGCAGCGCCTCAGTTCCGTAATCGCGATTGCTGCGGGAAATGAGCATAGTTTGGCTCTTGAAAGTGACGGAACCGTCTGGGCCTGGGGAAATAATTCTAACGGCCAAATCGGCGATGGAAGCGGAAGGCCGGGTTTGGGGCATTCTGCCCCCATTCAAATAAAAAACTTCAGCTCCGTGGTCGCCATCGATTCAGGAGCAAACTATAATTTAGCGCTTAAAAGCAATGGAACCGTCTGGGCGTGGGGAGATAATTCTTTCGGCCAACTAGGTGACGGAACCACGAACGAGCGGCATATCCCCGTTCAGATACAGGGGCTCGACTCGATTGTTGCCATTTCTACGGGCACCGAGCATAGTATGGCACTCAAAACCGACGGCACCGTCTGGGCCTGGGGAAATAACGCTTCGGGTCAGCTGGGCGATGGAAGCACAACCCACCGTTATGCTCCGGTCCAAGTACAGGGCATCCATTCGGCTGTTTCCATCGCTACGGGCGGCAGTCACAGCTTGGCGCTTAAGAGCGACGGAACCGTCTGGGCGTGGGGGAATAATTCTTATGGCCAACTGGGCGACGGAAACACGGCAGAGCAGCATGCCCCCGTTCAAGTGCAGGGTCTCGCGTCGGTAACAGCCATGGCAGCGGGCGTCAGAGGAGGGCATACGCTGGCTGTCAGAAGCGATGGAACCGTCTGGGCGTGGGGAAATAACGCTTCCGGCCAGCTGGGCGATGGAAGCCAAATCAATCGTTCATCCCCCGTTCAAGCAACCCATCTCGACGCCGTGTCCGCCATCGCGTCGGGGACTTCGCATAGTTATGCGGTCAAGAGCGATGGAACCGTTCGGTCATGGGGATTGAATAATTACGGTCAACTCGGCGACGGCAGCAAGACCAGCCGGTTTTCACCTGTCCCTATTGCCGCATTTAATCCGGTACCCTATGCCGAAACGCTGCTATATCGCTTCGACGGAACGATACTCGACTTTGACCAACATTATATGTTATGGAAAAGAACCGGCGATACCATGCTATGGCTGTACAACCGTGCCGATAAAAGCCAAGTCATGGTTTACGATTCCTACGGCTCGGAGGACAAGGTAAGTCAAGCCATGCTATCCGACGATGGCGTCATTTATACCCTCGTATATAATGGAGTGCCCGTCAGCTATTATTGGAAGCAAGGGAAGGTTTTACACCGTTGGGAAGGGCAGACTCAGTACGGCACAAATGAATATCCGGACGGTACCGTAGTGTATACGTTGTACGGTACGACTTATCTATATTCCACCCGTGAGGGCAAACTCTTATATTCCTTCAGCGGATCAGGGAAATTGGAATACCGGGAAGTCGTCTTCAGCGGACCGGGAGAGGAACAATACCCATATGGAGCCTGGTACCGGGTTGACGGCGGTGCATTATATGGAATTCGGATTTGAGCTAAAGGCCTCTTAACACAAGCTGGCCTCCGAGCTATTTTCTGCTTTTTTACTTCATGTACAGTCATCGGTTTACGCGGGCCTTATTGGCTTCATTCGCATGTTCTCCGTTGCGTCATCATCCGTAAGTTGGCTGGTAACGACGGCAGCCGATCATTCCGAGGGCGGCTGCCGTACGCAGTGAAGCTTGTTGGCATGATGGCTCATAAACATGTATGGATTTTTTTTAGAAGTTTAAAGCTCTCTCTCTCTAATTGATATATCTCTTTGACGATTGAGATACATTGCTCTTTTTGCTTAATTTCGCTTTGACGCGGTTCTTCATATGGATACATCTCTTTTAGAATTTTGTATCTCGAAGCAACCTCGTTGTATATTTTTATCCCTTCATCAATCGATTGTTCATTTAAACTTGTAGTTTTTCCTTTCAATTGCCCTTTCAATTGCGTAAGAAATTTCACTGCATGACTTCTTGCTTCGTATAAAATTTCTAAAAAGAGACTGAAAAAATATTTATCAACAGCCTCGTCTTCCAATGCAAGCAACCATTTTTCATAGGACTTTGAACCGACGTAATAAGTTTTTTCTGACCACCTATAATTTCCTTGTTCGTTTAGTCGAATAACAAATCCAAGTGCATGTTTAAGTGTAGTTAATTCATCTACTGGTTCAATTGGAGTGGCCCAGTGTAAAGAAATCAAACCACTTTCCGAGTTAACCGTCTGGTTGTTTGATTTCCGATAATTTACGCAATGGATACATGGACATTGACTTAAGCCCAGTAAGTTCCAAGGAATAACGGCATCGCTGTTCTCATATCCAGAGTGCCAATTTTGCGTATAATAACCGAGATCATCATAAGCATAAATCACTGATGTTTGATTCCCGATATCTATATTTTTTGCGAAAACTGGTTGTTTTGAGTTAATGGCTTGTTTTGCCTTCTCCCATGCTTGTGCCTACAAGTTAATAAAATCTACTCTTTCCGCATAAACATGTAGACCATCTATCTCTAATCCAATATTACGCACAAGATTAAGAACCTCTGGTTCAGGTGGTCCTCCATTAGGTTCCACTAGGTCTTCATCAAGTACATGCAAGAAAGCAAGCCCGGTCATACCAAATATCCATGATGTTGTCAACGGAATCTGATAATAATCAGCAATTGATTTAATCGCACCGACTAAAGAAGCATCGATTCCACTAAACTTATAGTTTTCTAATTGTACTTTATGGGTGTTAATACCAATATGATCTGACATTACGCACCTCCTATTTTATTCTGGATAATTTGACCAAATGTGGAGAATGCTCTCTCAGGTTACTTTCAGGATAATATCTTTTAGTTCGATCAAAGTCTTGATTCGATAGCTGGCTTGTGAGAAGTCATGCGTTTTGGTGAAGTCGTTGTGTACGATGGCGCAGTCGATACCGGCCGCCAGGGCTGAGTTCAACCCCCTGTTTGAATCCTCTACAACGAGGGTCTCTTCTTTGGCAGCTCCGAAGCGCTTTAGGCCGGTCAAATAGGGTTCAGGATGCGGCTTGGTGCGCTCGTAGTCTTCGCGAACGAGGACGAAATCCATGAATCTCCTAATCTGGCGATCTTCATGAATCAGTTGAAAGTCCGCATATTTTGAAGTCGTCACGATTGCCATGCGGACGTACTTGGACAGTTCGGCTAGCGCTTCTACTACGCCTTCAATCTCTATGGCTTCTGTTCTTAGATATTCCTGATAATAGACGTTGCGGACCTCACGCTGCTTGTTGAGGGTTTGTTCATCAATACCTGCCGCCTTAGCTTGCGCCCAAGTGCCCAGTGACTGTGTCATGTCGCGGAGATATTGATCCTTATCCAAGGTAAATCCAATGTCGGCCAGCGCGCGTTCTCCCGCTTTGTAATACCAGAATTCAGTATCAACCAGAACACCGTCGTGATCGAACAGTATATACTTTTTCACTGTTTCGCTCTCCTTCGTCAGTTGGCAACCATGCGTGCCATTACATGCCCCATCGCCATTCAATAGGCAGGAGAAGTTTTAAACGTACTAAACTCATCCCTTTTTCAGGGCTTCGATTATTTTGATGTATTGCAAATCCCCTAGTCCATAGTGAGGAAATAAATGAAATAAGTGCTGCAATAATTCATCCTGAGGCTTACCTATATGCTTCTTAATAAACGTCGTGATTTCATTATCTTCCTTTAGATAGTCTAGATATAAACGAATACCCTGGTACATCACAGGCATGACCTTTACTTCGGGCATACGATGATGAATCAAAACCTGCTCATAAAGATCTTGATAGCCTTCCAGCCTGATCTCCGTTTCTTCCACTTCATAAGTCATTTCGTTAACCATATGGAAGTACACTTTTCCATCGAATCTCGCTTGTTCTAAATACGCCAGTACGGTCAGTAAATTGATTTGACAGAACATGTCATCTCCGAACCATAACACCATGCATTTATAGCTATTCTCAAACAGCGGTTTCAAAGGAATCACGGTAATCTTCTCATACTCCTGCAAGGAAACCCGATGTCCGGAGGCTCTTGTTTGTATAAATGCATCGCTGAAAATCGTAACGGTCGTTTCGTTCGAACACATCGCTTCGTTAAAAGGAACATAATCGCTTTTTTCCATTAACTGATGGTTATAGAACTCTTCATACATCATTTGTCCATTCAAGATATTCAAGATGTCGTGATCAAACTGATTCTGGATCTGATCTTGCAATGCCCCAATCTTCCATTTCTGCGAGATGTCCATCGAGAATCCATCCTCTCTGCGATTGATTTTGAATTTGAGATAGGTTTGCAACGGTTGCGGTTTTTTTCTGAAGGCACTCGGGCTTATGCCAAACGTCCCTTTAAATGCTCGCGTAAACGCCTCTTGAGACAAAAATCCATACTTAAAGGCAAGATCAATCGTTTTTTGTTGGGTTTCTTTCAATTCCATCGAAGCCAGATACATTTTTCGAAGAGATTTATATCTTTTTATGGTGATCCCCGTCATCTGATGAAATTTGAATGAACAGTAATAAGGAGAATACCCCATATCACGGCCTAAACTTGCTAAAGAAAAATCTTCAAAAAGATGATCCTCAATCCAGTCAATCATTTCCTGCATCGTGCGATCCATAAGCACCTCCCCTTACTTGATTATAGAAGAATCGAACCTCTTTTTTTTGATATAAGTTGCGGTTTCTTTTGATGATTTGCTGTCTTTCGCTTCCCGCGCCATTAACCTGCCCCGCGGAATGGAGTATAATGGAATAAGGTTGCGCCCCTGTCGACTCGATGATGGGTTGCTGGAATGAGGTAAACGGGTCGACTAGGTTAGCCTGCACGTAAACGCTTCAGTCTTATAAAACCGGAAGGCGGTGTAGGGTGCATGACATTTAGCGAATATACATACGAGAGACCGAACGTGAAATCGTTCGAGGTGAAATTCAAGGAGCTGCTTGGCGTATTCGCCGCGGCTGACAGCCTCAAGGAGCAGGACTCCGCGATGGCGGACATAAACAAGCTCCGCAGCGAGTTCGACACGATGCAGACGATCGCAAGCATTCGCCACTCCATCGATACGACCGACGAATTCTACAAAGCAGAGCAAGACTTCTTCGACGAAAACAGCCCCGTCGTACAGGAATTCGTGACGGACTACTACCGGGCGCTGGTCGGCTCGAAGTTCCGCCCCGAGTTGGAGGCTAAATGGGGACGGCAGCTATTCCGGCTCGCCGAGCTGTCGCTGAAAACGTTCAGCCCCGAGGTGATCGAGGATCTCCAGCAGGAGAATAAATTAACGACGGAATACACGAAGCTGATCGCTTCCGCGAAAATTCCGTTCGAAGGTGAAGAACGCACGCTCGCGCAGCTCGGTCCGTTCCAACAATCGACCGACCGCGATATGCGCAGACGCGCCGCCGAAGCGTCCTCCGGCTTCATGGCGGAGAACGAAACGACCCTCGACCGCATCTATGATGATTTGGTCAAGGTCCGCACGCGGATCGCGAAGAAACTCGGCTTCGACAACTTCGTCGAGCTCGGCTACGCCCGCATGAGCCGAACCGACTACGACGCCGGCATGGTCGCGAGCTTCCGCAAGCAAGTCCAGGACCATATCGTGCCGGTCGCGACGGCTCTCAAGGAACGTCAACGGAACCGGATCGGGGTCGACAAGCTGCTCTATTACGACGAGAACCTCGCGTTCCTATCCGGCAACGCGACGCCGAAGGGCGACCCGGATTGGATCATCGCCGGCGGCGCGAAGATGTACGCGGAGCTATCGCCGGAGACGGACGCGTTCTTCCGGTTCATGCAAGACAACGATCTGATGGACCTCGTCGCGAAGAAGGGTAAGCAAGGCGGCGGTTACTGCACGTACATTAGCGAGCACAAAGCGCCCTACATTTTCTCCAACTTCAACGGCACCTCCGGCGATATCGACGTGCTGACGCACGAAGCCGGACATGCGTTCCAGGTGTACGAGAGTCGCGGCTACGCGGTGCCGGAATATGCCTTCCCTACCTACGAAGCCTGCGAGATCCATTCCATGAGCATGGAGTTTCTCACTTGGCCTTGGATGGAGCAGTTCTTCAAGGAGGATGCGGACAAATACCGCTTCGACCACCTCGCCAGTTCGCTCATCTTCATTCCATACGGCGTGACCGTGGACGAATTTCAGCATTACGTGTATGCGAATCCGGAAGCGACGCCGACCGAACGGAAGCAGGCGTGGCGCGAGATCGAGAAGAAATATCTCCCGCATCGCGATTACGCGAACAACTCGTACTTGGCGGCAGGCGGTTTCTGGCACAAGCAGGGACATATTTTCAACTCGCCGTTCTACTACATCGACTATACGTTAGCGCAGCTTTGCGCATTTCAATTCTGGAAGAAGTCCCGCGAAGACCGCGAAGCCGCCTGGCATGATTACCTCGGGCTTTGCCGTCTGGGCGGCAGCCTCTCCTTCACGGAGCTTGCAAGCGCGGCCGGCCTGATCTCGCCGTTCCAAGACGGCTGCGTTGCCTCCGTCATCGGCACCATCGAGGCGTGGCTAGATAGCGTGGACGACAAGTCTCTGTAAGGCTGAAGGCTGTTCACGGGAGTCCGTTTTTGCTGTCTTGAGCGTTAGGAACAAATGCGAGTATCAGTCTCTAATCGTAAAACCAGCAGCAGTCTTGGACTGATAAGTCCACGGACTAATGCTGGTTTTTTGCGATGTTGCTTATGTTTGCTTAAACTATCGTGTTCCGTTAGCGCACGCTAGCTAAATAGACGCTTTGAAAAGCATGTTGCTACCACCTATTTGCTTTGCTCCTCAAAGTAAATTGTCTTTCCGAGGTCGAATTGCCCTAACTAGTTGTTTAGAACTTTCCATTCCAGTACGTCACTTCATCTACCTCTAACCTTACGGTTGGGTATCCAGGTTCTTTTGCTTTTCCAACAGCAATCAGTAAACCATCAACAAGATTTTCTGGTATTTTGAACTCGTTACGAAACGCTTCAACGTCATAGCCAATCATAGGTACAGTATCATAACCTCTTGCTTTTGCAGCTAAAATAAATTGCATCGCTGCTAGGCCGCTATCAAGCATCAGCCATTCCCTTTTCATTTGCTCACTTACATGTCCACTAAAATCGTCCATGCTATTATCGATTTTCGCTTTAACTTCTTTTGTCATAAAACCCGCATCGACAGCCTTTTGGTTAATTCTCTCTGAATTCTCTATAGAGTAAGCATTCAAATCACCAAATACAGCAATTACAACAGGAGCCTCAAGTACTTGGCGCTGTCCTAAAGCAATTTTGTGTAACCTTTCTTTAAGGGCAGCCTCCTTAAATACCATAAACCTCCAAGTGTTCAGATTGTGTGCATTTGGAGCAAGAATAGTCTCTCCGATAAGTTCTTTGATTTCTTCATCCGAAACCTTAACTGATGGATCATATTTGCGAACGGATCGGCGCTCATTTATGACATCGTAAAAATTAGCACTTGGCTTTATCTTCTTTTCCATTTTGTTTCCTTGCCTCCGTCATGTATGAGTAGAATTGCTTACCGGGATTATTATGGTATAGTACACATACATTGAAAAGTACGCACTTTTGCGTGATATACACACGGAAAAGTAACAAATGCGTTATGGAGGTCAAAAAAGGGCAAATGGAAAAGATATACAATAACCAAGTCGAAGTCGTGTTAGATATAATTGGGGGAAAGTGGAAGTCGCATATTATCTTACATTTAGGAAATGGACCCGTTAGAACGGGTGAATTAAAACGTTTGGTTACAGGCATTACACAAAAAATGCTAATCGAAAAATTAAAGGAACTTGAACAAGATGGTTTAGTTTCCAGAACCGTTTACAATCAAGTACCACCAAGGGTTGAATATTCCCTCACAACATTCGGTGCTTCATTGAAAGATGTTTTGAAAGTAGTTTGCGACTGGGGAGATGATTACGTCAGGCAAAGGTACCCAAACGACGAAGTTATAATAAAACATGATCTTCACCGTTAAAAAACGGCAGCCACTCAAGAGCGGCTGCCGTTTTATTAGACCAACCTGACCGTTAGCGCAACGACGGCAGCCGATCGTTCTGAGAATATTCCAACACTGTAGCTGCAATAGAATCGTATAATACCCGGCATATTTGCAATGCTGGACAGTAACAATATTTTGCATCTAAGCGTTATAAAGATAACTCCCAAATAATAGGTGAGAGAGAGGCGTAATTGAATGAAAAGATTATTATCCGCTTTTCTTTGTATGGTTTCATTTTTTTGCTTTAGTCAACTCAACAACGTATCCGCGGCTGCTTCTACTAGTACCTCATCATTGCCAACCTACTCCCATGTATATCTAAAAGCCGGACCGTATTATATTCTTTACGCGCATCCCACTGCTCCATTTGTAGATCAGCATAATCGGTTACTTATTCCTGTTCGAGCGTTTGATGAATTGTTCGGTGGAAGTGTCTCCTATCAAGCTAGTAACAAAACTGCGGAAGTTATATGGCAAGGCCATACCTATAAATTTGTAGTGGGTTCTGAGAAAGCCGAAGTGGATGGTAGAACCTTTTCCATGGATACAAAACCCGTAATCAAAGATGGATCAATTTCATTGCCTATACGTTTGTTTTTAAATACGGCGAATCTAAAATATCATTGGGATAATGAGCTTCGAGTACTTGTTTTAGACGATGAACGTATACTTGTGGGAGAGCCTTTTATGGATTTTAAAGGAAATGATCTCTGTCCAGATAATATCGATAATGCTCTTCAGGTTGAGCATTATTCGATAAAAAAACTGAAAGAAGGTAACTTTCAATTAAATATTACAGCTAGAAACAAGTCAGGAAATGACATACCGGCCGGTAAAGCGGATATACATCCACTAGTTTCCTTCGGTAAAGTTTATGGTGGTTTTTCAACTGATTCCTACAGCCGCCCAGTATACCCTGCTTTAGCTGAAGTAAAATCCGGAAAAGAAATCACGGTAACTCAAAACTTCCCATTAGAAGATGTTCAATATATTATTACTGTCGCTAGAATTTTCTCTTAATAAGACTAGAATAAGTGCAACGACTGGCCCCCCCCATAAGGATGGCCTTTTCTATTTGCCCAATGACGGCAGCCGATCGTCGGCTGCCGTCGTGTCATAATTGAACTATCGTGTCCCGTTAATCAATCATCTAAGGCCTTTTGAATCGAAGATATATGTCCAACCATTCAAATAATGATTGTGTATATTGTGGTACCAATTCAGGTTCATGCGTCTTCACCAATTGCGGCAGATCAGAGAATTTACTAAGGAACTCACTTACGCACCATCGAATTGACCAGTGGGGGCTAGCTGCCGTTGACGTTTTTGCATTGGTATTCCTCCACAACTTCTCAACTATGAAATCATGGGACTAACGTGTCCCATTAGTTTAAGCTCCCGAGTTTATCAAGAAATAAGTTCTTTATTTACAATGCCTCCACCAACGGTAATTTGATAGCCGTTGAGATCCCGGAATGTAAACTCGCTCCAATGATTTGTGTAATTCGGATTTCTAATGATGGATATATTTTTATCCATAACTTCTTGAGCGATCAAATCAACGGCATTCGTATAACAATATACATCAAAATATTGTTCCTCGTATCTGGAACTGATTGGGTTCACCTCATCTTCTTGTTTAGCTTCAATAAGAATGAGAGTCAGTTTTCCTCTCGAAACATGGTGGTGAAGTACCTTATCACCGATCGCTTCATATTTGAAGCCTAAATCGGAATAAAACTCAACCGTTTGCTTCAAATTTTTGACTAACAAGACGAAAGAGGAACCCTCGATGATAATCTCTGTCATAGTGAACACTCCCAAATATGGATTTATTCAATCAAAATCGTCTTCACCTTAAACCCATTAAGTTCCTGCTTTTGTATACATTTTTCAACAAAACTGCCCGTTAATTCAACGACGGCAGCCGATCGTCGTTAAGCTTCTTACCTTCCTCAAGATGGCCGATTCGTCTGTCTAATCGGTAAATAACTGGAACGAACAGAACTAGAATTCTGGGCGCTGTAGTCGAAAACGAGCTTGGCGGCGTGGCAGCAATGAACAATCCGCGCTAAGAGCGGATTGCGGTAGATCTATATTATGGTCCTACAACAGTTACATTTCTGGATTATCGTTTGAGCTCCTCTACTCGAGTTACATTTGAGGTCCCAATTGCTTGACTTCCTAACTGGCGGCAGCATGAATAGCAAACAAAGAGCGGTTTACCAGCTTAAACCCACCTATCCCCGTGCTTCTTCACATAATTAGCAAACACATAACGCCAAGGAACGACGAAAGGAAATACTACGACCAATAAGCAAGCACTAACCGTATCCATCGTTGAATCGTTCATACGTCCTGATGTCCAAATTGGCAGGGCAACGATGATTAGCCAGACCGTTTTCCACGCCATTTCCCATATAAGCATAGGCAACAGCTGCAGCGGATACCTCAATCCGAGGACGCATAACGCCCAAAAGGCGAGCAACATGCATTGCACAACCCCCTCCATCAGCTCCCACGATCCAGAACGGTTGATCGCATCCGGCCATACCGTCATACCGAGTCCCACGACGATAAGAAGGTAACCGCCTCTCAACAAATACAGACGCAATACTGAGACCTCGCCTCGCAAACCCTTTTTGGACAGCTCCGTCACGTTCTTCATCCCCCTATCAGTACGCCTTCTTCATCCAATCCTCGATGTGAAGTGCCTCCGATTCATGTAATTCCTCCATATCGGCTGTTTTAAGCAGCGAACCGTCCTTTAACGCAATGAAACCGTCGATTAATGTTTCGATTTCCGCTACCTCATGGCTTGTCATTACCAAAGTCTGCGTATTCAAATCCACGTAAGAGATCATTCCCTTCACGATCGATCCGCGTATCATCGGATCAAGCCCGGATAAGGGTTCATCCATCAGAATGTAGGGGACTTCTTTCGCCAAGGTAAGAACGATTTGCAGGCGGCCGCGATTTCCTTTCGAGAGCGATTTTATTTTCATTTGAGGATCCAAGCGCATAAGGTTCATGATTTCTTCTGCTTTCGCCAGGTTAAACTCGGGAAGTTGCGAAGCCTGAAACCGCATCGCTTCTCTTACTGTAAACATCGGGTAAAAATACCGCGACTCGGAGGCGTAAGAAACGAACTTTCCGGTTCTACGACCGGCCGCCTCTTCGTTAATCATCACGCTGCCGCTTGTTGCCCGCGAAAGGCCGGACATTAGCTTCAATAGGGTCGACTTCCCGCTGCCATTTCCGCCTACGATGCCAATGATTTTACCGATTGGCACCGTCAACGAGATGTCCCGAAGCGCAATCTGATCGGCATATTTCTTCGTCACGTTCGTCATCCGGATCATGTCATTCATCGCCTTTCTTAACGTTGTTCAAATAATCCGTCAGTCCCGTTAGAATCTCCGCCGCGGTGAATCCCAGCTCGTGCATGACGATCACGAATTGCTCGATTTGTTCCCGTTTCAGCTTGTCACGCTGTTGAACGAGGCGATCCTGCCGCTCCGAAACGAACGTGCCTTGACCTCTCTTAGTTTCCAGGATCCCTTCTCGCTCAAGCTCGCTGTACGTTCTTTGAACGGTGTTGGGGTTCATATTGTATTTGATGCCCATATCGCGGATCGAAGGGAGCTTCTCGCCCGCTTTCAATTCTCCGCTTATAACTTGCCGATGTATACGATCCGCCAATTGCAAATAAATCGGCCTTGAAGCATTAAATTCTTCCATCGTTATCCCTCTACTTTGTTGTCCACGATCCACGCGGTTAGTATGAATAGTCCCACCGTAATGATCATGTCGTATACGTAGCCTCCTGCGTAAGTGTGTATAGGCTCGGATAATAGAGCTGGAAAGTGATAGGTTCTGCCTCCCCAATCCGCCACGTGCCGATACAAGGCAGAGGATTTAAACAAAGCATTTCCCCCTCCGGATAGAATGGCCGCCCCAACCACCGCAGCCCAGCTCCAACGCCCGATTCTCTGCTTGAGAGACTGGTATATGGCCCAAAGCGCCATCACCCATACGCTAAGCTCAATGGATAACCAAATCACGTGAGGAATGATGAACCACCCCATCCTCCAAATATCTGTCCAATACGACTCAATCCAGCTGAGCTTATGGACGGTCAGCAGTTCGGTGAACGCATATAACGAAGCGAATGAAATGACGACCATCGCCAAGCCGTTTGATACTTTGCTCATTAACAATTTAAACGCTGGTTGGGGATTGCTCAGCCATAGATGCAAATTGCCCTCCGCCTTTAATCCAATGAACACCATAAGGGGAACGTAGATAACATGAACGGCAATGGCAATCGCTAAGGGAACGAACATAAGCAAGGAATCTGCCTTCTCCATGTATAAGGTCAGGATGGCAACCCATGCATTCAAGACGAGACCGATGAAAAACACAGTTCTTGTTAACTTGAAATCCTTCATGAATAAAGCTGACCATTGCCACATATCCGTTTCACCCTTTTTCCTTTAATCAAACGTATTTAGTGAACTAATGAAATAGTACACTAATTCACCATTACATGTAAATGGGAACAACAAAAAAAGGCAAAAGGGAAATCCCCTTTGCCTTTTCCGATAAGATACCGCAAGTTTGCTGCCGTGGACAGCATCGAGTTTAGCATTGAAGTCGGACATAAGTATATCGATTCACTTTTGACGAGATTGCATCATTGCGATTCCGTCGGAACATTGCTTGCTAGGACTCCGCAAGTACAGAACCAGCTTTCGCTGCTTATCATTTGGTAATGTAGTTTCATGCATTAGTACTTCCATTAGTATGTCTAGCCAAGAACCTGTCCAGGATCTCTGTCATTGATCCGTCTTCCAATGGTCCTCTTAGCTCGTTTCTAACCAGTAGCAATGCAGCTGCGGGAGGCATATCGATCGTCCGTAGCGCTTCAACCAGGGTATTCTCCTCGTCACTGAGACGTTTTATGTATTGTAACTCAATCGGTTTAGGTGTTTTCATCGTTTCACTCTCTTTCGGGAGGGGGATGTCTCTCCAAGCAAAAGGTTTCATTAAATAATCAATTAGTGCCTATTCATGCCACTCGACCGGTTAAATTCGGGAAACTTATGTCACACTGCAATTCTGCGCTATGACATTACCCGTAAAAGATGCAGTGTTTTGTGCCAACTTTTTTATTCAACATAAATTTAGAACTCCTATTCTTAATCATAAAAGGATTTTTGCTTGTTGTGATATTGGTCACAGTCAATACGAATTAATGTGTCCAAGATTCCTGTTTATATTCGTTTTTGAATTTAAGGTTCAAGTGATTGACACCAGATTATTAAAACTATTCTGAAGAAATTTAAGGTAAGAGTAAATGCCAGTCTTTTCGAGTGGCCAGCAGCTGATCGCGACTGCGCACGGTGTACGATTATTAAGATTAGATTAGCAATAACCCACGCTCCGCACAGTCAACCTGTTACTATCCCCTTCAAGTAGACATTCAAAAAAACCTTCATGATAGCATGGGGTGGGTGAAGAAATGGCAAAACGGGGCGCCGTTCGATGAACGGAAAGGCAACGAATCCAACCCGCTGAAAGGGCGTCCTCGTACTGTCTTTAACAGCGTAGAGGAAGAACAAGACTACCTGAAAGCGCAGGTGGATTACTTAAAATAGCGATATCCAAATCTAATAAAGGAGAAGTAGCGAGCCGAACGGCAATTCAACAAGCGGTGAAGGAGTTTATCTATGACAACAACTACCACCGTTTTCAAGCCAAACTCAAATAACGCGCACCAATAGAATATCGATGCGCATTGGCAGCTTATCTTTTTTCAGTTGTCTACTTGACAGGGGGATGACCATGACCATATTTTCGTGGTTTTTCGTTTAGTATTAAGTTTGAACTATGCTCATCGTTCCATTGCTTCAGGCAGCGCCTCTTCATTGATTTTCTCATATTCTTGCGTATAAGCACCCTTAGCCAATACTTTTAAATAGGTCCCTATCGGCAACTGAGTGCTGGCTGTAAATTTAACTTTTTTCTTCATCCCCCCCGCGCTGAAGCCTGTAAGCTCATAAGCAACTCTGCCTTGTGGTTCAGGCTTCCCTTGGTGGTTAATTTGGACAAAGACAAACTCTTTGGTAAGGAAAGGGTTGAAGCGATCCACTACGTCCCTGTACTTCATGACGAACAGAACGGCTAGAATAGTAATAACAAGAACGACTGCGGTTAACGATACTATTTTGGCCTTCTTTTTGGTCTTCATTGGCGTCTTCCTCTCCACGACAAGTTAACTAGTCTATATTTGATTTACATGGCATTGTTTACAATTTTCTTGTAGTACCCCATCGTTAATAAAACGAAGATGAAATAAATCAAGACATACCCGCCCATGGCCGTCGCCGACGGCACAATGATGCTCGAAGGCACCAACACGGAGACGGTCTTGACGGCAAAAGCGGCGTGCGCGATCCCTAACGCGAGCGGAATCGTGAAGACAAACAATTGCTTGCGCATAATGCCCCTGAGAATGTCCTTCGTCTCGAATCCGAGCTGCCTTAGGATGATAAAACTATGCTTCTCCTGCTCCGCTTCCGTCATCTGTTTGAAATACAGCATGCTGCCGGTCGAAATTAGGAAGACGAGTCCCAGAAAGCCGGTTATGAAGATCAACAACCCAAAGCTTTGCAGCTTGTCGCGATATTCGCGCTCGAAGTCGAACGGATGGCTTCCTTCGGGCACGTATGACGCATAGGCTTCAGACGCGTCCTTTCGCTGCGACTTGTCTGGCACTTGAAACGTATCGAACGAGACCGTTGCATAACGGGGATATTCTTCCTTCAGCTCCTGTTCATATTGAGGCAAAGCTATCATTCGAGCCTTAAGCGCTTTGAACGTCGACTCGGACACAACGAGCTGATCGCCGTAGACGTTGTAATTCATCGCGAACCGATTGACGATTTCCGTCAGATGGAGCCTGTCCCCGCTCATGAGCGGATCCAGCTCGATCGTTTTGGGAAAGTGCGACTGCGCTTGGGTTAACTTGTCGATCTTGGCATTCCCGTTATACATCACTGCATCCCGCGGCACGGGCACCGCAACATCCGCTCCCGTCTGCCGAAGCTGCTCGGCGGGCATTACCAGCAACGTCGTCTCTTCGACCGGTGCCTGGCTGGGAAGTTCGCTGATCTTGCCCCGAAGCCGTATGGCTTCCACTCGTTGATGAACGAATCGTATTCCTTTGGCTTCTAAATCCTCGCCAAACTGTTTGGCGGCGTTCGTCTCGCCGTTCTCGATCGCGAAGTCGTACGGCAGCGCGTTGCGGGTGTCCCTTCCCGCGGAGTAATAAAACGAATAAGCCGCGGCGACCATCGTAAGCGTCATGGCCGACAGCACGGTGATCATGGTCAGCGAATTGGCTTGTCCCTTCATCCTGTGCATCAGGGGAGCGAGCGACAAGGCCCGGATCAATCCGAGATGCCCGTTAGCGCCCCTGCGAATTCGGTCAAACAGCCAACCGATCGTGACGCGGAACAGGAGATAGGTACCGGCGATTATCGAGCCCAAAATCGCGAGGCTGTCGAGGAGCAACGTGTTCTCCGAGATCTGCCCTGCGTGCCAATAACCGTATAGAATCAGAGCTATGCCGAGCAAGGCCAAGACTGCATTCACAGCGGATGCAGGCGTTGAAGGATGCTCATGCCGCTTCTCCGCCTGGAACAAGTCGATCAATGTCGTCCGGTACGTTATCCACAGAATCTGAATCGAGGTAAATAAGATTAAAGCGGCAAATACGGCTGCCGTTTGATAGATGGCCGAGAGCGAGAATTTGACGGTTACAGGCCCTTCGAATCCCAACAGGCTGTTGATCAGCAACAGGAATATCCGGTATACCAGCGCGCCACAGACAATGCCTACGACAAGCGCGCCTAAGCCGAGAAGTATGTTTTCGAGCAGCAGAAATCGCGCGACGCCTCTTTTTGTCAGGCCGATCAGCTGGTAGAGCCCGATTTCTTTGCTGCGGCGGTTGAGGAACAGACGGTTCGCATAGATCGTAAACACCGTTACGATGAAAAGCAGCAAGACGCCCGCCGCCAGGAAGGACTGCGAAAAAACCGAACTGCCATTCATTCGATCCGGGATGGAGGCGTCGTGCTGCAAGGTGGCGAACACGAAATAGAGACTCGTGCAAAAAATAAAGACAAAAAAATAAAGATAGTAGTGCTTCATATTCTTTCGCATGCTGCGAAGGACAAGCTCAAATAACGTCAACAGCATCACCTCCCAGGACCGCTTGCACATCCATGATGTCCCTAAAGAAGGCCTGCCTCGACTTGTCGCCACGGTAGACTTCCGAATAAATCATGCCGTCCTTCAAGAAAATAACGCGGCTGCAATAGCTGGATGCGACGGGATCATGCGATACCATCACGATCGTGCCTCGTCTCTCTCGGTTGAGCGTGGCGATGGTTTCTAACAGGGCCGAGGCGGACTTGGAATCCAGCGCCCCAGTCGGTTCGTCGGCGAAGACCAAGGACGGCCGATGGATTAGGGCGCGGCCTGCCGACGTCCGCTGCTTCTGCCCGCCGGACAGCTCATGCGGGTATTTGTCCGCCAGCATTTCGATGCCGAGGGACTGCGCAACGCTCTGGAATGCCTGCTCGGCTTCGGAGCGGTTGCGCCGCCCTAAGGACACGGGAAGCAAGATGTTCTCTTTGACGGTCAAGGTATCCAGCAGGTTATAATCTTGGAAAACAAACCCCAATTTGTTGCGGCGAAAGGCGGACAATTCAGCGTCCTTCATTTTGGAAACGTCGACGTCCTCAATCAGGACTTCACCTTCCGTCGGGCGGCCGATTGTCGCAAGCACGTTCAGCAGCGTCGTCTTCCCCGAGCCCGACGGCCCCATAATCCCTACGAACTCCCCTTCCAAGACTCGTAGAGAGATCCCCTTCAACACTTGCTGCGCGCTTCCTTTCTTTCCGTAAGACTTGCGTATGTTCTTCGCTTGCAACATCGTTTTCTGCGAATAATTCGGATTCATGCTCGGCCCTCCACTTATGCTTTGCTTTATTGTAAACCGTTCACCATGCTGCGTCGTTCGATTTGGATGACAATGCAGTGCCGTAGGTTACATTATTGTCATATTGAGCTCGATTCAAAAAGTAACCGGGTATCGCGCAGTTTTACTTGGATAGCATTCAAATATAGCTGCAAAAAGAATGTTATTCATCCATATTTCTCATGCACGGAGGGGATTTGCAGAACTGAAGTCACTCATCAAGGCATCTATGAAGAACATAAGGACCATTACGGCTTTCGCCGTATTCGTAATGAACTCTTGAGTCACATGAAGGCAAAACGAAAAGGCATGAGTCCGGTACAGTACCGAACTCATGCCGAGCAAGTTGCCTAAACCATATGTCTACCTTTTCGAGGTCACTTTATATTTACGGCTGGCGTCGCTGACTTGGCCAAGCGCGTCTGACCGCATCCTCTCACTCCGGACCGTTTCAAAGCCATTCTTAGCTGTGAATATCACCCGCATCTCCGTGCCTACCGTTCGGCCTGCCTGCGCTTCGAGCGATATCCCGATTTTGTCGGCGACGCTCCGTGCCAAGTACAAGCCCAGCCCCGTCGCCGCGTTGTAGATTCTCCCGTTCCCTCCCGTAAAGCCCTTATCGAAAATCCGGGGCAAATCATGCGCCGAGATGCCCGGTCCTTCGTCCGTTATGCGCAGCATGACATGGCCGGCCGGAAGAACTTCCGCGACGATATGAATCGTTCCGCCTTCGGGGCTGTATTTGACGGCATTCATCAAGAGCTGACGGATGATAAAGCGGCACCATTTCCTATCGGTGACGACATCGGCTTCTTCCCCCTCGAATTCGACTGCAATATTCTTCTCTATGCACCAGGAAGCCAAATCACGCACTTCGTTCATCGCCATCCGACGGACGCCGCACGGCTCCAGCACATAATCCGATTCCAGGGTAGGCAACCGGGTCATGTAGAGCTGCCGGTCGATCAGCAGATAGACGCGCAGCCATTCCGCTTCGATTCTTCGCATGGCCGGGTCGCGGGGACAGCCTTCGATCGTCAGCTTCATGGCGGTAAGCGGGGCCTTAATCTCATGGACCCAGGACGCCATATAATCGTTCTCCATGTACAGCGCCGCATGGGATTCTGCCAGCTTCCGCTTATAAAACCGGTCCACTGCGCGCAACGCCTCACTCACCAGCTCGTCCCGCGCGTAATCGGGCGCGGGCAAGGCTTCGAACCAGTCGTCATGGATGTCTGAGCTGAGTGCACGAAGCGCCCGTAAATAACGAGATTCTCGCCGGAATCGCCATAGGTAGAAAAGTACGGACGATAAGAGATACAACACGTTCAAATATACAATTGACCGGAACTCGACAGCGACTCCTTTGTCCAGCACAAGAAGCGTATCGGTGAGTCCGAGAAGCAGCAACACCATTATCATCCAGCTCTTCATACTAGCCGTATATCCCGGCAACACTTCTCTAGTCCTCCTCCCTGCTAGGGCACGGCCATGTAACCCAGTCCTTTTTTGGTCACAATCGCTTCTTCGAGCCCCAGAACGGCCAGTTTTTGGCGCAGCCGTGTCATGTTTACCGTCAGCGTATTGTCGTTCACGAATTGCTCGTCCTCCCACAGCCTTCGAATCAGTTCCTGGCGAGGTATGATTTCATTCTTCGCCCTGACGAGGGTCGCGAGGATAAAAAATTCATTCTTCGTCAGTTCGATTTCCTTTCCGTCCTTTCGGATAACGCCGCGATTCAGCTGCAGCAGGGCGCCTTTCCATTCGATGACGTCAGCACTCTCTTCGCCGTACGTATAAGTGCGGCGAAGAATGGCTTGCACTTTGGCAAGCAACACGTCTAAATGGAACGGTTTTTGTATATAGTCGTCGGCTCCCATGTTCATGGCCATCACCATGTCCATGGGGTGATCTCGGGAGGATAAGAAAAGAATGGGTACATTCGAGACGCTGCGAATCTCCCGACACCAATGAAAGCCGTCGAACCTTGGCAATTGGATGTCCAGAATGACCAGTTGAGGTTTTTCGTTCAGAAAATCATCCATAATATGATCGAAATCTCGGGGCGTGGAGGCGTGCAAGGACCAGGCCCTGAACCTTTCCCTCAGCAACTCCAGTATGGAGGAATCGTCCTCGACAATGAAAATGTTCATATCCACATTAGATGCACCCCAATTGCTGCATGTTTTTTCTTAAGTGTATGTCCATCTCACCGAACAAGCAAGTTTGCGGACGCCGCGGCTACATACAATCAAGGGAAGCCCTTCATCGAAATGGAAAGTTCGCTTGACATTGTTTATGGTGCACGATATGCTTTCCTCATGGAAAGTCCGCTTTCCATATGGAGGGTGAAGGTATTGAACAACCGTCTAGAAGAAATCCGCAAGCAACACGGAATTAAGCAAGAAGAATTAGCTATGGCTCTTGAAGTGTCCAGGCAAACGATCGGTTCGCTGGAGAACGGACGTTATAATCCATCGATTCTTCTGGCGTTCAAGATAGCTCGTTATTTCGGTATGCGTATCGAAGATATCTTCATTTATGAGGAGGATGAACAGCAATGAATAAAATAATTTGGGCTTATTTCCTTACCCTTTCAGGCGTTGTACTATTCGCAGGCGGTCTGTTCTTCATCAAAACAATCGATGACCCGTATGGGATGCTGCGAGCGCTGCCCTATGTCTGCGTTGGGGTTGGCTGCGTGATTTTCGGCCATGGAATTGGAGAAATCATTCTCCGAAGCGCGATGAAGAATAATCCTGCCGCAGCGAAACAACTAGAGATTGACACGAATGACGAGCGTCATTTGACAATCGCTAATCGGGCAAAAGCGAAAGCCTACGACATGACGGTTTTTGTGTTTGCCGCCTTAATTTTATCATTATCCTTGATGGGGTTAGATTTAAGCGCGATATTGCTATTGATCTTTGCCTATCTGTTTATCCTTGTATACAACTCTTATTACCGGCTCAAGTATTATAAAGAAATGTAATGCAATGACCAGAGGAGTAATGACAATGACAAAATTAACGTATAGCGGTTTAAACCAGAACACACCGCCATTATACTCGTCATTGCTTGGATTGGCGTGCACGGAGATCCCACTTTGCGGGGAGTTTGGGAGCTGCCATAACAAAAGGGGAACGAATACCTATTTGCCGTGCTGTTCGTGTCACAAGTACTGTTATGTAAGGATTAGCGAACAAATGCGAACTCAAAAAAGCTCCTTGGAGAGACGTGTGAATAAGCGAGCATTTGTGAGAAGATTACATCGTACCGAGGGAGCTGTACACGAAGAACGACCAAGTTCCGTCTTCGGATGCCCTTATCTTTCGGTTGCAGAAACCACTGGCAACATCACCGAAAATACGGTTCCCTGAGGGCCAGTCCTCACAACTTCTAATCGTCCTCCATGATCCTGGATAATTTTATGGGATATGGATAACCCTAACCCTGTGCCATGACCTTTTGTGGTAAAAAACGGTTCAAATATCTTCGCTTTTGTGACCTCGGACATCCCAAACCCCGTGTCAGAAACCTCTATAGATACAAAATTATCGTTTCTATTAACTCTAATACCTATCTTTCCCACTTCATCCATGGCATCAACAGCATTTTTCAACACATTTACGAGAACTTGCACGATTTTATCTTTTTCAACATTCACAAAAACAGAATGTTCAGAATAATGGACATGAAGTTCATGACCATTCCTGTCAATCTCCGTCTCCATTATTGAGACTGCCCTCTTAATGCAAGACTCCATCGATTCAATTTTTAATTGGGAAAGATTAGGCTTCGAAAATTGTAGGAACTCAGACGTGAGTTCGGTAACGCGTGTAATCTCATCCATGATCATGGGATGGTATCGTTCAATATTCTCATAATGGTTCTGATGAGCTAATTGAAGAAACCCTTTTATTGTGGTCAATGGGTTACGAATCTCATGGGCCATACCAGCAGCCAGTTCTCCGACAACTTTTAACTTGTCTGCACGAAAAATATGTTCGTCTCTATTCATCCATATTTCTTTCTTTTTTTGAAAAAGTTGATTTTCAACATCGCCAATCGTCTCACTTGAAGAGCGTCCATTAGAGAATGCATGAGCATAAATCATATCTAAATGGGGATAAGCAAGAATGATCGTATCTAGTATTTCTTTCACACGGTCTCTAGGTGTCAGTTCGTTAACAAACTCCATAGCAATCGCGAATTCACTCCCGCCATAACGGGACACAATAGAGGTATTGAAATGGAAATCCAGCTGACTAGCAATCTCCTTCAAACCAGTGTTTGCTTGCTCATACCCATGTTGAAAATTTAGTGATCTTAAATCCTGGCAATGCAAAATGATTAAACAAAATTCACCACGCTCTTTCATCCTGATGAGTTCTTTTTGGAATTCATGGTAATTAAGCAACCCCGTCAGAAGGTCTCTTTTCAATAGGTCATTGTTCTTTTTCTCCAGTTTCTCTTTTTCTCTTTCACTGCTTTTTATTTTCCATACTAGCGTTATGAATACAAGCGAGCTGGCGATATCGGAAAGCGTAACCAGTAGCGCGTACTTATTTATAGTGGAGTAGGAAAAGCGTATAAGACTGTAGATGGTCATTATAAAAAGCATACTGTATATTTCGCGTTTTAAATCTTCATTACGCGAGAGCTGTCGAACGAGCAATATCACATATATCATCAAGCACCAATTTAGCTGGCACAACCAATGAAAAGCGATTAATAAAACCAATTGTAGATACATGAACTCGTGTTTATTCTTATAGACATTAAATGCGAATAGTAACGAAATACCGGTCGCAATCATCAAAATAGGGTGATCTGTCCGCTCTAAATAGATCGATGAAAACGAGATAATCATGATCATAATGGGAAGCAATATTTTATAGAGGACCGTGTTTACCACAGCGCTATCACCTTATTCTTCGTTTCTCTTAGCATTCGGATCGGATAATCTCATTATTCGCTATATTAGCTTCTTATCCCTCCTTCGATTAAAAAATGGGACCTCTAACAGTTAGCCCCAACTATTTCAGGGCGGTTGATTGGCGCTATCCATCTTTCCTCAAACCATTCATTACGGAACATGGTCATTTAAAGCCCTTTACATTTTCCCATCCGTCTTTATCCCGTAGATTTCATTGCCTTCGTAATTTCACTCTGCAACGCCGCATAATTCGTAAAATCAACAAACTTCTTCCCGTTTATAAATAGGGTCGGCGTACCCGTAATGAGCTTTTCCGCCTTCTCGTTCTGCGCAATCACTTCATCTGCAAAGGCTTCCGACTCAATATCCTGCCTCAGCTTGTCATAGTCTACCTGGAGCTTTTCATTCCTAGCCAGTTCCACTAAAAAATCCGGCTTCGCCCATTCCACCCGCTCATCGCCTTGGTTGGTATAGATGGCATTATAAAATTTCCAAAATTCCGCTTGATTCTGATGATAGATGGACTGTCCGGCCATCGCAGCTGCAAAAGAATCTGGTCCGATAATCGTATGATTTATAAAATAGAAGGAGACAATGCCTTGATCGATATAGTCCTGCATGAGCCGTGGCTTAATTTTTTCGCTGAAGTAACGGCATGATGGGCACTTGAAGTCGCCGAACTCTACGATTTTAACCGGCGCATCGGCGGAACCAAGCATCGGGAGGCTTAGATAGTCAAACTGGATAGCCATCCCTGCCCCGGACTCCAGCTTCGGCGAAAGCAAGACTGTTACAACGACCGCTGCCGCTGCAAGGAAGCATGTCAGAAGGACGAGTCCTTGTCTCCTGGCTTGCAGCTTGCGACGCGCAAGTTCTCTCTGTTGCTTCCTTCCCGGCACCTTTGTTCGATCCAGTTTCGCTTCCATCATAAAAACCCAACCTCACTTTCCACGGAAAAATAGACAGGCTGCCTGCCAGTAGCAGCCTGCTCCCCACTTTGAGCTTTCTTATCTTATCTCGGCCAGCGCGTCTGAACAGCCGGCAGCGTCGGAAAAGCCGCATGCGGCTCCGCTTGATACCAGTACGCGACCGACGAAACATCGTCCGTCCGCTCGAACAAAGCACGGCTGTTATGGCCCATCTGCTGGATCGTCACCTTCAGCTCATTCTCGAACCGAATCGGATCCATCAAATGCCAGCGGTACAAGCCATGCATGGGAACGCTGTCCTCACCGAAGATATCACTCCGCGTTGTATCTGTCCTCGAATTATACGGATAGCCCAGGTATGGCGTATTGTAAGGCACCTCGACGATTTTACCGTCTCGCTTCTCATAGAAGCACCAAGCTCCGCCAAAATAATCCTCAGTGCCTGTTCCGCAAATGGTCGGCCACTCCTCGTCTCCGTCCATATAGAATTTAATCTCGCCTTCACCCCACCAGTAACGCTCCAGTGCTGCCCACGCCAAGTAAGTGCCTACATAGTGACCCTTACCTTTCACATGATCAATAAGGGTGAAGTCCTTCGCAGCCGTCGTAATGTTCTCTCTTCGCCACTGCGCATGGAAATAGCCCGCTTCCTCCGGTAGTTCGTCAACAAGCGTATAGTTGAACTGATAGAAGAAACCGCCAATATCTGCTGCATGCTCATTTTCAATTGTGATTTTCGCTGACTTGCGGAATGGCATCGGGAAGTAGCAGTTCATCCCGCCGGTCGGATTAACGGCAATGGGCAAGGAGTTGACTACGCTTCTGGCACCGAATCCGTTGCAGAAGAAATCGCCGAGAGGGACTTCCACGGAAGGCGTCTCTTCGTCATCCCAGTACATGCGAATGACCAAATCACGAAGGACAAAGTAGCCCTTATCCGTCCGATCCGTCACCGTAATCCAAAAGTGCTGAATGACCCCCGGACCATCCACGTCCACGAGCGTGACCGTCTCGCCTTGCTTTAGCGTCATACATGGCCTACCCTTCCTGGCGATGCCAAGATTACTGGCTTCCTTCCCGCCTGCACCGACTTCGCCCTTCGGGTTCTCAGCGCTGATGGATCGTGTCTTGGCGTTCGTCATGAGCGGTGCAGTCGATAATCCAAATCCCAAGCCATGGTTTTGCAGCATGATAGCCAACCTCCAGTTATGATATGTTAGATCTTCAAACGAGACGGATTCCCATCCGCGCTTTCCGGAGAACGATTCTGCGTGCTGACCGTGGGAATTTCATAATTGCTAGGCTTGAAGCACAGCACTTGATGGTCGCTGTTCAGATGAAGCATGCTCGGTTTGGTCGAGCGGCAGATGTCCCTCGCGAAAGCGCACCGCGCGGCGAACTTGCAGCCCGCCATCGCATACTCTTTGCTTTCTAGATCAGGGAGCGCCATCTCCTCCTCCCATTTCTTGCCGACCCGAGGGATCGATTCGAGAAGCAGTTCGGTATACGGGTGTGCGGGATTGCTTAGAATCTCTTTGGCGAGCCCATATTCAATCAAATTGCCTCTATACATCGCCGCAATATAATCGCTGACGTAATAAGCGGTGGACAAGTCGTGCGTGATATAGACGAAGTTGACGTTATACTCGTCTTTAAGCTTCTTGAATAAGTTCACCACGTTCATGCGCAGAGACGCATCGATCATCGCCACCGGTTCGTCCGCGACAATCAGCCTTGGCTTCGGGATAAGCGCGCGCGCGATGGATATCCGCTGCAATTCTCCCCCGGAGAACTGGTTCGGATATTTGCCTGCTACGTTGCTGTACTCGAGCCCCACCGATTTCAGGACCTCGGTGATGACAACTTTCGCTTCCTGTTTGTTCGCGGCGACATCTAGGTTAAGCGCCGTTTCATAAAGATAGGTGTCAACCATTTTGCGGGCGCTGAAGGTCGAGAACGGATTTTGAAAGATCGGCTGCACTTTCTTTAGGAACGCCTTCTGGTTGCGCCGTTTTGCATAAAAGGAAAGCGGTGTGCCATCAATTCGAATTTCGCCGAAGGACGGATCGAGCAATCGCAAAATCATCTTGGCGAGGGTCGTCTTGCCACATCCGGATTCCCCCACGATGCTCATAATTTGCGGCTTTTCCCCCGGTAAAGTAAAGTGAATCCCGTCGACTGCCGTGATCTTGGTTCCAAGCAGCATACCGCCAATCTTGAATTGCTTGGATAAATGGTTGAATTCCAGTAGGTTAGCAGCCACCCGAACACCTCCTTCCAACGCTTCTTGAGGCAAAGAAACTACTATCCCGCACACCGCTACCTACAGCAGCAGGTGACAGCTTGCATCATGGCCCTCTCCGACAGTCACCCGTTCAGGCTCGACAATGCGGCAAACGTCCGTCGCATGCGGGCATCTCGCAGCAAACCGGCAGCCGGAAGGCGGATTTTTGAGGCTCGGAGGCGTTCCCGGGATGCCTTCCTTCTGGCTGTTGTCCCCGATTTTCGGCAGGGCATGGATCAGCATCTTGGTATAGGGATGCTGTGGCGCATGGAAGATCTGTTCTGTCGGACCGACCTCGATCAGTTGTCCGGCATACATAATGCCCATCCGGTTCGTAATTTGGTAATGAACACCCATGTCATGCGACACAATGACCATGGAGTTCTGCAGCTTGCGCTGCACCTGTGACAGCATGGTCAGAATCCCTCTTTGCACGACAACATCGAGCGCCGTGGTCGGCTCATCCGCAAGCACGATGCTTGGGTGGAGGAAGGTCGCTAATGCGATAAGCACCCGCTGCCTCATACCTCCGCTGAGCTGGTGCGGATAGGCTTTTAATACATCCGGCGGCAGATCGAGCTCTTTCAGATAAGCTACAATCTCATGTTCCAACGTGCGCTTATCCTTGACGCCATGGAATTTGCTAATGGTATCGAAGAATTGATGTTTCACGCGAGTTACCGGGTTCATAACATGCATCGCGCCTTGCGGCACATAGGAAATGTCCTTCCACCAGCTTTTATGGATTTCGCCGTTGCGGTAAACGACCGGTTCACCTTTTTTGCCCGTCGTATGAACTTCCACGGAGCCGGATGAAATCTCAAGCGGGTAATCGATCAAGTCGTACATCACTTTGAGCAGCGTCGACTTGCCGCACCCCGACTCGCCCGCAATCCCGAAGATCTCGTTCCTTCGCACTTCGAAGTCGACCTTGTCGACGGCTTTTACATAGCCGGTCAATATGTTATATCGCGCGCTGACCTGATTCAGCTTGAGCATATTACTTCCCTCTCCTTAGCGCGGAATATTGCTGATAGCCCGTCATCACGAGGAACAGCGCAATGAAGAGTAACGCGATCGCAACGACAGGAGAACCGATCCACCACCAGCGCTCCGCAAGCATCGCCTGATGCTGATTCGCCCAATAAATCATCGTCCCAAGGGTTGCTTTCTCATTGCTGGACATTCCGATAACGGCAAGCCCGGATTCGGAGCCGATGGCAACGAGAATCGTATTGACGAAGTTGGCGACCGACCAGCCTGCCACGAAAGGGAAAATTTCTTTCACGATGATCTTCAGCGTGCTCTGACCCGAAAAGAGGGCCGTGCTAATAAAGTCGCGCTCGCTTAGCGAAAGCGCCATCGAGCGCAGCTGCCGCGCCGGCCACGGCCAGTTGAAAATAATGAGCACGAACGAGATCATGTAGAGCGATGCCTTGCCCTGCATCAAGCTTCCGAGCAGAATCAGAATCGGCAGCGACGGAATAACGATAAAGGAATCGGTCAGCACCGTAATCAGACGATCGATAAACCCACCTTTAAAGCCGGCCCACAGTCCAAGCAGTACGCCGATCACTGTTGCAAAAAATGCAACGATAATGCCGATGATAAACGAGTTTTGAATCGACTTTGCAAGCAGCCAGAACGTATCTTGGCCAAGGTTCGTCGTGCCGAAAATATGGTCCTTGCTCGGCTTTAGATTTTTTAGATAGGTGCCCCATTCATTCGGGTTCCTGTGGTAGAAGAACGGCACAATGAAACCGAGTATGACGAAGATAGCAAGCAGCACGACACCGAGCTTCAAGCGAAAATTCCAATGCTTCATATGAACTCACCTCCAACCGCAGTTATGCAGCAACCAGGCTCATGCTCATTTGTAACGAACCCTGGGATCGATGAAGGGATAGATGAAGTCGACGATAAAAGTGGCCCCTGCTACCGCGATGATGGAAAGCGTAATCGTCCCCATGATCAAGTTATAGTCCGCTTGCAGAATACCGGTATAAATAAGTGTTCCGACGCCTGGATAGCCGAACAGAATTTCCGTAATTAGAGCTCCGTTAAAGATCGTGCCCACCTGCAGGGCCAGCATTGTAATCTGTGGCAGCGCAGCATTCGGGAGCACATACTTCGTCATAATTTTGCGTTCGCTCAGCCCCTTCAATCTTGCAAAATGAACGTAATCCTCCTCGGATATTCCGGCGGACAAGGTTTTCATGCTAATCACCCACCAGCCGGTACCGACCAAGATCATGGATAGAGCAGGCAGGATGGAATTATAGACGATGCTCTTGATATGCTCCCAAGAGAGACCATCTCCTTGGAACGTCGCCGATAGCGGGAATATCGGATAGATGTATGAGAGCAGCATGATTAAGATCAGAGCCAAAATGTAGTAGGGAATCGGATAGATGACGATCGAGATCGCTTCCATGATCTTTGCGTAGGTTTTGTCCTTGCGAAAGCCGGCTAGCAAGCCTACGAGATTGCCAATCAGCCATGCAATGATCGTCGATACGAGCAATAGTCCCATCGTCCATGGCAGCGCCTTCGCGATCAGCTCATTGACCGGATTCGGATAATTGGCGAGGGAAGGGCCGAAATCTTGGGTGAAGATAACCCGCTTCACAAAGCCAAGATATTGGTCCCATATCGAGCCTTCGAGACCGAAGGATTCATTCAACGTTTCGCGCAGCGTGATTACGGCTTCCGGATCCATGAAGGCCTGGTTCGCGGTCATCTTCCCGATCATCGCTTCAACAGGATCAGACGGCATAAACCTCGGCACGAAAAAGACCGTTGTAATCCCAATGAATACAACAAGCAAAAAGGTCAGCACCCGCGTCAGCAAGAACTTGTAAAATCCCATAAAGCAGCATCTCCCGCCCATGTGATCTTCTGAACCTTGGCACATACATACCGGGCCCGATTAAATGAAGCAGCCCGATATGTATGCCAAGGAGCTTAAAGCCTTATCTGCCCGTTGGTTTCAAGTGAGGCGTATAGTACTTAAACTCCGACCACCACCACCATGGTCCTTCAAACGCATTCTTCGACGATTGGAAGCCTTCCCAATAATACGTATCGACCGGAACGAACTTGGAGGTGCCGAACATGGGGAGGAACGGAATCCCTTTCACGAATTCCTTATTGATTTCCGTAATGTCCTGTACGACCTTCGGATCATCGCTTTGCAATCCATCCAGTTCGTCAAGCAGCTGGCTCACGCGATCATTGGCCCAGCGGTTGCGGTTGCCTGGCGCTTGCTCGCCAACCGGTACAATATACTTCTCGTGCCAGCCGGTCATATTCGCGGTCGTATCCGGCAGCAGACCGCAAGCCGGCCAGTAAGAACCGACCTCGAACGCGCCCGTAGATTCGCTATCCCAGAAGGATGCGCCCTCCATCTGCTGAACATTTACGTCAATGCCTTGTTTTCTCCAGGTATCCGCGACGGCAAACGCGAGTCTCATCGATTGTACTTCAAAGTTCGCTGGCGCATTAATTGTCATCTTCCACGCCTTGCCGTCCGGCATCAGCCACTTATCTCCGTCTTTCTTAAAGCCGTTCTTCTCCAGCAGCTTGGCAGCTTCAACCGGATCGAACTTCCACCAGCCTACGCCGAAGGTGTCCACGACAGCGCTCTGCTCCGTCGGCAATCCTTCGACGCCTTGCTGCTTCAGCATATCGACAATGCCTGCAGCATAGCTGTCATCGAACGGCTTATAGCCGTCAGCAAGCTCAAAGCTTCTCAGCCAATCTAACATCGGCTTATGGTACGTATCCTGCAGCACTTTAATCGGTGGCAGCTGGATTGGCGACACGCGCAGCATGCCGCCGAAGGTCGCCATGGAGACGTTCTTAATATCCGTCATCAATGCAAGCGCCCAGCGCACGTCCGGATTGTTGTAAGGCTCCTTCGCGGTATTGAAGGACATGCCCCGCTCGCACGGATCGTCCATCGTGGCATACGGGAAGTCGGAATACCACGCTTGTGCGTATTTGTTTTTCTGTCTTAAGACATCCCAGCTCTCGGGGGTAATATCCTGCAGAATATCCATGTCATGCTGAATCATCGCGATAATCCGCTTCTCTTCCGGACCAAAGAACTTGAAGAGAATATACTTGGGACCAGGCTCGCCAACGAGCTTGCCGATGTCGCTCTTCTGCCAATCCTCGCGCTTCTCCCAGAGGAACCAGTTCCCCTGCGGATCGCGGTCTTTCAATTTATAAGGACCCACGCCAATCGGATCCGAGAATTTGAATGTAGCCGGATCTTCCTTCTCCCAAATATGTTTCGGCATGACCCGGAATGAAGTGCCCCAGATCACGACGCCAAGCTTCTGGGCTAGCCTGGTTTCCGGCTTGACGGTTTCGACTTCAATCGTATAGTCGTCGACCGCCTTCATGCTCTTGACCAAGCTTGTGAAATAACCGTTGTAACCGAGCTCCTTCGATTTCGCAATCATATTCGCCGTGAATTCAACGTCCTGCGCGGTAAATGGCTGTCCGTCGCTCCAAGCGAGCCCTTCCTGAAGCTTAAACGTAAACTTGGTATTCGTGGCATCGGTCGCTTCAGGAAACGTAGCAGCGAGATCCGGAATTTGCGTTCCTTTCTGCGTGTCGATCTCCCACAAGTTGGAATACATCAGCTGGTGAACGCCGGCATCCATCGCCACGGCGCCGGGCACGTACGGATTAAACCGATCCGAATCCGGACTGCGTCCGCCTAAGATATCGACGATCAAGGTTTCGCTTCTTGGTGTGCCGACATCGGTCATCTTGCCGCTTCCTTTTCCGGTATCCGAGCCTTTATCCGCATCCTTAGCGGGATTACCATCCCCCGTATCTGCGATATTTCCGCCTTTGTTTGCATTTGTAGCGGAGTTATTGTTGTTTGTACAGGCGGTCGTCATGATCAAAGCGATGGTCATTAGTAGCACTGAAAACCTTTTCAGTTTTAGCATTTACACGCCTCCTTCTATTGGAATAAACCGAGTATAGCGGCTAGAAGGAAATAAAAATTGGAAAAAGATTCGATTTCCTTAAATATCATTGGAACTGTGAGGTGGCCTGAAAAGCTTGCTGATATTCCTTCGGCGTGATGCCTTCAAGATGCTTAAATACGGTGCTGAAGTAAGAAGCATCCTGAAATCCGGCCATCTCCGCCACCTGATACACCTTCAGATCCTTCTGTCTTAGAAACTCCTTGGCGATGCGGATGCGGATTTGATTTAAAAACTCGCTAAAGGAGTAATTCGTATACTTCTTAAATTGCGAGCTAAAATACCAGGCATTTAAATAAACAGCGTTCGCGACCTCTTTGAGCGTCAAGTCTTTCATATAGTTGCGCTCCATGTAGCGGACCGCTGCCTGAATGTAATGCGGATTTTGATTCTCGTCATTCATGCACATAACCGCGGACATGACATAATGCTTCAGCCACCCGAGCACTTCCTTAAACGTGCGAAGTCTATTCAATTCCTGCACATAATCGATATGGCGGCCGATGAAGGACGGCGCTCCCTGCTCTTTCAGCATATGCTCCAAATAAATGAGCTCGCTCAGCATGTCCCGCTTCAGCTGAGCCGGAGACGGCTTTAGTTGAAGACGATGCAGCTGCTGCAGGCTGGTTTCGATATAGTGGCGCAACCTCTTCGCATCCGCTCCGATGTAGTAGGTTCCGAATTTATTTCCACAGAAATAGCTCTTTATCGCGAAGCTTTCTTGCAGCTTCAAATGCTCGGTATACGCCTCGTTATCCATGACCGTGCCGTATTCGTTAAACTCGATGTACTCGATGATGCTCCTGCAGGCTTCAAACGCCTGCGCAACCGACTGGCTATTCAGCCGAAACCGATGAACGGAAGCATAGAGAATGCGATTTTGCTTTCGCATCCGCAGCCTGCACTCATTCAACCGCTCTTTAAGCAGCGTATACTCGATCGCTTCACGAAACAAAACGATAAATCTGCCCTCGAAGACAACGGTTTCCAGTGCCATGCGCTCAAGCTCTCCTTGCTGCAGCTGATGGACGAGAAGCTCTTCCATCTTAGGATCAATCGGTTCTTCTCCGGAGAAGACAGCCACATGGAAATCCGAATCTACTGCCCACGCAACCGGACACTCCGCATTCCGTTGTATCAGATTCTCCAGCAGCCGCTTGTGGGAAAGGAGATACTGCTCTTTCTCTTTCTCCGCTGCTTTTGCTTGAATCTTCAGAAACACCTCAATGACGGTTTGATAGCGGCATGGCTTCAACAAATAATCGAACGCGCCGCAGCGCATCGCTTCTCGAACAAACTCAAATTCGGCATGACCGCTTAGAATGACAATGTAGATATGAGGATATAACCTTCTAATTTCGCGAGAGAGCTCTATCCCGTTCATATCCGGCATCATAATATCGGTGATCACCACATCTACTGCCGTATCGTGAAATAGGTCCAGCGCCTCCTTAGCACTCTGCGCCGTACCGACGATTTCATGTTCCGGGCAATGCTTGGTGAAGATATGACGCAGACCTTTCAGCACCGAGGTTTCATCATCCACGATCACGATGTTCAATTCAGCTCTCCCCTTCCCGCTACGGCGTTAGGCTTGCAGCGCTTCGTCTTTCCATAATTCCGCTTGCTGAATACCTGCATCTCTTCGCAGCTTTAATGTAATGGTTGTACCTTGTCCCATTTCACTCTGGATGGATAGCCCGTATTCCTCGCCAAATAGATACCTTATACGCTGCTGAACAAGCCGAATGCCTAGACCGGATGGCTGGCTCTTATTTTCGAATGTCGCTAGCAGCGCTTCGACCTTCTCACTCGGCATGCCCACCCCATTGTCGACCACTTCAAACAGCAGTTCATCGCCGCTCGCGTAACCGCGAATCGTAATCGTGCCGCCAAGGAGCATTTGCTGAAATGCATACTTGATTGCATTTTCCACCAGCGGCTGAATGAGCAGCTTCGGAATTTTAATATCAACGATTTCAGGATCAATTTGAACCTGATAGGCTAGTTTATTCTCGAACCGCATGCGTTGAATCTTCAAATAATTTTCGAGCTGCTCTATATCTTCGGCCACAGGTACAAATTCGTTCTGATGCGAAATGGAATAACGCAAAATATTCGACAAAGAGATGATCGCGTCTCCGATCTCCTCCTCGTCTTTCACCACCGTCATCCAATAAATCATGTCGAGCGTGTTGTATAAGAAGTGAGGATTGAGCTTCGACTGCAAATTAATGACTTCAGCTTTACGATACGTCAGTTGCTGATAGTAGACGGTTTTAATTAACCGGTTGACTCGCTCAGCCATATCGTTGAAATGGCGGATGATAACGCTGAATTCGTCATGCTTCGATTTGTCCATAATGACATCCAGCCGGCCTTGCTCGATGCTCTCCATCCCGCGCATAATTTGCTTGAGCGGCTTTAAAATCATGCGGAGAATGACCAATGCGAACAGAAAGATGCAAGCGAATACGAATAATTCCATCAGTAAAATAATCTTATTGACTTGATTGACTTGGTTGCGGATTTCGATGCTCGGTACGATTCCGATCAGCTTCCAACCCTGATCGTTTAGCTGGTATGAAGCCACTGTTCCTGATCCTGATAGCCTGTCTAATGCAGACTCATTCCGATTGATCAGCTCTCGGTCCTTAGCAAACAAAATTTGGCCTTGGTTCAAAAGAAAGACGCTCCCCTGCTTGCCGAGTTTTACGTCATCCAATTGGTTCTGGAAGGTATCGTTTAAGTCGATCTGGAGCAGCCCGAGCAGCTCGCTGCCATCATAAATCAACAGCATCATCGAGAGCTGATGCGTCGTGGGTTTCACGGTCCAGATCACGCCGTCCGACCTTGAGTCGCGATTCTCATGGTCGTGAATAAAACGCTGCGTCTCCGGATCGATCTGAAAGATGGCATCCGTATAAAATAGATTCATCGGTGCATAGCCGACAGGGAAAATATAGATGTTCTCCATCTTATCGAGATTAGGCAGCCGGACAATTTGCCGCGCAATTTGGTATTTCGCAATCTGATAGTTTATCGTGTGTTGCTTCAAATCCTTCAAATAGTTTTTGATCACCTGATTATTGCGGATTACGCGTGCATTCGTATCGATGATGGTGTGTTGAAGATCAACCTGCTTCCCGATTTGGCGCACGGTTTCCTGAAAGTAAGCTTCGGATTGTCTTAAGATAATCGCACTGACCCAATGCTGGAAGAAGCCGACCTGCAAAATGATTAAGATGACGGTAATCACGGAGAACACCATAATAATCTTGTGCTTGAGGGAGCGGATTTTGATCCATTTCATCGTAGGCCTCCATCCTAATCGGACACCGATACTCGTAACACATCGCCTTTTTGTGACTGACTCCATCAGGTCGATAGGATAAAACGGTTATGGCATTGCTATTTAGCCTCCTAACGAGCAAAAGATATGTAAATATATTCTGGCAATCCAGCAAACATATCTTCTCGGTGCAAATAGCTGGTCGTAGACCTCAACTCCAACCCTCAGTCCGCCACGCCATCAAAAAAAGACCGCCTCAGCGACGGTCTTCAAACGAGCTCTAACGGATGCCATCCTTTATGGTATGGTCATTGTACGGATAATGGATACGGCAGCATGGCAAATGATTAATCAAGTGTTTAAACGCGAGAAGGCCTTATGTTCAAGGGTTCGCTGCGTTCCAAGTCTCCGAGCAATTCGATCGTCAGCTTCATTTTGATCTCTTGGTATGCTGGGTCATTGAATAAATTACGTCGTTCATCCGCATCCCGCTTCCGATCATAGAGTTCGCCGAACGTTTCTCCGGGATATAGAGCCAATTTCCAATCTTCCGTCACCCAGCATTTATACCGAATGCGATCCGCCTCCTCCTTGTATTCAATTCGCACGCCGCTACGTTCGAGTGGATTGCGAGCTTGAAGCGTCGTCATTAGGCTGATTCCGTCTCGTCGGATAGAATCGTCGATACTCGCGAAACCAAGTAACGTAGGCAACAGGTCGACCAATGAAACGCAGCTATCGATTTGACATGGCTTGAAGCCAGCCGGATAGCGGATGAGTAACGGGATATGAGTAACCCCATTATAGGTTAGCGGCCCCTTCTGACCGATACCGTGATCTCCTAACATCTCGCCATGATCGGACGTGAACACGAGCAGCGTAGTATCCGCAAGCCCCAGATCATCGAGCGCCTGCAAAATAATACCTAGTTGTTCGTCAATCAACTGAATCATGGAGTAATAGTAGGCCCGCGTCATGCGAGCCTTAGTAGAATCGGAGAAATAAGATCCCCATGCGTATCTTCCGTTGCCGGCCATCTCGAAAGTTCCGTTGAATCGGCTGTCAATTAACGTCCCGCTTCGGAAATGAGGGATATGCTCAGGTACGTCACTAGCCGAAAAGGAAACTGTGTCCGGAAGGGACACTTTAAGCGGATCTACACGATTTTCAAAGTCATAAGGCAGCACATGCGGATGATGCGGGTCTTGAAAACCCAAATTCAAGAAAAATGGCTGCGAAGCGGCCTGACTCCCGAGAAAATCGACAGCGCGTTCCGCGAGCCAGCTTCCCGAATGGAACGCCTGGGGCAGCTCCCAATCACCGGTTTCATAATAATCTCGTTCAAACAGCCGGTTTACTTTATACGACATCGGATCGATTCCTTTGTTAAGCAGCCAAGAAGCGTAATGACCCTGCACTCCCCATGTCGCATGGCCTACGGACAGCTCCGCACTTTCAAATCCGGCAAAATCAAGAAACGGCGAACCTGCTTCGTCGGGCTTGCGCGTTTCAGGACTTGGCGCTTCCCATGGATGCCAATGGGCTTTACCGATATGATGCGTTCGGTATCCGCTTTGCCGAAGTATGCTGCTCAGGAACATGGAATAATCCGGAGGCCGGGTTCCAATATTGTAGGAGCCGTGACGAGATAAGTGAAAGCCGGTCATCATCGAAACTCTGGATGGCGTGCACACCGGATTTGGGCAAAATGCGTTTGTGAAAACCGCGCCTTCCCGTCCGATTCGATCCATGTTCGGTGTTCTCATAAATTCGCTCCCGTGAATACCGAGACTGTCGTAACGTTGCTGATCCGTCGTAATCAAGATGATATTGGGTCGTGTCATTTGTTCGCCTCTTTCTCAATAGTCGAAGATGGAACTGCGGAGCTACGCCCCTTGAAGAAAAGTTTTCCGTCTAAAACGGTCGATATCTCAAAGTGGTCCACTACAAGTAATGAAACCTTTCCGGCCGGTAGCAGTCCACCATCCAAGGAAAGGTTTCATCTCAACTTCAACATTTGTCAGACAAGCGTTCACGACCTAGATGCGCCAATCAAAGTTTCAATGGTGCATAAGTTCACGGATTACAGAAAACGCCTAAAAATTAATCAAAACGAAGACGAAGCGTGATCAGTCCCCATGGGTTTACAGGAATCCGAACGGAGCCTTCCGTTCCTAGCGGAAGCTCTTCGACCTCATATTCAAGGAGATCTGTAAGCCATGCTCTGCGAATTGGCCTTCCAGGAAAGGAGAGCGCTGCTTGTTGTACCTCTCCTGAAATATTTTGCAGTCGGACGATGATTCCTTCCCTGTTTCTCGCCCCTTTTATGGTCGTCGCTGCGACTTGAACGGGCTCGATGACCGCCATTGTGCCGCCGCTTGTTTCTTGGTACGGCAGCTGCACCGTGCGCTGCTCTTGAAAACTCATTCGTTGGCCGTATAAGCCGAGCCTTCTGGAATGGCCAAAACGGTAGGCCTCATCGAGCTTAGGTTCGGACGAGCTCGTCAGCGAGTAGGCGAACGTAATCAACCCTCCCTGGGAAGGCTTATAATTGGATTTCCAATAATTATTCAGCACGTAAGAGAACACTTTGCTGCCGGACAGCTTCAATTCCTTCGGCCAACGACCTTTCACCTCTTCGTTCACCGTGAATAGCGGAATATTGGGGGAAGCGATCGTCACGGCGGCTTCGGTGCCGTGCACGACCATGGCGGTTTGCAGAGGCAGCCACTCCTTGCAGGCGCCGGGCAGCTGATCACGATCCCAGTTCACCCAGCCGAGCTGCGAATCAGACAACACCGATGCATTCGTCAGCCGAAGCGGAAACGCAATGTAGACCGCCTCCGTGGCCGTCGTCTCCTGCTTCGCGTATTGATACCGAACATCCAACCGCTTGGCCGCTCTGAACAGTTCCCATTCAATGGTCAGCTCCCCCATCGGCACGACACCTGTTAACGTGACCGCAACCGATACCGCATTCTCCGAACGGCGAACGGTCCGCAGCTCGAAGGAGTCGAGCAGCTCCGCCCCGTCATCTGACTTGTCAGCATGATTCCCTAGCAGCTTCGATCCCTCGCCGCCGCGCGCATAGAGGAACGTGCCGAAGCCGTGCGGGTCACCGGCCTCGACCAACTCCTTTCCCTGCTCCAGGTCCGTCCAGGACAGCATGCACCCTCGCTTCGCATCGATGACCGCACGATAATGCGGACTTTCCAACACGATCGGCGTGTCTCCGTGGATTTCGGCTTGCTCCGAGTTGAGCGGAGCGGGAGCCGGTTGCAGGACGAAACGCCTATAACTCATGCCCGGTACCTCGTCGACCCACAACTTCACGACCGCCTGAGAGCGTGTTTCGCGCAGCAACCGCAACGGTATCGGCTGTCCCGACGACGGGTTGATAACTTGCTCCCCTCGTGCAATTTCGACGATTACTTCAGCACTTAAAGGCCAACTGTTCGGATTATAGACGACCACTTCACGACCGTTATTGTTCCAGCGCAAGCTATGCCGCGTCGCAGCAGCAAGCAGCATTCGCTCCCCCCAGCTTTCCGCCGATTCCGCCATCTGTCGTTTTACTTTCCACTGATCCTCCTGCAGCAAGGCTTCTGGGTCAGAGCCAGCTAAGAACGCACCCCACGTGTGTTCGTCGTACAACAGTACTTCTCGCCAAGCTGCGTTATAATGCTGAAGCGGAAATGCCGATCCATTCCCGTGAATGACTGCCAGCGCGTCCAGTTTTTCGGCAGCGGGCAGCATCACTTGCGCGTGACGAACCTTAATCGACTCTGCGATACTGGATCCGACGCCGTCTTCCCAATAAGCGCCTTGATCGCCTTTGACCGTTCGGAACGTATCGCCATAGTTCGTCTCGACGTAGCGGAAGAACGCGCTCACATCGCATGGAATCAGCTTTGGATAGGCATAGGTATCGTTCCACTCCTTAACGAAGCCGATTGGAAACGGATCGATGTCCGTATTGTCCGCATCCTGTCCATATAACAGTACGGCATCGGGTGCATACTGCTCGTGCTCGAATTCGTCCAACCACACCTGCATCCCCTTGGCAGCCGTCTCTGCCGTCGCGGGCGATCCGCATACCTTTTTAAGCTCGCAATACATTTTGGCCAGCCAAACGAGCACGCGCCCCCCGTTCACGCCCTCCCAGTAAAACGGATTCAAATGATGCAAATTTCCGTTCAACCGAAACGGCCCACGGTCCTGATTATTGGCATGCACCAGGTAGCGTACGCCCATCCCCTCCAGAATGGCGGGGAGCGAACCGCTCGCGGATGCCACGTCGACGATGGCCGCATGGTCGGCGCGTTGTCCAAGCTCGCTCAAATACGTATCGCTGAATTCCCCGTTGCGGATCAGATCCTCCAGCGAGGCAAACTGTGTGAGCAGATCGGTATAGTTGCTGGGTACGCCGATCTCTCCGCGGCGGACAGCCTCCTTCAGCGCAGCCTGCATGCGCTCGTCGCGATAGGCGACGAATTCCTCGAGCGCCCAGGACGAATCGAGCACGTACGTGAACGGAGGGTAGCCCCAACGTTCACTTGTTTCGCGCTCCGTCTGCACGAGTTCGATCGTTTTATCCAGATTACGGCACAACCGCTCGGCGACTTCCCATTGGCGGTGCGTGTAGCCGATATCGGTATGGACATGGGGAGTCGTATAGACCTGCCATTTTCGCCGACGTTTGAACTGTCCTCGCTCGATGACGGGGATTCCGCCCACTTGTCCTTCGAATCGGTAGGATACCAGGCCTTCCCCGTCTTCGATTTCAAGGGAATATGCATGATGACCGAAAATGGCGGCTGGGAAGGCGAGCTCAATGCACGTCTCATGACCATCGGCGTTTGTAAGTGTTAAAAGAAGCGGTTCCCCTGCATACGGACGACCAAGTTCGAGATATACATCGACACGTTCGAACAACGTCTCCCCTACCTGACGGTACAGTACAGAAGGTTTTGCACGAAATCGAACGATGGCCTGTTCTGGCCTATTGGCAAGCGCTTCTAGCTCCATCCAATCGTAGTAAAAGCCCGCAGCATCGGCCATGCGGTCCAATCGCAGCACGGCTTGCGGATTATGCACATGCACGATGGGATCGTCGTCACGCGCTTCCACCGTCAACTCGTTCCATCCCATCCGAAGATGCTCTGCAGGAATAATCATATCCATAGTGCCTTTAGCGAAAATCGTCGTATGCAGCGAATGCTTGGGCTTCATTACACCGTCGGACGAAGGTACGGGATGCAGGAAGCCCTTCCCCTCCATGCCGTTTAGATGAATGACGACATAAGGCGTCCGTGGCGTGGTGACGATAAAATGGAGCGTTAACCGATAAGCAGGCGCAATAGGGTCCTCCAGCCGAAACCGAATCGTGTACGGATGCGGCTTATAGCCGCCGTCCGGATCCGCATTGCTGACGTGGTATAATGGCCATGGATCAGCATCCATAGGCCTGCCATCCTCTCCGATCGTCCATGTCTGCCTGGTAACGGTGTCGGGATCGCGATAATTGTCCTGAAAATTGCGCAAATCGCTGTTCGGTTCACCGACTCGCCATATGAATTGGTTTGCATGATACACGTGCTTCTCATCCTTTCACGATCGCCTAGGTGCTAGCTCGATTGTTTGGTTGTTCATTAGTGTCTTCATTCTCTCCGCCCGGCACGCGATAGGTGCCGAGTTCCTTTTTTCAGATGTGCCAAATAAGACCGAAACTATCTAAGTTCCGGTCTTATTTGATTTTTCTACGCATCATGCGGTCAAGTTTCCATTTAAATTACATCGCACACGATAACCTGCACGCCCAACTTGCGAACTTCAGCCAGAATGATTGGATCTGCGAGCGAGCTAGTGATGAGAATATCCACGTCCTTAAACGCGCTGTAAGCGATCAAGGCTTGTGCTTGAAACTTGGTATGGTCGGCAACGACGACGACCTTCTGGCCTGCCGCTACCATCGCTCGCTTAATCCCCGCCTCGTAGATATCCGAGCTTGTAAATCCTATTCGAAGCGAAATGCCGGTCGTCCCCATAAAGACATAATCGGCGTTATAATGCTGAAGCTCCGCTTCTGCTACGGGTCCGACCAAACTCATGGATTTCTTGATCATTTTTCCGCCGAGCAAGAAGATGTGGGTTGCCTCGTTCTCCATCAGCTCTTCGGCGATGTTAATGCCATTGGTGACGGCGACCAGTCCTTCCCGCGATTTTAGATGACTGGCCACGCACCACGTGGTCGAACCGGAATCGATGATGACGATTTGATTCTCCCCCACAAGCTCGGCCGCCCTGCGCCCGATCACGTTCTTCTCTTCGAAATGCTCGAATTTTCTTTGCTGCACGGGAGGGATAGACACCGATATTTGCTGGATATCGTCTACTAATACGGCTCCGCCATAGCTTTTCTGGATGAGCCCTTCTCGTTCCAGCTGGTTCAAATCCCGGCGTATGGTTTCCTCGGAAACATTGAAGGTTTTCACGAGCTCCGCTACTTTAACGCTTTTTTCCTGCAACAGCTGTTCTTTAATCTTGTTGCGTCTCTGAGCGACGAACACTGTGATCCCTCCCGACAACTTGATCTTCTTCATTCCTATCAGGATCGAATTCGTTTTCCTTGCCCCGTTATCCTGCCGAGCCGATTCATGAATCCCGGCCGTCCTGCTTTTACCATTCGATCATGTTCACTTCGCAAACGGGCACGCTCGCGTCCTTCGAGACCCGGAACGTTTTGATCTCGCACGGACCGAACGTCGTCTTGATCGTGCGTCCCCATTGCGGCAGCGTGATCGTGGCATCCGTCAAGACCTTCGAGGTTTCGTACAGCCGGACGATCAGATCGTCGCCATCCTCGCTGTTCTTCATCGCGCCCACAATGACGTTGTCTTTGTCCACCGACAGGAAGGAGTTGATTTGTGGCAGTGCCCCGTTATGATACGTCTCGATAACCGATACCGGACGCTGGATTAGCTCTTGCGCTTTCTTGACCGTGCCGGCTTCCTCCCAATTGCCTTCATGCGGCATGATCCGGTAATTGAACGTTTGAACTCCTTGATCGATAAACGTATAGTGGCCGTTCTCTTCCGGAACCTTGGGATCGTGATGCGCATAGATCGCGCTGCGAAGCACGGTAATCGCCAATTCCTTATTCATGATGCTGTAGCTATATTTTGCGTCATTCATAATGCTGCATCCGTACACAACGCCCTTGTCGCGCGCGATGCCGCCGTAATCGACCCAGGATTGCCCCGGCTCTTCCTCGCCGTTGTGCTCCCGCTCCTTGAAGCCGTACGGAATTTCATACGTTTGGCGCGTGAAGACGAAGTTCATCGGGAACACCAATTTCAGCATCTTAAACTGTTCGCGCCAGTCCACGGTCACTTTCACGTCGATGTAGTCCAATTCGCGATACATGGTAAAATCCTGTACCAGCCTGGAACTGCCGTAAGCGGAAGTTACGCGGATGACGGACTTGACCGGCCCATGCTCGACGCGCTTCACGCTAGTCGCCGCGAATTCGCCGACCGCCTTGTTGAAATGGAACACGTTATGGCTCCATGTATCGCTCTTATCTTCGATGACGACCGGCTTAGCCGCACCGCCATTCTCCGGGCGAAACACCTCGAAAGCCAGCTTCTTGTCGTGCAAACTGCTGATAAAGCCGGTGGCCGGATCGAATTCAATACGGAAGCGATCATTCTCCATGGTGTAATCGCAGGACTTAATCGGGTTAATCTGAAGCTTGGCTTCCGTCGCTTCGGTACGGAGCTTATACACCCGGTAGCCCAACGGCGGCAAATCGGCGATAAAGCTCAGGCGGTAACGGCCGTTCGCCGTCGCAAGGGACTGTACGCTTTGGAACGCGAGTTGCTTGCCGGTTTCATCGACAAGGATCGTGCCGTCGTTGACGCTGCCGCCCATTTCCAGCTCGATATTCGCCTGGTACGCCCAAGAATGCGGATTGAACACGACAATCGGCTTCATCCCCTGCTCTTCCTCGATCCCGATATTCCACGAGAGCGCTTGGATCGCATAGTTCATATTCCGGTCCGCGATGGTAATGGCTTCGCCATACAAATTGCGTGCGTCCTCATAAGCCGGTTCGATTGACGTGCCGGCCAGAATATCATGGAATTGATTGAACAGCACGCCTTTCCATGCGGTAATGAAGTCCTTGGGGTAAGGCTGATTAGTCGCGCGCTCGGCAATTGCCGAGAACTTCTCGGCCGCAATCAGCATGTTCTCGGATTTGCGGTTGAATTTCTTGATCTCCGAATGTACCGCATAACAACCGCTCGCGTGATGCTGCAGATCGTCGTGAACGACCGGATACTGAACGTCTTTCTGTTCGACGGCCTCAAAGAATCGGTTCGGCGTGCTGAAGACGAGCTCGGGCAGCGCGGGATCCTCGTTCATGCGGCGAATGCTCGCGATGTTCTCCTTTGTCGGTCCGCCGCCGTGGTTCCCGACGCCGTAAAAACACATGAGTTCGTCAATCGGCTCGCGGAGCTCGCCTGCGCAGCGGGCGACATGTAGATCCAGTACTTTTCCCCAGGTACAATACTCAAACATAATGCGGAAGCACAGCACCTGTGAGCCGTCATCCGATTCCCATTGGAACAAACGGCCGGGCAGTCCCTTCTCATTCGGCATCGGGCGCATCATGACGTAATAGTCCATTCCGGATTTCTTCAATATTTGCGGCATCATGCCAAAGTGGCCGAAGCTATCCACGTTATAACCGACCTTAGCGGTAACCCCGAACTTCTCCTTGAAATAACGCTGGGCGTACAAGCCCTGGCGGACAAAGGATTCACCGTTCGGGATGTTGCAATCTGGCTGAATCCACCAGCCACCGACGATTTCCCAGCGGCCTTCCTTGATACGCGAGCGAATTTCTTCGAACATGGCCGGATCATTATTCTCAACCCACTCGTAATAGACGGCGGAGCTAGACGTAAAAAGGAAGTCGTCGTTCTCCTTCATCCGGTCTAGCGCCGAACGGAACGTCGCTTTCACTTCCTGGAAGCCCTCCTGCCATTGCCAGAGCCACACCGGATCCAGATGCGCGTTACCGATCATATGAAGCTTCTTTCTCGTAGACATACCATAGTCTCCTTGTGATGGAATCAAGTGCTGTAAATCGTATTCGTCAATGAGCTCGTTTGCCCGTTCTTAGAACAAGAAGTCGACAGCATGTTCCTTGCTGCCTAGGAAGTTCGAAATCTTATCGAGCACCGTCGCTTCTACGGCTGCCAGACCTGCGTTCAACGCCTCCGGCGAAAGCGCCTTAAGCTCTGCGTTGGTCATCCGCTCTGTCCGCCCGAGCGCTTCCAGCAAGGATAATTCGAGATCCGTCGCAATGTTGACCTTGCTGATCCCTCCTTGCGGCAGCTTAATTGCCTTCTCGATCATCCAAGCCGGAACGCCAGAGCCGCCGTGCAGCACTAGATGCACAGGCGTTAACTGTCGGATGGCCTCCAGACGGGCAAAATCGATCTTCGGCTCCTTTACCATATAGACGCCGTGTGCGGTGCCAACGGAAACCGCCAGGGAATCGACGCCGGTCTCATCGACAAAACGCTTCGCCTCTTGCGGATCCGTATACAATTCTTCGTCATTGTCCGTCTCAATGTAATCCGTCGTACCGATCATGCCAAGCTCCGCTTCCACGGAAACGCCGTTCGCATGAGCGAACTCAACCGCCTCTTTTGAAATGCGGATGTTCTCGTCAAGCGGTTTCTCGGATGCGTCGATCATGACCGAGGTGAAACCCGCTTCTATCGCTTCCCGAATGACGGAGAACGTCTTCGTATGATCCAGATGAAGAACGGCAGGAACCGTAATCTGCTCAGATTTCAGGCGAGCGTAGAATTCATCCGCAAATTCCTTCGGCGTAATGCCGTAACGCTCAAGCTCCTTTTGCGAAATTTGGCAAATAAACGGCGACTGCGCTTTTTGCGCGGCGCGCAATACGGCTTGAATGACCGGCGTGTACCGCGGGGAGAACGAACCGATCGCGTACTGCCCTGTCTCCGCCATGGCGGACGCTTGCTTCAAGGTAACGACATTATGTGGTTTGCTGAGAAGATTCAATGTAAATCACTCCTATGATTAGATAATCGTATTGTAGTAGGATTCCATGATTTCAACACACTTCATCGTATATGCCGAAGTAGACGTCATTGGAGCAAAGCCTCGTCGGCCGAAGCGAGGAGTAAAATAAGGTTTGTTTATCTAGGGATTTTCGAACGTCCAGTCCCTGAAACTCTCTACCCTTTGGTACCAGACGAAATATTCATCCCTTCGATAAAGTAGCGTTGAAAGAAAAAGAAGAGCAAGATGACGGGCGCCAATGCGATCAGCGACGCAGCCATCAAGTAATTCCACTGGGTCAGCTCGGCGCTCCTGAATGCCGTAAGACCGATTTGAATGTTGAACATCGATTCTTTGTTCACGTAGAGCAGCGGACCGAGAAAGTCGTTCCACGCCCCTTGAAACGTCGTGATCGCAATGACGATGACGGCCGGCTTCGCCAGCGGCACCATAATGCGGGACCAAATGTATAAATGATTTGCGCCATCCATCTTGGCCGCTTCGATCAAATCGTTCGGAATGCCCAGGTAGAACTGACGGAGCATGAAGATTTGGAAGGCACTGCCGAAGAAACCCGGAATCGTAAGCGGCAAATAGGTTCCCACCCAATGAAGTTTGGAAAACAAAATATACTGAGGAATCAACGTGCAAAACCCCGGAATCATCATGGTAGCCAGCATCAACGAAAACAGGAAGCTTTTCCCCTTGAATTTGATTTTGGCAAATCCGTAGGCTATAAACGTATTGGACAGGACGTGAGCAAAAACGCCGACGCAGGACAAGAAGAGCGTATTCAACGCATAGCGGCTGAACCGGCCGCTTACCCAAGCATGCGTATAATTGCTCCAGTGGATGGAATGCGGATACTTCGTCGGCGGAAAACTCATGATTTCCTGCATGGACTTGAACGACGTAGACAGCATCCACCAGAATGGCGCAAGACAAACGATCCCTATTACGATCATGATGAAAGCAATGACCGTTTTCGACATTCGCTTGCGCGCTCGCCGGCTTTGGAAATAGTTCCCCGAAGATGAAGCGGAGGACATGCTCATCGTTGTTCCCCTCCTTCATAATGGACCCACAATTTCGACAAGGCCATGTTTATCAAAGTCAAAATAATGACGGCCACGAAGAGGAACCATGCCATTGCTGTCGCATACCCCATTTGGAAGGACTGGAACGCCTTAAGAAACATATGGAGGTTATAGAACAGAAGCGAGTTCATTGGCGAGCCTGGCGTTGACTGATCCTGCACCATGACGTAGCCTTCCTGGAAGATTTGGAACGCGCCGATCAGATTGGTGACAAGCTCAAAGAAGATAACGGGCGTAATCATCGGCACCGTAACGTGCCAGAATCGCCGAAGCGGGCTTGCTCCATCCAACTCGGCTGCCTCATACAGCTGTTCGGGCACACCTTGCAGCGCGGCCAGATACAGCAGCATGCCTCCGCCGGCCCCCCACAGCTTCATCAGAATAACGGCGGGCTTTGTCCAATTCGGATCAGTCATCCACGCAGGACCGTCAATGCCGATCCAACCAAGCGCCATATTGACAAGTCCCGTGCTTGGATTCAGAAGCATCATCCATAGATAAAAAACAGCGACGCCCGCTAGAACGGAAGGCAAATAGAAAACGGTTCGGAAGATCCGCATACCGGGAATTTTCTGATTCATTGTTACGGCCAGAAGCAATGCCGCGAAAGTCGTTAACGGAACGTTAAACACCACGTAAAACAACGTATTGTGCAGCGATTTCCAGAACAAAGAATCATGAGTGAACATATTACGGTAGTTGCGAATACCTACCCAATCCATCTGCGAGGTTATGTCATAGTTCGTGAAGCTCGCATACAACGAGAAGAGCAGCGGCCCAAACGTAAACACCAGGAAACCGATGATCCAAGGCAGGACGAACGAATAGCCCCACATCGCTTCCTTGCGCTCTAGCGACAATCGTCTCCCCTTGGCGGTTCTGTTGATAGTGGACAAGTTAATCACCTTCCTCTTTACAATTGCTTTCATTCCATCTCTGAAGCGGCTGCTTCATGCAAGAAGGAGCGGCTGACAACCAACCACTCCTCCTGCATTGCGGCAATTTTACATTAGCCTCCGTTTTGAGCAATCAAGTCAGAAATGTCGTTTTGTGCTTGTTCGAGTCCCTTTTCTGGCGTAGTTTTCTTTTGCAGAATGGCGTCTACTTGCGGATCAAGCATTTTGAGCATATCCGCGGCAGCTGCTGGACGCGTATACACGCGAGTGTTTGCCAAATTGTCGACGGATGCTTTGTAAACTGGGTCCTTAGACAATTCCGAATCATTAGACGCCTGCACGTTTGCGACGTTGTCGTAGTTCATTTTCGCCCAGTAGGTTTGAGCTTGAACATCGGTCAGGTACTTGATGAATTCCCACGATTCCGCAGGATGCTTCGCGCCGGCCGGAATCTCAACCACGAAGCCGCCGCCCGTACTCCAATGACCGGCACCTTCTTTTGTCTCAGGAATTGGCGCAATGCCTACGTCCATACCTTTGCCGAAATCGCGAAGTTGTGTTTGGAACGTTACCGCATCCGGCCAGATCGCAACTTTGCCAGCAATGAACGGATTCGCTTCCTTACTGCCGAATGTCGCTTTGTACTCGTCAATGTTCTTCTGACCGAGGCGGTCGGTATAACGCTGCACATACTTGAATCCATCGATTTTCGCCGGCGTATTAGCGTTGGCTTGACCATTCTCGTCCAACCACCCCTTGCCGCCGTCGAAATTGACCGCGATGCTCTTCGCGTCGAACCCAGCGAACTGAGGCGCATACCCAATTCGCGTATAGTTGCCGTTTGCGTCTTTCTTATCCAGCTTCATCGCTACTTGCTCCAACTCGTCCCACGTATCCGGGAATTTGTTAGGATCAAGTCCGGCTTCCTTGAACGCGGTTTTGTTATAGAACATCATGCGTGTGTCTGTCGTGAATGGAAGCGCGTAAGGGTCACCTTTATAAAGGACCGTGTTCCAGAGGTCTTCGCGGAAACGATTTTTCACGTCAGGATCTTTGGCGAGAAATTCAGCCAAGTTTGTATTTTGCTTCTTCGCCGCGCGAAGCCCGGTTTCTTCGATAGCGTTTACAATAACGTCCGGAGGATTACCTGCCGCTGTTTGTGCGAGCGATTTTGTCCAGATATCACCGAATGGATAATAGGAGTGCTTAACTTCGATTGTACCTTCGTGGGCCTTGTTGAAATCGTCAATGATCTTCTCAATGAGTGGCCGTCTAGTTTCTGAGCCCCAAAACGTCCAGAAATCCAGCACAACCTTTTCTTTAGGAGTAGCATTGTCTTCCGGTGCAGGTGATGCGGCCGCGTTCTCTTTGCCGTTGCTGCTGCTGTTGTTGCTGTTGCTGTTGCTGTTGCTGTTGCTGTTGCTGCCGCAACCCGTCAAGAGCGCGCCGGCCGTCAAAGTTAAAACAAGTGATGCGATTGCAGCTTTGTTTACTTTCTTCATCCCACAGACCTCCCATTATTTATAAGCCCACACCAAAAACCACACTTAATGCAAAACCCCTATAAACTGAAGCGCTTACATGTGGTATTTAATGCTTATGTGTCAGTTATAAAACTAATCAGTCATAATGTCAACATATTTTTAAGAGTTATTGAAGGGTTTTCATAAAAAATATCGATTTCCTTGCGGCTTTTAATGACTTTCTAATGAATAGAGGCACCAATACGTAAAAAACCGTCGAAATCTTCCTTCGACGGTTTTAAATCTTATTTCTATTTTGCATCTCTCGCGATATACACTAGAAACACGCTCGGACAATAACGCGAGGGACAAGGCTGCCGACGGATCCCTCTAATCAACCGAAAACACTTTTCCAATCCGCATCGCATGCGGAAGCGCCTCTACTTTATCAAGATTCTTCATAGAAAACGACTTCTATCATCCAAAAAACGCTTCCGATCACAAAGGCGTCATATCGTTATCGGAGGCGGTCGCCAAGGCTGTATGGTTGACAAGCCATATGGCTGAGAGCGCCCCTTGGAAGGAATCCGTAATGTTGCTTCTTGCCGCCTTCGCGAACATCGTTACTTTCTTGAGTGATGTCTGCGACGCATGTTTCTCTAGGTATAGATATTTGCAATCGTATTTTTCTAGGGCTGTAGTTCTGCTTGTTCCTGGTTCCGTTTTAGATAGGACATACGATAATTTGAACGCCATGCTGCTCGATTTCATTAAGAACCGCGGGATCGGTAAGTTCACTAGTAATGAGAATATCCACCTCTTGAAAGACGGCATACGATACGAATGCGTTCTTAAGAAACTTGCTGTGATCGGCAACGACAATGACTTTTTGTGCTGCCGAGACCATGGCCCGCTTCACTTGCGCTTCGTAGAGATCAGAGCTCGTAAAGCCTTTACGCAGCGAAATTCCCGATGTGCCGAGGATCGCGTAATGGGCGTCGTACTTCTTGAGTTCTTCCTCGGCTTGCGGTCCGACCAAACACATGGACTTTCGGATTAGCTTCCCTCCGATTAAAAAAATGCTGCACTCCTCGTTCGCGCTACATTCTTCCGCAATGTTGATGCCATTCGTTACAATGGTTAGATCGGAGACCTGCTTAAGATGACGGGCTACGCACCACGTGGTGGAACCCGAGTCCAAAATGACGCTCGAATTATCTTTCACGAGACCCGCAGTCGCTTTCCCAATCGCGTCCTTCTCTTCATAATACTGAAAATTCCGCAGATGCAAGGGCGGCACTATCGACATCGTCTGCTGTAGTTCCTCCGTCAATACAGCGCCACCATAATTTTTTTCCACTATACCTTCTTGTTCCAGTTGGAAGAGGTCTCGGCGGATCGTTTCATCTGACACATTAAAGTGTTTGGCAAGATCGACTACCTTCACGCTCCGCTCTACCATCAACATCTCTTTGATTACATTTCTGCGTTGTGACGCTATCATGGCCTATCCCCCTCGACAAGAATGAGCTCTCTGGAATACATTCGGAGTCACGAGCAATGATTACGCGCTGCTCCCATTCCAACAAGTCCGAACGCCCACTCACGAAAGAATGTGGTTTTTTGTGTGTATTTCCTTATTATATGGATCAAAAAGCACAGAAGTCAACGAAAGGCAGTCTTAAGACTTGGAAAATAAAGTCGTAGACTGCCTCTCGTTATTGAACTTCGATAACAAAAACGGATGATGGATCACCTTTTGAAAAATCTACTGACCCCTCACGCTAGCGTCGACCGAAGACCCGGCCAATGGCGCCACATGTCTAAGAGTGGTGCTTGCCAATCGGTATGACGGTCTTTATGGTCAACCCGAAAATAAGTAGAATAGCGGATTCGCTCCGATAGGTTAATACCACCTGCATGAACCAACTGGTAGTGCGTAATGATCAAATCTCCTGGCTCACCTGTGATCTGCACCGGCTTCGATAACGGAACACTAGCCGAACGATGCATCGTTCGAAACCCTTCATCCCGGAATAATACTTCAGCGCCATGTTCCCTAAAGTAAAGCTCATACGCCTTGTGGGTACCTGGATACACCGTAAAATTCCCATGGTCCGGCTCACTTTGATCACTCAGGATGACGCCGACTAGTGCCGTAAAATTTTGTGCAATGCTGTCTTTTACGTGAAGGACACCATCCAGATGTGCCCCGAGATCATCCGGCGGATTATCTATGTAATCCGGGAATCGCAGTGCGAGTTGCCCCATGCCGATCGGATGGTAGGCATCTTCTCCAACCAGCGAATCGATGATCGTTTTGACCGGTGTGCGGTTAAACAAGTCTGTTACGAGCGGCTTTCTTTCCAACTCCCTACAATAATTCGCGCCGTGATGGCCCTCCGGAATGCCTTTGCCAATGGAATGATTAATTGCCTTCATTGTTTCTCGAATCATAATTTTCGGAACAACGCCCGGGACTTTCACATAGCCTTGATCAATTAAGTGCCGCTTCTGCCGATAGGTTAACTCCATCCTCTATTCCTCCCTCAGTTATCTTCAATTGCGGTCATTGCCGGAAACGAGTGATGTAACTCGGTAAGCCTACATGTTGATCATTATCAGGTATATTCCTTCCGGCTAAAGGCCATGCCCTCATCGCGGAATTGCTGCGGAGTCAATCCGTAATATAAGCGAGCTCATATGCGTTTTTCGCTTTGCTTGATCCAAATTTCCAGAGACGAATATTAGCTCTTTGTCGCTACCTAGCCGCTCACGCATCGTTGAGAGCGCCTCCTGGTATAACTCCCCGATGCGCGCCATTGCGCCACAATGACCGATACGCCTACTTTCAAGTACAGCTTGGCGCTCTCCTGGATTTGTATCGCGAACTGTTCCACCCGTTTCATTTGGAACTCGTTTCCATACCCCATTGTACCATCATCTAACCGGTTCTTCGGCTTCAAGCCCAGTACGAGATGTTCATGCACATCCTTACATGCCCATATGTCAAAGTCATGCTCGCCGAGCTCTTCGGCAATGTTGATAATGGCATACTCCATCAGCGACATGCTTTGAAAGTCGCGTCCCGTGAAATCCTCCTCCACTCTCACTAGCATTAACGAGAACGCATCGCCTTCACGAAAGGAAAGGTTGTACAGTTCCAGCTTCGCCTTCAGAGCCTCGGCGGAATAGTGCTTGCCTTGAAGCAACTCACCCAGCAGATTGCTTTTCAGCTGAGGAAGATCTCTCGGTACCGACTGATTCAAAATCGTACTGAGGGAGTTGAAAGAAGGCAGCCGATCACTAGTGCGCGACCAAATGCACTTACCCCGTTGGCGCGAGCTGCCCGACTATCTAGGGACGCCGTACACCTTCATCTGGAACCCCGGCCGACGACATAACGGGCGCTCTACGATGTCATGAAGGACCCTCCATCTTAATCGACGGGCTCGACGGGGAGAAATGTGAGACACAATTGTGGCTGCCAGTTCGGCAAGCGGAAGATGGACTGATAGCAAACATAAAAGACGGGGATTTATCCCTCGTCTCAGGTTGTATAGAAACCCACGTTTTTCAAAACGTACTATTTCAAAAATGGTAGATTGTGATTGAACGATTTTTGGCTTCAATAGACTTACCCTTAACGAGAGTTCTTCCGAGTAAGCATTGAAATCTTTGCTCACTTAAGACGACTTTCTACCCGATAAGCGGGTTGAAAGTCGTCTTTTGTTCAATCGCTTTTTCAAAACTGAAAGTTCATAAGTTCTTCAGTCCATGCATGCAATATTACAATCAGGGCAGAAGTGACCTTGCCGCCCCGCAAGCGTCCAGGCGAGCACCATTTGGGCGAGGCTCTGCCTACGTGCAGCTGTCACTTTCTTATGATCCGAGCGAAACGACGGGCAACTTAAGCCAACCGGCCTCGCAGTGTTGTAGCGCATGCCACTATAACGTCCTGGCGCGGGCAACAGGTCATGGCTTGCCTCCTAACCTAGCCGATTGGCACACCAGAGCATGCCCCTTCGTAAAATTTCTTGGAAATTCCGATCCTTGTACGCAAAATCGTCATGACCGGACTGGTAGCAGAACACCCGGCTGTTCTTATACTGCCTCGTCCAGGCAATCGCCTTCATGCTGTTCGGATGGTCGGCCGTAATGAGAATTTCATTGTCCGGATTGGGCTCGGCCATCGTGTACGTCTCATCGATCATGGCGAAATTTCGCAGTCCGCGTGTAATCGGATGATCAACTGCAGTCAGGTCGTAGCGCACCGTCTGCTCCCAGTAATATTTGAAGCTGCGGTCGCCGACTCCGGCCACCTTCGTCCACAACTCCCAATTGCGGTAATTCAAGATGGCATGGTGCAGGAGCAGAATACCTTGGCTGCTGCTGCCCAGCTTTTGTTCCAGATAAATTCGTCTGGCGTCGTCCTCAGCGGGAGTTGGATCGCTCAAATTATAATAGACGACCACGTCATACTTGTCATTGTCCTCATCCTTGCAGAAGATATCGAGGGACTGGACATAAACCTCAAATTCGTCGAACTGCCAGAACAGACGATGAAAATGAATCATGTCGACCGGATGCCATTCCGTAATAACGGCCGCTTTCAGCTTGCTGCTCATATCGCTTCACCTGTTTCGTCTAAAGTAAGGGTAGGCTTGATGCCCGCTATGCTGCCTTCGCCAAGAATCTACGAGCGGTAGTGCTCATCGCGCAGCTGCTGCATGTACTGGAGCGTAATGGCGGTCTCGTACTTATAATCGATCTGCTCGGCGCCAGTCGAGCTCATCCATGGGGAGGCTACCGACACCGTACTCGCATAGCCGATCTCATGCAGCAGGTGGAACAATTGATGGTAGAGCGCCGTACGTGGTTCAATGTTTGGCTGCGAGAAGCCATTGCCTTCGCCTGCCATATGCACGTGCAAGCAGTAGCTCGGATCCTTTCGTATTACATCAAGCGGCTCATTCAGCTTAATAAAGTAGTTTAGGTCAGCCATAACTCGGATTGACCGCCGGCCGGTTGCCTTGGCGAATTCGAGCCCTTCGCTGTAGCTGGGAAACAGTGTCTTCAGATCGGCATTGGGCTCTAGAGCGACGAGCATCTCGTATTTCTCGGCCTGATCGGCGATGATGTTGCAGAAGCTGATCGCATCGTCGATCGCCTTAGCTCTGCCGTAGCCTTCGGGCGATTGGAAGAAGCCGCCCCATACGCCGACCACCTTAACGCCGGCCTCGCTCATCCGGCGGAAGGACCGCTCCGCCCAAAAAACATTTTGCTCCCGGTCGAAGGATGGACCGGACGCTACTGTGCCGAGGCCCCCGATATAGTGGCTTGCCACCGGAGTCGGGACGCCCGTCGCCCGGTACATATCGCGATTCTTGTTCCAATTGACTTCGCTTTCCATCGGCACCATATGGATTCCGTTCGGAATTTCGTAATAGTCCCAGCCTTGCGCGATTTGATCGAGGGGAATGGCGTCGGTAACCAGGCCAAGCTGAATTGTTTTTTCCATTTGAATGTTGTCTCCTTTTGGGTTGATGGTAGTGGACCTTGCGTTTTCCCAGCCGCTATTCTCCGCCTTTTTTCTTGACGATCGGGTTCTGCGCCATATAAGCGTTGATATCCTGCTCCGTCTGGGCGGCAAGCGGCTTGTACGTGCCGTCGATAAACTTCTTTAATTCGTCCTCGCTGATATCCCCGTTGACATAACGGGTCTCCAGCGTAGTCAACGTTGCCGTCTGGTCCGGAATCGATGCCTTGAAAGTCGAGAGTTGCTTGATGAACGGTACGTAGTATTCGGTGACGTCCTTCCGTGCCTCCAGTGCCTCTTTGTTAAACTTGTCCCGCTCCTCCTGCGTGTCGCCGCCAACGATGGCCTCTCTTCCGCGGTATGCCTCGGCGAACGCCAGTGAGCTGCTGGTGATCGTCGTCAACTGCTGAATCTGCTCCGGCGTGCGGTCGACGGTGCCATTCTCCGCGTCATAGCTGTTGTAATTCGTGTCCTGCAGGCCAAGCTGGAATAGCTCAAATCCCTCTTGCGAATTCGCCCAATCCAGGAACTTCAGGGCGGCATCGATATTTTTGGAACTGGCCGGAATTTGGAACGCGCCCCAGTTGGACGGCGGCATGTTGTAGATCGCCTCGCCGCTCGCCAAATTTTTCAGCGGAATATGATACGTATAGTCCGCCGGATTCAAGTTGTACTTCTTCAGGAAGACGCCGACGTTACGGTCGGAAATGCCGATGATCCCGGCCTTGCCCGAGGCGAAACGCTCCTCATACTCGGTACCCTTGTACGTGATGAAGTCACGATCGATAATGCCTTCCTTATACATGTCGCGAAGCTTCGTCAGGTAAGGCAGGAAGTCTGGCGATGTTGCGTTTGTATGGAACTTACTGTCGCTCGCCGGCAGCCCCGGATTCAGGCTGAAATTATACGCGGTCGAGAAGAAGTCTGACGTTAGGGTGAAAATATTGCTCTCGTCGGCATTGCCGCCGGTTGTAAAGCCGACCGTATCTTTCTGGCCGTTACCGTCGGGATCATCGTTCGTGAACGCCCTGGCGACATTCATAAAATCGTCGACGGTGGCCGGCGCTTGCAAATGCAGCTTGTCGAGCCACTTCTGGTTGATCAGATAGCCCCAGCGGTCATAAGAGTTGGGTCTCGGCACGCCGTGAATTTTACCGTCCGTCAGCGCCGTCGAATCACCCCATTGGGCCTTCGAGATATTGGCGGTCAAATTCGGGTAACTTGCAATCTTGTCATCAAGCGTCGCAAGCAGCCCCTGTTGGGACCACTTCTCGAAGTCGACGTCCGTGCCGCCCCAGAAGATGTCGGGCAGATCACCTGATGCCATAATGACGCGCAGCCGGTCGAAGTAGCTGTTCTGCGGCGGCGCTTCGATATCGAGCTTGACGTGAGCCAGCTTCTCCGCCTGCTGAATGACCGGATTGTTCTTCAGGTTAATTTCCGGATTTAGGTTGAGCACCAGCTTTAGCGTCGGCACCGGCTCTTCGGTCGCCGATCCGGCAGCCGCGTTATTCGGCGGATCCGCCGCATTGCCGCCCCCAGAGCAAGCGGCCAGCAGACCCACCAGGGAGACGATGCCAAGACTTGCGGCCGCGCCCCCGCGTCCTCTCTTTCCCGCAAATGCCTTCATACAAAACCTCCTTTTGTCATATTGCAATGCTATATTGTTATCACCCGGACCCGTATCGATGAAGGCCCGTGTGCGACAACCGTTCATCGCGTTTTTCGTCAGCCCTTGACCGAGCCGAGCAGCATCCCCTTCACGAAGAAGCGCTGCAGGAACGGGTAGACGACGAGTATCGGCAAGGTGGTGACAACGATGGTGGCCATCTTGAGCGTGAAAGGCTGCGACCGCGCCTCCGACATCATCATCTGCAGCTGCGCGCTCGATCCGAGCATGCCCATATTGTTCTCCACGACCAGCTCCCGCAGGACGACCTGAAGCGGCCAGAGCGCCCGATCGGAGATATACAGGGTAGCGGCAAAATAGCTGTTCCAGTAGCCGACCGCGGAGAAGATCGCGAAGGTGGCGAGCGCCGGGAGCGACAGCGGCAGAATGACTCGAAACAGTACATGAAGCTCGTTCGCCCCGTCGATGATCGCCGCCTCCTCGAGCGCCGCCGGAACGGTCGTCCGGATGAACGTCATCATGAGCAGCAAGTTAAATACACTGATGCAGCCCGGCAGGATGAGCGCCCATACGCTGTCGTAGATACCGAGCCACTTGACCAGCAGATAATTCGGTACAAGCCCGCCGTTGAAGAACATCGTGAAGACGACAAAGGACAGAATGACGTTGCGCCCTTTCAGGCCGGGCTTCGTCAGCGGGTAGGCTGACAGCAGCAGAAGCAGCAGCGTCAGCAGCGTGCCGACGACCGTAATCAGAACGGTGATTTTATAGCCGGAGTAGAACAGGTCGAAATGAAACAGCTGGCGGTATGCCGCAAAATCGAGCCGGCGGGGAATGAGCCGGAACGGATTGGCCAGATAATCCGAATAGTTCATGATCGAATACGACAGCACATAGAGCATCGGCAGTACGCATGAGAGCGAAAATAACGCAATAACCGTGTAACTGATGCCTCCGACCAGCCAGTCATCGAATTGCCTTTTTCCCATGAGGGTCACCTCCCGCTGTTACCATATGCCTTCCTCCCCGAACTTGCGGGATATCCGGTGCGCCGAGTACAGCAGCACCAGGCCGATGACGGAATTGAATAGTCCGACGGTCGTCGCGAACGAGAATCGACCAGACAGCAGCCCAAGGCTGTACGTATACGTCTCGAATACCTCCGATACGGTCTTGTTCGCGCCGTTCTGGAAAATAAACACCTGCTCGAAACCATTGCTCATGATTTGGCCGATCCGCAGAATGAGCAATATGATGATCGTCGAGCGGATCGAGGGCAGCGTAATATGCACAATTCGGTTCAGCCTCCCTGCCCCATCCATGACAGCCGATTCATACAAATCCGGATTAATCGACGCAATGGCCGCCAGATAGATGATCGTGTCCCAGCCGGAATCCTTCCAGATGCTTGTCAGTACGATGAGCGGGCGGAAGTACGCGGTATCGGTCAGGAACGAAACGGGCTGAATACCCAACCTTTCAAAGACGATGTTGATGACGCCCCAGGTCGGGGATAGAAACGTAACGATCAGCCCGCCAACGACGACCCAGGAGACGAAATAAGGCAAATAGATCATCGTCTGGGTTATCCTTTTAAAGGCAATCCGCCTGATTTCGTTCAGCATAAGAGCCAGCAGAATCGGCACCGGGAACGTGAAGATTAGCCGTAGAAGGCTTAAGCACAGCGAATTCCAAAATACCCGATAGAAGTCGTGCAGACCGAACATATAGCGGAAGTTATCCCAGCCGACCCATGGACTGCCGGTAATGCCTTTGACAAAATTGAAATTCTCGAAGGCGATAATAATGCCGTACATGGGTACGTACTGAAACACGATGAAGTAGATGACGCAAGGCAGGAGAAGCAGATATAAATATTTGTGTCGTATCAGGTACGACAGCGCTGGATGGCGTCCCGCCTCCACGAAGACGGCGGCCGGGCTTGCTTTTGACATGGAATACCCCCTTAATTTCCGGATTCGTACGTGCTTGCCGTGCTCGTGTACTCATTATCTTCCGGTGGCCTAGGGGTGTAAATGAAGAGACGAATTGTCATTTTTCCGGCAGCGGCCGGGGAACTAGGCTCATTTTTGAGGACGAAACCACTCTATTGGACAAAAAAATAAAGCGCTCACACATTAGTGCAAGCGCTTTATTTATCAATGGCTCTCCGCCGCCGGATGACCCTAATCTGTGCAGTTGATCTGTGCAACATGAAGGAATCAGTCATGCCATCTGGATGGGTTTGAGCGGTTGTGTAATTATCACGGTTGTTCCGACTCCCGCTTCGCTCGCAATATCGATACCGTACTGGAGGCCCTGAATGAGTCGGATGCGCCGGTCCACGTTGGAAATGCCGTAGCCGCCGTACGTCCGCGATTGTACCTCACCCCGTTGAATGTCGACGAGACGCTCCGGCGATATTCCGGCGCCGTCGTCCGCTACCTCGTATACGAGCTTGTCACCTCTGATGCGGGCGGAGACGACAATATGCAGCACGCGGCCGTCAATGCGCCGCCCATGGAAGATCGCATTCTCCACCATAGGTTGAAGCACCAGGCGGACCGTCGTGTAGGCAAGCGTCTCTTCGTCCGCCTGTACCTGAATGTCGATATCGTCATCGTAGCGCATTTTCTGCAGATAGATATAGGATTGCAGATGCTCAAGCTCCTTGCCGACGGAGATGAAATCGCCTCTGCTGCTAAGTGAAATTCGGAAAAACGAGGACAGCACATCGATTGCCTCTCTCACGTTCAGCATGTCGCGGTTGACGACCATCCGGCGGATGCCCGAGAGCGTATTAAAGATGAAATGCGTGTTGATTTGCGATCGTAATGCATCCATTTCCGCCTTTTGCCGCTGTTCGCCCTCCTCCTTGATCTCATGAATCAGCAGCTTGAGTTCAGCGCGGGTCGCATCCATCGCGGTGCTGAGCATGCTGAACTCGTCCGTCCCCGGAATTGGAATGTCACGGTCGAATTCCCCCTTGCGGATGAGCTGAATCTTCTTGTTCAGCATGACCATCCGCTTGTTTAGCCGGCTCGAGAAAATTACCGTGAGCAGCAGCGCGAGCAGGATTGAGACCAGCGAGATTAGCAGAATGGAGTGATTTACCTCGCGCAGCTCGTCCCGAACCAGCCCGGTCACCTCGACGGCCGCAACGACGGACCAGCCGTTGTCGGTGACGCCCTTGGCGGCAACGTATTCAACGCCATCCATGGCCTTGTATTCCAACCCTTGCTTGATTTGCAAAAACTGCCGCTCCGGCCCGTTTACCGCTGATGTCGGCAGGCCAAGCAGACTCCGGTTCGTGCTGGACATGACGGTACCGTCGTCATTCAGCACATAGATTTGATATTGGGGACCGCCTCTGGAAATTAGACCGAACAGGTCCGTCTCGTAGATACGCAGTTCCAACAGGCTCGCGCCACTCAGCTCGGAAGCAGGGAGCCGGCTGAACAAGGCGAATACCTTCTGCCCGCGATCGTCCTTCCACGTTGGCTTCCATGCGATATTATCCGAATCGAGGCGAAGCGGGTCATAAACTTGCCGCTTCATGTCCTCCTCCATATGGAGGGTGACATCTCCATCCTTGATAAGATTACGGTCTTGGCTGTAGAGGGCAATATGGGCCAGGCTGGCGACATTGCTGTACATCATGGCCGAGATGTAGTTTTTAATGTTCTCGTAGCTGGGCTCCGCTTCGTCCGGGTCGTCGTTTTGCACATCATTCATAAAGTTCTGATCGCTCAGCAGAAACGTCGACATCCTCGTATAATACTGCAGCCGCGTCTCAATGTTGTGCGCCGTCTGCTCGACAATATAATTTAACATACCCGTACTTTGCTTCAGAATGCGGTCGCGCATCGTCATCTGATAGGCGCCGGCCGTTAACGCAATGATCGAAAGCGAGATGAACAAGAAGGAGATAAACAACTGCCAGCGGAATTTCAGTCGGCCGAGCAGCGGGCTTGGGCTCCTTACTCCGCGCATGCATCATCCGGTCCCTTCTCCGTCAGGCGATAGTCGCCCGGCGTCATGCCGGTATGCTTCTTGAACATGCGATGGTAATAGGGAGTGTTCTCGTAGCCGCTCAACTTGGCGACCTCATGAATGCTGAGCGAAGGGTCTCGGAGCAGCCCCATGGATACCGTAATCCGATACTTGTTGATATAGTCATTGAGGCTGATGCTCATCTTCGCCTTAAAGGCAGCACCTAAGTAATTGGGCGTGAAATGCATCGCACCGGCAATCGACTCAACGGAAAGAGGCGTTCCGTAATGCTCGCTCACGATATGCTTAATTTGGGCGATTAACGGATCCTCGACCTCCTGTTTGTCGTTTCTGATCTTGCGTATCAGAAGGCGGACGCGATGATGCAGGTTGTCGCGGATATCGGCGGCGGTCCGCTTCCTCGCCAGATCAGACCAGCACCCGATCTCCTCATCGATACCGGCGAACGGCTCGAAACCCTGGCCTCTTGTCGCGTCGACCAGTACGGAGAGAACCGACAATCCGACCCCGCACACGAAAGACGGATCGCCTGTCCAGTGCTGCTCGTCCAGACACAAGTCGACCAACCCGTCAAGCTCCTGCTCTCCACCCTGTCTCAGTAACCGGGGAGTACCCTCCTTTAGCTGCAATAGTGCCTCGGACACGGCGGTATAGTCACCGCCCGCTGACTCCGAACCGCCTGGATCCGATCCAGTCAGTGAAAGGGAATTCGCTGCACCGCGGCCAACTTGCCGCGACGCATCGAGATAAGCCTCCTCCAGAGTCATCGTCCCTGGATAAATGCGATAGACCGTCTGTAGCTCTAGACCGAGCGATTGCCGAATGTGGTCAACCATTTGGCGAGACGCCTGCGACAGCAGCAGGGAGACGTCGGATGGCAACGCGTGCGAGCGGAACACTACGGCAATTTCGCTAGCCGAGAGCTTGGCGCATACCGCGTTCTTCCATTCCGGGACGATATTATGGAACGCGCTCTTAATCTCCTCGGATCTAATCTTAACCGATCGATCCCAGCTGATTAGAAGCAGACAGATATGTCCTTCGACTTCTAGCAGCCAGTCAAGGCCGATGCCCTGCAGCAGCGACTCGGGCTCCTCGTTAATGCCAAGCAGTGCGCTGCGGACGACGCTCTCCCGCAGAACCGGCCCGCTAAGTGAGAGGTTGTTCCGTAAACGCTCGTAGATCGCGCCCTGCATCCGTTCCTCGATACACTTGTCAGCGGCCTTCTTGACGACGCGCAGCAGCTCTTCGTCGTTAATCGGCTTGAGCACGTAGCCAAAGGCGTTCAGATTGGCCGCCTCGCGGGCATAACCGAATTCCTCATAGGCGCTGCAAAATATGATTTTAATCGCAGGGTCGATTGCACTTACCATTCTGGCCATCTCTACGCCGTCCATAACGGGCATTTTCACATCGGTAATGATGATGTCCGGGCGGGATTGCATCGCCATATCAACTGCCTGTTTACCGTTCCATGCATCGCCGATTACTTCGCTCCCGATAAGGCTCCAATCGACCGACCGGCACAACGCCCGGCGCTCAACCGTTTCATCATCGACAATCAACAGTTTAATCATTCGCTCACCCCTTTAGCTCTCAATATAAGAAACCGCTTACAATAGTTCACTGGGAAGGTCGTGTTTACTAACAACTTTGAATTATTTAAAGAAAATTTGCAAGCGGATTCATAGTTAAGAGCAATGGTAGGATCACATCTGTTCATGGTGCTCTGTTAAAAAATGCTTGAGGGAGCTTTTAAATAAGAGGTTTATAATGAGTATATCTACCTTCAAGAGGGGGAATTGTCATGTGTGGACGGTATACGATCAATGTAACGCTTGAAGAGCTTATGCAGATCTTCTTGGTTGAGCAATCTAATTATCCGCTAAAGCCCAATTATAACGTTGCACCTACTCAAACTGTTCCGGTAATTCTTCAGGAAGAAGGAAAGCGCGTCCTTGAAGGATTTCATTGGGGATTGGTACCTTTTTGGGCGAAGGATAAAAAAGCAGGATTTAAAATGATTAACGCCCGAGCAGAAACCGTTGCTGAAAAGCCAGCTTTCGGACGATTATTGAATAGTCGACGTGTCATTATCCCGGCAGATGGATTTTACGAGTGGAGAAAAGATGGGAAAGAGAAACAGCCGTATAGGTTTCAGCTGAAAGACAAGTCGGCGTTTGGGTTCGCAGGGCTCTGGGATGAATGGACTCAACCGAACGGAGAAAACCTACGGAGCTGCACCATTATTACGACGACCCCAAACGCGCTTGTTGAAGACGTTCATGACCGCATGCCGGTTATTCTTGAACGGGATACAGTGAAGGCTTGGCTTGATCCTAAAACCAACAAAGAGTTTCTGCAAAATTTCCTTGTTCCTTATCCTGCGGATAAAATGATACGCTATCCGGTTTCGAAAGATGTAGGGAATGTCAAGAATAACGGGGCAGGCTTACTCGAAGAGGTTGCATTGAATTCTAAATAAATACTACATTCGCTCCTATCTGGTGGTTACCTGCCGGTTGGTTAATTAATCAACGCCATTCTTACTGGTCTTGTACCTGGTCGTTCGCCCCTTTATGACAACAGCCCATACACGTTGCCCATATCCACATATACTGAGGTGTACCTCTCAATTAAAGGAGCTGACCACAATGGGCTATGGTAACGTTGGTGGCGTAGGTTGTGGACCTGTCGGTGGTTTCGGTGGCGGCAATGTATTAGGCTTTATTCTTGTACTGTTCATTCTGTTAGTCATCATCTCGCGGGGATGCTTTTTTTAAGTAAATGAACTTCATTTATAGACCTGAGTGCGTCAACCTCCCAGTTCATTAGCATTGCATGCGGATAGGGTCTGCTAACCGGACAGTAGGCCTCCCTTTGAAAAGGTAAAAGCCCCAGCGAACAATCGCCGGGGCCTTTGTTTTCTTGCTGGTCGATTTCTATTCCGGTTCACGATTATGACTGCGGCCTCTCAAGCCGATCAAACCGAGCAATTCTAACCAACCCAACCAGTCCCAATTCATACCATTGTCATCATTCGCTGCATTTGCTCGATAGTTGCCGCCCGACGCTTCCTAAGTTGAATGTAATCAGGGCATTTATGGAAGTCACCAGGTACATCTTGATGGTTAAGTCCTAACGAAATTCCCATTAGGACGGTATAATTAGGAATTCGATACGAGCGCCGAAACGTTCCCTTCAGGCCTGTTATTTTGACGCCCATTGACAGTCGAAAAGAGCCCGAGATCTCTCCTCAGGCTCCTTCATAAATAGACCGTTCCTCAAAAGGTGCGATTAAAATTAATAACGAGGGGTTCATGACTGCTGACATGGGTTCTTGCTGTATTAACCGTGAAACAATCATCGTCAAAAAAATAAGCGCTGCTATACTCCCTATCGCAAAACAAAACAGATTCCATTCATGTGCCCAACCAAATGGCATCGTTACGCCGGTAACGGGTACATTTAAAATGGCTACCACGGGAATTAACATTGCAGGGACAGCATGTAGTTGATCCTGTTTAACCCTAAATAATCGAGAAACCAAAACGTAACATAGTAGTATGGTAAGAATTGTTCCTACTATCCATACCGTTTGGCCAAGGAGTTGGCTGTAAGGCAAAATAATGGAGGAAATGAGCAGGATTCCGACGGTTATTGCTCCAAAGAAATTTCCGGCAATTGGATGTGAAAGCTCAGCGTGAACGACTTGCGGGAAATTTATCCACTTTATCATGTAACAAATACTTAGAAACGCAAATATGACGATGGCCATCAAACCAATCCATGCTGAAATTACAGAAGAGGTTCCAAACAAATGATGAGACGACCTCCAGGCAAGCGAAAGGCCCGCTATTCCCATAACCGAACCGTATGTATTCACAGATAGAAATCGAAGTGCAGATTCGTTGGTTTTTCCGATGCTAGATGTTCTCGATGATCCCATGTTATGGCCTCATTTATCTATTGTGATGTACAAAGGAATAGCTGTTCGCTGCCGTAATCAACTGATCGCATTGTCTCTCTTCCTCTTTATCAAGGTCATAACGGCTAACAAGATGGGAAAAGCGACACACGGGATCAAGGAAGAAAGCGGATATATTTTTGTTCCATAGGTAAAATGATCCGCGGTGCGAATAAAACTTTTGCAAGCATGTGCGAAGAAAAGGAGCCCGATTGCCAACACAAACGGCTTCATTTTAGAAATGCCAAAAACATGCCTTGCCACAAGCGTAAATACGTATTGCATGACAACCATGTATACCATCGTCAGGACCGTCCAAAGACCCACTAACAACACTTCAATTCGCTCCAAATATTCGCCTAATTTCACCAATTGGATCGTCGAAAAAAACGGGTACGCCGAAGTGTCAACGAAGTTAAACCCCAGAGAGCTTAAAGTAAGATAAGAAATCATAATCAAATACAAACCCGACAACAAGATTGCAATCATACAGGACGGAAAAATTCTCTTCATGTTTTCCACGCGCGACATGAGAAACCCGAATGTAATCATTTGGGAAAAAGTAAATGTAAATAGATGCATGCTTCCGATTACCCGATTAGGTATCGAGCTCTTGAGTTGCGGCAGAAAAGGATTCGTCTGGATTTCTGGAATGATAAATAGACATGTGATTAGAAATCCAATTAAAAACAGTGGGAGAATGACTAAGTTGCTTCGAGCTAATGTCCCAAGGCCGATATAAACGGCATAGGTTGAACAAGCTGCATAGACCATGATCAGATAATCTGAATGCGTCTTCGGTAAAATCACAGTCGTATAGAACATGGATACCGCCCTGAAACTTCCCGATGCGGACTCCAAGTTATTTAGCAGATAGATGCTTAGCATCACTTTGCTCAGCCACTTTCCAAGCAGCTTATCGCAAATTTCAGTCAGGTTATGATTCGGATACTGACGTTGAACGTACGTAATAATCCCGAGCAAGGCGATTCCGGCTACGATATTGAAAAGGTTAGCGATCCAAACATCCTGTTTCATTAGCTTGGTCTCGGTTAGGAACACACTTTCGAAGCCTGCGATAAATCCGAACAGCAACCAACCCAACTGAAGATGAGTTATTTTCTCCTGCACGTTCATTGACCCACCTTTTCAACTACTCAATAGATGCTTAAAGATGTACCGGGATAGCGGAGAATAGAAGCTGCTGTACATCTTTTCGACTGTCGGCCAAGTATTCCTCAAATAAGGAGCACTATACCCTGCAGTGAATGTGCAAAGAAGCAGCATCGTTACGGCATCGGATATGCTGCCTCGTTTGCGCAGCACTAAAAAATAGGTGATGCCATAGCAAAGAGAGCCGATAAAAAAAACCGTGTTTACCATTTAGGAATTCTCCTTTATAGAAGTGGTCATGCCCGATTTATCAAACATAACGGTAACGTGAACTTGAATTGGAATGGTGGGGTAAAGCTCCTCCCAATCCTTGTGAATGGTTTCCCATGCCTGTGGGTGGTATTGCATATAATATTCAGACAGTCCGAGAACATCGATTTTCAAGTTTTGTTGGAAATGTTTTAAACTCATTTTAATTTTTTTTTCTAAATAGCGTGAGGCTGCTTGTTCCATCTGTAAAATGATCCGTGACTCGCCGACATCGGAATCTTCATTTACATCTTCCACGGACGCGCTGAATTTCAAGGTTACGCTTAATCTTGGGCTGCCATTTTGAATGTCGCCATGGATCTCCGAGACTTTCTCATGGAATAATGCCGAAAACTCCGAACCATCATTCGAATGAATGACTTCATTAAATTCAATGTTTCTCCAAAATTTCTTCTTCGACAATGCGGTTAAGGTTAATACGTCGCTCCCCTCTACCCACCCAGCCAATTTTTGTTTATAGATAACAGCCCCCCCATTCAAAATTAGAAACCCCTTATTGGTTGACTCTCTAAGACTGCCCGACACGAATCCTCGATTAGGATTCTGGAATAAATCCACGAAATCCTTAATCGTTATCGCCACTACTTGGCCTGACAACTTATTATTTCGGACTTGACCTAACAAGTCGTTCGGTAAGATATCGCCGGACTCCGTACCGAGTTCAAGTTTATCCGAAGCTTTTCCTGGCGTGACAATTGGATATGCCGTAAGCCGAAATTCTCTTTTCCTCGATAAATAATCCACCACTTCGTATAGAGAATGTTTTGCGGCGCTTTCACTGATCATAAAAAATTTATTATGCTGGAAAATCAAATTTTTCCCGACACTTGCCCTCAATTTTCTTGCTGCATCCAAAGGCGTTTTACCGTTAGCGCTAGAAACCCATTTGGTGAGCGAAGAAGTCTTTTCTTGGCTTGTATTCGAGGGCATGACACAATACGCGCTGAACGTGTAGTTCTTCGTTTCGGAATCGTAGTCGATCGCCGTCGCCGTTACCAACGCAATATCGCTGATCTCATTGACATCCGGCGAACAACCCACTAACGAGGCTAAGCTGACTCCCACTGAAAGAAGACAAGCGATCTTTTTTAGACTAATCCCATTCCTTCCCATGAAAATAATGAGATTGTCTTTTAGGCTCATGGGATTCATTCCTCTCGCGCTTCAATCTTCCTCTATACCTGACAGGAGGCAAGAAGATTTTCTGTACCGATTTCCGAAACCCTTCCGTTCCGAGTGGATCAAGAAACAAAACACCGCAAAACCGCAAGGAACAGATGTGGAAAATGATTACGAACATCCCTACGGATAATCCAAACATCCCTGTTAAAGCGGTCAAAAACATTAACGGAAAACGCAATAAACGAAGTGCGATAGCCGTACTATAGGTAGGAATCGTAAAGGAGGCAATTCCGGTCATCGCAACGACAATTACCATGGGTCGTGATACAATCCCCGATTGTACCGCTGCTTCCCCTATAATGAGCGCTCCTACAATGCTGACAGATTGTCCCATAATACGAGGCAGACGCAAACTCGCTTCCCGAAGCACCTCGAAAGCGACCTCCATAATTAAGGCTTCTATAAAAGTAGGAAAGGGAATCCCTGCCTTCGCGGAAAGAAACGTCATGAGCAGCGGGGTTGGAATCATTTCGAGATGGAACGTAGTCAATGCAATATAAAATGAGGGACCGCTTAGGGATACAATCAACGTAATGAGGCGGATGATACGCAAGAAATTAGCGAAATAAAACCGCTCGAATTGATCTTCGCTGGGATGAAGCATTTCAAAAAAAGTACTCGGGGCGATAAGGGCGTTAGGCGTTCCATCCGTCATAATGACAATCTTCCCTCGATTCATAGCCGTGACGACTCGATCGGGTCTTTCCGAATTCAAAATTTGAGGGAAAGGCGAGAACGTGCTATCTTGAATCCATTCTTCAATCTGAGTACTGTCCGATAGGAAATCCAATTGAATGGAATCGATGCGGTGGCATAGCTCGTTTAATACATTGGGATCAACCCGATCACCGAGGTACAGAATCATCACTTTAGTCTGACTTTCATCTCCGATTACGAATGACTTCGCTTTCAAGTGGGGCGATTTTATTCGACGTAAAACCATGCCCACGTTTTTTTGCAAGTCCTCCGTGAAGCCTTCTCGCGGTCCGCGGACGTTCAATTCAATCTGCGGTTCGTCTATGGCTCGAGTCTCAAAACCGGGCAACTTCGTGGCATAGGCTTCCGCTTGCCCTTTAAGGAACACTACGAAATGGGCATCTGCTATATGATTGATGATTTCATTAATCTCGGTGAGAATGCTGACTTCGCCCAGCGTAAACAGTGAATTCAATAAAACCTCATTCGTTGGTCCGTTTTCTTTTCGTAGATCTAGATTCATTTTTCGTATTATGTGTTGATTTAATCGTTTTTCATCTACAAGTGAGTTTAAATAAACGATTACAGCTTCATCGTCCGTAACCGATCCATCGAGATTTCGAATAATTAACAGTTCGTTTCCAGCGTAAATGCGTTTCAACTCTTGCAGCAAGTTCGCGCAGGTTGACATATGTAATGGTTCCACCCTAATCCTCCCCTCATTATCACCGTCAGTATGTCCTTAATTTGGAATTTCGATTCGCAATCGATGCCGTTCAAAATAATGGCATAAAAAAACCTGCTCAACGAACGAGCAGGCCATTCCAGCACATCTCCAACTCTTCAGCATGTATCTCCCAAGACTGCATGGCGGATTATGGTCTGCCGTAGCACATCCTTACTTTGCGGACCCATAAGCGTTTCGACTTGATAACCATTCTTAAATAACATGAAGGTCGGTACTCGCTTCACCCCATATTCCATTGCGAGCTCGGTTTCTTGTTCAATATCGATTTTCACAATCGTAGCTTGATGTTTTACCTCATCGGCTAGCTCCTCTGTAATAACAAGCTGTTGTTCGCATTCGGATCCTGACTTACAAAAGTTTACAAGCGTAATACCATGATCAATTTGTTCGCGGAAATGTTCACTTGTTAAAGAAACTACCTTCATCCGCTTCTCCTCCATTAATCAGTCACATGATAACTTCAAGATTCTTCAAGATTAAGTTCTTACTATTCTCTATTTGAATTTTTTTATACAGTCTGTTTTTAACCATCAAATTTTTTAAATACATCTAACAGTTTGCCATTTCATTCATTAGAGTTACATAAATGATTACCGAGCATGACATCCTATTCATAATGGTCAATTGAACCAAATGTTAGAAGTATTTAGTTGTTTAAACCTAACAATTGGCGCTGCCAGTTCCAAATTGCGGATTGTAATCTGGCATCCAGGCCAGGCCTTCCCGTGAATTCCGGATATAATCTGAAGTATTCTCGGATACAAAAACAAAAACTTAAAATGAGGAGTTCTAATGATGAACCAAATCGAACAAAGTGTAATTATAGCTCGTTTTCAATTGAAGCCGGGCTCGGATAAACAAGCCTTTTTTGAGAATCTAAAGCCGTTATTTGACACGATGTCCAAAGAACCTACCTTTGTAAACGGCATTGTTCATGAAAATGTGGATCATCCCGATGAAATTTTATTTTATGAAATTTGGAACTGCTCTAAAGAGAAATGGCTGGCGGAAGAAGAAACAAAAGCTTATCGTCAAGGTCCATATACGAAGGCAGCAGCGTTCTTGCTTGGCCGAGAACTTAGTTTTTATACACCGACAGGCGAATGGGGAACTAAGATCACTGCGGGTAAACATTTTTCTTGATATGCACCAGCTCGAACAACGAAAGAAAATCCCCTTACGGTAAACATGGAAAAGAGTTCATGGGTTAGGATGAAATTAGGTTAGATAATCATTCGCAATGCGAACAACAATAAGGTGCCGCACATGATGCGGATCAGCAAAACACTGCCGATGCGCCGGGAAATGCGCGCGCCGATCCACCCGCCGAGTAATGACCCGGGAGCTAATGATAACACAAGCATCCAGTCCCACTCGCCGCGGATCAAATGCATGCCGCTGCCGAACAGCGCCGAGATGAAAATAACCGCCATCGATGTAGCGGAAGCAATATGAGGTGGGAAACGGAACAGCAGCAGCATGGTTGGGATGAGCAGTATCCCCCCGCCTATGCCGAGTAATCCGGCGATCAAACCGACAGCACCACCGACTAGCAGTGCCGGTAGCGCATTATACCCGTACGCTTGCTTGATACCGTCGACATCCGTGTACGTGCGCACATAACGCCATTTTCCCTGATACGGTTTAATCCGATTGCGGAACAAGAGCAGAATGACCATGAACAACATAAAAAAGCCGAATGCCCTCCGGAAAACTTCCGGGTGGAATAGCGAGGTCAGGCTTGCGCCTAATAATGACATTGGACCGCTCGACAACGAGAAGAACAGCGCACTGCGTAAATCTGCTTTCCTTTCCTTTACAAACGTCAGCGTCGATGTGAACGAAGTGAACACAAGCGCTCCGAGCGATACGCCCACTGCCAATGCCGTGTCGATGTCCATTCCCAGCATGGAAGGGCCAAGCAGGAGCAGTGCCGGCACGATTACAACCCCTCCGCCCAAACCGACAATGGCGCCAAATGTCGAAGCAACTAATCCGAGAATGAACATGACTAGCAGTGAGGTAAAGTCCCATGATGACAGTATTGGATACACGTACCGTTGCACCTCGTGTACTTTTCAATTTTTAAGCTTGTTTATCGTTGTTTAGGACGTTTCCACCTACAGAAATCATTATAGAGAACCCGGTCATGCTTTATACATTAGAGTTCCTCGTATCGGTTTGTTCTTGCTTATGAAGGCAGCCACTACTTAGGGATAGTGACCATTACAATTCCCTGTTAGCTGCATACTTATTTACGCCAAATAGTTAGAAGGCAAATAACAAAAGATTAAATCGTGTTGCCTTATAGGACGGTGTAAGACCTCTTTGCTCCGGCTCAAACCAAAGTTGAAGGCTGACATCTTCGGTCTCGGATGGATTATGTTCGGTATGCACCACTCCAGTACCGGCTGACATTCGTTGTACACCGCCAAAATTCGTAATCATCACATTCCCTAGGTTGTCCTCATGTCGAAGATCTCCTTTAAGAACAATGGATAATATTCCCACATATTAACCAACCCAGATCGAATGAATGCCTTGACTCTGCGGGATATTTATTTAATACGCTCCTTAATAAACCTAAGTGGATAAAGAAGTTGCAACATCGGCTTGACGCAGATGGCTGTACAAAATAAAACTCAGGCAGAGAACTAAGTTAGTTTACTCTGCCTGAGTTAAGAAAAGTGAAGCATTTTGAGTATGTCAGCGAATTAGCATTTACGCAAAGGAATTTAAATTTGAGCCACGCCGCCATCGACGAACAATTCGATGCCATTTACATAGCTGCTATCCTCTGAAGCCAGGAACATCACGGCACTAGCGATCTCTTCCGTTTTGCCTAAACGGCTCAGTGGAACGTTGGTCTTGGCGGATTCAAGGACTTGATCTAACGCTTCGCCAAACAAACCGTCGTAAGCCGGCGTATGGACAAATCCCGGGCTCAGAACATTAATTCGAATGCCGGTGCCTTTCAAATCCAGAATCCAGTTTCTTACCATTTGGCGAAGAGCTGCCTTAGATCCTCCGTAGACGCTAAATCCCGGGTCGCCAACTGAGCCTGCAGTCGAACCCGTCAAAATAATTGAGCCCGTTTGATTTGGAAATAGAGGTAAAGCTTTTTGAATAGTAAACAGCGTACCTTTAACATTCACATCAAAAGTAAGACGGTATTGTTCCTCAGTAATCTGACCCAGGGGTAGAATACTACCAAGACCAGCGTTTGCAAATAAAATATCTAGTCGTCCTTTTTCTTGCTTTACTGTTTCAAAAAGCTTGTCCAAGTCATTAAGATTCGAGATATCCCCTTGTACGCCGGTAACCCTTTCCCCAATCAATTTTACTGCCGCGTCCAATTCACTTTGCCGGCGGCCGGAAATGAATACGTGTGCCCCTTCTTCAACAAGTTTTTGCGCGGTAGTAAGCCCGATGCCGCTTGTTCCTCCCGTAACGACTGCAACCTTGCCCTCGAATTTCTTCATGATTTTTACGCTCCTTTTTATTGGTTAGCACCGAATTTTATAACTATATATCAATCTTTACGCAATCCGTAATTTGACTCACCTGCGGATTCAGTCATCTGATACTCAAATGACGGATGGGGTTTTGCAAATCGATAACCAAAGCATCGGATTTTTCAGTCCGGCTTGGAAATAATAATGAAGTTACATCCTCCTTTGTTAAAAGCAATCTGGGTACCATGGCTCAACGGTTTGTGGCTTTTTCTCTCAGAGGAGATGCATTCATCATAGTCCTTATAAAAAAAATGTTCAGTAATGTAGATTACCTAAACTGACTTCGTCTAATGGTGATTATGCCCACTTCGGGTCTAGCTCAGTTCTTCTGTAAGTTTTTGAATATGAATCATAACCATTTTTCGGCTGGTTATGAGAATACCCTCATTGGTTAATTCTTGCAAAGTCAGTGATACCGCTTCTCTTGTAGCACCGATCATATTGGCCAGTTCTTGGTGAGTCAACGGGATATCAATTTTTCGGTACCCGTTTTCTTCAACACCGAATTTAATAGAAAGTCTGTTGAGAAAGTAAAGAACTTTTCCCCGAAGATCTCTAAAGACCATTTTTTCTACTAATTCATCCTGAATTTTTAGTCTCTTACTCATTTCAGATAAAAATCTTAAGGTTAACTCTGGATGCTTACTTAAAAGCGGTTCGATTTGTTCAGCAGGTATCGAATAAATCAGCGATTCTTCCATCGTTTCCACGTAAGTTCCATCTGTGGCTAATGAAAATGATTCACTTTCGCCAAATACTCCACCTTCGCTTAGAATGCAAACCGTATACTGTTTGCCTGCCGGATTCGTTTTATAAAATCGAAGTTTTCCCGTCATGACGAAAAACAAGCCTTTTCTCTCGCTGCCGGGTGTTTGAATAATGGAGTTTTTAGGTAGCGTAATGATACTCGACTCATTAGATATCTGTTCAAGTTCATGGATAACTTCAGCTGGAAGGGATTCGAATATCTTGATACGTGACAATAAAGTTTTGTTTTTGTCCTGTTTCATTGTGTTTCACTTACTGGTTTTCCGAAGAATGAAGCGTACTTAGAAATTCCCTTATTTGAGTCGGCGTTTTAGCGAATTTACTGTGCAAATGCTCCAATTTCTCCCCATTCTTGAATACAAGCAAGCTTGGGATTCCCTTAACGCCATATTCTTCTGCAAGCATATCGAATTGTTCCGAATCTACAGCGAAGAAGGATTTGTCATGATGCTCGTCGACAATGTCTCCAATAAATCGATCTAAATTTTTGCAATCCGGGCACCAAGTTGCGTCGAATTTCATGATTGTATACCGGTTTTGATTAATTTGCTGTTGAAATTGCTCCTGATTTTCAATTCTGTTCATGGTAACTCCTCCTTTTTAATGGTTCAACCTGTCTGAGCTGATGATTTCATTTTAGAATTCCCCATTACTCCACGCTTATCCAAATAACGAGTCGTTTAGGGTGAACTCTCACATTCCCCCCTTTTTTGCATTCATCATAAACCACCGATTATTCCTTTTCTGTAATCGCGATTACAAAACTTACTCCGACTTTGCTGGGAACTTCGAATAAATACCTTCTTTCTAACTAATAATGATCTAAACTCCTTTCATACTACGTTCTCAGTCAACTATGAACCATCATACAAACCGTTCTGTCTTACGACCTGATCAAAATTTATATACTAAATGGTAATATTTACATTTGTGAAGCAGATTACTGAGCTATAGCGTTTTTGTTACTACAATAGGGGAGCAAGCAAGGAAGAAGCGAGGCGGTCACTGCGTTTCTTCTTTAATAAAATATATTTTCAATGGAGGAACATGAATGTCGACATTTTTGGATGTGATGGGTCCGCGAATCAAGTTATTAACTGATTTAGTGAAGAACCGAGATTATAGTCTTATGGAAGCAGAAGTCCCCGCTGGTGTGGTCGTTCCTGTTCACAGTCATGATGACCGCGAGACCTTTGTTGTTCTTACGGGAGAACTTGAAGCTTTTACCAATGACAGTTGGAAGATCGTTCATGCGGGCGAAACAGTAGACATTCCCGGTAACGTTAAACATGCCTGGAGAAATTCGACGAATGAAACTGTGAAATTATTAGTTGCATCTACTGCGAAAATGGGAGACTTCTTTGTTGAAATCGGCCGGCCAAGTGATTCTGTTCCCCCTGGCCCCCCTTCTCCAGACGTTTTGCACCATTTTGTCGAAGTGGCTATTGCGTATGGGTATTGGCTTGGAACACCTGAAGACAATGCATCGATCGGCATAAAATTAGGTTAATAATTCCTTAATTTAGAAAGGGCATCGCCCCGTCGAGAAATGAGAGCGAATGCCCTCGGAGCTTATGACAAGATCTTAATGTCATAAAATAAAAAAGCTGCGATTTTACGCAGCTTTTTTACTTGTCACCCGACAATTTCGGAATCTTTAATTGTAGGTCCTTCTGCTAAAACCTCTCCCGTGAACGGAATAAGGCGCTGGTTATTTTGCACTTTAATTGGCCAATCGTGATTAGAAAGCGCCATTTTCGCAATAGAGACCAGATCACCGCCATCGCTCAATGCTTGTTCGGCATCTTCAGGTTGAGCAATCCCTCCATTCACAATGACAGGGATTTTGCCGTATTTTTTGGCAAGCGAAGTCAGCGTCGGACCGCTGTCGCCAAAAGCCGGGGCTTTGGCATTATAGTCTGTTACGTGAATGTAATCGGCTCCGGCATTGGCGATCGTTTCAAAAATGACCTTCGCATCCGCTTCGCCTTTTGGCCATTTGAATTCAAAATTGTTCATCTTATATTGCGAAATTTCAACACCTACGATGAAATTCTCGCCTATTTTCGATTTGATAGCTTCTACGGTTTCTACGATGAACCGCAGACGATTTTCCAATGAACCTCCGTATTCATCCGTTCGGTTATTTGTATACTCGGTGAGAAATTGGTCGTGTAAAAAACCCTTCCCGACATGTAGTTCAATACCGTCGGCTCCGGCCTTCTTGGCGTTTGCCGCCGCGTTAGCGAAATTTACGATAAGTTCTTTTATTTCCTCTACCGTGAGAGCCGTGGAAATCGGGTATTCGCCGCCCTGACCATATGCCTGTACTCGTTCTCCGTTTGGCTTCAAGGCCGAAGGGGCGACCGTTATGTCTTGATCCCCAAACCACTGCGATAACGCTCCTGCGTGTGCTAATTGAATGATGATTTTAGAGCCCTTGGCATGGACCGCCTCGATGACGCGTTTCCATCCTTCAATGTGCCATTCGTTTGTGATCCCGGGCATATTTACCGATCCTTTGCTTAACTTATCGTCCATATAGGTAGATTCGGTAATGAGCATCGCAAAGCCTCCTGCAGCAAATCTTGCGTAATAACGCGCCATTCTCTCTGTTGGGTTGCCATTGGGCTCGGCGGAAGCTCTTGTCATCGCGGCTAAAACAACCCGATTTTTAAGCGTAAGATGTCCTAGCTGAAAGGTGGAAAGAAGAGCAGTCGTATTCATGTTGTCGATTCTCCTTCATATTAAGTTTTGAGCTTGTCTTTCCGTATAATGACTTATTTAAATTTCTTCTTACTTTACCAAGCAGTCAAGTAAGAGGCAAAAAAAATTAGGTTTTCATTAAACCGAAAGCTGTTCTTAATATAGGTTCGGTTTGTTGGTTATCTTGCCCGGATTTCTGTAACACTCGAACGCCTTGAAGAGCATTGGCTAAATGCAGAGCAAGCTCGGAGGAAGTATATTGGGTCGTAAATTGTCCGGCTGCTTGTCCTTTTTCAATCACCTCCTCTAAGGCAAGCCGGACATCATTATTCATACCTTCCACCTGTTTAGTTACGTCCGCATCGCTTATCCCGAATTCCAAAGCGGTATTCACCATCAAACATCCCTTTCGGGCATCTTCCCTGTTCTCGCACATTGAAGTGGACAGAATGGCGTCAATTTGATCCTCTGGCGAGCCTTCGCCTGCTATAATCTCCTGTAATTTAAGGAGATTATGTTCACGGTACAGAACCAATGCGCTTAAAAATAAAGCACGCTTATCCTCGAATACCCCGTACAGACTTTGTTTCTTTACTTTGGTCTTATTCGTGATGTCTTCAAAAGAGGTTGATTTAAACCCTTTGGCCCAAAACACTTCCATAGCCTGGAATAGCACCTGATCCACATCGAATTCTCTTGGTCTCGTCATGTAACGAATTGTATGCTTTCTTGACCCGCAAGTCAAGTAAGATAAAATCTATCCCTTGGAGAGATCCTGCGAATAAGCGAGCATTTGTGAGAAACCTGCATCGTACCGAGGGAGCTGAATTATCTTTTCATGTACACGACGATTTTCCCTTTCGCACGGCCTTCTCCATGATAACGCATTGCCTGAGCCGCGTCTCTTAATGGATACTGCCGATCTATGACAGGCACGACCTGACCAGCTTCGACAAGAGCCTTCCAAACCATTTGATCGTCGTGATTCGGCTTATGAACCAAGATAGCTATTTTCTTTCTTTCAAGCCACGCTGACAGCGGTGCCGCCAACAAAGCTTGAAGAATACGATGCAGGGAACCGCCGACCATGACATACGTGCCACCAGACGCAAGCGCGCGCTTCACCGCGGAAACCGAATGGTTTCCGACGACATCGAGGATCAGGTCGTACCGTTGTCCGATTGTGGTGAAGTCATCTTTCGTATAATCCAAAACATAATCAGCCCCAACGGAACGCAGCATATCCAATTTCCCGGCACTGTCAACGCCGGTCACTTCTGCCCCGTGCAATTTGGCATATTGAACCGCGAACGTACCGACTCCGCCACCTGCTCCATTAATTAGAACCCGATGGCCGTTTCGTAAATTTCCTTTATCTCGCATACCTTGCAAGGCTAGAACAGCCGCCTGAGGAATAGCCGCCGCCTGCTCGTAGCTCAGCCCGGCAGGCTTTGGCGTCAAGGCTTCCTCACTGGCGCTTACATATTCCGCAAACCCGCCCCAGCCGCAACCGGAAAGGTCCCCGAATACCTCATCCCCCGGTCGGAATCGTTTGACCTTGGCCCCCGCGGTGATGACTCGCCCCGCGATATCGGCGCCAAGAATTCGGTAACGGGGTTTGCGGAACCCGCCAAGGCGGGTTAAGTATGGTTTCCCGCGGAGAAGATCCCAATCCCAGGAATTCACCGATGCCGCATGGACCTCGATCAACACTTCATGGTCTTCAGGTACAGGGATATCCACCTCTTCAATTCGAAGGACTTCTGGCGATCCATAGGTGTCATATACCATCGCCGTCATCGTGCGTGCTCTTCGTTCGTCGGGGAAGCCTGCAGCTTTAATCTCTACTCCCATTGTCGTCCTCCATACGATAGACTTATGCGAGTACCGGCTAGTCTTACATTTTATTCTTCACGAAAACGCAATTACCTTTATTTGTAATATAACTGCCCGTTAGCGCTTTTCTTGTGCGATACGAATTCGCTGGAGTAAGTCAACATAATCCAAACTGTGGGGTGTTGTCGTGTTGACTCTAAGGACTGTACCACCACTAGCAAGCGGCGTAAGATTTTCGTGTAAGAGTCGTTCCTTGTTTGCTTCTTGTTGAATCCATTCCAGATCCCGATGTCCGATGTGTCGTTCTGTTGTCCCTATACGAGCAAGAAAACGCTCCAAGAGGACTTTTCCATCCACGTTACACATGATTTGAAATGGCTCAAAATCGTAAGCCTCTTTCAATTTATGAAACTCTGCACTTCTTAGTTCCGGTCGACCAAAAAAACCTTCGATGATTAAGGACTTTCCGGCTGATAGTAATGAACTTGCGACTGAGTATAAGAGGGTAAATGACGCAGGCGCTAGCAACGGCGGACACCCGTTCTCTTGACATTCTAAGGCATCGTACAGGGTCTCATATAGACCGTCTCGGGAGAATACCGGAAACCGAACGTCTTTAGAAAGTCGCTTTGCTAACGTTGTCTTTCCTGAGCCAGGAAGCCCATTCACAAGTATTAACAATGGCTTTTCCAAGTAGTTTGACCTCCAAATGATCATTCATGAATTAATACGCCCACACCAAGATATCCGTTGAGGAGCTTACTTGTTTTCGTATGGCTTTCCCCGGTCAATTAAAAGAGCGACGTCTTGCTCTGCAGCCGGAAAAGGAGCCCCCGAGAGGGCCCCTTGCTTCCGATTGCGATTTAAACCTTCAGCCTTTGATGCCCGAAAGCGTTACGCCCTCGATAATATACCGCTGCCCGATGATATAGACGATGAGCACCGGTATAAGCGCGATCGCCGCTCCCGCCATCATCAGGGTCCAATCCGTCGCGTACATGCCCCGGTACAGGTTGAGCATCATCGGAACGGTGAATTTATCCGGGCTGTTGAGGAAAATCAACGGATTAAAGAAGTTGTTCCACATGCCAAGGAAGGTAAATATCCCCAGCGCCGATAAGGCCGGCTTGATCAAAGGCAGCATAATCCGCAAGTAAATCGTCCATCGGTTGGCCCCGTCCACGATAGCCGCCTCTTCCATCTCCTTGGGAATGCCTTTGAAGAACTGGCGGAGCAGAAACACCCCGAAGGCATTCAGCAAAGCAGAAGGAACAATGATCGACAGATGGGAATCCAGCCAGCCGATGTTCTTCATAATGAGATACAACGGAATAATCGTAACCTGTCCGGGAACCATCATGGTGGCCAGAAACATCAGAAACAGCGGTTCGCGCATGGGAAAACGGATCTTGGCGAACGCATAAGCGGCCATGGAACAGGTTAGCAGCTGCGATAGAACGACGATCACATTAATATAGAAGCTGTTGAAGTATGCCCGGCCAAACGGCAGCGCCGTCAGAGAGTCCTTGAAGTTGGACCAGACGAAGGGGCTTGGAATCCACTTCGGCGGCACGATGAATACCTGCGATAAATCCTTCAACGCGCTAAGCACCATCCAGACGAAAGGGAGTGCCATTACGCAAGCCCCCAGAATCAGCACAAGATGGAGCGCCAAGGTGGAAATACGGATGCCTTTTAGCTGCATATCGCTGCTCCTCCTTACCGAATCTATTAGTCCTCGTAATGCACCCAGCGTTTGGATATGCCCATTTGAACCAGTGTCAGCGACAAAATGATCAGAAACAGGATGACCGCCGCCGCCGTGCTTTTGCCAAATGTAAAATCTACAAACGCGGTCTCATAAATATGGAACACAATGGTATAGCTAGCCTTGGCCGGCCCTCCTGAGGTCATGACGAAAGACTGGTCGAATACCTGAAAGGAACCGATGATCGACATGATGGTGACAAAAAAGGTGGTCGGCGAAATCAAAGGAATGGTAATATGGCGCAGCTGCTGCCACTTGCTTGCTCCGTCAATCTGGGAAGCTTCATAATAGCTTGCCGATATGCCCTGCAGACCCGCAAGAAACAGCACCATATTGCCGCCAAGCCCCATCCAGATGCTGAGCATCGCGATGGACGGCATCACAAACCGCGTATCCGTCAGCCACATCGGCCCTTTGATCCCGAACCATTCCTTCAAATACAGATTGATGAGCCCAAAATCCGCGTTGAACAACCACATGAATACGACGGCTACCGCAACCGACATCGTGATGTTCGGCATGAAATAGATCAGCCGGTAGATCACCTTCCCCCTGACCCGGTTCAGCCCGATTGCGACGAGCAGAGCCAGCAAAATGCCGGTCGGCACCGTCAGCAAGGTGTAATAAAGCGTATTGACAATGGCGATCCGGAATTCTTCATCCTTGAATTGGGAGATAAAGTTATCCAATCCGACAAATGACCGCTCTCCGAAGCCATCCCATTTCATCAAACTCAGCACAAAGGCCATAATGAGCGGAAGCAGCGAGAAACAGAGCAGCCCGACGAATTGCGGGAAAATGAAGAAGTATCCCCAGAAGCGGTCCGTTGTCTTGTTGTTCAAGGGCTGCCGTTGCGGGCCGATTTCCGGGCTTAGGGTGCCTGCTGCCTGTGTTTGCCTGGTATTCACATCCATCGTCATCCCAACTTTCTTTTGCTGGCCTTATTTCTTCTTATATTCGTCGATTTTTTTGTTGGCAAGATCCTGAATCTCCTGCATGGCCGTGTCCAGATCCTCATTTTTGAGCCATAACGCTTCAAAGCGGGAGTTAATGTCCGCGCTGAGTCCGGGAATGCCGGCTTCGGCAGGCGTCAGCGCATAGCCGACTTCCCGGGCATCGAGAAACAGCTTCGCATGCTCCGGCAAATTGCCTTCCAGCACCACATCGTCCGCTCCTTTGACGGACGGAACCGCGTTGCCGCCGCCTTGCAGGCGATAGATCTGGCCTTCTTTACTGACGAACTCCGTCAGGAACTTGTAGGATGCTTCTTTTTGCTTGGACGCTTTATTCAACACCATATAAGCAGTGGGGATACCGGCTGGCTCGATTTTGTTGCCCGTATTGGTCGGCCAGGTTACCACGTCATATTCGAGACTGGCATTTTTCTTGAACAGCGGGAGGTACCAGCGTCCGGCGCCGACAAATCCGACCTGGTTGGACATGAACATGGCATCGCCGCCTTGACCTTTAGGAAGCGTACCGGAGAACGTAATATTTTTGGCCTTCACATTGTCATAGAGGAACTGGAAGGCTTCTTTTGCTTTGGGATCGGAGTTGCCGACATAGGCTCCGGACTCGTCATATACTTTACCGCCGTTTGCGGTTACCCAGCTGTGGGTGCTGTTCCAGGAATTATCCAGTACATAGCCGTATTTGCCGGTTGTGCGGATTTTCTCGGTCATCAGCTTGAATGCGTCCCACGTCCATTCGCCCTTCTCCTGAAGATCTGCCGGCATATCCGTGACGCCCGCATCCTTCAGCACCTTCTTGTTGTACCAGAGAACCATGGGATTACAGTCCACCATGATGCCGTAAATTTTATTGTCGCGCTGCGCTGCGCCCCACAGTCCTTCGAAGTAATCCTCCTTCTTCAGCGTGCTGCCCGACACTTCCATCAAGGGTGTCAGCTCTTCAATGCTGCCATTCTCGATCAGCTTCACGATGAAGGCATCACCCGCATAAAAGATATCCGGCGCTTTGCCGCCCGTAAGCTGTGTGAGGATCTTCTGATCGTATTCGCCGGGAATCGGAATGAGTTCGGCTTCAATATCGGGATGCTTGGCGTTGAAATCCTTGGTAAATTCCTGAAATCTTGTCAATTCGCCAGGATTCCCCCATGTCGCCCAGGTAATTTTTACTTTCTCCCCTTTGGACGGCGCTGTATTTCCCCCTTCGGTCTGACCTTCTTCATTGCCTGACGCACAAGCCTGCACTAGAATCGATAGCGTAAGAACAAGAGCCAGCAGCGACCATTTTTGCTTTTTCATTCCGAATTCCTCCTTTAAATTGTCCACCCATGCCCCACCTCTACGAATGGAAGCGCTTTTAGTATAAAATACGAGATTTTTCAACAAAACGGCTTTTGTTCCGATAATGTGTCTTGTTTTCCGCTGTTTGCTTCTCCTCCCGGTTTATGGGGCTGTCCGTGATATTCGCCCGGCGAGAGTCCGACAATTTTCTTGAACTGCTTGCTGAAGTGCTTGACGTCGTTGAAGCCCGACTTTTCCGCGACCTCATAGACCCTCAGCGTTGACTCCGCCAAGAGCTCCTTGGCCCTGTTGACCCGCAGGGCAATCAGATAATCGATAAAGTTCTTCCCCGTCACCTTCTTGAACATTTCGCTGAAATAATTCCGGCTGACATTGACTTCATCCGCCACCTGCTGAAGGGAAATCGCCTCGGTAAAATGCTCCGTCATGAACTGCACCGCCTGCATCACAATCCGCCCGTGAAGCGTGGGGTCCGGAATTCCGGAGTCATCCGGCACCGGCCTGCCGCTAAAGCAAGCCTCCACATGCTCCGCAATATCCGCCGCAAAATCAAGCTTGCTAAGCTTGCGGATATGATGCACCATCGCCGTATTGTTATGCTTGCTTAACGTGAGCAGGCTGAGCATCTGCTCGGCCTCAACAATGACCTGCTGCTTCGTCTTGAATTGGCGGCTCCAATGGCCGGTGATTCGCTTCAGCTGGAGCAAGGCTTCGGAATGATTCTCCCCAGCCAGCGCCTCCTTGAGCAGATGCAACATGTCGCCTTGATCGGGAAGAGGCTCGCACGCCGGCCGAGGCCTTTCCTCCATCATCACGATGCTGCCCGGACCGTAAAAGAAGGTATCCTCAAGCGACTGCTGCGCTTCTGCAAAAGCGGCCTGAAGTTCCCGCAAATCCCCATGCAGCCGGCTGATCCCGGCCGCATACACTTCATCGGCCAGCTCCCCGCTCCGGACGGCTTGGCCGACAACCTCCTCCGCCGGCCCCGCCGACAATACCCGTTCAGGAATAACCGCTACCAGCAGATCCGGGTGGATTGCGGCGGCAGCAGGAGCTTCCAGCCTTTCATACAAAAGGGTCTTCATGGATTCAATCCCCCGCCCCGCCCGGACTTCAGACTCCTGTGCATGCGGCTTGATGCCATGAACCTGAAGAACAGCCATGCCGTAACGATGCGGAGTATCCGTCAGATTCACGATCAGTGAAGCACAGGCCTCTTCATTGCCGTGAACGGCCTCAATCAACAGCTTCTCCAGCTCTTCCTGCTGCTCGGCAAGCTGTTTGTCCCGATACTTCTCAAGCAGCTCCCGATTCGCCTGCTCCTCCCGGAGCTTCACCCTCATCTGGTCGAGAATCGTCTTGAGCGAATTCGCGTTCAATGTCGGTTTCAAGATATAATCGGACGCGCCCAGCCTGATCCCTTCCCGCACATAATCGAAATCGCTATGGCAGCTGAGCAGCAGAACCTTGACCCAAGGACACAGCTCCCGCGCCCGGCGCGTCAGCTCCAGTCCGTCCATTACCGGCATGGCGATATCCGTAATCAGAATATCCACCTCCCCGTTCTCGAGCCACTTCATCGCGCGCATGCCGTTTGCGGCTTCGCCCACCAGCCGGTAGCCGTTTCCCTCCCAATCGAACGTCGCGCGAAGCCCGGCCCTGGCCATGAATTCATCGTCAACGAGCAGCACTCTGCACATATTTGTCCTCCTTTCCCCGCGAGAACGTAATCAGCACCGAAGTGCCTTCCCCTTCTGCGCTGGCCACTTTTACCCCGTAGGCATTACCGTAATACAGCTTGATCGTTTGATCCACATGCCGCAGCCCGATGCTCGTCATCCCCTTCGTCGTACGCTCCTTGCTGCTGATCAGCAGCTGGCTGATCAGCTCCTTGTCCATGCCGACTCCGTCATCCTGGATCCGGATAAGCAGATCCTCTCCCCGCTGCCGAACACGGATGGCGATCGTCCCCTTCTCCTCCTTGGGAGCAATCCCGTGGAAGATGGCATTCTCCACGATCGGCTGCAGCAGCATGCGGGGGATCGGAACGTCGAGCAGTTCTTCCGGACAGTCGGTATACAGCTCAATCTTGTTCTCGTACCGGTATTCCTGGATAATCATATATTTCTCCAGAAGCTCAAGCTCACCGCCGATGGTGCCGAATACGCCTCCCCGTTCCAGGCTCCCTTCCAGCAGCTGAACCAGCGTCGTAACGGCATTATCCACATCATTCGTGCGGTTGAGCTTGGCCATCCAGCGAATGGAGTTCAGCGTATTGTACAAGAAATGGGGATTGATCTGGTAGCGCAGTGCGCGGATTTCAGCCTTCTTCTTCTCCGATTCCTCTTTCGAGATACGCTCGATCAAGAGCGCGATCTGTCCGATCATTTTGTTGAAGCTGCGCCCCAGCTGGCCAATTTCGTTTCGTCCGATGTGACCGCTTCTGACCGTCAGATCCCCGGCTTCGCCCTTCTTCATCAGCCGGCTGAGGTTAACGAGCGGATTGCCGATAATGCGGATTCCGAATACCCCCATGCCGATAGCAAGCACGATGGCGCCCAAAGCGATCCAAAGCGTAAAATTCCGGATGCTAGCGGAGTCCGCGGTCAGCTCCTTCAGCGGTACAACACCGACTACATGCCAGCCGTTATCCAGTTTCTCGGGAATAACCAGCGTTTTCTTCTTATCGCTATTGCTATCCCGCATCTTCTCCGTCAGCTCGATCCTTGAGGCTTGTCCGTATTCCGCCGGATCGGGGTGATAGAAATAACGGTTCTCGTCATTGGTCACATAGATATAGCCGGTATCTCCGAACTGCACGCGATCAAGCTCGTCAATGAGCAGATCGGCCATGATTTCATAGAACATCACGCCGATGATCTCCCCCGTCTCCCAGCTGCGGATGGCGCGGCCCAACCCGAATACGGGAAAACCCATTTCCGTTTTCTTCAGGTACGAGGTTTGCGAAATTCCGAACCAGACCGTATTGCCGTTCGCCTTCAGGATGGCTTCATACCAGTCCGAATCCCATTGATCGGGGACGGACATCAGAGAATCTCCGCTAAACACCGAGTTGTTGCGTTTTACATCGAAGATGTAGATGTCAAGGATTTCCGAGGAATTGATCATAATGGATGTTAGCAGCTCTTTGCTGTTCTTCACCATCTCATTGAGTTCGTAAGGGGTGGTATCCGACTTTTGCTCCAATACCTCCTGAATGAGCTTGCTGTTGAGCACCATCATGGAGGAGTCGTCCAGCTTCTTGAAGAATAGATTCAGTTTATCGCTGACCTGCGTGATGGTAAGGGACGCGACCTTGCTAACCTGCTCCTCCACAATAGCCGAAGATTTGTTATAGGACAGGAAGCCCATCACAAGTACGGGAAGCGTCATGCCGATAAAACAAAACAAAAACAGCTGATTAACGATCGAATGCAGATGCCGAAATCGCATGAGGATTTATCCTTTCCTGCCAGATTTGATGATCCGCTTACAGCTTTGAAACTTGACCTCCCTTCTGTGAAAGCAAGGGTGATTGGGACAACATACATCCCCTCACCACCTCATTGCTAAGGATTGACCCCTTAAATTCGCCAATAGCTGGATTTCCCCCTTCATTGGTTGCCATTTTCAGTCAAATAGGAAGAACGAGCTTCGCCGTCCTGAAGGGGAAGCCCCTCCCCTTCAGCACACTCCAATCCGCGCTGCCTGTGCAGGCGGAGTTGTTCCCTATTCGGTTCGGTAAGTTGGCGATTTTGCTGCAATGGCAAAAGAAAAAACGGCTTTTCGCGTTAGGCGAAAAGCCGTTTTTGCTAAGCTGGCGCGTCTGTTAATTACAACTGCCCGTTAGCGCAACGACGGCAGCCGATGGATCTGAACTGGCTGCCGTCGCGTCATGATTGAACTATCGTGTCCCGTTAGCGGAATGACGAGCTTTCAAGGTTAGTATACAAGAGGCTTAACCAGGTAAGCTAGTTCGGGTTGGACTCTAACCGCTTAATCTCTTCTTCAGTAAATCCTGTTTTGATTTTCCTCATGATGTTCATTCCCCGTATATTTTCGATAGTATGATTAAAACACAAAAAACCGTAAGAGGTCACTTTTTTCAAAGTGTATTTGTTGACTGAATAAGGTTACTAGGTAGGTTAATCTTCGATGCTTATCGAGTAAGCGTCGGCATCCCAATTGACCTCGGCTCCGAGTGTTTCCGAGATTAACCGAAGCGGTACATACACACTGTCATTAACGAAGACCGGATTCTCCGCTCCGGACACGACTTTGCCGTCTATCGTCGTTTGACCTGTCAATGAGCTCAGAATAATCGTCGAGCTAGCATTCGCTGCGATGACCGATCTGGTCTTTACATCCCACCGCACCTTCACGCCCATCTTCTCGAAAATCCCACGCAGCGGCACGTAAGCCGAGTTGTGCACCAGAAGCGGAGGCATCGACAGCTCGGACTGCTGGCCATCCAGATAGACAGTAATGGAATTCTTCACCAGCGTAGGCGTCTTGACTTCAACGTCCAGCGTACCAAGTCCGGTTTGACCGAATTCGTTCGTCCCCCAGGAGAGCACATGACCGTCCTTCAGCAGCGCGTAATGATTGCGTCCCGAGGAAGCAATCGACACGGCACCCGCTACACCTGGCACTTGTTCCGCATACACGCGGCCTTGGGCATCTGCGTCCCACATACTCCACTGCCAGACCGTTCCGTCTGCTTTGACGGCTGCGCCCATGCTGATCGCTACAATGTCTGTCAGCCCCGCTACTTGATACGGCAGCAGCATATGGTGCTCCGGTTGCACCCAAGCCTGATTATTCCACATACAGACGGTTCCGTCGGATCGCAGTGCCGTTCCGTACATTTGATCAATGGCGATGGCCGTGTATTTGCCGTCTCCCGTCAGACGTGTAGGCTTGCGAATCGCTTTATTGGCGCCGGGAGTTTCAAGCCCCCATACCCAAACCTCGCCGCCATTGCCGAGCGCCGCAGATGTATACATGCCCGCCGCAATCGAGACGATTGACGGCAAGCCTTTCACCTGCACCGGATTTAGGGCGTTCTTGCGCGAATCGTCGCCGAGCTGGCCGAATTCATTGCCGCCCCAGCCCCATACCGTCCCGTCGTTCTTCAGTGCCAGACTATGATTATCGCCAGCCGATACCATCTTCATATCGGTCAGCCCTGTCACTTGAATCGGCTGTGTGGCAATGGCTGACGATTGCTGGCCATTGCCAAGCTGGCCGTGCTCGTTGCCGCCGAACGCCCAGACCGAGCCGTCGTCCTGCAAGAGGAGCGAATGCCGGTAACCGCCGGACACTTCCTTCACATGGTTAATATGTACCTGCACAGGAGAATAGGCTGGTGTCGTCGCCCCGTTGCCAATCGAGCCGTAGCCGCCGCCCCATGCCCATAAGCTGCCGTCGCTTTTGACTGCATACACGCTTCGATCCCCTGAATCGATTTGAACCGCATCGGCAAAAAGTTTGCCTGACGCCGTTGACGTCGCTGTTGACTCTATCGTCATGCCCCCGGCCTCGTCTGCAATTGCGCTTGCAGGCAGCATGAGTGCCAATCCAATTGCAGCGCCGACAACCCATTTATGCATGTTCCTGTTAATCATCCATTTGACTCTCCTTCATAGATACGCCCAATTTTAATCCTCTGACGTTCCCGGCAATGAAATAGTTTCATGCCAAGGAGAGGCGAGCGATATTGAACTGATACATTTCTACCACCGGGCTCTTTGGAACGGCATACAGCCGATCTGAGGGGCTTTTATACTTGTCCTTCCAGTATTCGATGTAATACGGAAAAAGACGCCCTTCTGCTTGGCGGCGAAGGCGTCCTATCGTTCAATACATACCGGGCATCCGTATGCCCTTATTCGGTTACGCTCATTTTAGCATGGGCCTAGCAGATAGGCAATACAAATGCCCCTTCTCAACGAGGAGGCTTTTTATGGAACATCATTTTTCATTTGGCTATTAGAACCATTTGTAGGTATCAACTTCTGGACATAAGAAAAGTACAACCTCTTGGATTGTGACTTCGAATCAAGCTTCTCTCTAATTGAACTATCGTTCCCCGTTAGCTTAATCACAAATATACTAATCAGAGATTCTTTTCACGCCTTTTTCCGTGCAATTTTAAACTTGCCGAATACGCAACTCTTGAGAAAAATGGTAATACCAAAATATATAGAAAGGTAGAATGAATAAGAGATGCATCAAAGAAGCAATATGTTATTGCAGACACTAATCCGAACGTAAAGAAAGCAACCATAACCCAGTAAGCAAAACGTAAAAATTTTGCTTTATGTGTATTGTCGTTTTCACACGGTCTCCCATATAACATTATAATCAAATTCAACATCATCATCCTTTTCCCGACATATCTATGGCGACCGATTATCCTCGTTCAATTATTGAACTATCGTGCCCGTTAGCGCAACTAAGAGACGCCAAATTAGAAGCCGTTATTGAGTAGCTTTATTGTAAATAACTGAATTTGAATTGTTGTAAATTAAAACATTCTCCATTTGCATATCCCCATTAATGACCCTTCCATACGGAACAATTAATCCTATGCTTTTGCTAAATTTCTTAGTAACTTTTGTACCATCTCTAAAAGTAACTTCCGCATATGAAGCGCCCTTCATTAATTTTTCATTCAACAAAATAGTAACAAATGGATAGTTGGTTGCAGAACCCGATAAATATACCGGAGAGTTTTCCAAGAGTTCACCCCATACTTTTTTGTCTCGAATGGTGCCACTACCATCTTTATAAAGCATAAAGTAACCGGCAGAGCCTTTATTTTTAAAAATAATAACCGAAATACTTATTTATTTCATTACTTGAAGGAACTGCGTAATCAGTGTTTGAGCACCCCAATACCATCGAGAAAACAACAAACACAATTATTAAAGAGAACTTTTTAACCATCATGTAACTCCTTTCAAAATACTAAGTAAAAAACAGATATAACGCCTTAGTCTGTCCTTTCCTCGACGCCCATCTGTAAATTTATTCCTTTCCACTTTGAATTTAGACGCACAAAGTTGATATTAGGTTGCGCTATCCTGCTTTTACTGGTTCGAAAAGACCTATTTTTTCAATTCCATAGTTGTATTTGTCTAATAATTCAAAAAACCTCTTAGGATACACTTCTGCACCAATATGTTTAATTGAATAAATCTTAATGTAAAACCCCATGTTCCTCCCCCGACCTTTAACTCAGATTATGGGCATCTGTATTTTAACACATATTGGAACTATTCTGCCCGTTAGCGTAACGAAGACAGCCGATCGTTTGTGATCGGCTGCTTTGTGTTATCTTGAATTAACATGTCCAGTTAGCTGGTTGTGAGAAAACTGCATCGTACCGACGGAGTTGAACCTACCTGCGATGGTCTTAATTAAATTTGCACATTAGCATAAAGAAGGGCTGCCAGCTGGCAGCCCCCATTTATATTAACGTAGTCATCCTTTCAGCTAATGTCTTGGAGACAAAAGCACCGACTTCATTATTGTTGGCTTCTTCCGTGAAGTGATCCAACTATCCTGCCCGTTTGTTTAACAAGCTTGGTTTGGAGCAGATCCGTCGGGAATGACATCAAGTACTTGTCTTTGGTTCGTGACAAGAACTTGATGTCATAAATAGCTGCGATATACGCAGCCTTTTATGGGGTTATGTACTTGTCACCCGACGCTTGTCACTCTACAGAAGATGATAAAGTCTGCTGGATGCACGAACAGAGCTGAGCACGCCGGGCTATTCCGCTTTTATGCATAGTCTCCCGGCTGTGTCTTGCTTTTCATAGCTACCCCGAAGTCAGTATAAATCCGCTGGGTCAAATCGATTCCTCTTGCGCCCGCAATATGATGGGCCAAAATCTGGAACGGAATAATAATAATGAACGGGGCCATGAACTCGTCCAGCTTTACCTCCAGACCAATCGTACGGTCATTCTCCGCTTTACCTAACGTAATGATATAGGTGTAGTTCGTAATCCGGCTCTCGTACGCAATCAGCAGCTCCATCCGCTCCTGGACCGGACTTTCTGTTTTAACGAAGAAAATACGGTGCTCCGGATTGACCTCAAGATACGGTCCATGCATGAAGGCTTCCAGATCAATTCCCTGCGACGGCATGCGAACCGTTTCTGAAAATTTCGTTTCAAATTCCTTCACCGTTCCGACGGTAGGGCCGTAACCAACAGCGGTGAATCTGGGCGCGCTCGCCAAATTTTCCTTGTGCTGCTCGAAGAACGCCTCTGTTTTGGCGATCGTTTGCGGTATAGCGGCTACCGCAGCGCGGAAGTTATCGAGATGGGCCTGCTCCTCCCGTTCCGTCAGCGTTTTTTTCGCTGCTGCCGTCTTAAGACCGGCGAGCATCAGCATCAATACCGTAGCGATGAACCCTTTGGTCACGTAGCCGACTCTTTCCTTGCCGCAGCCGAGATCAAGCGTCAAATCAACCGCTTCGGAAATGGCCGTCGTCACATCGCTCGTGAAGGCGACCGTTTTGAGGCCGGTTTGCTTACGAATCCGATTCAGGGCGCCGATCGTCGAAGTGCTCTGGCCGCTTTGCGAAATGCCGATGACCAGATCGCAGTGCGGACTGATTGTATCATAATGCGTGAAATTAAACGGTTCTTTGACGTCAATACGCACATCCGCCACTTTTTCGATATAATATTTGGCGCTTAGCGCGGCATTGATACTTGAACCGGTCGCCAAAATAAGCCATTCCGTCTTATTGTCCGCAGCGAGCTCCGCGAAGGCATCCACATTGCCCGGGTAGCAGCCGAGAATGCCTTCCGTCACCTCTTGCTCTTCTTGAATATAGGTCATCATTGTCGGTTTCATCTAATCTTCCTCCTATGCATGGCTTATGCCGGACTTCACTTTGCTTTTCATGGCAGCCTACCTACTCCTGCCGACACGACTGACCGGCAGATTTCGCTGCCGGTTCAGAATGTCATATTATGGTTTGCTCAAGCCTCGCTCTGCTTGTCGTACGCGTACAAGTCGGAGAGCAGAGACAGCCATTTGCCTGCAAGACCGACCCATACTTCCTTGTAGGTGGCGTTGTTCATTTGCGGCCAGTATGGAATATCCTCGTTCTCAAAGGTTTGTACGCCTACCGGAATTTCACCTACGATTTCTCCGCTAAGCACGCTGTACTGCTGGGCGAAGTTATAGCCTTCGCCGTACATCAGCGATTGACCGAACGGATTCTTGCCTACTACCCACTGCAGCTGGCTCTCGGCAATCGAGATCAGCTCCTGATCCTCAAGCAGCATACCTGTCAGGGACGCGGCCTTGCCTGTAGAAAGAACGATCGCCGTGTTGCCCTTGAACGAGAACCAGACCGGAAACCGCTTCAAGTAATGACAGTCGTTCAGACGGACGCCCTGCCTCAATTGTTCCGTATACCACGCCTTCGCTTCCTCCCCTACCAACAAATGCTGGAGCTCGAAGCTTTCGCGGTCCTCATTCTCATCCACATGGTAGATGCCGCTTGAAATCATGGGATACGGCGCTGTAAAGGCAGTCAGAAACTTGATATATTCCCCGTAGCTTCGGACGGATTCCATCCAGCTGTCACGCTTGGCATGCTCAGGCTGCGTCTTCAGAATTTCGCTGAAAGCCTGCAAATACATATGCTCTCTGGCCTGATGGTTGAAATGCTGAATGACCTTCTTCTCCGGCGTCCGGTAGAAGAAGCCGGCTACGGTCTTGCCGTCATCGGTTTGAATGCCGGCAAGCTCTTGCGAATCGATAACATAGTCTAAGTATTCGACAGCCTTGATTGCATAGGAAGCCTCGCCTGTCAGCTGGTATTGGAGCGATGCCGACCATGAAGCCGTCGCCATGAACAAGCTTTCCGAGCTCATGTAGGTGTGCTCCCAGAAGATAGGCTTCGGCGCAAAGCTTCTGAGCTCGAATTGCTCAACTGCATAGTTGAAATCCTGGTTCGCGCAGGCTGTTAATTTATCCTTCAGTAGATCCCCGTCCTCCATGAACATGGCGATCTGCGCTTCGATGCCGGAGAGGATAAAGTTTTCATACGGGTTGTTGTGCACGCGGGCCGTCATATCGTCCATATTGCCCATGATGCCGTCCGACCAGATTCGGATACCTGCGCTTGTAGCTCGGTAGCCATCGCCGAATCGGGTCTTCAGAATGAAGTCCACCCCCCATTCTCCTTCTTCGACAAGACGAAGGTACAGCGGATAGTTGCGCTCCTTCACCTGATGGGCAATCTCGTAGAGGGCGCTTGCCACCTCCGCCGTTTGCACCAGTTGCTGGGATACATCGCCTGCATCATGCCATCCGCCATTGAAAATGATCGTTCCGCCGTTATGCCGGGCGAGAATATCCTCATGGCAGCTGCCGTGAATGCCGTGCACCGGACAGCCGCAGCGCTCGCAATAAATAAAGTTAATCGATTTCCAGATCGAAGCTTCCCATCGGTCCGCCGCGCCGCCAATTTCAAAGGGTCTTGTCAGCAGATCGCCCACCCGGACGATATACTTCCCTTTCTCCTTAAACGCGGAAAAGTCCACGACGGAGAAGCTGCCGATTGAGGTGCTCATAGGATTAACGGGACCGGTGAACTTCTCCTCTCCCGTCTCATGCTCGATAACCGTGAAAGACGATGTATGCTGCTCCGTCAAAATCATCGTTTTAGGTTGCTCTAGACTGTAGCCGTTATGGGAAAAAATAATATCCTTGCTTCTTGGCTGCCATCCTTTGGATATGTTCGGGTAGGCTACCTTTTCCAGGAAGACGTTGCGAATGCGATAATTCATCGTATCGCCGGTCGCACGGTCTTTGCCGTACATATCATAACAAAACTCAAGCTCGATAATCCCGTCGCGCGGCAAGTCCGGAATTTCCATCGCGCATACATTCCACTGGCGGTTTTTCAAATTGATGACATTGGAGCCTTCACGGTGATAAATATCGGGAATTTTGATCGTGCCGTCATTTTTTATGCCTACTTTAATATGCGGGTTCGACATCCCGCTGCATTCCGGGTAAATTTCGAAAGTGATCCGGTTGAAATGCTCCCAGTTCTCATGATCGAACTCCCGATAGACGCCTACATGCCCGTAAGTGCTGTAATCTCCGTCGCTAGGCGAACCTTCCGGCCATGCATTCCTATCAAACGGAGAAGTCAGCTGCAACAGACCGCCTTCAAGCACGCTTGACGCTCCGAGTCCACGATGCATCCACCGATCGCCGCCAACGGCCTGATCGAGAATGACTACTCGGTCTAATACTTCCTTCTTCAAGCTGTCCGCTTCCAACGACGCACTCTCGTCCACCTGCAGAGGTCTATGAATCAGATTTGACCGTTCAAGTTCACGTTCTATTTTCGATGCCATGATTCCGTCCTCCCCCCGTTTTATGCTTCCAGCTTGGATATCGTTCGCATAGCCAACCATGCAGCGCCCTTTAATCCGATATAGGCCTCGTCGATCACCGTCTTCTTCACGCCGTTCATAACGAAACGCATCGTCTTCGACTGCAGTCGAGGCTGCAGCTTGTCGATAAACCAGCTTCCGCTAACAACACCGCCGCCAAGTACAATCGTGTCCGGGTCGGAGAAGCGGACCATATTCATAATGGTTTCCGCTACAGCCTGCAGCGCAGTATCTACAACCTCTATACAAAGCGGATCACCGTGATCGTAGCCAGCATAAATTTCTTCAACGCCTACGCGGCCTTCATTCGGGATGACAATGGCCGAATCGGGATAGGACGGCTTCAGCGCAACGATTCGATTGTGCATCCCGAGTCCGGAAGCCAACAGCTCGACACAGCCCTTCCTTCCGCATATGCATTGAATGTCGCTGTCACAATCTACGACATGATGCCCAACCTCGCCCGCATTGAAATGCCGGCCGATAATCGGCTCGCCGTTTACTACGCAACGGGCGGCAATCCCAGTACCGATATTCATATAAATAAAATTGTCCGAATAGATGCCGCAGCCCCATTTTTGCTCCGCGAGCGTTGCACAGTAGACATCGTTGCCGACTATACACGGCATCGCGAACAGCTCGCCGATCTTCTGTGCGAGCTCGATCGGCTGGCTTCTGGAAGGATCGATTTCGAGCCAGATGCCCTCGTTCGTATTGACCCGTCCTACTACGCCGATACCGATCGCCGCCGCTTCGCGCCGCAGTCCAACCTGTTTGATATAATCACTGAGGCTTGCCGCTATGGTCTCGAATGCTTGCGCTTGCGATACTACTGTCGATGCATAAGCCTTGCTCCCCAGCACCTCGCCGTCCAACGAAACCTCCCCGATTAAGATTTTGGTTCCTCCCAAATCAACAGCCAGTACAGACTTCTCCATCGTGGTTCCTCCTGATAGCGCTTGCTTTTTTGGCGCAGGAACTGAAGACCAATCATGGTGCGACGAAGACCGATTATTTATGGTCATCCTGAATGAACTCAACGAGCTCGCCGCCCGGCGCGCGAACGTAGGAGAAGCTCAAGCCGACGATTTCGCCCGAGCGGGTCGGAATATTGCTATGACGCGGAACGCCAAGAGGCGTGGCTCCAGCCGCTGCGGCTCTGCGCACCGATTCTTCGATATCCATCGTATGAACTGCGAGATGCTCCCACATCCCATCGGCAAAATCCTTCTTCGTCTCGTAGATTTCCAGGATATCGCCATCGCCCAGATCTACCAGCACTGCATGATCCTCTGCCCCATCCTTGCCCCATTCCACGACAAAGCGCGCTCCAAGGCCTTCTATGTAAAACTTGACCGTGCGTGCGATATCCCGTGTCTTTAGACAAACATGATGGATACCCTGCTTTTTAGTTATCGTATACATTGTCTCACTCGCTTCCTGGAATAGTGATGAGCAGCCGTTCGCACGCCGGTATTAAACCGAGCGCCAATCAAAAATAATGCAGGGTTTCTTCAATGTGCCGTCAGCAATTCCCGCATACACTTCTCCGCATTCGCTTGGCGCGTAGAGATCATAGATATTCTCTACTTGGATCAGCCCGTCGCGAATCCATTCCATTGCTTTTCTGATGCTCCCATGATTGCTGTTAGGATGGAACTCCGAAGACTGCCGCGGAAGGGACCATTCCCAGCCGGAATTAACCTGTACATAGCCATAGAAAATGCTGCGCAGCAAATCATGCGCGAATTTGTCCGTCGAACGGTACCACGGCACGCCGATCAGATACAGTTCTCCGCCCTTGCGCAGGTTAGCAAGCAAGGCATACACCGCCTCTTCTCTCCCGGAGCAATCCATCGCCAATCCCGCATTTCCTCTCAGCATCGGCACCTCATCCGGCGAGGTATAGACATGGCGTAATCCGCAAGAGCGGGCTGTTGCTCTACGTCCCTCGTTCGGATCAAAGGCATAGACCTCATAGCCGCAATGCTGCATCACCTGCGCGCACATGAGGCCCACAACGCCAAGTCCCGTTACCATCACCGATTCTGTGGGGCGGATTCGGGAATGAATCATGGACGTCATCGAGACTGCCGGGAATCGGCCAATTACGGCATGCTCCGGTTTCATTCCCTCCGGGACAGGAATGTAATCATTGAATTTGGCCCGGTTGTATGCCTGATGCGGGGACAATGCGAGCACACGCTCGCCTACGCTCACATTCGTAACCTCTTCACCCACCTCAAGCACCTCGAGAATGGCGGCATAGCCTGTCTCTACCGGATACTTCATTCCCCCGGAATAATCCCGATAGGCGCCCATCTCCGAGCCATTCGAGATGAGCGATACGATCGTTCGCCCTATAATTTCATTGGCTGCAAGCGGCGAAGGGTCCCAATCGCCCTGCACAAGCGATGCTTGCTGCTTGCCTATGAATCTAATCGCCCGATTTGCCTGGATCACAGTAACATCTCCCACTGGTTTAATAACAAAGCCGATGCATTGACAGCAGAACAACGCTTGGATTTTATGCGTTCATTCATCAGCTGCGGCATGTCAAATCTATGCTCTGCTAATCTTCGCTGTCTTGGGCCGGCTGAAGCTGCCTCAGATGCTCCAACAATCCGGCATAACACCGTTCGGCGCCATAGAATTGAGGATACTCCGTCTCCGACTCGTGCTCTACAATCAGCCATTCGGTTCCTGCGCGACTGCATGCTTCAAGAATAGCCGGCCAATCGTTGTCATCGTTCGTGCTGCCAATGTATGTCTCATGGCCAAGCTTACGGGAGAACGGCTTGCAATGCACAAGCTGTACTCGGCTCGATTGATCTGCGATAGCCTGGGCCGGATCGGCCTCCGCTTCAATGCAATTGCCTGTATCCAGCTCCAGTAGGATGCTGGAATGCGTATGTTCGCAAAGAAGCGACCACGGCGTCGACTCTCCAAAATGCGTCTGAAATTCATGCGCATGCGTATGGTAGCCGATGCGGAAATTCCGCTCTTCCGCCAACCTCGCAAGTTCATTGATGCGGAATGCATAGTGCACCCACACATCCGCGCAATCCTCGCTCTGCTGATGTCCAATCTCCCAAGGCCCGCCTAAGGCCGGGATAATAATAGTGGTCGTACCGGCGCGGGCATGGTAGTCCAGCGTTGCGTCGATCGTGTCTGCCTGCAGCAGTTTCCATTCCGTATGCCAGCCGCAGTTAACGAGTCCGATTTCCTCAAGCAGTCCTTTAATCATCTCCGGCTCATGAATGAACGGGCCATAGAATTCTACCCCTTCATAGCCGATTGCCTTGACTCTGCGCAGCGTCGACTCCACGTCGCGCTGGAGCTCCTTGTAGACCGAATACAATCCTAACGCCACTGACATCGAACCCACTGACGCATCGCTCCTTCGTTATGTGCTTGCTCTGGCGAGCAGCCCAGTCCGCGCGCCTTACTTCTCTAATAGCTGTTTCATCCTTTTAGCCCCGCGCACCATTCCGCAGCGCTCTCCATCAGCGGCCGCATCTTAATCAGCATCGGATGGTTATGGCCTGGCGTAAGACAGCACACCCGCCCTGTTCCCACGGTATGCGCCCAGCCTGCAATCTCCGTGCCTGCATCCGAGACACTTACCATTAATGGGGTTACGCGTTCAATATCCACACGGCAGAAATAATGTTCATCCGCCGTCATAAAGGGCGCAATTCCTTCCATGATCGGATGCGTGCAACCCGGGAGCTTCGTACAATACACATCGTAATGAGGTTCCGGATGGCTGGCAAAGCGCCCTTTGGCCAATTCAAAAAACGGCGTAGCATCCTGAATGCAAGCTAAGCCCGCATGTATGAAGAGCATCCCCATTCCGCTCTCTACCATCGCCTTAATATGTTCCTGCTCTTCTAGGCTTAAGCCCGCTTCTCCCTGCGGACAGCCTACCGTAAAATAGATGCACAGGTCCGGTCTACTAGCCATCGATAAGATATCCCTGATTCGATGCGTCTTGGTCACAACCCATTTCTTATTTTCGTCGAAGCTTTTTCTTACCGCTTCCCGGTAATTCGCTTCCGGATGATAGTAATCATCCCAGACAATCAGCATATTCTTTTTCATCCTATTGCTCCTTTACCTGTTCGAGCGAATGCATTTCCTAGTTAAATCGATCGCTCATGGCCATGGCATTTCCTCATCCGATCTCTTAATCCCGCCCCTTCCCTTGCGGGAAAGGACGGGTCTGTTCATAGGCTTTTCTTTACTTTTTGGATGCAAGCCAAGCTTTGACCTGTTTTTCCACTTCTGCCCTAACCTTATCAAGACCTGCAGCCTTGGATTTATCCAGATATTCCTGGTATGCCTTATTCACATCCTTGACAAGACCTGCCTCCAGCGGGTAACCGTATTGGCTATTTACATCATTAAGCGCTGTATACTCCGTCTCGAAGCTGCTCTTATCCAGTACAAAGCCTTCAAAAATATCGGGTACCACCTTTTTATTGATCTTCTCCATCATGGTGTCGTAATTCACCCAAGCATCGCTTTTGCGCTTCTTGAAGTTTGCATTTGCAAACATACCGCTCGGGAAATAGTTGAAGGATGCACCTTCTGCAATGTTTGACGTATCGATCGTTCCATCTGCAGTCAGGTTGTAATTAACGCCCTCTGTACCGTAAGTAATGAGATCCCAGAGATCTTCATGCTGCTGTATATAATCCAAAACCATCAATGCACGCTCGGGATTCTCGGCATTCGCCGTGATTGCCGTCATATTGCCGGTTGTGGAGCCTTGAAGAACGGAGTCCGGATTTCCTTCAAAATACATAAAATAATTCAATTCCCAGCCCTCGGCGCCATGTTCCTTCTCTACCTGCGTCGCATGGTTGTTATACCCTGGCAGCTGTTCGTTGAAGGATGCCGCCGCTACTCCGTTCAGCACCTGCGTTACCCCCCAGTTCGTGCTGGCAAGTACGCTGGAAGACCAAAAGCCTCGGTCAGCCCAATCCTTCATTTTATTCATGAATTCTTTGAATTCCGGTGTCTCGACAACACTGAGCACTTGACCGTTTCTAGGGTCATAAACAAAGTTGAAAAGTCGGTCATGAATTTCATCGATGCCGATATAAGGCGTGGTGTAAATCCAGGAAGTACCATATACCTGACTCTGATAATCATCGCTCGGGATGATTCCCGGCTCCTTGTCCTTGATCCCCTGCAGATAGGTCTCGATATCATCCATGGACTTGATTTCAGGCAAATTGTATTTCTTTCTTAAATCCTCTCTGTATACGAAGGCGGGTGCCGTTACGCCTGTATCCATACCGGGAACGCCGTAGATCTTTCCGTTGACGGACGCTGCATCCCATGTCGTTTTGGAAATATTCTTCCACAGGTAAGGTGCATACTTCGGCAGCAGATTATCAAGCGGCTTAAATGCGTTCTTGGCTGCATAGGTTTGGTAGTCCAACCAGCCGGGAGCCGCCTGCATCAGGTCATATTTTTCACCTGAAGCGATGGCCAGCGCATAGTTGTTTTTGTAATCGTTTCCCGCTGCATAAGTGTAATCAATCGTCGTATTAAGTTCTTTTTTTAATCTGGCATTGAGCTTGTCCCAGTACTGCTTTGCCAGGTCCGTATTACTGGGTGCGTCTGCAATCGCATACATTTTCAACTTCACATAAGGCAAATCACCCGTATAATCCGTGCTCCCGGTACTTTCTGTCGGTGCGTTATTTTCTGTAGGTGCGTTACTTTCTGTCGGTGCGTTACTGCTGCATGCGGTGCTGCCGAGAACCATCGCCGCTGCGATGAACCCTACCGTCAATTGCTTCATGCTTTTTCCCATCTCTCAATTTCCTCCTCTTTTTGATAAGAAATGTTTCTGCTTCTTGTCCCTTGCCCCGATGAAAAGTAGGTTTATATAGTAATTGCTTACTACCGCTTTGGAATTCTCCTGCTTTCTCGCTATATTTGATGGGAGCGCTTCCGTGAACATCTAAGAGCCATTATCCTTTTACCGCTCCGATGGTAATACCTTGGACAAAGTATTTCTGCAGGAAAGGATATAAGAAAATAATCGGTCCGGTTGCCACAATCGCGTTCGCCAGCTTCTGTGTCTCCGTCGGTAGAATTTTGCTGGTATAGTTTTCCGCTCCGGCCTGCGCCATCTTGGAGGCAGCATTCAGAATGTTGTATAACCGGTATTGTAGAGGCCACATATCGGCTTTTGTAATATAAAGGGAAGCCAGGTACCAATCATTCCAGTATGCAAGTGCCAGAAACAAGGCAATGGTGGCCAGGATTGGCGTTGATATCGGCACGACGATTCTTGCCAAGATACGAAACTCCCCTGCTCCATCCAGTCTTGCAGATTCCACAAGGGAATCCGGAATCGTCTTCATAAAATTACGAATGAGCAAGATATAGAATGAGCTGCAGATGGACGGAATAATCAACGCCCAGATGCTGTTCTTAAATCCCAGCTTGGTAACTACGATATACCAGGGTACCAGACCGCCGGAGAAAAGAGTCGTAAAATAAATCATGAAAGCAATGATATTGCGATATTTTAATTCGCTTCTGGAAATCGCATAACCGCAGAAGGTCATGACCACCAGCCCAATGCCGGTTCCCGCACCGGTTACAAAGATACTGACACCGTAGGCTTTGGCGATCTGCATCGGAAACAAGAAAATACTGCGGTAGCCATCCAGTGAAAATCCCCTGGGCAGAATGGAGTAACCGTTTCGCAATATCTGTGCGCTGTCTGAAAGCGAACCGGAAATCACCAGAATAAAGGGCAGTGCGCAGACAATGGACACAATTGAAAGTGCCAGATAGAAAAATATTTTTAATCCGTATTCACTGGTAGATAGTTGATGATTGTTCATCTTTCTCAACGCTCCTTATTTAGAATAAGGTATTTTCCGGACTCGTCTTACGAATGAACCTGTTTACGGTGACTACAAGGATAAATCCGAATACGGACTGGTAAACGCCTGCCGCCGTAGAGGTACCCAGATTGAAATTGACGGTCATCGCTCGGTAAATGTAAGTATCCAGAACATCCGTTACGCTGAATAACTGTCCGTTTCGCTGAATCAGGTTATAGAACAAATCGAACTGTCCTTTCATGATCCCGCCAAGGCTGAACAGTACCAGCATGATAAAGGTTGGTTTTAACAGCGGCAGCGTGATGTACCTGATCTCCTTAAATAGGTTACAACCGTCGATTTTTGCTGCTTCATAAATCTCCCGGTCAAAGCCCGTGATTGCAGCAAGATAAACCACCATGCCAAAGCCGGTACCTTTCCACAGGAAGAAAAACGTGATGATAAACGGCCATATCCATCCAATCATGTACACGCTGATCCCGCTCCCGCCCAAAGCCTTCAGCAGCGAATTGAGTACGCCATAGTTGCTGTTGAAAATGTTATAGGCAATCGTACCCACGATAACGTAGGAAACAAAGTGCGGCAGCAGCATAATAGATTGCGTGACTCGCTTAAAGAACCGTCTGCCGATCGTTGTAATCATGATGGCAAACATACACTGCATGATATTTCCCAGGAAAATAAACACCAAATTATAAAGGATCGTATTCTTGGTCAAATAAACGATCGGAGCATCCCATCCGCCGGAAACGAAATACCGGAAATTTTTCAGTCCCACAAACGGACTGTGAAGAATACCTTTGCCAAAGTCATAATCTACAAAGGCATAATAGACGCCCATCATGGGAATATAGCTGAAAATCAGGAAAAAGCACAACGCCGGAAGCGTCATTGCATATAACGTCCTGTGTCTGTTCAGCTCATAGAATACACCGCCCTTCTTTTGTTTAATCTGCTGGTTCTGCGCTGTCTTTTTTGTCTCCCTGACCTCTCGCATCGCGGCCTCTCCTTTTCTCATCTTCACTATTGGTATCGGTACCAATAACTTATTTCGGGGATTTACTTAGCTGAAAATCTACTATTATTTCATTTTGGTAGCGGTACCAAAATGAAATAAAAAAATAAAACTACCTCCATTTATCATTTTTGTCATTTTTTACTTCCTGATCCGAACTATAAATTAAACGATTATCTTTGTCAACATCAATCTAGCGAAATATTTACAATTTCTGTGGAGTATCTCATTTTGGTACCGGTATCAAAATTGTTCGTTCTAGGTTGACTTTTAATTTTCCCCCATCTACAATGAAGAAAAATATAGGAAATTTCTTGTTTTTCCCTGTTTCTAAACTTATCGTACACACAATATGACATCTTGGTACCGTTTACAATATCATAGGCCGGTGTTTCTGTATAGAATATTATATCGCTGGCAGAGAGGAATTTTTTCATGTCGGATGATCAGAAGAAGCTTACCATTTATAAAATCGCAGAGTTGAGCGGGGTGTCTGTTTCCACCATATCCCGCGTCATTAACAATAGTCCTTTTGTATCCGCAAAGACAAAGGCACGCGTTACTGACATCATTAACCAATACCACTTTTCGCCAAGCTCCGTGGCGCGTGCAATGACCAGTAACCAAACCCAGACGCTGGGAGTTATCATATCGGATATCACAAATCCATACTTTAGCGAACTGTATCTGGAGATCCAGCGCTACGCAGTCGATTTCGGGTATTCCATCCTTTTATGCAATACCTTTTATGGCGGATCTTCCCATGGCGTTTCCGATGCCATACCGGAAAACACCTATTTCCAGATGATGCTGGATAAAAAGGTGGATGGGGTATTGATTTTGGGGGGCGAAATCGACCGGGATACCATTTCCGATTCCTACAAAGAAGCCTTAAACCGTATGGGCGGTCAGATTCCGGTCGTGATTCTGGGACAGTCCGTTTCGGACTGCAGCTGTACCTTCGTGAACCGAAATTTAAGCGGCGGCATATCTGCCCTGATCCATCATCTACTGGCGCTGGGTCGCCGCAGGATAGGCTTTGTTGGAGGCGAGGAGGGGATTCGTGCTACCACAGCCAGACTGGCTGCCTTTAAGCAGACGTTGAAGAATTTGGCGATTTCCTTTGACCCTTCCCTGATCTCATTAAGTAATTATTACGCACCGGACGGCTATCGAGCCATGGCAAAACTACTGGAACGACCGGAAACGACCCCTACCGCAATTATTTGCATCAACGATGCAGTAGCGCAAGGTGCCATCCGGGCGATCGCTGATAAAGGACTGCGCGTACCGGAAGATATCTCTGTCGTCAGCTGCGATCAGTTTCCCTCAGGCGAATATAGCTGCCCCCGCCTGACATCGCTGGACCAGCAGAACAGTTACCTGGGACGCATGTCCATCATGACCTTGATAAGCGCGATCAATAACGATTCCGAATGTATCAACATTTCCCATGAGCCCCGTTTAATCATCCGGGAATCTTGTGGTGCCAGTCTAGGTTTGCAATTCAAACAATAGGCCCTGTGCAATTTTCGGCTGGCGCGGCTTTTAGACTACAAATACAGAAAGGGGATCTTCCTAATGAAACGAAAAATCCATGTCACCATATTTAACGAGCACAATCAGGACCGCAGCGAGCCCGTGAAATCAGTCTATCCCGACGGTATTCATGCTGCTATCGCCCAGGCGTTCCACGGCTATGATGATTTTAATGTGACGATCGCCACGCAGGATATGCCTTCCCATGGACTGTCCGAAGAAGTCCTGGCGGCTACCAATGTTCTTATCTGGTGGAGCCACATCGACAATGCTGCCTTTGATGACACGGTTGCAAGCCGGATCTGCTATCATGTCGTCAACCGCGGAATGGGTTTTATCGCCCTGCATTCCTCCATCTTTTCAAAACCATGGCAGCGAATGCTTGGTATTTATTATGATGCCGGCTTTTGGGGGCGCTTTCGTACCATGCCAAGGGCGAGAAGGAAAAAGTCTGGGTTATCAATCCCGGCCATCCCATCACCTATGGCATAAACGAATGCATCGAAATTCCTGCAGATGAAATGTACGGTGAACCGCAGCTGACTCCCGAGCCGGATCAGACCATCTTTCTGTCCTGGTGGGAGGGCGGCGATGTCTGCCGCAGCGGCAACATTTTTTACCGCGGAAGAGGGAAGCTGTTCCAGTTCACGCCTGGACATGAAACGTTTCCGGTCCTGTATCAGAAAGAAATCCATCAGGTACTGCGCAATGCCGCAAAATGGATGGCTCCGAGTCCCGATATGATTATTCCGACAACGGGTGGCGGACACCTGTGCGGCGATGCACGCGAAAATCTGGATCACAGGCTATAAAAATTAACTCATTCAAGAGATAGCTATATGACACGACTATATGAAAGGTATGGTGATAAAATTATGTATTCAAAGTTAAAACAAAAGGGTATCCATCACGTTTGTCTGCGCGTGCCTGATTTACATACTGCCGCAAACTTTTATCAAAATGCCTTTGATGCTGAACTGGTTGCAGAATGGGGTACAGAAGGGAAAGAGGATCATGCCTTTATTCTGGATCTGGGCACCGGTGATTTCTTAGAAATATTCGGAAGTCCCGAACCGTTTTCCCTTGGCAAATGGCAGCATGTTGCCATTTGGACCGATAATATGGAAGCCGCTTATGAAAGAGCGATTGCCAACGGCGCCACTGTCGGCACCAAGCCTGCCATCTCCCACATTCCTACCCGTTCCGGCCAGGTCGTTCATATGAAGTTTGGCTTTCTTCATGCGCCCGGCGGAGAAACCGTAGAGCTGATTCAGGATGTGGATGCAGATGCCCATATGTAAGCGAAGTAACTATGAACAACCGAAACGAACGGGGCACCCGGCACGTCCTACATCATATCATAATCAGATTTGTTAACGGAATCTGCCCGTTAGCATAACGACCGCAGATACAAGGCCGGCTGCCGTCGCCATAATTGAGCTATCGGCCCCGTTAGCTGAGTTATAACGTGACCTCTAATTGAATGTCCCGAATTTCTCGTTTATAAATAAACTCATTAATCTCTACCGCTTGCACACATCCCATCTTGCGATAAAAATGTTGAGTTTCCACTGATGGGTGCGCCCCAATATACAGTTTTTCCGCACCTAATAATTTTGCAACTTCTTTTGCCTTTAGAAAAAGCTGCTCACCCGCTTTTCGTCCTCGGACGGAACGGGTTACATGAAGAAAAGATAATTCCCGATAGATAGATTCACAGCCGAATGGCACAGCTTCAATAACAGCGAAACCAACCAAATCCGCCCCTTGTTTAGCAATTACAACAGCACCGCCATTCTTAATCGCATCTCTAAAATGCTCGACAATCTGCCGTTTCCTTTGTAAGGTCCAATTATCTTCGAACGAATCCTCGGTCTCGATCCATGTACCCTTATCATTGAAAAGCACCTTTGTTGTGATTTGAAAACGTTCAAATGAATCAAGCATCTCAGTGAATACCTCTTCAATTGGCAAAACTTCCATTGTAAACACGAATCCCCACTCCTACTATGCAAGTTGCAATAGTGCCTGCGCCTAACTTTTTGGCCTCTCCAAATCCGTCTCGTTCATGATCATTAAAAACTCCGTATCCTCATCGCCGCTTTTGGAGGAGCTGCCGAGCTGAGGTGCATCTTTGGCGTAGACGGGAAGATACCCGACATATATTGTGGATGGACGAGAATAAGACTGCGAGAACAGATTATCCATGATAGAAGCGGCAGGCGCCTCGCCTAGCTTCTCGTCCTCGCGCATAAAGTCTGCCCATTCCTCAGGAAACGGCATTGCTCCATACGGCTGCTCCGTTACATTGACGAGCATTTCCATTTGCACGCGCGGTACATAGTAATAGACTCCATTCGACATACCGGCATTTCGATCTCGAATAAGATAGAAGCGGAATGCTTTTACTTTCTCAAGCGGATTATTATTCCATACCACATAACGCTCGGATGGATCGGAATGATCGGTGACTCTTACTTCGGGCCTCCCGCTCATATCCACTCTAGCCACGCCCCACTTCCGCTTCTCCCATTTCAGGAACCCCATCCCGTAACTACCTTGACTAGATATAAATGGGATAAAAACTTGTTGTTCGGTCAGCTTAACATTGTTGAGCACGACTGCCGCGTCTGCTTCAGAGTCGTACTCGTTTAACTCCGCTTTAATTTCGTCCGCACTCGGAAGCGGCCCCGGTTTACCATCATAAGTACGAAAGAAGACGATCACCGCAGCCGCAATTATAACAATGACGACTATTAGCAGTCTTCTTCCTCTCATTCTCTTACCTCCATTCTTAACATCGGCTTCTCAGAACGGTAGTAGTAATACCGATCCTTTGTAGCGAGTAACAATCCCTTTCCATCAGCTTCCAAATAAGCCGAGGCATGGAGACCGCTCCCCCAGCGAGCTACTGCTCCGAGCAATGCATAAGGGAAACGTTCTTGCTGATACCGGGTACTATCCTCTAATTTTGATTCACGGTACCAGTCCAGCGTACCCGACAAATCGGACGCCTTTACCTCTGCCAACGAGCTCGTGAACAGCTCCTTCTCGAAGGTTGCCTTTCTTGCTGACGGATGAATGGCAAGAAGCTTCGCTTTCTCCAAATGGGCCAAGTAAGCGGAAGGGTCATTGCTTTTGTAGAAGGCGCCATGAATGAATCCAGCAAGCAGCGCTGTCACCAGAAGCAAGTAGTTTGCCGTGAAGCCAATCCAAGCAAATTTACGATAGTCCGTCCAGGACCGATTTCGTAAAAAGAAATACGCAACCCAGAGACCAAGCGGCAATAAGGCGATATTTACGCTTTGCCCGAATAAAGGGATTTTGAACGAAAAAGAAAAAAAGCCGGCGAGTGTCACGAGAAGTACCTTCCAGATAGGGCGCTTAGTCTCTTGCTTTTGGCGTTGGTGGATGACCAGACCGAGCACAACGAGCCAACCTAGCAATCCTGCAGCAGCAGCTACCGCATTCCAGGAATAATGCCAGCCTATTCGCATGCCATCACCTCGATTTCTCCAAATGTTGTCGTATAAAAATCAACCCTCCGATCGGACAGCTGATTGAAGGGCTGACCGCTGGAGCAGAAATCGCGTTCGGTTCGATTGCCCCGCGTTACGGGATTTAGGGTGTTCTCAGAAATTGCTATATAGCTATATACTTTTCCTTTGATTGGAAGTTGCGTCAAATGACTATTTTATGCAACCGGCATAGCGTACTCATTAACCATGATTTCCGTTGTGGTCGGCGCCCCGTACTGAGGCCGCCAGTATTTGAGCTATCGTTCCCCTTTAGCCAGGAAAAATTGAATAGATCCAATGCGCTTGTTGCATGTGATCTAAATGATGGGAAGAACTTTATCCTGTTCTAATTCACCATGAATCCTAGCAAAGTGACCAAGACAATTGGTCGCTGCCCCTCTCACGTTTGGATATTGGTCGGCACTGTGGTGAATACAAATAGCCAGTGCCTCTCTCCAATCGTCATTATGAACAGCGTAACGAAAAAACGGAGCAGCTGCCCGCGGCCAACTGCTCCAAACTTAAACTATCGTTCCCATAAGTTATTACTCTTAACCAGGCATCCAATCTTCGTAATTGCTGTTGTCTTCCGGTACGGACACCACGATCGCCGGCGCAATCGAATACGGATCGAAGCCGACGGTCTTAGCAGCTTCCCAAGTTACCTGCCTGGTCCGTTGAACGCTAGCTGACGGCATTCCCGTCCGTCATCCCTTGTCAAGGGCAGCGTCATCGACAATCTTAAGTTCTGATAAGCCGACATTGAGGCCGCTTCCGCCGGATACTTGGAATTTCACCCACGTTATATCCTTGCTCGGGAACGTCACGGAATACGGGCTTCCATTGTTTGGAATACCCGTAACGGCCAATGTACTTCCATCGCTGAACGTGAGCGTTCCGCCAGGTGCCCAGTCCAAATTATTCGTTCTGTCGAAGAAGGTGATCTTATTGACTGTCTGGCTGCTGCTCCAATCCAGCTGCAGCCACGGATTCAGTTCTCCCTGCGAGGCCCATTCGCCGCTGTCATGAACGCCGGTGATGCCGTCTATGGCTTTGGATGCCGCATAGTTGCCGCTAAAGGCGGACGATGCCGTCGCCGTTGCCGTTCTTGCGAGATTGTTGATGACCGTAATGTTGCTGACAGCCTTATGGCTCCCATCTTCCGTCGTCACGGTAATGACCGCGCTGCCTGCAGCGAGGCTCCGTACGACGCCGTTCTCGACCGTTGCGACGCCAGGGTTGCTGGAACTCCAGGTTATATTCTGATTCGTCGCATTGCTCGGCGCAATCGTAGGCGTCAAGTCCAAGATCGTATTCGTATCCATTTCGGCCGAACTTGGGCTTAGGCTAATGCCCGTTACCTGGAGGACCGGCGAATCCGTCGTAAACACTTCCATTTCTGAAAGTCCGACATTGGATCCGGTACCCCCGACCGCCTGAAAGGTGACCGAAGTGACTTTTTTGGGAGCGAAAAAGATCACTTTCCCTCCGTCATCCTGCGGTATCCCAGTAATCCCCGTCATGCTTGTGCCGTCGCTGAAGGCCAGCGTACCGCCATTTACATTATCCGTCGTATTGGCCCGATCATAGAGTACGATTCGGTTGATCGTGACGGCGGATGGCCATGTGAGCTGTATCCGTGGGTTTTGCTCATTCAGAGATGCCCATTCGCCGGTATCCCCTACCAGGCCATCCGTCACCGCAGTAGCCGGGTAGCGGGCGCTTAACTGAGAAGATGCCGTTACGGCAGCATCAGGAGCAATATTTCCGGGCGTTTGCCAGCCTTTGGCCGTTGTAGCATCGACCGCATGACTCGAAGTCGAGAGGTTGCCCGCCTGATCATAGGCCTTAACGGTATAACGATAAGTCATGCCGGGCAAGACGGTTATATCCAGATAACTGTTTAGCGTTGCCGGAACATCCGCAAGCTGGACGCCATCCCGATATACGTTATACCCTTTAACCAGAAGATTGTCCGTTGACGGAGCCCATGAAATGGACGCCCTGTTTCCAAACGCATAATTAAGGCTTAGATTTGAAGGCGCCGTAGGAGCTGAATTATCACGGTTCGTTCCGCTAGCTGCAGTTGCGGCTTCGGATGGCGCCCCCTTCAAACCTCCCCGGACGGCTCGAACCTTATAGTAATACGTTTGGGTCAGCCCATCGACCACTTGTTTGTCATAGTAACGGTTCACCGATGTCGTTCCCATGTAATTGCCTGAACCCGGTTTGAAGTTTTTGTTCGTACTTCTAAACACCTCGTAGGCGGCGAGTTTGGTATCGGATAGATCCCTCCAAGACACGAGCGTACCCGAGGCATCCTTCGTTGCCGTAACCCCTGTCACCTGGGCCGGTGCCGTACCGTACTTAAGCCGGATGGTATAATAACCGTATCCGTTGATCGTAAACGTCACTTTACCGCGAGTAAGCGCCATCGCGCCCCTGTCATTTTCCAGAAGATCGGTTCTCGTGACGGACGAGGGGTTGAAATAGGACAGGTCGACGGTTACTTTCGTGTCGACTCCCGTGGTTTCATTGAATCGCAGAATCGTTCCCTCTCCGTTGGCTTCCGCGGGTTTGGCTGTCGTCATCACGACATTGTCGACGCTGACTTTTACGAATTGGCCTTTTGTTTCATGGAGTCCGGCCCCGGCCTGTGCACCGGCGATTACTTTCGCTTGCAGCGGAGTCGTCGATTGCCAGCCGTATTGATCCGCTCTCCCTGCTTGCCAGTTCTTCCCTGCGTGGGACATTAGCGTATACTTGAAGGTTGTCGGACCCGGTTGCGATTGAATGAAATTGGTACTCCATTTGTTACCGTACACATAGCTAAATATCCAAGGTTTCGGCGTATTGTAATCGACATCGTACAAGCCCGATCTTCTGCTGCCGTACTCCACGACCGGCGCGGATTGCGGGAATAGCGTAATCCCGTAATTGCCTGACGGATTCGAAGCGTCGATCCACCTATGGACGGTGCGATAATCGGTGCTCGATGCATAGTACTGTTCATTTTTCGGATTGTTGATATTAGGATCCACATACGGCCTGAAATCGCCTGAGGGCATCTCGGAACGCAGCGTGAAATCGGGCACGTTCAACGGGAAAGTAAAGAAACCTTCCTCGTCCTCGGTAACTCTATACGACCCGGGCGCGTCAATCTTATTCACGACATTGACGATATCGATTTTTGGCAAAGCATCATACAGGATGACGTTTCTTTGAATCCCGGCTGTCCCATCGCTAAAGCCCGTGGAAGTCATCTGTCCCTGCAGGGCACCGACATCAATCGAGACGGATGCTCCGTAGACCGTGCTTTCCGATTTAAGGGTATGGAAGTCGAGAACGCTCTTATCATAGACGAATTCATTCATTTTGTACGGCGATGTAGGGTCCACCATTTCGGCATTCCCATGCTGCTTGTCAATAATGCTTGAGATTTCCCCTTGTTTGCCGAAAGTAACCTTGAAATACCGGTTTTCCAGCGTATGATCGCTTTTCTTTAACGATGTCGGAAATGTAGGATCATTCGCTCTTGCCGTTACCAGAAAGGTCTTATAACCGAGACCGGGCACGTTCGGCGCAACAAACGCTACGGTCCCATCGCTTAATTTGTCGTATTTCAATCGCGTTGACGTCTCGGTATCCGTGATATCGAAGTGTGCGGGCAGATCGGAGAGGTTGACTTTGACCAGATCCGATCTCGTCCAAGACAACGAATTGAAGACGGAAATGGTCTTGCCTGTCGTAGGAATCAGCGTGCTTAAACTGGCCAAGGAATCGTTCATGATCCTGTCCGAGAGGTTCTTGGCCGTTATGGCGTTATTTCTTTTCCAAATGTGGGTATCATCCACCGCGGAGTCCGAGCTCCCGAAGGTATGCTCGTCGTATAAATTCAAGTTATTATAGGCGTTCCACACGTCTTGGTAAGGATATCTGAAATTCGGGCTGGCCTGATTGGCGAAGGTCGCGAACGTCTCCGCTGCCGGCACATTGTCTTGCGCATCCCTTTGGACGCTTTCGCTGTAAGCATCCGAAGGTATGCCATAGTTCCAATAGTTCTCATAATTTCCTTTGAAGACGGGAATCGATGGACTGAAGTTCGCATCGACGTATTGATAAAAATCCTTCACATTGGAATCGACGAACTTCGGAAAAGCATACGGTCTCCCTGCTGAATCTACCCTGGCATTCATTTCTTTGATCCGATCTTTGACCGATGACAGGAGCGGGCCGTTATCCAACCATGGCGTATTTTTTTCCAACACCGCGTCTCCGACATAGGTCGAGGACTGAAACACATTCATTAACGTATCGCTTACCGCCTGGGTCGTATCCGCGATCGTCGTCGGAGTTGCATTATTTACTCCGGTACCTAGAAATTTCATTTGGTTCTGATTGTACAAAGCGCCTTGGTAGATGAGCACTTTGTTATTCGGTTTCCTGCCTTGGGCATAAAAAATGCGGGGGTACTCCTCGAGCATGACTTTCGGCGTGCCGGCATAGATGTTGAAGCCCAAGAACATATATTTGATGCCCATGTCTGCCATGACGTCGACATTGGACCACGAGAAGCTCGGATTATCATCCATGATCGCCACGCCGCTTGACTCCGTCCCGAGCTTGTCTTTCAGGTGCCGTTCCGAAAAGTAGTAATATCGGATGAGCTCCTCCGTGCTCATGGCCTCGAAGGACGTGTTCACGTAACTTGCCGGATATTGAAGCCGGTCGTGTTTTATATTCGTTTTCAGGGTTTCGATTTGGTCGGCGGTTCGGCTGTTTAACGACCCAAACAGCCTGATGGATTGCTCCATCGGATACCTGAACTGATCATGCTTCGCCCAACTGTCCGTCTGGGCGATATACGTATTCGCATCGTCCGTTTCTTGAGGCCATGTCGAATTGATCAGCGTCTCGGGATAATCCGTATAGCCAATATCCGTGTGCGAATCGTGGGCGACGTATACGGTCCAGTGACGGATTTTTTTCTGTGATACCGTTGTCGATTCGCGGGCAGTATCTGCTCCGGAATCATTGTCGTACACCTCGAAGGTTACGTGATCGCCATCGTTCATAAGTTCAACGACGTGAACCGTTACTGTATTGGAGCCGTTGTCGAGGGTACCTATCGGTTCCATGTACGGAGGTTGACCGTCGGCGGCGATTTTAACCCACGCGTTGTAGGCAGAGCCCGAATTATGAATCGTCAGCTTGGTTTCTGATTTATACGTCCCGGAATCCTCAATAATATACGGGGTTTGCGAAACGGTAATCGTCGACGCAGCCTGCACCTTTTTCAACTCAAAACTACTCACACTAGAAAACATAACAGCAATGATTAAGAGTTGGAGCCATACTTTTCTCACTACCTTACTCGCCTCCTAATGGAAGATTTCGGTTCGCGAACCGTGCTGCCGGCTTGATAAAGCTTCAAACACCTCCTTATAGGCTGGATATAACTTCCATGCCGAGTATATCCTGTTATGCGCAATAAGGGTAGCACGCACTTTGTTCTTACATAGTGCCTAAAAGTATACTAAGCGTTTTTCCCGGCATCCTTCGAAAGCCGCTGATCTACGGGCAGCAGCACCGGGAAAGGCTCGTGCGGCTCTGCTTGATACCAACAAGCGGTAGAGTCTGTAGGGGTCCCAAGCCGCTTCGTTGCCGACCTGCGGGGAGAAGCGGCCTCCGGGGCCGCCGCAGGTTCGTCCGCCGGCTCGCGCCGCCATTGCTGCAAGCGGCCGTGGTAATCGTCAACGCAAATGCCAAAATAAGCTGATATTGCTTTCAAAGTTCGGAAAAGCCCCTCCATAAAAAATGTTTCGGAATTCTATCACTAATTTCATGTTACGGCTTCCTTGGTACCCTCCGAACGAATTAAAACGCAAAAAAACCTCCGCTTCGCTGCGGAGGAACGCTGAGCTTCCGGCTGTATCGTTTATCTTTCCAGTGTTGCTACGGTAGGTAGGCAATAATGTCATCTGCGACTTTCGTTAGCGGTTGAGTAGCATCAATCGGTATCGCACCATCTTCTTCGATTGTACGACGTTGGAAGCCTTCAAATGTCCGTAAGATTTCTTTTAATTCCTCGGGATGCATTCCGTAATCGCCGGCACTGCGGTTTTGAAGGCGATAGGTGAGGGTTTCCGCATCTATGGTCAGCATAAATATTTTTCTGAATACCGGATAAAAGTTTTGCTGATTAGAGGTGGCGCCGGTAATAAATACATCTCTGGGGTTGTTAAGTAGTTCTCTTAGTCGATTACGGTCCCAAACCCAATCTGTTTCAGCGTACTGATCCAACATTTCGGTTATTGGTCGCCCTGTTGAACGGTCTGCGTGATACGTGAGTCCAGGGGTCCTGTCCCCATCATAGGCGATGTACCCCCGCTTATGGAGCTCTATCGCTAGGGTAGATTTCCCCGTACCTGCTTCACCGGTTATAAGATAAGCGGACATCTGAACACTCCTTTCAATGATAAAAAGTTGGCGTAATGAAGGCAGCTCGTGGAGCAGCTGCCGCTGGCATTAGTTTAACCAAAGGCAGCCTCCTCCAAATGCATCCATCTTAGTTACCCTTTTAAGGAAGCAGACTTACTTGGCCTTACACGTCTCTAAAGAACATCACCTTTCTCCTCCAGTCATCTGGTGTACGCATGAAGTACCTCAAGGAGTTGCATACTTGCTCGGATTACTAAAAAAATCATCATAATTGTATCGGCCAATGAGAGTAAAACTTGTCTTCTCATCATCGAACTCAAGCACGAATACTTCTCCATGGAGGCCTGACGTAGTACGATTATCCACGATTGCGATTCTATTATCGCTCAGTTGGACGACTGCTTCACCTGGAGCAGGGGACTGTGGAGCGTTAAAGCTAAATTGCGGTACTGGCTTAAACGCAATAATTATTAGGCAGATGAAGATCCCGAATAAGCTATACGTCTTGGTTTTATCAGCCACGCTTATCACCTCTAAACGTTAAACGCCGGAATGCCCAGGAAGTTCCATAATTCCATAAATTGAAGCGAAAAGGAATCGTAAACGCGCCTTGACCAAAATAAAAAGCCCTGAGTGTACCCTCAGAGCCTCATTGCGATTTATTTTGGAGCAACACGAGCATACCAAGATCCTCGACCATCTAGGGAAAGAAGTAGTTTAATTGACTCTCCGAGGAATTCATTGCGTTTAAGCGGCTTCACGCAGGAAAACGCGATCTGCAGCTGTGCCGGAAGTAACGGCATCATCGATCGAGAACGGCAAGATCGTGGTTTTTGTTCCATCGGCTGAAATCACTTGAAGACGATAATCGGCTGTAATCGCTTCGGTTGAATCAACCGCGCGATCACTGCCATCGACAACCGAAATCGTTTGGACGCCAGCGAGCGATATAATCTCGTCTAGAACATTTCCAACCGTAGTTCCGGCTTTAATATCGATCGCATGGCCTGAAATGGCGTTAATATGCGTGCTTGTATAGGCGATATCCACGGCTTGGTCAGCGACAACGCTCGGGAAAACGTAGGATTGCGATAAATTATCTGGCTTGGAACTATCAAAAGCGGTACTGCCGTTTGCGTCGGGATACACGATCGGCGTTTGGGTTGGATATTGTTTATTGAACGTTGTAATCGCGACATTGCTGAAATGGTAGCTTGAGGTCCCTCTAACTTGTACGGCGCTGCCGATTAACCCGCCTTGCAGAATCGTGAGGTTCCTTAAATCAACGTCCGTTCCGTTATCCACGACAATCGCATATCGGTCATTTCTTAATGAGTCTTCATACTTGATGGCACTGTCTTGAATCGTGACATGATCGACATATTTCAGGAGTATGCCATAGGCAGGGAATGAACTCGCGTTCGAATAGGACGATGTTCGATAGTTCCCCCCGTTTTTAGCTTCGGCGATCACTTCCGTCGTGTTGGATAGAACGGGCTTGGAAGCAGGTTTGGCCGGATTATAGGACGCCGTGAGATCAAGGTTCTTAATCGTGATATTGCGAACGGGATACGTTTCTCCATCTACGATGGTTCCAACCGATCCAACGTCGACTTGGCCCGCGGCTCCGGTGCTTGGAAAACGTTTATAGCCTTGAATCACGATCGGGAACGCTCCGTCTCCTCCGGCGTTCTTGGATAACACCGCCCCATCGACCGTTACGTTGGAAATCGAACCCGGTCTTCGTATTCCAAGCGGCAGCCTCGCTGTTTGAAGACTTCCGTCCTCGTCAAATCCGGCACCTTCAAAACGAGGTGATACGCCGAAAGCAATGCCCCCGGATGTGTTTTCCAAACGCAAATCCGAAAAGGTGACGTTGCTTACGTTTGAACCGTCGTTGACCCAGATGGCCACGCCGGTCTTGTTGGCATTTGTGGTTAGCGATAAATTTTTGGCGGTGATATTCGCCATATCCCCAACTGTTTCCGAGCCTAACTGGAACACGTTTCCGCCTGCGATGTCGCCGGCAACGATTTTTTCGATCGCGATATTAGAAACGTGTCTAATAAATCCTAACGAAAAATCGCTGCCTAATTTGGCGACGTCATTACTGGACTTCAGCGTCGTCACGTTATAAGCGGATGCGTCGTTATCTTGCATAAAGTTGAAGGTGTCTCTTTGACGACCGGAAGTAGAGTCAGGCAGTACGATATTTTGAACCCGAATGTTATCGCAGCCGGTGGTTAGTATCGAGAACCAGCCGCCTTGTTCAATGGTTAACCCATGCTCCTCATCCGCTCCGCCGACCACGATATCTTTCGACAGTTTGAACGAAATGGTTTTCGTTCCGTTACCGGGAACGTAAGGATCGCTATAGCCCGTATATAAATTCATATTGCCGTAAATTTTGGCCGAATTTCCGATAATCTTAATGTTCTCTACGCGAACGCCCCACATAAGCGCGTCTTCCCAGTAACCATGACCGTCGTCCTGCCCCAAAGCGAAAGGATAATTTAAAGGGGCTTCTCTGGCGTCGATCTTGTCCAAGGCGGTCAGCTGAGCGTTCTTGTCAAAATATAAATAGACGTTGCTTCTTAAATGGATGCTGTTCGAAGCAAAATTCGAGTCTCCTCGGAAATAAACCGTTCCGCCGCCATTTTTGCTTGCCGCGACAATCGCTGCATTTATGGCGGCAGCATTATCCGTTCCGGTATAGTGAACAATGTCGCCCGCGCTCTCCGATACGGTTGCGTCGGCCACGGCACCAAAGTTCGTGACATCGTATTTACCTGAATAATAGCTTACCCTGTTGGAGCTTCCATCGGAGTTAACCAGTTTAAAGGAATAGTTGGTCTCCGGCAGCAGGTTCGACAGGATGGCTTGTTGCGATTTGAATTCTGTTCCCGTATTCACCCAAGTTAACCCTTTGTCTAAACTTGCATAGACACTTGCTTGCTTATGGATGGAATCGGCTTCCAGCACGACCGTTGTCGGGGTGTTATAGGAGACGTCGGCAGCTTTTCTGACTAGATGGGTTACAGTCGATGCGACATCGAAGTTTGCCGTTCCCGTTTCCGTATAATCCGCTTCGCGAGGCGTTCCCGAATAAGCCTTGCCGCTAAAAGTCGCGCGGAACGTTCCGCCTCGGTTCGGAATTCGTTTGTTTTTCAGAACAAGCGTAACGTCAACGCCATTGTATGCGCTAAAATCCGTGTCCTTGATGGAAACCGTTTTTCCGCCGTCCGTGATGGCCACTTTTGTTCGTAAATCCTCATTCGAATTTAGATCTCTAACCCAGTTTCTTCCCGAATGGTTATAATCTTTTGCAGAAGCGATAGCCGCATCATTGAGCTGCACGAAACCACGTCCGATTAAATCGAACGTATCCGTTGAGGAAGCCGTTATGCCATCCGGCAAATGAAAGGTTAGCGTTCCGTATAAATATTTTCTTTCCGGCGTGGTTTTATTAATGGAATATTCTAATCGTATATCTTGCGTTTGCCCGGCCGTATATGTCTGCAGGTCGGCTTTCAACGTGGATAGTTGGATCGTAAACGTTTTGGACGTACCATTTTCCGCAACGACGGTTAATTTGTCGTTCGTGACGATTTCATCAGCCGGCTTTTTTTCGGTCCCCGAACGATCCGTAACCGAATAACGTTGAATCGAAGGGTCGGTGGAGTCAATTTCGGCAAGCAAGTGTTCAACATGGGATTGAGGGAGCATATCAATCGTGCGATGCGCGTTGTCGATGTTCGATAGGTGAATGGCGTTATTCAGCGCTCTAAGATCGGTGTTGGAAGAACTTAGCGGCTTGAAGGCAACCTTTTTCAGCGATATCGAAGCATGGCGAATTTGCAGCGTGTAGGATTTTGCACGGTCAACCGCCGGCAAATTCGTAATCGAATACGCGATCCCGTCTATGCCTTGGAGTACGCTGATTTTGGCATCGGACAAATCGATATTGTCGTCTCCGTCACTGATCGAAATATATGGCGGCACACTGCCGCTTGTCAGATTCAATAGATCGTTCGTTGATGAAGTCTTAAACGAAAACGTGTCCGACGCTCTTACGTTAGATGAAAATCCCAATGGCGTTATCTTCTTGGACTGTCCGTGATTATCCTGCTTCACCGGTTTCAAGCTGTCGCCAGGTTGCGGATTAGACGCAGCCCATGCACCGTTAGCGAGACTAAACAACATCGTTAGCGCAATGATCGTGGATATAAACAGCTTATTTTTCAACTTTACTCACGCTTCCTTCTATTCATTTGCATGCAGTACTAGAATAATTCAGTTTTGTTTATGATTGTTCATTAAGAAGTAATGAAAACGTAAATTTGCCCTTCTCATCCATAATTGAGCACAAATGCCTAGGAAGGCAGCCATGCCGCGCGCCTAGGAGACGCATAAAACCGAACCCGAACGTCTACTATCTACAGAAAAGCTGCCGGGCTTTAGCCGGCAGCTTTTCAAGCTTGACGAATGATAGGCAGCTGTTTAGAAGAAGATCCTTTCGGTTAACCACAAGCCGCCTAATACAAAAGCGATCGCCGAACAGATATTGACGACTCGGACTGAAAACTTCCATTTATGAATCACGAAGAGCAGCGGCAGCAGGACGGCGAGAATCCCCAACTGCGCAACCTCGATCCCTAAATTGAAACTAAAAATATTAAAGGCCAGATAGTTTCGGGCCAAATCCATGCCTTTCAACAAATCGGCGAACCCCATTCCGTGGATCAAACCGAATACAAACGTAATCATCCAGCGTCTCTTCACGTCTTTTCTGAATATATTTTCAATGGCAACATAGCAAATGCTAAGCGCAATCGCCGGTTCAACGATACTAGCCGGTACATTGATAATGTCGAGCACCGTCAAGGTCAAGGTTAAGCAGTGCGCAATGGTAAAGGCCGTAATCACCGCGGCATATTGTTTAATCGTTTGCCTTGCGATCAACAGCGAAAAAATAAACAATAAGTGGTCATAACCGGTTAAAATATGTTCCACGCCTAATCTGAAGAACGAAATAAATGCGGAAATCATGGCTGCGAATCCCTCCTAAAATGTGAAAAGCTCCGTCATTTCGCTTTACGTTTTGAATAACCAAAGCTATACATTATATAGATGAATAAACTTGCAATAGCCGAGCTCCACAATAAGATGACGAACGTGGACGTCAAAGGATCTCGATCTGCCTCTATTGCAGTGTTTAGGATGATCTTCCTACCGCTGTAAACCGTCAGGTAATATGCCATGAACGAAGCAGCCGCCATATGCAAAACGCTCACCGAGATGAAAACCGATCTGCCGGTTACGCGCGACAGCGGAGCAAGAAGCTTGATCACGAGTATGGAAAAGATCGATAAGCCCAACAGCCATAAGAAAAACCGCGGGTCCGCTTCCGGCTCCTCTCTGACCTTCAGGATAAGAATAGGGACGAGCGAAACCAGGGCAAGCAGGAAAATAGGCTTGGCAAGTCGCTCGAAGTACGGGCTTCCGCGGAAATCCCACCGAAATTTGGACGGAATCAGCAAGAGGACGACGGCTAGATAATAACCAAGACAACCCATAAAGCCAACCGCCATGTTCCTGTGATTGATGATCTCGTTTTTTTTCACGGCAACATTAAACCGTTCTTCCGGATTCGCCAGCGTCATTGCCTGATCCAGAGCCCTAATGGCCTTAGTATAATGATGCTGCTTCACGAGAATGTCGGCATATAAACGCAGGGCCAAAGCTTGGTCCGCAGGGTCAGTCATCCCGGCCTTGCCAAAGCTGTTGATATCGTTCTCCACATGCTCGCTAGCGGCTTGATAGTCGGCAGCTTCAAAATATTGATTAGCCAAGTAGAGATGCATTTCGGGCGCAATCAATGCGTTTTCATTCTTGGAAAGAATGGCTTCCACTTTCGCCAGCTTGTCTTGATCGGAACGCTTGTCCTCTTCCAACTGAACGCTTCTAAAATCCCGCAAAGCCGGCCATTCAGAGCGCCTCTCCTCGAGATACGTCATTCTGTCCCGAAAGTCAGTGGCGAACGTACCGTTCGGGAAACGGTCAAGATACGTCTGATACAAGGTCAATGCCTGCTCAAAATCAAATAGGTAATCATCGTAGATATGGGTTAATTGCTTGTACACGATCTCATCCTTCAGGTCCGGCTCCTTGGCCAACAGCTCTTCCAGAATCAGCGCCGCCTGCTCATAATTTTTAGCGGCAACGAATTGGTTGGCTTTCGTACGATAAGCTTGTACATCGGCCTCGGAACTGCCAAAAGCCGTGCACGTACCGAAAAGCATCATGAAGACCGCACCTATGACGAAAGCAAAGAAATAAGGCGTTTTATTCTTTTTCATGGCGTTCGCTCTTCCCGCTTTCTTAGAAGGGTACCCATTGCAAATTGAATAGCCGGTCGACGAACCAGAGGAAACCAACCAAGAAAATGGCTGCGGATGCCGCAACGGTTACGGTCCGGGGAGAGAATCTTTTCCTGATCAAGTAAAGCAGGGGCAACGCGACTAATAAGATCGCCAGCTGTCCGAGCTCTACGCCGACGTTAAACGAAACCACCGAGCGAACAAGATTCTCTTTGTCTGCGACATATTCCCGAAGAACGCTGGCAAAGCCGAATCCATGAACCAGGCCGAACATAAACGTGACAAGCCATCGATAATTGACCTGTTTGGAAAACAGGTTTTCCACCGCGATATAACAGATGGAAAGCGCAATGACGCTTTCTACGAATTTCGCGTTCAGATTGACGATATTCATGGCCGCCAGCAGTAACGTTATGCTGTGCGCCACCGTAAACGACGTGATAATTTTTATCGCTTCCCTGACGGATAAGCCGATAACGATTAAAGCAAGCAAGAACGCGATGTGATCATAGCCGGTTAAAATATGCTTGATGCCGAGTACGACAAAAGTAGCGATATCAGTCAAGAATGCCGCGGTTTTATCCGAGAAATTCCATACGGTATGATTGGAGTCGAATATATATTGCAAATTCGGCTGGGTCTTATCGAAGACCGCCTGCACTGCATCGTCATCGGCATCGGTATAATAAACATAGCCAATATTCACATGCTGATTGCTGGTTTCTTCAAATAGAAGATGATACGCAATGCTTACCTGGTTTTCTTGCCAATCGAAATTCAGATCGCTTATTTTCAGCCATATTTTCCACAATGTCCCTTCCCGCTCGAGTTTAACCACCTTTTCCGGGTAGACGCGGTCATTGATGGAAACCGATAGCTTCTCGTCGATATAGGGCTGGATGACTTTGGTTGTCAGGTCACGGAGCTGTTCCTCGGTGAGATGGTCCAGGTCGTACCCCAGCTCCTTGATTCCTTTTATTTGCTCAAATAAACCGGGGTCGAACTCTATCGTGGACAAAATGCGATCCTTGCCAAAGGCCCATTTGGAACTCCCGAGATACAGGTCGTGAGCAAAAACGGGGGTAGCCGCGAAAAGCAATAACGCGATTCCCAAAAACAGTGCCGCTAGTTTCTTGAATCCTTGTCTACGCATACGATGCACTCTCTTCTTCTTCATGTTAGGATGCGGCCCTTGCCTCCTCGCACTGCGCAAACCAGGCTTAATCCATTTTCCGCGTACCTGTCTATTTTAAGAAATCTATGTATGCCGAACGTTAACTTCACATTGACGTCTCGTAAAGCGACTCGCCCGTTACGCTGCAGACAACACATTCCAACAAACGAAATGGCGGCGAAAGGATAGACTCCTAACGCCGCCATTTACGTTTACCTATGTTTCGGGATGAACCGGCTTAGAGACTGCCGTTCTGCTGCAGCAGCTGATAGAGATGATAGATCATTTGCGCGGTTTCCGCCCGGGTTGCCTGCCCCGTCGGGTTCAGCGCCGAATCGCTGCCTTGCACGATGCCGGCTTTGACCATTTGCGCAGCCGCTTCGACCGCATATGGCGCGATTTTCGCGTTGTCCTTGAAGCCGTTCAACTCCGCCGGCGTGCCGCTCAGGTTCAGCTTGCCGGTAACGTCCATCGCCCGGCTCATCAGCACCATCATGTCCTGACGCGAGATGAATTCGCGCGGATTGAACTTGTCATCGCCCGTGCCGTTCGCGATGCCGAGCGCCTTGACGATGCCAAGCGCTTGATAGTAGTAGTCGGTCGCCTTCACGTCGCTGAAGTTGGACGTAACATCCGCCTTCAGGTCCAGCATGCGGACGAGCATTTCCATGAAGTCAGCTCGCGTGATCCGCTTGCCCGGCTCGAAGGTCGTGGCCGACGTACCGTTGATGATGCCCTTGTCGGCCAGCACCGCGATCGCGTCCTTCGCCCAATCGTAATGCGAATCGATGTCTTTGAACGGGTTAGCCGGAATAGCCGGCGTGGCGCCGCCATCGTTTGGCGTGCCGCCGTTACCGTTGTCCGGAGGCGTCGTAGTGCCATTGTCCGGAGGCGTTGTATCGCCGTTGCTCACAGGCGGGATATAACCGCCATTGCCATTACCGTTGCCATTCCCAGTGCCGCCATCGCCGCCGTTGCCCGGATTCGTCGTATCCGCAACCGTGTAGATGACATGGAGTTGCGGAATTTGGTCCGCATGGTCGCCAGCGCCTTCGAAGGACTCGGCAGTTCGGGTGCCCTGCCCGGTCAGAATGAAGCCCAACGTATTCCCTTCATTCCATTCATCCTTGTTTACGATTTCCTGGACCAACGACGCCACGTTAGGCGTTTGCTGGTTTGGACCCGCTTCATGTTCGACTGTCCACTTCGGCGCATCCTTCCAGTTTACGAGATCCTTCGTCTTAATCCGCGACGAAACATTAGGCGGATCCTGCAGCTGCGAGTTCGCAACGTCCTCCGCATAAATATTCACGTCAAACGGATCCACGTTCTTATCGGGCTCGTCCACGGAGAACTGAATATAGGCGTCAAGAATCTTAGCCCCTTTAGGAATAGCCAGCTCGGCGAATCGGAGCAAGATCTGTTGGTTGGAATCTTCCGTGACGATTTCCAAATCGGAACTTTCAAGATCCAACGTTCCATCCGCGCCTTCTTCCGTATCGTCGTATTGGCCTTTGATCGGCGCTACGAGTACCTGGGCATCTTCGCCCGCCGAAGGACCGACAATGATGGACACCTGATCGCTATCGACTGTTATTCCATCGACGGTAACGGCTGCCTGAATCGTTACGGCCGTCGTACGGGCCGGTTCCTTCTTCACGGTTACGGTGCCGTCGGCGGAAATGGACAAGATATCCTCCAGGCTTGTCTTGTAGGCGACGGTAGCCGAAGAGAGATCCATGGCCGCTCCCGCATTGTCCTTCGCCGTCAAGCTCAGCTTAGCCGTAGCGCTGCCGGACAACGAACCGTGATCCGATGTCAACTTCGCTTCAGCCAGCCCGTCCGGATTGTGAATCTTGATGGCTACTTTGTTACTGGTCACCAACTTGCTGCCGTCATAGATCTCGGCCCACACCTGTGCGGATTCATTAAATACAGGTTTGTTCTTCAGCGTCACGGTTCCGTCCGCCGCAATGGAGAGATAATCCGGCTTATCCGTGTAATATTTCACAAGCGCTTTGGAAAGATCCACAGCGGCATCTTTGCTGTCAACCGCAGCCAGACCGAGCTTAATCTTGCTGTCGGGAGAAGCCGTTTCCAGCGTATCTTGGTCTGCCGTCATGGTCAGCTTGGAAATATCCAATTGAACTTGCGTGTTGTGAACCGTGATGGTCTCGATATCCGTGCCGTCGATCCGACGGGAGGTCACGTTCATCGTATCCCCATCCACCTCGAACTCGGTCAGGAAGTACGACTTATCGGCCTTGACGATGTTCGGCCAGGTCGGGTCCACGTCATACGACGGAGCGCCGCCGCCGCCGGAGGTGAGGTACTCGATCCCGTCGACCTCGGCACGGGCATAGTTGTGATTGTGACCGTTCAGATACAACGGTACCCCGAACTGCTTCAGGATGGGATGGATGTATTTTTGGAGATCCGTATTGTTCTCATGCGTACCGGCACCCCAAGCCGGTTGATGGCCCATGACGATTTTCCACGGCTTGGTCGTGGTGGCCAGATCGTTGATCAGCCAATTGTACTGCGGCGAGTCGGGCTTAAAATCCGCATACTCGTCCAGAACGGAGATATGGACCGGACCGTAATCGAAGGACCAGTAGAAGTCGTTCACGTACGGATACGGGAAGTACTTCTCGTAGACCGAGCCTACGCCCTCGTGGTTGCCCCTGGCCCCCATCATCGGCACCTCGGTTTGGAGCGCGTGCAGCTGCGGGTAGGTGGACTCCGGAACGAAGTACTGCGCGGTCCAGTTGCTTTCGGAGTCGCTTGAAGCGATATCGCCGCTGTTCAGGAGAATCGTCTGGTAGTCCGGGTCGGCGGCGTAAGCCTTCCGCGCCAGGTCGGCTACCTTTTCCTGGTAATTCGGTTGTGTACGGCTGTCGCCGTAGGAGAGAAACTTCACCTTGGTCGCGTCATCCGCAGGAGCCGTGACGAACGAACCGGCCTGACCGTCTACCTCGTAATAATACTTGGTAGCCGGCTCCAGCCCGGTGATGTCGAACTTATGCTGGTTGTCGGCACCGTACGTAGCGACGGACTGTTCGCCCAGCGCATACGAAGTGTCTTTCCCCCACTTGATCGTATTCGGCTGTCTGTCGCTCGTCTGCCAAAGGACGCTCATCGAGCTGTTCGATCCTGCGTACAGCAGATACGGCCCCTTAATGATCGTGCTTTCAGCCGATACGTTGTAAATGCCGATGGTGAACAGAACCGTACCTACGAATAGAGCCAAGGTCAAACTTTTCCACTTGGCTTTTAACTTCACCTTCACTTCGTCATCCCCTTCTCTGTCATTAGCAGTCGGCCATGGAACCCCCCAGTTCGGCCACTTCCCCGATCAATCCAAAACGAACGATATCCCCTCCTTACTCCGCTGATATCGACACCAGTAGTCTGCCGGCACGTTTCTTTCGTTCTCTAGGCGCCGCGTAAAGGATTGCGGAAATTACACAATATTCCCGATAACCAACTGCCCTAGCCATTATACTCGCAATCTTCCATTTGAAAATTTAAGATACTTTTAACTTTATATTAAGCTGATTTTAAGCTGCAACGTCGCTTCGCTCCGGCACTAAAGCGGGATACGTTCAGTCGAGTTTGCAATTTCCTAAACTAGCTTTAACATTCCCCTGACGATTCTTCTCTACAATAATCGACATCCTAATCCCGAATGAAAGAGATGGACTGCCGATGAAATCCATGTTCAACGCAAGAGACCTTGCGATTACGCAAGCGAGCGCTGCCGCACTGCTTTTTTTGTCGATCCCGTTGTTTAATCTCATCGGATTCAGCAATCATAAGCTGGAAGCCGTCCTGCACGGCCTAGGCGCGACCATCACCGTCATCATGAGCTGCCAAGTCCTACATTTGACCTATCCCATGCTGCGAGGCAAGAAGGGGGCCGCGGTCACCCTGGAGCGGGTGCTCTGGCTTACCAACATCCTGGTTCTGATTACGATCATCCTCGGCAATTGGCTTTACATTTCTTACCGGGGACCGGACGGTCCCCAGCAGTGGCTGATGTACCGCAGCCCCGAAGCCCATCTGATCGTGATGGAATATAAGGAATTCGTCTCGCTGTACCCGCTCCCCTTGGGAATCGCGGCAGCCGTATTATTGCGCCGGTTTCGCCATGCGCTCGAAGCGGGCTCGGCCGTTAGCGGCCTCATCGCTTTACTGATCACGCTATTCTGGATCTGTTTACTGCTCGGGCTGGCGTTCGGATTCGGTTTGACGAAACTGAAAATGGTATGATCTTCAACATGTTCGATAGGGAGAGAAAACAGGTGAAGGAATCCAAACCACGAAAAACCGGTGAAATCGCCGCCGTTCTGCTTTCCGTATGGCTCGGTATCGCAGCGACGACGCTCTGTCACCTATGGAGCTATTACAATCCGCTCCACGCGAATCCGATTCTGCTGAAATGGGGTTCCTGGATCCCCTCTTGGTGGGCCATCGGTCCCTATACCGGCAAAGAAACGGCGGGACTGGTCGTCTGGTTGGGCACATGGGCGATACTCCACTGGACGCTCGGCCGGGCTGAAGTCAAGCTGAAGCCTTGGACGATCGGATTTGCGGTTGCCTTTATCGCCAATCTGATCATTCTCTGGCCGACCGTCTACCACGCCATTCTGTGGTGGCCTGCCCTGCCGAATACGTTACCGGGAGGAGAGGGGTAAGCTTATGGCGATTCTTTACAAATATAAGCTTTCTTTATCGCTGCTCGCGTTAATCGGCGTGCTGTTCTGTTCCTTCTATTGGACAAGGGTACCCATGGAGGGCTTCAAGTCATCCGCCTCGTCCTCCGCGACGTTTCGGTTCGGCTATTTCAGCCAGCAGGACGGGGAAATCGGAGATTGGATCAAGAACTTCCGGGACATCTCGTATTTTGCCGCGTCCAACCGCTTGTTGGAGAGTCATCCGGAAGCGCGGTCGTTCCAGTTGTACCCCATCTATGACGGTTCGACGACGGAGCAGAAGTTCGACCAAGCGTATCCTCATGTGCCTACCGAGGCGCTTCCGGGTTACGGGAAATCCGTTTACGCGATTAAGCAAGGGAACGCCAAGCTCTTCTTCCTGAACGCCGGTCGGTTACAAGAGCCGGGAGATAACCAATTGGAATGGATCCGCAAGACGATGAACGATAACAAGCAAACCTTCGCCCTTGCCTGGCTAAGCGAAGATCCGAAGCTTCCCGAGGTGTGGAAGGCGCTCCGGACAGCCGGAATAAGCGCGGTTTTCATCCGCGATACCGTCTACGCGCTTCATGTAGGCGTATCCCAAGAGCCTTCCGATTATCGCCCCTCCGATTATGAGGACTGGGACGTCTGGGGCTTGTCCGAAATGAAGGAAAAGCCGTTTATTACGGAAATGGAAGCGAATGAAACCGCCCTGACCATTAAAGCGGAGAACGAAGAAGGACAGCCATTGGATCAGCTGGAACTGAACGCGGATAATCTGGCTTCGTGGGACCTTGCCACGTTGAAGGAAAAAGAAGAAATTCCGTTCGTGGGCATTCAATCCTTATGGCGTTATCACGCCGGCGACGATTCGATCAAATTCGCCATCCCGGATGGCGTGGACTTGGTGGGAGAAGGTCCGATCATCGAGACGTCGCGCACGGAACCGGTTCCCCTGCCGGATTACGATTGGCGCAGTCCGGACTACGACGATTCCGGCTGGAAGACCGGCAGAGCGCCTTTAGGCTATACGAATAACAAGGAACGGAAGAGCTCGATTCAATCGACCCTGGAAACCGTCGCATCCCCGACGTATTATTTTCGCAAGACGTTTGAATGGAACGGCGATCCGGAGAAGCTGTCCGGATTGACGCTGCACATCGCCTTCGAGGACGGTTACGTTGTCTATCTGAACGGTCAGGAAGTCTCGCGAGACGCCATCCTGACCGGGGTCCTAACCGAATCCTCGCTCGCCATTCCGAACGACTTTACCGCTTATCGGAGAATCGATCTCAAGGCCCATCTAAACAAGCTCGTGAAGGGGACCAATGAAATTGCCGTTGAAGTACACCGCGGCCATCCCGGCGCGCCCAATCTGTTCTTCGACCTCGGCCTGTCTGTCGAATCCAATGGAGAGGAACGTCAATAATGCGGACAAACCTGCTGACTTGCATTCGAAAACCCGGCATCAGGGACGCTGCATCCTTCTCGCTGATCGTGTTTCTGGCCATCGTGCTGGCCGGATGCGTCCCTGCTCCGAAGAGCTCGATTCCGATTGCCGACATTTCCGTTACGAACAACCATCTGATTGTCCAAAACGAAACCGGATTCGTCTGGTTCAATGCCAAGCTTACCATTGACGACAAATACACCTATGAAGCGGCGATGATGACCGCCGGCAAATCCAGCGTGCCGCTGGCAAAATTCGTTGACGACCAAGGCCATGCTTACGAACGCGGACGGTGGAGCATCCGCAATCTGACGATCGATATTACGGATACGCTGGGCCGAAAAAAGCACTTTAGCTGGTAACGTCAAACCATGCATCCTTATCAAAATCCAAGTCGGCATCACGCAAAAGCCGTACCCTCATGTTTGAAGGAACAATCCTGAAAGCGCGAAGAAGGAGCTGCCGGCCGGCAGCTCCTTCTTCACGTTTCTTTGTGATTCTCTCGTGTCCCGATACCTTCGCCCCGCATTGCCAAGCTGCGGTATTCCTTTGGGGTAACCCCATATATGGATTGAAACTTCCGATAGAAAAAGGATAAATTGTTGTACCCGATTTCTTTGGAAATGTCCTCCACGGTGTGATTGGTTAGTTTAAGCTGCAACGCCGCATGCATGAATTTTTGTTTTTGTACGAGCGCAGAATAGGTTTTCCCGGTTACGTTCTTAATGATTCGGCCTATATGCTCCGCCGAGTACCCGAAGTGCGCGGCCGTCTGCGCCAATGTCGTGTTTAGATAGTGTTTATGAATGTAGGCGATGATTTCGATGACGGAGAGACCGGATTGGCGTGCTCCGTCGTTTACAAACAATCGGTAGCTTTCGCTTTCTACCAATCGGCTGAAAAGAATGGTCAAATACGCTTTAATAATCTCCCGGTTCGCCGCTTGATGTCCGAACGCCTCGCATAGCAGGTTCTGAATCGTTTGTTTAATTTGCCAATTATTCGACGTATGGATCAATAAAAAGTTCTTCTCTCTCGATGCATCCGCGATAATCGAAGCGATTGTCTGACCGAGCATATGATCCCCGAGGATGTTGTAGATGAAAGCACGATCGAAAAATTCATTCTTCGCCAAAAAGTTGATGAGAATGTCATTTTCACCGCATTTGGCAATGGAATGCTCCACGTTCTTATTGAGGATAATCAAATCTCCTTCTTTCAATTCGAACCGTTCCCCTTGAATATCTTGATAGAAGGTACCGCTGTAGATGTAATTCATCTCGAATAGGTTATGGGTGTGCGCGGGCATTTGCACAAACCGGGTATGCCTGGAGATGGCGAACATTTCGCCCGTGACATGCAATCGAAGCACATCCCCCTCCAACGTGTAATGGTAAATGGAAGGATGAGTGATCGCCATAGCCGGAGCAGGGGCGCCATGAGAATCGTTTTGGACGGAGGGGCTTTTCGCTGACAGGGCACGAGCAAGAATCCGGCTTTTTACGGCGTCGTCCGTAAGATCGGTTTCTTTTAATTTCATCTCCAGATCCGTCAATTCAAATAACATACGATCCAATTCTTCATAATTCATGATACCGCCTCCCCTGGATAGTATATCAGATTTGGTCAGTCAAATAGACAGCAGGAGATATTGGAGAACGGGGTTTCATACGTTACGATAGCCGAAAAGGTTAGTTGCCGATAAGTGCCATGATCAGGATGTACGCATGTCAAACGCGCGGAGGAAATGTTCATGAAACTTGCCGATATTGAAAATGCTGCCTTGTACTCCAACCAAGCAATCAGAAGCATTGTAGAAGAAATTATCATCGAAGGCGAAAGGCTGCTGCGGATTCATACGGCTTGGCAGCTAAAAAACGGCCAAATCTTGCTCTATGAGTATTCGCCAAGAAACAGTCCCCCTAGTAACTTTTGCATCTATGATGGTTTGGAGGATTATAACGAACTCTGCAATGAACTTGATTGGGTGCATGGAAAATAACGAAAAACGGCAGCCGTCGGCTGCCGTTTTTTCAAGAGGCGATTAGGTTGTCTCAGACGAATCCATGCCGTCCGGACCATCAACCATGTCGATTACACCGACGGCAATGATGGATACCGCGGCTGCTTTGCCGAGCTTCTTGGCGCCTTCTTTCATCAACCGCGTATCGTTCTCCTTCATGCCGGTCACAACTTCCTTCCCGCTTTGGACCACGTATTCGATGCCTTGGCCGGCACCTCTGACGGTTGTCGTGACCGCATCTCCAAGATCCTCGAATCCGGTCTTCGCCTGCTGCTTATCCGACGTTATTAACCCGGCGCCAACATCCCATACCCCGCTCGCTGCTCGGCCTGCGAGCTCGCCCGTCTTCGCCGTCACTCGTTCCACGTCGTTACCGATTTCTTTGATGTAGTCACTATGGACAAGCTCCCCGGCAACGCGCACCGTACCGCCAAGTACTCTTCCCGTGAGATCGCCCGCCAGCTTTCCGACGCCCTTCAGCAAATCCATTTGAACACCTCCGTATCTTCCTATATGCTGTATAACGAGGATTGACGCCTTTCGTTTCATCCTTTTTCAACTTAGGCGATCGCGACCCCCGCCCCGGTCATCGTTTCTTTCCGCTTCAAGCAACCGGCCAGTCCACCGGCCTATCCGGAATGACGGCATCCGTCCTCTCCCACCGGCGAAGACTGTTGGCTTGGACTTGAACGACGATGAACAATAAATCCCCGGTACCGATATTGCGGAGCGCGCGTTCTCCATCAGGGCCAACGCGAATCGCGGTTCCTTCCGTGACTTCAAAGATATGCCCGTCCACCTGGAACTGGCCCCGGCCGCCTATGAAAAGGTACAGCTCCTCATTATCGCGATGTCTGTGGTAGAACGGAACCGCTCCTCCCTGCGGCAATTGATTAAGCGACACCTCCATGCCGGTCAGTCCAAGCCTGTCCTTGAGATAATACTTTCCTGGCGGCCCTTCCGGCACATTTAGAAGACCCTCAAACGCTCCCGCATGCATCACCGTAAAATTCGTTCCCGTCATTTGTCGAAATCACCTCTCTGAAAGTAGCGTTTTTTGAATCCCGGACCCGCCGCCGATCCTGGTGGAATACGCTTCGATCTCGCAGGCGGTAATCACACCAATAATGTAGCACACACTTAATTAAGTGTAAACTAAATATATAAGATCGCTGCCGTCTCTCCTAACCTAAACGCCGCTCCTAAAACGCTCTCTGCGGTTCGTGGCGGCTGCATGCCGCAAATTTGAGAAATAGTTAAGAAATCGCGCCTAAAAATTTTAAGAAATTACGCTATCTTCGTCCTAGCGAAGCTCACGCAGGTCATCGATCGCCGCTAAAAGAGGCTTGACCAGGCAGGCTTGCTTCGCCTATCTTTGGTTGCGAAGGATGAAAAAGGGGAACTTATGAGGGTATGATTAGACGAGAAAGCATAATAACGGTCATTTTATATGGCGTATTCATCTGTTACATCGTTTTGTTAATGAAAATCCTGTTCTTCTCGAGAGTTTCGATCTTGGAGCTATTCGATGGCCAGCGGGCTATTGTTCGGTCCATCAATCTCGTTCCTTTATCCAGCATAAGCGACTTCCTATCCGGCAGCTCCGTCAATTTAAAACAATTCGCACTTGCTAACGTGGGCGGCAATATACTTATTTTCATTCCTCTTGGCGTGTATGTGTCCGTATTGCGGAACAATCATAGCGGACGAAGCCATCTATTGCTGATACTCAGCATGAGTTTAGCCGTGGAGGTCATTCAGGGGCTATTGGGCATCGGAACGGCGGATATTGATGATATCCTGTTAAACGGCTTAGGCGGATGGATCGGTATTTTTGCGTGCGCGTCTTTACGATTCCTGTTTCGGGAAGAGAAGAACGTACGCGCGTTCATCGCGGCACTATCTGCTCTCGTAGGAGTACCGGTTATGTTTTATTTATTATTCATGATCAAAATGAGATTCTAAGCGGCGATTCGCTGAACAAGAGGCACCCGTCCTGCCTGGCCGGATGCCTTATTTTCTGATCCCCGTTTCCGTCAATACCACATGAACCTTCAGGCTCACGTTTGCCGCCGGGTATGCTTGCTTCCACGCCGCTTCGCTCCAATGCCGCGTTTTGCTCCGCACGAAATCCCCCAGTCCGAGCGGGTCGATGCCGTCATTTTGGAATTGGCGAATGAGCCCCGTCCCCGTCGTGACGAGCTCCTTCTCCAAACTGTCTTGAAACCTCCGATGCTCAAGGCCGGTTAACCGGATCCCCTTGGAATCGATCACTTCCGCGTTCAAACGAAGGGTGATCAGCAGGCTCGGACGGTTCTTATCCCGACTGACGCGATACTTCACTTTGGACCCGACGTTTTTGACGGCGAAGTAGGTCCCGTCTTGAAGCCGCGCCTCGAGTATGCCGTATTTCGTGTTTTCGCGCAGAAGCTTCACGACTCGCATTTGTTGTTCGTTCAGCGACGAGACGTAGCGGTCATCCTTGAATAACGCTAATCCCGATATCACCGCTTGGTCGCCCCGCAAGCTAAGGATCGGCAAAAAAGGATCCATGCCTTTGCCCAGATACGCGTATTCGAAATCGTTCAGATTAGCCCGGGGGACTAAGCCGGTTCGGACGTTCATATCGAGCAAATCGAACAAATACATCCCTTTCTCGAGATTTGAACTGAAATTGGTTTGCAGCACTTTCTTCGCTTGTCCATCGACAATCGCCACGTACATTTTGCGCGACGAGAGCGCGTCGCGCAGAAGAACGTCCAGCTCATTTGAAATCCCCTTGGCCGCAACGGCCTTCCCGATTAAGACCACCGATATTTTCCCGGTCTTGATCGGCCGATTCAGCTGCATGTTCATGAGTTCGGTGATGCTTCTGCTAGTATGGCCGACCTTCGAAAGCAGCAGATTGGAGACGGTTCTGGATTTGCCCGCTTGAAACTTCGGCGGCGCTAGCGTCAATTCGAGCTGATCCCCGGGCGCTTCGTCGAATGCGCTGACAAACGATATCGTGGTTTTTTCCAAAATATCTTGTTTCACGCAGCCCGTTAACGAAAGACAGAGCAGCAGCAGCAGGATGATCCGAATCATGCCGTTCTTCTCCCTTTCGTTCGGATCAAGACGACCAGATACAAGAACGGAACGTAGGCAAAAATCAGGTAATTACCGACGATGGTCAATAAGGCTTGAACGTCTTCGATCCGGCTGCGGCCGGGAATAAGGCAGACGGCGGCAAAGACCGCCGCGATCAAAAACGGCAGGATCGACGCTTGCCTCATCGCGAACATCACCCGGCCTATTCGGCTTGAAACCCATAGACAGAAGCAGGTGATCGGGATAATCCATAAGATCTGGGAGGCGGCGCCGATATATTCGAAGCGGTCGATAAACGGGAAGTGAATGAACTTGTACTTCGTTAATTGCGGCCATATTTCATTCGACAATTGTTCGGGTTTAAACATCAATAAAGCAAAGAACAGAATGCAGAGATACGAAAAGGTGGTAAGCAAATTCGCCCCGTGCGCCCATTTCTGCGAGGTTTCCGGCGATTTGACGAAGGTGTAGCAGAACAGAATGGCTTCCACGCCCAGGTAGGGAAACGTCAATTGCTTGCCTCCTTGGAAAATCTCCCGGAGAGAATGATCGAGTATCGGCGTCAAATTGTTAAAATGAAAATACATCGCCGGAAAAAACAACGCTAAGATGGTGATATAGCGGAGCATGCTGAACATGCAAATCCCCACGATTACCCGAAAGCCCCCGGCAACGATGTAATACACGAGCAGCAGCAGTACCGCGGCCAGCGGCCAGGTCGTCAGATCCGGAAACAGCCATACTTGAATCACCTCGATAAATAACCGCAATTGAAAACAAGCCACGAGCAGAAAGTAAACGACGCAGGCTAGATTGAGCCCCCCGCCCGCCCACCTGCCGAACAATTGAAGATGAATATGGATCAGGTCCGTACCGCTGTAGTTGAGCACTTGGTACATCATCCATATGATCACGTGGAAGCCGAGCCCGCAGAGGAGGACCGACATCCAGACGTCTTGGCCTGCCCATTGAATCGGCTTGATCGACATGGACAAATACTCGGGTCCGAACTGCATCGCTTGTATCAGCACGAACACGAGGAAAGCCGATATGGTTAGTCGCGGGTGTTCGGTTGTTTTCACCTTTCTTCACTCCCGGAACGGTTCAATCGTCGATGTCTTTTTTGGCCGCTGCCTTCTTCCGCTCGAAACGGACGGGGTTCGGCGACCTAAAAAAGCTGAACCGATGATGGAACTTGGAATATGGCGGCCGAATCGCCGTATCGTACAAGTCGGCCTTGCGGAACGGATAGAGGGGGACCAAGTACGGCATCCCGAGAGACGTTAACCGCAGCAGGTGCGCAACCAGCGCCAAGGTACAGATGAATATCCCCAGCAGCCCCCAGATTTGCGCGGCGAAAATAAAGGGAAACCGAAGCATCCGGATGGTGGCGCTCATTCGAAAAATCGGCGTCGTGAACGAAGCCAAGGCGGATAACGCGACGATGATCAATAAAAAGTTGCTCGTCAGCGCGGCTTCGACGGCAGCCGTACCGAGCACGATGCCTCCGACGATGCCGATCGTCTGTCCGATCTTCGAAGGCAAGCGAGCCCCCGCTTCCCGCAGCAATTCAATGACGAGCTCCATAATGAGCACTTCCACGATCGGAGGAAACGGCACGTTGATTCGCGATGATACGATCGTCGGCAAGAACACGTTCGAGACGCCTTGGCCGTGATACGTGATCACGGCCACGTACAAGGGCGAGGCAAACACGGAAAAAAAGACGGAGAAAAACCGAATCATCCGCAGCAGGGAAGCAATAATCCAGGGCAAATAATAATCCTCGTACGTAATGAAAAAGGACCAGAAGTTGACCGGCGCAAACACCGAAGCGGGGGACCCGTCCTTTAGGATGCAGATTTGGCCCGAAGACAAGGCCCAGGCAACGTAGTCGGGCCTTTCGGTGCCGATCGACTGCGGAAAGATCGAGTTGGAATTATCCTCGATCATTTGCTGAAGCAGCGTGCTGTCCGTAACTTGATCGAAGCGCACGTCTTCAAGCCGCTGCACGCACGTATTCAAATACGCTTCGTTTGCGATGCCCTTGAGGTACACGACCGCGACTCTGGACTTGGAGACGCTCCCGATCGTCATCTCCCGGATGCGCAGCTCCGGGACCGGAACGCGCGTCCGAATCAAATTCAGATTGATGTCCAAGGACTCGACGAAGGCTTCTTTGGGTCCCTCCACGGTAAATTCGACTTCCGGAATCGTAACGCTGCGCCCTTTGGATATCGCGGCGTTAATGAGCATGCAACGATGGCTTTGAAGACCGAATTGAACCGCCACGTAGCCGCGGTAAATGTTGTCTTGAATGATCTTCCAGTCATGGGCGATTTCTTTTTCCGCCACGGGAATGACGGCATACATTTCGTTGAAGCTTAGGCCGGGATGGTCGCTTAGGCAGCTTAGAATCTGACGCTGAACCGTTTCCATGTCCGTTAAGGTTTTGATATACCCGATGAATACCCGTTCCGCGTTCATGAAATGCTCGTAGCATACGAAATCCGCCGATTCCTTCAGTTCCTTCCATAATGGCGGGACTGTATCCACTTCGAATCAATCCTTTCGCTTCTTGATTCTTCCGTTCATTGTCCCCCCGAAGTGGAAAAACATACAAATAGAGCCTGTGGCAGCGACTGACAAACGCGAAAAACCCCCGGTTCGCGTCCGGGGGTTGGGTTAGCGGCCGCAGCCGCTCAATAGGCCAGCGAGAACAAGCCGTCGATGTGCGCCAGATAGCGCACGTCGCTCGCTTTTTTCATCAAGGTTGCCGGCAAGCCTTTCAGTTCGATGCCGTTTTCGCCGATCCAACCGATGCCGTCCTTGCGCCCCAGACTGGCGAGCGAACCGGAATTGACCGGCTCGAACGGCGTCATGTTGGCGCCTTTGAAGTACGCGAACAGGTTCGCCCCGACATGCTCGCCCATTTGCCAGGACAGCTGTGCCGTCGGCGGATAAGGGCGGCCATCCGGTCCCATCACGACGGCGCAGTCGCCCGCAAGGAACACCTCGGGGTGCGAGACGGATTGCAGATATTCGTTCACCGAGGCGCGTCCGCGGTCGACCGCAATTCCGCAATTCGCCACAAGCGGGCTGCCTTTCACCCCGCCGGCCCACAGGACCGTGCCGGCTTCGATCGTCCGGCCGTCGCTCAGGCTGACCGTCGTCCCGTCCAGCCCTGCGATCCTGAGCCCCAGCAGGAAGCGAACGCCGCGCGCCTCGAGGCTGGTTACCGCGCGCCTGATGAGATCCGCGGAGTAGGTCGAAAGAATGGACGGCTTGGATTCGACGAGGTACACGGACACGTCCGAGACGTCGACGCCGTGCGTTCGGCATAGACGCGGAAGCTCGTCCGCCAGCTCGCCGACAAGTTCGACCCCCGTCAAGCCGCCGCCGCCGATGACGAACGTCGCGTCCGCTTTGCGCTTCGATGTCGCGTAAGCGGCGATTTTGTAGTTGACGTGAGCGAAAATCCGCTTCGCGTCCGCCACGGATTTCAGCGTGAAGCTATTCTCCCGCAGGCCCGGCACGCCGAAGAAATCCGATTCGCTGCCGAGCGCAAGCACGAGCGCATCGTACGGGAAGGTGCTTCCGTTCTCCAGCACGACTTGGCGGCCGTCCGGATCGATCGCGGTCACCGTTCCGATTACAAGGCGGATGTCTTTGTCCTTGAACAGATTGGCGAGCGGCAAGGTAACGGCTTTCTCCGCGATATTGCCTACCGCCAAACGATGCAGCTCCGTCACGATCTGGTGCGTATCGTAGCGGTTAATGACCGTAATCGAGGCTTCCTCCGCCGAAAAGCATGCGCGAGCGGAAAGCGCGCTGAGAAGGCCGCCGTAACCGGCGCCCAGAATTAAAATGCGTTTGCTCATGTTCCCGTCCTCCCGAGTCTTCGTTGTCTGGTTTCGCTCGGAATCTCCCGTCTGCCGCCGGATCCCAAGCGCATGCGTTCGGGTTCGCCGTCGCACGTGAAAAACTTCACATTATAAGCCGCAAGCCGCCGCGAGGCTCCGTTAAACGCGGCAAATGAAGGAGTAGGCCGTCTTCTCGTAACCCATCTTGGTTTCATAGAACCGATGGGCATCGAGGTTCGCCAATCCCGAGCCCAGAGCCACGATTCCGCACCCGTGTTCCTTCGCGTACCGATGGACATGCGCGAGCAGCTCGTTTCCGTATCCCTTGGATCGCATGGAAGACTTGGTGACCAAATCGTAGATGAACACGTGCCTCCCGAAATAAAAATTGGTCAGCATGCAGATGCCGGCTAATGCCGCGATTTCGTCCCGTTCATACAAAGCCAGCAGCGTATAGCCTTCTTCCCTCATCGTGCGCAGACAAGCAAGATACGCGTCTTGGCCGAGATGGGTTCGCAATTCATGCATGACCGGATAGCCTTCGAGCCATTCCGTTTCGTTCGCTAATTCCTTGATCATCGCCGTTCCCTCCGCTTCATGAAAGTACGCTCATTCTTATAACGACGAACAGCCTGATTTTGTGAAAGGATAAAAACGGTTCGAAGCTTAGCCCTGCGATTTTCAAAGCGCGCGAAAGCGCGAAAGCCATAAAAAAAAGCCGCGTCACCCGCGGCTTCGTTACGCATATTATGTCCAATTGTCTTGAATGAACCGATCGCGGCCGGACTTCTCGCGGTCTTCGTTATAATGCTTCGGATTCTTCTTGTGGTAATCCTGATGGTACGTTTCGGCTTCATAGAAGGCCGCCGACGGCAATATTTTCGTAACGATCGGTTTATCGAACCGCCCGCTGGCTTCAAGCGCTTGCTTCGATTGAACGGCCAGCTCCATTTGCCGGTCGTTATGGCAGAAGATCGCGGTCGCGTATTGCGTCCCCCGGTCATGGAATTGCCCGAATGCGTCCGTCGGGTCGATTTGCTGCCAGAACAGTTCCAGCAACCGTTCGTAAGGGAACAGCGAAGGGTCGAACGTGATTTGGACCGCCTCGAGGTGCCCGGTCTCGCCGGTCTTTACCTCTTCGTACGTCGGATTCTCCTTGGAACCCCCGGTGTAGCCCGATACGATCCCCAGGATGCCGGGCAGTTCATCGAACGGCGTAACCATGCACCAGAAACACCCGCCGGCAAAGGTTGCTTTTTCCATCTCTCTATCATCCTCCTGCGATGTCGATATTATGCGCGGATTCCACTATGATAGCACATTTTCGCGGTCGTTATCTCGTGGAGTGCCCAAGCAAAAAGCCGCCCCGATCGGCGGCTTCCTGGTCCATCCGTGCGTCCTAGTGCGGATCCGCTACGCTTGTTCCGCAGGCGCGGCGGATTCCGGCAAGTGAGAGACGAATACTTGATAAATCGTGACTTTGTTGCCGATCACGGGGCCGCCTTCGTTCGCTTGCGGCGATCCGCCGCGAGCCTGTCCCGAAGGGGTCTCGCCCGCCGAACGCGCGGACTCCTCGTCCCGGCGGCCATGCGCGCCGCGAAAAGCCTGGCTGCTCGCCCACGCTTGGAACGAATCCTCGTTCTCCCAGGTCGTGCATACCCGAATCTCGTCGTTGCCCGCTTCATTGACGCTGTACAGGACGTCCATGCGAACGAACCCCGGAAACGTATGCACCATTTTCGGCTGACGAAAGCGTTCCATCACGCCTTCACCGAAACCTTTTTTCACTTCAATCCGATTTTCCACGAGAATCATGCCGCTCCGCTCCTTCGCTTCTTCCTATTATAGCTTCCTTCGTTCTTATCGTAACAAGCTTGGCTTGCCTTCGCAAATGCGGCCTTCCGCCGGTTAGGATCGGGCTATGCCGCAAGGCAGATACACCGGTACGCCGTCATCCAGGAAGACCTTCGCTTCGATCCCGAATACGTCCCGGAAGAAGGCAGGCCGGAACACCGCCGCCGGCGCGCCTTCCGCCACGACGGCACCTTGCTTCACGGCAACGATTCGGCTGCAGTAACGCGCCGCTTGATTCAGGTCATGAATGACCATGACGACGGTGATCCCCTTCTCGACGTTTAGTTTGCGAATCAGCTCCATCAGCTCCAACTGATGCGCGATGTCCAGGTAGGTGGTCGGCTCGTCCAGCAGCAGCGTTTCCGGGGTTTGCGCCATGCTCATCGCCAGCCAGGCGCGCTGCCGTTCGCCGCCGGACAACGCCGGCAGCGAACGGTGTTGGAGCCGCTCGAGACCGGTAACCGCGATGGCCCAGTCGACGACCGCTTCATGCGCCCCGCGGCATTCCTCATACCACCGAAGATGCGGATTCCGGCCACGGCGTACCAGCTCCCGGACGGTCATATCCAGCGCGTTCTCCTGCGATTGCGCCAGCATGGTCAGACGCTTGGCGACCGATTTGGGCTGCAGCCGCGCGATGTTCTGCCCCTCCAGCCAGACGGTTCCCCGCTGCGGGGCCAAGAGGCGCGCCAGCATCCGAAGCACGGTGGACTTGCCGGAGCCGTTCGGGCCGACGATGCCGACCCACTCGCCTTTGGCGACCGACAAGTCCAATCCGTTCACGACGGGCTGCGCCTGGTAGCCGTATGCCAAGTCCGATGCCCGCAAGGCTTCCGTCATCGTCTCGCCCCCTTCCGAAGCAAATAAAGAAAGAACGGCGCCCCCAGCACCGCAAGCAGGATGCCCACGGGAAATTCAATGGGATCGAACCAGCTCCGCGCTGCCGTATCCGCGGCCACGACCAGCGCGCCGCCACCGATAGCGGACGCGGGGAGGAAGATCCGGTAGTCGCTGCCGACCAGCAGCCGGGCGACATGCGGAACGACGAGGCCGACGAATCCCACCATGCCGACGATGCTGATCGCCGCGCCCGCCATGAACGTGGCGAGCAGAATGATCCACAGCCGGCTGAGCTCGACGCGAGTGCCAAGCACCTTCGCCGCGTCATCCCCCAGGACGAGCAGGTTCGCCTGCTTCACCAGCAAGACGGAGGCGGCCAAGCCGATCGCCGTATACGGCAGCAGGCTGTCGAAGTGCGGCCAGCTGCGTCCGTTCAAGCTGCCGGACATCCACGGGAGCACCGCCTGCACCTTCTCGCTGTTCAGAATCATGAGTCCCGCCATGACCGCGCCGAGCAGCGAATTGACCGCGACGCCGGCCAGGATGAGCCGGATCGGCGAAGCGCCGCCTTTCCACGCCAGCAGATAGACGACCGCGGCCGCCGCCAGCGCGCCGAGGAAGGCCGAGATCGGCAAGTATGCGATCTGCTCCGGGTACAAAATCATGATGACGACCGCCGCCAAGCCGCCGCCCGACGACACGCCGATGATTCCCGGATCCGCGAGCGGGTTGCGGAACACCCCTTGCAGGAACGCGCCGGCGACGCTCAGGCAGATGCCGGCCAGCATGCCGGTCAGCACGCGGGGAAGCCGAAGATTCCAGACGATCTGGCGCGCTTCCGAATCCGAGGCGCGGAACAAGGCGTTCACGACCTCGCGGGCCGGAATCGCGATCGCGCCGGACATCAAGCCGACTAACAGGGCCAAGAACAGCAGGGCGATGCCGATCATCAGCACCGCGCCGCTTCGGGCTAAGGCCGGGTTCTTCGCCGGCGCGGCGATTGGGTTAGACACCGTGACCGCCATCGCGTCATTTCACCTGCAGCAGGATTTTGTTGATGGCCGATATCGCTTCCGGCGCGCGAAGACCGGGGTTGGCGGCGAACAGATCGGAAGGCAGCACCTCGAACCGGTCGTTCTTCACGGCGCCAAGGCTCTTCCAGGCCGGGTTCGATTCGAACTGTTTCTTGAAGCTGGCCTTGACCTCGGCCGCGTCGCCGTGCGTGATCAGCAGAATCAGGTCGGGATTCGCCGCGACGATGCGCTCCAGGCTCAGCTCGGCGTATTGCGGCATCTCGTCCATTTTCGGAAAGCTCGCGGCAACGTTCTTCCCTCCGGCCAGCGCCAGGAAATTGCCCGGATAGCTCGACGGCAGCGCGACGACGAAGCTGCCCGGCGCTCCGTACACGATGAGCGTTTTCGGAGCGGCCGCGGGTTTGGTCAGGCCGCTTACCTTCGCGTCCATGCCTTTGATCAACTGGTCGGCCCTCGATTCTTTGCCGAGAATCTTGCCGTACAAGCGAACCGAAGCTTGAATTTCGGGATATGTATTGTGGGCGTTGAAGATCACCTGCGCGCCCAATGCCTCGATCGTCGCCTTCTGGGATTGCAGGGCGGGGCTGGCAATGACCAGATCCGGCTTGGCGGCCGCGAGCTTCTCGAACAGAATGCCGTGCGTGCTGCCGATCTCCGGAGCGGACGCGGCTTGAGGCGGATACACGGCGCCGAGCGCGGTCGGGCGCCCCACGACGGAGCTGCCGAGCGCGTAGATGATCTCCGTATCCGACGAAGAAAGCGTCGCGATGCGGCTCGGTTTCTTCTTCAACGTGACCGGACCGGAGCTGGTCGTCACGGCGAGCTCGCTGCGGAGGGCGATCGTGGCGGCCGGTTTGCTGTAGCTGACCCATTTGCCGAAGGTTTCGGAGAGGAAGCGAAGCGGCACGAACATGGTGCCGTTCACGATGGACGGAGCCGCGTCCAGCGGTTGAGTCGCATGGTTGACGACGGCCTTCTTCACGCCCGCCGTCAATTCGACGTTCACGTCCTTGCTCGCGACGGTGACCGTCTTGGTCGACGCGTTCCAAGTCGCCTTGCCGCCCAGCGCCGAGACGATGCTGGCATACGGCACGAGCGTATAATCGTTGACGATGCGCGGCTGCGCGTTCATTGGCACCGCTTTTCCGTCCAGCGTTACTTTGATCGAGCTTCCTGCGGCGGAAACGATCGAGCCGGTGCTTGCCAGCGCCGGCGTCAGCAGCAGCGCGGCGGCCAACATCCCGCGCGTGAATACTTTCCCTACCATGAAATGACCTCCTGAGAATGATTATTAATATCATTTATACTATATTGATAATGATTATCATTGTCAATATAGATTTTTGCAGGATTTACCGTTTTCCGCGCGTTTGATTGCCGCGGTACCAGACGACGCCGGCTCCCGGCTGCGCCGTTTCCCTCTAGTTCAACTCCGGGTCACAACGCTGGTTTAAACTAAAAAAGAGCCGGCGATTACGCGGCTCTTCATGTTCCGTAAGGTTGATGACGACTTTACATTCTCTAGAAATTCCCGAACCGCTTTGGGGGAGTTCAACATAACGTTCCTGTTTTTGAGGCTGCCCAACCGGTTTCGCTGCAATCTTTGGTCTCTCCGCGACTCATAGGATTCAATCGCTCTCTACTCCTCGAACCGTAACGTGAACACGAGCGCCCATTCCGTATTTCTTAACGATTCAGGCGATAAGTCCGCCGTTCGGATGATATTCGTACTCGTAGCTTGCATGCCGAATACGTATACGGGCTGATCGTCCGTGAAAGAACTCGTCCCCGCGCCCTGCATCAGCCCTCTCGCGGTCAGCTTCTCCTCCCACGGAATGGTGAAGGTCGCCAGACTGGAGCCCGAATCATGGATCGTGCAAATTTTGATCGTGCCGAACATGTTCCTCCCATCGCCGGGAGCCGTGTCCGTAGTTACCGAAATAATGAGCTCGGCCTCTTTGCGCTTCTCCGGATTCGGATTATAGAATACATCCTCGATCGAGCCTGCCGAATCCGCCTTTCTCCCGTTCTTCCAAATGTCGATGTCCAAGTCGGCCTTAGGTTTGCTGCCCGTATACCCTAACGTAAAGGCTCCGGTCATCGGACCGAGGAACAGCTTCAACTTGGCGGCATCTCCTTCGAACGCGTCGACGGGCGTCAATGTCAATTCGGCAGGCTCCTGCTTGTCTTCAGGCAGAGGCGCACGGCTTGTCGCGGCGCATCCGGTCAGGAAGACGAACAAGAGGAATAAGGAAAACGTTTTTCGCATCTCAACCCCAACCTCTCCGGTCAAAGCCCTTAGGCATAACCATTCTTTTTATTGTACGCCCCATTTTTTGGCAAGTTTCGGAGGACCTCGTTTTTTAGCTTTACGACACCTCCCCATTCATTCTACAAAGGCGCCGAAAATAGGAAATTCCCCCCGACAAACCTTCTCTTTTATGGGAGGCTCGCGATTAGGTAAAGTGATGGCAGAGGCATGGCCGCATCTGGAAGAGTTGAACCGGATATGGGAAGGGAGCCTGTTGGAATGAACGAAACGAACGAAATGTTGGCGGTCGCGGGTCTGTCTTTTGTGCTGGTCGCGTTCTTGACGCCGCTGCTCATCTGGTGTCTCCGCCGCTTGAAGCTGACGCAGCCTATCCGCGCCGAGCTGCCTCCCGACCATCACGCGAAGAAGGGAACGCCGTTGATGGCCGGCCTCGTCCTGTTGATCGGCGTCGCGGCCTCCCTGGAATTCCGCCCCGCGCCGATGACGACGTTACTGTGCGCGACGTTCCTCTTGTTCGGCATGATCGGGTTCCTCGACGATTTCAAGAAAGCCGCCTGGCAGGATCCCTCCGGCATATCCGGGCGGACGAAGCTGGTGCTGCAATTCGCGTGTACGGGCCTGCTGCTGCTTCTCTTATTCCGCGCGTTTGCGCTGACGAGCGAGATCTCGTTGTTTCATGGCGTTCAGCTCCGCCTGCCCGTTTACGCGTACGTCGTCGTCCTCGCCTTGTTCGTGGTGGGATCCGCGAATGCCATCAATTTTACGGACGGGCTGGACGGCTTATTGATCAACGTCGCCATTCCGACTTACTTTTTCTTTTTCCTCATCTCGGACAAGCCGGAGGTCCGAGCCTTTTCGCTGGTCATGATCGGCTGCTTGATCGGGCTCTTCTTCTACAACATCTTTCCCGCGAAAGCGTTCATGGGAGATACCGGGTCGCTGGCCATCGGGGGCTCGCTCTCCTTCTTGGCGGTCATGGAGAAGGTGGAGGTGCTGATTCCGCTCTTGTTTTCCGTCTATCTGGCTGAACAATGGTCGGTCATGCTGCAGGTGTGGTACTTCAAACGAACGAAGCGGCGTTTATTTCGGATGGCGCCGATTCATTTCCATTTTCGGTTAAAATACGGCTGGAGCGAGAATACCATCGTCATGGCGTTCGGTTTCGCGTCCTGGGCATCCGCGCTCGGAAGCTGGTTGATTTGGAAATTCGCCTTCTAGGCGTTCCGCTGCGCCCGACGATGATGGAAACGTGGAAACGGGGCAGCTTATTCGTCATCCTCGCGGCCGAAATCCGCGGACGAGGAAGGAATCGGCGCGATCGGCGTCGAATAATGGCGTGATCGGCGTTGCAAAAATGTTTACGGGAGTTGACAGGCATGGCAAGAGGTATCAACGGCGTAACGATGGAAATCGACTTTGAAGGCGGCAAGCGCGTGCGGATCCGCGGCGAATACGACCCGGTGAATAATGAGATGGATTTCAAATTCACGGACCGTCATAAACGGCCGCTTCAGCTGGAGCCATGGGAAGCGGAGGAGTGCCGCATGCTGTTCATGGGCCTGGCTCAAATGTTCGGGTCGGCCGCGTCGGGAGCGAACGCGCCGGAGGACAAGCTCCTGGACGCGAACTCGCTTCGCAATCAAGAGCGCTAATCGATCTGCTTGAATAATTGAACAAGCGCAACGGGCCGTTCGATCTGCCGAAGCCATCTCCGGCAACCGCGGATCGGCTCGCGAACGTTAAAAAGGTGCCCGTCTCGGCGGGCACCTTCAGTTTTTATTGCGAATTCAATGGCATTTCCTCGCGTAAGCCGGCTTCGTTATGCTTCGCGTTCCCCGCTTCCTTCGATACCGGATAGCGGATCATTATCTCTGCCGGATAAGGAACGAGGAGGCGCTGCAGACGCTCCGTATCCGACAGATCAGGGTTTAACACCTATCCTGCGATCGGCGGTTCTCGGTTCCCGGGCTAGATCTCAGCCGAAGAAGAGGTCAAGGATGTTGGAGCCGGCCGAGGATTGTTTATTGTAAAATTCCGAATACCCGCAATTCGCGCAGGATACAACAACGAATTGATTGTGCTGAATATCGAACATTTTCGAAAGTCCCGTGCCCGTCATCGCGACTTCTTTTGTTCGCGCGTCCTTGCTTCCGCATTTGACGCATCCCTTTTCGTCCACCGCGTATTCCTCCCTGCCTGTTATCTGTCCCCCAAATAATACCACATCTAGGAGAGGCCCCGCCTATTGGCTTATTTCGCTTTTAATCGATGTGCCCACCCGCCAGCTTAACGGTTAAGCAGCATCACGTAGTGCCCCTCGAATAGAAAAAAGTAAATATAGATCAAGCCGAACGCGGTCGATAGCAGCGTCGCGAGATAATCCTTCGCCCGCTTCGTATAACGCCATTCCCAGAGCGCCTGCGAGCCCCTGACCGCGATAAAGGCCGACAACCAAAACCACTTCATCGTATCGTCGTCCGCCGGATCCAAAACAAAGGCGTACAGGCCGACGGCCAGCAGGACCAAAGCTCCCATTAACCAGTACCCGATGCGCTTGCCGCCGGTATCCGCCGGCTTCCGCGATGCGCCGGGAACGCGAAGCTTTTTAAACGCGATTTCCAGCACTACGAGCAGCAGCGCTAAGTAGGACATGGCGACTTGCATGACTATCCCCTTCTCGTGAATTAGAATCGGCTCGTCGGCAAACGCTTCGTTCGCCTCTTCCTCTATTGACGCTGCCATAACCTGGAAAGTTCCGCGATGCGTAAATAAAAAGCAGCCGAACGCGCTGTCCCGCTGCCGCATGGGTCTTCATGGCCGACTTAATAGGATGGTGTCATAGATGTTCCCGGCGCCATTCAAGGCCTCTACTCGCCAATCCTTCAGCGCGTCGATGTCCAACGGATAATTGAACAGCGACTTGAGCCCGTTGCCATATCTGACAACAAAACGGCAGTCGCGCCGGACGATCGGGCGCAACTCGCGCAAAATGTCCAGCTTCTCCGGCACCAGCGATGCGATGAAGATATGCGTGGCGGAGGCGGCGAATGCAAGGTCGCTCAGATGGCTCTTCGCATAACGGAACGCGTCATCCAACCCCAGATGCCGCGCCAGTTCGATTCCGCAGCGGATCGCTTCCTCGTCGATATCCACGCACAGGACTTCCGCCGACGCGGATTCGGCGATCGTAAAAGCGGAGACCGGAAAAGCGCCGGCGCCGATAAACATCACCTTCGCCTCTCGCGGTTCTCGGAGCCGGTTCCACTCTTCCCGCAAAGAGGCGGACGGCAGCGCCGCGTATCGGCAGTCTGTTTTGTTTTGCGAACAGATAGCGCGCGCCCGTACTTTCTCCAAGGCGCCAAGCGCCATTGCGGAGGAATGCCGCATATACGCTGCCGCGTCTCTCGCCGATTCGTCCTCCGCATGGTCCCAGAACCGTCTGTTGTCTTCTTGGAGAATATACGCGCTCAGGCGATCGAGTTCGGCGCTAAGCCGCTCGCAGCTGCCCGCGTGGCCGTAAGCGCGGGCTCGCAGCCCATTGATGTCGTCCGCCCAGGCGCGTAATGCTTCCGTGACGCACGCCTCGCTTGTGCTCTCCACTTCCCGCCTCCTCTCAAGCGGCAACCGCCGCGTCCGTATTCCTAAGAGGCACGAATGCGATTCGGATCGCGCCGTCACTTCCATTCTATTGAGAATTATTATCACTTAGAAGCGAAAGCCAACCTTGATCCGAGCCTTCTATCGATGCTCGGGGGAGAACATGTGAGGAAGATACAGCACGCACACTTGATTTGCCCCCGTACGCTTCATGACGCGATAGCCATACGCGCTCGCTGTAGCCACGCCCTGATCGTTTGGCGTACAATAACCGTTTTGCACGCATGTCCCGTCATCTCTTACCAACATCTTGCCGATGAGCCCCACGGCAACCCATTCAGGACGTTGTTTTCGGGGAACATACGCACGCTGCGGATCCCACTCCGGATTCATGACGGGCTGGACTTCCGTATGCTCGGGCGTTAGTTCATTGCCCTGCCGATCCATGACTGCGGGTACCCTCACTTCATGATAGGTTCGCCGGCCCCACGCATCCAACCTATAACGTCCATGCCAGCTCAGCTCGGCGCTATTTCCGACGATACTCGGGGTCGCGCTGCTGATTCCGAGGATGTAAGCATCCGATGCCGCGGCGATTCGGATTCGATCCCCTTCCAACGTGACGAAGTACCCCACATCGATGATGGTTTCGTCATGGCTCTGGAACATCTCCGCGTAATCCGCGCCGCCTGTATTGTACGAGGCGCCATCAATGAACATCTCCCCGCTGCTCGCCAGCCATTTGGCTCCCAGCCCTCTGGCATCCCTGGAGCTCCCATTGCCAATGAACCAGGAATGCGCTTGCTCGGCATCGCCAAATCGCCCCATGATATGCGCGTTCTGAAAGCCGGCCGTACTCGTACCTTCTCCTTCGGCATGCGAGTAGTTTCCGGAAGCGATCGTGGCCAGTCCCTCGGCATGCCCGGCTTGGCCGCTCGCGGTGGTGAGCACGCCCTCGGCATGCGTACCCAGACTCGCGGATGTCGTATCCATCCCTTCGGCATGCGAGGCTGTGCCCATGGCGACTGCGTTGATATTTTGAGCATGGGCTCCCAGCCCGATGGCTTGCGTATTAAACCCTTCGGCATGAGCCGCAATGCCGTTCGTCACCGAGAATTGCCCTTCGGCATGCGAAACCGCTCCGTTTGCCGATGTGCCAAAACCCTCTGCATGGGAAAAGTCCCCCATTGCCTTTGTCCCGGGATAAAGGGTTACATTCGCCGTCCCCCCTTCCGCATGAGCCGCAAATCCCGCAGCAAGCGTTCCGGCTCCCTCGGCATGGGAACCGGAGCCATTCGCTTGATTGCGTACAGGACTTCCGTGCGGATCTACGCCTCCTCCTTCCGCATGCGAGGCTCGGCCGCGGGCCGCGTTTCCTTCCCCTTCCGCATGGGAAGCGACGCCTTCCGCCATCGTTCCGAAGCCTTCCGCATGGGAAGCGACTCCGGCCGCTGTCGTTCCGTATCCTTCCGCATGAGCGGTATCCGCGGCGGCAATCGTCAGATAACCTTCCGCATGCGAGGCGGCCCCTGCCGCTTGCGTTGTATTGCCCTCTGCATGAGCGGTATCCGCGTTCGCGATCGTTTGGTAGCCTTCGGCATGCGAGGCTGCGCCGTTGGCGGTTGTCGTTCTGCCTTCGGCATGCGAAGCGTTGGCGTTCGCGATCGTTTGGTCCCCTTCGGCGTGGGAGGCGATCCCGTTCGCCGTCGTATCGATGCCTTCCGCATCCGAGCACTCGCCCGCCGGATTCTGATTACAATCTGGCACGAAACACATCACTCCCTTCAGGTGGGAAGCGAGACGCATCTACTTCCAATATGTAAAATATGAAAAAATTTAACATTAGCTTGGACAAATTTCAGATTATTTGTCTTTGAGGAGCTGAGGAGCGAGAATCGGAAGTCGCTGAATGACTGCCGTTTGCCCGCTTTTTGCCGGATGGTTCTTCTTCTACAAGAAAGGCAGCCGATCCATCGGATCGGCTGCCTTTCTGTCTTGACGAAATCCGTCGCGGGGCGCATTTTACTTCCATCTGCCTGCCCTTGTTGCACGAATGCGCTATCGTGCCATAGGTCCGCCGCCGATTGTTTCGCGTTGATCCTGCCGGTGAAACGCCTTAAAGCGCGTGCCTTGATAGGTGAGCTGTCCATAATCGCCTGCTGCGAGCAAGCCGAATTGTTGGCCTCTGACCTGTAATTCGAGGCGCGAGCCGTCGCTGAATTCAAACGTCGCGAAGTAATCGGTCGTCGAGCTCGAATCCCCGGATCCTCCCCACACATGCGTTCGTTTATCCGCGACCGTTACGGGCCGGGTCGTTACGTCCGCGGCATTGTTGGTCGTCCAGATCGACAACCCCCGAATCAGGACATACGCGAATCCGCCGATGACCACGATGAATAAACCGCCGCCAAACAGCTTAAAAAACAACGGCATCTCTTTCAAAAACCCAAAAAAGCCCGGGTCATTCGGAAAATCGCTCATCCAAGTTTCTCCTTTAGCCAACGTCGTTAGAAAATATTCCCTTCTCCTCTTACGATGCCTGAACTTGGAAGGTTGCGCTTGAAAGCACGCAAGAAGCAGCCGATCCTGCTCGCCGGCTGCCTTCGCGTCGTTATGGAAGGGTCGCGTCCCGTTCGCAGCCGCTTGAACCCGCTACGCCAAGCCGTTTTTTTGCGCAAGCGTTCCGCGGGTCCGTTTCGCCCGAAACAGCTTATACGCCGCTTCCGTCCACAACGCCGCGACGATTGCCATGGCCGCCAACGTCCACAACGCCTCCCGCTTTCGTTCGGGCGCCCGGTCGAAATGCGCGTGCCCCAGCCGCTGCCGCGCTTGCTTCATCAGCGCCAGCTGCAGATCGGGATTATTTTGCATGCCGCCGGCATTGAGACGGAAGCCGTTGCTCTGGGACGGGCGATCCAAGCCGTCCTTAACCGTCAGCGTCACGTCAATGCCTAGCTGCGCGCAAATCGCTAGCAGCGGTTTGGAAAACGCGCCGTAAGGAAACGCCAACACATGGTTCGGAGAGCCAAGCTCCCGCTCCAGAACGGCATTCGCTTTCTCAAGATCGGTCTTTACGCGCAGCTCGTATTCCTGCTCCGTCTCCCGTCTGCCTTTATCGCGCAAATAAATCGGTCCGGACAACGCGGCAATGGCATGCTTGCCCCCGGCGTCCGTTGGCGCGTACAGATGGGAATCGAACGAATGGCTGTAAAACGAAATGCCGTTCCGGTTCATTTCCCTCACCTGATCCCACGTCAGCTTGGGCACCCCGACGCGATGCGGATTGCCCACCGTGTTGACGATCAGGAAACTGGTCGCCGGCGCCTCGTATTTACGCAGGATCGGATAAGCATCCCGGTAAAACGAGGCATACCCGTCGTCGAAGGTCAGCAGCACGGCATTGTCGGGAACCGGGTCACCATGCAGGATGAAGCCCCGGTACTGATCCATCGTGATCCAGTGAAAATTGTTGGCCTTCATCATGCGGAGCTGGCGCTCGAACTTGGCGGTAGACAGCGCGCCGGCATTCTGCGGAGCTTGCACGACCTCGTGGTACATCAGCACGATCACGCGGTCCTTATAATACGTGCCGTGCGGTTCGTCGTGACCGGGCTTCAGCCCGCCGTACAAGGAAGACGCGCCTTCCGGGCTGCCCATGTCGATCACGCTCCCCGCTCCTTGGAACAAGCGTCCCACAATGGGCATGCGGCCATGACTCGCTTGGAGGAGCAGCACGAAACAAAGCGCGCCCAACCCCAGCAGCAAAAATGAAAGAAACCCGATTCTCGTTTTAAGTGACATAAGAACTGCTCCCGTACGGTATTGTAATGGCGATGATGCAAACGTCAGTTAATCGACGAAGGAACGATGCCGGAAGTTGCTGGTTTCCGCAAACTTTGTGAGGGCGTTCGAATTCGCGCATCTTACGTCGGTGACGGCATAAAAAAGCGATCCGGCTGACTGCCGGACCGCCTTTATGGATTGATAACTTCCGTAAATTTTCAGCGCTTAGCGGAACCCCGAAGGCCATGCCTCTCCTTACGGCGGGCAACGTGGAGAACGGCGCCCCAGTGGCGGCGGACCGACTTATCCGAGCGACGATTAAGGCGATCCCGGATTTCATGGAAGAGCTTGTCGCGTTTCCAAGTCTCCATCAAAATGTGCCCGGAGAACGTTTCGAGGAGTTGAATATACGCTTCAACGGCATAAACGCGCTCCCAGTCGAAATGCCGCAGGTGCACCGCTTCGAACAGGCCGCTTTGTTCAATCTCGTACCGGAGCTCGCGAAGCTCGCCCGGCCGCGGCCAATCGTTTTGATCGACCGGTCTCCCTTCGCCAAGCTCATGGTACACCGTTTGAATATCGCGGAAGAACGGATCACCCCCGTCGGGAAAAACGTGTTCCGCGCTCCAAAATGCCAGATGCCCGCCGGGACGAAGAGACTGCCATGCCTTCAAATACCGGACTTCGGGATCCATCCACTTCCAGGCGGTCGCCGCGAATACCAGATCGAATGCATGCTCCGCCTCGGGCTGCCACTCCTCGAAGCTCTGGTTGACGATGTCGACGTCCATGCCGCGAAGGTTTTGACGAGCCGCCGCTGCGAGTTCGGCGCCAAGCTCGATGCACGTGATCTTGAAGCCGCGCTTGGCTAACGGGAGCGTCGCCTTTCCCGTAGCGCAACCTACTTCCAATAAGCGATCCCCCGCATGCAAATTCGCCGCTTGGATCAACTCCTCGTACAATGCCTCCGGGTAATCCGGACGCGCCTGCTGATAGATGGGCGCGGCTTGTTCAAAGGACGCCCGCAATTGTTTGTCCTTATTCTTCAAATCCATGTTACCTCCCCGGACACATTAATTACCTCTACAATTCCGCAGCGCGCTAGAGGTTTCCTGCCGCCGATGTGCGCGCATAGGCAGCTGGCCATCTCTGCATCGGTTGCCTTCTGTTCGATCGTCAGATGACGCGAGCGGCGGCGGTCAAAGCCGCAGCACGGTGATCGACTCGTCGTTGAACGTTTCGCCGTTGTCGCGGAAGCCGAATCGTTCGTATAGTTTTTTGGCAGGGAGATTGGCGTGTTTATATGGAATCCAGCAGCAATCCGCCGGTCCTGCCGGGAAGGTGCGAATGAAGGCCATGATCTCGTTCATGGCTGCCCGGCCGTAGCCCCTGTTCTGGCAAGCCTTATCGATCATCAGGCGCAGGATGCAATAGCTGCGGGCGGCGAACGACGGTTCGTCGTACCCGGTCGTTCCGTACGTCACCAAAACAAATCCGACCGGCTGTTCATCCGCGTAGATCGCAAACGGAAACGGATGCCCGCCGTTCGTTGCCAGCACGTAACACGACGCCACGCTGGAGAGATTGGACGCCACGAATCGGCGTTGATCCTCGGCGACTTCCAGCTTGAAGACGGCACGACGGTTTTCCAGCGTTATTTTACGAAGCGTAACGATACGAATCTTCTCCCTTCGATTGTACGAATGCGCGCCGGCCGCATGAATGATCATACAATCGATGCCAAAAAAGAAATAGACTGTTACGGGATTTTTTTATACACTATTCTGTATCCATGGCTTTTGTAGGGAACAGCGATCCTAGCCGGCCATCTTCAAGCCGCTGCAGGCAGGCATCATACTCGCTCCATAACATAAAGAAAGGCAGCCGATCGTTCCCGATCGGTTGCCTTTTTGCGATGATCTTACCCTCGCGCGCCTGGCCTCGTCACATCCGCCGGTTCGCTTTGAGCGGCACGACGTCCGCCGTTTCCATATAAAACGTCAACAGCCGCTCCTTGAGCGCGGCCAGCACGTCCCGCAATCCGGGATCATCGATCCGGTTATCGGCTTCCATCGGATCGCGCCGCAGATCGTAGAGTTCATCCCGCTCGTAGAAACGCCGCACGTACTTGTAGTCGCGCGTCCGGCACATGACCGCCTTCGTATGCTCCGGCCCTTCCTGCTGCTGCAGGCCGACGCGAGGCCAATACAGGCCGCTCGGCGAGCTCATCGACGTGCTCTCCAGCTCCATCGCTTGCGTCTCGCCATGCAGCCGTCCTCCCTCCGCGAACACCGCGTCCCGGTGCTCGTCCGTCTCGCCGGCCAGCAGCGGCAGCAGCGAGCGTCCGAAGTGGGTGTGGCCGGGCATCAGCCCAAGCAGCGCCTCGACCGTAGCCGGGAAATCGATCAGCTCGACCAGCGCCTCGCTGACGCGCGGCTTCACCGGCACCCCGCGCGGCGGCTTGACGACGAACGGCACGTTGGTCAGGCAATCCTCGAAGGTGTTCTGCGTCTTCTCCACCAGCCCGTAGTCGCCGGTGAAGTCGCCGTGGTCGGAGAAGAAGAACACCGCCGTATCGTCGTAGACGCCCGTTTCCTTCAGCGCGTCCAGCACGAGACCGAACTGATGATCGACGCGCGCGCACATCCCGTAGTAGGTGGCGCGGAGCTCGCGCCAGCGGTCCTCGGTCCAGCCCTGCAGCTTCTGCCGGTCGTAGATGCCTTTCAGCAGGCTCGGCTTCTTCGACCAATCCGGCGCCGGCGTCCTACCGGGCAGCTTGCCGCGATCGATCATGCCGTACCACGGCTCCTCGACGCCGTACGGCGGATGCGGATACAGCAGCGGCAAGTAGATGCACATCGGCCGTTCCTGCGGCGCGCTGCGGATAAAATCGATCGCGCCCCGCACCATCGCCCAGTCCCCGTCGTAATAGGCTTCCTCGTCGGGCGCCTGCTCCAGCTTGCCGGCGTAGAACGAGTAGTAGTTGTCCCCGCCCGGATCGCCGCGCCAGCCGTCGTCGCCGTGCAGGTTCGTCTCCGGCCGCGGCCGCTTCTCCGGCACGTATTTCACGTCGCAATACGCGTCGAAGCCGTTCTCGGCCGGGACGAGATCGTTCTTCCCGCCCCACCATACCGCATACCCTTCGTCCTTGAGCGTCTTGAGCAGCACCGGCTCGTCTTCCTGCATCATGTGGAACATCGTCCGGTGACCGCGGACATGGGGATACCAGCCGCTCATGAACGAGCATCGGCTGGGCGTGCAGACCGGATTCTGGCAGAACGCGGCGCGGAACGATACCGCGTCGGTTTCCGCGAGCCGGTCCAGATTCGGCGTTACCGCCGCCGGATTGCCGAAGTGGCCGATGACGTCCGCGCGCCATTGGTCGGGATTGAAAATCAGGATATGCGGCCTGTTGGACATGCCGTTGCCTCCTCTTTCGTTGTCATCGATGCTGCGCATCCGTTCGGCCGGTATTGCCGATGCCCCGCTCAGCTCGGCCTTGGCGGTTAGCCTTCGGTCGAACCGGAGCGATGCCGTTCCAGCCGTCCCGAACACTTCGACGGGCATCGATTGCAATCCTGCGAGCCGTCCTTCATGATTATGTCTTTGAACGTCCAAGCTCCGCCGGCAGAGTGGAACAAGGGCGAGTGAGCGGATCGAGGACGAGGTTTTAACGCACAAAAAAACCGCGTAGATACGCGGTTTCGTAACGTCATTGAATCCGTTATGACTTGCGCGGGCAATGACCCCGGGTTACAGCGCTTGACCTTCCGGTTTGACTTTATATGCCGGGAGCAAGCTTCGCCGTGTTCGTGCCCTCTATCATTGAATGATCGCATCCTCTTGCGCGCGGTCCAGCTTCGCTTCGATCGAGGCCAGAAGCTGCTTGATCTGCTGCAGCTCGCGGCTGAACTGGTCTTTGTTTCGCACGCCCTCCGCTTCGATGCGGTGCAGGTGGCTTTGAATGTCGTCGATTTCTTGCTCCGCCTTGTAGTTGATGGCGAAATCGATCAACGACTCGTGCTTGTCTCTGGCATTTTGGCGGTTCTGGCTCATCATGATGATGGGCGCCTGGAACGCGGCAAGGAAGGATAAGCACAGGTTCAGCAGAATAAACGGCGGCTCGTCGAAATGCAGCGGCTTGATGAACGGGAGACTGTTCCAGATCATCCACGCCACCAGGGCCGCGCCGAAGTACCCGATGAAGGTCCAGCTGCCGCCCAAGCTCGCGATACGATCGGCAAGCCGCCCGGAAAACGTGGTATTGGTCGTGTACTCTTCGTCTACGCGGCTCAGAATGCTTTTCTCGTAATCGTCGACTAATCCGTCGATGCGCTGCGCGTTTTTCTCGCTGAGCTCGATATCGAAGCCTTGAATGATGGATGCCTCATCAAAACCGGCCGTGTCGATGGCAGACCCCTGGTTCATGTCCCGCTCTCCGTCCTTATGCGCAAGCGCGCATTTTTCCAAGACCCCTATAGGTTTACCTATTCTTGGCCCGTTATGCGACGATCGCCATGCAATAGAGAGCCCTGATCCTCGGGCTCTTTCTCCGTTTGCGCGATGGCGTTCGCCTATCGCCCGGTCAATCGCCTTAACGGCGGGAGGGTCATCGAAGCCGTTACTCCGCCGGCCGGCTCCCCCGTCCGCAAAGCCGAACAATCTCCTGCCAGTCCATGGCGAGGCGAATGCTGTCTTCTTCAAGCAGCTCCGTCCCGATTTGGACGACCAGGTATTCCACCTGCGTAATCGCCCTGACGGCGTGCCCCGCGCCAACCGGTATTTGCAGAATGTCGCCGGTCTGAAAGCCCGTCATGACCGCGTCCAAGACGAACTCGCCGGTACCTGTGATAATCGTCCAAATCTCCTTGCGCCTCTGATGCACGTGGTAGCTTGTATGCTTCCCCGGCAGCAGGTTTACTTTCTTCGTTAACGTTTCCGATTGGGCATCTGACGTTGAATGGTCCAATATCAGATAGGCGCCCCATCGTTTCTCCTCGTACCTCGGCTTCGGGCTGGAGCTCCGTATCGCTTTGATTTGATTGGATTTATCCTTGCTTGCAACCAGAATGCCGTCTGCGCTTGCGGCAACGATCAAGTTCGAGGCGCCGATGACGTGTATCGGCAGCGCGAGTTCATTCACGATATGCGTATGAGCGGAGTCGCTTGATAGCTCCCCGTGTCCGATGACTTGATGGCCAACATAGTCCGGAAGCACGCTCCAATCGCCAAGATCCCGCCACAGACCGTCGTAAGGGATAACGACCGATGGCCGCGTGTTCTCCGATACTTCCACGTCGAAGCTGGCTTCCGGCAAATGCTCGCAGCTGGCCGCCAGCTCATCGTAGGCTTCGGGCAGCCCCGTGTCCTTCAAATGGGACAGCATGAACGCAAGCGAGAACGCGTACACGCCGCAGTTCCACATCGCATGGCTGCTGATCAAAAGGCGTGCGTCATCGGCATTCGGCTTCTCGACGAAACGCGCGATCGGCGTATACCCGGTCGCCGGCCCGCTGCTCGCTTGCTCCGGCACGATATAGCCGAATTGACCGGAAGGATGCGTCGGCGCCGATCCAAGGAGGGCCAGCCTCGCGCCCGACTCCGCCAGAACTTCGGGAAGCTTGCGCAGCACGTCAAAGAAAGCATCGTCCACGAAGAGATCGGCCGGAAGGACGCATACGATCTCTTCCCGATCCGCATTCAGCTCGGTATGCAAATAACTTGCGGCTAGCGCGATCGCCGTGTAGGTTCCCCTCCTATAGGTTTCCGCAATGAAAGGAATGCTGCCGCCCACATGGTTCTGTACGATTTCAGCTTGGTTTCGATGCGCGACAATGGCGGTAGACCCGAGCAATCCCGCCTCATCCAGCTGCCTGCACAGCCGCTGAATCATGGATTCCTTGCCCCCGTCTCCCGCCTTCAGGACCTTTAGAAAGATTTTCGACCTAATTTCATTGGACAGCGGCCAGAGTCTTTTTCCAGACCCGCCGCCGAGCAGAACAATGCGCAAGCGACATTCCTCCCCACGCAAGTTCGGAGCTGGCGTCCCACGTTTTCTTCTCGTCCGAATGGCCATCCGTACCGCCTGTTTCAGCGAACGGCCCGCTCGGTCCCCGTGCCATCCCTGCGACCTGACAGAGAGTCATGGCTCATTCGTCTTTCTCGCATAGCCTTTGCGCTTATGGAAAGAGATCGAGCGGTACCGCCGCGACAGCGTCCGGATCCGTTTCGGCGTCATGTTCGCGATGTTCATGGATAGGCTTTTGTTTAACGCCGAACGGAGAACGAGCCCGCCGGGATTACGGGCGTATAGGAAGTTGCCGTAGGTTTCGAATTCGGAGAAAGCAAACTGCTTCGATTTGTCCATTTTCCTCATGACCGCCGAATACCAGCGCATGCCGTGCTTCTTGGCGATGGTCCGTTTTAGCTGCCTCAGCTTCGATTTGTCAAAGAGCATGTAGTGGGTCACGAAGGATTTCGGCGCGGCGGCTTTCTTGCCGAGCAGCTTCCTGTACGTTCTGAAATATTCAGGCTGGCTCCACGATCTGCAATAAAAATACGTCTTGTTCCCGGTTCGGAACGCATGCGGCCGAATCAGCACGGTGTCGGCATCGATCGCCAGGAAATAGTTCGCGGAGCAGATCTTGTCTCCGCTCATTTTCAGCAGCTGCTGGAACAGCCACCCTGACCGCTCCCATTTTTTCGAGCGGTAACGAATGTTTTTCTTCGTAATGGGAAGCACGGTATTCTCATTGACGAACTTGCATCCTTTTCGTCTGCACAGCTGCCTTATTCGTTTCTGATTCGGCGCCACGATCATGATGCTGCCGATAGGATGCTTCACCTGTTTTCTGATGGCGTCTATGACATAAGGCAGTGTTTGCAGATCCTTTGCGATCGCTGGAATTAGCACATCAATCTTGACCGACATCGCTTCATCTCCATTTTCACGGATTAATGTGATCATGATATGCAGTACGCAGCGGAAGCTCCTCCGCTTTAGCCAGCAGGACGATCGGCCGGAGCCCGGTCGGATCCGCCGGGTTTATCTCCGCTTCGCCGGCTATCGCCGCACGCCAAAAAGGAACGGTTGCCCGTTCCTCCGGATTGGTTTATTTTATGAAAGGGAGCGGCGCGCCGAATCGCCGTAACGGCGACAGGGCAAGCCCGATCATTTCGTTCTGCCGTACTGCCTTCCGTAACGGACGATCGTCCGGTACAAACGCTTGTCGCCAAGCGATTTCAACGCAGAGAAGTTCGGCCGGGTGTTCACCTCGAGAATCCACAGCCGTCCATCGCGGTCCAGCGCCACGTCAAGGCCGAGTTCCTTGAACCGTTTGGCGTGACGGTCGAAGCAGCGGGCCGTTTGCAGGCCCATCGTTTTCAGCCGCTTTTTATAGCGGTCGATCTGCGCGCCCGAATATCCCGAACGCCGCAGGGTCGGTTCGAGGTACGCCAACTTGCCGCCTTGATGGTAGTTCGTGACGACCTTGTTCTTCTTGCCCAGCTTGACGAACATGACGCTCTGCACCCACTTGCCCGCGGCCGTCTTCTGCATCGTGACCCGCAAGTCGAACGGTTTGCCGCGGGACGTCTGCAGGTAGATGCCCTTCTGGAGCAGGTAGCTTCGGCCGCGCGCGATCTTGTTCAAGCGGCCGTATAGGGCAGCCGTAGAGGAGGCCTCGAACGTTCTTCCGTCTTTCTTGACCCGGAACTTCCGGGAGGCTCGCACGATGCGCGCGATTCCGCCGCCTCCCGTCCCGGTGGTCGGCTTGAAATAAACCATCTTGTACCGGCCGGTCATCGCGTTCAGCGACGAACGGGTAAAGCGCTTCGTTTCGGGTACGAGAGGTCTCAGGCGGCGATCCGCCATGAGCCATTTCGTCTTCGTCCATTTGTTCTTAATCGATATGCTGCTGCCGCCTTTGCCGGGCATCCGATCAGCTCCTTCGCGTCAACTCGAGATAGATTATTTTCCCCTTCCGGAAAGGTGACGGCGGATTCCCCCGGAGGCGGCATATTCGAGAAGAAGGGCGGTTCAGGGATAAATCGGCGGCAGACCGCCTGGAATTTCCCGGCTCCCTGCTTCAACCGCCCGCCCGGGAGGGAATAGGTAATGAATCGAACCCTAGGAGGAGATCCCTTGAACATCGCGACGTATCTGTTCGAAGATGACGGACGCATGCCCAACAACCCGGACCTGCCGGCGATCCATTACGCCGGCGCTTTCCGGGACGACCCGCTCGGCGCCGAAGCCAAGCTGAACCGGAACAATTGGCGGAATAGCTGGGTGAACGGCGTGTTCGCGTACCATCACTATCACAGCAACGCGCATGAAGCGCTGGCGGTGCTTAAGGGCTCCGCCCGGCTGTTGATCGGCGGGGAGAACGGTCAAACGCTCGAGGTACAAGCGGGGGATGTCCTGGTGCTGCCGGCCGGAACGGGGCATAAGAAACTCGGCTCGTCCGCCGATTTCTCCGTAGCGGGCGCCTACCCGGACGGCATGCGGTATAATACGCGAACCGGCGAGCCCGGCGAACGGCCGCAAGCGCTGGAAGACATTCGGCGCGTCCCGCTGCCGGACCGGGACCCCGTCTTCGGCGAGGAAGGACCGCTGCTGACCTATTGGAGCCGCAAACGCAGCTAAGGGCGGCCTCTCGGCTGCCCTTTGCTTGTTGCCGGATCTGCCGCTGCCGGCTTTGATCAACCTGCGACGCTCGACGCTGGCGGGTTAACGTCGACGAACGCGCATCCAAGGCGCCAGGATGCAAACCGCCAACGCCGCGCTTGCCAGCAGGAGCGATCTCTGCTCCTCATCGGTCCGCCTCCCGCGGCTCCGGCTTCTCGCCGTCCTGAAGCGAACCGACCACGCCGGTCAACAGCCCCATCAACCCGATCGTAACCCCGTAGCCGACCGACTCGTCGAAGGCCAGCACAAGCACGATTCCGAATAGCGTGAACTGAAGGCCCAACAGCTGCACCTGAACCGCGCGCGGGCGGATGAAGTCTAGGTAGATGCCCGCATAAAAAAGCAGCAGCCCGATGACAATGAGAACGGTCAATATCGTCAATCCCAAACTCGCCATAGCCCCTCCTTCGCGTACCTTCCGGACGGTTATCGGCTGTCGTCAGCCATTGGCCCAACCGCGTCTTCCGCTAGTGTAAAATTTTTGAAGCGAAGATGCCAGCCCTGCTTGTCGACTGAACCTCCGTCCCTTAACCGGACGGCCGGACGAGAGACGCGGAACCGTTACCTCTCACTACCACGTGCACCCCGCGGCGAAATATGCTTTAATATACCAAAGGAGCGTGATTACGTGGACATCCAATCCTTCCTCTACCCCAAGAACGAGGTCGCTTACCTCACGACGTCCTCCACCATGAAAGATGCCTTGGATAAACTGGAGGCCTGCCAGTATACGGCCATCCCGATCCTGGACGCGAACGGCCTTTATTTCGGGACGCTGTCCGAGGGCGATCTGCTGTGGAAAATGAAAGCGACGCCCGGTCTCACTTTCGAGACCATGCATGACATCCCGCTCGCCGCCATCAAAAAACGGATGAAAATCGAATGCGTCGCGATCGGCGCCGATTTGGACCATATGCTTACGCTCGCGGCCGATCAGAACTTCGTTCCGGTCGTCGACGACAATCGCGTGTTTCTCGGAATCATTCGCCGGAAGGATATCATCGAATACTACACCCGGAATATTACGGATTAGTCCCGCAGCGCGTCGATGCATGCCGAAGATAAACCTAACCAAAATCACCCCCGAACGGCGGAATTGCCGTCCGGGGGTGATTTTGCGTTACGGTTGGGTTTGCGACGGCACCTTCGGAGAAGAAGGCGTCTCCTGCCCGCAAATGCGGCTTGCCGCCGCGCCTGCGCCGAATTGCTGCCGGCTGACGTTACTCCGCCGAACCCGGCCGCGTCAAAAAATCATGGAGCCGCTCCAGCATCCCGAGCGTAATGACGTGGTCGGCCCGCGGGAATTCCAGCAGCCGGACCTTCTCCGGCAGCTCGCCGTCCCCGCGCAGGGCGTCGGCGAAATACCGCTGGCTGTCGACCGGCACCGTCGTATCGCCTTCGCAGTGCAGCAGCAGGAGCGGCCGCCCGGGCTGGAGCCGAAGCCGCGGGAACGGATCGTCCCGCTCCAGCCGCGCCCGATCCTCCGCGGCCATCCGCCCGATGCCGAGCCGCGCCCGGTAATGCTCCTCGAACCGCACCCACGCGCAGGAGCCGTTGATGACGGCGGCCGAGCGCAGCCGCGGCTGCGCCGCGAAGGCGCCGGCGGCGATGAAGCCGCCCGTGGAATGGCCGACGACCGCCACGGGCGCGTCCGACCGCCGGGCCAGCTCGTCCGCCAGCGCGCCGGCTTCGCCGACGCCCTGCCGGACGATCGGCCAAAAATGCGCCTGCAGCGCCTCGGCGTCGCCATAATCAAGGCTGCCCCGCTCGCCATGCAGCGGCAGCTCCGGCACGGTCACGCGGAAGCCCCAGCCCGCGACGACCGAGGCGAAGAACCGGTAGCTCGCCATCGTCGAACCCCAGCCGTGGTACAGCAGGACTTGTCCCGCGAACGCTTCGCCCGGGGACAGCTCGAGGCAGGGCACGCCGGCCAGCTCGAGCTTCCGTTCTTGTATCATTCGCGCATCTCCTATTCATCGTCGACGGCTTGATCGGCATGGCGCCGTTCGGCCATTCGCATGTTGGCATATTGACGCGGGACAGCGCCGAACCGTTATACCTCGAAACGTAAGCGATGCGCGGCTACGCGACCGGCGTGCCGTTCGGCACCGGCTCGTCCGGACGCAGCAGGACCACGTCGCCCGCCTCCGGCACGCCCCCGAGCACCAGCACGTCGGACACGAAGCCGGCAATCCGCCGCGGCGGAAAATTGACGACCGCCGCGACCTGACGGCCGACCAGCACCCGCGGATCGTAGCGCCGCGCGATCTGCGCCGAGGAGCGCTTCGTGCCGAGCGCGCCGAAATCGATCTCCAGCTTGACGGCCGGCTTGCGCGCTTCGGGAAATGCCTCCGCGCCGACGATCGTCCCGATGCGAATATCGAGCTTCAGGAAATCCTCGATCGCGGCGATGCCCTCCGCTCCGCCGCTCACAGCGCCCTCGTCATGAACGCGCTGTTCGGGTCTTCTTCATAATCCGCGAACGGCGCGCAGTAGTCGAATCCGAAGCGCTCGTACAGCTTCCGCGCCGGCTCGAATGACGCCATGGAGCCGGTTTCCAGGCTCAGCCGCGTAAAGCCGCGCCGCTTCGCTTCGGCGACGATATGCCTTAGGATGCCCCGCGCGACACCTTTGCGCAAATGCGCGGTCGCCGTCCGCATCGATTTCAGCTCGCCGTGCCCGCCGCCCAGGTCCTTCAGCGCGCCGCAGCCGAGCAGCTCTTTCCCGTCCCACGCGCTCCAGAAGGTGATCTCGGGCCGTCGCAGCCCTTCCAGGTCGAGCGCGTGCATGCTCTCCGGCGGCGATTGGGCCGACATGCTGCGCAGATGCTCGTTCAGCAGCTCGGCCACCTCCGGGCCGGTCAAATCGTCGATGATGATTTCCATTTTCATCTCCATGTCCATCTCCATGTCCATACCCCGTTCCATTCCGTTTCGTGGTGGTTGCGCGCGCCATGCGCCGTCAATTCCCGCGCGAAGCCGACAGCAGCTCGGCAAGCGCGTTCGCGGCCGAGCCGGCCTGCAGCGCCTTGATGTCCTGCAGCGGCGGCCGGCCGAAGAGCCTCCGGTATTCCCGGGTGAACTGCGACAGGCTCTCGTACCCGACCTCGGCCGCGGCATTCGTGGCGTCCGCCGTCCCGCCGAGCATAAGCCGCCTCGCTTCCTGAAGCCGCAGCTGCTTCTGGTACCGCAGCGGCCCCATGCCGGTAACGGCCTTGAATTTATGATGCAATCCCGAGGCGCTCATATTGAACGACTTGGCCAGTTCCTCCACCGCAAAGGGACGCGTGAAATGCGTCTTGATCCAGGCAATGACCGGACCGATGCCCTCCTGCCGGTCGAACAACGCGCGTTGGATGAACAGATGGCCGTCGTCGCCCGTCAGCAAATGATACATCATCTCCCGCTTCAGGAGCGACGCGAGGAACCGGGCTTCCGCCTCCGGCTTCTCGAGATGCAGCCGGAGCAGCCGCGCGAACAGCCGCAGCAGCGCGGCATCCGCCCGGCCGACAAACGCGCCCATGCCCGCCCCGGCGTCCCGCGGCTTGACTTGAATGCCGGCTTCCGCCATCACGGCGGCGATTTCGTCCGTGGTAAAGTCCATCCGCAGACCGATATACGGCGAATCCGGCGTGGCCCCGTCCACCTGCGCGAACCCCGGCAGATCGACCAGCGACGCGAGGAAGCTGCCCGGTCCGGCGTTCATGACGGCTTGTCCGGCCTGGAGCTTCTTGGCCCCTTGCAGGACCAGGCAAAACGCCGGCGCCATGACGACGGGAATCGGCGGCATCGATCCGCTGTACCGCGAGATCGACAGATACGGAATGCGGGTGGCGATGCGCCGGTCTTCCGTCGTAATCCGTTCGGCGAGCGCGATAAGCTCGCCGCGCAGTTCGCCGAGCCCGTCCGGGCCGGTCTCGAATTCCCTTGGCCTCGATTCGGCCGGTTCGCGTTCCAAGCGCGCCCCTCCCTTCTTGCTGTCCGCTACGGCTTACGTTACACCCGATTGCAGCAATAGGCAAGTTTCCGGCAGGAACGGTCAAGCGTCCGGGACGGCGGCTGCGCGATAATGGCGGCAGGGCATCGGAACGTACGATGCGCTTGAAAATCAACGATCCGGAGGGATTCCCATGACATCCATACAACCTGCCCAAACCGTGCTCGTCACCGGCGGAACGGGCTTCGTCGCGGGCTGGTGCATCGCCGGGCTGCTGAAACGCGGCTACGCGGTGCGCGCCACCTTGCGCAGCCCGGCCAAAGCGGATGCGGTCCGGCAAGCCGTCGCCGAGCAAGCCGACCCCGGCGGCCGGCTCTCGTTCGTCGCCGCGGATCTGACCGCGGACGCGGGGTGGGACGAGGCGGCCGTGGGCTGCGACTACGTGCTGCACGTCGCCTCGCCGCTCGGCTACGACCATCCCAAAGACCCGGGCGCGCTGATCGTGCCCGCCCGCGACGGTACGCTCCGCGTGCTGCGGGCCGCGGTCAAAGCCGGTGTCCGCCGCGTCGTCATGACCTCGTCGTGCGCCGCCGTCACGCCGTCCGTCTACCGTCGGGGCGACGTCGTCGACGAGACGCTCTGGTCCGATCCGAACGACCCGAAGCTCGATCCGTACCGCAAATCCAAAACGATCGCCGAGCAGGCGGCTTGGCGTTACATGCGCGAGCACGGCGGCGCCACGACGCTGGCGACGGTTCTGCCCGGCGCGGTCTTCGGTCCCTTGCTCGGCGCGGACGGCCAGGGCTCCGTGCAGGTCATCAACCGGCTGCTGCAGGGGAAGGTGCCGGCCGCTCCGCGCCTCGGCTTCGAAATCGTCGACGTGCGGGACCTTGCCGACCTGCACCTTCGGGCGATGACGGCGGACGCGGCGGCCGGCGAACGGTTCATCGCCGTCGGCGAATTTCAGTGGATGGCCGATGTCGCGCGCGAGCTCCGCGAAGGACTCGGCCAAGCAGCCCGCGGCGTGCCGACGCGCACGATGCCGGACGCGCTCGTCCGGTTCCTCGCCGTGTTCGACCCTTCGCTCCGCGCGCTGACGCCGATGCTCGGCCGCAAGTACCAGCGCACGTCGGCGAAAGCCCGGCGAGTGCTGGGCTGGCAGCCGCGGCCGGCGCGCGAGACCGTGCTCGACTGCGCCAAGAGCCTGATCGCGAACGGCCTCGTCTAACCGCCGCACGCATCGCGCACAACCGACGGCGCTTGCGCGCAGCCGCCGATGGCGCTCGGCCGCGGCTCGCAAGTCCCCCTAGCACGCCAAAGAGCCCGGACGGCTGTCCGGGCTCGATTGCTTTATTTCGCGTCCGCGCTCCACAATTCCACGCGGTCCTTCACGTATTTCTCGTAGCCGTCCTCCATCTTCTCGACGCCGGCTTTCTTGAGCTCTTCCATGTACGCGTCCCACACCTTGTCGAAGTCGGCCGGCTTCGCCAGGATCGCTTCCGGGATCCGCTTCCACGTAATGTCGCGCATCTTCAGGCCGAGAATCGTCACTTCGTCCTCGCCCGGGATGGAGATGTTCCACGCCGCGCCGTACGACTTGACCTTGAACTCGTCTTCTTTCGGGAAGAGATCCTTCCAGGTCGTCGCCTTATAGGCCGCCAGCGTTTCCTTCTCCACGTCGCTGTAGCCGTTCACGAGCTGCTCGGGGAAGTTCTTCGTGTAGTAATTGCCGCTCGGATCCTTCGCGCCGTCGCCGTAGTGCGCCATGATGTTCCAATAGAAGCCGATGCCGGATTCCTTCGTGAACGCCGTGTTATCGTTGTTGATGCGGTCCTGCACTTCCTTCGGCACGACGCGCTTGCCGTTCTCCATCACGTAGTGCTTGCCTTCGATGCCCCAGTTGTTGAGGATTTGGCCTTCGTCGGACGCGAGGAAGTCGAGGAACTTGATCGCTCGGACCGGGTCCTTGCACGTGCTCGAGATCGCGATGCCGTAGCCGCCCATGAAGCCCGTCGGCCAGAACGACGTATCCTTGTAATCCTTTGTCAGCGTCACCGGATAGTGGCCGTACGTCTCGTCGAATTTGCCGGCCGTCTTCAATGCCTGCTGCGCGTCGTTGTAATCCCAGTCTTGGTCGATCAGGCCCAGCACGCGGCCCGTGGCGACTTTCGCCTTGTACTGGTCGTATTTCTGAACGAAGCTTTCTTTATCCAAGAGGCCGATGTCGTTCATATGGTTCAGCCAGCGGAAATATTCCTTCTCTTCCGGACGGCGGAAGTGGTACGTCACTTCGTTCGTCTCCTGGTCGATGTAGTATTCGCCGTCATCCGAGCCGCCCGTCGTCAGGAACGCCGGGTTCGTCACGGAAATGTACATGTGCCAGTCGTCGGCGTTCAGGGAGAGGCCGATGTTCTTGTTGCCGTTCTCGTCGGTCGGGTGCTTCTTCAGATAGTCTTGAATGACCTTCTCGTAATCCTGCACCGTGCGGATCTCCGGATAGCCGGCTTCCTTCACGACGCGGTGCTGCAGCTCGAAGCCGCCGCCGGCCACGAAGCGCTGCTCGTCCGCCGCCGCCCAGGTCGGAATCGCGTAGATTGCCTGGTCGTCGTTCGTATACTTCGCGCGCACCATGTAATCGCCGAGCACCTTCTTGATATTCGGGGCGTATTTGTCGATCAGGTCCGTCAGATCGAGCACGGCGCCGGCATCGACCAGCTTGCCGATATCGCCCTTCGCCGCGATCAGGTCGGGATATTCGCCGCTCGTCGCGATCAGCGCCACCTTCTGCGTCGGATCGCCGACCGCGAATTCCGCGTCCAGCGTCACGCCGGTGCGCTTCGTGATTTCCTTGGACACGTCGTCCTGCATGTTGTTCCAGTTCGGGTTCGGGTCTTCGCTGAAGTAGGAGAACGTGATCGGCGACAAATCCTCGGCCGCGTCCTTGCCGTCGTTCGCATTCGCATTCGCGTTCGTGCTCGTATTCGCATTGCCGTTCGCCGGGGCGTTGCCGTTGTCCGCGGCGTTGTTGCCGGCATTATTGCCGCCGCAGGCCGCCAGCATGCCGCTCAGCAGGACGACGGAAAGCACCGTCGTGGCCTTCTTCGAAATCCCTCGTTGCATATTGCAAACCCTCCCAATTTGAATATCGGTTTGTTTGTATTGTATAAACAGGAATCCTGTCGATACCGATGCGGTGTGCCTTATGTTTCAGAAACTCGCAATCGTTTGCGCAAGCTTTCCGTGCCGCAGGGCTTCAATAGTCGAAGCCCTGCCTTGGGCGTTAGAGCCCGGTAAACATTTGCCCGGAGAGGCGGCATGGAGCCGGAAAAGCGTCAGCGTTCGCCTTTGTAGCCGGAAATCAACCTCTAATCATTTATTCGATCAAGATTTCCGGACTACAACAGCGATTGGAGACCCATGCCGCCCGCAGGGCGAATGTTTACTTTCCGGGCTCAGCTTTTAACGGCGCCCAGCGTCATGCCCTTCACGAAATACCGCTGCAGGAACGGATACACCACGAGGATCGGCACCGTCACGATGATCGTGATCGCCATCTTCACCGACTCCGGCGAGATTTGCGCCATGACCTCCGTCATGTTGCGGCCGCGGAAGCTGTCGGCGTTCGTCGTGGTGCTCTGGATGACCTTCATGAGCTCGTATTGCAGCGTCGTCAGGTTGTCCTTCGACCCGTTGTACAAGTACGTGTCGAACCAGGCGTTCCACTGCCCGACCGCCAGGAAGAGCGCGATCGTGGCCAGCGCCGGCTTCGTCAGCGGCAGGATGACCCGCCAGTAGATCGTGAAGTCGTTGGCGCCGTCGAGCTTGGCGGATTCCTGCAGCGCGTACGGGATGCCGTCGATGAAGGAGCGGATGACGAACACGTTGAACGCGCTTACGAGTCCGGGCAGGATGTACACCGCGAAGGTGCCCATCATGTGCAGGTCCTTGATCAGGATGTACGTCGGAATCAAGCCGCCGGAGACGTACATCGTCAGCGCGAGGAACGTCGAGACGAAGCGCCGTCCCTGGAAGTCGACCCGGCTGAGCGTGAAGGCCAGCATCGAGGCGCTGATCAGGCCGAGCACCGTGCCGATGACGGTGCGCAGCGTCGAGATTTTGAGGCCCGTGATGAGGCCGGAGAACGCGAAAATCGTTTCGTAATTCTTGAACGTGAATTCACGCGGGAAGATCGTGATGCCGCCGCGTACGCTGTCCGTGGAGTCGTTCAGCGAAATCGCGAGCACGTTCAGGAACGGATACAGCGTGACGATGGTGACGAGCGTGATGACGATGTAGACGACGAGATCGAAGACGCGGTCGGACCAGGGCGTGCCGCGCGAGAAGATGCCTGCTTTCATGCCCTACCCTCCCTTAAATGATGCTTTCCTTCGTGATTTTCTTGAAGATGCCGTTGGCCGCGAACAACAGGATGACGCTGACGACGGAGTTGAAAATGTTGATCGCCGTACCGAACGAATACCTTCCCGTGCCAAGCCCGTAGTTAAGCGCGTACAGGTCGAGCGTCTGCGAATAGTCGCGCACCAGGTTGTTGCCGAGCAGGAACTGCTTCTCGAAGCCGATGCTGATGAGATGGCCGATCGAGATGATGACCAGCACGATAATCGTGGAACGGATGCCCGGCAGCGTAATGTGCCATGCCTGCTGCAGCCGGCTGGCGCCGTCGACGCGCGCCGCTTCGTACAGCTCCGGCCCGATGCCGGCGATCGCCGCCAGGTAGATGATCGTGTTCCAGCCGGTTTCTTTCCAAACGTCGGACGCGGTAACGATGCTCCAGAACAGATTGCCTTTGCCCGAGAATTGGATCGGCTCGCTGATCAGATGCAGCCCGACGAGCAGGTCGTTGACCGCGCCGTTGTCCGTCGACAGCATCTTCGTGACGATGCCCGCCGCGACGACCCAGGACACGAAGTGCGGCAAGTACGAGACCGTCTGCACGAACCGCTTCAGGAAGCCGACCCGCACCTCGTTCAGCAGAATCGCGAACACGATCGGAATGATGAAGCCGGCGATCAGTCCCATGACGCTCATCGCGAGCGTGTTGCGCAGCGCCTGGAAGAATTGATCGTCGTGGAACAGTTCCTTGAAGTACTGCAGCCCGACCCACTTCTGGTCCAGGAACGAGCTCTTCGGCTTGAACTTCTGGAACGCCATCGTCCAGCCCCATAGCGGCAAGTAGTTGAACACGAGCACCCAGAGCACGAACGGAATCGACATCATGTACAAGTATTTCTGTTGGAAGAACGTGTGCCAGAATCGGGATTTCGGCCGCGCCGCCGCTTGCGGCTTCAGCGTTGTAACGGCTTTCATAGGGCGATACCTCCTTGCGTATGCCTTCATGATAGCGGAAATGAAGCGCTTCCAATACCTCTACAATTGGGGGTAAAATCATGCGAAAATTGCATCATCCGATCGTGCCATGCGCTATTTTTTCCGGTAGGCGGACGGCGAGACGCCGACGTATTTGCGGAATTTGCCGTGGAAATAGTCGACGTTCGCGTAGCCGACCTTCTCCGCCACCTGGTAGATTTTCAGCCCTTGGTCCAGCAGCTCCTTGGCTTTCCCGATCCGCACCTTGTCGAGGTAGGTGTTGAAATACTCGCCCGTCTCGCTCTTGAACAGCTTGCCGAGGTACGCGCTGTTGTAATTGAATACCTCCGCCAGCGTCTCCAGCTTGAGGTTCTCGTCGTAGCTCCGGTGGATCAGATCGATCATCCGCTTGATCTGCTTGTCGCCGCTGCAGGAGGCCCCGCCCGTCGCCAGTTTCGGCAGCGTCTCGGTCAGGTCGCGTTCCAGCTCGCCGTAGCGGACGTGGCGGTAGATCGCCTTCATGCACGCGGACAGCCGCGCGTTGTCGAGCTTCCGGACGTCGCCGCCGTGGGACAGCTTGCCGGCCGCGGCCGCGACGAGATCCGCGAACGCCGTCTTGACCGCCTCCTCCGAACGCCCGGCGGCGATGAGCCGGCGTCCCAGCCCTTCGACGAGCTGCGCGACCGCGGCGGCGTTGCCGACGTCGATGGCGAGGAACAGCTTGTCCGCGAGCGCGGGAAGGCCGGCCGCGGGGTCCGCTTCGCTGCCGTCCGCGGCGCCGCCCTCCGCCGCGCCGCCGATCGCCGGACCGATGCCGGCTTCCGCCGGATGGAGCGGCGCCGTCGAAGCCGCGATCAGCTCGCCGCCGGCGTAGAAGAACGCCCGGTCGAGCAGCCCCGCCGCTTCCGCGTAGGACCGGCGCACGTCCGCGAGCGACGCGACCGGCGAGCCGGCCGCCGCGGCGATCTGCGCGCACGGCTCCGCGACCAGCCCGGCGATGTCGGCGTAGACGCGCCGCCGCGCCGCTTCCGACGCCAGATCGGCCGGCAGCAGCAGGACGATCGCCGCCTCCATCGTCACGGCGACGCCCTTGTCCTTGTCGTCGTACGCCCGCAGGAACCGGTCGCGAATGGCGGCGAACCGCTCCGGATTCGGCTCCATCCCCTGCAGCTTGACCGCCGCGATGCTATAGCGCTCCCAGCGCAGGCCGAGCGCCTCGAGCTCCTCCGGCTCGGGCAAGCGTTCCTGCCCCGCTTCGCCCCGGGCGAGCAAGGCGTGCAGCAGCTTCTGGCGGTTCCATGCCCGGCGCGCGCCGCTCTCCTCCCGCTCCTTCCGCCTCCGGTCCAGCTCGCCGCGCAGGCGGACCAGCTGCTCCGCCAGCTCGTCCTCGTCGACCGGCTTCAGCAGGTAGCCGTCGATGTTCAGTCCGATCGCCTTCTTGGCGTAATCGAAATCCGCGTATCCGCTCAGGATGAGCACGCGCACCGCGCTGTCCGTTTTGCGGACGGCTTCCACGAGCTCGAGCCCGCTCATGCCCGGCATGCGGATGTCCACGATGAGCAGATCGGGGCGATGCCGCTCGATTTTGCGCAAGGCGTCGCCCCCGTTCGCGGCCGTGTCGACCACCCGGTAGCCGAGCGCCTCCCAGTCGATCAAGGTGCGCAATCCTTCGCGGATCGTCGGTTCGTCGTCGGTAATCAGCACGTTATACATCGTCCTTCGCCTCCATCGGTATCGAAAAGTGTACGCTCGTTCCCACGCCCGCCTCGCTCCGGATCCGCAGTCCGCAATCCTGGCCGTACATGAGCTTCAGCCGCATATGCACGTTGCGAAGCCCGATCCGGTTGCCTTCGCGCTCCTCGCTCTCGTCGAGCGAGCGGTTCAGCTCCTCCAGCTTCTCCCGGGACATGCCCTCCCCGTCGTCCGCGACTTCAATCTCGATCCGGCCGCCGCCGGCCGCCGCGGCGATGCGCACGCAGCCCCCCGCTTCGCGGTTTTCCAAGCCGTGGATGACCGCGTTTTCGACGAGCGGCTGCACGATCAGGGGCAGGATCGGCACGTCCTGGACGTCCGAATCGATCCGCAGCTCGTACCGCAGCCGGTCCTCGTAGCGGAATTTCTGAATGTCGAGGTAGCAGCGCACGAGGTCGATCTCATGGCGCAGCAGGACGGTGCGGCTGCCGGCCTCGAGGTTTTTCCGCATCATTTTGCCGAGCAGCCGGACGACGTTCGAGATGTCGCGCTCGCCCTTCAGATGCGCCTTCATGCGGATCGATTCCAGCGCGTTGAAGAGGAAATGCGGGTTGATCTGGCTCGCCATCATCTTGAACTTGATTTCGTTCTGCCGCGACTGCAGCTCGACCTTCTGCCGGTTGGAATCCTGCAGCTCGACGATAAGGCCGTTGATGCTGGCGACCATGCCGTTGAATTGGCGCGACAGCTGCCCGATCTCGTCCTTGCCGTCGATCTCGAGCGCCACGTCCAGATTGCCGGTTCCGACCTTCGCGATGTATTTGCTAAGGCGCATCATCCGCTTGGAGAGCATGGCGGAGAAGCCGTAGACGAGCATGATCGCCACCGCCAGGCTGACGAGGATGACGGTCAGGGCCAGCCGGATGATCCGGTTCGGCTCCTTCATGATGTCGTCGTAGGAGAAGACCGAGATGATCCGCAGGTCGTTCAGGCTCGATTCCGGCACGAGCGGCTCGATCTGGATTTGCGACGACTTGCCGTCGACCAGCGCTTTGAAGCTGCCGCTCTTGGCCGCGATCACCTTCGGATCGTAGCTGATGCTCGCGAGCGTGCTGCCGATGCGTCCCGGCCGGTTCGCCGCCACGATCCGGTCGTTCCCGTCCACGATCATCGTCTCGAACGGCTCCTGGCTCAGGATGCCGTTCAGCTTGTCCGAGCTGACGTTGATGACGAGGACGCCGCTCGTATGCTGCGTCAGGAAATCGATTTTGCGCACGAGGCTGAGGTAATAACGGTTGTCCCGCTCGTCCTTCATGTAGTACCAGGCGGTAAGGCCGCTGCTCGTCAGCGCCCGCCGGTACCAGTCGGAATCGATGGTCGCCTTCGTCGGCTGCAGAAACTCCCAGTTGTTCAGCAGCGTCCGGTTGTTCACGTACAGCCGAATGTTGGAGATGTCCTTGTAGAGGCGGATGTAATCCTTGATGTCCGGGTATTCCTTGTACGCCTTGACGACCTCGTAGACGGACTCGTAGTGCCGGTTGGCCAGCGTCTCCAGCCGGCTGTCGTTGGACATGCGGTACGAGATGTCGTACGACACGTTGATGACCTCGCCGGTGCGTTTCTTGACCCGATCGACGTTGTTCGCCGTCTGCTCGAGCGCGTTGTCGAGCGCCATGTTCTGCAACTCGCCCGTCAGGAAAGCGCCGACGATCAGAACCGGCACGAACGCCGCGAAAATAAACGAGAGCACCAGCTTCGTGCGAAGCTTCATATCATTGATGCCGCGGATCATGATGTGGATCAGGCGAATACCCCTTTCTGGAGGAGAAAATCGAATTTCTGGCGGAGAGAATCGAAAATTTGTCTGAAAGCGTTTTCAAAATAAAGCAAAACAAAAATGGTCATTGTTCATTGTAAACAAATGACCATTTCGCCGCCACAGGGAAATTTTTCCCTTTTTTCATGTCATAATTAGTGATTTTTCCGCGGAGAGCTGTGCTTTTCCCTGCCGCCCGCGGCGTTCAGGTGGTGCTTGGCAGCATCGGCAGCTGCAATTTGACCGTCTCCGCGCCGTCGCTGAACTTCTGTACCTCTTCCTTCAGCAGCAGCATGCGGCGGTCGAGCATGCCGATCATGTCCGCCGTCGCCTTCAGCTGCTCGCGGATCGTCGCCGGCATGTCGTCGTGGAATTGGTAGTAGATTTTATGCTCGAGGCTGGCCCAGAAATCCATCGCGATCGTCCGCAGCTGAATTTCCACGTTCACGTGCTCGGTCCGGTCCGACAGGAAGATCGGAATCCGGATGATCAGATGCAGGCTCTGGTAGCCGTTCGGCTTCGGATACTTGATGTAATCCTTCACTTCGACGACCTCGACGTCGCCCTGGCTGCGGATCATGTCGTACACCCGGTACACGTCCGTCGTGAACGAACAGATGACGCGGACGCCGGCGATGTCGCGGATATGCTTCGCGGCGTTCTCCTTCGACACCTCGAGCCCTTTGCGCTGCAGCTTCTCGACGATGCCCTCGGGCGACTTGATGCGCGTCTTGACGTGCTCGATCGGGTTGTAGTTTTGAATGAATTGCAGTTCCTCGTTCAGGATCGTCAGCTTGGTGCTGACTTCGTCCAGCGCGAATTTATAGCTCATGAGCATTTTCGCCCATTCCATGACCATTTGTTTGTCCATCATCGTTTATTTCACTCCTGATGCTTAGTCGTACAGAGAGTCGCGGTTCGTCACAAGATCGGAGACAGCAGCCGCACGCACGATTCCCGGAACCGCTCCAGCCGCGAACGCCGCTGATACTGCTCGTACGTCAGCTCCGTGCAATCCAGCATGTCTTCCTCGAAAATCCGCTTCAGCTCCATGGCCGTCTTCGTGTCGTACAGGATGGCGTTGATTTCGAAATTCAGCTTGAAGCTGCGGATGTCCACGTTCGCCGTTCCGACCGAGGCGACGGTGCCGTCGACGACGAGCGCCTTCGCGTGAAGAAACCCTTTCTCGTACAGGTAGCACTTCATGCCTTCCTCGAGCAATTCGCCTAAATAGGAGAAGGTTGCCCAATACACCATTTTATGATCCGGTCTGCTCGGCAGCATGATCCGCACGTCGATGCCCGACAGCACGGCCAGCTTGAGCGCGTTCAGCAGGCTTTCGTCGGGGATGAAATACGGCGTCTGCATGTAAATCGACTGCTTGGCGGAATGAATCATCTTGATGTAGGCGTTCTTGATCTGCTCGAGCGTCTGGTCCGGCCCGCTGGAGACGATCTGAATGCCCGTCGTTCCGGTGTTCGCCGCCGGCGGGAACAAGCCCAGCACCTCGCGGCTGAACGCCGTGTGGCTGGCCAGGTTCCAGTCCATCATGTAATGGGCCTGCATCTGGAGCACGGCGTAGCCGGTAATGCGGAGATGCGTGTCGCGCCAGAAGCCGAAGCGCTTGTTCAAGCCCATGTACTCGTCGCCGACGTTGAAGCCGCCGATGTAGCCGATCTGGCCGTCGATGATGACGAGCTTCCGGTGGTTGCGGTAATTCACGCGGATGTTCAAGTACGGGATCTTGGACGGGAAGAAGTACGCCACTTCCCCGCCGGCCTTGACCAATTCGCCGAAAAACTCCCGCTTCAGCAGCGAGCTGCCGATGTCGTCCACGAGGAAGCGCACCTTGACGCCCTGCTTCGCTTTCTCGGTCAGCGCGTCGACGAGCCGTCTGCCGAGCCCGTCGTTGTGGACGATGTAGTACATCAGGTGAATATGGTGCGTCGCCCGCTCGATATCCGCGAACAGCGCGTCGAACTTGTCGGGGCCGTTCGTGAAAATATCAACGTGGTTGTTCTGCGTGTACAGCGCGAACCCGCTCGTCAAATTCATGCAAATCAGGTCCGAATAACGCTCCGCCGCATCATCATTAAACACAATCCGATGATCGCGAAACTCCCGCCGCTGCTGCTCGATCAAGGCGTTCATCGTTTCCCTCGTCCGCCTGTTCAGCTTGTACAGCTTCTTCTTGCTGAGATTCTGCCCGAAGACCAGGTACACCACGAAGCCGACGGCCGGCAGGAACAGCAGCACCATCAGCCACGCCCAGGTGACCCCGACGTTCCGCCGCTCCAGGAACATGACCGCGATCGCCAGCGGAATATTGATAACGGTAATTATGGTTACGAAGTTGGATAAGAAAAAATCGGTCATGACGTCGGTTCCCCTCGGCTCGGCGTTGCGGTAGTTCGCTTGTCCAGTATAACCCATCAGGGGGGTCGGAGGAAAATCGGGCGGAGGTCGGGGCGGATGAATGAAGGCTACCTCACCGCCTTCTTATGCTGAAACTTTTCATTCGCGCCGGTATGAGGCTATCCCATTATCCTCTTATGGTAAAACCGCCCGCTCCCTCGCCTATGTAGGTTACCTCTTCACCTTCTCGCGCCAATACCGACCGATTCAGGCAACTTGTAGGTGACTCAGTCACCTTCTTGTACGAAAACCGCGCTTGCTGATCGCCATGTAGGTGTCTCCATCACCTTCTGCTGTCAAAACCGCCCTCTCCCTCGCCTATGTAGGTTATCTCTTCACCTTCTCGCGCCAATACCGCTGACTCCGCTTGTATGCAGGCGTCTCCTTTACCTTTACTACTAACAATGCCTGTCCATCCCTACCCGTGAATCAATGCGCACGATGCCCATCGAAGTAGAACGTATATTTCATCGTTCTCCCTGCCTTGGAGAGCCAAGGTTTCACGATTTGCTTTGCCGCAAGCGACTGCAGATTATTTGCCGCCGTATGTCTATCGATGCCTAACAGCGCGGCAGCCTGGCTCGGCGTCGTTTCGCCCCTCTGCTCCTGCATCAGATTAAACAGCGCTCTCTCGTATACGTTTAAGGGATGCGGATTGCCTTGCAGAACACCGCCCCACTTAGCCAAAGCAAGCAGCAGCGTTTGTTGGCAGCGCACCGGCTTCTCTTGAATGTCGTCGAACGCGAAGCGTAGCAACCGCCAGCCGCTAATCAAGAGATGATTTTGTCGTACGAGGTCATCCGCAAATTTCCAACGGCTGACATCGCGCCAATGAGAGCCGTAACCATCGATTTCGATCGCCATTCGAAACGGTTGCGGCGGCAAATACGCGTAATCGACGAATCGCGTTCCACCCTTTAAATCGATGATTTCATATTCCGGATGCAAATCATTCAAGTTCCCGACCGCGGGCCACCACGCGTGCTCGAGAAACATTTTCTCGGCGTTCTCCCTCGAACTCAATCGTCTCTTCCGCTCTTCCGCAGCACTGCGATAGGCTTCCTCCAACATGGAAGCATAGGCTTTCTCGAATTGATAATTTTCTGCAACGCGTCTGTTCATGCGAACGACCTCCGGTCAAAAAAATAAGCTGCCCGCCCGGTTTCGCGCCGGGTTGGCAGCCTGTGCTTCAGGACTGTATTCGTATGGATAAGCGTACCAAACGCAAAGGCGGATTGGCAACCGGCTGGGCTAACTCAGTGAAACCATCAATCCACTTCAACGGTAGAAAACTCGTCCGTTTCATTAGCGCCGGGGAACCATTCCATCAACGTCAGCGTGGTCGGAGACGGAATGCCCCAACAATGGAACCGAACTGCCGCATTATGCATCAGCCTCGCCTTGCCTTGGCTAATTAACCGTTGAAGCGCAATTCTATGTTTTGCTAAGCTCTGTGCGTACGTAAGCCAATCCCAACCCGCCCCGCCCCTCACAGCACGCGCATTAAATCATCCACCACGTGCGCCAGGTGCGCTTTCATGCGCTCGCCGGACTGCGCCGCGTCGCGGGCGGAGACGGCGTCGAAGATGGCGAGATGCTCGCGGTACAGCCGTTCGGCCACGGACCGGTTGGCGTAAATCTCCACGCGCCGAATGTCGCGGATGACCGTCTCGAGCTGGCCGACGATCGACTCGAACAGCCGCAGCATAATGGAGTTGCGCGTCGCCTTCGCCAGCGTCAGATGAAACAGCAGGTCGGTGCGCTCGCCCTCGAGGTCGTCGCCGATCGCCGCCTCCATCTCCTTCATAAGCCCTCTCAGCACCGCGAGGTCGTCCTCCGTCGCCTTCTCCGCCGCGATCGAGGCGTTCGCTACCTCCAACGCATGCCGCGCCTCGAGCAGCTCCAGCAGCGTTTCGCGATTCATGCGCAGCGCCTGCAGCTCGGGCAGCTCCACCTGCGCCGGCGCCGGGGCGGCGCTGATCACGCGGCAGCCGCCGCCTTGGCGAATCTCGATGTAGCCCATCGCCTTCAACGCGCTCAGCGCCTCGCGCGTCGTGGACCGTCCGACGCCGAACTGCTCCGACATCTCCTTCGTCGAAGGCAGCTTGTCGCCGACCTTCCATTTGCCGTCCAGGATCAGCCGCTTCAGCTGCTCGGCAATCTCCTCGTAATGGTTGCGTTTAGACAAACGGGTGATTTCCACGCCGAAGCTCCTCTCCTTCCCGACCGCGCGCCCGTCTCCGGAGCGAACGACAAGCGCGCGGCTGCCTTATCGTGCAAATGGTATCATCTACCGGTACGCGAAAGCAATGCCGGCGGCGGCGGCGGCGGCGGGCGAGACGGAAACGGGAACGCCCGGCATCGGCGGATCCTCCGCGGCGGCGCGGCGTGCCCCGAACTCCGCAACCGAGCGACCGCCAAGCAAGCCGGCGCGACGCTCCTCAGTCGTCCCGCCCAATCGCCCCGCTCGTCCGCGGCCTCCCCTACCCGACGATCAGCGCGTACACGACGCCCGGACCGTGCACGCCGATCGTCAGGTCGTTCTCGATGTCCGCCGAGCGGCTCGGGCCGGAGATGAAATGAATGCCGGCGGGCAGGTTCTCCCGGCCCGCGCGGTCGAAGTTCACGAGTATTTCGCCGAGCCGCGTGTGCAGCCGTTCGACCGGAATGATCGCCATGAGCACCGTCGGGAGCAGGCTGACGGAGCGGCCCTTGTCCTTCGCGGACAGCACCGTGATCGAGCCGGTGTACGCCGCCGCGTAATCCGCGACGACGACGCCGAAGTCCGCTTCCGCCGCGCGCGCCTTCCACTGCTCCTCCGGATCGCTGTTCCAGACGGAGAACGAAGCGCCCGGCATCGCGTCTTCCAGCCCGAGCGCGTTCAGCTCCGGCTGGTTTTGGCGGATGACGTACTTCGCGCCCATCTCCGCCGCCTTGCCGGCGATGAACGCGCGCGCGTCCTCCATCGTCGCGAGCCGCTCCGTATGGCCGCCGGCCGCCTTGAAGTTCGCGCGGAACCGCTCGATCCGCTCCTCGAGCGGCCAGTCGAAGCCGTTCCAAAAGTCCGGCGCGCCGCGGAACGGATGCGCCGGCGGCTCCGTCGCGCGCGGCCGCCGCAGCTTGGCGGAAATGCCGTCGATGAAGCCGCTTTGCTTCGCCCGCGACCGCGCGTCCAGCTCGGCCAGCCACGCCTGGTGTTCGTCCGTTTTAGCCATGATGCCCCTGACCTCCTTTGCCAGCCTTCCGTTCCTGCACGATCCGTTCCATGCGGCTCTTCATCGCCGGGTCCATCTCCTGCAGGCCGTGGCGGATTTCTTCCTCCATCGTCTTCCACTGCTGGCGGAACGACCGCTTCGCCAGGCTCGGCGCGACCCGGTACGCGTTCCAGCCCTTCAGCGGGCCGGCTTTCAGCCGGATCCCGCCGCCCTTCACGACGAGGCGCTGGCCGAGCTGCCCGAGCTTCACCGCCGCGCCGTAGCGCTTCGCGTTCGAGACGACGGCGGCGAAGCCTTTCATCCCGAGCGCCTCGAGCTTGTCGCCCCGGCCGGCCTCGAGCTTGCGGCGGCGCAGGTAGATCAGCATCTCGTGCAGCGGAATCTTCACCGGGCACGCCTCGTAGCAGGCGCCGCACAAGCTCGACGCGTTCGCGATATCGTCCCACTCCGCGACGTTCTTCTGCAGCGCCGGGGTCAGCACCGCGCCGATCGGGCCGCTGTACGTGCCGCCGTAGGCATGGCCGCCGATGTGCCGGTACACCGGGCAGGCGTTCAGGCAAGCGCCGCACCGGATGCAGTTGAGCAGCTCCTGGAATTCGGGATCGCCGAGCTGCAGCGAACGGCCGTTGTCGACGATGATGATGTGCATGTCTTCCGGTCCGTCGGCGTCTTCTTCGCGGCGCGGACCGGTAATGCCGGACATGTAGACCGTCAGCTTCTGTCCGGTGGCCGAACGCGGCAGCAGCGTCGCCATCACTTCGAGGTCCGACCAGGACGGGATGATGCGCTCCATCCCCATAAGGGTAATCTGCGTCTTCGGCACCGTCGACACCATCCGGGCGTTGCCTTCGTTCTCGAACAGCACCATGGAGCCCGTCTCGGCGATCGCGAAATTGCAGCCGGTCATGCCGATGTCCGCTTCGAGGAACTTCTCCCGCAGCTTGCGGCGCACGAAGCCGGCCAGCACCTGCGTGTCCGGGGCCAGCGTCTCGCCCGCGTCGGCCGACAGCAGCTCCGCGATTTGATAGCGGTTCTTGTGAATCGCCGGGATGATGATATGCGACGGCGTCTCGCCCGCCAACTGGATGATGTACTCGCCGAGATCCGTCTCGATCGCCTCGACGCCGATGCCCTCCAGCGCGTGGTTGAGATGCAGCTCCTCGGTCACCATCGACTTCGATTTCACGACCGTCTTCGCTTCCGCGTGCTTCGCGATATCGAGCGAGATGCGGACCGCTTCGGCCGCCGTCTCGGCGAAATGCACGTGCACGCCGTTCGCCCGCGCGTTGTCCGCGAACAAGTTCAGGTAATAATCGAGATGCGCGATCGTATGCAGCCGGATCTGCCGGCCGCGCTCGCGCCATTCGTCCCAGTTGCCGTGCTCGGCCGCCGCGTTCTGCTTGCCGTTCCGCAGCCGCTCCGTCGTGAATTTGACCGCTTTCCGCAGAAACTCGTTGTTCAGCGCCAGCCCCGCGCGTTCCTTGACGGTCGCGCCGCCCGCTTGCGTTCCCGTGCCGCTCATGCGCCCTTCACCCCTTCGTACAGCAATTCGGCCAGATGCATGACGCGCACCGGCTTGTCGCGAAACCGCAAATTGCCCGCGATGTTCATGAGGCACGCCATGTCGAGCCCGACGAGCACCTCGGCTTCCGTCTCCAGCACGTGGTCGGTCTTCTCCGACACCATCGCGCCCGAAATATCGGACATCTTGATCGCGAACGTGCCCCCGAAGCCGCAGCAATCGTTCGCGAACGGCAGCGGCACGAGTTCGAGCCCGTTCACCCGCTCCATCAGGAGCAGCGGCTCTTCCTTCACGCCGAGCAGGCGGCTGCCGTGGCAGGACGGATGGTACGTGACCTTGTGCGGAAAACGCGCCCCGACGTCCGTGACGCCGAGCACCTGCACGAGAAACTGCGTGAATTCGTAGGACTTCTCCTGCAGCTTAAGCGCTTTCTCCAGCATGACGGGATCATGCTCGAACAGCTTCGGATAATGATGGATCATGCCCGTGCAGGAGCCCGAAGGAGAAATGACGAAATCGGCGTCCTCGAACGCGGCGATGATCGTCTGCGCGGCCTCGCGCGCTTCCTTCCAGTAGCCGCTGTTGAACGCCGGCTGCCCGCAGCACGTCTGCACGGACGGGAATTCGAGCGTGACGCCGTAGTTGGCCAGCAGCCGCACCATGGCCTCCCCGACGCGCGGGTACAGCGCATCGCTCAAGCACGTAATGAATAAAGACACTTTCACCTGGGCCGACACCTCGTTTCGATGGTCTATGACGATCATTTTATCAGGTTATCAGACAACTTGACAATAGAAAATGCGGTCCGCCGGCGCCTCTTTTTTGCCTTCCTCGCGGCCGCATCGTCGTTGAAACCCGTCCGTGCCTTAAACTCCGCGCGGTTGCCTCGGCTGCGAGCGGGCAGCCCGCGACTCCGAAGCAGGCCGGCTTAAGAAAAGTACGGCCAGGCCGGTGCGCCGGTAGCGCCGCACCGGCCGCGCCGCACCGCTCCGGTCGCCGCGCCGGTAGTGCCGCACCGGCCGCGCCGCACCGCTCCGGTCGCCGCTCCTGCTCCCCCGCGCCGTTCGCCGGCGCCGTCCCGGCCGTACCGCTCTCCGCCCGGCCGCCCTTAAGGATGCGCCGCCGCATCCCGCCCCATTAAAGGCGAACGCACCAGCAATTTCTTGATGATCCAGCCGTCGTCCCACGTGCCTTCCGCCAGATGCCGGCAGGCCAGCTCGACGAGTCCCGCCCACCACATCGGCGTGAGCAGCTCCCATTCTTCGGGCTCGAGCGGGGATACCTCGTCGTACCCGTACACGACCTCGTCGTACCTCCCGCGCCACGTTAAGGCGAAATCGCCGATCCGATGATCCCGATGCGCAAGCTCGAAATCCAAAATCCCCGTCAGCTTGCCGTCTTGAAAACGCAAATTCCACGGCGTGAAGTCGCCGTGAACGACGATGCCCGGGCGATCCTGAAGCTGCAGCCCGGCCGTGCGCTCGCGCGCTCGCGCGAGATGCCAGCGCAGCATCCGGACCTCCTCCGGGCGGCTGCGCTCCCCCTCGGCCAGCACGCGGTCCAGCGTCTCGTCGCCGAGAATCTCCTCGCATCGCCGCCAGCCGCCGCGCTGCCCGATGCCGTCAAGCGTAGCGAGATCGGCGTGAAAGCGGGCCAGGAGCCGGCCCCGCGCCCGCCGGTCCGAATCGCCGGCATCCTCCGCCGGCGGATTGCCGGGCAGGAAGGGATGCAGGCTCCACATCGCTCCTTGCGCCTCGAACGGTCCTTCGACGATCGGCGCGACCGGCCAGCCGAGCGCGGCGACCCGCCTCAGCAAGCGCGCTTCATAGTCGATATCCTCCCGCGAAGTGCCGGGTGCCCAGCGGCGAAGCACCAGCCGTTCGTGTTGCGCAGCAACCAGCCAATGCAAATTCAGCCGCCCGCCCAGCGGCACGGCCGACCGGACGCCCAAGCGCTCCAGCACCTCTTGGCCGGGCAAAGCCGTTTCAGACGCTTGATCCATCGACTTGCTCCTCTCGCCTATAGCTTCCGGATTTAGTAAGTTCCCCTGCTAAAGCTATGTTCGACTCCCAGGCCGATAATCCTGCCGCCGCCGGGCGAGCGCGTCCGGCCGTTTCGCCGAACGGCGCGCGGCGTCAACGCAAAAACAGCCGATCGCGAGGATCGGCTGCCGCGGTTGCTGGCGCATGGACGTCGTGCCGCGGACGGTTCGCCGTTTGCTTTCGCTGCGAGCTGCGTCTCCCGCACCTCGGCTACCGGGCGCTCACACGGTGCGAACCGCGATCGACCGCTCCGCCAGCGCGGCGAGCGTCTCCGGGGAGACGCGCTTGTCCGTGACGATCGCGTCCACGTCGCCGAGCTCCGCGACCTGCGTGAACGCCTGCACGCCGAACTTGCTGGCATCGGCGAGCAGGACGACTTCGTCGGCCATGCCGAGCATTTTTTGCTTGATGCGCGCCTGCAGCTCGTTGGCTTCGCTGATCCCGCGCTCCAGATGCACGCCCTTGCAGGAGAAAAACGCCTTGTCGACGTGATAGGCGTCGAGCGAACGCTCCGCCAGCGGGCCGACGTAGGAGAGTGAGCGCTGCGCCAGCAGACCGCCCGTCGAGATGACCTCGATGCGCTCCTTGCCGCTCAGCTCCACCGCGACCTTGATGGAATTGGTGAGCACCGTGAGCGGCATGTCCGGCAAGTACGACGCCAAGTACCAAGCGGTCGAGCTGGCGTCCAGCAGAATCCGGTCGTTCGGACGGACCAGCTTTACCGCCTCTTCGGCGATGCGCCGCTTCTCCTCCGCGTGCGCGATCTCGCGCTCCGCGTACGGGATTTCCGGCTGCTGCTGCTGAGGCAGGTCCTTCACGCTGACCGCGCCGCCATGAGAACGGCGAAGCCGGCCGGCCTGCTCCAGCCGGTCCAGGTCGCGGCGGATCGTCTCCTCCGTCACCTGGCACAGCTCGCTCAGCTCCGTCACCCGGATGCTGCCCCGCTCGTTCACCAGCCCAACGATTTTCTCATAGCGTTCCGCAACCAGCATCGTGTATCTCTCCCGCAACTAACGAAATAGTAGTGTGTTCAAACGCATCCCATGGCGCCCTCGCCTGCCCGTTACGCCAAGCCCGCAAGCGCGCGGAACCGCCCGTATGCGTCGTCCCATGCCGCGCCGTCCCTCGGCTCGTAGACCGTCACCGGGAACGAATCGCGGATGACCTTGCGCGCTTCCCAGATATCCGCGAACTCGCCCTGCGCGATCCACTGGACCGCGAGGTTGCCGAGCGCGCTGCCCTCGATCGGCCCGGCCCAAACGGGCTTGCCGATCGCGTTCGCCGACCATTGGCACAGCAGCGCGTTCTGAATGCCGCCGCCGACCATGTGCAGGCCGCCGAACCGCTTGTTCGAGAGCCGCTCCGTTAATTCAAGCACATAACGGTATTTGAGCGCAAGGCTTTCGAGAATGCACCGGACGATCCCGCCAGGCGTCCCGGGCGCCTTCTGGCCCGTATCCGCGCAGTAGCGCGCGATGCGCGCCGGCATGTCGCCGGGATGCAGGAACGCCGGATCGTCGGGATCGATGAACGCCCCGAACGCCGGCGCTTGCTCCGCCAGCCGCACCAGCTCGGGGAAGCCGAGCGTCAGGCCCGCCTTCTCCCACGTCCGCCGGCTCTCCTGCAGGATCCACAGCCCCATGATGTTCTTCAGCAGGCGGAACGTCCCGTTCACGCCGCCTTCGTTGGTGAAATTCAGCTCCCGGGCCAGCTCGCCCATGACCGGGCGGTCGACCTCGGTGCCCATCAGCGACCACGTGCCGCAGCTGAGATAGGCAAAATCGCGCTCCAGCGCCGGTACCGCCGCGACGGCGGAGCCGGTGTCGTGCTCCGCGACCGCGTAGACCGGCACCGCGCCGACGCCGAGCTCTTCCCGCAGCGAATCGCGAATCTCCCCGACCCGCGTGCCCGGGCGCACGACCGGTCCGAACAGCGCCGGCGATACGCCGATCGCCGCGATCAGCTCGGCATCCCAGTCGCCGAGCAGCGGGTTGTACAGCTGCGTCGTCGTCGCGTTCGAGAACTCGCTCCGCATCTCGCCGGTGAGGAAATAACGCAGCAGGTCCGGAATCATCAGCAGATGCTTCGCCTGCTCCAGGAGCGGGGAATCCGCTTCCTTCAAGGCCGCGAGCTGATAGATCGTATTGAAAGGCAGGAACTGAATGCCGCTGCGGCCGAAGATCCGCTCCGGCGTCAGCCGCGCCATCGTCCGCTCCATGACGCCGTCGGTGCGGCGGTCGCGGTAATGATACGGATTGCCGAGCAGCTCGCCGTTCCGGCCGATCAGGCCGAAGTCGACGGCCCATGAATCGATGCCCAGGCTGACCGGCTCTTCGCCGGCATGCTTCGCCTTCAGCAGCCCCTGCTTCAGATCATGGAACAAGCGCAGGATGTCCCATTGCAGGCGGTCGCCCACCGCGACGGGATCGTTGCCGAAGCGGTGAATCTCCTCCACCTCGATGATGCGGTCGTTCAATCGGCCGAGCAGCGCCCTGCCGCTGCTCGCGCCGAGATCGTATGCCAATATGCTCGGCAAGCGGCAACCCTCCCGATGTCAAGCCGAAGCGGGCCGCGGCCCGCTTCGGCGATCTCGCTTCTTCTATAATGGCGATCGTTATCGTCGTCGGCGAAGCCGATCGTTTCCGACTAATTGTTCGCGTTAATTGTTCGCGACTGCCGCCTGCGCGCCGCGCTTCAGCAGCACGTCCTTCTCGTACGCCTTCACCTCGGCGAGCCACGCTTCGCGCACCGGCACGCCCTGCTTCGCGCAGTAGTAGTCCCATACCGCGCCGAACGGATACGACTTGAACTCCTCCTGCAGCGCGAGGCGCGTCGTGAAGTCGAACTCGTTCTCCGCCTTGCGGAGCGCCTCGACGGGATCCAGGAAGCCGCGGAGCAGCGCCTTGATCGTGTTGCGCGTGCCGATGACCCACGCCGCCACGCGGTTGATGCTGGCGTCGAAGAAATCGAGGCCGATGTGCGTCTTGCCGAGCAGATCGCCGCGGACGAGCTCGCGTCCGATTTCAATCAATTCATCATCGAACGCGACGACGTGGTCGCTGTCCCAGCGCATCGGACGGCTGACGTGCAGCAGGATGCCGTCCGCGAAGAGCGACAGCGCGGACAGCTTGTTCGAGATGACCTCGGTCGGATGGAAATGGCCGGCGTCGAGGCAGATCAGCTTGTTGTTGGCGATGCCGTAGCCCATATAGAACTCGTGCGAGCCGACGACGTACGCCTCGGAGCCGAGGCCGAACAGCTTGCTCTCGACGGCGTCGAGGTTATGCGCGGGGTCCAGCTCCTCCGCGAACACCTCGTCGAGCGCGTCCTTCAGCCGCGCGCGCGGCGCCAGGCGGTCGGCCGGCGTATCCTTGAGGCCGTCCGGGACCCAGACGTTCGTGACGCAGGTTTGGCCGAGCTGCTCGCCGAAGTAGGCGCCGACCTTGCGCGCCGCCTTGCAGTGGTCGATCCAGAACCGGCGGACGGCCGGGTCCGGATGGCTCAGCGTGAAGCCGTCGGCCGACTTCTCGTGCGAGAAGCAGGTCGGGTTGAAGTCGAGGCCGAGCCCCTGCTCCCTGGCCCAGTCGACCCAGGACTCGAAATGCTTCGGCTCGATCCGGTCCAGCTCCACCTTCTCGTCGGTGTCCGCGTAAATCGCGTGCAGGCTGACCTTGTGCTTGCCCGGAATGAGAGAAAACGCCTTCTCCAAATCGGCGCGAAGCTCCTGCGGCGTGCCGGCGGCCCCCGGGTAGTTGCCCGTCACGGAGATGCCGCCCGTAAGCGCTTGCGATTTGTTCAAGAAACCGCGGACGTCGTCTCCCTGCCAGCAGTGCATCGAAATTTTGATCTCGGCGAGCTTCTCGAGCGCCGCGTCGACGTCGATGCCGTGCGCTTCGTACAGCGCCTTGGCGGCTTCGTAATTCGCGATAATGCGTTGGTCCATGTTCATTGCTCCTTCGCTTTTATTTGATGGGATGAGCCATGACAGACATAAGCGCGTTGGCCGCCTGCGTGGCGTCCAGCCGGCTGTACTGCACGATGACCGGAACGTCGCTCAGCACCTCGATCGCGTAAGGAACGCCCAGCGGAATGGACGCTCCTTTCGCCGAGAGGGAGGACGTGCGGATATGCTTCGTTCTTCGGCCGGGGACGACCGCCAGGATGTTCTCGAGGGGGTCGCGGTCCTCGAAAAAAATCGTCAAGCGCAGCAGCGCCTCCTCGGAGGAGCAGTTCAGCACGCAGATGGATTCGTGGCTCTCGTACACGCTCCCTTCCGCGCTCGTCGGCGGAATAAAGCCGTCCGGGATGATCCAATGCTTCTCGCCTCTTGCTTGGTACATGCTCCGCACTTCCTCTCGTCACATGAAATGTACTAGAATCAACCTTGCTTGCAATGAACGGATGAATGCATGAATGCATGAATACATGAAAGCCCGAATGCATGAAAGCTGCTCGCAGCGCGGCATCGCGCCGGCATGCCGCGCGAAGGCTTATCGCGTGAACGCCGCCGGCACGCCGCCGTCGATCGTCAGCATGCAGCCCGTCGTCTTGTCCGCCTTCGACGAGGCGAAGAACGCGATGCCTTCGGCGATGTCGCGCGGATAGATGTTGACGAGCAGCGTCGTGCGCTTGCGGTAATACTCTTCCAGCTGGTCGGGCTCGATGCCGTAGGCCGCGGCGCGTTCGTTGCGCCAGTTGCTATTCCAGATCGCGGAGCCCTGCAGGATCGCGTCCGGCAGGATCGTGTTGACGCGGATGCCGAATTCGCCGCCCTCCGCCGCGACGCAGCGCGCCAGATGCGCCTCGAGCGCCTTCGCCGAGCTGTATGCAGACGCGCTCCTGCCGGCGTAAACGGAGTTCTTGGAGCCGATGAACACCATGTTGCCGCCGATCGCCTGCTCCTTCATCAGCTTGAACGCTTCGCGCGCCACGAGGAAGTAGCCGGTTCCGAGCACATTGATGTTCAGGTTCCATTCCTTCAGCGACGTCTGGTCGAACGGGCTCGACGTCGCGAGGCCGGCGTTGTTGACGACGATGTCGAGGCCGCCGTAGGCGAGCGCCGTCTCCGCGATCGCGGCGATGACCGCTTCTTCGCTCGTCACGTCCATCTTCACCGCGAGCGCGCGGCCTTCGCCGTGCTTCTCGTTGATTTCGCCGGCGACCCGCTCCGCTCCTTCCAGATTCAGATCCGCCAGCACGACGTGCGCGCCTTCGGAGACGAGACGGCGCGCCGTTTCGCTGCCGATGCCGCCGGCGCCGCCGGTAATGAACGCGATTTTTCGGGAGAATTCCGCTTCCGCCGGCGCGAGCGACAGTTTGTACAGCTCGAGCGGCCAATACTCGACGTTATAGGATTCGTTTTCGCTCAGGGAGACGAAATTGCCGAGCGCCGTCGCGCCGCGCATGACCGCGATCGCGCGGTGGTAGAGCGCGCCGCTGACCTTGGAGTTGGCCCAGCTCTTGCCCGTGTTGATCATGCCGACCCCCGGAATGAGAATGACGCGCGGCGCGGCCTCGAACATGACGTCTCCCTCGTTCTTGTTGCGCTCGAAGTAGGCCTCGTACTGTTTCTTATACGCCGCGACGCTCTCTTTCAGAATGGCTTTCAGCCCTTCGGCGTCGTTTGCGTCCGGCGTCCAGTCGACGAACAGCGGCACGACCTTCGTGTGCACGAGATGGTCCGGGCAGGCGGCGCCGACCTGCGACAGCGCGGCCGAATCCGCGCCGCCGACGAACGCCAGCACGTCCGCCTCGTCGTCGAACGTCAGGATCATCTTCTTCGCGTCGCTCACGGCGCCGCGAATCGTCGGCATAACCTGCGCGGCGAGGCTTCTGCGGACGTCGGCCGGCAGCGCCGCATGCTTCGCGCCGCCGAACAGCTTGGCTTCGTTCACGCGCGCTTCGATGAACGCTTCCGCTTCGTTGATGATCTTGATCGTTTGCGCGTACGCCTCTTCGCTCGTCTCGCCCCACGTCACGAGGCCGTGCTTCTCCATCAGCACGAGCTCGGCCCGCGGGTTGTCGAGCACGCCCTGCGCGATCATCTTGGACAGCGCGAAGCCGGGACGCACGTACGGCACCCAGACGAAGCGGTCGCCGAAAATCTCTTTCGCCAGCTGCTTGCCGTTATCCGCGCAGCAGAGGCTGATGATGGCGTCCGGATGCGTATGGTCCACGTGCTTGAACGGCAGGAAGGCGTGCAGCAGCGTTTCGATGGACGCGCGCGGATGCTTGGCGTCGATCATGCAGTGCCCGAGGTACGCGACCATCTCTTCGTCGGTCATGGCGTCGCGCTCGAACAGCGGACGGATGTCCTCCAGGCGCAGCCCCGTGAAGTTGCCGGCCTTCATCGTCGCGAGGTCGGAGCCGCTGCCTTTGACGTACATCACTTCGACGTCGCGGCCGCGGAAGTCGGCGACCGTCGTCTTCGCGGACGTATTGCCCCCGCCCCAGTTGCAGACGCGACGGTCCGCGCCGATGATGTTGGAACGGTAGACGAGCTGCGCCAGTCCGTCCCGCTGTTCCGATGCCTTCGCGTGATCCCATAAGCTTTGTACCATTTGTTTCCCTCCGAATGTGTAAGATAATTTGCGGTTGAGCCTAGTTTAGCATGTTTGTTTGTGTTTGAATATATATTTTCAAACAAAAACAAAAACGGATTCGCACCACTCGTCCTAAGTAAAATCGACTTAGATCCGAAATAGAACCGAACTAAAACCGAAACAAAAATAGAACAACGACCTAAACACCCGGCAGCAATCTCAACGAATCCGAAACAAAATCGTATCCCGCCCGCGCAAACTTCCTGTCCATGGAAATTTTTCCATCCGAAACTGATTCGCTGCGCCCACGCGGGTTAATGAAAGATAGGAACGATCGCCGGCCGAACGGAAGCGGTCGCCGAATGCGCAAAGGGAGTGAGAACGTGAGTAGAAGAACCTCTTGGGGCGTGCTGTATACGGCTTTGTTGTGCAGGCTGATCCTGGACGAAGAGAAAGCGAGGATGGTCGGGCGGCGTCCCGACGGCGGATCTCCGGAAGGCGGCGGCGCCGGCCCCGCTTCCGCGGCGGACTCCTCCCGCGCGGGCGGCTGACCGCCTCTGCGGCGCAGGAAAGACGAACAAGCCAAAAACGCACCTGCCGGCCGCTATCGGCTGACGGGTGCGTTTTTGGCTTGCATGGCGTTTTTTGCATGACGGCTTGGCGGCATGGCATCTGGGGCGTGCATCGTCTTAGGCTTGCGTGGCTTCTTGGCGCGCATAGCCTCTTGGCGTACGTAGCCCTTCCTTCATCGCCGCATGCAGCGTCCTTGAACCGCCGCGCGCGCCAACCGGCCGCGCATTCGCGGTGCGCCGCTGCGCACGGACGGCTGTCCTCCAGCCGAATGATTCGGCTTCGTCCGAATTGGTAACACTTTACTCGTACTTTCCTTTACGGAATCGAAAGCTGGTCGGAGGTCGTCATGACGTTTTTAATCGTGTCCATCGTCATCCTGTTCGCCTTGATTTTCCTCGCGCCTCGCAGGCTATCGCGGATCGAGATCCTGACCTCGACGTTGTTCGGGCTTTATTTCGAATCGACCGTCAACATCTTCCTGGATTTGGATTACGACTTGTACGGTTACTTTCATAAAGGCGTCGATGCGATCACGATGGTCGTGCTGCTCGGCGTCTACCCGGCGCTGAACTATTTGCTGCTGAACTTCTATCCCGAAGGCCGGGGCGCGCCCCGCGTCTTCGCGTACCTGTTGGCCTGGGACGCGTTCTCCGTCGCGTACGAGCTCTTGTCCATCCATTACGGCATCTTCTACTACAACGGCTGGCATTGGTGGTATTCGGCGCTCGTCTACGTCCCCCTCTTCCTGAGTCTCCGGTGGCAGATCCTGTTCACGCGGCGCATGCTGAGGCTCGACCGCGGTTAGCGGCGCCAGAACGGGACGCGCCTGATCCCCGCCGGCTCCCGGAGCCGCACCGGTCCTCCCGAATACGCCAAACGCCGGCCGGACGCGCTCCGCGAAGCGCTTCCGGTCCGGCGTCCGCCGAACGTTCCTATTCCGCCGTCAGCCACGCGATGCCGCTCCTCGCGATCGCGTCCGCCCAGCTCTCCGGATGCGGCTCCTCGCAAATGATCGTATCAATGCCGGCCAAATCCGAGATTTTGTACATCGTGCCGTTGCCCAGCTTCGTGCTGTCGGCGAGCACGATGCTCTGCTTGCTGTTCGCCATGAATTTGCGCGCCAGAATCGCCCGGTCCGCGTCGTAGCTCGTAATGCCCTGCTCGGGCATCATGCCGTCGATCGAGATGAACGCCTTGTTGACGAAGATATCGTTCATGAATTTCTCGGCGATCGTTCCGGAGATCCGGAAGTGACGCGAGTCGATTTTCCCGCCGACGAAAATGACGTCTCCGCCGAACATGTCCTTGTTCCGGTAATCGATCAACAAGTTCAAGCCGGAGATGGAATTGGTCACGATGGTCAGATGCTCCTTATAGACGAGAAACGGGATCATCTGCAGGCAGGTGGAGCCGTCGTCGATGACGATGACGTCGTGGTCCTGCACCAGGCCCGCGGCGACCCGGCCGATCCGCCGCTTCTCCTCCGCGCGCAGCACTTCCCGCTTCGTGTGGGACAGCTCCTCGTGCGCCAGCGTCAGCTTCACCGCCCCGCCGTATACCCGCTTCAGCCGGTTCTCGTCCTCCAGCTCCTCCAGATAGCGCCGGATCGATTCGGAGGATACGCCGAGCCGGTTCACGAGATCGCTCGTATGCACCTTGCCCGCGTCGTTCAGCAGCCCGAGAATTTGCCGTTTGCGTTCTTCGCCGATCAGCGACATGGTCGATCGCCCCCCTTTCTTCCTCCGCATGCTTGTTCGGACTACCAGAAACGCAGATCCTCGATGGCTTGCAGCAGCCGGGCGATATCTTCGCGGTACACTTCGCCGATGTTGCCGATGCGGAACGTGTCCGCCGCGCTGATCTTGCCCGGGTAGATGACGAAGCCCGCCTCTTTCAGCCAGTCGTACAGCTGCTGGAAGCTGAAGCCCTCCACGGGCGGATAATAGAACGCGGTGATGAACGGCGACTGCACGTCCTTCTTCAGCAGCGAGCAGAAGCCGAGCATCGTCATCCCGTCGGCCAGCAGCTGCTGATTGCCTTGGTAGCGGCGGTAGCGCGCCTCGACGCCGCCTTCCTGCTCCAGCTCGCGCAGCGCCTGGTCGAACGCCCGCACGACGTGCGTCGGCGACGTGAAGCGCCATTTGCCCCCGCCGGCTTCCATCGCCGCCCATTGGCCGTGCAGGTCCAGCGACAGGGATCGCGCCTGGCCTTCGCAGGCCGCGAGCGCTTCGACGCGGGCGATGACGAAGCCGAAGCCCGGCACGCCCTGGATGCACTTGTTCGCGCTGCTGATCAAGTAATCGATGCGCAGCTCGTGCACGTCCATGGGGATGCCGCCGAAGCTGCTCATGGCGTCCACGATGTACGTTTTGCCGCGGCGCTTGACGATGGCGGAGATTTCCGCGATCGGGTTCAGCATGCCCGTCGTCGTCTCGCAGTGCACGACCGCGACGTGGGTGATGTCCGGCTCCTCGTTCAGGCGCCGCTCGACCGCTTCCGGTTCGACGCGGTCCGTCTCGCCGAAGTCCAGCACGGACAAGGCGATGCCGTAGATGCGGGCCATCTGCGCGATCCGCTGGCCGTACGCGCCGTTGGCCAGCACGAGCAGCTTGCCCTCGCGCGGGACGGCGGTGCCGATCACCGCTTCGACGCTGAAGCTGCCGCTGCCCTGCATCGGGACGGCCGTATACGCATCGGGCGAAGCGGCGGTAGCCAGCCGCACGAGCCGGCCGCGGATGCTTTGCACGAGCGAGTTATAATCCTGATCCCAGGTGCACCAGTCGCGAAGCATCGCTTCCTTGACGGTGTCGGAGGTCGTGAGCGGTCCCGGCGTCAGCAGCAAGTAAGGCCGCTGCGGCGCGCGGCCTTCCTTCGTCCCGGACCGGTCGGCGCCGCTCGCCGGCGCCAAGCCGTGCGTGACATCGCCCATCATGGGCGCTCCCCTTTCGCGATCCGCGCGTTCAGCTCCGGGAAGAGGCCGTCCAGCTCGCCGATCCGGTCGATCACGCAGTGGGCGCCGGCATCCCGCAGCCGCTTCGCGACGGCGTCTTTGCGCGCCTGCAGCTCGCCCGCTTCGCATGCCGCCGCTTCCGCTTCGGTCATCCCGAGCTCGCTGCTGCCGAGGATGACCCCGACGGTCCAGCAGCCCGCGTTCACGCCTTCCTGCATGTCGCTGACCGTATCGCCCGCTTTCACCACCTGATGCATCGGATAGACGCCGAGATGCTCCGCGTTGCGGTAGATCATCCACGGATAGGGCCGGCCCGCCGCGGCTTCGTCCGGCGTCACGAGGTAATCCGGCGCGTAGCCTTGCGCCTCCGCGCTCGGACGGACGACGTCCATCATGGCCCGGGTATAGCCGGTCGTGGAGCCGATCTTGATGCCCTGCGCGCGCAATCTGGCCGCCAGCTCGACCGCGCCCGGCACGGGCGTCGCGTAGTCCTTCAGCGTGCCGAACAGCATCGGCTCGAAGTCCGCGTACAGCGCGTCCACGTCGGCCTCCGACGGCGTCGCGCCGAAGCGGCTTTCCCACAGGCCCGCGATGCGTTCCATCCGGCACATGGCTTGAATATGGTCGCGCTTCAGCATCCCCATCGGTCCGCGCGCTTCCTCCACGGTGACCTCGATGCCTCTGCGGGCGAAGACGTCCACGAATACGTTCAGGGGCGCGAAGCAGCCGAAATCGACCATCGTGCCCGCCCAATCCAGCATGACTGCTTGAATCATCGGCCAATCACTCCTTCATGTTCTCTCGTTTGCCACATTTGCGTGTTTCTCTCCCGAATTCTAGGTCAGTATAAAAGAAAAATGTAAACCTGGAATCAAACCCATATTAAAATATTGTTTTTATTTGATTTTAATTGTTTTATGTTGTTTTATCAAGACAAAAAAATCAAGACAGCCTCTTAGGCGCCCTTTCTTTTTCGCGGCTGCGCCTATCTCCGGCTTTTGGCGGCCGTTGGTTTCATTGGCCTTCCATCGGTCTGATGGCAAAAAGCCTTTGCATCAATGCGCGAAGGCTTGGCTGCGAATCCCTGAAGCCGGTTGTCCAAACAAGACGGCTAGCGGTCGAACGCATCCGGCTCGCCGCCTCGCCGCCCGAGCTCGACGATCCGCAGTCCCGGCACGGGCTCGAACATCCGCGATTCCGCGAAGCCCAGCTTGCGGTACAGCCGCAGCGCCGGCAGATTCGCGGCGCCCGTGGCTACGAGGTAACGGTCCGCTCGCCCGGCGTACAGCGCGAGCACGTGCCGGAGCAGGCTTTCGCCGATGCCCTTGCGGAATTGCGCGGGATGGACGACAAGCCGGTGGATATCGACGGTACCCGCGTCCGTCTTGAACGAAATCGCCCCGGCCAGCGCGCCGGATTCGTAGCGGCCGTAAAACGTTTCGCCGCACGCCGCGAGCGACGCTTCCGTATCGCGCAGTCCCGGGATGCCGTCGAAGCCGATCAGCTCCGCCTCGATTCGATACGCCGCCCGCTGAACGGCGAGCAGCTCCCGGACCGCCGCCGGGTCCAACAACGAAATAGGTTCGATCATGTGCGCCAGTCCCTTCTTCAAGCGGTTGCGGTCTTCCCTTGAGCATGCACGGATCGCCGCCAAAACGCAAACTATAGACGCAACGCTTCTCTCGCACGCAGACCAACGCAGACCAACGCAACCGAAAACGCAACCCAATCCGCGCAACCGGATCCCGTAACCCCGTCAACAAGCGGCCGAAAATGCTTATCGAAACGCCTTCTAACTAACGCAATCCGAACAACGCATTCTAAACGACGCAGCCTAAATAACGCATTTTAAATATCCCAGTTTAAATAACCCAATCTAAATAATTCAATCGAAAAGAGGTTCAACTTCCTAACCCAAAAACGCCGTCCCGGGGGGACGGCGTTCTTGCGCAAGCGCGCAAGCGCGCGCGCGCGTTATTTGGCGTACAGCAGCGGGAAATACTCTTCGCGGTCGAAGCGCATGCCCGGTTCCGGACGCGCGCCCAGCAGGCGGAGATTGTCGTGCTTGAACCGGCCTCCGCGAAAATACGTGTCGCCCGGCATGAGATGCGCGACGACCGACAGCCGAGGCTCGTTCGTCAGGTTCGGACCGGAGCCGTGGAACGTCAGCGCGTGGTGGAAGCTTGCCTGGCCCGCCTTCAAGATGCAGGGCTCTTCGACCCAGTCCTCGCGATTGGCGAACTTCGCTTTCAGCTTGCCCATGTCCTGCTCGAAGAAGGTGTCGCTGCCTTCCACCGCGCCCCATTTATGCGAGCCCAGTATCGTCATCATGCCGCCGTTCGTCAGGTCCGTGTCCTGCAGCGCGATCCAGACCGTTACCATGTTCGTCGTGCTGCTGACGCGCCAATACCCGTAATCCTGATGCCAGCCGACGTTGCCGGCGTTCGTCTCCTGGCCGTTCGTGCCCGGCTTGTAGATGACTTGGTCGTGCCACAGCCGGATGGCATCCTCGTTCAGCAGGGAAGCCGCCATCTCGCCGAGATTGCGGTCGGTCACCACGGCGCGGACCTCGTCGTTGATCCACCAGCCGTTGTCGAACTTGCGAATCGCGTGCGGATTGTCGGACAGCGTGAAGTGATGCATCGGCAGGCCGTAGCCGTCGTACTTCCTGCTCCACACGCGCTCGTGCGCTTCCCGCAGCCGTCCGATCGTCTCGTCGTCCAGCAGCTTCGGGCTGATCCAGTAGCCGTCCTCGTCAAACCGCTTCTTGTCCTCTTCGGTCACCTGATACGGAATTACGCCCATGTTCGTCGTCCCTCTTTCGTTTCGCGGATGGCCTTGCGTCGTTCGTTAGCTTCATTGTAGAAAGAAGCCGGCGCGTTGACTTCCGGAAACCTATCCAATAGGATTAGAAACATCGAGACGATCAGAAACAAAGCAACGCTCAACCAGTTAACCAAGTCACTTGAATCAGACGATCAGAAACAAAGAGCCGCTCAACCAGTTAACCTAGTCACTTGAATCAGACGATCAGAAACAAAGAGCCGCTCAACCAGTTAACCTAGTCACTTGAATCAGACGATCAGAAACAAAGCAACGCTCAACCAGTTAACCAAGTCACTTGAATCAGACGATTAGAAACAACCGACAGGAGCTGATCCGAGATGCCCCGCGGCAAAACCGATTCCGCGCGCTGGGAGCACGAATGGCGCGCTTCGGGCGCGTTCGCCGGCTTCCCCGAGCTCGAGATGATGGGCTACGACCGGCTCACGGAGGCGACGCCGCTCTCCGACCACCGCCACGAGCGCTGCTACGAATTCGTGTACGTCGAGAACCGCCGGGTCACGTGGGAGGTCGGCGACGCGCTGTATCCGTCGCATGCCGGCCAGTTCTTCCACACGAAGCCGGGCGAATGGCACCGGGCCCGGTTCCGCTACATGGAGCCGTCCATCATCTGGTGGATCATCGTCGTCGATCCGGCCGAGCTGCCGGGCTGGCTCGGCTTCGGCGAGGCCGACCGCGCAAGGATCGGCGCCGCGCTGAACGCGCTGCCGCGCATCGTCACCGCGGATCTCCGCGCGCGCGAGCCGTTCGCCAAGCTGCGCGGGGTGCTCGAGCACGGCACGGCGGACGACCTCTTCCGGGCGCGCCACTACCTGCTCGACATCCTGCTGCAGCTGCTCGATCCGCCGGCCGCGCGCCAGCTTCCGCTCGACCTGCGCGAAGCGATGCTGCGCCTCTCCGCCGAGATCGAAGCGGAGCCGGAACGGCGCTGGGCGAACAAGGAGCTGGCCGCGCGGGTCGGCGTGAGCGAGTCGCATTTTTACCGCCTGTTCCAGGAGCTGCACGGCCAATCGCCCGCGAGCTACGTCGACCGGCAGCGCATGGCCCGCGCTTGCGAGCTGCTGCGCCGGGCGGATAGCAGCGTCACCGGCGTGGCGATGGATCTCGGCTACAAGACGAGCCAGCATTTCGCGACCGTGTTCAAAAAATACGTCGGCGCGTCCCCGACCAGGTGGCGGTCGGCGCAGGATGCCGATTTAAATATTTAATTTATCCAACAGTTGTACGCCTTCATGCGCTATAATAGAAGCTTGTCAGCTTGTTCAGCGCATCGGGGGTGCTTCCTTACATGCTCGCCGCTTATCCCAAAGAAATCAAAGTCTTCCTGCTCGCCAGCCTGATCAACGCGATCGGCAGCGCGCTCATGTGGCCGCTCATCTCGATGTTCGTCTTCGACGAGCTCGGGCGCAGCATGGCCGACGCCGGTCTCGTCATTCTCGTCCAATCGCTCGGCGGCATCGCCGGCCAGCTGCTTGGCGGCGCCTTGTACCACCGGATCGGCGTGAAGCGGCTCATCATCGGCTCGCTCGCGCTCAACGCGGCCGGCTTGTTCCTCCTGCCGGCGGTCAGCCACGCCTGGCATGTCTTCATCGTCCTCATGGGCTTGATCGGCTTGTTCAACGCCTTGTCGATGCCGGCCATCCAGGCGTTCGTCGGCTTCCGGTTCGCGGATCGGCGCGGCGAGCTCTATAACGTCATCTACGTCGCCAACAACATCGGCGTGGCGGTCGGCACGGCGCTCAGCGGCTTCCTCGCCGCGGTGTCCTATTCGCTCAGCTTCGTGCTGAACGGCGTGACGGCGGCGGTATTCGCGGTCTTCTTCCTGCTCTATCTCGGCCGCGTCGGCAAGGGCGCAGGCGACAGCGGCCCGCCGAAGAAGCGCGCCGCGGATGCCCGCGTCTGGACGCTGCTGGCCGACGTCCGCCTCTACCTGTTCATGGCGCTCGGCGGCATGCTGATCAACCTCGGCAACAGCATCTGGAACACCGGCGTCTCGCCGTTCATCATCGAGCACGGCATGTCCAAGCAGATGTACGGCTTCCTCTGGACGTTCAACGGCATCCTGATCTTCGTCGCGCAGCCGCTCACGAGCCTGATCAAGCGGCTCGCGGCCGGCACCGTCAAGGCGCAGCTCACGGCGAGCGCGGTCTTCTACCTCGCCGGGTTCGCCGCGATTCTGGCGGCGCACAGCTTCCCGGGCATGGTGCTCGGCATGTTCCTCACCACGCTCGGCGAGATGCTGATCGCGCCCGCGATCCCGGCCTTCCTCAGCGAGAACGGCGGCGCGCACGCCCCGTTCTACCTCGGGCTGGCCGGCGGCATCGGATCCGCGGGCCGGGTCGTCGGCCCCTACGTGATGGGCGGCCTCTACGACGGCGGCGGATTGACGCCGGTCGCCTGGCTCGCGGTCGTCACCGCGGCGATGGCCGTCGGTTCGTTCGTCGCGCACGGCGCCGTCAACCGGCGGAGAGTCATGGCGGCCGGCGCGCGGCCGGGCGAGACGCTGCATACGTAAGCCGGACGCACGACAAAGGCCAGCCTCGACCGATCTGAAGAAGATCGGCCGGGGCTGGCCTTTTTGTTGCCTGTTCTAGTCGAGCCGGTCCGCCGCGGCCATCAGGAACAGCGGCCGGCGCAGCTCGTCGCGCATCGCCGGGCTATTCGCCAGCAGTTCCGCCGCCGGCTGCGGCTCCGACAGCTTCCGGATGCGGAAGCCCGCTTCGATCAGCGCGTTCAGAATCGTCGACACCGTCCGGTGGTACTTGATGACGTCGTTCTCGAGGAACCGCGCTTCCCGCAAGCCTTCCTCGTAATACCGGTCCACCGGCCAATGCAGCTTCTCGCCGCCGGGACCGTAATGCCAATCCTGCGCGGCGCGCGCCGTGAAGACGGGATGCTCCACGGAGAACACGAAGCTGCCGCCCGCGGCGAGCAGCCGGTGCACGGTCCGGCAGACGTCATCGAACCGCTCGATATAATGCAGCGCGAGCGAGCTGACGACGACGTCGAACGCGCCGTCCGGGTAGTCGAGATCTTCGATCGCCAGCCGGCGGTACGCAATCGCCGGGTCGTCCGTCATCTCCCGGGCGCGCGCCAGCATGTTCTCGGAAATGTCGATGCCGACGACCGACGCCGCGCCTTGTTCGCGCGCGTACCGGCAGTGCCAGCCAAAACCGCAGCCGATGTCCAGCACCCGCTTGCCCGCGAGCTCCGGCAGCAACGGGCGGAACGATTGCCATTCCCCCGCGGCTTCGAGCCCGCCGACCGAACGCGCCATTTGGCTGTAGTTCGCGAAGAATCCGGGATCGTCGTATTTGTTTTGCTTCATCACGCGTCCACCTCCTTCCCCCAGTGTACCGGGGATTCCTTCCCAAAATCAACCAAAAGCGCCTTTCCGCTCGGGAAAGGCGCTTTCGCCGGCGCCGGCGCGGCGAACCGCATCGGCATTGACCGCGCCCCCGTTCATCGACGGGGAACGCTAGCCATTCTTCTTACAAATCCAGGTCCTTGCGGACCTTGCTGCGCTTGCCCGTCAGCTCGTAGATGACCGGTACGACGATCAGCGTCAGCAGCGTCGAGGTCGCCAAGCCGCCGATGACGGTGACGGCCAGACCGCCGGAGATCAGGCTGGTCGACGACTTCGACAGCGCGAGCGGCAGGAGCGCGAGAATCGTGGCGCAAGCCGTCATCAGGATCGGACGGAGCCTTGTCTTGGACGCTTCGACGAGCGATTCGCGCAGGTCCATGCCGGCCTTGCGGTTGTTCTCGACGCGGTCCAGGAGCACGACGGCGTTCGTGACGACGATGCCGACCAGCATCAGCATCCCGATCATGGCGCTCATCGACAGCGAGTTGCCCGTGATAAGCAGCGCGCCCAAGGCGCCGCTCGGCACGAAGAGCAGGGACGAGAGGATGATGAGCGGCGTCCGCAGACCGCCGAACGTGACGCTCATGACCAGGAACACGAGGCCGACGGCGGCGCCCATCGCGATGCCGATGCTCTTGAAGCCGCTGTTGATCATCTCGAGGCCGCCGCCGATCTTGACGTCGACGTTGTCCGGCAGCGACAGGCTGTCGATGTCCGACGTGATCGACTTCGTGACGGAAGCCGTCTTGTCCGTGTCCTTGACGTTGCCCTTCACTTCGGCGTACGTCTTGCCTTCTTCATGGTTGATGGCGACCGGCGCCGTCGATTCCGACAGGTCGACGAGATCGCTCAGCTTCTTCACGCCGGCGGCCGTCGGAATGCCGACGTTCTCGAGCTCGGCCTTGGACGTGATCGGCTGCTTGTACGCCATCGTGATGTCCCAGTTCTTGCTGTCGAGCGTGTACGTGCCGACGTCGACGGGACGAAGCTGCTCGCCCACGGCGGCCATGATTTGGAAGGACGAGACGCCGAGGTCCTTCGCGGCCGGCTTCAGCGACATGACCCATTTCGGGGACACGTCCTTCAGGTTGTTTTCGACGTCCTTCATGTCCGGGCTCGCCTTCATCAGGTTTTCGACCTGCACGGCGGCTTTGGACAAGGCGTCGAGATCGTCGGAATACAGGTTGACCGTGACCTCGTTGCCCGTCGGCGGGCCGTTCTGCGCGCCTTCCTTGATGTCGACGGTCGCCTTCGGCGATTCGGCGGTCACGAGCGCGGTCAAGTCCTTGTTCGCCTTGTCGATCAGGGCGTTGGTGTCGATGTCGGCGCCTTCCTTGAACTGCACCTTGAACGTCGCGGTGTTGGTGCTCGGAATTTGCACGAACGGATTGTCCATGCCGCCGACCATCGCTTGGTAGTTATCGATGTCCTTCAAGCCTTTGAGGTAGTTCTCGACTTTCGCGCCGACGGCGTCCGTCTCCGCGAGCGGCGTCTGCGCCGGCATTTTCACGTTGACCGCGATGGACGCCGTCTCGCCGGCCGGCAGGAACGCCACGCCGAGCAGCGGAATCGTGCCGAACGACGCGATCAGGAGCACGATGGCCAGCGCCAGCACCCAGCCCTTGCGCTTCAGCGCGCCGCGGATGAGCCGCTCGTAGCCGCCGATGAATCGGCCGCCTTCCTTATGCGGCTTGATGGAACGGAAGAACTTCGCGCCCAGCACCGGGATCAGCATCATGGCGACGAAGAGCGAGCACAGGATCGAGATGACGACCGCCACGGCGAACGGGCGGAAGAACTCGCCGATGATGCCCGTGACGAACGCCAGCGGCAGGAACACGACGACCGTCGCGATGGTCGAAGAGCCGACCGCGCCGATGACTTCCCGCGTCGCGCGGAACGCCAGCTCTTTGCCGTCCATGTCGCGGCCCTTCTCCTGGCGCCATCTGTAGATGTTCTCAATGACGACGATGCTGTCGTCGACGATCCGGCCGACGGATACGGCGATGCCGCCGAGCGTCATAATATTGAGCGTGTAGCCCATCTGGTTCAGCAGCGCGATCGTCGCGAAGATCGAGATCGGCAGCGACAGGATGGAGATGATCGTCGCGCGGACGTTCCGCAGGAACAGGAAGATGATGATGACGCAGAACAGCGCGCCGTACGACCCTTCCCGGATGAGCGAGGACACGGAATGCTTGATGTCCGCGCCTTGGTCCTGCACGAGGCGGACGTCGAGCGTGCCTTTGTCCTGATACGTCTTCAGCACGTCCTTGACCGCGTCGGACACGTCGGCCGTGTTGGCGTCCTGCGTCTTCACGACGCCGACGATGAAGCTCGGCTGGCCGTTGTACCGCGTGATCTCGTTCTGGGACGAGACGGTGTTCACTTCGGCGATGTCGGACAGCTTGAGCGCCGGAGCGCCCGCCGCCCCTTGAACCTGGCCGCCGGCACCTGCCCCGGCGCCCGCGCCCATGCCTTGGCCGGCGCCGGCTCCCGCGCCCAAGCCCGGGGTCAGCTTCAGGTTCTTGATCGTATCCAGCGACCCGATCTTGCCGACGAGGCGGATCGGAATCGAGTTCTCGCCCTGGCTCACGGAGCCGAGCGGCAGCGCGTAATCGAGCGACTTGATCGCGGATTGGATGGCGCTCAGCGAAATGCCGTATTGCGCGGCCTTATCCTTGTCCACGTCGATGCGCAGCTGCTGCGACACCGAGCCCTTCAGCGACACGGAGCTGACGCCGGCCACCTTCTCGAGCTTCGGCACGACGTCGTTCTCGAGCGTCTTCTGCAGCTCCTCGGAATTTTGCTTGGAGGAGAAGATGGCCGCTTCGTAGATCGGCGCTTCGCCGAACGACAGCCGCTGCACCGTCACCTTCGCGTTCTCCGGCAGCGTCAGCTTGGCGACGGCGGATTCCGCGTCCTTCATTTTATCGTCCATGTTCGTGCCGAACGGATATTGCAGGAAGATGCTGCTGGAATTTTCCGAGCTCGTGCTCGTCAAGGAGTCGTAATTCTTAAGCCCGATCAGGCTTTGCTCGATCGGCTTGGTCACCTCGGACTCGATTTCTTCGGTCGAGGCGCCCGGGTATACGGTCTGGATGAAGACGGCCGGGAACGTCACGTCCGGGAACGTCTGCTGCTTGATCTGGGTCGTCGAATAGAAGCCCAGAATCAGCACGAGCGCGCACAGAATGACGACCGCCACGCTGTTCTTCAGGCTGAAACGCGTTAAACCGTTCATACTTGTTTTCTCTCCTCTTCTCTTTATATAGAGGGATGATACCGGACGATTTTGAACTGAGCATGAACGGGCCGTTACAAAATCAGGCAGAGGCCGCGTCCGGCCGGATCGGCAGCCGGACGGTGAAGCGCGTCTCCACGCCGGGGTCGCTCTCCGCGTCGACGGACCCGCCGTGCATGTCGACGATCGCTTTCGCGATCGACAGGCCGAGGCCGTTGCCCTTGACGGCGAAGTCGCGGGAGCGGTCGGCTTTGTAGAACGGGGTGAAAATATGCTGCAGCTCGTCCCGTTCGATGCCGCGGCCGTTATCGCGCACCTCCGCGACCGCCGCGTCGTCCTCCCGCCGGAGCGAAATGGCGATCCGGCCGCCCGGCTCCGCGAATTTGACGCTATTGCTAATCAAATTATGCCACACCTGCTCCAGACTATCCGCATCGCCGACGACCGTCACGCCGTCCAGCTCGAGCTCCGGCTCGATGCCCTTGGCCCGCCATTGCGGCTCGCTCGCGATGACGCAGCGGCGGATCTGCTCGTCCAGCCGGAAGGCGGCCGGGTTGTGCAGCTCGCGGTCCTGCTGAAGCACCGACAAGCGGAGCAGGTTCGCGCTCAGGCGCGAGAGCCGCTGGCTCTCTTCCTCGATGATCGTCAAGTACCGGCCGCGCGTCTCGTCCGTCAGCGCCTTCGTCCGCAGCGCCTTCGAGAAGCCCGCGATGGACGTCAGCGGCGATTGGATCTCGTGCGCCACGTTGTTCACGAAGTCCGAGCGCAGCTTGTCGAGCATGCGCAGGGAGCCGGCCATCTCGTTGAAGCCGGACGTCAGCACGCCGAGCTCGTCCTTGCGCTTCGACGCCAGCACGACGCCGAAATCGCCCTTCGCCATCCGCTTCGTCGCGTCCGTCAGCCGCTGCACCGGCTTGACGATGTACCGCGCCGCGAGCAGGATGAGCAGGCTGCCGGCGGCCAGCACGTACCCGAGCACCGTCAGCGTGAATTTGCGGAACATGTCGAGCAGGCGGACGATCTCCGGCGTGATGTAGAGCGCGTAGGGCCGGTCGCCCAGCTGGAACGGCAGGCCGATCAGGAACGACGGCCCGGCGTGCTCGTCCTTGCCGTAAGACACCATGCCCCGGTAAATGCCGCCCTGCAGCACGAGCCGCAGCTGGGCCTCCGTAATCGGCGTGCCTTGCTTGCTGCCTCCGCTGCCGTACGCCACGGTGCCTCCGTTCGCGTCCATGATTTTGACGCGCAAACCCGGTACTTCGACCGCGTTCGCCATGACCGCGTCCAGATCCGCCGGCGACGCCTCGGTTAATTCGGCGATGATTTTCTTCCCGTGGGCGATGATCTGGCCCTCCGCCAGCGACTTGACGTTGCTGCTGTACATATGGATGGCGAGCACGAACGCGAAGACCAGGCTGACGATGACGGCCGCGATGAAGACGAGCACCGTCCGGACGTACAGCGACCTAGTCATGCAGCACCTCGAGCCGGTAGCCGAGCCCGCGGAGCGTCGCGATTTTGAATTGGTCCTCATAAGCCGAGAAGCGTTCGCGTAATCTCTTGATATGCACGTCGACGGTCCGCTCGTCGCCCTCGTACTCGAACCCCCAGATCTGCTCGATCAGCGCCGCCCGCGTGAACAGCTGGCCGGGATGGCTGGCGAGCTTGTACATCAGCTCGAATTCCTTGAGCGGAATGGTGACCGCCTCTTCGGTGTCCTTGAAGATTACCTGGTACGCGAGCCGGTCCAGCACGATTCCTCCCACCGTAATCATCTGCGATGCCGAGATCCGGTACCGCTTCAGCACCGCCTTGACGCGCACGACCAGCTCCATCGGATCGAACGGCTTCGTCACGTAATCGTCCGTGCCGAGCTGGAAGCCTTTGATCTTCTCCTCCGACTCGCCCTTCGCCGTAATCATCAGAATCGGCATATCGCCGGTCGCCCGCAGCCTGCGGCACAATTCCCACCCGTCCATGCGCGGCATCATGATGTCCATGATGACCATATCGATCCCGTTCTCGGCTATATACGCCCAAGCCGCTTCGCCGTTTCCGAATTCGACGATCTCGAACCCTTCGTCGCGCAAATAGAGCCCCACCAGCTCGCGGATATGCGCATCGTCGTCCACGACCGCAATTTTTGCCATTGCCGTTATCGCCTCGCGTTTCCGTATGACTTTGGTGCTTGCCCGCACCCCGATATTCTAATATTATTACGAATTGCGAGCAAAGAAGCTAGTCGCCGTCCACGCGAATCGTCAAAGCCGGTTTGCGCGGCTCGCGATTGAAAGGGGAAGTACCGGGTGAAACGTTTTTTGCCGCTGGCCGGCATGCTCGCGTTTCCGCTGCTCGGGTGGCTCTACGCGCTCACGGACGATCCGTCCCGCCATCCGCACCGGCCGATTCACAGCCTGATGACCCATTGGGACCTCGCGTTCCCGCTCGTTAAATTATTCGTTCTGCCATACGCCGTATGGATCGTCTACCTCTATGCCTGCCTGCTCTACTTCTTCTTCAAGGATCCCGCGGTGTACCGCAAGGCGCTCGTGACGTACGTGGCGTGCGCGCTGATCTGCTGCGGCATCTACACGGTCTTTCAGACGACGGTGCCGCGTCCCGCGCTCAGCGGCAGCGATCCCGTCACGCGGCTGCTGATGTTCGTCTATCGCCGCGATCAGCCGTTCAACTGTTTTCCGAGCATCCATTGCTTCTCCAGCTACATGGTCATGAAGGCCCTGTATCACGGCAAATTCCGCACTCGTCTCAATCAAACGCTCATTTACGGGATGTCTTCCCTTATCATCGTCTCGACGTTCTTTATTAAGCAGCATGCGCTGCTCGACGCCGCTTGCGGCATCCTGCTCGCGGACCTCGTCTACCGCGCGCTGCTCCGCCTGGAGCGCGCCGGCCGCCGCAAGCCGGATCGGGCCGCGCGGCAGGTCAACCTGTAACGCGCGGCAAAAAGGGCGATCCCTCCGTCGAATGACGGAAGGATCGCCCTTTTTTGCCGCATGCGGCCGGCCGGCACCCTCGGGCAGCCGGCGCGGCGGCAGCCGATACGCGAGAGGCATGAATCAGATGGCGGGCATGACGTTGCCGCCGCAAACGGGAATATAAGCGCCCGTGATGAATCCGGCGAGATCGGACGCCAGGAAGGCGACCGTATTCGCGATATCTTGGTCCGTGCCCCTGCGCTTCAGCGGCACGCGGCTGTCGTAGCCCTCGCTCCGCTCCGTGCCGTTCGTCCGGTCGCGCTCCGAGATCGTCCATCCCGGCGCGACTTGGTTCACGGTGATCTGATGCGCGCCGACTTCCTTCGCCAGGATGCGGTACACGCCGTCCATCCCGCGCTTGCCCGCGACGTACGCGGACTGCGTCTCGAAATTTTGCATCGCGCATTCCGTGTTGATGCCGATCATCCGTCCGGCGCCGCGCTCGATCATCGCCGGCACGAACGCCTTGGCCAGATGGACGCTCTGCAGGACGCACGATTCGAACTGGCTGCGATAGTCGTCCTCCGACTGCTCCAGCACCGACGTCCATTGGTACTGCACGACGGCGTTGGCGACCACGATATGGACGTGGCCCAGCTCGGCGGTCACGGCGTCGCGCATCGCCAGGATGTCGTCCAGCTTCGTAATGTCGGCCCGCACGACGGCCGCGCGGCGGCCCGCGGCTTGGACCTCCGCCGCCAGCTCGTTCGCTTTCGCCGCGTTGGTGTTGTAATGAATGGCCACGTCCGCCCCGCACGCCGCCAGCGTGCGGACCATGACGCGCCCCAGTTCCCCCGTCGCGCCCGTGACGAGCGCGGTTCTGCCGCTCAAATCGATTCCGATCATCGTTACGCCTCCCCGTCTTCGATATCGTCCGGCAGCGTGTCCGCCGCGGCGTCGATCAGCCTGTCGAACAGTTCGTCGTCGGCCTCGATCGCCGCTTCCACTTCCCCGATCTGCTCTTCCGAGCCGGATTCCTTCGCGAAGCGGAGGCTGTAATCCCACGTCGTTCCGCGCAGGCTGTTCAGCTGCAGCGAGATCTCGTACGGATGCTTGTGTCCCTCCGCCTCGAACTGCACGGTCCCCCGGTAACCGTTCTCCCGGTCATGCGTCATCTCGGCATGGATGATCGTTACCTTCATGTCTGCAAACCTCCACTCGGACAAGTTGAAACAGGGACATTATACCATACTCGGCGCTTCGGCAAAGCGCCTCGTTCCGGCAGCGGCCCTCGCCGTCACGACAGCGCCGAGGGAACGATGAAATCGGTCATGACCCCCTGCGCGCCGTCCGCCATCAGCTCCCGGATCCGGCCGACGTCGTTGATCGTGTTGACGTAGGCGTACGCGCCTTCCCGCTTCAAGGCTTGCACGAAATCGGGCGAATAGCGGTTCTCGTCCATGACGACGATGCGGATGCCGCGCGCCGCGACGTCCCGCAGCACCTGCTCGTCCGAATCCTTGTTCAAATACAAGGTATAGATGTATTGCTTGAACGGATGCACGCTCTTGACGGCCTCGTAGTTGTCCGCCTCGTACAGCTGCGGGACGATCCGGTCGAGCAGCCGCGGATCGACGGATTCGGCTTCCGCCACGATCCGTTTGAACACGGCGGCCGCCTTCGCGGGATCCGGCTCCTTCGTATCCGTGATGAGCAGCATGTCGGGATGATCCGCCATGAACGCGAGCGCGTCCTTGAACGTCGCGGGCGTATAGTGCCCCTGGATCGGCAGCGCGCGGAATTTCGCGAGCGGCATCGGGCGTTCCTTCGCCGGCGGGGTCTGTCCGAGGACGGGGTAGGTACCGGCGTCCCAATCGTGGCGAAGGGCGAGATGGCCGTCGGACGTGACGCTCACGTCCGTCTCGAACACGCGGTAGCCGCAGGCGTAGGCCTGCAGCATCGCTTCGCGGCTGTTCGTGCCCGCGAAGCCGCCGATGCCGCCGAGCGCGTGGGCGATAAGCGGCGTCTGCCGGACCCATCCGTACGGCTCGCTCAGGTCGAGCTTGGCCCCGGGTACGGGAGATTGGCCGCAGTCCGGCGCTTGGGACTGGGTCTCGACCGGCGATAGCAGCAGCGGCGCGGCGCAGAAGATCAGCAGCGTCAGCAAGAGCTGCGGAAGCATGCGTTTGGAAGCTGCGGGAAGCATGGGCTCGCTCCCTCCTCGATGTCCGTCTTTCTAACCTCTTGGACAGACGGGAGGGATCGCGAAACAGCCGGATATTACCGGAGAAGCCGGCGGTAAGGGTCGTAGGCGCCGCGGCGAGCGGACGGACGGAGCGCGGAAGAGGAGCCGGCGCAGCCGACAAATCGCCCGCCGGCGCCGCGGGCTGCGCGGCATGGCGGGCGATGATCGGGCGGCGGCCGCAAGCCCGGCCCGGGCGAATCGATGAGCGGCTGCGCGGCTGCAAATCCGCCAGGCGGCTCGACAGGGGCCGTAAGCCAGCCTAAGCGGCTATGGGCGGCTGCGCCGGGCGATCCCGCTTGCGGTCCGGTCAGTCCGTCGCGGTCAGCACGAGCACCCAGTCCTCGCCGCGGCCGCTCGTCGGCGGCGCGAACGCGGCTTCGCCTTCGTTGGCGAATTCGCCGATCGCATCGTATGCCCCCGTCCGGGGATCGAACCAGGACGCTTTCACGCGATTTCCCGGAAGCTTGCCGAGCGATGCGCGGAACGGGATGCCGTTCGGGCTGTAGAGGAAGGCGTAATCGCCGCCGCGGGTGGCGACCATGTAATTGGCGCCCTCGTAATTATCGGCGATCAGGCTTTGGTCCGGAACGCGGTCCAGGTACGCGTGCGCCTCAATCAAGGCGCGAAGGTGGCGCATCTGCGCCGCGCCGGGGCGGTTAAGCGCTTCCTGCCAGGTCATGATGAAATACGACCCGGGCTCGGTCGTCATCGACCAGATGCTGTGATGGCCGTACGTCGTGCCGAAGCCCCCCGCGAAGACGCCGTAATAGGCGCCGATCCGCACGTCCGCCTGATCGAAGTAGCCGTTCTCCGCCTTGAAATTGACGGGATGGTCCTCGTACGCGGGCTCGCCGTCCACCGTCGGCTTGACCGGCACGCGGTCGTAATCCGCCTTCACATGCTTGTAATTCTCGCGAATCCGCTCATGATGTCCGGATTGAATCATGTTGAAATCCAGCCACGGCTCTTCGTGCATGTGGTGCGAGGACGACGCGTTGCCGCAAGGATGGAACGTAATGAGCTGAGACTCGCCGACGCTCTCCCGCAAGCCCGCGGCGAGGCCGTTGTTCGTCTCGAAATGCCGGCGGACGATCAGCGAACGGTCCCCGCCCAGCACCCAGAGGACGTTGGAGCGTCCGCCGTATCGTTCGCCGAGCCAAGCGCCGTACGCCCGCGCGTTCGCCTCGTCGAAGATTTCGGGTCCCTTCCCGAACGCCCGGTGGTACTTGTCCCCCCAGGTCGGGAGCAGCGCGACGTACAGTCCGTACGATGCGGCCCGGTCGACGATATAATCGACATGCGTCCAGTAGTGGTCGTCCCCGTCCAGATCGGGCAGCGACGGATCGTACTGCCCCCGCGCGTTCCGCTTCAGCGGCTTCCGCCCGTAGGCGTTCGCCCCTTCGATGCCGTCCAGCTCGGCCAGCGCCACCGCCTGCACGACGTTGAAATGCAAGCCGGCCCGATTCCGCAGGTACTCGTCCGCCTCCTCGCGGTTCAGCTTGTGAAACAGCTCCCATGCCGTATCGGCCAGCCAAAAGAACGGCGTTCCGTCCTCCTGAACCAAAAACCGCCGGTTCTCGCTTACGCTTAGCCGTTGCAAACGCTTCGTCGCCATGTTTATCGCTCACGCTCCCGTTTCCCCATGTATGACCGCTTGCCGGCTTGCGCAGGTTGCCGGCTTCGATGCGGCCGTCAGCTTCAGCCTATCATATCGTTTTACAGTACACAATATGTATACAATAAATATATCGGCGTTTACTCGCTGCGCTGAACCGGCCCATGCTAAAAAACGGCCCATGCGCTTGAAGCGCGATGGACCGTTTCGAATGAGAGCGGCAGACCTGCGAGGCATTCATTGCGATACATTCAATGCGAGATCTTCATTGTGCGATAGAGTGACGGAACTTCGATTGAAAAGCGCGAACCTCCGCCCCGCCCTGCGCTGCGGACGTAAACCGGCTCAGCCCGCGAACGCGCTTTGCCACACCACGCTGCCCGTCTTGTCGATATACGCGTCGCGGAATTTCCCGCCGTCTTCCGGCAGCAGCACGCTCGCGAGACCGCCCTGGAAGTCGCCCGCGCGGACGAACCTCGGCGCGACGGCGACGGCGCCGTCCATGTCCGCGTAACCCCAAAGCCCGTCCGCCGACTTGAACGCGATCAGCCCTTGGGAAGCGCGCCCCAGCGATTTATGCGGCGGCAGCTTGACCTTCTTCCCGGCGGCGTCGATCAGCTCGAATACCGCGCCGGCTGGCGTCGCCGTCTGGACCACGGCGTACCCGCCGGAGAACTTGTCCGCTCCGGCGAACCGCGCCGGAATGACCCATCGCCCCGTCTTGTCGATATAGCCGGACTTGCCGTTCAGCACGGCCGCGGCCAAGCCGTTGTCGGCGAAGTCGTCCGCCCACGTCAACGTCGGCGGTATGGCGAAGCGCCCCTTCGTATCGATGAAGCCGATGCGCGCGGTCGGTTGGCCGCCGACCTTGACGCGCATCTCCACCGCGGCGAGGCCGTTCGCGAACGGCCGGGTATGAAGGCTGCCCGGGATGGGCGGAATGACCGTTTTGCCCGTATGGTCGATGTAAAACGTCTTGCCGTCCTGCACGACCTTCGCCAAGCCGTCGGAGAACGGGTACGCCCCGCTGAAGAGCAGCGGAGCCGGGACATAGCCCGAGACGTACAGGTTCACCCCGTCCCGGTTGACGTAGCCGTATTTGACTTGATAGGTTCCCTCCGACACGGGATACAGGTCCTTGTACACGGCCATGCCTTCGCTGAACGCGCCGAGCCGGTAATGCGACGCGGGCACCGCGAGCTTGCCGCTGCGGTCCATGTAGCCTTGTCCGAAGCCGTTCTTGTAATACGGCGTCAGATCCGCGTAGCCGAAGGAATCCGCCCCCGCGTTCGTCGTCGTCAGGACGGTCTCGCCCTTCCCGTTCACGTAGACGGTCTTGCCGTAGCCCGCGTTGGCCGCGGTCCAATACTGCTCGTCCGGCAGCGCCGCCGCGTCCGTGCCGCCCGGCCGAAGCCGGATGGCGGACGGATTGTCGGGCGGTCCCGCAAGGACGCTGTAGCCGATGTCCGTCAGCTCGCCGACGGCGTCCAGCGGGACGAACAGCGTGCCGTGTATATACTGGGGCGGCGCCTGATAGGTTCGTTTGACGGCGCCGTTCAGCAGCGCGCCGCGCTGGCCCGGATACAGCGTCACGCTGCCGATCGCGCCGCCGGCCAGCCGAACCTCCTTCGGCCCGGCCTCGACGATCGCGTACCCGAACCGCTCGGCGACCGGACGCAGCGGAACGAGCCATACGCCGTCCTGATGAATCGGTCCTTCGGGAAAACGCAGATGCTCCCCTTGATCGTAGACGTCCAAGTCGTTTGCCCGCGCGGCCGTCGCGCCGCCGAGCAGCGCGCCTGCGGCCAGCAGCGCCGTCGCGGCCGCGAGGCCGATTCTTCCATTGCGTGGCCTGAATCCTTGCTTCATCGATTTCCTCTTCCTTTCTCTCTGCAACTCGCCATAAACCTAAGACGTCATTACCCGGCCATAGTTGCCGGAAACAGCCCGATTGCGAATCATTCCCTCGGCTGCCAGCGCGCGCCCGCGGCCGCCGCCTTAATCGGCGGGCATCGCGGACGGATCGGCGACGCGGCCCATGAAGGCGAGGACGCCCGTAGTCGCGTTCACGACCGCGAACAGAAACGGCCGGTCGGCGCGGAATTCGAATACGTCCGCGGGGCCTGCCGAGCCGCTGTCGCCCACGATCGCCGTTGCCGCCGCCGCCTTCGTCCCCGTTTCGTCGACTTCGATGAACGCCTTGTGGAGCGCGCGCGAAACGAACAGCTCGGCTTCCTCGCCCGCAATGCCCGAAAAATCGGCTGCCGGGCTCAGCGACCGGACCATGCCGAGCGCGCGAAGCGTTTCCGTCAGGTTCGACGTCGCCGCCATCTTGAACCGCGGCAGCGCCAGCGCCGTTTCGCTTGCCTCGAATCCCTCTGTCCACTCCGCCGGGTCGCGCAGCAGCGCAGCCTCGGCTTCCTTCAACGTCCTGCCGTCGGCGGGCAGCGCGGCGATGAAGCGCCATTGTCCCGACCCGTAAGGAATCTGCACGGCTTTGTACGCGGGCGTCGACTTATGCGGCAGCGTCTCCCGTTTCCCCATCATGGGGACCGTCACGTCGGTGCCGTCCTCCCGGTGAAACGGCTCATCGCGCGTCGCCGACGTCTCGAACGGTTCCGTCCAGCGCCCATGAAAATAAATCGCGTTCACGAGCATCATCGCGGTCTGCCCAGAGATGTCATCCTCGCTGACGAGATCCCGGATCAACCCCTCCGTCCGATCGCTCACCCAGCCGTTGACCGTCTTGGCCGCGGCCGGCTTATCGCCGAAATCGAGCGTGGCGATCTTCGCCGCGTACGCCTGCTTCATCGCCTTCACGTAATCGTCCCGAAGCGGCAGTCCCTTCTGCGCCCAGATCGCGTTGGCGATCCGGACCTCCGTCTTCGGATCGTCATGCTCAATCAGATCCAGCAGCACTTCGTTGCCATGATTGATCGCATCCCGCCCGATGCCCTGCACGGCGAGCAGCTTCAGCAGCTCCTCCCGCGTCTCGCCCCTCGCGCCGTCCAGCATGAGCGACAGCGCGAGCGAGACGCTGAACGGCGAGAATAACGTATTGTTGCGCGCTTCGTCTTCCTTGGTTAGCATCGAAGTGGCAAGCCGCATGGCAAAATCGTTATTCCCAATTACCAACTCCCGGTTCACGTCGGACGCCTGGTACTTCGGCGCTGCGGCGTCCTTCCCGCAGCCTCCGAGCAAGCAGGCCAGCGCGACGGCCGCCGCCGTCAGCCGAAGCGGCCGGCGGAGCTTGGATCGTTCTCTCATCTTGATCCCCCCTGAGCTTCCAGTTACTGGTTTGACGATGCGAGCGCGGAAAAGGTTGCTGGAAAGGTGCGCGCGTGCAGGCGTACTCATGGAAACCGCTATGCAAGCAGCGCCAACAAGATCGGTTAGCCCCTGTGCCGACAATCAAAAAATAACGCGAAGAGGCCGACCGCTCGCGGTCAGCCTCTTGTTGCGATACGAACGGCCGAAATCTTGGCCGCACCTCAACCTAAATTACAATATTTTACAATAATAATGACGATTGCGTGCCGAACGTCCCGATTCATCTCGAACATTTCCCCGGAAATAAACCGGGTTAACTCGTTTTGAGCCGTTCGTCCCAGGGACCTACAAGGAGATCGTCCGATGCTCCGCCGCGCTTTCGTATACGGCGAACGCCAGCCGCAGCGTGACCAGGTTATCTTCGCCGCTCGTCTGGAACGGCTCGCCGCTGTTCAAGCAGCCGATGAAATGCCCCTGCAGGCGGACATGGCTCTCCTCGTGATCCAGCTCCGTCTTCGCTGCGACGATCCGCTCTTCGCCGCCGTTCTTGGACACGATCGCGATCCTGCCGTCCGCGTACAGCTTCAGCGTCCCGTCGCTGCCGTCGACGACGAACCGCTCCAGATGCACCGGCCCGACGCGCTCGCCGAGCGGCTTGTCGAGCTGCTGCCTCGTGGCCCAGCTCATGTCCATGAAGCCGTAGAAATCATTGTGCCCCAGCACCACGATCCCGCTGTCCTCGCCGATAATGTGCTCGCTCGCGCGCGTCAGCTCCGCCGTCAGCCGCTTCGGCGTGCCGAACAGAAACCGCCACGTGTCGAACCAGTGGACGCCCATCTCATAGAAGAGCAGCTTCGGCATCGTCCGGAAGAACGGCTGCGGCAGCTCCGTACCAGGCGCCATCCGCGGCGTGTAATAGTCCGTATGGATGTAGCGCGCCACATGCACCTTGCCGAGCTCGCCGCGGTCCAGCACGCCCTTGATCGTCCGGAACGGCTCCAGCCAGCGCCAGTTCTCGGTGACCATCAGCCGCACGCCGCGCTCGCGCGCCTGAGCGACCATGCGCTCCGCCTCGGCAAGCGACGGCGCGAACGGCTTCTGGCAGAGGATGTGCTTGCCGGCGTCCGCGGCTTGGGCGACAAGCTCCGCATGCGTCTCGGCGCCCGTCACGATGTCCACGATGTCGATGTCCGCCTGCGCCAGCATCTCGTCGAAACGGCCGAACTGCAACTCCTCGGGCACGCCGTACTTCGCGCCCGCCGCCCGGAGCTTGCCCTCGGCACGGTCGCAGAGCGCGACGACCCGCGCGCCCGGGATGCGGCTCCACGCCTGCAAATGCTTGTCGGACCAGAAGCCGGTGCCGACGAGCCCGACGTTCCACGTCTTCTCCGCCATCGCCGTCAGCCCTCCTTCCGGTCGAGATGCAGCATCAAGCGCAGCACTTCGTCGAGCGATTCCTTCGTGAAGACCCGCTTCCAATCCGGACGGAAAATCTTCTCGTAGCCGTACTCGATCGCGATCTTCGCGGCGTCGGAAAACGGATTGACGCCGTTGAACGCGATGGCGAGCGGAATCTGGATATGGCCCAGCATGAAGGCGCGCGCCGCCTCCTCGGGCACGCCCATGCGGACGACCTCGTCCATCGCTTCCTTCATGATGCACGCCGCCGCCGCCGCGACGACCTCCGCCGCCGCCGGCTCCAGCAGCGCCATCTGCTCGACCGTGATCCGGTGGCACCGCGTCACCGGCGCGAACATCGCGCTGCAGATCGTCTCCGCGAGCGCGAGCTTCTCCTCGCTCCCCTGATGCAGCGCGATGACGATATCCTGCTTCGCCGCGACGCCGCCGAACATGTCCTTGCGCGCCTCGGGCGAGTCCTGTTCCTCGAACAGCGCGGGATGGCACGGATGCGTCACGACGAAATGGCAATCGTCCCGCAGCGCGACCTGCCGCGCGTAAGCCGCCGCCGGGTCCAGCAGGACGACCGTCGCGTCCGGCTTCAGCCGCGGCACGACCGTCGCCGACAGCGGGCCGATGGCCGCGTCGGGCACGGCGAAGATCACGACGTCGGCCGCGCCGAGCGCGTCTTCGAGCGGCGTGACGGCCAAGCCCCGTTCCGCCAGCCTCGCCTTGCCGCTGTCCGCCTGCTCCACCAGCAGCAGCCCCTGCTCCGTCTTCACCAGATTGTCCGTAATGCGGCAGCCCATTTTGCCGCCCGCGCCCAATATCGCGATGTTGACCGTTGTGCCTTGGCTCATGCATAATGCCCCTTTGCAATCGATTTCATACGGCCGCCGGGTACCGGGCGGGAAGGCGCGGATGCGGCCGCGGGATGATGCCACTAGCATAACCGATCGAAAAAACATCTTCAATACAAATTGTATACAATTTATGTATAATTCATTGTCCCGCGCTCCGATTCCTGTTATGCTTAACTTATCGCGCGGCGCCAACGGAGCGCCGGTCAGGAGGAATCCGGCATGAAACTCGGGCTCAGCACCTACACGTTAACCTGGTCCGTCGGCGTGCCCGGCTACGATCCGCCGCTCCGGCCGTTGACGGCCGAGGCGCTCGTCGGGCTGACCCGCGAAAGCGGGCTCGGGCTGCTGCAAATCGCGGACAATTTGCCGCTGCATGCGATGACGGACGAAGCGCTGCTTCGGCTCAAGCAAACCGCCGACGCGCATCGCGTCGAGCTGGAGGTCGGCACGCGGGGCACCGACCCCGAGCTGCTGCTGCGCTACCTCGGCATCGCCGGCTTGCTCGGCTCCTCCCTCGTTCGCACCCTTGCGACGACGCCCGACCTGGCGGCGGCCGAAGCGCAGATCAGGCAGGTGCTGCCGGACTTCGAAGCCGCGGGCGTTACGCTCGCGATCGAAAATCACGGCTTGCATACGACGGGACAGCTGGTACAATTATTTCAGAACCTGCGGAGCGCCCGCGTCGGCTGCTGCCTGGACACGGTCAATTCGTTCGGCGCGCTGGAAGCGCCGGATCACGTCATCCGCGCCTTGTCGCCGTATCTCGTCAACCTGCACGTCAAAGATTTCGAGATCAAGCGGGCGGACCATATGATGGGCTTCTCGATCCTCGGCACGGCCGCCGGCGCCGGACGCCTCGATATCCCGGGGCTCAAGGCGATCGCGGGCGCGAGCGGCAAGCCCGGGGTCCATGCGATCCTGGAGCTGTGGACGCCGTATGCCGGCTCCGTCGAAGAGACGATCGCCGTCGAGCGCCGCTGGATGGAAGAGAGCCTCGCGTATTTGCGGCGCGTTCATTTTACGGAAGAAGAGGATAGCCACTATGCCACCGGTAACGTTGAAAGAGAAGGCTTATGAACAGCTGCGCGCCTATTTGCTGGAGGGGACGATCAACGGCAACGAGCAGCTGACGGAAAAATATTTGGTGGACCTGCTGAATATGAGCCGGACGCCGATTCGCGCCGCCCTGGAGAAGCTCGCCGCCGAAGGGCTGCTGAACCTGTCGCCCAACAAGGGGCTGAGCCTGCCGGAGCTGTCGCTGCAGCGGGTCGCGGACTTCTTCGATTTCCGCATCGCGCTCGAGAGCCACATCGTGCAGAAGCTGGCCAGCCGCAAGCTGCCGCCGGACGAGATCGCCTGGTTCCGCGCGAACCTGGAGCTGCAGCGGGAGACGGCCGAGCAGCACGATTACTTGGCGTTCACGCACGCGGACTCGGCGTTCCACCGCCGGCTCGCCCAGGCGTACGAGAACGGCGAAATGGTGCAGATGATGGAGAACCTGCAGGACCGCCTGTTCCAGCTCGCGCTGAAGGTGCTTCGCAAGGACAACGGCCGGATTCTCGCGTCGTACCGCGATCATCTCGAGATCTTCGAGCTCATTCTCGCGGGCAGCGGAGAAGAAGCGAAGCGGCGGATGGTGGAGCATTTGGAATACGGGGCGCGGATTCTGGTGTTGTAGCGGTTCGCGGCCCGGCATAACAAAAAGCGGCAATCGGGATGGTCGCGCCATCCCCGATTGCCGCCTTTTTGCGTTTGCCTGCTCGCGGAACGGTCACGCCCCGCGCATGCGGCTTCATTGCCGCGCCTTCATTGCCCGGCTGCCTCGTCAAGCCCCCGTCCGGCCCACGGCGCCAGCTCTTCCCGGCTCTCGCTGCCCCACACGATCGTCCAGCAGGACGAAGCCCCCGTCCGCCGAAGCGCCTCGTGCCGGTGGTTGCCGTCGCGGATCGACAGCTTCCCGTCCGCCGCTTGGGCGATCAGCGGCGGGTACGCCCAGCCTTCCCGAAGGAGCGCCTCGAGTTCGGCCACGTGCGCATCCCAGCTGTCCGGCGGGCTGCGAAATTCCATCTCCGGTTCCGGCCCGCAGCAGCGCTCCAGCTCCCCGAGCGGCAGCAGCACCGGACCGGCCCAATACCGCTTCTGCAGCTTGAGCCCGTCCGAGAACGGCAGGTTGCCGCCCGCCGTCTTCAAGAACAGATGCACCCATTCCTCCAAGCAGCCCTCCGCCGCGTAAGCCGCCGCTTCTTGCGGCGTAAACGTCATCGGCAGCGCCATCGGTCCATTCCTCCCATGCAGCCATAATCGATGTCATAACCCGCGGGGCCGATCCCCGCGACTATTCCTTCGCGGCCGCGCCGCCGATCTCCTGCGCGCCCAAGCCTGTCACAGATCAAAACGGCTCGTCGTTCTATGTACGAATGACCGGCCGCAAGACAAGCATCGCCTTTGACGTCCCATGTCGTTCTCCGAATCAAAATTCATAAAAAGGACGTGCATTCCTTCATGTTGAGCCATTTAACGCCTTTATTCGCAGCTTCTTCCGCCGCTTCCGGCGCGCCGGGCAAAAAAGTCTTATATATCACCGCCAACCCGAACGGGGTCGAGCAGTCCTACAGCATGGCCGTAGGCAAAGCGTTCATCGACGCGTACCATGCGGTCAACCCGAACGACGTCGTCTACCATATCGATCTGTTCCAAACGGACATCCCGCTGCTGAACGGCGAAGTATTCGGCGCGTGGGGCAAGCTGCAAGCGGGCGCTTCGTTCGATCATTTGACGCCTTCCGAACAAGTCAAGGTGAGCCGTCTGGGCGAGCTGGTCGACGGCTTCGTCGAAGCGGACAAATACGTCTTCGTCAACCCGGTGTGGAACTTCTCGTACCCGCCCGTGCTGAAAGCCTACATCGACGCCTTCTTCGTGGCGGGCAAAACGTTCCGCTACACCGCGGACGGCCCGATCGGCCTGCTGACCGACAAAAAAGCGTTCCAAATCCAAGCCAGCGGCAGCGTGCTGTCCGAAGGCCACTTCGGGGAATTCGAAATGGCGCACCGCCATCTCGGCGCGGTGCTGAAATTCCTGGGCGTGCCGAGCTTCGAAGCCGTCTACGTGGAAGGCATGGCCGCGCAGCCCGATAAAGCCGAAGAGATCAAAACCCAAGCGATCCTGAACGCCCGCGAAGCCGCGAAACGCTTCTAAGCTTCACGCTCGCCGATACCGGCTCTAAGCCGGGACGACTCGAGTTCTTGTCCATCCCCGGACAAGAACTCGATTGCGTTCCCGCGAATTCGGATGACGAATCCCTCCGAATGACTATGATTTGCCTTCCAGCGGCGTTTCCAGCCGCACGCCGATTCGTCCGACTTCGGGGGCAAGCTCCTCATCGTGATGCAGCTTGATGCGGTTCGCTCCCTTCCGCAGCCGGATCTTCACCTCCTTGATGCCGGATATATCCCAGCGAGCCGGCCCCCATCCGCCCGTATTGAAGAGAACGGAACGCATGGAAGGCTCGTCGTTCACCGCAATGAGCAGCGCCCTGTTTTCGCCGGAGTAGTAATCCAGGGTAAGAATGTAGTCGCCGTCCGCTTCCGCCATGACGCCGTCGAACGTGAGCGAACCGCCGCGGCCGATGCCGACGGCCTTGCGCAGCCCGGCGGACGCGTCGACGTGACAGAGCGAAGCGCCCCCCGCAAGCATCCCCTCTTCCGCCGAATAGAACGTGTCCGGATGCGGCGCCCAGCCGATGACGTTCACACGGTCGATGAGCGGCGACGGCTCGTTCGGTCCGGATCGCGCAAGCACGATCGCATTGATCCCTTTCTCGAGCGTGACGACGATGTCGGACGTCCGGACGACTTCGTCGCCGCCCGAGGATTCCAGGCGGAACGCCTGCGGTTCGCCCCCGTTGACGCTGACGTGAAGGCTGCTCGGCCGCGCGGAGAGATAGAACAAGCGAAGGCTGTGCCGGCCCGTACGATCCGCCGCAACGCCGCCGAAGACCAGCTCCCCGCCGCTGCCCAAGGCCACCGCGCTGCCCTCCAAAGCATTCTCGCGGGGAACCCTGTCCGCGGTGCCCCGAAGCTCGGCCGCGGCCGACGAATAGGTGTGCGCATCGGCGTCCATGTAACCGCCGCGCACGCCCGATTTCAGCGGGGGCGCCTCTTCGCCGGCGCTGATATACAGGGCGAAGCCGCCGCTTTCGAGCGCTTGAACGGACAGGCTGTCGCGGTTGGTCAGGAAGCGGACCTCCTTCTTCAGCAGGTCGCCGTTCCGGCCGTCCCGGTAAAGCTCCACCCGGTAGCGGCCGTCGGGCAGGAAGCCGAGCGGCACGGTTACGCTCCGCGAAGCGGTCACGATGCCGCCGACGAACCATTCCCGGCCCGCGCTGCGCATCAGCACCGCGTGATCGCCCGGAAAACCGGACAGCACCCGGACGCCGTCGAATTTGGCCGGCAGTCTGCGCAGCAGCTCCGTGCCGACCCACGGTTCGTACGCATAGATCGCATCGGCGAAATGCTGCACGCCGGATTCGAATACGATGGCGAGCGCCAATTGATGCGCCTGCGTCGTGTTCCGATTCGCGTTGGAGAAGCCGGTAACCGTGTAATCCATCGGCCCGACCACGTTGCGCGTGAACGGAACGGTGCAGTTATGCGCGGCATGCGGCAAGCCGCTCCACTTGTAATGCTCGAGTCCGAGAATCCCCTCGGCCGTCATGATATTCGGGTACGTCCGGCCTTCGCCGGCCGGCTTCGTGCTGCCGTGGAAGTTGATCATGAGCCGATGCGCAGTCATGAGATCCGCGATCATGTTGTACTGCCACATCGTGTGCCGGGAATCGTTCATGAAGAAGTCGACCTTCAGGCCGACGACGCCCCAGGCCGCCCAGCGCGGAATTTTCTCCTGCGCCTTCTCCGGCGTGTCGATCGCCTGCATGTCCGACCAGAGCCAGACGTCCACGTTCCGTTCGCGGGCGTAGTCGCACAGGTCCTTCACCCAGCTGTCGTCCCAGCCCGCGTCGACCGTAATCGCCTCGAACCCCATCGCCGCGGCGAAATCGACGTACCGCTTCTGCTCGCTATACAGCTGCGCGCCGTTCTCGAACGCCCACCACGACCAGATGCTTCTGGCCGGCTTGATCCAGGACGTATCTGCCCGCTCGCAGGGCGGATTGAGGTTGTAGTTGAGCGTGCTGTTCACCAGCTGGTCCAAATCGTCGCAGACCGTGACGATCCGCCACGGCGTCTCGAGCGGCAGCGCGGCCGGCATCGGCTCCAACTGCTCCGGCGCGAACGCGAGCTTCATCCGGCCGTCCGCCTCGGTCTGCAGATGGCTCGAGCAGTAGCTGCCGCCCGTATTCAGAATGCCCGCCTCGGTCAGCATCGCCCAGCGGCCGTCTTCCGCGCTATGCAGCAGCGCCGGCATGCCGTAGTCCCGCGTCCCCGCCGTCTGCCAGCCGCAGCGATTGTACGGGCCCTCGTACGTATTCACCCAGTCCTGCAGCCACAGCTCGCCGAATGTCCCCGGGAACGCGAAATCGGTATATTCCCGATAGACGCGAAACGACGTTTCGCCGCCCGCGCGAACCTCGTACCGGAAGGCCAGGCCGTCCTCGAACAAGCGGAAACGGACGGCGACGGCCAGTTCCGCGGCCTCGAAGCGCAGCGTCAGCTCGTTGGCTTCGTTCTCGTAGACCGCCTTCTTGCCGACGGGCAGCGAGTAGCGCTCCGAGATGCGCGCATCCTCGCGCCGGATGAAGCGATAGCCCGCGAGCAGATCGCCGAGGCTGGTGGCCAGCCCCAGCCGGGACGGCGCCAGAACCGCGCAATCGCCGGCTTCCAGCGAATAATAGAGCCGCTCGTCGGCGTCCTGATAGACGGTCAGCGTCAGTTTCCGGTGAGGCGAATCAAGTGTCCACATGTGCGGATTCTCCGTTTCTATTGTAAGTAGATGGTAGATAAAGTGTAAGTAGATGGTAGATAAAGTAGATCAGTAGATGGCAGATAGCGTGTTTAAGCCTGCGGCGGCGGGCGCGCCTGCGGTCGGGCGCTACCCCTTCACGCTGCCCATGACGATTCCTTCGGCAAAATACTTCTGCAGAAACGGATACACGAGCAGGACGGGCACCATGGCGACGATCACCTGCGCCGCCCGCGACGTCCGGTCGGAGATCATCGACCATTTGGCGACGTCGACGGCCGACATGAGCGTGAGATCGCGGTTCACGATGACGGTCTGCAGATAGCTCTGCAGCGGGTAGCGCTCCGGCCGGTTCATCAGGATCAGCCCCTCGAACCAGGAGTTCCAATGCGTCACGATGCAGAACAGCGTGAGCGTCGCGATGGCCGGGGCGGACAGCGGCACCGCGATGCGCCACAGCGCCTGCCAGCGGCCGGCGCCGTCCATGAGACCCGCTTCCTCGATCTCGTCGGGCAGCGACTTGAAGAAGTTGAGCAGCAGGACGACGTTCATGACCGGCACCGCGCCGGGGAGAATCAGCGCCCAGAAGGAATCGAGGATGCCGGTCATCTTGATCGTCATGTACCACGGGATCAGCCCGCCGCTGAACAGCATCGTCGCGACGAAATACCAGGCATAGAAGCCGCGCCAGCGAAATTGGTTGCGGTCTTTGGACAGCGGATACGCGATCAGGATGGTCAGCAGCATGTTGAGGGGCACGCCGGCCGCGACGCGGAGCAGCGAGACGCCGAACGCGCGCGCGAATTCCGGCTTGCCGAGCACGAAGGCGTACGATTTCAAGTTGAAGCCGACGGGCCACAGTTTGACCTGCCCGGAGCCGACGGCCGCGCTGGTGCTGAAGGACAGCGCCAGCACGTTCGCGATGGGCAGCAGGCAGGCGGCGGCGACGGCGGCCAGCAGCGCATAGTTGAGCGCCGCGAAGATCCGTCTTCCCCAGGAAGAATCGATGTTCATAGCCAACCCACTTTTCCTAAAAGATCCGGTAATTCGTCAGCCGGTACGCCAATCCGTACGACGCGCCGATCAGCGCGAACGAGACGGCCGACTTGAACAGCCCGACGGCCGTGGCGACGCCGTAATTCGCGTTTTCGAGCCCGATCCGGAACACCAGCGTATCGATGATGTCGCCGGTCCGGTAGACTTGCGGGCTGTACAGATTGAAGATCTGCTCGAAGCCCGCGTTCAGGACGTTGCCGAGGCTGAGGACCGACATGAGCACGATCATGGGAAGCAGGCCGGGCAGCGTCACGTGGAGCGTCTGGCGGAGCCTTCCGGCGCCGTCCAAGGCCGCGGCCTCGTAGAGGGCGGGATTGATGCCGGTCAGGGCGGCGAGATAGACGATCGTGCCGTACCCGAACTCCTTCCACGTATCCGAGACGACCATCGTATACGGAAACCAGCGGGCATCGCCGAGGAAGTAGATTTCCTTCGCGCCGATCGCCCCGAGGAACGTATTCGCGAGGCCCGACGACGGCGAGAGAATGTCGATCAGCAGGCCGCTGAGTATGATCCAGGACAGAAAATGCGGGAAATAAATGATCGTCTGCACGCTGCGCTTGAACAGCCGGCCGCGGGCTTCGTTCAGCAGCAGCGCGAAAGTTACGGGGACGACGACCCCGGCGGCCATCTTCATGACGGCGATGAAGACCGTGTTCCAGATCACGCGCGCGATATCGGGCATATGCAGCATGTAATCGAAGTTCTTCCAGCCCACCCAAGGGGAGTGGAACATCCCCTTGGACGGAACGAGCCGTTCGAACGCCATCACGATGCCCGCCATCGGCACGTAACCGTACACGAACACCAGTAGGGCGCCCGGTAAAATCATCAGATGAAAAGGCAGCTCGCCGAACCGTTTGCGCTTCATTCCATCGCCTCTTCCCTTGCCGGCCGCGCCATGTCAGCGGGACGCCTGCCAGGCGTTGACTTCGTCCGTGATCGTTTTGCCGCCGAGGTCGCTCCATTGGCCGGCGAATCGATCGAATTCGTCGACGGACCCGCCCATGATGATCCGCGTGAAGGCTTCCAGCTGCAGCTTGCTCAGAGTGGCGTTGTTATCCGTCATCCCTTGCGTCGGCGCCCCGTAGAATGCGTCGTCCAGGTGCGCGCCGTCCTTCGAGTAGCCCTCGATGACGGCCAGCGAGCCTTCGGGACCGTACATTTTCTCGCTGTCCCAGAAGTTGTCGTCCCCGCCGCGGTACGCGACGATCTTGTCGTAATAGCTCTTCTCCTCCGCGTTGAGCGCGGCGGGGTCGTTCGCGTCCAGCGCCTTGACCACGTCGAGATGGGCGTCGACGTTTTTGCTCGGCGCTTCGCCGTACAACAGGGCGAATTCGAACACCGCGTTGCCGTTCTTGTCGGCGTTATAGACCTCGGGCTCGGCCGTCTTGCCCCACAGCTTCTCCAGGTCGAAGTTCAGCAGCTTGATGGCGGCTTCGGGATGCTCGGCGTCCTTCTTCACGACGTAGTACGTGCTGATGGCGAACGGTACTTGCGCCTGCGCCGGCTGCGCGTCGACCGAAGGCAGCGGAATCGGCTTCCATTCCATGGCCGGGTCCGCCTTCTTGCCGTCGAGCAGCCAGCCGGCGTTCCAGAAGTACCCGTAGAACAGGCCGAGCTTGCCCGCGTTGGCGGCATCTTTCACTTTGGCGGCGTCCTTCGTGCCGAATTCCTTGTCGATCAGGCCGCTCTTGTACATCTCCTGCAGCTTCTGGAGCGCCGCCTTCACCTGCGGCTGCACGCTGCCGTACGCCAGCTTGCCGCTGCCGTCCGCGATCCACAGGTTCGGATAGGCATGATAGCCGTTGAAGAACCCTTCCAACGCGGCGAAGAAGCCGAAAATGTCTTTGTTGACGCCGAGCCCGTACGTATCCGGTTTGCCGTTGCCGTCGGGATCCTGCTTCACGAAGGCTTCGGCGATCTTCCGCACGTCGTCCATCGTCTTCGGCTCGGTCAGGCCGAGCTTCCGCAGCCAATCCGTTCGCAACCAGAGCACGTCGGCCTGCCCGAGGCCGGAGGCCATCTTCGGCAGCCCGTACAACTTCCCGTCGAACGTGCCCGACTTCAGCGCGTTGCCGCCGTCTTCGGCGAGCAGCCGCTTCGTGAGCTCGGAACCGTATCGGTCGTACGCGGCGCTCAGGTCCGCGACCTGGCCGTCGTCGACCATCCGTTTCAATTGGGCCGCGTTCACCGGCATGATGTCCGGCAGGTCGTTCGACGCGATGGCGATGTTGAGCTTCTGGTCGTACTGCGCCGCGGGCGTCGTCCATAGATATTTGACCTTGATGCCCAGCTGGTCCGCGTAGGCGCGCGACCAGACGTTGTCGTCGATCGATTCGCCTTCATTGAACTTCGTGCCTTCCGAGATCGGACGAACCGCGGATACCTCGATCGGCGTCTCGTACTTGCCCAGCGGATCGGCCGCGGCCGCCGCGTTCCCGCCCGCGCCCGGGGCCGCCGCGTTGCCGCCGGCGTTCGCCGCGGCCGGCGCATTCCCGTTGCCGCCGCTATTGCCGCCGTCGCCGCCGCTGCCGTTGTCGCCGTCGTTGCCGCTGCAGGCCGCAAGCGGCAGCACGAGCGCCAGCGCGAGCAGCGTCGCCGAGATTGATGTTCGTTTCATCTGTCTTCCTCCCCTTAGCGTCAATGTCCGTCGTTCAACCAAAGTATAGCAACAGGCGGGGCGCCGGCGTGAGCGACGGAATTCCAAGCGATGTGCGGCTATTTTCCGCACGGGCCGCCCGTCCGCCGAACATCGTCCCACCTCCCGCGGTAAATCGTCGACAGCCGCGCAAAAAAACCAGCGGGAAGGCGGCTGTCGCCGCGCTTCCCGCTGGTCGTTACGTATCGCTTGCCGCCGCATGCCGCTGCCTGTATTCGCTGGGCAGCAGCCCCGTCTGTTCCTTGAACAGCCTGCTGAAATACCGCTGATCCGCGAATCCGCAGCGTTCGGCGATCCAATAGACGGGGTGGTTGGTGGAGCGCAGCAGCTCCTGCGCGGCGCGAACGCTGATCGTTTGCAAATAATGGCTGAACGCCATGCGCGTAATCGCCCGGAAGCTCGTGCTGAAGTAATTTTTGCTCAAGTTGACCCACTGGCTGACCTCGACCTGCTTCACGTGCGCGACGGGCTGCTCCGCGAGCCGGTTCACGGCCCGGACGATCGCTTGGATGATCTCCTCGGAATAGCCGGACCGGCGCAGCCATGCTTGCAGGCGAAGCCGCAGCGCCTTGAGCCGTTCTTCCAGACCGCTCGCGCCGAGCGCGTCCCGGCCGCCGTCCGCTGCCGACTCCCAGTCGAACATCGGGAAGCTCAGCCGCCAGCGGTCCATCGCGAACTGCCAGATGTCCCGGCCTTGCGCGGCGTCCGGCTTCCGGTGCGCGATCGCCTCGAGAAGAGCGTCGAACTTGGCGTCGTCCATGATCCATAGCACGCCG
>NZ_JAGGDJ010000050.1 GCF_017652985.1 Paenibacillus artemisiicola
GTATGTAAGACCCCTTGAAGACGACGAGGTAGATAGGTTCGAGGTGGAAGCGCAGCAATGCGTGGAGCTGACGAATACTAATCGGTCGAGGGCTTATCCAAGGTACATCGTTCAGCTAAGCAAGACCTTCGCAAAGGTTCGTATCCAGTTTTCAGGGTGCAATTCCGAGTATTGACTGTCGACAAGTGCGCCATGTTAATTACCGATTGTAAAGACGTTTGGCGACGTCTAAACCTGACCTACATAACTGCCTCGGTTATGAATGGACAAGCAGTTCGCGAGGCAACAACGTGGCGGCGTAGCTCAGCTGGCTAGAGCATTCGGTTCATACCCGGAGGGTCGGGGGTTCGAGTCCCTCTGCCGCTACCATATTCCCTAGGAGGCTTAGCTCAGCTGGGAGAGCATCTGCCTTACAAGCAGAGGGTCGGGGGTTCGATCCCCTCAGCCTCCACCATTCATTACTAACGCGGAGCCGTGGTGTAGAGGCCTAACATGCCTGCCTGTCACGCAGGAGACCGCGGGTTCGAATCCCGTCGGCTCCGCCATTTCCTTCAAAATCGTGAGTTGTCTTCAGATAGCTGAACCATCGGCCGAAGCTCGACGTCACATTTTGTTCTTGCTTGGCTCGGTAGCTCAGTTGGTAGAGCAGAGGACTGAAAATCCTCGTGTCGGCGGTTCGATTCCGTCCCGAGCCACCATTTGTTTTCTAGGCAATATGCCTGATGCATTCGTGGAGGGCTAGCGAAGTGGCCAAACGCGGGAGACTGTAAATCTCTTCCTTCCAGGTTCGGTGGTTCGAATCCATCGCCCTCCACCATTCCCTTCACAGTAAGAGCCATTAGCTCAGTTGGTAGAGCACCTGACTTTTAATCAGGGTGTCGTAGGTTCGAGTCCTACATGGCTCACTTTCGACGCTTTCAAGAACCTGTAGGTCATTGACCTGCAGGTTTTTTGTTGTTCCCCGAGCGGATTAATCATTCGGCTGCGGGTAAACTGAACTCAAAGACGTACTGCTTCGCGTCAGGGGGTTTCATCTAAATGACATTAGCACTTGCGGCATTGTTATGCTTTACGATCGTGGCTACGCTCGTTCCCGTTCTTCGGCGACTGGCAATTCGATACGGATTCGTCGACCGTCCGAATGCCCGGAAAATTCACAAGACGCCGGTTCCGCTTATGGGAGGCGCCGCGCTTTACGTCGGCATTGCCACGACGCTTTTGATCGTTCAAGGCGCTACTTCGCTCAGTCTGACCATCGCCATCGGCGGCCTCGCGCTCGTCCTGACCGGGCTGCTCGACGATGCGGCCAAGGCAAAAGGAAAGGATTTTCCCGTATGGCCGCGCGTGATCGTTTATTTGGTCGTAGCGGCTACGCCCTTATGGTTCGGCATTGAGATCGAAGGTTTGTCGAGCCCGCACGGCATGCTGATTTTCCCGCATTGGCTGGGCATCGTCGGGTCGATTGTTTGGGTGTTCGCCTTAATCAACATGATCAACTTCATTGATGGCGTAGACGGTCTCGCCTCTGGGGTCGCGACGCTCTCTTCGTTGACCCTATTCGTTGCCGCGCTCATCAAACATCAATTCCCGACCGCGCTGCTTGCGGTGATTCTGGTTGCCGCGTGCATCGCCTTCTTAATGTATAATTTTTACCCGGCGCGGATCTTCATGGGCGATGCGGGGGCTACGTTCCTCGGCTATTCCTTGGCCGTAACGGCGGTGGACGGGGCTTTCAAGAGCGCTACGCTGGTTACGGTGGCGGTGCCGCTGCTGGCCCTCGGGGTACCGATTTTGGATACGGCCGTCGTCATGCTCCGGAGGCTCCTATCGGGCAAAGGGCTTCACCGCGCGGATAAACTGCATACGCACCATGTTCTCATGCGTTGGGGGCTTACGCAAATTCAGACGGTCTCCTTCATTTATTTGATCGCCGCGCTTTTCTCGCTGCTGTCGCTGGTGCTGCTGCTCGCGCTAAGCTGAAAAAACAGTCGATTTGTGGTATACTGGTGCATAAAAAAAGCGCGATTCGCGCCGACGGATAGGGGCAAACCGATGAGTGATGCAAAATGGATCACGCAGTTGCAAGCCGTTCTGGACTGCCCGGTCCGAGAGCATCAGCTCCCGATTCATGACTGGCGATTGTTGAGCAGCGAGCAGAGCCATTCTCCGAATGGCCGATTGCAAAAGTCAAAAGCGAATGCGGTTACAATTGGCGATTATGTCGAAGGTCCGGAAGGCGCGACGTGGTTTGCGCTGGAGCAGGAAACGGAGCTTCTGCATATCCTCGAAGTTTGTCGGCGCGAGCTGAGCGAGACGGAGCAGCGCCTCATCGGGTGGACGTTGAGTCAAATGCTTACGGATCGTTCCAAAACGTTCGACGGCATGACGGAGTCCGAACGCTATGCCAGAGAACTAGGAGCGTGGATCGACGAGCAGTTGGAAACCGGCGATCCGAAGCAGCAGCTGCCCGATCGGTTTGTCTCGCGGGGACGATTGTTTTCGTCCATGATCCCGTTCCTGCTGGTCAGCGAACAGCCGGAGCCGGGAGGATCCAACTTCGGAGAACTGGAAAAGCTGCTGCGGACGTTCCTGGCGGAAGAGGTGCTGATCATTCCCCTGAAGGAGCAGGAGTGGCTGATTCTGGGGCCGGCTTCCCTCATTCATGACGCCCAGTCGGGCGAGCGGGACGAGGAGGATGACGAATCCCTCGAAGAGAGCTTGTCTTCGATCGCTTCCGGTCTGCACGAAATGCTGTCCAGCGAATGGATGGGCGGCGAATGCCACCTGGCGGTCTCCCACCCGATCTCGCCGGCGAATTCCATCGTCGGGACGACGGCTCTGCTGCGCGAAACCGTTCATCTCGGCCGTGCCTTTCATCTCGGGTCGAATATTCATTTGCCATGGATGCTTCATCTGGAGCGGCTGCTCAATACCATTCCCGAAGCGCACCGCATCAAATTCGTGGAACAGGCGCTCAAACGGACGGACGCCTTCTTGGATCCGGAAATTCTGACGACCCTGGAAACGTTCTTCGCGTTGGATTGCAATGTCAGCGAAACCGCGAAAAAGCTCTATATTCATCGGAATACGCTGCTGTACCGGTTGGACAAGCTGAAACAGGAGACGGAGCTGGACGTCCGGCAGTTCCGGGACGCCGTGCTCGTCAAAATTATTTTGCTATTGTATAAAGTGACGAAAAGGACTTAGTTTTTTTGTAAGGTATGTGCATAGTCATATGGACAGCACTGATATAAACTAAATGTAGTGAAAGACAACTAATCGTTAGGGGGAAGCACAAATGGCTGGTGTACGCTTAGAACACGTTTACAAAAAATACGCGGGTAGTGACCTCGCTTCGGTTAAAGATTTCAACCTCGACATCAAAGACAAGGAATTCCTGGTTCTGGTCGGTCCGTCCGGTTGCGGCAAGTCCACGACGCTTCGTATGATCGCAGGTCTTGAAGAAATCTCCGAAGGTAAACTGTTCATCGGCGAACGTCTCGTTAACGACGTTGCTCCGAAAGACCGCGACATCGCGATGGTATTCCAATCGTACGCCCTGTACCCTCACATGAACGTTTACCAAAACATGGCTTTTGGTCTGAAACTGCGTAAATTCAAAAAAGCGGAGATCGACAAGCGCGTTCGCGAAGCCGCTAAAATTCTCGATATCGAACACCTGCTCGACCGTAAACCGAAAGCACTCTCCGGCGGTCAGCGTCAACGTGTCGCCCTCGGCCGTGCTATCGTCCGTGAGCCGCAAGTCTTCCTGATGGACGAACCGCTCTCCAACTTGGACGCGAAACTTCGCGGTCAAATGCGCGCGGAAATCTCCAAGCTGGCAAAACGTCTGGAAACGACCGTTATCTACGTAACGCATGACCAGATCGAAGCCATGACGATGGGTGACCGGATCGTCGTTATGAAAGACGGCATCATCCAACAAGCCGCTTCCCCGGAAGAACTGTACAACCACCCGGTTAACATTTTCGTAGCTGGCTTCATCGGAGCCCCTGCGATGAACTTCATCACGGGCACGCTGAACGAAGCTGGCGGTTCCGTTCGCTTCAAAGCGTCGGGCGTCGACGTTCTCGTCCCTGATGGCAAAGCGCAATTGCTGCGCGAAAGAGGCTTGATCGGCAAAGAAATCATCCTGGGCATTCGTCCGGAAGACCTGCACGAAGAGCCGGTATTCCACGAGGCTTCCCCGCAAACGATCGTGAACGCTCACGTCGAAGTTGCCGAGAACCTTGGTCACGAAATGTACCTGTACCTGAACGGCGTAGGCAAAGATACGGTTATCGCGCGTATCGACGGCCGTTCCGGCGTAAAAGAAGGCACGAACGTGAAGCTCGCGCTCGATATGAACAAAGTTCATATCTTCGACAAAGAGAGCGAACTGAACGTATTCGAAGCTTAATTAACGGGACTTATCCCTACGAACGGCCGTCCGATTTTATCGGGCGGCCGTTTTTTGCGCATGGGCGTCCGACGGAGCAAGGACCTGCCTGTCTTCCCACTCGCTTGGCGTTGATTTCGGTTCTTATTTCCTATAGGATGAATACATCTGGAATTTTACTACTACCAATCAACGCGTAGCCGGCTGCGGGTTTTGAGGAGGCCAATCGATGGGCAAGAAAGTGAAAGTATCGGATCTGGTGAGCCAGTTTCAGCTCGAAATTTTGGGCGGCGAAGACGGTCTGAAACGCAGCATCTCCCTGGACGATTTGTCCCGACCGGGACTTGAAATGGCAGGGTATTTCGATTTCTACCCGAAGGAACGCGTGCAAATTCTCGGGAAAACGGAAATTACGTTCATGGACACGCTGTCCAAGCAGGAGCGGATCGACCGGATCGAGCGGCTGTTCGACGACGAAACCCCTTGCTTCATTATTACGCGGGGCTTGGACGCGCCCGCCGAGCTGATCGAACAGGCAAATCTGCGGCAGATCCCGGTGCTGCGCAGCAACGCGGCGACGACGATCTTCTTAAGCCGCATCACGAACTTCCTCGAGCGCAAACTGGCACCATCCGCGACGATTCATGGCGTCCTCGTGGACGTGTACGGGGTCGGGATGCTGATAACGGGCGGCAGCGGCATCGGCAAGAGCGAAACGGCGCTCGAATTGGTGAAGCGCAGCCATCGCCTCGTTGCCGACGATGCGGTGGAAATCCGCCAGACGTCCGACAACCAACTGCACGGGACGGCGCCCGAGCTGATCCGGCATCTGCTCGAGATTCGCGGACTGGGCATCATCAACGTCATGACGCTGTTCGGTGCAGGCGCCGTTCGCAATAACAAGCGGATCAGCGTCGTCATTAAGCTGGAGAACTGGCAGGCCGACAAGCAGTATGACCGGCTTGGCCTCGACGAAGAGACGACGCGGATCATCGATACGGACGTGCCGATCGTGACGGTCCCGGTCCGGCCCGGACGAAACCTCGCGGTCATCATCGAAGTGGCGGCGATGAACTTTAGGCTGAAGCGGATGGGGTACAACGCGGCGCTGCAGTTTACGAACAAGCTGACGGAGACGATCGCGGAGGACGCGGACGATTTCGATTGATTGCCGGCTTGAGGTGGACCCGGATTATCAAAACCGATAATAGAGAAGGAGCCAAGGACGCATGTTTGGATTACGTTTAGATCCGATCGCTTTCTCGCTGGGCCCGATCAGCGTGCACTGGTATGGCATCATTTTGGGAAGCGCGGCGCTTGTCGGCTTGCTGCTGGCGGTGCGGGAAGGCCGGCGCTTCGGGTTATCGCCGGACTTTTTCATGGATTTGCTGCTGTTCGGGGTACCGTCGGCCATTATCGGCGCCCGCATTTATTTCGTGGCCTTTCAATGGGACGAGTACAAGAACCATTTGATGGACGTCTTTAAAATTTGGAACGGCGGGATCGCGATCTACGGCGCGCTGATCGGCGCGTTCGTCTGCGGCATTATCTATTTCCGGCAAAAGGGCTATAGCTTCTGGCGGATCGCCGACATCTGCGCGCCGTCGCTCATCGCGGGCCAAATGATCGGCCGCTGGGGCAACTTCGTCAACCAGGAAGCGTACGGCGGCCCCGTCGAGGAGGGCTTCTTGCGCAATACGCTTCACCTGCCGGGCTGGATCGTAAACCAAATGAACGTCGAAGGCACGTTCCATCACCCGACTTTCCTCTACGAGTCGCTCTGGAACCTGGTCGGTCTCGTCATCCTGCTCATTATTCGCCGCCGTCCGTTTCTGCGCGCGGGCGAGGCGCTCTTCTTCTACTTCATCTGGTACTCCGTCGGCCGCTTCTACGTCGAAGGACTGCGGACGGACAGCCTGGCGTTCCATGGGGCGGACTGGGCCGCTAGCGTCCTGAACGCGCTCTGGTCGCCGATGAAGACGGTATTCACGGCGCAAGGATTCCTGGATCCGTCGTACGGCAACATCCGGATCTCGCAGCTTCTGGCGGTGCTGCTCGTCGTCGCGTCCATCGCGATGATCATCGTCCGGCGCCGCACGGGGGCCGCTGCCGAGCATTATAACGATCCGATCATCAACTTCAAGACCGGCCTTCCCGCCGGTACCGAAAACAAAAAGAAGACGGATGCTGCGAACGGCAATCCGCCTGTCGAACACGACGGCGGCATGACGCGCGGAGCGGACGAATCGCCGATAAAGGAGTAACTCGCAAGGCATGACAAACACGATCAAAGCGGTACTGTTCGACTTGGACGGCACAATCATGGATACGAACGAGCTGATTATTCAGTCGTTTCTCTTCGCCTTGAAGGACATCGTTCCGCCGGATTTCACGCGGGAGCACATCATTCCGAGCATGGGTCTGCCGCTGTCTACGCAGCTGCAGCTGTTCTCGGGCCGCGAGCAGGTCGAAGATCTGGTGTTGGCGTACCGGGAAGTGAATCTCAGGCTGCATGACGAATACGTAAAAGCATTTCCCAGCGTCAACGAAGCGTTCCTGAAGCTGCGCGAAGCCGGCATCAAGATCGGGATCGTCACGACGAAGATTCGGCTCACGACCGAGCGCGGGCTGCGGTATGTCGGCCTGTACGAGTATGTGGAACCGGGCGCGATCGTGACGATCGAGGACGTAACCCGCCCGAAGCCCGATCCGGAGCCCGTGCGGCGCGCGCTGGACATCATCGGCACCAAGCCCGAAGAGACGCTGATGGTCGGCGACAGCGTGGTCGATATTCAAGCCGCGGAAGCGGCCGGCGTCGGATCGGTCGGCGTGGCCTGGTCGCTGAAGGGCGAACGGGTGCTGCGGGAATGCGGAGCCCGGCACATCCTACGCGATATGCGCGATTTATACGCCTTGGTCGGATTGGAGTAATCGCCGTTGAGAAACGTGGAGCGTTATCCCGTGGAAGGGCCGAACGCCCTCTGGCAGGTGTACCGGACGGTAAGCCGCCGAAAGGCGGTGCGCAACTTCGTCTTTATCCAGGCGGCGCGCTACTGTCCCTCCTTGCCGGTCAAAAACTGGATCTATCGGCGCGTGCTCGGCATGCAGGTAGGGCGCCATGCCGCGTTTGCGCTGATGGTCATGGTGGACGTGTTTTTTCCGGAGAAGATCGCGATCGGGGACAACTCGATCATCGGTTATAACACCACGATTCTGACGCATGAATATTTGATCCGGGAATACAGGCTCGGCCCCGTCCGCATCGGAGCGAACGTCATGATCGGCGCGAACACGACGATATTGCCCGGCGTGACGATCGGCGACGGCGCGGTGGTCGCGGCCGGTTCCGTGGTGCACAAGGACGTCCCGCCCGGTGCCTTCGTCGGCGGCAACCCCATTCAAGACATCCAGAGAAGGCAGGAGAACTGACGTGAACACGAACCGCAAAGCGTCCCTGACGGCGCTGCTCGTCGTGCTGGCTGCCGTGCTGACGGGCGGCTATTACCTTCAAGTCAAATGGTTATCGCATTCGTCGGCGGCCGCAATGGCACGACCAGGGGGCACGCCGCGCAAGCCGAGCGCAGCCGGCAAGCCGGGGGGCGGACCGATCGAAACCGACAATCCGCACGGGGTGTATTACCGCAATCGCGTCATCGTGCTCATGTATCACGAGGTGGCGGCAAAGCCGATGGACGACAAGGCGCTGCCGCTCGACAAGTTCAAACAGCAGCTGATGCTGATGAAACGAAACAACTTTCATTGGATTACGATGGAACAGTACAGACGGTTTATTTTGAAGGATGCGCCTGTCCCGGACAATGCCGTGCTGATGACGTTCGACGACGGCTACGAATCGTATTACACGGACGCTTATCCGGTGCTCAGGCAGTTCCATGTGCCGGCGACGAACTTCCTGATCGTCAACACCGTCGGCAATCCGCATCATATCGGGATTCCGAAGCTGACGTGGCAGCAGGTCGAGGAGATGCATCGGAACGGGTACGACTTCTACAACCACACCTTCGATTCCCATGCGTACGCTTCGCACGACGGCAAAGGCGGCAAACAGCTGCCGATGCTGGCGGCGCCGATGTACCTGAAGAAGCTGCACCGGAGCGAAACGACGAAGGAGTACCTCGTCCGCGTGAAAGACGACCTGGCGAAGGCGGATGACGTATTGGACGGCAAGCTGGGCAACAAGGATCATATCCTGGCCTTCCCGTACGGCGCGTACAGCAATGCCGTCCTCCGTCTCTGCCGCAAGCTGGGCATCGACGTCACGTTCACCGTCAAGCCCGGCATCAATGGCTACGGTCAGCGCAACGGTTACCGCGTCAACGCCGGCGGCATCGACGACAAGCCGGTCGCCCTGATCGATTTGATGAAAGAAGGAACCCGCATCACCAAACCGGGAAGCGACGCTTCCCGGTTTTTGCTGGAGTTCGGCGCGTTCAGCACGGCGATTCTGACGACCGTCCTGCTGAAGCTCCTGGTGAACGCGTGGGAGGACAACCATGGCCGGCGGATGCTGCGCAGGCGCCACGCGCACGACGATCGGGGGTAGCCGGCACCCGGCGCCGCGCTTAGGATGTTTTGCTGCGGTAAAGAGCTGCCGTATTGACGGAACATGCGGGGCGTGTTATTATTACGACTAATCCTTTATTTTGGCAGTATGGTAATATGGTAACACGTTAACAAACTAAAGTGTCGTAGGTGAAGAGAAATGTCCAAACCGAAGGTATTCGAGAAACCGATCGGCGTGAAGGATTATCTGCCGCATGCGGTAACGAAGCTGAGACAAATCGAAAATCAAGTGCTGGCTTGCATGCGTTCATGGGGGTATGAGCAAATCATGACTCCGACGATGGAATATTACGATACGGTCGGCGTAGCGAGTTCGACGTCCGACCAAAAGCTGTTCAAGCTGCTGAATAACCGCGGCACGACGCTCGTGCTCCGCTCCGACATGACGGCGCCGATCGCGCGCGTCGTGTCTTCCGTGCTGAAGGACGTCCAGTTCCCGATCCGGCTGTCGTATCATTCGTCCGTCTACCGCGCGATCGAAGAAGAAGCGGGACGCGATGCGGAGTTTTTCCAAACGGGCGTGGAGTTGGTCGGCGACGCCTCGCCGGACGCGGACGCGGAAGTGGTCGCGCTGGCCATCGCGTCGCTGAAGGCGGCGGGCGTGAAACGGTTCAAGATCGCGATCGGCCACGTCGGCTTCTTGAACGGGCTGTTCGAAGCGGCGCTTCCGGGCTGCCGCGACGCGCAGGAAGAGCTGAAGGCGTACCTGCTCGGCCGCGACTACGTCGGGTACCGGGAACGACTGCGCTCGCTGACGATCTCGGATGAGATGCGCGCGGAGCTCGAAGGCATCCTTCGCCTGCGGGGCGGCCAAGAGATCTGCAATCAGGCCATGGCGCTGCGGCTGGACGACATGGCGCTGTCCTCCATCCGCCATCTGTGCGAAATGTGGGACGTGCTCGAAGCATATGGCGTCTGCGAGCATGCGTTGATCGACCTGACGATGATCGGGGACTTCCAATACTACACGGGCATGACGTTCGAAGCGTACGCCGCGGATCTGGGCTTCCCGGTGGCGAGCGGCGGCCGCTACGACAATCTGCTGAAGCAGTTTGGGCGTCCGGCGCCGGCGACGGGCTTCGCGCTGAAGACGACGCGCATCCTCGAGCTGATCGGCGATGCCGACGATGACGCGGGGCCGGCGCGCGTGCTGATCGGCTACGATCCGGCCGGCCGCGCGGTCGCGCTGGAGAAGGCGCGCGAGCTGCGCGAAGCCGGCGGAGCGTCCGTTACCGTCATGACGGAACGGATGGATGCCGTTTCGCAGGCGGCCGTGCGCGAAGCGGCGTCGGGGGGCGGGCAGGTGCTGTACAAGGGCGTCGCGTTTACGAAGCTGCTGACGTATTTCGGCGGCGAGCGGGAAGGGGAGCAGCTGGCATGAATGCAAACGAATCGCAAGCGGCCGGGCGCGAGCTGCTGAAGGTCGCGATGCCGAAGGGCCGCATCTATAAGGTCGCCTCGCAGCTATTCCGCGACGCGGACGTGCCGATTCCGAGCGACTTCGACGACACGCGCAAGCTGATTATCGAGCTGCCGGATGCGGGCATGTCCTTCATCATGGCGAAGCCGGTGGACGTGCCGACCTACGTGGAATACGGCGTGGCCGATATCGGGATCGTGGGCAAGGACGTGCTGATGGAGGAAAACAAGGACGTCTACGAGCTGCTGGATCTTGGCATCGCGAAGTGCCGCATGTCGGTCATCGGGCTGCCGGATTGGAAGCCGGTGATCCATCCCCGCGTGGCGACCAAATACCCGAGCGTGGCCTCGCAGTATTTCCGCGAGCAGGGACAACAGGTCGAGGTCATCAAGCTGAACGGCTCCATCGAGCTGGCGCCGTTGATCGGGCTGGCCGACCGGATCGTCGACATGGTCGAGACCGGGCAGACGCTTCGCGAGAACGGCCTCGTGGAGATGGAGACGATTTTCGGCATCACGAGCCGGCTGATCGCGAACCGCGTCAGCTACCGGATGAAAAATGAGGCGATCCAAAGCCTGTGCGATAAGCTGCAGCACGCGATCGCGGCGAAGGCGCTCGTGTAAGAAAGGGCAGCCTGGATCGGCGGCGCCCGGGTGTGGCGGGAACCGAACGGCTGGCTCAGGGTGGCGCGCTAGCACATGCGGCGCCCCGGCGGGCCGGATGCGGGCGCGTCCGAGCCTGCACGGACAAACGATAACGAGCGCGAAAGGAGCGGAGCGGCATGCGAAAGCTGCGTGCGGAGCAATTTGGATTAGAACGCAAGGTGGAGTACGGCTCCCCCGAGCAAAACGAGACGGTCGCCCGGATCGTCGAGGACGTCCGGACGGAAGGCGACGCGGCGCTGCTGCGCTATACGGAGCAGCTGGACCGGGTAACGCTGGACGCGGGGTCGCTGCGCGTCGCGGGCGAGGAGATACAGGCCGCGTACGATCGCGTGGATGCGGACTTCCTGGCGGCCATCCGTCAGGCGGCGGCGAATATCCGGGCGTTCCACGAGAAGCAGCTGCGGCAGTCATGGGTCGACGTGCAGCCGGACGGGACGATGCTCGGCCAGCTGCTGCGTCCGCTGAAGCGCGTTGGCGTCTACGTGCCGGGCGGCAAGGCGGCGTATCCGTCGTCCGTGCTGATGAACGTGATTCCGGCGCAGGTGGCGGGCGTGCCCGAGATCGTCATGGCGACGCCGCCGGCGACCGGCGGTCAGGCGGGCATCGATCCGTACATCCTGGTCGCCGCCGCGGAAGCGGGCGTCAAGGAGATGTACCGCGTCGGCGGCGCGCAAGCCGTCGCCGCGCTGGCGTACGGCACGGCCACGATTCCGCCGGTGGACAAAATCTGCGGCCCCGGCAACATCTACGTCGCGCTGGCGAAGCGCGCCGTCTTCGGCGTCGTGGCGATCGATAGCATCGCCGGCCCGAGCGAGATCGTCGTGCTCGCCGACGAGACGGCGGATCCCGCCTACGTCGCGGCCGACCTGCTGTCGCAGGCGGAGCATGACGAGATGGCGTCGGCGATACTCGTGACGACGTCCGAGACGCTCGGCGACGCCGTGACGGCCGAAGTCGAGCGGCAGTTGGCGACGCTGCCGCGCGAGGGAACGGCCCGCCGCTCCATCGAGGGCAACGGCGCGATTCTGCTGGCCGCGTCGATGGACGAAGCCGTCGCGGCCGTGAACCGGATGGCGCCGGAGCACTTGGAAATCATGACGGCCGAACCGATGACGCTGCTGGGCCGGATCGAGAACGCGGGCGCGATCTTCGTCGGCCCGTACAGCTCGGAGCCGGTCGGCGATTATTTTGCCGGCCCGAACCACATCCTGCCGACCAACGGCACGGCGCGGTTCTCGTCGCCGGTGAACGTGGACGATTTCGTGAAGAAATCGAGCTTGATCTCCTACAGCCGCGAGGCACTGCTGGCGAACGGCGGTCAAATCATGACGCTGGCGCGGCACGAAGGCCTCGAGGCGCACGCGAGAGCGATCGAGATCCGGCTGGAGCGGGAGCGTCTGAACGAACGTTAAGTTCAAGATGTAAGTTCTCGAGGTAAGCTAAGCGGGATGACCGAACGGGAGATCAAGCGGCGAGACGATCCGAACCGGTGCCGGCAGGCTCGACGGCCGCAAGCCGGCAGCACGTTAGGATCGGTCTGCATTAGGCTCGCATCGCGCAAGCCAGGCGGCGGCATTACGATCAGATTCGACGGGAAAGAAGGATGGATGCGATTATGGCGGAACAAGCAATTCGCGCGGCCGACGTGGCGCGCAAGACGAACGAAACGGACATTACGCTCGCGTTCGCGCTGGACGGGACGGGCGTATCGAAGCTCGAGACGGACGTGCCGTTCCTGAACCACATGCTGGACCTGTTCACCAAGCACGGCCAGTTCGACCTGACGGTCGAGGCGCGCGGCGACGTGGACATCGACGACCATCACACGGTCGAGGACATCGGCATCTGCCTCGGGCAGACCATCCGCGATGCGCTGGGCGACAAGCGCGGCATCAAGCGTTACGCGTCGGTGTTCGTGCCGATGGACGAGGCGCTGGCGCAGGTCGTGCTCGATCTCAGCAACCGGCCGCACTTCGAGTACCGGGCGGCGTATCCGTCTCAGCAGGTCGGCAGCTTCTCGACGGAGCTCGTGCACGAGTTTCTGTGGAAGCTGGCGTTGGAAGCGCGCATGACGCTGCACGTCATCGTGCATTACGGCCACAATACCCATCATATGATCGAAGCGGTGTTCAAGGCGCTCGGCCGCGCGCTTGACGAAGCGTCGACCGTCGATCCGCGCGTGCAAGGAGTGCCCTCGACGAAGGGGGTCCTGTAAATGATCGCCATCATCGATTACGGCATGGGCAATCTGCACAGCGTGAGCAAGGCGGTGGAACGGCTCGGCTTCGAGGCGGTCGTGACCGCGGACGCGAAGGCGATCATGGACGCGGACGGCGCGATTTTGCCGGGCGTGGGAGCCTTCGGCGACGCGATGGAAAATCTGCGGAACACCGGGCTCGACGATGCGGTGCGGGCATACGGGGCGACCGGCAAGCCGCTGCTCGGCATTTGCCTCGGCATGCAGCTGCTCTTCAGCGAAAGCGAGGAGTACGGCCCGCACGAGGGCTTGAACCTGCTGCCGGGCACGGTCGTGCGGTTCCGGGGCGACTTCAAGGTGCCGCACATGGGCTGGAACAAGCTGACGTTCCGCCAAGAGAGTCCGCTATTCGCGGGGCTTGAGCCGGGGCATGTTTACTTCGTGCATTCCTTCCACGCGAAGCCGGAGCGCGACGGAGACCTGCTGGCGACGACGGATTACAACGGTCCGGTCACGGCGATCGTCGGCAGCGGCAACGTGTACGGCATGCAGTTCCACCCGGAGAAGAGCGGCGATCTCGGCATGAGCCTGCTCCGCAATTTCCTGGCGCTAACGGGCGCGCGCGAAGCGGTTCGCTGATCGCGGGCGGGCCGCGAAGCGCAGGGCGCGCGACGAACGGTTCCTCGGTTAACTCTTGATGAGGTTAAGTATTCGCGTCGTCAATAAAGCATGGCGTGAGGTTAAAGATTCGCATCACAAAGGTTTCACCCACAAAACTTAGCCCATGCTTCCGAAGCGAGTTTTGTTTTTCTTGCCGTTTTCTCCGGCGAGCTTCGCACCACAAAACTTAGCCTATGCTTCCGAAGCGAGTTTTGCTTTAACTTAACTTTTCCCAGGTTAAAGTTTCACTCACAAAACTTTTAGAATGGAGCGTCCTCCATGTTAGCGAAACGGATTATTCCCTGCCTCGACGTGAAGGACGGGCGCGTCGTCAAAGGCGTGAACTTCGTGAACCTTCGCGACGCCGGCGATCCCGTCGAGCTGGCGGCGATTTACGATAAGGAAGGCGCGGACGAGCTGGTGTTTCTCGATATTTCCGCTTCCGTCGAAGGCCGGGCCACGATGGTCGAGGTCGTCAAACGGACGGCGGGCGAAATCACGATCCCGTTCACGGTCGGCGGGGGCATCGGCCATGTCGACGACATGAAGCGGCTGCTGCGCGCCGGCGCCGACAAGATCGGCATCAACACGGCCGCCGTGAAGAATCCTTCGCTTGTCCAAGACGGCGCGAAGAAGTTCGGCTCGCAATGCATCGTGGTCGCGATCGACGCCAAGTTCAACCCCGAATGGGGCGAGTGGGAAGTGTACACGCACGGCGGCCGGACCGCGACCGGCATCAAGGCGCTCGCCTGGGCCAAGGAAGTCGAACGGCTCGGCGCCGGCGAGATTCTGCTGACGAGCATGGACGCCGACGGCACGAAGGACGGCTTCGACCTGAAGCTGACCCGCGCGGTGTCGGACGCGCTCGGCATTCCGGTCATCGCCTCCGGCGGCGCGGGCCGGGTGGAGCACTTTTACGACGTTTTCGAGCAGGGGCGCGCGGACGCGGGCCTGGCGGCGACGATTTTTCACTACAAAGAAATGACGATCCGCGACGTGAAGGACGACTTGCGGTTGAAAGGGGTCGAGATTCGATGAGCACGGGCAAGACGATTGGGGAACTAACCGAGCAAATCAAATGGGACGAGGCGGGCCTAGTCCCGGCGATCGTGCAGGATGCGAAAAGCAAGGAAGTGCTGATGCTGGCGTACATGAACCGGGAATCGCTGGCGCTGTCGGCGGAGTCGGGGACGACGTGGTTCTGGAGCCGCTCGCGTAGCGAGCTGTGGAACAAAGGCGCGACAAGCGGCCACACGCAGCGCATCGTGGCGATGCATTACGACTGCGACGGCGATACGCTGCTCGTCCGGGTGGACCAAACCGGTCCGGCGTGCCACACCGGCGCGTACAGCTGCTTCACCGGCGAAGTGGCGGGCATCAAGGGCGCGGAAGAAGGCGCGAGCTCCTTCCAGCAGTCCGGCGACCGGTTCGCGATGCTGAACCAGCTGGAAGCGACGATCGCCGAGCGCTACGCCGAGCGTCCCGAAGGCGCGTACACGACGTACCTGTTCGAGAAAGGCGTCGACAAGATCTTGAAGAAGGTCGGCGAGGAGACGGCGGAAGTCATCATCGCGGCCAAGAACCAAGACAACGACGAGCTTCGCTGCGAGACGAGCGATCTCCTTTTCCACCTGATGGTGCTGCTGCGCGAGCGGGGCTTGTCGCTGGACGAGGTCATGCGCGAGCTCGGCCATCGCCATAATCAGAAGAAGGCGTCCTCCTGATCCGTTGGGGGAGGCGCGAGCCGTAACCGAGCCGCGGAGCGCGCTCGGTTCTGTCGCGTCCGAAGGCGCGAAAATGCGTCAAGTCCGTGAACAAGCCCCGCGAGACGCCGCAAAGCGCCGGGATCGTGACGGCGGCCCTGGGCATGCGCGGTTGAGCGCCGGCCAGGGGCGGTCAGGGCGGTTCATTTCCAAAGATCGTTTTTTGAAATATGGCGGTTTCCATGTATAATGAAAGTTGTCGAAACAAGCGGTATTTTCAAATGCCGGAAAGTCGGTCGTTAAGTTGTATCTCCCGGCCGTTCGCGGAGGGAAGAAAGTCTTACATTCAGTGGTCTAATCGCTCAGGAGGGTATTATGTTGTTTAGCGACAAGCTGCGTATTTTCTCGGGTTCCTCGAATCCTCAATTGGCTGAAAAAATCAGCGGAGAGCTCGGGCTGCCGCTCGGTAAAATCAAGGTGTCCCGGTTCAAAAGCGGCGAGATTTATGTTCACTACGAGGAAACGATCCGGAACTGCGACGTATTCCTGGTCCAATCGTTTTCGCATCCCATCAACGATCACTTCGTCGAATTGCTCGTCATGATCGATGCGGCGAAGCGTGCTTCCGCCCGTACGGTAAACATCATCATGCCTTATTACGGCTATGCGCGGCAAGAGCGCAAAGCGGCTCCCCGCGAACCGATTTCGGCCAAGATGGTCGCGGACGTCCTGACGACCGTAGGCGCGACGCGCGTCATTACGATCGATCTGCACGCCCCGGCGATTCAAGGGTTCTTCAACATTCCGGTGGATCACCTGACGGGTCTCGACCTGCTCAGCGACTACCTGAAATCGAAGAATATCCGGAACCCGGTCGTCGTGTCCCCGGATGCCGGACGCGCGTCGACCGCCGAGAAGCTGGCCAACTACTTGGATGCGCCGTTTGCCATCATGATCAAGAAGCGCCCGGCCCACAACGAGTCCATCATCACGCACGTCATCGGCGACGTCCAAGGGCAGACGCCGATCATCATCGAGGACATGATCGACACGGGCACCACGATCGTCAACGTCGTGGAAGGCTTGAAGGAACGCGGCGCCGAGGACGTATACGTCTGCGCGACGCATCCGCTCTTCTCGGGTCCCGCCCTGCAGCGATTGGATCATCCCAATATTAGAGAAGTCGTCGTCACGGACACGATCGCGCTCCCGGACAACCGTTCCGACCGGTTCAAGGTGCTCTCGGTCGCGCCGATCCTGGCGGAAACGACGCGGATCATCATCGAAGGCGGCTCCATCAGCACGCTCTTCAAGAACGCGGGCATCTAACCGGCGGCAGCCGGGGAGACGCCCCATACGGCCGCATTTCGCGGCCACCCACCGGAATCGCGGGCACTCGTCCGCGATTTGCCACGTATTCTTGCGTGTATGGATAGGCCGCGCTATGGTATAATCGTAGAAACTTTGTACGGGGCTGTTCATAATGACGTGCATAATTTCTGATGCGCTTGCGGGTACCGCTCGCCTGCGCAACCGAGGAGGTGCCTTGCGTTTTGAAAGAAAAAAAACTTGCGTTCGCCGGCCGCAGCACGAAAATCATACCGATTCAATGGGACGCAACGTTCTTCTTCGAGCGCGCGGTTCGCTCGATGGATCGATATCATTATGACAAGGCACTGAAATATTTCCGGCGCGCGGCCGAATACGAACCGGACAATCCCGTCAACCACTGCAACATGGCGGGCATTTTGTCCGAGATGGGGAATTACGAAGAATCCAACCGCATTCTCCAGTCCATCGTGACCGAGCTCGATCCCGAAATGACGGAATGCCACTTTTATATGGCGAACAACTACGCCAACATGGAAAGGTACGAAGACGCGGAGAACGCGCTGATCCGATACCTGGAGGAAGACGCCGAGGGGCAGTTCCTCGAGGAAGCGGAAGAGATGATGGAGCTGCTCCACTACGAGCTCGAGCGTCCGACGAAGCTGGCGTTCGTCAAGGCGCGCGAAGGCTTCTTCGAGCACGACAAAGCGAGAGCGATGCTGGAAGAAGGCAAATTCGCGGAGGCCGTCCGGCTGCTGGAGAGCATCGTCGAGAAGAACGGCGAGTTCCTGGCGGCGCGCAACAATCTGGCGTTGGCGTATTATTACATGGGCGTGTTCGATAAAGCGATGATCACGATCAAGCAGGTGCTGGAGCTGGAGCCCGGCAACCTGCACGCCTTGTGCAACCTGGCGATTTTCTACCAGCATGGCGGGGACAAAGAGCTGCTCGCGCCGCTCGTCGGGCTGCTGCGCAAGACCGTGCCGTTCCACCAGGAGCACGTGTTTAAGCTGGCGACGACAATGGGCATTCTAGGAGAGCATGGCGAAGCCTACCGGCACTTCATGCGGCTGCTCAAGGACGGCGGGCTGAAATCGGATGCCTGCTTGTACCACTACGCGGCCGTGGCGGCGTTCAACCTGGAACGCTACGACGAATCGCGGCGGTTATGGCTGCAAGTCCGGAAGCTGGACGCCGACTCCCACGTGCCGGGCTACTATCTGGAGCAGCTCGACCGCATGGCCCAAGGCCAGCCCGCCGCGCCGGCCAGCTATCATTATCACCTGCCGTTCGAGGAGCAATTCAAGCTGTGGGAGAAGTCGACGGAATCGCTGCCGGACCATATGAAGCGCGACCCGCTCGTCCGCTCGTCCTTCTTCTGGGCGCTGCGCCACGGCGACCGGCACACCAAGCTGCAGGTCATCCAGGCGCTCGGCATGATCGCCGACGGCGAAGTGAAGGACGCGCTGCGCGACTTCATCGTGGAGCCGCAGGAGGACGACTACCTGAAGCGGATCGCGATCTTCGTGCTCCGTTCCATCGGGGTGCACGAATCGCTGCACGCGATTCTCGAAGGCAAAGAGACCGTCATCGAGCACAGCCGGATGCCGTCTCGCCTGCCGATCTGGGAAGACAAATGGCAGTCCGTGCTGGAAGCGGCGCTCATGCGCATGAATAAGCAGTACGACCTCGTGCAGCAGCATGACCTGCTCACGCTCTGGATCGAATTCCTGTCTCGGGTCTACCCCGACGTGCCCAAGCTCGGGAAAGTCGAAGGGTGGGCCGCCGCGCTCGAATATCTGACCGCGAAGATGCACCGCCGCGAAATTTCGTACCACGAGGTCTCGCAGCGCTACGGCATCTCGATCGCGACCGTCAGCAAATGCGCCAAGCGCATCGACGAGATTTGCGGCATCAAAGAAAAAATGAGAACGATCTTCCCGGCATTGGCGGATCACCGCGACTAAGGGAGCGCACACGCAAAGGAGGCAACATCGTGTACAAAGCTATTATTATCGGAACCGGCCCGGCAGGTCTTACGGCCGCGATTTACCTGGCTCGCGCCAACATGAACCCGCTGGTCATCGAAGGCCCCGAACCGGGCGGCCAATTGACGACGACGACGGAAGTGGAGAACTTCCCGGGCTTCCCGGACGGCATCATGGGTCCGGACCTGATGGCCAACATGCGCAAGCAGGCGGAGCGCTTCGGCGCGGAATTCCGCACCGGCTGGGTCAACTCCGTCGATACCTCCAAGCGTCCGTTCACGCTGCAGGTCGAAGGCCAAGGCGAGCTGCAGGCCGAAGCGCTGATCATCTCGACCGGCGCCTCCGCGAAATACCTGGGCATCGCGAACGAGCGCGAGAACGTGGGCCGCGGCGTCAGCACGTGCGCGACCTGCGACGGCTTCTTCTTCCGCGGCAAGAAAATCATCGTGGTCGGCGGCGGCGACTCCGCCATGGAAGAAGCGAGCTTCCTGACGCGTTTCGCTTCCGAGGTCGTGCTGGTTCACCGCCGTCCGGAAATGCGCGCCTCCAAAATCATGCAGGACCGCGCGCGCGCGAACGACAAAATCAGCTGGGCGCTCGATCGCACGCCGCTTGAAGTCGTGGCCGGCGGCATGGGCGTCACCGGGCTGAAGGTGAAGAATAACGCGACGGGCGAAGAAGAAGTCATCGAGACGAACGGCATTTTCGTCGCGATCGGCCATACGCCGAACACGAAGTTCCTGAACGGCCAGCTGGAGACGGACGAAACCGGCTATCTGATCGTCAAGCCGGGCACGTCGGAGACGAACATCCCGGGCATCTTCGCCTGCGGCGACGTACAGGATCATAAGTACCGGCAAGCGATTACCGCGGCCGGCAGCGGCTGCATGGCGGCGCTGGATTGCGAGAAGTTCCTCGAGGGCCATGCGGTTCACGACTGGAGCCAATCGCTGTAATCGAAGCTTAAGGTTAGCGGAAGCGCGACGGGACGCTGTTCGGACGGACGAACAGCGTCGCTTCATGTCGGCGGACGTGCGCGAACCGGTTGATTTTGGCAAGTCCGGCTTATTCTTGACCAGTTGGAAGCGTTCGCTTATAGTTTAGTTGGAACGGAAGCAAGACCTGATCCTTATATTAGTTATAGAGGTGGCCCAGTGATGTCTGAGAAAATTGTCGTAGGCGTTGATATTGGCGGTACGTCCATCAAGGTAGGCATTTGCGATAGTGAAGGCAGTCTGCTGCATACGTATGAAGGACCGACGGAAGTCGAGAAAGGCTCCGACGTCGTCTGCGAGAACATCGCGGCGTACGCCCGCCTTATCGTGGAGCAGTCCCCGTTCGAGTGGGACCAAGTCGAAGGCGTCGGCATCGGCATCGCCGGCTTCTTGGACATTCCGCGCGGTTTCGTCCACAAGTCGGTCAACCTGTTCTTCGAGAACGTGCCGCTTAAAGATATTTTGGAAGAGAAGCTCGAGAAGAAAGTGCTCGTGAACAACGACGCGAACGTGGCGGCGCTCGGCGAAGCATGGGCCGGCGCGGGCCGCGGCATCTCGGATTGCGTCTGCTACACGCTCGGCACGGGCGTCGGCGGCGGCGTCATCATTAACGGCAAAGTCGTCGAAGGCTACAAAGGCATGGCCGGCGAGCTGGGCCATATGGCGATCGTGCCGGATCTCGAAGCGATCCAGTGCGGCTGCGGCAACAAAGGCTGCCTGGAAACCGTGTCGTCCGCGACCGGCATCATCCGGATGGCCAAAGACGCGGTAGAGCGCGGCGACCGCACGTCCCTGACGTTCGTGGAGCATATCATGGCGAAGGACGTCATCGACGCGGCGAAGGCCGGCGACGAAGTGGCGGCGCGCATCGTCAACCGCGCGGCGTTCTATCTGGGCAAATCGATGGCGACGGTCGCCGTCGTGCTCAATCCGCAGCGCTTCATCATCGGCGGCGGCGTATCGAAGGCGGGCGAGTTCCTGTTCGAACAGATCCGCGACGTCTTCCGCAAATCGACGCCGGACATGGCGCAGGAAGGCGTGGAAATCGTGCCGGCCATCCTCGGCAACGACGCGGGCGTCGTCGGCGCGGCCGGCCTGATCATCCGCGCGTAAGCAACCCGAGAAGTCTTTGGTTATCATAGATGCGTTATTCGACGGTTGAAGGGTTTCACGGGTAAGGAGGGATTGACGATGGAATCGGGAGGAACGGCGAAGGCGAAGCTCGTCATCATAACGGGCATGTCCGGTGCGGGCAAGACGATCGCGGTGCAGAGCCTGGAGGATCTGGGCTACTTCTGCGTCGATAATCTGCCGCCGGTGCTTATACCGAAATTCGCCGAATTGATCGAACAGTCCAACGGTAAAATCGGCAAGGTGGCGCTCGTGATCGACTTGCGGGGACGCGAGTTTTTCACGGCGCTGTCGGAATCGCTCAGCTATGTGAAAGAACATTATACGATCAGCTACGAGATCATCTTCCTCGACGCGACGGACAGCGTGCTCGTGCAGCGCTACAAGGAGAGCCGCCGGATGCATCCGCTGGCGCCCGAAGGGCTTCCGCTCGAAGGGATCGGCCTGGAGCGCCGGATGCTGGAGGATTTGAAGGGCTGGGCGACGCAGGTGATCGATACGAGCAGCCTGAAGCCGTCCCAGCTGAAGGAACGGATCAAATCCCGGTTTACGAATTCGGATTTGAGCACGATCTCGGTGAACGTCATTTCCTTCGGTTTTAAATACGGCGTCCCGATCGATGCCGATCTGATCTTCGACGTCCGGTTTTTGCCCAATCCGCATTATGTCGACCATCTGCGCCCGAACACGGGGCAGGATCCCGAGGTCTACGAGTACGTGATGAAATGGCCGGAGACGCAGGCGTTTCTCGCGAAGCTGCTCGACATGCTGCAATTTCTTATCCCTTTATACCGCAAGGAAGGCAAGAGTCAAGTCGTGATCGGCATCGGCTGTACGGGCGGCAAGCACCGGTCGGTGGCGATCGCGGAATACTTGGGGCGCATGCTCGGCAGCAGCGATACGGAAATCGTGCGCGTCAGTCATCGAGATGCAGATCGTGATCGGAGCTGAGGCAACCCATGGCGCAAGCTAGAAAGCAACAATTGCCCCGTATCGTCGTCATCGGCGGCGGCACGGGCTTGTCGGTCATGCTCCGGGGACTGAAGGAGAAGCCGCTCGACATCACCGCGATCGTCACCGTGGCGGACGACGGCGGCAGTTCCGGCATCCTGCGAAGCGAGCTGCAGATGCCGCCGCCGGGCGATATCCGCAACGTGCTCATCGCGCTCGCGGACGTCGAGCCGTTGCTGTCCGACGTGCTGAAGTACCGATTCAATTCCGGCACCGGTTTGGCGGGCCATAGTTTGGGCAACCTGATGCTGGCGGCGATGACCGACATTTCCGGCGATTTCGTCTCCGCGGTCCGGATGCTGAGCAAAGTATTGGCCGTCCGGGGACGGGTGCTGCCGGCCGCGGGCGAAGCCATCGTACTGAAGGGCGAAACGGTCGACGGCACCATTATTACGGGCGAATCCAACATTCCGAAAGCCGGCCAGGCGATCAAGCGGGTCTTCATCGAGCCGCCGGACGTCGAGCCGCTGGAGGAAGCGGTGGAGGCGATCCGGGAGGCGGACGCCATCCTGATCGGTCCGGGCAGCCTCTATACGAGCATCATTCCCAACCTGCTCGTGCCGAAGCTCGCGCAGAGCATCGTCGAGTCGTGCGCGATCAAGATGTTCGTCTGCAACGTCATGACGCAGCCGGGCGAGACGGACGATTATGCGGTCAGCGACCATTTGGCGGCCGTGCAGCAGCATATCGGCCATCAGTTGTTTGACTATGTCATCGTCAACGACGGCGAGATCCCGGAGCAGGTGCAGCAGAAATACGCCGAGATGGGGGCGAAAGCCGTCCATCTGGATTTGGACGAAGTGCAGCGGCGCGGTTACAAGGTAATCGCCGACAAGCTGGTCTTGTTCCGCACGTATTTGCGGCATGACGCCGACAAGCTGAGTCATCATATTTATCAGCTCGTGGAAAACTGGATGGAACGAAAGAGGTGAGGGAACATGTCTTTTGCGGGACAAACCAAAAAAGAATTGACGCTCATCGAAGCGGATGCGTGCTGTGAACGGGCGGAGTTGTCGGCGCTCATTCGCATGAACGGTTCGGTCTCGCTGTCCAGCCGAAAAATCATTCTCGACATCTCGACGGAAAACGCGGCAATCGCCAGACGGATCTACTCCCTCATCAAGAAGCAGTTCGCCGTGCACACGGAGCTGCTCGTGCGCAAGAAAATGAGGCTGAAGAAAAACAACGTGTATATCGTCCGAATCCCGGCCAAAGTGCAGGAGATCCTGAGCGAGCTCAGAATCGTCTCCGAGGGGTTTGTCTTTAATCAAGGCATCGACAAGGAGATCATCCGCAAATCATGCTGCAAGCGCTCCTACCTGAGAGGGGCGTTCTTGGCGGGCGGCTCCGTGAACAATCCGGAAGGCTCCTCGTACCACCTGGAGATTGCCACGATGTATGAAGAGCATTGCAAGGCGCTCGTAGAGCTGGCGAACAAGTTCGGCTTGAACGCCCGCTGCATCGAACGGAAGAAGGGGTTCATCTTCTACATGAAAGAGGGCGAGAAAATCATCGAGCTCCTCAGCATCATCGGGGCGCATCAAGCGCTGTTCAAGTTCGAGGATGTCCGAATCATGCGGGATATGCGCAACTCCGTCAACCGGATCGTCAACTGCGAGACGGCGAATTTGAATAAGACGATCGGGGCGGCGGTCCGTCAGATCGATAATATCAAGCTGCTGGAGCGCGAGGTGGGGCTCGAAAGCCTGCCCGACAAGCTCCGCGAGGTGGCGCATATACGATTGAGCCATCCGGACCTGAATTTGACGGAGGTCGGCGAAATGCTCAAAGGCAAGGTGAGCAAGTCCGGCGTCAATCACCGGCTGCGTAAAATCGACGAGCTTGCGGAAAAATTAAGGAACGGATAGGCAGAGGCTAGTGTACAATGCGTAAAAGTGGTATAATAGTGAATAAAACGACGTTTGCATATATGGTAACGGTTGAATTTCGTATAGGGGGTAAGGTTTCATGACAAGGCATCCGGTTGTCGTTCGACTGAAGACAGGTCTTCATGCAAGACCGGCCGCACTTTTTGTCCAGGAAGCGAACAAGTTTTCTTCCGAGGTCTTTGTTGAGAAAGACGATAAAAAAGTGAACGCAAAATCCATTATGGGGATTATGAGCCTTGCAATCAGCTCAGGCACTGAAGTCACGATAAGTGCGGAAGGTTCGGATGCCGACCAAGCTGTAACCGCTTTAGTCAACCTGGTCAGCAAGGAAGAGCTTGAGAACCAATAAGGACGAAATTACGGCTGTTTGGGGCCGTTCATTTCGATACGAGGAAACTCCCGTACGGGGGTTTTTTCTGTTTTTGTCCGGAGACGGGAGAATGTTTGCGCTATCCCGCAACATCGATGCGGCGGAACGCGTCTTACATAATGGAATCACCTAAATTTGACCAAAAGGGGCGGGTCGAACGTGATGAAGATGGCAAAACCGAAATGGCTGCTGGTGCCGGTCTTGGCGCTCGCGGTAGGAGTGGGTGCGATGCTCGGAGGAGCGGGACAAGGCGGCAAGCCGGTCTATGCGGTGGACAACGGCGCGGCCGTGCAGAAGAACACGATTACGGTGTCGGGCAACGGCAAGATCGAAGCGGCGCCGGACGTCGCCTACGTGAGCGTGGCGGTCGAGGCGCGGGCGGCGACGGCGAAGGACGCGCAGGCGAAGAACGCGACGCAGTTCTCGGGGCTGACGAAGCTGCTCTACGAGACGTACAAGATCGCGACGAAGGACGTCAAGACGACGGGCTTCTCCGTGCAGCCGGAGTACGAGTACAACCCGAAGGACGGCTCGAGCAAGGTCAAGGACTACGTAGCCGTGCATGCGGTGCAGGTGACGACCCGCGACTTGAACGGCATCGGCAAGCTGCTGGACGATCTGTCCGCTGCCGGCGCGAACCGCGTCGACGGCGTACGGTTCGATACGGAGAAGCAGGAGCAGTATGAGCTGCAGGCGCTCGATAATGCGATGGCGAACGCCAAAGCGAAAGCCGCGGCGCTCGCGAAGGCGGCCGGCAAGCAGGTGACGGACGTCGTCACGATTACGCAGAACAGCGCAAGCAGCGGTCCGATCTTCATCAACAAAGGCGAAATGGCGGCGGCGGATTCGGCGGCAGGGGCGCCAAGCACGAGCGTGCAGACGGGCGAAATTACCGTCTCCGCCGACATTACCGTCGTGTACGAAATGCAATAAAGCATGCAAAGCGCAAGAACCCGTGCCATAACCAAAGAAGACCGGCCTCTCCGGAAGAGGCCGGTCTTCTTTATGAACTGCCTTGCAAGCGGCGCGGCTAAGCCGGCGACTTCTGGTCGTCGTTGGCGTTTAGTCCGCGCTGCTCGATCGCGTGCTCGATCAGCGAGATGAACTCTTCGGAGAGGTGCATCGCTTTCGCTTCCTGGTACACTTCGATTAGATGAGTATCGCTAAGCGGACGCAGCAAAAGCGATCGATCCTGCATCGGCAGAAACAGATTGTGCGTATCGGGTTCGGACGGCGCATGCGTAAATTTGGGTTCGAACGTGGGTGCGTATGGCGTAAAGGCATTGCCCGGGTCATTGGATCGAATGAAATTTCGCACGCTTGCGAATGGTTTCGTAAGTTTCATGCGTGTGCAACTCCGTTTTATAGATTTTACTGCGTAGCCTAAGGGAAGGTGAAACTGGAATCATTTAGTACATAGTAACACGATTTAAAGGGATCGTCCTTATGCATTCACAGCGTTGAATGCTTATTGACAATCAGTCACATGTGTGATATATGAGAGAAATTTAACAACATTAAAACGCGTTAACCCCGTGAAGGATTAACGCGTCTGAATGTCGTGCCGCATGAAATCTTACAAATCTTACACAAAGCAAATCGCGGACCTTACAGCTTTTCGATTACTTTGTCGACGAGGCCGTAGGCTGCCGCTTCGGCCGCCGACATGAAATAGTCGCGGTCCGTGTCGCGTTCGATTTTCTCGAGCGTTTGGCCGGTGCGCTCCACGAGGATGCGGTTCAGCGTGTCCCGCGTCTTCAGGATGTGCTTCGCGCGAATCTCGATGTCGCTGGCTTGGCCTTGCGCGCCGCCGAGCGGCTGATGGATCATCACTTCGCTGTTCGGGAGGGCGTAGCGCTTGCCTTTCGCGCCGGCCGCGAGAAGGAAGGCGCCCATGGAAGCCGCCATGCCGACGCAGATCGTCGAGACCTCCGGCTTAATGAAGTTCATTGTATCGAAGATGGCGAGACCGGCCGAAACCGAGCCGCCGGGGCTGTTGATGTAGAGCGAGATGTCTTTGTCGGGATCGTCCGCCGCCAGGAACAGCAGCTGCGCGATAATGGAGTTGGCGACCAGATCATTGACCGGCGTGCCGAGGAAGACAATCCGATCCTTCAGCAAGCGGGAGTAAATGTCGTAGGCGCGCTCCCCGCGGTTGTTTTGCTCGATAACCATGGGTACGAAGTTCATCGATTCCATCGTGGTTCCCTCCTAAAACGAAAATGGTTTTTTGAAAAAGATGTAGCGTGTAATGACATTCTAACGGATAAAACGGCAAAAGTCAAAGAAGGTCAAATAACGGGCGGAAGCGAGAGAAACCGGGCCTCGGGGGGTTACTTTCCGGGAGATTTGGAGATGCTGATTGGGTCGGCCGCGGTTCCGGAAACGCAAGAAGGACCTTCCGGAAGCGGAAGGCCCTTCTTCATATGTAGACGTTCTGATTAATAAGGTAATGGCGCGCCCGCGAGGAATTGAACCTCGATCTCAGGCTCCGGAGGCCTACGTCATATCCATTGGACCACGGGCGCATGCTCGTTTGTGACAGCAAAATTGATTATAGGGGATAGCAAGCAAAATTGCAAGTCCGACTTTGAAAATAATTTTGTGTAAATCGTGTCCGTAATCGTTTTCAATCCTCCGGCCGGTCTTGCCCCCGCCAATCGAATGGGGTACAATAACGGTGGGACGAAAAACGATCATGCGGGACATTTTGTGTCCCTTGATATTGTCGGTCCCGGAATAATCCAGCTCTCTCGTAACTGGAGTTGATGTTGAAGATGCACGCGCTGATCGCCATACAACAGCAGCTTCTGCCGGACTTGCTCGTCGTCATGCGCAAGCGGTACCTTATACTCCGTCAGGTGATGCTCTCGGATATGATCGGCAGGCGCTCGCTCGCCGCATCCCTGGACATGACGGAACGCGTGCTTCGCGCCGAAACGGACTTCCTCAAATCGCAGGACCTACTGATCATCGACGCCGGCGGCATGCGGATCAGCGAAGCGGGCAAACGCCTCCTCGAAGAGATGGAGCCGTTCTATAAGGCGATGTTCGGCTTATCGGAGCTGGAAGAGAAGATCCGCAGGCATTTCGGCCTGAAGCAGGTGGTCATCGTATCCGGAGACTCGGACGAATCGCCGGTCACGCGGCGGGAGCTCGGGCGGGCAGGCTGCAGCGTGCTCCGCAAGGATATGAAGGACAACGACGTCATCGCGGTGACGGGCGGGTCGACGCTCGCGCAGATGGCGGGTCAGCTGACCTCGCAGGCGCCGCTCAAGAACAACCTGTTCGTGCCGGCGCGCGGCGGATTGGGCGAAAGCCTCGATTACCAGGCGAACACGATCGCCTCCACCATGGCGAAGCGGACGGGGGCGCAGTACCGGCTGCTGCATGTGCCCGACCATCTCGGCGAGGAAGCGTACACGTCGCTCATGCAGGAACCGAACGTGCGCGAGATCGTGGAGGTCATCCGCAGGTCCCGCATCGTCGTTCACGGCATCGGAGACGCTATGGTCATGGCAAGGCGAAGGCGCGTGGACGCCACGGTCGCGGAAGCGATGCAGGCGGAGGGAGCGCTCGCGGAATCGTTCGGGTATTATTTCGACCGCAACGGCGCCGTCGTCCACAAGATGCTGACCGCGGGACTGCGGCTCGAAGACATCATGGAGACGGAAGTCGTCATCGCGATCGCCGGCGGACGGAGCAAAGGCGAAGCCATCGCGGCGGTCATGCGCTTCGGGCACGACGACGTGCTCGTGACGGACGAAGCCGCGGCGCTGGAAATCGCGTCGATCATCGATAAGGAGTCGGCGCAGCAAGGATGAACGCAGTGATCTTGACGAATCGGGGCGGCCCCGTGGCCTTTCGCCGAAGCTCGTCTTGAGATAAATGAAATCATGTCTAGGAGGAAACAAAAATGGTAAAAGTTGGTATTAACGGTTTTGGTCGCATCGGTCGCAACGTATTCCGCGCCGCTCTGAACAACCCGAATGTCGAAATCGTCGCAGTCAACGATCTGACGGACACGAACACGCTTGCTCACCTGCTGAAGTACGACACGACGCACGGCAAGCTCGACGGCACGGTTGAAGCAAAAGAAGGCGCGCTGGTCGTAAACGGCCGCGAGATCAAAGTGTTTGCTGAACGCAACCCTGAAAACCTCCCTTGGGCATCCGTCGGCGCGGAAATCGTCGTTGAATCCACGGGTATTTTCACGGCGAAAGAAAAAGCCGAGCTTCACCTGAAGGGCGGCGCGAAGAAAGTCATCATCTCCGCACCGGCTTCCAACGAAGACATCACGATCGTCATGGGCGTCAACGAAGACAAGTACGATGCGGCCGCTCACACGATTATCTCCAACGCGTCTTGCACGACGAACTGTCTGGCTCCGTTCGCAAAAGTGCTTAACGACAAATTCGGCATCGTAAAAGGCATGATGACGACCATTCACTCGTACACGAACGATCAATCCGTGCTTGACGTTCCGCATAAAGATCTGCGCCGCGCTCGCGCTGCCGCGGAAAACATCATTCCTTCTTCCACGGGCGCTGCCAAGGCGGTATCCCTTGTACTGCCCGAGCTGAAAGGCAAATTGAACGGCATGGCCATGCGCGTACCTACGCCTAACGTTTCCGTAACCGACCTGGTTGCCGAGCTGAAAGTCAACGTGACGGTCGAAGAAGTGAACGCGGCGCTGAAAGACGCTTCCGAAACGTCCCTTAAAGGCATCTTGAACTACAACGAAGAGCCGCTTGTATCGAGCGACTACAACCACGACCCTGCTTCCTCCACGATCGACGCGCTGTCGACGATGGTCGTTGAAGGCAACATGGTTAAAGTCATCTCCTGGTACGACAACGAGTGGGGCTATTCCAACCGCGTCGTCGACCTGGCTGCATATATCGCGTCGAAAGGCCTGTAAGAAGCGGCGGATGTCCGTTGTCCCCCTTTGAACGGGGATACCGAGGGTCCACCTCTGGACACCCGACGTTTGGCGAAGGAGCTGCCGGTGCAGCTCCTTCGCGGTGGTTTACGGGGACCCGCGGCCCGGCGCCGTTCTCGGCGCCTTCACACATAGACAGATAGACCCGCGAGAGCGGATATTGGATAGCGTGGAGAATTTCAATACACTTTGACCTGTTTTCCGCTTCATGGCGGCTTGGGTACCGGGAGGAATTCTGCTAATGAACAAGAAGAGTGTGCGTGACGTAGAAGTAGCGGGCAAGCGCGTATTCGTGCGCGTCGATTTCAACGTGCCGATGGAGAACGGATCGATTACGGACGATACGCGGATCCGCGAGACGCTGCCGACGATCCAATACTTGATCGAGAAGGGCGCGAAAGTGATTTTGGCGAGCCACATGGGCCGTCCGAAAGGCCAAGTCGTGGAAGAGCTGCGCCTCACGAAAGCCGGCGAGCGTCTGTCCGAGCTGCTCGGCAAGCCCGTGGCGAAAGCCGACGAGGCGATCGGCGACGCGGCGAAGGCGGCGGCAGCCGGCCTGAAGGACGGCGACGTGCTGCTGCTCGAGAACGTGCGCTTCTACGAGGGCGAAGAGAAGAACGATCCGGAGCTGGCGAAGGCGTTCGCCGAGCTGGCCGACCTGTTCGTCAACGACGCGTTCGGCGCCGCGCACCGCGCGCATGCGTCGACGGAAGGCATCGCGCACTACCTGCCGGCCGTATCCGGCCTGCTGATGGAGAAGGAACTCGACGTCCTCGGCAAGGCGCTGTCGAACCCCGAGCGTCCGTTCACGGCGATCGTCGGCGGCTCCAAGGTCAAGGACAAGATCGACGTCATCAACAAAATGATCGAGATAGCGGACAACATCATCATCGGCGGCGGCCTGTCCTACACGTTCTTCAAGGCGCAAGGCCATGAAATCGGCCAATCGCTGTGCGATAACTCGAAGCTCGACCTGGCGCTGGAATTCATCGAGAAGGCGAAGGCGCAAGGCAAGCAGTTCCTGCTGCCGGTCGACATCGTCATCACGGACGAGTTCAGCCCGAACGCGAACACGAAGATCGTCGACGTCGACGGCATCCCGGCCGACTGGGAAGGCATCGACATCGGACCGAAGACGCGCGAGATCTACGCGGACGTCATCAAGAACTCCAAGCTTGTCGTCTGGAACGGCCCGATGGGCGTGTTCGAGATCGAGCCGTTCTCCCACGGCACGCGCGCGGTCGCGCAAGCCTGCGCCGAGACGGAAGCCTATACGGTCATCGGCGGCGGCGACTCCGCGGCGGCGGCCGAGAAGTTCCGCCTGGCCGACAAAATGGACCACATCTCCACGGGCGGCGGCGCTTCCCTGGAATTCATGGAAGGCAAGGCGCTTCCGGGCGTCGTTGCGCTGAACGATAAGTAAGAACCGAACCGATTGCGAAGGTAAAGGAGCGATTGCGACCATGCGTAAACCGATTATTGCGGGCAACTGGAAAATGTTCAAAACCGTGTCGGAGGCGACGGCATTCTTCGCGGACGTGAAGGGCAAAGCGGAAGTCGACGGCGTCGAAACCGTCATTTGCGCGCCGTTCACGACGCTGCCGGCGCTCGTCGAAGCGGCGAAAGGCACGTCGATCGCCATCGGCGCGCAAAACGTCCATTTCGAGGACAACGGCGCGTTCACGGGCGAGATCAGCGGCGTCATGCTGAAGGACCTCGGCGTGAAATACGTCATTATCGGGCACTCCGAGCGCCGCGCGTACTTCGCGGAGACGGACGAGATCGTGAACAAGAAGGTGCAGGCGGCGTTCAAGCACGGCCTGACGCCGATCGTCTGCGTCGGCGAGAAGCTCGAAGAGCGCGAAGCCGAGCAAACGAAAACCGTCTGCAAGGTGCAGACGGAAGCGGCGTTCCAAGGCCTTTCCGCCGCGCAAGCGGCCGAAGTGGTCGTCGCGTACGAGCCGATCTGGGCGATCGGAACGGGCAAATCGTCGACGGCGGCCGACGCCGAGGACGTCATCGCGTTCATCCGCGGCGTCATCGCCGGGCTGTACGACGCGGCGACGGCGAACGCGGTCCGCATCCAATACGGCGGCAGCGTAAAGCCGAACAACGTAAGCGAATATATGGGACAATCCGACATCGACGGCGCCTTGGTCGGCGGAGCGAGCCTCGAGCCCGCTTCCTTCATTCAGCTGGTCGAGGGGGCAAAATAAGATGACGGCACCGGTAGCACTCATCATCTTGGACGGCTTCGGCCTTCGCAACGACGTGACGGGCAACGCGGTCGCGCAGGCGAACAAGCCGAATTACGACCGTTATTGGTCGACGTATCCGCACACGACGCTCACGGCGAGCGGCGAAGCGGTCGGCTTGCCGGAAGGCCAGATGGGCAACTCCGAGGTCGGCCATCTGAACATCGGCGCGGGCCGGATCGTCTATCAAGACCTGACCCGCATCAGCAAGTCCATCCGCGACGGCGAGTTCTTCGATAACGAGACGCTAGTCGGCGCGGTTCGCCACGCCAAGGCGAACGGCAAGAAGCTTCACCTGTACGGCCTGCTCTCCGACGGCGGCGTGCACAGCCACATCGAACACCTCTTCGCGCTGCTTGACCTGGCGAAGAAGGAAGAGATGCCGGACGTGTACATCCACGCGTTCCTCGACGGCCGCGACGTCGCGCCGGACAGCGCGAAGGGCTACCTGGAGAGGCTGACGGCGAAGATCCAGGAAGTCGGCGTAGGCAAAATCGCGACGGTGCAGGGCCGCTACTACGCGATGGACCGCGACAAACGCTGGGAGCGCACCGAGAAGTCGTTCCGCGCGATGGTATACGGCGAAGGTCCGCAGTATACGGATCCGATCCAAGCGGTCACGGAATCGTACGAGAAATCGGTGTTCGACGAGTTCGTCATGCCGACGGTCATCGTGAAGGAGGACGGCAAGCCGGTCGGCCTCGTGGAATCCGAAGATTCCGTCGTGTTCTTCAACTTCCGCCCGGACCGCGCGATCCAGCTGTCGCAGGTGTTCACGAACGAAGATTTCCGCGGCTTCGACCGCGGGCCGCAAGCGCCGAAGAACCTGTACTTCGTCTGCTTGACGCTGTTCAGCGAAACCGTGGGCGGGTACGTGGCGTATTCGCCGAAGAACCTGGACAACACGCTGGGCGAGGTGCTCGTGCAGAACGGCAAGCGCCAGCTGCGCATCGCCGAGACGGAGAAGTACCCGCACGTCACGTTCTTCTTCAGCGGCGGACGCGACCATGAGCTCGAAGGCGAGACGCGGATTCTGATCCCGTCGCCGAAGGTCGCCACGTACGACCTGAAGCCGGAAATGAGCGCCTACGAAGTGGCGGCGGCCGCGGTGAAAGAGATCGAAGCGGATCGTCAGGACGTCATCATCCTGAACTTCGCCAATCCCGACATGGTCGGCCACTCCGGCATGCTGGAGCCGACGATCAAGGCGGTCGAAGCGACGGACGCGTGCCTCGGACAAGTCGTGGAAGCGGTGCTGGCCAAAGGCGGCGTCTGCCTCATCACGGCGGACCACGGCAACGCGGACATGGTCATCGACGAGAACGGACGTCCGTTCACGGCGCATACGACGAACCCGGTTCCGTTCATCGTGACCAAGCAGGTCGGCGCGCTGCGCGAAGGCGGCATCCTGGCCGACATCGCGCCGACGATCCTCCATTTCGCGGGCTTGAGCCAGCCGGAAGAAATGACCGGCCGGTCGCTTGTCCAAGGCTGAGAGATACAGTACAATCGTAGACGATAACGACCGGTACCGGGCGCGTCCCATTCGGCGCCCCCAGGGCCGCGCAAGAACCCAACCATCTATTAAAAGGAGTGTTTCGAAACCATGTCCATCATCACCGACGTATACGCACGCGAAGTCCTGGACTCCCGCGGCAACCCTACGGTAGAAGTCGAAGTCATCCTCGAGTCCGGCGGCAAAGGCCGCGCGATCGTGCCGTCCGGCGCGTCCACGGGCGCCTACGAAGCCGTTGAGCTCCGCGACGGCGACAAGTCCCGTTACCTCGGCAAAGGCGTCCTGAAAGCCGTCGAGAACGTCAACACGATCATCGCGCCGGAAATCATCGGCCTCGACGCGCTGGACCAAGTGTCGATCGACCGCAAGATGATCCAACTGGACGGCACGCATAACAAAGGCAAGCTGGGCGCCAACGCGATCCTCGCCGTATCCATGGCGTGCGCGCGCGCGGCAGCCGATGCGCTGGACGTGCCGCTGTACACGTACCTGGGCGGTTTCAACGCCAAAACGCTGCCGGTTCCGATGATGAACATCGTCAACGGCGGCGAGCACGCCGACAACAACATCGACGTGCAGGAATTCATGGTTCTGCCGGTCGGCGCGGACAGCTTCAAGGAAGCGCTGCGCATCGGCGCGGAAATCTTCCACAACCTGAAATCGGTTCTGAAGGACAAAGGCCTGAATACGGCCGTCGGCGACGAAGGCGGCTTCGCGCCGAACCTCGGTTCCAACGAAGAAGCGATCACGACGATCATCTCCGCGATCGAGCGCGCGGGCTACAAGCCGGGCGAAGACGTATTCCTCGGCATGGACGTCGCGTCCACGGAGTTCTATAAAGACGGCAAGTACCACCTCGAAGGCGAAGGCCGTTCGTTCACGTCCGCCGAGTTCGTCGACCTGCTCGCTTCGTGGGTAGACAAGTACCCGATCATCACGATCGAAGACGGCTGCTCCGAAGACGACTGGGAAGGCTGGAAGCTGCTGACCGACCGTCTGGGCGGCAAAGTGCAGCTCGTCGGCGACGACCTGTTCGTCACGAACACCGAGCGCCTGTCCGACGGCATCGAGAAGGGCGTAGGCAACTCGATCCTCGTTAAAGTCAACCAAATCGGCTCGCTGACGGAAACGTTCGACGCGATCGAAATGGCGAAGCGCGCGGGCTACACGGCGGTCATTTCCCACCGTTCCGGCGAATCCGAAGACAGCACGATCGCCGACATCGCGGTCGCGACGAACGCCGGCCAAATCAAAACGGGCGCGCCGTCCCGCACGGACCGCGTCGCGAAGTACAACCAATTGCTCCGCATCGAGGACGAGCTGGGCTCCACGGCGCAATACGCCGGCAAGAGCGCGTTCTATAACCTGAAGAACTTTAAATAAAAAAGTTTAGGCCGGCGGCGATTCCCTCATTCGGGCGCGAAGCCAAAAAAACAAAAGAATGTCCCAATTGGCGGCGTGGATTCGCCCCGGGGGACGGCTATAATTAGGGGAGGGACGACAGGGCGCAAGGACCTGCGGCTCTCCTCTTTTTTAGCCGAACGTACGGACCGAAGACCGACTATACTCAATCATTCGAGGTGGATATCGTGGCAAAACCGGTGGTGGGCTTGCAGCTGTACACGCTCCGCGATCAGACGGAGAAGGATTTCCTGGGCACGATCCGCAAAGTGGCGGAAATGGGCTACACGGCGGTGGAATTCGCGGGGTATTACAACACGCCGGCTTCCGAGCTGAGAGCGCTGCTCGACGAGCTGAAATTGGAAGCGCCTTCGGCGCACGTCGGACTGAATTTCGGCGAGCCGGAGAAGATCGACCAAGACCTGAGAAAGCAGATCGACTACGCCAAGGAGCTCGGCTTGAAATACATCGTGACGCCATGGGCGCCGCTTCCGGAAAATCCGACGATCGACGACGTCAACAAGCTGGCGGGCATTCTCGAAGCCGCGGGCAAGCAGGTGACGGAGGCCGGACTCAAATACGGCTACCACAACCACGACTTCGAATTCAAGCTCGTGGAGGGCAAGCCGATCATCGACTGGCTGCTGGAGAAAGTGTCGCCGGAGTACTTGGTCGCCGAATTCGACCTCGGCTGGGTGCACATGGGCGGCCGGAAGCCGACCGATTACGTGAACCGCTATGCGGGACGCGTGCCGCTGGCGCATTTTAAAGACTTCGGCCAAGGCCGCAGCGACACGGAAGTCGGCAAAGGCGTCGTCGACCTGAAAGGCGTTCTCGACATCGCGGAGCAGGCCGGCATCGAATACTTCATCGTCGAGCAGGAAGAGTTCGAGAACTCCTCCCTCGAGAGCGCCAAGCTCAGCCTGGAGTTCTTCCGCCGGCACGGCTTCGCGTAAGACGACCTGAAGGGATAAGCGCGGCCGGCCAAGCGCGGCCGGATAAGCGGCATAACCCGTCGCCGGCCGAACAAGCCGGCGATATTTCATCGCCTAAACGAATAAGGCCCCGTTCTCCGTCGCTTCGCGGCGCGGAGGCGGGGCCTTTTTAAGATGCTTTGCGGCCTTAAGGACCGGCGAACCGTTCGCGCCCTTAAATAAACCGGCTGTCGCCGCGAAACTTCCCGGGCGGCACGCCGGCGCGCTGCTTGAACCATTTGGTGAAATTGTGGATGCTGCCGGCTTCCAGTTCCGCCGCGATCGCGAGAAGCGGGAGCTCGGTGTGGGCGAGCAGGTCCTTGGCCAGCTGCAGCTTGCGGGCCATGAAGTAGTCGTACGGCGCGACGCCGAGCTGCGCGCGGAACTGCCGGGCGATATAGTCGGGGTGGTAGGCGCTCCACTCGCCCAGCCAGCGGCGGTCGTAGCGCTCCCGCGCGCGGCGGGCCAGCCGTTCGGCGATGCCGGCGACGAGCGGCGAGATCGGCTGCCGGCCCTCGCGCCGCTCCCCCTGCTTGATGGAGGCGATGAGCTCCAGCAGCAGGCCGCGCAGCAGCGACGCCTTGAAGCCGCGGTCCTCCATGCCGTAGCATTCGGCGATCCGGGCGAACAGCGGCTCGAAGCGCTCCGCGGGCAGCTCGCGGACGTCGCCGATCGTCAGATCGTCCTCGGGGCGGCCGGGACTCTCGACGACCATCCGGTTGTCGCGCTTCGCGTCCGCGGCGGGGTCGAAGGAGGTTTCCCGGATCGAGATGCCAGCGCCCGTCCCGGCATACTCGCCGGTCCAGCTGAAGTGGAGCCCGTACAGCAGGAACGGCCGCTCCCGGTCCGCCTCGAAGCGGTGCACCGTCTCCGGGCCGTAGTAGAACAGGCTGCCGGGGACCGCGTCATAACGTTCGCCCTGGATCCAAGCCGATCCGCGCCCGTCCGCGACCAAGATGAACTGGTGCTCGTCGATCACCCGCGGCCCGAAGACGAACCCCGGCGGACACTGCATCCGGTTGGCGTACCAGACGACCGGCTGCAGGTCGTCCCAAGCGATCGTCTTGGGGAGCGGGAGATCGGCAGGGCTATGGCCGCACATGCGGTCTCACCTCGCTTCCTCGGTTTTGGATGCGCTTGCAAGTTGTCGGTCAGAGTTAAACCTTCGTCGGGCTTCAGCAAATACGTGCCGCTTCCTACACCATACAATGGGAATAACCGATCGGCAAGGGTTAATCGGACGCGATCGACCAACCAACGACGGAAGGGACGGGATCGGCATGGATCCGGCAACGAAACCGGCAACGCGGGCGTTCGAGGACGCGACGCCGCTGCTCGCGCGGCCCGAGGCGCTGCGCCGCGAAGCCAGGGCGAAAGGCTATTTGTTCTTCAAAGGGTTTTTCGAGCGGGAAGAGGTCATGGACGTGCGGCGCCTGCTGCTGAACATTCTGGACGAAGAGGAGCTGCTCGACCCGGCGCGGCCGCTCATGGACGGCTTCGGCAATCAGCCCGTCATCGACGCGCTGAAGCCGGAGGAGATCAACTGGAACGGCATCGGCACGACGCAGCGGGTCTACCATCGGGTGCAAAAGCTGGAGGCGTTCCATGCGTTCGCGCAGCATCCGAAGCTCATGGCGTTGTTCGACGCCTTGTTCGGCGAGCGGACGTTCCCGCATCCGCGCAACATCGCGCGCATCATGCTGCCGAGCGCGTCGCTGAACGTGACGCCGCCGCATCAGGACTTCCTGCATATCCAGGGCAGCGCCGACACCTGGACCTGCTGGGCGCCGATGGGCGACGTGCCGCGTTCGCTCGGCGGGCTGTCGATCCTGGAAGGCAGCCACGAGGCCGGCCTGCTCGGCGTGACCGCCAACCCCGGCGCCGGCGGGCTGGAGTCCATCCTTTGCAGCCTTGGCTATGAATGGGCCGAAGGCGACTACGAAGCGGGCGACATCGTCGTCTTCCACAGCCACACGGTGCACAAGGCGCTGCCGAACCGGGAGCCCGGCCGCGTGCGCCTGTCGCTCGACCTGCGTTACCAGCCGGCGAGCCAGCCGATCGAGCGCGCGTCGCTGCTGCCGCACGGGCCGTTCGAGTGGGAGGAGCTGTACGAGGGCTGGACGCGCGAGGACCTGAAGCATTACTGGCGGCGCGAAGACTTCGCGTTCCTGCCCTTCGACGAATCGATCCGGTGGCAAAAGGATAAGATCTGTTAACTTGTATTCATTTTAGGCCTATGATACAATCATATTGGTGTTTCTAGGTCTTGTCCCCACTACTGACAAGGCAGCGGAAATCGAAAAATGTGCTCCTTGTGCAGGAGGTGGAACAATGGATATTACGTTTAAAATTTTGCTCATTATCTTCGCTCTTGCTTTGATTGCGATCGTATTGCTTCAAAAAGGGAAGAGCGCAGGGCTTTCCGGCGCAATTTCCGGCGGCGCCGAGCATTTGTTCGGCAAGACGAAAGCGCGCGGCCTGGACCTGTTTTTGCAGCGTCTGACGGTTGCGGTCGCGGCGGGCTTCTTCATTCTGGCGCTGGTCGTGGCGTATCTCGTGAAAGTTTAATATCCGGAACGAAAGCGGGCGTACGGCCCGCTTTTTTTTGTGCCTCCGGTTCGTGGAAGATGTTGGCAGGGTAATAAACCGGAACGGGCGCGGCATTTTTTGTATTTTGGCCGGGCGGCCGCGGATGGTCGTCCCCGCTTTCGTGTATACTATATGGTATATGATAATCTATCAACCGACTGCTGCAATTGTGGATGGACGGCATCGCGGTATATGAGGTGAAGAAGAATGGTAACCGAGCAGCAGCTCCTTGATTATATGCGCGAGCAATCGTACAAGCCGATGACATATCAAGAGCTGGACCGGCAGTTCGGGGGAGAGGGCACGGCGTCGTCGTTCCGGTCGTTCCTCGTGCTGTTGAACGATTTGGAGAACGAAGGGAAAATCGTGCGCGACGCGAACGACCGTTACGGGTTGCCCGAACGGATGCATCTGGTGCGCGGGCGGATTCAGGCGCACGCGAAAGGCTTCGCGTTCCTCCTCCCCGAGGACAAGGAACACGGGGACGTGTACATCGGCGCGAACGATCTCAAGAGCGCGATGAACGGCGACGTGGTTCTCGTGCGCATCACGTCGCGCAGCGCGGCCGGGGGCCGCATGGAGGGCGAGGTCATCCGCATCGCGGAGCGCGCGGTGACGCAGCTCGTCGGCACGTTCCAGAACCACGAAGTTTACGGCTTCGTCATTCCGGACGACAAGCGGATCAACCGGGATATTTTCATCCCGCAGGGCAAGTTTCTCGGAGCGGTGACGGGACAGAAGGTCGTCGCGCGCATCGTCGCGTATCCGGAAGGCCGTTCGGCCGCGGAGGGCGAAGTGATCGAGGTGCTGGGGCACAAGGACGACCCCGGCATCGACATTCTCTCCATCATCCGCAAGCATCAGCTGCCCGAGAGCTTCCCGGACGACGTGATGCGGGAGGCGGAAGCCGCGCCGGACTCCATCACGGAGGACGAGATCGTCCGGCAGGGCCGGCGCGATCTGCGGAACAAGGTCATCGTCACGATCGACGGCGAAGACGCCAAGGATCTGGACGACGCGGTCAACATCGAGCGGCTGGAGAACGGCAACTACGTGCTCGGCGTCCATATCGCGGACGTCGGCTATTACGTGCGGGAGAACTCCGCATTGGATCAAGAAGCGTACCGCCGCGGCTGCAGCGTCTATCTCGTCGACCGGGTCATTCCGATGCTGCCGCACCGGCTGTCGAACGGCATCTGCTCGCTCAATCCCCAGGTGGACCGCCTGACGATGTCCTGCGAGATGGAGTTCGACGGGCAGACGCTGAAGCGGGTACGCCACGACGTGTTCACGAGCGTGATCCGGACGAAGGAACGGATGACGTACGCGAACGTGCGCAAGATTTTGCAAAACGAGGACGAGGACGTGACGGCGCGCTACGCCGATCTCGTCGACACGTTCAAGCTGATGGAGGAGCTGGCGACGCGGCTGCGCGGCATGCGGATGAAGCGGGGCGCGATCGACTTCGACTTCGTCGAGGCGAAGGTCATCGTCGACGAGGAAGGCAAGGCGGTCGACATCGTCAAGCGCGAGCGTTCCATCGCGGAATCGATCATCGAGGAATTCATGCTGGCGGCCAACGAGACGGTCGCGGAGCATTTCTACTGGCTGAAAGTGCCGTTCCTGTATCGGACGCACGACAATCCCGATCAGGAGAAGCTGCTGCATTTCGTGCAGTTCGCGGCGAATTTCGGCTATACGATCAAAGGCAAGGGCGGCAGCGTGATCCATCCGCGCTCGCTCCAGACGCTGCTTGAGGATATTCGCGGCACGAAGGAGCAGACCGTCATCTCGACGGTGATGCTGCGCTCGATGAAGCAGGCGAAGTACGATGCCGAGAGCCTGGGCCACTTCGGCCTGGCCGCGGAGTTCTATACGCACTTCACGTCGCCGATCCGCCGGTATCCCGACTTGGTCATCCACCGCGTGATGCGGGAGGTGTTCGAGAACGGCGGGACGCTGCCGGAAGCCCGCATCGAGGCGCTGGCCGCGAAGATGGCGGACATCGCCCAGCAATCGTCCGAGCGCGAACGGGTCGCCGTCGACGCGGAGCGCGACACGGAGAAGCTGAAGAAATGCGAGTACATGGTCGATAAGGTCGGCCAGGAATTCGAGGGCATCGTCAGCAGCGTGACGAGCTTCGGCATCTTCGTGGAGCTGCCGAACACGGTCGAAGGACTCGTCCGCCTGAGCGAGCTATCGGACGACTATTACCACTTCCATGAGCAGCACATGCTGCTTATCGGCGAGCGGACGTCGAAGACGTTCCGCATCGGCGACGAGGTGCGCGTCCGCGTGGAGCGGGTGAACATGGACGAGTATACGATCGATTTCGCGATGCTCGAGAACTTGGAAGCGGGCGCGGCCAACGGCGATTTGGCGCGCGAGCTGGGCTTCGGCGGCCGCGAGCGCGGGGGCGCGCGCGGCCGCAAGGGCC
>NZ_JAGGDJ010000051.1 GCF_017652985.1 Paenibacillus artemisiicola
TGGGCCGTGTCTCAGTCCCAGTGTGGCCGATCACCCTCTCAGGTCGGCTATGCATCGTCGCCTTGGTGAGCCGTTACCTCGCCAACTAGCTAATGCACCGCAGGCCCATCTGCAAGTGACAGCTTGCGCCGTCTTTCCCAGTCTCCCCATGCGAGGAAACTGCGTATCCGGTATTAGCATTCGTTTCCGAATGTTATCCCGGTCTTGCAGGCAGGTTGCCTACGTGTTACTCACCCGTCCGCCGCTAAGCTATCCCCGAAGGAATAACTCCGCTCGACTTGCATGTATTAGGCACGCCGCCAGCGTTCGTCCTGAGCCAGGATCAAACTCTCCATAAAAGCGGATTGGTTTGCGTGTACAACCGGAGGTTGGACATGCAGCATTCCGCTGAGATGAATTCGCTTGTTAGCTCATTCAAAAACTAGCTTGTTCAAACCTTTTGACAGGTCGCTCATTGTTCAGTTTTCAAGGAACAAAGTCGTTACATTCATCATCCGGCTCATGACCGGAATTAGAATATATCATATCTCGAAACCGTTTGGCAAGCCTTAATTTCGGGCTTGTTTCGTTTTCGATCACCGCACCGTTTCTCGTTCGTCCCGGCCGGAATTAGAATATACCACGAATAAAACAATGGATGCAACAGGTATTATTTTACACAAGAAAAACCGCCGCCAGCAGCCCTTCACTACGTTTGAACAATTATGATTAGAACGCCTCTATTCCGCTCCTCGAAAAGAAATATTTTCGTCAACACCTTGTCCTCCGGTTCACAAGGCAATGGCTTTGTGATAGAATGAAAGCGCTAACAAGTTCATCTTATGAAGGGGGAGCAATACATGATGAATGTAGTAGCGGAGGAACCGAGAAGCACGTACGAAAACTTCGAGGTCGAGAAGGACATTTACTACTTTAAAGTCGGCAAAGCCGGCCTGGTCAGCTTCCACGGTAGAAACTACAATATAAAAAAGAGCGTCCCTACCGAACAGCTGAACCGTTACATTTCTTCGGGCCAATTCGTGAAAGTCAGCTCAAACTGCTACGTGAACGCCGGAAAAGTGCTTTCCGTCACGGACGGCCTGATCTGCTTCGACCGAAGCTGTTCCGAGACCAAACAGGTGCATGTCCCGAAATGGAGACAGCACGGCGTAAAAAACTTGCTCTCGGCACGTAAACCCATGGCCATGTAGCCATCCCGAAGCCTTGGCGCGAAACGACAGACGTCTTTTCGAACCGAGGCTTTTTGATGCGCATAATGCCCTCCCATCCTACGCACAATACGCAACAGCTTCACGGAAGGAGGGATACACTTGGCCAAGCAGCAAGGACACGGACGTCAAAACACGACCACGCGCACTTCGGACAAAAAGAACAAAGGCGGCGGTTCCTCGGAGTAACGGCTTTAACGACGTATTCGGCTCAGACGCAACCGCAGAACCCCAAGCCCTCTCCTTAAAAAGAGGCGCGGCGGGGTTCTTTTTGCGGTATAATGAACGAAAAACGGGGCGAGGTGAGCGGGCATGCGCCTGCAATTCGATACCGAACGGCTGCTGCTGCGTCCGTTCGAGCCGCAAGACGCCGACGTCGTTCAGCGCTTAGCAGGCGAATACGCCGTGGCGAGCACGACCCTTTCGCTTCCGCATCCGTACCCTGACGGCGCCGCCGACACCTGGATCGCGTTCCGTTCCGACGCCGCCAAGCATGGGCACGGCTATACGTTCGCGATCGTCGTGCGGTCCGAAAGACGGCTGATCGGCTGTGTCAGCCTGAACCTCGCGTCCGAACATCGGCGCGCCGAACTCGGCTATTGGCTTGGCAGCGCCTTCTGGGGCAAGGGCTATGCGACCGAAGCCGCCAGCCGCGTCATCCGCTTCGGATTCGAGGAGCTGAACCTGAACCGTATCTGGGGCGCCGCCATGACGCGAAACCCGGCCTCCTCCGCCGTGCTCCGCAAGTCTGGCATGCGTCACGAAGGCATCATGAAGCAGCATATCCGGAAATGGGACCGGTTCGAAGACGTCGAATACTTCGGGATGACGAAATCCGACTTTACGCAATCTTCCTCTTCATTAGAAACGTAAAGAATGAACAAAGCTGGCGGGTTTCCCCGCCAGCTTTGTTCATTTCCGAAACGTCAGCGGCTGTAGCAGAAGCCGCATGCGGAGCGCCGACCACGCCGCAGCCAGCGCTTCCTGCAGCGCCCAAGCGGCATTGCCGGCCGCCATCACCGCCAAGCCGTGCTTATGCGTCAAGGTGACGCCCCAAATAAGCGGCTGCCCTTCCCGGATCGGGAAGCCGCCGAGCGCTTCGCGGACCGCCTCCGCTTCGGGCGTGCCGATCCGGTCGGAGAACGCGTAAAACACGCCGGCATGCGTCATGTCAGCCATGCAGCCGGGCGCAGCCAACTGTTGGCTCGCCGGCAAAATCCGCTGATGCTGCGCATAAATCAATTCGTTTCCATAGTATACGTTCAGCTTATTGCGAAATTCGCGATACGCGAATCGTTCGCCGCGAAGCGTGCGCCCCGGACAATAGACGTCCGCGCCCATCCATACGGCGCCGGGCGCAAGCCACACCTCCGTCTCGTTCACGAACGCCGCGTCGCGATACAGCATCGTCGGCTCCGGCATCCATTCCGCGACGGCTCCTGCGCCGAGCTCGAAAACTTGCTTCATCGACGAGCCGGACCGTTCATCGGGCGCAGGGTGCACCTTCGTGAAGGATTGGTTCGTCAGGCACACATGCGCGTCTTCCTCGATTTGCCATTGAAGCTCGTACCGGTCGCCGGCCAACAGACCGGGCGAGACGTCCATGACGATGACCCCGAGCGGTCCGCCCAGAGGGAACGTCTTGGCGATTTTGATCGGCGCCGTGTGGTACTTGGACGCGAGCACGGTTTGCGCATCCCGCTTCCGAAACGAAGCCCGCAGCTCCGAAACGCGCAGCGCCTCAGGCGTGACGATGTTCGGCTGCATCGTGTTCATGATCGTGGCGATGCGCGATGCCGCGCGCATGCGCGAGCTCATGCTCGAGCCAGGCCACGATTTGATCGACGTTCACGCCGCCGTACAGATTCGAAAACACGTACGGACGCCCGTCTCGCATTCGCTTCGTGTCCTCCTCCATTACCTGCAGGCTCGCGCCGACGTACGGCGCCAAATCGATTTTGTTCACGACGAGCAGGTCGGAGCGCATAATGCCCGGTCCGCCTTTGCGGGGAATCTTCTCCCCTTGGGCCACGTCGATAATATAGATGAAGCGGTCCACCAACTCGGGGCTGAACGCCGCCGCCAAATTGTCGCCGCCGCTCTCGATGAAGATCAGGTCCAGCCCGTCGAAACGGCTGGTCAGCTCGTCGATCGCCTCGAAGTTCATGGAGGCGTCTTCGCGGATCGCCGTATGCGGGCAGCCGCCCGTCTCCACGCCGATGATGCGCTCTTCCGGCAGCACGCCGGTCGCGGCCAGAATTCGCGCGTCTTCCTTCGTATAAATATCGTTCGTGATGACCGCGACGTTGTACTTGTCTTTGATCGCGCCCGCAAGCTTCTCGACCAGAGCGGTTTTGCCGGAGCCGACCGGGCCTCCGATGCCGATCCGGATCGGCCGCGACCGATCCGGCGCGGGTTGTTCCCATTCGCGGTGATGATGACCTTGTCCTTGACACATAAGGCATACCTCCTCGGATTTTAGAAAACCTGTTTCTATATAGAACGTCTTATTACCGGAACCTGAAATCGCCGTCCCGCAAATTCCGTAACGCTGCCTACGACATGAACAAGCGGGAGTAGAGCTGTTCGTGGCGCATCATCGCGATTTCGCCGAGCGGCATATTCGCATAGGCATCCTCCGGCCGAAGCGCGCTTGCGAACACCCAAGCCTCGACCGTCCGGGGCGCAAGCCGGGCGATCAGCTGCTGGCCCTCCGTCTGCCCGATGGACATCAGCCGGAGCGCGCTGTTCACGCCGGTCGCGATGCAGCCGTACAAATAGCCCTGCGCCGCTTGCGCGAGCGGAATGCCGAAGCGATGACAGGCGTAGCCGAACACGAGCGGATGCGACGCCAAACAATCGCCGCGCTTGGACGCCTCCGACAATGGCCGCCAATCGAGCCGCGGATGCATCGCGGCGAGCAGCCGTAGGAGCCGCCGGCCCATTTTCTCGATGCCGGTCCGGGTCTCGTCCGCCGTCCGCTGCACGTGCACGAGCCGCTCCACGTGCCAAAGCGACTGCCAATCTTCTGCCGGAACGTCGCGGTAAACCGCCTTGACGACCATCAGATCGGACGTCGACCAACTTTGCGTCAGCATGGCCGTCAGGTAGTCTTCCAGCTGCCGGCTCGTTCGAACCGCCCCCTCCTGCACGAGCGTCTCGAGCCCGAAGGAATGCGAGAATCCGCCGATCGGCAGCGCCGAATCCAACAGCTGCTGCAATGCGAGCCAAGGCACGATGCCCCCCGCCTCCGCCGCCGCTTCCCTTTCGACCGTCAGCGCCTTCTTCGCCTCTTCGTTCAAAACAGAAAATACCGCTGCGCCATCGGCAGTACCTCCGCGGGATCGCATGTAGCCGGCACGCCGTCGACCTTCACTTCGTACGTCTCGGGGTTGACCGCGATGACCGGCGTCGCGTCGTTGTGAATCATGTCTTTCTTCGTGACGGCGCGGCAGCCGCGCACCGGTTCGATGCGCTTCCGCAGCCCCAGCTCTTGCGCGATGCCGAGATCGTAAGCCGCCTGCGATACGAACGTGATGGAATTGCTCGCGACGGCCTTGCCGAAGCCCCCGAACATCATCCGGCCGAATACCGGCTGCGGCGTCGGAATCGACGCATTGGGGTCGCCCATCTGCGCATGGGCGATCGTGCCGCCCTTCAGCACGAGATCCGGCTTCACGCCGAAGAACATCGGGCTCCAAATCGCCAGATCGGCGAATTTGCCCGGCTCGATGGAACCGACCAGATGCGAGATGCCGTGCGTGATCGCGGGATTAATCGTGTATTTGGCGATATAGCGCTTAATGCGGAAGTTGTCCGCTTCGTCCGCGGCGTCCGGCGCGAGGGGGCCCCGCTGTTTCTTCATCTTATCCGCCGTCTGCCACGTCCGGATGATCACTTCGCCGACCCGCCCCATCGCCTGGGAATCGGAGCTCAGCATGCTGAAGACGCCCATGTCGTGCAAGATATCCTCGGCCGCGATCGTTTCCGGCCGGATGCGGGAATCCGCGAACGCGACGTCTTCGGGAATGCGGCTGTCCAAATGATGGCAGACCATCAGCATGTCCAGATGCTCTTCGATGGTGTTGACCGTAAACGGACGCGTCGGATTCGTGGAGGACGGCAGTACGTTGAGCTCGCCCGCCGCGCGGATGATGTCCGGGGCATGGCCGCCGCCGGCGCCTTCCGTATGGTACGTATGGATGGTCCGTCCCTTGATCGCGGCCAGCGTATCCTCCAGGAAGCCCGCTTCGTTCAGCGTGTCCGTATGAATGGCGACCTGCACGTCGTACCGGTCCGCCGCTTCCAAACACGCGTCGATCGCCGCCGGCGTCGTGCCCCAATCCTCGTGCAGCTTCAGTCCGATCGCTCCCGCTTCGATCTGTTCGACGAGCGGTCCGACGAACGAGGCATTCCCTTTGCCGGTGAAGCCGAGATTCATCGTGAACGCCTCCGCCGCCTCCAGCATGCGCCGCATATGCCACGCGCCGGGCGTGCAAGTCGTTGCGTTCGTGCCGGTCGCCGGGCCGGTCCCGCCGCCGATCATCGTCGTGATGCCGGAGGAGAGCGCCGTCTCGATCTGCTGCGGGCAGATAAAGTGAATATGCGCGTCGATGCCGCCGGCCGTCACGATTTTGCCTTCGCCGGCGATGACTTCCGTGCTGGCGCCCACGACCAGATTCGGCATGACGCCGTCCATGATGTCGGGATTGCCGGCTTTACCGATGCCGGCGATGACGCCGTCGCGAATGCCGATGTCCGCCTTCACGATGCCCCAATGGTCGATGACGATGGCATTCGTAATCAGCGTATCGAGCACGCCTTCGCCGCGCAGCGCGCCGCTTGATTGTCCCATGCCGTCGCGGATGACTTTGCCGCCTCCGAATTTGCATTCGTCACCATAAATCGTGTAATCCCGTTCGATCATCGCCCACAGCTCCGTATCCGCCAGCCGGACGGCATCGCCGGTCGTCGGGCCGAACATCGCCGCGTAGCTGCTCCGGTCCATGTTGCTCATGACGGATCTCCCTTCCAGGCCGCGAGGCGCTCGCGGACCTCTTCGGGAAGCGCGCCGCGGACGGCCGCTCCGTTCGTAAGCCCGTTCAAGCCGTAAGAACGCTTGCGGCCGCCGAGCTCGACGAGCCGCACGGGCTTCTCTTCCCCGGGCTCGAACCGAACCGCCGTGCCGGCGGGAATGTCAAGCCGCATGCCGAACGCCTCCTCGCGCGGGAACTCGAGCGCGCGGTTCACTTCGAAAAAATGAAAATGCGAGCCGACCTGAACAGGTCGGTCGCCCGTATTGACCACGACGATCTCCGTCGTCCCGCGGCCGGCATTCAATTCGATCTCGCCAGGCGCGGTGCGGTATTGCCCAGGTATCATTGGCGATCATCCTCTCTGTCGCTACTGAATGGGATGATGAATCGTAACCAGCTTCGTGCCGTCCGGGAATGTCGCTTCCACTTGCACCTCGTGAACCATTTCGGCAATGCCGGGCATCACCTGGCCGCGAGTCAGAATCGTCGTGCCGTATGCCATCAGCTCGGCGACCGTCCGGCCATCGCGGGCGCCCTCCAAAATCTCGGACGTAATGAGCGCAACGCTCTCCGGGTAGTTCAGTTTGACGCCGCGGGAAAGGCGCCTGCGGGCCAAATCGGCGGCGATCGTAATGAGAAGCTTCTCCTTCTCGCGCTCAGTCAGCTGCATGAACACACCTCTTCCTTCTATTTTAGGTTCATCCATATCTTGCGAAACGTGAACTAGGTGGCACCGCGATGAGAGTAATTCCGAGCGATGCCCTTCTATTATAACGGCCTGCCCCAGGCAAGTAAATGATTTGTGTTAAGTTTACTGACATACAATGAAAGATTATTCGATGATTTCGGACAATCGGTTAGTATCATGTCAGTTTATGTCGAATTGACCTTTCGAAAGCTGCGTATTAGACCCGATTTTCCCACCTTTTCGCGAGGGACCCGAAGGCTCGGAATGCTGGTCATTCCTAGTGCAATGTGATAGACTACTCAATAATATTGCACATTCAATTGGGAGGTACCGATATGGCTTCAAACAAGATGCGTTCCGACATGATCAAAAAAGGCTTTGACCGCGCTCCTCACCGCAGCTTGCTGCGTGCCGCCGGCGTCAAGGAAGAAGATTTCGGCAAACCGTTCATCGCGGTGTGCAACTCGTACATCGACATCATTCCCGGCCACGTTCACCTTCAAGAATTCGGTAAATTGGTAAAAGAAGCGATCCGCGAAGCCGGCGGCGTGCCATTCGAATTCAACACGATCGGCGTCGACGACGGCATCGCCATGGGCCACATCGGCATGCGCTACTCCCTGGCGAGCCGCGAGCTAATCGCGGACTCGGTCGAGACCGTCGTCAACGCGCACTGGTTTGACGGCATGGTCTGCATCCCGAACTGCGATAAGATCACGCCGGGCATGATCATGGGCGCGCTGCGCGTCAACATTCCGACGATCATGGTCAGCGGCGGCCCGATGAAAGCCGGCAAAACGTCCGACGGCCGTTCCATCTCGCTCTCCAGCGTCTTCGAAGGCGTCGGCGCCTACCAAGCCGGCAAGATCGACGAAGCCGGCCTGACCGAGCTCGAGCAATTCGGCTGCCCGACCTGCGGCTCGTGTTCCGGCATGTTCACGGCGAACTCCATGAACTGCCTCGCCGAAGGCCTCGGCCTCGCGCTGCCCGGGAATGGCACGATTCTCGCCGTCTCCCCGGAGCGCAAAGAATTCGTCAAGCAATCCGCTCGCCAGCTGATGAAATTGATTGAAATGGACCTCAAGCCTCGCGATATCGTGAAGCTGGAATCCATCGACAACGCCTTCGCCCTCGACATGGCGATGGGCGGCTCCACGAATACCGTGCTTCACACGCTCGCCATCGCGCATGAAGCCGGCATCGAATACCCGATCGAGCGCATCAACGAAGTCGCGGCGCGCGTGCCGCACCTCGCCAAGATCGCGCCGGCTTCCGATTATCACATCGAAGACGTGCACAATGCCGGCGGCGTCAGCGCCATCATCAACGAGCTCTTCAAGAAGGAAGGCGCCCTGAACGGCGACATGCTGACGGTCACGGGCAAAACGCTGCGCGAAAACGTTGCCGGACACGACATCAAAGACACGGACGTCCTTCACACGCTGGATAATCCGCACAGCCAACGCGGCGGCCTGGCCGTCCTGTTCGGCAACCTGGCGCCGCGCGGAGGAATCATCAAGGTCGGCGCGGTCGACAAATCCGTCGGCGGCTACCACAAAGGTCCTGCCATCTGCTTCGATTCCCAAGACGAAGCGCTTCACGGCATCGCCAACGGCAAGGTCAAAGAAGGCCATGTCGTCATCATCCGCTACGAAGGTCCGAAAGGCGGACCGGGCATGCCGGAAATGCTCGCGCCGACATCGCAAATCGTCGGCATGGGTCTCGGCGCGAAAGTCGGCCTCGTCACGGACGGCCGGTTCTCCGGCGCATCCCGCGGCATCAGCATCGGCCACGTATCCCCGGAAGCGGCCGAAGGCGGACCGATCGCGTTCGTCCATGACGGCGATATCGTCGAGCTCGATCTGAACAACAACCAAATGAACCTGTTGATCAGCGACGAGGAATTCGAAGCGCGCCGTGCCGCATGGCCGGGCTTCGAGCCCAAGATTAAAAAAGGCTACCTGGCCCGCTATTCCCATCTGGTCACGAACGCCAGCACGGGCGGCGTGCTCAAGTTCAACTAAAAAAACGCTCCGCTTGCCCTTCATTTCGGGGCTAACGTGAAACGAAAAGGATTCGCCCTGTGTATGACTGAATGTCAGTTCATCACGCAGGGCGAATTTTTTTATACGAGGAGGACGTACGCATATGTTCGGTAAAGTAGCCGCGGATCTACTGGGGTTAAGCGATCTTGGCGCCGTCATTAAACCGGAGAACTACGACAAGGTCGACGCAGACGATTATATTCTGCATGAAGATCAGGAGAAAATTTATTTCGTCATCAAGTCCAAGTCGGACGAATACTGCTTCACCAATCTGGCGCTCCTTCATCTGGACGGCGATAGCGCCATCAGCAAGAAGCGGATCCTGCATCGCTATGCGTACAGCACCTATAAGGTCGCGGACGTCACGCTCGAAACGGCCGGTACGGTCGATCTGGACGTCGAGATCAAATTCTCCCTCGGCGGCACGCCGTTCTCCATCGACGTCAGCAAAAAATACCTCGAGGACTTGAAGGATCTGTACAAAGCGCTGATCAAAATCGCCGAAATTACCCACGAGAACGAGATCTCGCTCAGTTTCGCGCGGCAGAGCCTCGATATGGCGACCGCGACCGTCAGTCAGATTCACAAGGCGGAAATCGACTTGTCCGAGCAATTCAAAGCTGTCAACCAGATCGCGTTCAACTGGTTGACCGATACGCAGAAACAGTTTAAATCCAAAGACTTCGGTACCGTGTTCGATCGTTATATGCATCATTAACACGTCATCGCGGCCCCTGGCTAAGAGAAGTCCCCCGTCAACACGAGCGGTCCATGCGGGCCGTTCGCGACGGCCGCGTCGGGTTCCAGCGAGATGGCGATCCGTTCGAAGCGCCCCGTGATGCCGTCGCAGCGCATAGCGCCTTCTCCCGCCTCCGTCGGGATCGTGCCGGCGCTGACGGAGACGCCGTCCTTCTGCAGCCAGACGCGGTAAGCTTCGTCCTTCTCGGGTTCAGGGAGCTTATCGGCTTGCACGACCAGATGGGCGCCGAACCCGTCGAAGATAACGACGGCATGCCCTTCGGCTCCGGCGGCGAAACCCGTCTCCGAAGCTTGAAGATCGACGATGCGCTCGAGGTAATACGGAACGGCGGGACTAGAACCGGTAGACGACAGTTCGTTCGTGTGAAAGGCCAGCAGCGCCGCGGCCGTGATCAGCAGCAGGCACACCGCGATCATGCCCCCGATGATCCGCGGCGAGCGCGCAAGCTCCTCCTCCGTCAAATCGTCGCGCAGAAGATGCGCGCGGACCCATGCCTTTAGCCCGGCCGTCGGCGCGCACGCGGCGGCTCCGGGCTCCGGGCAGTCGTCCGTGACGCTGGCGATGTCGGCCGCGAACTGCCGGCATTCGCCGCATCGCGTCAAGTGGTCCTCGAATGTCGACCGCATGGCTTCATCCAAACCGCCGAACATATAGGATGCGGCGCAGTCGCATAGATTGTCGGGTTCTTGGCTTGTTAGCCGCTTCATATCGGATATCCTTTCGCGAATAACGATTGGGTCTATTTTCATCTTACCCGCGAAAGGGAAAATTGCAATTTCAATTCATCGGCACGAATTGAGGTTGATTTTCAAAAAAAAATGCCGCTAGGGCGTAAACTCCCTTGCGGCATTTGAATTGTCGTACGCGACGGGCGGGAGGTCGTCCCCGCCGTGCAGGCTGTCCTCGTAGGTCTTGGACGACTGCCTGCGCGCAACGCTCGTTTCGTTCCGAACCTCGCTCCCGGCATGCTGCCAGAAGTGCTCCATGGACATGGCCATGATGCTCGGCGTCAGCTTGCTTCTCTGGTCGTGCAAGCGCTCCTTGCCCGAAGGGTTGAGCACCCGAAGCAGCAGCTTTAAGTATAGGCGGGTCGACGTATCGAAGAAGCCTTTCGGGATCGGCAGCACGTCGAAGCCGAACTGCTCCACGCCCCGGTTGATCATGCTGACGCCGTACACCCCTTTCGCCGGTTGGGCCGCTTCGTCGGCGGCCAGCTTGCGCGCAAGCTGCGGCATGCTCTTCTTGGCTTCGCGGAGCAGCATGACGGCCAGCTGCATCATCGACCGCGCTTCGGACATCAATTTCAGCAGCTTCTTGTTGTCCATGTGAAGCTCGACCACGGGATCCTTCGCGGCGATGGTGCTGCCGTCCGACAGCGTCAGCGTCTTGCCGTGATACGGCACGACCCGGTAAAAAAACAAACAGTCTTCGGCGACTTCCTTGACGCGGAACAGCACGTGGAACGCGTGCTCCCAACCCATCCAGCAGGCGACGGCGATCCGCTTCAGCCAGCCCATCGCCGCCGGTTTCTTCGCCTTCTTCTTGATCCGATCCGTCAAGGCGATCATGTCCGCGATATGCACGAACCGGTAACCCTTGGATTGCCCTGCGGCCAGAAACGGCTCCAACGCCGCCAGCATGTTCACGGGCGCATCCTTGTCCGCGCCGAACGTCGCGCCGCAATCGTGCAGCAAGAGCACTTCGCCCGGCCGAAGCTTCTTCATCATCCGCTTCAGCAGCCGCTCGGACCCTACGCGCCTGCGCCAATCGCCAAACAAGGCCGACCATAGTATAATTTGCAGGTGGCCCAAATTCGAAAAGTCGAAAAGGTTGACGATGCCCCATGGCGGGCGATAATATACGGATTGCGACCCGGTCGCTTGACGGATGATTTCGCACGTACGGTTGATCTGTTTTTTGACCGTACGCGGACGCATGAGCCAGTTCGTTTTGTGCACGTAATTATGAATGCCGATTACATGTCCTTCGTCATGCATCCGTTTCAGCAGCTCCGGATGTTTCTCCGCATGGATGCCCACGACGAAAAACGTCGCTTTGGCATCGTAGCGCTTCAAGAGATCAAGCAGCAAAGGCGTATAGACCGGATCGGGACCGTCGTCGAACGTAAGCGCGATTTCGCGCTCGGCCCGTCCCCGCTTGAATACGCGAAATCCGAACGTCCGGCTGACCAAACCGGGCAAAAATGCATAAAACGTCAAAAAATAAAAGCCCCACAGCAGGAAGTTTTCCATGTCTCGTTTTCCCACCACCCCTAGTTTCAATCGCTCGTTCGTCCATGGAAGAGGGAGTGCCATGTGCCCATTGCTTGATCGCTTCATCCATTGTACCATAGCCCCGCGGAAATCGGCTACGTAAGTTAAAGTAAACGTTAAGGCGGCGCGAAATCCATGCACTAAACATAGCGTTTTTAGGAAATAATGGTATTCTATATAAAAGAATCATAGAGTGAAAAGGAGCTTTGTCATGCTTTCTTTCTATCGTAAGTATTGGCGGACCGCGTTCGATATCGCGCTGATCGTCTTCACGGTCTGGCTCATCATGTTTCTGTTCAGTTATTTATACCGCATCGCGACGCCGATCTTTCTCTCGTTCCTGATTTATTTGTTTATCGAGCCGCCTGCCCGTTGGCTGACGCGACTCGGACTGAAGAAATCGATCGCCGCCGGCATCTCCGTCCTTCTGTTCACGCTCGTCATCGTCGCCGCGTTCGTCGGCGCCGGTTACGTGGTCACGACGCAGGTCACGGGGCTCGCGGACAAGCTTCCGACGTACCAGCGGCTGCTCGTCGACCAGTTCCAGTCGAATGCCGGCCTGCTGCAGGACAAGATCTCCGGCTTGCCGCCCGACGTCGTCGACAAGGCCGAGGAAGTCATCGGCTACGTCACCGATTGGGGCCAGCGGCTGGCCGTGAATTTCCTGCGCGCGCTCGGCGGTTACTTGATGTCGTTCTCCACGTTTATCATTAACTTCTCGATCGGGATTATTCTCGCCTATTTTCTCAGCTTGGAAATCACGGAGTGGAAGCGGCTTGCGAAGGAAAAGACGCCGAACACGTTCAAGCGCGCGTTTCAGTTTCTGCGCGAGAACGTCTTTGTCGGCATTGCGGGGTACTTGAAAGCGCAGGGCAAGCTGATCAGCATCACGTTCGCCGTGATATTCGTCGCGCTGCTGGCGCTCGGCGTGCAGAACGCCTTCTCGATCGCGCTCTTGTCCGCGTTCTTCGACGTGCTGCCGCTGCTCGGCGTGGGGACGGTCTTTATTCCGTGGATTATTTACCTCTTCATCGTGGGCCAGACGTCGCTCGCGATATGGCTGACCGTGCTGTTCCTGTTCGTCGTGCTCACGCGCCAAATCCTGGAGCCCAAAATCACGGGCGATACGCTCGGCGTCTCGGCGTTCACGATGCTCGCCTTCATGATCGTGTCGCTTTCGCTCTTCGGCATCTCAGGGGTCATCTTGTCGCCGATCCTCATGATTCTGCTGAAGGCGCTGTACGATCAGCGGTACTTCCACCGCTGGATTCATTCGCCGAAGGGCGAATTCGAGAACCCCACGAACCCGTACGAAGAGCCGGATTCCATCCGTTGATGGATCCGGCTTTTTCCTTTCATTGGCCGGGCGCCGCCAAAATGTCCATAACGCCCCGGAACAGCCGCGTCGCCTGATTGGGCGTGCGGACGCCGCGATTCTCGGCGAGCACAGCCACGGCGTAACGGGGCGAACGGACGGGACCGTACCCGACGAACCACTGATTGAGCCGTTCCGTCCCGCCCTGCATCACTTGCGCGGTGCCGGATTTCCCGGCGACGGGCCACCGGCCTTCGGCAATGCTTCGGCCGGTGCCGTAGGCGACGACCGCTTCCATGCCGCGCAGGATCGTCTCCGTCGTCTTCCGGCTCACTTGACCGTAGCGCGAGGGCCACGCTTGACGCGGTATTCTGGCCAGCAGCTGACCGGTGCCGTATCGGATTTCGCTCGCGAGCCGAGGCTCCTGCACCAGGCCGCCGTGCAGCAGCGTGACGACCAGGTTGGCCGCTTGCAGCGGCGACAGCCGCACGTCGCGCTGGCCGATCCCCGTCTGCGCCAGCTGCCCGCCGTCGCGGACGGTCGGCAAGGCGGCGAAGACATGGCCCCCTTCTTCCTCCGGCAAAAGCCTCAGCGGCTTGTCCAGCGGCGCGAAAGGCGCGGCGCTTGCCCACCCCACCTGCTCGCCGATGCCAAGCTTCTCGGCCGTGACATACAGTTGGCGCGCGTCCAACCGTTCCGCCAGCGTGGCGAACGCGACGTTGCATGAGCCGGCCAGCGCATCCTGCAGCGTGAGGTTGCCGTGGCCGCCGCGCTTCCAGCAGTGAAGCCCGTAACGGCCATAATCGCCCCCGCAGTGGAACAGCTCTCTTTCGTCGACGGCATGGGCTTCGAGCGCGGCGGCTTCCGTCACGAGCTTGAAGATCGAGCCCGGCGTCGCGGCCCGCACGGCGCGATTCACGTAGTCCTCCGTCCCGGCGCCGGCCCCCCGCCCAGGGGCGGTGCCCGTCCGGGAGATCATCGCGACGACGTCCGCGGTGTCCGCATCCAAGACCACGACCGCGCCTTCCCGCAAGCCTTCCTTGTCGACATAGGCTTCCAGCCGGTTCTGCACCGTTCGATCCAGCGTCGTTCGCACCTTTATCGGATAAAACGGATTCGTCGGTCGCTTCAGCCGCCACTCTAAGCCGTGCATGGGCTTGTCCGCGCCGTCGGTGAAATACGATACCGTGGTCGGTCCCGTTCCTTGCAGCAAGGCGTCCAGCGAGCGTTCGAGTCCCGCTCCGCCGGTCAGATCCGTCAGCTTCATCGTCCGCTCCCGCAGCCGAAGCGCGTAATCCAGCCGCAGCAGCTCGGGATGCTGGCTGACGTAACCGAGCGCGTGCTTGGCGCGGAAGCCGTCCGGATACCGGTTCCGGTACGGCAGGACGCGCACGCCGTTCAGCCGAAGCCTGCGCATGACCTCCACCTGCTTCGCCGTCAGTTTAAGGGGCCTGCCTGCTCCTTCCGCCCGCCAGAATGCCGGTTCTTTGAGCGACTTCATCCAGCGGTCCAGCCGTTCCTCCGGCACGCCGAGCGACGCGGCCAGGCGCGTCAAGTCCGCCGGGTCGCCGGCCGGCCGCGCCTTCGCCTGCATCGGAAACACCGCGAGCGCCTCGTACGTCTCTCCCGTCAAGGTCAATCCGTGCCGGTCCACGAAATCGCCGCGTCCGCTGTCGAGCACGAGTTCGCGTTCCCGCTGGGCGACGGATTCCGTCTTCCAATGCGAGCTTTCGGCGGACGCCGTTTTCGCCGGCGCCAGCTGCAGCCAGGCCAGCCGAAGCAACATGCCGGCCAACAGCAGACTCATGCCGAGCAGGGCGTGAAATACCCTGCGCTGCCTCTTTCTTCGCCATTCCTTGCTCATCCCGCCGTCCGCCTCCGCTATCGTTCATGCACTGCATTTGCCTTCCAGTATCTCCTTGCGGGCGGCCCTTCAGACCTGGAGGGCCGCTTGGCGGCACGACAAAAAACGCCTTGCGCGGCGCGGCGGAAAGCAAATATCCGCGGCGCCGTACAAGGCGTTCCGTCCATAAGCCGTCGCCTCTCTGCGAGCACGGCTGCCTTACAACCGGTTCTTCGATTCAATGCAGGCGAAGAAATCGAGCAAAAACCGCTGAAACGCTTTCGCCACAAGGGGGAGCTTCTCGTTGGAGCGGTAGATCAAGCCGATCGTCCGCGTGACGCGCGGCGAACGGACGCGCACCTTGGCCGGCTGCAGCTTGCCCGCCCCCTGCAGGGCCATTTCCGGCAGCAGGCTGACGCCCATGCCGGCGGCCACGAGGCCGCGGATCGTATCCGTCTCCTGCCCTTCGAACCCGATGCGCGGCGCGAATCCGGCTTCCCGGCATGCGTCCATCACGATCGGGCGCAGCGAATAGCCGTCGCTGAACAGCACGAACGTCTCGTCCTTCAGCTGGCTCAAATCGATCGCTTCCTCGCTCGACAGCGGATGGCCGGGCGGCAGGATGGCGAACAGCTCTTCCGTCAGCACCGTTTGCCCGGTCACGTGCGCGTGCTTCTCGGGATACGGTGAGACGAAGGCCAGATCCACGTCGCCCTTCATCACATCCTGAATCAGCGACGGATACATGCCTTGCCGGAAGCGAAAATTGACGTTCGGGTTCATTTTACGAAACGCCGCGACGACTTCCGGAATGAGCGAGATGCCCAAGCTGTGCGGGAAGCCGAGGCGAACTTCGCCCTTGTCGGGGTCCAGAAACTCCTGGATCTCCATGACAGCCCGTTCGAGATCCGCCAGAATGACCTCCGCGCGCTTCAGGAACAGCGATCCGACCGGCGTGAGCTGCAGATTGCGGCCCTTCTGCAGGAACAGCTTCGCCCCCAGCTCCTCCTCTAGCTGATGAATCTGCCGGCTGACGGCCGATTGGGCCACGTGCAGCTCCTCCGCCGCCTTCGTGACATGCTCGCGCTTGGCTACTTTGACGAAATAATACAATTGACGAAGCTCCATAACGTTCCTATCCCCCAAAAAAGCTTGGTTCGATCCCGCTGCCCGCGTCACCGCCGATAGGAGCGGTCCCGTCTCGCGATCAGGTACCAGTCGTAGGCATACGCGAGCGCGAACCCGGCCAGCAAGCCGCCGAAGTGCGCCCAGATGCCGATGTTCGGCACGATCAGCGTATAAATAACGCCGAAAATCAAAATCGTATACACCGTCTTGCGCGAGTTGGGATCCAGCGACCGCTTCATCAGCGCCAAAAAGAGATACGCGCCGAACACGCCGTAGATCGCGCCGGAAGCGCCGGCTCCGGCCGTCGTCGGATTCGCGATGACGCTGACCAAATTGCCGACGATGCCGCTAATTAAGTAGAACGCGGCGTACTTCCAATGGCCGAGCATCCGTTCGAGCGGAGGCGCGAAGACGAGAATGCTGAACAGGTTGTAAAAAATATGCGACAGACTGAGGTGCAGGAAGATGGCCGTCACATAGCGCCACGGTTCCTCCAACGAGAAGTAATTGTCGCCCGGGGAGCTGTAAAACAAACCCCAATTCAGCAGCCGGCCGTCCAACAGCAAGTGATCGGCCGCATACGCCAAAATATTGAGCAGCAGAATCGCGGACGTGACGGGATACATCCGCAAATAGCCTTGGAAGCTTTCGTAACGAAGAAAGATCATGGACGTCTCCTTTACGCATCCTTATTGGACAACCGTATTTCGTTATGCTTATAATGATTTTGGTAGAAACCAATTCCAATCGAGGAGGCTATTTCATAATGGCTCAAGAACGTGCAGGCGTTTCGACATTTAAAGGCAACCCGCTCACGCTGATCGGACCGGAACTCAAGGTCGGCGACCAAGCCCCTGATTTTCAACTGAACAAATCGCTCGTGGACGTCGTTTCCTTGAAGGACTATGCCGGCAAAGTAAAGCTCATCAGCGTCGTGCCTTCCATCGATACGGGCGTTTGCGACGCGCAGACCCGCCGCTTCAACGAAGAAGCAAGCAAATTCGGCGACAACGTCGTCATCCTGACGGTCAGCGCGGATCTTCCGTTTGCGCAAGCCCGCTGGTGCGGCGCCGCCGGCGTGGACCGCGTGGTTCTGCTCTCCGACTACAAGAACAACAACTTCGGCGAAGCTTACGGCGTATTGATCAAGGAATTCGCGCTCGACATGCGCGCCATCTTCGTCATCGACGCCAACGATAAGATCCAATACATCGAAGTGCTTAGCGAAATGACGGAACACCCGAACTACGAAAACGCGCTGAACGCGCTGCAAGCACTCGTATAAGCCATTCGGGCGGAATCATCAGAAAAGCGAGGACAGGGATTCCCTTCCTCGCTTTTTCCCGTTTATTTATATGCTGGATGTTTTGTATTGAGCCAGCTTCTTATCGAGCGTTCGGTAAATATCGAGAATCGTACGGTAATTAGACCCTAGGTCGCCAAAGGAGCCGCGCGACGCGGAATAGATGTCGACCGCGGACGTCACGGGATTGATGTTGATGACGGATACGGTAATATCCATCGTTCGGCCGGTCATCGTGCGCTTCTCCAGCACGATTTCGCCGACGGACTGTACTTCGTGCAGCAGCCGGTAGCCTTGCATTTTTTTGAGTGTGGAGACGACTTCTTCCCACGCTTTTTCTCGAGATAGCTTGTAATAATGGGATTTCAGCAACGGATCTTTCGCTTTATCGCCAGTCAGTTCGTGACTGCGCAGCAACCCGATAAGGGTCCGCTTCAACAAAGGCAATCTCCCCCTCCAACGTCTTCTATGTACGCTAAGAGCTATCATAGCACAATTTGCGACATAAAAAAAAGGGGTTGCCCCCTTTTCGTTTCGTGAGTAACCCGCCATGCCGTCCGGCTAGCTTGTTTCTGAACCCGCTCTCGCAGGTGGGTGGCCGCAGAAACGTTTTTGAGATCCCCTTTCGAGGGCTTGTCAGCCGCGTTTCGATATTAGTCTCCCTAAAAACAGCCATTGGTTCAAAACAAGTGTATAGCCGTAACGCACATCGCAGGATGTATTGCTATTATAGACCGTTCCGGCGCAAAAGTAAACGTGACGCGCGCCGTTATTTAATGGTCGTGCGGCCATCCTCCGTGTTCGGCAGCATGATGGCCGCGTCTTCCTCCAGCCGTTTGCGTTCTTCCTCGGCTTCTGCCTCCGCCGCTTTCTCCGCTTGCATTTGCAGCTTCGTGTAGATGCCGTAGAAGTTCCAGAACGCGATGACGCCCACGAGGCTCATCGTGAAGAACGGAACCAGGAACATCAATTTCGGCGAGCTGAAGCTGATGAAGAGCACGACCCCGCACATGACGACCGTCGAAAGCGAGCGAAGCGGGCGCCCGATCGTGATGAGCAGCGCGTTCTTCAGCAGCTGGAGCGTCTTCATGTGATAGTGCACCAGCATCGAGAAGAAGTTGAGCAGCGACACGCCGACCAGGACGATCAGCGCCACGAACAAATACGAGACGATGCCCATCGATCCGAGCTTGACGAGATAGACCCGGAAGTCCACGATCAGAATCGCGAACAGCACGGCATACAGGATGCCGCCGAGCATGGCTTGGACATAGCTCTCTTTATAATTTTTGAAGAAAGTCCGCAGGAGCGGCGCGTCGACTTCGCCCATCACCCATTTGCGCGCGACGCCGAACAGCGCGGCCGTTGCCGGAAAGAGCGTGAACGGCGCGATAACCGCCGCGATAATGAGATTGGATGTAACCTGGTCGGTCGTTTCCGCGAACAGGATCGGAAGCAACACGAACACGAACGGAATCGAGCAGATGAGCCACAGGATATTCGTGACCGATAATCGCATGATCCACTCTGAAATTTTGTAAAACCCGCCCATCATGCCTTTCATTTCCATGACTGCCGAATCCTCCTAGCAAGCGATTTCATTTCGTCCTACGATAACTATAATATAGGCGGCCGGATAAAGCCAACGTCCATTTTCGGGAATCCGCGCCGCGTACCGCAGTTATGGCTATATCCCTTCATACGTGCCTGCGCCGCGTCCGTTCCGCTCGCTCTCTAGACCGCTCAGCTTGCCGCTGACGGCATTTCCGCCGATCGGTCGGGTCATCCCCGCGATTGCGCGCAAAGAGTCGTCGAACGCCGTATCGGCGCCGAGGATCCGGTTAAAGAAAAGGGCCTCCGCTCATCCGATTGCTCGGTAAACGGAAGCCCCGGTCACGTTCAATAACGTTCTATTCGTCTGCGGACGGACGCGGACGGCGCGGCGCGTCGGAGCGCCCTTCGCCGCGGCCTCTGTAGCCGCCACCGCCGCCGCCATCACGGTCGCGATCGCGGTTATACCCGCCGCCGCTGCCGCTGTTCGAACCGCGGTTGCCGCCGTAGCCGCCCCGGTTGCCGCCGCCGTAGCCGCCGCCTTCGCCGCGGCCGCGCGGGCCGCTGCCGGAACGGTTGCCGCCGCCGAACGGACCGCCGGAGAAGCGGCGTCCGCTCGTGCGCACGTCCGGTCTGCGTTTCTTCGCGCGGATCGGATCCTCAGGCGTCAGCTCGATGTTCACGTCTTTCTTCTCGCCCGTGATCAATTTGATCGCCGCCGCGAGCAGGTTGACGGAATCGTACTGCTCCAGCAATTGGATGGCAATCGCCTTGAACTCGTGGACGGACTCGCCGTCCATCGCTTCGAGAATGCGTTCCGCCGTTACGCGCTGCTTGCCTTCGATCGCTTCCGCGATGCTCGGCAGCGGCTTCTTGGCGATTTTGTGGCGCGTTACTTTCTCGATGAAGTGCATGTGGTCCAGCTCGCGCGGCGTTACGAACGACCACGCCGTGCCTTCTTTGCCCGCGCGGCCGGTACGGCCGATACGGTGGACGTAGCTCTCCGGATCCTGCGGCAGGTCGAAGTTGATAACGTGGGATACGCCCGAGACGTCGAGACCGCGCGCCGCAACGTCCGTTGCCACGAGCACGTCGATGCTGCCGTCGCGGAATTTGCGCATGACGGCGTCGCGCTGGTTCTGCGACAGGTCGCCGTGCAGCCCGTCCGCGGAATAACCGCGCTTCTGCAGCGCTTCGCTCAGCTCGTCGACGCGGCGCTTCGTACGGCCGAAGATGATGGCGAGCTCAGGGGATTCCATGTCGAGCAGGCGGCTCAGCGCATCGAACTTTTGGCGCTCGTGCACTTCGATATACGCCTGGTCGATCGTCGGCGCGCTCACCTGCGTCGGGATGACCGACACATGCTGCGGATCCTTCAGGAACTGATCCGCCAGTCTGCGGATGTTCGGCGGCATCGTGGCCGAGAACAGCATCGTTTGGCGGTCTTCCGGTACCAAGGAAAGAATGGACGTAATATCTTCCATGAAGCCCATGTCGAGCATTTCGTCCGCTTCGTCCAGAATGACCGTTTGGACGTCGTCGAGACGAATCGTCTTCCGGTTGATGTGGTCGAGCAACCGGCCGGGCGTTCCGATAATGATTTGCGGTCTCTTTTTCAACGCGCGGATCTGTCTGCCGATCTCTTGTCCGCCATAGATAGGCAGCGAACGCAAGCCTTTGTAGCGGGTCAGCTTGCCGATTTCTTCCGATACTTGAATCGCAAGCTCGCGGGTCGGCGTCATGATGAGCGCGACGATGCGGTCTTCCGTGACCGGGATTTTGTTGACGAGCGGGATCCCGAAGGCTGCCGTCTTCCCCGTGCCCGTCTGTGCTTGACCGATCAGATCGGATCCGGTAAGCGCGATTGGAATGGCTTTGGATTGAATCGGGGTCGATTCCTCGAATCCAAGCTCCGTAATAGCTTGGAGCACTTTGGGCTCCAGGCCGAATTCAGCGAATGTTTTCAAACTGTTTCAATCTCCTTCTATCTGCATCCTACAGAAAATATACAGTTCATTATAACACAGTTGGGTTTCAGAATACCAGCAAAGGCGGAAGGCACATACTAAATGTTATTCCAGCATGAAACATTCGAGGTGGCGACTGTCAATGAAAGCGTCCAGAACCGCAGCCGCGACGCTGCTCAGCGCGCTGCTGATCGCCTTCGGCTTCAACCAGCTGCTGATTCCCCACAGGATGATCAGCGGCGGCGTTTCCGGCATCACGATGATCGCGGGCTACGCGACCGGCCTCAATATCGGCTGGCTCTATTTTATTCTGAACGTTCCCATTCTAGTCTGGGGCTGGCGCGAGCTGGGCCTCCGCTTCGTCGGCTGGAGCCTCGTGTCCGTCGCGGCGACGACGCTGTTTTTGCAGCTCGTGCCGCAAAAGCCGCTTGTCTCCGACATCATGCTCGGCGCCGTGTTCGGCGGCGTCGTCGTCGGCTTCGGCAGCGGGCTCGCGCTTCGCTCCGGCTCCTCCTCCGGCGGCTTCGACGTCGTCGCGGCCATCGTGACGCGCAAGCGGGACATCTCCATCGGCATGCTCATCTTCGTGATGAACGGCTCCGTGATCGGCGCCCTCGGACTGATGACGAAGAACTGGGACGTCGCGCTCTTCTCCCTGCTCTCCATCTTCACCTCCGGGAAGATCATCGATCTGATCCACATCAACCACGTCAAAATGACGGCCTTCATCGTCACGTCGCGGACGGAAGCGATGCGCGAGTCGCTTATCCCGCTCTATCGCGGCGTCACGGTCATCCGGACCCGCGGCGGTTACACGAACGAAGAGAAGGACATGCTCATGACGGTCACCACCCGCTACGAGCTTAGCGAGCTGCGCAAAATCATCGCCGCGACCGATCCCAGAGCGTTCGTCAATATCGTCGAGACGGTCGCCGTCCTTGGCGAATTCCGCAAGCCGACGGTGTAGCCCACTCTTGCCTATACCCGCCGCGGCAGCCGAGACAAACATGGATTTTTGTAAGAGCACTAGGTTTTTCAAACCCCGACTGTTATAATAAGGCTATCCCGTCGTACAACAAAGTTTCGTGCCATACGTTTTACCCTCCATTACGATGAAAGGGTGATGCTTCATGGATATGGAAACGGTCAGGCTCGTACAGATTGTGGAGAAATTAGCGCCGGAATTAGTGCCTTTCCTCACGGAGCGGGAATTGAACCTGAATATCGTGCTGCGGGACGGATTGGCTTGGCTGGAACCGGAAGACGCGATGGAAATCGTGCAGCACAGCATATGCGAGCACCAGAAAGAAGTGCTCCTGCACTAAATGGACTGCTACCCATAAACCGGAACGAGAACAACGCGTTGTTCTCGTTCTTTTTTTGTTTAAATACATCAGTAAGGAGGCATTCGCGCTTCGTTTCGCGGCCGCGTCAAAGTTCGTACGAAATACCTCTGTGCCGCCTTCCGCGGCTGCCTTATAATCGAAGTGACACTGTTTGGCGGGGAGAGAATGCGATGGACGCGATCGTATCGGCCTTATTGTTATTGCTCCATGTATGGACGGGGACGTCCGGGGGCGGAGGAACGGAATCCGCTTCGGCGGAGCGGCTCGCGGCGAAGCTCCTGATCGCGCAAGCCGCGCAGCTGCAGCCCGGATTGGCCGCGCAGCCGGGCAAGACGCCGGACGCCGGGCCGCCTGGAAAGCACGAGACCGCCGGGGACGCCGGCGCCGGTCTCGTCAAGCACGATCCCCAGCCCGGCGCGCCGAAAGTCAAAGGCATCTACGTCACCGCGTACAGCGCCGGCGGGTCGCGGCTCGACTCGCTCCTCAAGCTGCTCGACGGCACGGAGCTGAACAGCATGGTCATCGACGTCAAGGACGATTCCGGCTACATTACGTACCCGACGACGAACCCGGACCTGCTGAAATACGGCAAGCCGCAAAAATTCATTCGCGACCTGCCGGCGCTCATGGCCAAGCTGAAGCAGCACGGCGTCTACCCCATCGGCCGGATCGTCGTGTTCAAGGATACGGTGCTGGCGAAGCAGCATCCCGAGCTGTCGTTTCGGCGCAAGGACGGCTCCGTGTGGTCCAACGGCAAAGGCGACAGCTTCGTGAACGCCTACCGCAAGGAAGTGTGGGACTATAATATCGCGGTAGCCAAGGAAGCGGCCAAGATGGGCTTCAAGGAGATCCAGTTCGACTACGTCCGGTTCCCGGAAGGGTTCGAGAAGAAGGCCGATTCGCTCGTCTTCGACAAGACGAAGGACTCGCGCGTCGATACGATCGCGGCGTTCGTGAAATACGCGAAAGCGCAGCTCGAGCCGCTCGGCGTACGGGTGTCCGTCGACATCTTCGGCTACGCCGCTTCCGTGCCGGCCGCCGAAGGAATCGGCCAAGACTTCGTGAAAATTTCCAAAAACGTGGACGTCATCTCGCCCATGATCTATCCGAGCCACTACGGCACGGGCTGGTTCGGCGTGAAGGATCCCGACACGAGCCCTTACGCCACGATTAAAGGCGCGATGAAGGACACGCACAAGAAGCTCGATCCGCTCGGCTCCTACCAGCCCGTCATTCGGCCGTGGATCCAAGACTTCACGGCAAGCTGGCTGGGCAAGGGCCATTATATCCCCTACGGCAAAGCCCAAGTCGACGCGCAGATCAAGGCGCTGCGGGAATCGGGCGTCGGCGAATACCTGCTGTGGAACGCGAACAACCGCTATACGGCGGACGCGGCCTATTAAAACCGAAAACGCTCTGCGAGCCGGGAAACGGAAGCATGCTCCGTATCCGGACTTGCAGAGCGTTTTTGCGTTCACTATCCCCGCAGCTTCGCGGCGAGACGCAGAAAAGACGAAACCGCGCGGTGCACCCGCTTCTGGACGTCGGGCGATTCCGGCGCGCCGTCGGGACTGAATTGGCGCTGCGCGCCGCCGACAGAGATCCACTCCGGCGAGTTGATGCCGTGCAGGTTGCGGACGATCGTCTGCATATGCTGCAGCGAGCTCACGCCGACCGCGCCGCCGGCGGAGCTGACGGACAGCACCGCTTTGTCGCCGAAATGATCGCCGCCGAGATAGTCCAGCGCATTCTTCAGCACGCCGGTGACGCTGCCGTGGTATTCGGGAGAGCCGATCACGACGGCGTCGGCGTGCAGTACCAGATCCATCAGCTCCGACGTATGCGGATGAATCTCCTCGTCATCGTCGTTATACAGCGGCAGCGGCTTCTCGCGCAGGTCGAATACGGCCGCTTCATGGCCCTCGTTCCCGATGACGTTCGCGATATAATTCAAGATCAAGGCGGTTGTCGATTCGCGGCGGGTCGCGCCGACAAGAATGGCAATGCGCATGCTCAATCCCTCCATCCATCCAACTTTACATACATGATAGTATGGAAAGTAATTCCGGTCAAGAGAAAATCGCCCAAGACGGACAGTTGCCTACAGCGGCTGATGCGGAATGAAATAGCCGCTGCCCGCCGACGTCCGCTTCTTCTCGACGATGGCCGCGGATTTCAGCGCCGGCTTCTTCACGTAGTGGCGCTCCAGCTGGCCTTCCACCTCGGCGAAGGCCTTCTCGTCCGTCTCGGCGAGGAGGATCAGATGGCCCGTTTCGTCCTCCAGCTCGATTTCGATTTTGTACAAAAACATGTCGGCACGCTCCCTTGCGCTTCGTATGGATGAGATCATCTCTGAAATATGGCGCTGCGGACTGACCACGATGCGGCATGCCAAAGCCCATCGTCGTTCCGCATGGCAAAACGAAAGCCTTAGCCGCCTCCTGCCGGCCTGTCCGGGCCGATACGCAGGCGATGCTAAGGCTTGCGGACCCGGACGCTTGCCGTCATTGCGACAGGCGCAGCGCCAGGTTGTAGAGCTCCATGTTGAACGGCTTCTTCGTGTTGACGACCCGGTCGATGTCCGTGACGACGAGCTCGTTGTTGATGATGCCGCACGCTTTGCCGGAATCGCCTTCCATCAGCTTGCGCACCGCGAAGTCGCCGAGCTGGCTCGCCAAAATCCGGTCGTTGTGCGTCGGCGAACCGCCGCGCTGAATATGCCCGAGCACCGTTACGCGCGGCTCCATGCCGCAGCGCGTCATGATGCCGTGGCCGATCTCCTCGCCCGTGCCGGCGCCTTCCGCGACGACGATGATGCTGTGGCGCTTGCCGGAGGCGAAATTCTCCTTCATCCGGTTCGCGACCATGTCGAGATCGTACGGCACTTCCGGCACGATGATCGTCTCCGCGCCGCTCGCGAGGCCCGCGTACAGCGCGATGTCCCCGCAATGGCGGCCCATGACTTCGACGATGGACGAGCGCTCGTGCGACGTCATCGTGTCGCGCAGCTTGTTGATCGCGTCGACGACGATGCTGACGGCCGTATCGAAGCCGATCGTATAGTCCGTGAACGGGATGTCGTTGTCGATCGTGCCCGGCAAGCCCATCGTTTTGATCCCGAGCTTGGACAGCTTGTTCGCGCCTTGGTACGAGCCGTCGCCGCCGATGACGACCAGTCCGTCGATGCCGCGCTCGCGCAGCACTTCCGCGCCCTTCTGCTGGCCTTCCGGCGTCAGGAATTCCTTGCAGCGCGCCGTTTGGAGAATGGTGCCGCCGCGCTGGATGATGTCGCCCACGCTGCGGAGGTCCATTTGACGCAGGTCGTTGTTAAGCAGCCCTTGATACCCGCGCTGCACGCCGTACACTTCCAGGCCGTGGTACAGGGCGCTGCGGACGACGGCGCGCACGGCGGCGTTCATGCCTTGCGAATCTCCGCCACTGGTAAGAACGGCAATCGATTTAACTGCTGACATTCTACTCACTCCTCTATGGTGTATCTCGGTTTGCATTGATTCAGTTTGAAGATTGCCGCTTGCGGATGACGACGCTGTTCCCCCAGAAGAACAGCCGCGTCAGCGGGCTTCTGCGCATCAGGCGCCGCGAGACGAGCCGCACGTCCTGCTGTCCGCTCACCTTCGGGTCGGACAGGTACAGAGCGATCAGCCCTTCGATGACCATGCGGTGAAACCGCGGAACCGGGAGTCTCGTGACGTCCTTGCGGGCGTTCTCGACGATCAGGCCGATCCGCTCCGTAAGCTGGCTTTGATTCGTATAATAATTGCAGAAGTTCAAATCGCCGCCGATTCGATCTTCCTCCTGATCAATCAAGTAATCGAGCATGATGTGAAGGCCGCACACGTGCGGAAAATAAGCGTCCCGGATGCGCAGCGCGTCCTCCGGCGTGCAGGCCTCGTCCGACGCCGCGAGGAACAGCATGAACATGCCGAGCGTGGAGCCGGTCGCGGCCGCGAATTCGTTCCACTGCAGATGCGGCACCCGGTGCCGGTGAGCCTCCCACCAGGCGAGCAGAGCCGGTTCGCGCAATTCTTTGGCGATGTGCTTGTAGACCTGCAGGTCCCCGTACAAGCCGACCAGCTCCGTCACGTGCGGCTGCACGGACGCATAGGACGGCAATTGCCTCACGCACGCCTGGCAGGTCGAGACGAGCTCGTGCAAATACCCGCCGTCCTCCCGTTCCGCCCGCAGCGCGTAATAGTCCCGCAGCGGCGCCACCGGATCGACGGCATCCAGCATGGATTGATGCAGCAGCCGGAAATCGTCGGCATCGAGCGACGTGCTTCTATCGCACAAATTGTCCAGGTAGTCGCTGATCGTCTGCAAGCAGACGATCAGGGGGACGAGAATATGGCGGCTGTTCAAATTCGCGGCGGCGTAGATGCCGCCGCCTTCGCAGTGAAACTGCTTGCTCGTCATGCTCGCTAACGCCTGCACGCGCAGTTCGTCGTCCGGAATGCGCTCCGCGATGACGCGCAGCCGAGCCAATTCCGCGCGCACTTCCGGCAACACGTATTTGTATACCCTGTACATGAGGGTAACGGGAGTCTTCGGCACTTGGCGGGTCTGTGCTGACAGGTTCATTCGTGGGTGCGCCCTCCTTTGATCCACTCCGCTGCTTCAGGAATGGCGCTTGTTTTCGATGTCTTGGTTAATGCGGTACCAGATGTGCAGATCGTTGATCCGGCTGGCCAGCTCCGCAATATCGGCATTGATGCCGCAGGAACGTTCGAAGTCTTCCTCCTCGAACAGCTCCGTCTGCTTGGCGTTGATGACGCGTTCGAATGCCATGACCCGGTCCGGAATCGTCCCGCGGATGATTTCCCACTGCGTGACGATCGACGTCCGTTCCGCTTCGCCGTACTGCTCCCATGCCAGACGAAGCGCCGGCAGCGGGATTCCGAGCCGGTCGTCCCATGCAAAGTAACGGTTCACGTCTCAAAACCTCCATCCACTAATGTACCATTTCATAGAGTGTAAATCCAGCGCGAAAACTTGTTCCCCCTATGAAAAACGGCCTACGTCCCGCAGGCGGCGGACCTACGCGGCGCCGGCCATGTATCCGGTATCATCGCGCTGCGGAGATTCTAGCGCGGAGAAGGAAAACGAATGAAAAAAACCCGACATCGCTGTCGGGTAAAACGTCAGGTCGATATTCTGTTCCATTACTCCATTATAAGAAGCTTCCGGAGGAAGCAGCCATCTTACAATTTGATAACGTTAGCGGCTTGAGGTCCGCGGTTGCCTTGCGTGATATCGAACTCGACGGATTGGCCTTCGTCCAAAGACTTGAAGCCTTCGCCTTGAATCGCGGAGTAGTGAACGAACACGTCTTCTCCGTTTTCAACTTGAATGAAGCCGTAGCCTTTCTCTGCGTTAAACCACTTCACTGTTCCTTTCAATGTAACAACCTCCTAAAAATGAGCGCCGTTAAGCGGCGGCTTCCTCCATTATATACCTAGTGGGAGAAATTTGCAATTAAAGGTTGACAAAAAGACCAAGCTCTGATCCTGGAATGAAAGGAAGCTCGGACGCATAGAAGCCCGGGGTTCCGCCCGCCTCGCGAACGGCGTCCAGAAGCGCGTCCATATGGGCATAAGGCGTCCACCGAAGCGATACGATCGGATAGATCCGGACGGCTCCGCCCCGCTTGCAGACGCGCATCATCTCGAGCACGGCTTCGCGGTGGAACCGTTCGTCGAACTGATCTTCGTACAGAAACAGAAAATGGCTGCACAGCACGAGATCGAACCGCCCGTCGGCGTATGGCAGACGCGGCAGGCTCGCGGCCGCATACCGCTCGGCCCGCTTGACCGGATCGCCGTAGTGAGCGGCAAAGCGCCTCAGCGACGCTTCCCGGCCCGCCCGGTGCCGGTCCAAGCTCCCGTAATAGCTGAAGTCGTACCGGTCCCGCAGCTTCTCCAGCTTCGCCGCCGAGACGGCGATTTCGCCCTCCGCTTCCCTCACCAGCGCTTCGCTCTCCAGCGCGTAACGGGGATCCGCGGCATAGGCGTCGATGCCGGCCGCCTCCGCGTCCGCGGTAAACGAGGACGCGCCTCCGGCGATGTCCAGCACGCGGCCGGCGGCCGGCCCGCGCAGGTCCGCGCCGAACATCCGCGCGTACTCTTCGAAGCCGCGGCACGTCACGGCCACGCCGATTTGCTCGTACCCTTGTTTCGTATTCATGCTCATCTCATCTCTCCTCGTCTCTTCTCGTCTCGACTATTCTCGACTCTTCCTGCTTGCGTCGGCCCGCGTCGCTCCAGCCTGCGAAATGCCGCAGCCATGCGCCCGGCCGCCATATTTTAGCATGCGCGGCATTTGATTTCTACCCCTGAAATTGGCTATCATGGGAAGATACTAAGCGCTTTATATGAAGGGATGGTCCTGATGTTCAAGAAGGTGCAAATTTATAAAACCGATAAATACAACATGCTCAACGTCGAGGTGCAGGGCAAGACGCTGATCGTCCGGGAAATCTCCGACCAATGGGGCGAGGAATGCCATACGTTCGTGAGCCGCCCGGAAATGCTGCACTGGGCGGAGAACCGCTTCCGTCCGGAGGACTTCACGGGACGGGAAGCGGAGCGCGATGCCATTCTCGACGGATTCCGTTCGATTTAGCCCGAACTTCCGGGCCGTCCGGGAGGAAAATGATGCCCGTTTAGCGAACATAACCGTATGTAAATTTGCATAGGTTGTGCGGAGGGGAGCTCAAAGTCAGGTGGATACGACATCGACGATTATTTTCATCATCGCGGCTTTTTCGCTGGGCGGCATTCTGATCATGCAGCGGAACAACGTTCCCGCGAACTTGCGCAGAGGGCTAGCCATCGCGGCCATCGTCTTTATCGCCTTTGCTTTTTTTCTAATCGTTTACAGTTTTGCCACGATGGGAACATAACGCAGAGGCGGCCGGGTCAAACTAAGAGGCACATTCTGTCAAAGGAGCGTGACCTCCGGCGTGAAATGGCTGCCGATCGTCCTGTCGTTCTCGCTGCTGCAGGGCAGCGGGGACAGCTTGCTTCCGCAAGCATCCTATGCCGATTCAACCGATTCACCATCCCACACGAAGGCGAGGAGAGTTCCTATGAACCACGTACCAAAGCGTTCCGAAACCGCACCCGAACACCGCTGGAGGCTCGAGGACTTATTCGCGGACCAATCCGCATGGGACAAGGAATACGCGCAAGCGAAGGAGCAAATGAAGGGCGTCGAAGCGTACCAGGGCAAGCTGTCCGATCCGGCCCGGCTGAAGGCCTGCTTCCAGCTCGAAGACGACCTGTCGCTGAAGGTCGAGCGCCTCTACGTGTACGCCAATATGAAGCATCACGAAGACACCGCCGAGCCGAACTTCCAGGCGCTGTCGGAGAAGTCGAAGAAGCTGAGCGTCGAAACGGGCGAAGCGCTGTCCTTCGTCACGCCGGAGGTGCTGAGCCTCTCCGATGAAGCGCTGAACGCGATGATCGAGAATCCGGACCTGGCGAAATACCGCCAGACGCTGGAAGAGATGCGCCGGCAAAAGGCGCACGTCCTCTCCAAGTCGGAGGAAGCGCTGCTTGCGCAGGTCGGCAACATCAGCCAGGCGCCGGGCACGATTTTCAGCATGCTGAACAACGCCGACCTCAAATTCCCGAAGGTAAGGGACGAGAACGGCGAAGAGATCGAGCTCACCCAAGGCCGCTACATACAGTTCCTGGAGAGCAAGAACCGCGAAGTGCGCGAGGGCGCCTTCAAGGCGATGTACGAGACGTACGGCAAGCTGAAAAACACGATCGCCTCCACGCTGAACGCGAACGTGACGAAAAACATTTTCTACGCGCGCGCCCGCAAGTATCCGTCCGCGCTCGAAATGTCGCTGTACGGCGACAATATTCCGAAGGAAGTCTACACGAACCTCATCGGGACGATCCATAAGCACCTTCCGCTCATGCACCGGTACATGGAGCTGCGAAAGAAGCTGCTGAAGGTCGACGAGCTGCACATGTACGACCTCTTCGCCCCGCTCGTGGACGAGTTCAAAATGGACATCACGTACGAGCAGGCCAAAGCGACGGTCAAAGACAGCCTGAAGCCGCTCGGCGAGGACTACTTGAACGTGCTGCAGGACGGCTTCGACAAGAGCTGGATCGACGTCTACGAGAACGAAGGCAAACGGTCCGGCGCGTACAGCTGGGGCGCTTACGGCACCCACCCGTACGTCCTGCTGAACCACAAGGACAACCTGAACAGCATGTTCACGCTGACGCACGAAATGGGGCACGCGCTCCACTCGTACTACTCCGATACGAACCAGGATTATCGCGACGCGCAGTACACGATCTTCTTGGCCGAGGTCGCTTCGACGCTGAACGAAGCCCTGCTGATGGACTACATGCTGAAGAAGTCGACCGATCCGAAGGAGAAAATGTACCTCCTCACCTACTACGCGGACCAGTTCCGCACGACGGTGTTCCGCCAGACGATGTTCGCGGAGTTCGAGAAGATCATCCACGAGCGCGCGGAAAGCGGCGAGTCCTTGACGCCGCAGGACTTCAGCAAAATCTACTACGACCTCAACAAGCTGTACTACGGCGACGGCATGGTCATCGACAAGGATATCGAAATGGAATGGGCGCGCATCCCGCATTTCTATACGAGCTTCTACGTCTTCAAGTACGCGACGGGCTTCTCCGCCGCGACGAGCTTCTCGAAGCAGATCCTCGAGGAAGGCGCGCCGGCGGTCGAACGCTACCTCGGCTTCCTGCAGAGCGGCGGCAGCGACTATTCCATCAACATTCTGAAGAAGGCCGGCGTCGACATGTCGTCGCCGCAGCCGATCGAGGAAGCGATGAGCGTCTTCGAAAGCCTGATCGAGCAAATGGAGCAGCTGACGAAATAACGTCCCCTGCACGCAAAAGCAGCGGCATTCCGGACCTAGGGTCCGGGAGTGCCGCTGCTTTTTTCGGTGTTTTTCAGGCGTTGGAATGCCGCGGGAGTTCGGCCGTCTGCGCTTCAGCCGTTCAGCGTGCCGGTCGGCGCCTTCAGCAGCAGCGTCGTTTCGACGAGCGACGCGACCGCGGCGTTCAGCCGCTGCGCGAGTTCTTCTTCGAGGATGTAGCCGCCGTCGTCGGTCTTCAAGATTTGCGAGTCGACCGCGTAGACGCCGGTTTCCACATGCTGCGCGTAGAGCGCCGACAGCAGCGGCTTCAGCGCGAAGTCGATCGCAAGCAGATGGGCGATCGTGCCGCCGATGAACAGCGGAAGCACGATTTTGCCGGTCAGCCCCTTCTGCGGCAGCAGATCGAGGAACGTCTTCAGCACGCCCGTATACGACGCTTTGTAGACGGGGCTCGCGATGACGACCGCGTCGGCTTCCGCCACGAGCCGGCTCGCCTCGGCGATCGCGGGGCTGTCGAAGCGCGCGCCGATGAGGTCTTCGGCGGGCAGCGAGGCAACGTGCAGGTCGACGACCTCCCAGCCGAGCGAGGTCAGCTTCTCGGTCGCGTACAGCGTAATGCCGTTCAGACGGGATACCGGATTCGGGCTTCCGGAGATGATAATGGCTTTTGGCATAAGGAATGGTTCCTCCTTGTCGAGCAAGTTAATGGCTTCATTATACACATCTAATTCCTACCCGTAAACTATGAATTGATCGAAAGCCGGTGGGCCGGCTTAGGCCGCCGTCATGGAAACGGCCGCTTCCGCGCGAATCGGGAAGCGGCCGTACCAATGACGATTGGCAGGACAACGGACGATTAAAGCGTCCTTTACGATTCCGGCGGGTAGATGATGATCCGCCCTTCTTCTTTCTCGACCCGTACTTTGTTCTTCTCTTTAAATTCGTCCGCCTGCAGGTAGGTGGACGGAATTTGCAGCCGTCCCGCCCTGTCGATGACGGCGTATTCGACGTGGCTCTCTTCCTCGAGGGCCGCCCCGTTCTCGAGCGCGGCCAGCTCCTCCGCGTACGACTGGCGCCGGATGATCTCCGAGGACGTCTTCCCGTCGCGGATCGCGACGACGCGGTCCACCTTCCGGGCGAGCAGCGGGTCATGCGTGACGATGACGATCGTGATGCCGATGCTGCGGTTCAACTGGCGGAACAGGTCGAGGATCTGATTCGACATCCGCGTGTCCAGCGAGCCGGTCGGTTCGTCGGCAAGCAGCAGCTTCGGCGAATTGGAGAGCGCGATGGCGATGGCTACGCGCTGCTGCTCGCCGCCCGAGAGCTCGCTCAGCCGGTTCTTGATGCGGTGGCCGAGGCCGACGGCGTCGAGCAGCTCCAGCGCCCGCATCCGTTTGGAGCGGCCCTTGAGCAGCATCGGCAGCTCCACGTTCTCGAGGGCCGTCAAGTACGGAATCAGGTTCCGCGCGTTGTTCTGCCAGACGAAGCCGACCGTCTCCCGCTTGTAGGCGACGAGGTCGCGCTCCGTGAATTTGAGCAGGTCCTTCTCGTCCACGACCAGCCTGCCCGCGGACGGCCGGTCGAGTCCGCCGAGCATGTTGAGCAGCGTCGATTTGCCGCTGCCGCTGTTGCCGATAATCGCCATCAGCTCGCCGGCTTCCACGTGCAGGTCCAAGCCCTGAAGGGCGACGACCTCCAGATCGTCGGTCTTATAGATTTTCACAAGCCCGTCGCAATGGATCATCGCTTATTCCTCCCCTAGCTTCAGCGCTTGCGTAATCTTCATGCGCGAGATCCGGACGCCGAGCACGGCCAGCCCGATCGCGAGCATGAGGCCGACGACGCCGTACAGCTGCGCGTAATCGCTGAGCCGGCGCACGATTTCGAACGGCGGCACCTGGTCCGTCGCGTTGAACGACAGCTGGAAGAGCGGCACGAACAAGCTGCTGACGGTGTTGCCGATCACGACGCCGAAGAGGATCGCCGCCGCCGAGGTCAGGGCCTGCTCGCTCAGCAGCATGCCGATGATTTGCCGGAACGAGATGCCCATCGCCCGCAGGATGCCGAACTGCAGCGTTCGGCCGGACAGCGTCAGCACCCAGAACAGCAGGAAGCCGAAGAAGCTGATCAGCATCGAGATGACGAAGCCGAGCGTCATGACGCCGTTGATCGCCAAGCGGAACGGGTCGTTGTTGGACCGGATGAGCAGCTGGTTCGCGTCGACGAGCTTCTCGATCGGAATGTCCTTCTTGATCAGATCGTCGTAGATGACCTTGCTGCCGGCTCCTTCCTTCAGCTTGATCCAGACGTCGTACGGCTCGAGCGCCAGATGGTTCTGGATGTACGGCAGCTGGCCGACGATGAGATTGGGCAGCCGGACCTCCGGGTCGTCGGCGTCGCCCGAGACCGGCAGCGGGCTCCAGCCCGGCCAATAATCGACGATGCCGTAGACGATGAAGTCGGCGCCGTCGAGCCCTTCCCACTTCGCCGAGATCGTGTCGCCCGCCTTGACGCCGTACTGCTTCGCCATCGAGCGCGAGACGAGCACCGCCTTCGGGTTGGTCGAGAGCAGATTCAAATAGCTGTTGAGCGGATACTGCAGCAGGCCGCCGCGCATCCACGCCACGTGGCCGAAGTCGTACGGATCGATGCCGTACAGCGTCGCCGCTCCGCTCTGGCTGCCCGCGGAGAAGCTGGCGTCGTCCTTGCGGAAGACGCGCGCGGCGGCGTCCACGCCGGCCAGCTCGGTCATCGTAATGAACGACGGCTCGGTATACGTGACGACCTTCGGCGCCGCGGCCGTTTCCTCCTGCGGCTGGCCCGGCGCGCCGGACGGTCCCGGCGGCGGCTTGTCGTTGTCCCAATGCACGGACAGCTGGATGTCGGAGCCGGTCGTGTATTGGATCCGGTCCTCCATGTTGCCGTTGATCGTCCGGGCGGCGTTCGCGCTGAACAGGCCCGTCGCGACCGTCATGATCAGGAATACCTTGATGGTCAAATACTGCGACGAAGAGCGGCTGATCTGCAGCAGCGTGGAGTAGAGCGCCGGCGTCCACCATTTGCGGCCGATCCAGAACACCAGCTTCACGAACCACGGATACACGCGCAGAATGAGCAGCCCCGCGCCCAGCGAGAACAGCGCCGGCATGAAGAAGATGAGCGGATCCACCTGAATCGAGGTCGGGTCGAGCGCGAGCGCCTTCAAATTGGACAATTGATTGTTGAACCGGCTCAGGAAGTAGACCGAGACCACGAGCAGGATGATGTCCGCGCCGATCAGATGCCAGAACGACAGCTTCGTGAGCCGCGCCATCCGCTGCTTGTGCCCGACGATCGTGACCCGCGTCGCCAGAAGCGCCGGAATGAGTATGAGCACGATGGAACCGCCGATCGCGGCGGCCGCGATTTTGTAGGCCGTGCTGTTCAGGACGACGTCGAGCGAAGCCCGCTGGACGAATTCCAGGAAGCCGCTGGACGCGCCGAGAATCTTCGTGAAGAACACGCCGACGAACGGCCCCGCCGCGAGCGCCAGCGCCCCTAGCAGCAGGCTCTCGATCAGGAACACGGTCATGATCTGCAGGCGGCTGGCGCCGCGGCTGCGCAGAACGGAGATTTCCGTCTTCTGCCGGTCGATGATCAGATTGGCCGCCATGAAGAGATAGAACGCGAGCATGAACATGACCGGCGAATAGAGCGACCAGAGCATGAGGTTCAGCTTTTCCTTCTTCTCCGTGTAGGTGGCGATCGGATTCTTGGCCGGCATGTCGGCGTTCCCGATGCCGATGCGGGTATTGAAATAATTATTGATCGCGTTGAACTGCGACACGTACGTATCGATGCGGTCGATGTTCATCTGCGAATAATCGAGCGAATACTGCCAGCTCAGCAGCGACAGCTTCAGCGGACCGGGGTTCTCGACGAAGTCGTGATTGAACTCGTCGAACGGGATATAGAACGACGAACTGCCCTCCAAGCTGAATTGGTCGTAAGCGTTCGCCGCGTTCGCTTCCACGATGCCGACCGGAATGATGCGCACCGTCGCGCCGGTATCCTTGTTCGTGTACACCAGCTCGCTGCCGAGGTCCCGCTTCAGGTCGATGATGAACTTCTGCGTGACGACGGCCTCGTACACGCCGTCCGTCCGGTTCGGGTTCGGCAGGCGGCCGTCGATGACCTTCACGCGCTTCTCGAGGTCCGAAACGGTCCGGAAGCTGCCGGACACCGTCATTTCTTTCTTTTCTTTCTCCGTCGCGTCCGCCGGCAGCACCCTGAACGACTGGGTGGCCCGCATGACGATATACGCCTGCACGTCCAATCCCATCCGCTTCGGAGCGTCCGCCATGTAACGGTCCGCCTTCCGGATCAGCGACAGCTGCGTGCCGAATTCACGCCCGCCCGAGACGGACGTCGCCGCCCGCAGCAAGCCCGGGTAAATATTTTGGTCGCTTTGCAGCTGCTGCAGCTCCTTGAACAACGTGCGCTGCAGAATCGCGTGCGAGTACAGCGGCATGGAGCTGAACAAGGCGACGCACAGCGTCAGCCCGAACCACAGGTTCAGCTGCAGCCAGCGGTTTTTGGCCATTTTCCGAAAGATCATCGTCAATAATGCCATCGAATGGATTCACCTCTTCTCGCCTAAGCCGGGATCAGTTATTCAAAATGACCTTCATGCCTTCGTCCAATCCCTTCACGATCTCGACGTCCGTCTGGGTCATGAGACCCGGCTCCACGTCGACCTCCTTGCGCCGGTCGCCGTCGGCCACCTGCACGTACGTGCGGCCCAAATACGTCCGCAGCCCGCTGCGCGGAATGACGATGACGCCGGTCTTCTTCTCGAGGCCGATGCGAATGTCGACCGACTTGCCGAGCTCGAGCTTCGCGGACTTGTCCGTCACGCCGACGTACAGCATCTTCGTGTTGCGCTCGTCGACGTCCTTGTTCCCGGTGAGCGGCGCGTCGAGCGGCGCTTGAAGCACCTTGCCCGTCGTTTTCTTGCCGTCCACGGTCACTTCGACCGGCATTTCGCGTTCGATGCCGGAGATGACCTTCGGATCCTCCGCCGTATAGACGAGCTGCGTCTGCGTCGGATCGGCGATCGTCACGAGCGGCGTGTAGCCGTTGATGCCGTCGCCCGACGACTTGGCGTCCGCATAGGCGATGACCCCGGCGATCGGCGCGACCAGCTTGGCGGATTCCAGCTGATCCAGCATGGAATCGAGCGTCAGCTGCTCGCGTTCGACGTCGATTTGCTTCAAGCGAAGATCGGTGCCCTCGATGCCGTCGCGCTTGGCGGCGTTCAGCGTGATCCGGGCCCGCTCCAGGTTCAGCTTCTGAAGCTGCACGCGCAGGTCCAGATCGCCCCGGTCGAGCTCGGCGATCAGCTGGCCGGCTTTCACGACGTCGCCCTGCGATACGTGAAGCGTCTTCAGGCGTCCGCTTTCTTTGTAATACAGCGGCACCGTATGGCTGGACGCGACCACGGCCGTGCCCGAGAAATATTTCTCGATCGTGCCTTTCTTGACGTCGACGGCGTCGATCTTTTCCTCGGCCGGCTTGATCAAAGGCGGCTGCAGCGTCGTCTGCTGCGTCGGCAGCAGGGAGCAGCCCGACATCAGCGAGGCGGCGAACATCAGTACGGCGGCTTGCTTGGCAAGCTGCTTGCGTCGGCGATTAGGCGTTTGGCTCTGCGACAATCTCTCCATCCTCCAGTGCAATGACGTGATCGACAATTTCCATAATGCCGGGATCGTGCGTCGTCATGACGATCGTCATGCCGAGGTCCTCGACGAGATCGCGAAACACTTTGATGACCTGAAGCCCCATGCGGCTGTCCAGCTCGGCGGTCGGCTCGTCCGCCAGCAGCAGCGCCGGCCGGTGCGCGATCGCCCGCGCGATCGCCACGCGCTGCTGCTCCCCGCCGGAGAGCTCCGGCGGCCGGTGCTTCATCCGGCTCTTCATGCCGACCCAATCCAGCGCCTGCTCCGCCCGCTCCTTGTGCAGCGAGGGATCGCTGCCGGCGATGCGCAGCCCGAACTCCACGTTCTCGTACGCCGACATGAGCGGAATCAGCCCGAAGGCTTGAAATACGAGGCCCAAATGCGTCCGGCGCCAGGTGCTCCGCTGCTTCTCCGGCAGCTCGGAGATGATTCGCCCGTCGTAATAGACTTGTCCTTCCGTCGGCTGGTCCAGCGCCGCCAGCAGATTGAGCAGCGTCGTCTTGCCGGAGCCGGAGCGCCCCTTGAGGGCGATCATGGAGCCCGGTGTGATCGCGAGATCGATATTTTTGACAGCGGTTACAGCATTGTCGCCGCGCCCGAACACCTTCTTGACGTTGACGGCCTTGAGCAGAGGCTGCGAGATCGGCGATTCCGCCGCTACATTCGTCACGATTCGGTCATTCCCCTTCCGCGTCTGTCCTATGAATTCGCTTTCATCAAGAGAGTTATTTGTAAATTTTTTCTATCAGAGTTAGGATACTAGGGGATTGTCCCCCCTGTCAACCGGCATCCTTTTACTTTTAGGGGGGTAAAACGATGGGAATTGGGGTTTGAGCCGCGCGCGGGGCGCCGAGCCGGAAAGCGAGGGGCTGCTTCGGCCCGGATTGAACCGGAAGCGCGGCGCGCTTCCGGCCGACGCCTCAGGCGACGGCGCAGCCGATGGCCCACGCCAGCAAGCCGGCGACGGCCGAGGACGCGAAGTTGACCGCGTCGTTGGTCATGAAGGCGAAGCCGCGGATCCGCTCGGCCGGCGCGCCGCAATGCACGGCGCGCTCCGTCTCGCTGCCGCAGGCGCGGCAGCGGTACATCGCCTGCGCGGTCGCGCCGAGCGCCGAATCGGCGAAGGCGCCGGCCGTGCCCGCGGCGGCCGCGGCGGCC
>NZ_JAGGDJ010000052.1 GCF_017652985.1 Paenibacillus artemisiicola
CATGGCCGGGCGAGGTCAGCGGCGGCGCCGATGTGCGGCCGGGCGATTCGGCCGGCGAGTCCGGCGGCGGCAGCGCGGACGCGCAGGATGCGCTCGGCGCCGCGCACGCGCTTTCCGGCACGGAATCGGCGGCTTCGGCCGCTGCCGGAACGGCGCCGTGGACCGTCCGCATCCCGGCCCTCGGGAGCGGCGATACGCTCTACCCGATGGCGGACGTCCCCGCCTCGGACGTCCCCGTCATCGCCGACGTCGACGTGCTCGTCGCGGGCGGCGGGTCGAGCGGCGCCTGCGCGTCGTTCACGGCGGCCGGCGAAGGCGCGCGCACCGCGCTGATCGACCTTAATCCCGGCTTGGGCGGAACGGGCACGTTCGGCGGCGTGGACAGCTATTGGTTCGGCCGCAAGGCCGGCTACGCCGCGCGCATTCACGACGCCGTGGCGGCGCTGCAGCGGGAGCTGCGCTACAAGGGCCACAAGTGGAACATCGAAGCGAAGATGCACGCGCTGCTGGAGGAATCGGCGGGCAGCGGCGTCTTGCTGTTCCTGAACGCGATCGCGTTCGGCGCCGTCATGGAAGGCAGCCGCCTGGCCGGCGCGGTCGTCGCGACCCGCTGGGGACCGGCCGCCATCGCGGCGCGGGCGTCCGTCGACGCGACCGGCGACGGCGACCTCGCGGCGTTCGCCGGCGCGGGCTATGTGTACGGCTCGGAGCGGGACCATACGGTCATGTGGTATTCGCTCGCGCAGTATGCCGCGCCGGACAAGATTCAAAACAATTTCACGAGCATGGTCGACGTCTCGAACGCGCTCGATTACACGCGCGCCATTCTGGCGGGCCGCCGGCGCGGCGCGGCCGACGTCCACGACCACGGCACGTACGTCGCGACGCGCGAGAGCCGGCACGTCAAAGGCGACGTCGTGATGAAGCTGTCGGACCAGCTGCTGCACCGGCGCTGGCCGGACGCGATCAACGTCCACTTCAGCAATCACGACGTGAAGGGCGTCAGCGGGGCGGATTGGGTCAATATCGGCCTGATCCCGCCGAACCTGGACATCGAGATTCCGTACCGCATGCTGCTGCCCGAGGGGCTAGACGGCCTGCTCGTCGCGGGCAAGGCCGTCTCGGCGACGCACGACGCGCTGCCGGCGATCCGCATGCAGGCGGATCTCGAGAACCTCGGCGCGGCGGCCGCCCTCGCCGCCGTGCAGGCGGTCCGCGCGGGCGTACAGCCGCGCGGCATCGACCTGCGGCCGCTGCAGCTTCGCTTGGAGGCCGAAGGGCTGCTGCCGGCCGGCACCGCCGACCGGACGCTCCGCCCGCGCGCCTGCGACGACGCGGAGCTCGAACGGCTCGTCGCTTCCATCGAAGCCGAGCAGCCGCTCTACGACTATTCCAACATGCGGATGAACGAGGTCCGGACGGACCCGATTCCGTTCGTCGAGATCGTCTCGGCCGGCCCGCGGATCGTGCCGTTCCTGGAGCGGGCGCTCTCGCGCGCGAACGGCCTGCGGCGGATCCATCTGGCGCAGGCGCTGGCCATGATCGGCTCGAACGCCGGCGTGCCGGCGCTGCTCGAGGCGGTGCTGCGCGACTTATCCGGCGGCACGCTGCCGAGGCGGACGGCGGACATCATGTACGTGCAGCTGCCGCCGGATCACGGCGCGATGCCCGACGCGGCCTACCTGCTCTATTCGCTTGCGCAGGCGAAGGACGCGCGGAGCATCGAAGCCTGGAACCGGGTCGCGGCGCTGCTCGATCCGGCCGAGGACGATTTCAAAGACTCGCTGTTGGGGCTCTATTATTACGTCGACGCCGTCTGCCAGGGCGCGGAGCGGCTCGGCGACCCGGGCGCGATTCCGGCGCTTGCGGCGATTCGCCGCGTGCCGCTGCTGCGGGATCAGCAATCCCGGCACGGGTACCAGCCGGATTACTTCCCGGAGCGCCGGGCGATGCTGGAGCTGGCGATCGGCCGCGCGCTGGCCGCGTGCGGCAGCCGGGAAGGCTACGAGGTGCTGATCGGCTATCTGTCCGACGCGCGCTCGCTGCTGGCCCGCCAAGCGCTGCTGCTGCTTCGCCGGCTGAGCGGACGGACGTATCCGGCGGAGCCGGCGCGCTGGACGGCGTGGCTGGCCGAGGCCGAGGCCGGGGGCGGCTTGACGCCGCGGCCGTATGACCTTCGGCTGGACGTCGAGACGGACAGCGCGCGGATTTTGCGTTGAGACTTTACCGAGCAGGACATTCAAGCAGGCACATTCACGCCGGCCGGCACGGCCGCTGCCGGCGTTTGCGACAATATGCGGGACGAGCCGGCTTCGGATGCGAAAGCCGGTTCGCTTGCGATCAGGGGAGGGAAGCGGCATGCTGCTGGCCATCGACGTCGGCACCACGAATCTGAAAGCGGGGCTGTTCCGCGAGGACGGCTCGTCCGTCGCGCAGGCGGAGCGGCCCAACGCCAAGGCGGCGGGTCCCGCCGGGACGGTCGCTTACGACCCCGAGCGGCTGTGGGAAGCGGCCGCCGGTCTGATCCGCGACGTGACGGCGGCCGCCGGCTCGCCCCGCGTGCGGACGATCGGCCTCACGAGCATGGCGGAGAGCGGGCTGCTGCTGGATCCCCGGAGCGGCCGGGCGCGGACGCCGATTTTGCCATGGTTCGAGACCTGCTCGCTCGCGCAGGCGGAGCGGGTGAGAGGGGAGATCGACGCGAAGGCGCATTTCCGCCAGACCGGCCTGCACGCGTCGTTCAAATACGGCCTGCCGAAGCTGCTCTGGATGCGGGACCATTGTCCGGAGGCGTTCGACGGGAGCGGGGTCTGGCTGTCGGTCTCCGCGTACCTCGCCTACCGCCTGACGGGCGCGATCGCCGAGGACGAGACGCTCGCGGCCCGGACGTTCGCGTACCGGATCGACCGCCGCGAGTGGAACGAGCCGTTCATTCGCCATTTCGGCTTCGGGCCGGAGCGCTTCCCCCGCGTCGTGCCGCCCGGCAGCGCCGTCGGCACGGTCCTGCCGGACGTCGCGCCGGGGCTCGGGCTGGACGGGGGCGCGGCCGTCTGCCTCGCGGGCCACGATCACGTCGCCGCCTCGCTCGTCTGCTCGGCGGGCGGGGACGGCGTCTACAATTCCATGGGCACCGCGGAAACGCTGGTCGGCTCGATTCCCGCCCGCGCGCTGGACGACGCCGACTACGCCTCCGGGCTGTCGTTCGGGCGCCACGCGTTCCCGGACCGGATGTTCTGGATGGGCGGCCATTCGACCTCGGGAGGCTCCGTGGAATGGCTTCGCGACGTCATCGGGGACGGCGGCCTCCCGTACGCGGCGATCATGGAGCTGCTGGAAGGGACGGCGCCCGGGCCGACGGGCATCCTCTACTTTCCTTACCTCGCCGGCAGCGGGGCGCCGCGAATCGAGCCGGCGGCCAAGGCCGCGTTCGTCGGCTTGACGGCGAAGCACGGCCGGGCGGAGCTGCTCAAGGCGGCGTTGGAGGGCAACGCCTACCAGCTGGAATTCATGCGCCGCGAGGCGGAGCGGGTCGGGGGAAGCCCGATCCGCGGGATGAACGTTGTCGGCGGAGGCGCGAAGAACGGCGTTTGGCTGCAGATCAAAGCCGACGTGTCGGGCATCGCCCTGACGGTGCCGGGCGCCGCCGAGGCGACGCTGCTCGGCGCGGCGCTGGCCGCCGGCGTCGGTTCGGGCGTCTACGGCTCGTTCCGGGAAGCGGCGGCCGCGGCGCGCCGGCCGGCAAGCCGGCGGTACGAGCCGGACCCCGGGCGCCACGCCCGGTACGCGCGGCTGTTCGAGCACGGGTACATGGCGCTGCTTGGCCCGCTGTCGGCCTATTACAAAGGCCTGTCCTAATCGTTATAATCGGCTGAATGCCCGGCCGTCCGGCCGCCCGCGGGTCTTCCGCGGGCGGCTTTTCGTTTGGCGGTACGCGCGGCCTCCGGCAGCATTTCGCGGGGATCGCGCGGGACGGCGGCGTTCCGCGCCCGCCCGGATGCCGCGGTTTCCGGCCGCTCCGGCGGCGGGACGGTTGCCGGGCCAGGCGCGCGCCCCCGCGAATTTCCTGCGCTGCAGCTTGTGCGCTTGGCATTGGCATCTTGTCTTATTCAAGGATGTCCCCCTTCACATAGAGTAAATTAGCTCTCGAGAAGGAGGAATTACAATGTCCGCGAAGTTTAAAGTGAAGAACGTCAAGGCCGTCCGCACGAAGTCGAAGTCCACCCGTAAAGCGAAGGTGTCCAACGAAATGGTGGGCGGCGTCAGCATGGGCCACCACAGCTGCTGCGACCGCCGCGACGGCGCCGTCGAAGGCATCCAAGAGGCCGGAGCCGATCTGAGCGATCTGTTCTGCCAGCTGAAAAACCCGGTCGTCGCCGCCAAGCTCGTCCGCGCCATCCGCTGCAGAAACCGCAAGATCGTCGAAGAACTCATCGGCGCGAACTGCCAAGTCGTCTGTTTCTTCCACCAAGGCCGCTTTGCCTGCGTCCGCATCGCGTGCACGTTCGGCAACTGCTGCGACGTCCGCATCACGTTCGACATCTGCGTCTCCCAAGGCAACTGCCGCAACGTATTCTAATTCTCTTCTCGATTCTCCCGCAAGGCCGGCATGTCCCGGGAAGGTCCGCATGGATGCTTCCCGGGGCATTTTGGCGCGCAGCGCGAAGAGGCCGTTCCCGCCAACCGGCGCCGGAACGGCCTTTCGTCGTATGCGCTTCCCTTGCCGCCTCGCCGCCTCGCCGTCCGGTCAAGCCTCCGGCGCCTGCAGCCATGCGTTGGCGAGCAGGAGCGCGCCGCGCGCCGCGGCGGTGCCGGCCAGCTCGTTCAGCATGACGAAGTCGTGGATGATGCCCTGGAAGCGGACCGCCGTCACGCGCACGCCGGCCTCCCGGAGCTTCGCGGCGTACGCTTCGCCCTCGTCGCGCAGCACGTCGGCTTCGCCCGTGATGACGAGCGCAGGGGGCAGGCCCTTCAGCTGCTCGACCGTCGCCCGCAGCGGCGACGCCGTGATCTGCGCCCGCTGCTCCGGGTCGGTCGTGTATTGGTCCCAGAACCACTGCATCCCTTCGCGGCTGAGAAAATATCCTTTCGCGAACCGCTCGTAGGACGGCGTATCGAACGCCGCGTCCGTGACGGGATAGAACAGCAGCTGCTTGGCGATCTTCGGGCCGCCGCGCTCCTTGGCCATCAGCGTCACGGCCGCGGTCATGTTGCCGCCGACGCTGTCGCCGGCGACGGCGAGCCGGTCCGGATCGGCCCCGAGCTCGTCCGCATGCTCGGCGGTCCACCGGAGCACCGCGTAGATTTCCTCGATCGCGGACGGGTATTTATGCTCGGGCGAGAGGCCGTATTCGGGGAAGACGACGACCGACCGCGAGCCGTCCGCCAGCTCGCGGATCAGCCGGTCGTGCGTGTGCGCGTTGCCGAACACCCAGCCCGCGCCGTGAACGTAGACGACGACCGGCAGCGTGCCTTCGGCCCCCTTCGGCTTCAGGATCGTCACCGGCACGCTGCCGCCCGAACCGTTCGGCACGAGCCGCTTCTCCATCCGCACGTCCGGCTTGTCGGCCGGGCTCGTCTGCACCTCGTCCACCTGCTTGCGGCCCTTCTCCGGGCCGAGCTCGTACAGGAACGGCGGATTCGCCGTCTTCTCCGCGAATTGCCGCGCTTCCTTCTCCAAGATCACGTCGTTGCCTTGCATGTCGATCGTACTCCCTTCCTGCTGGAATGCGTGCCGCTCTTGTCTTAATACACGGCAGGGGCAATTGCGAAACCGGCGCGGGAGGGGCGAACCGATGCCGGGCCCCCGGCATATGCTGATGACCAGAACGCTTGCAAAGGGAGGGGACAGGTATGCCGTTCATTCCGAATTTCCCGCAGTCGCTGCTCGAAGAGCATATGCGCTGGCATCATGCGAACCATTACGACGACTTCTCGCAGCTTCCCCCGGGCTACGGACAGAGCTTCCTCAATTTCCACCGCCAGTTCATTAATAAGGTCTACCAATGGTACGGCACGACGGGCTACGACCCGCGGGCGATCGCAGGCTGGCAGAGCGTCCCGGAAGCGATCCGCAACACGGCCTGCTACAACCGCGCGGCGGAGGCCCGCGTGCTGAACAATCCGCAGTCGTTCGCGTCGGCGGACCAGCTGGGCATCTTCCTCGAGGCGTCGAACCTGCACGGGTGCATTCATCAGGAGTCCGCCCGCCTCTTCGGCGAGCCCGCGCTCAACGACTTCGACGAGGCGCCGCGGACGACGATGTTCTATAACATCCACGGCATGATCGATCAGTGGTACCGCAATTGGGAGCGCGCGGCCGGAATCGCCCGGGCAGCGGGCAAACCGTCATCCGGCGCGGCCCGCAAGCGGAACCGGCGCTAGTCCCGGCGCGGCCGCCGTCCGCGCAGCGCAAAAAGGACCGCGAATGCTCGCGGTCCTTCTTGGCATGCCTGCCGCTCACAGACGGAGCAGCAGGTCGCGGAACACGCCGCTGTAATAGGCGGCCGGCCGCGGCACGAAGCTCGCGGCTTCGACGTCCGTCTCCGCGTCCTCCGGCGCGCCGTCCGCGCCGAGACGAAAGCCGGACGCGCGCACCCGGTCCGTCCGGTTCTCGAACAGCGCGATCATGGCCTCCAGCTCCGCCTCGTAGACGCCGGCTACCTCCTCGCGCTGCAGCGTGAGCGCGGAGAGCGGCTCCCCGTAGACGAAGCCGTACACGCCGCTGATCTCGCGGTCGACGAAGGCGAGGCCCTTCGCGGTGCCGGCCGCTTCCTTGCGGGCTTCGCCGAGCGGGATCAGCGCTTCGAACGGAATGGCGGCGCCGAGCTCCTCCTCGATCTCCCGCGCCGCGTCCCGCATCGTCTCGCCGGCGGACAGATGGCCCGCCGCCGTAATGTCGAACAGGCCGGGGAACGTGTCCTTGCCCGCCGACCGCTGCTGGAACAGGACGAGCTTCCGGTCGCCGTCGCGCCGCGCCAGCCAGCAGTGGATGGACCGGTGCCAGAGGCCGCGGGCATGCACCTCGCCGCGCAGCGCGGTGCCGAGATGGAGGCCGTGCTCGTCGTAGATATCGAACCGTTCCTCTTCGCCGGCCGGACCGGCTTCGCCGCGCGGGGCCCGCGCATCCCGTTCCATGTCCATCGTCAGGACAAGCCTCCTTCAAGCTCGGGCTCGACCTCGAGATGGGACGTGCAGTGCGAGCAGCGCGTCGCCTTGATCGGGATCTTGGACAGGCAGTACGGGCAGTTCTTGTCCGTCGGCTCGGCCGGAGCGGCCGGGTCGGGCTGGCCTAGGCGGCGCAGCGCGTTCGCGCCCTTGACGATCATGAAGATACAGAAGGCGACGATCGCGAAGTCGAGTATGACGTTAAGGAAATTGCCGTAGGCGATGACCGTAACCGATTCCTTCTGCGCATCGGCGAGCGTCGTCGGATGCTTGTCCAGCTTCGATATTTGAATGAATTGGTCGACCAGGTTGACGCTGCCGAGCAGCCGGCTGATCGGCGGCATGATGATGTCGTTCACCAGCGAGGTGACGATCTTGCCGAAGGCGCCGCCGATGATGACCCCGACCGCGAGATCGAGCACGTTGCCGCGGACGGCGAATTCCTTGAACTCTTTCAATACTTTTTTGATCATGATTCCACTCCTTCCACTTGTCTTATTATAGCGGACGGCGCGGCCGCATCAAGCCCGAATTCCCGGTTCCGGGACCCGGTCGCAAAAGCGTGTCGCGAAAAAAAGGTTTTTCTGGAAATCTGTCGAAATGGAGGACGTAACCACTACTTCGGACTATTGGAGAAACGTCATGATGGAACCTTGGATTGGCGATAAATGGATGATGCTCCTGCTCGCGCTGGCGATCCATTTATTCGCGTCGATGACCATTTATAGCATGATCGGCCAGCTCAAGCGGGTGCGGGCCATGCATCCGTACTGGCTGCTGAGCGGCGCGCTCGTCTACGCGCTCGGCCTGTGGGTCAGCCATTTCATCATCCTGCTGACGTCCGACTCGATGATCGCCATCGACTGGACGAGCGCGGTCAAGCTGTTCGGCATCATGGCCTGCACGTACGGCTCGTTCCGGCTGCTGGGCTCCCGGGCGTCGTACGCCGTCCGGCTGTTCGGCGGCAGCCTGCTCATGGCGCTCGGCGCGAATCTCGTGCTGTACACCGCGCTGCTCGGCAACCAGGCGGAAGCGTTCCGCGTCGATCCGAGCTTCGTGCTGTTCACGTTCCTGTTCGGCTTCGTCGGCACGGCCGGCTCGCTCTACCTGTTCGACCGCAAAGCCGGTTCGCCGCTGGTGCCCGGCCTGCTGCTCGGCCTGACGGACATGGTCATGGAGCTGTTCGGGCTCGGCACGGTCACGAGCGTCGACGCCGGCTACGTCCTGACCGCCGACCGGCTCAACGATTACATGCAGCTGCTGTCCATCGTGCTCGGCCTCGCGACGCTCGTCATCTTCGCGTTCAGCCTGGTCGCGCGCTACGTGGACCGCCGGTACACGTCCATCAACGAGCGCTACAAGCTGCTCGTCGAGAATTCCATCGACATGATCGCCGTCATCCGCGACGAGCATTGGGAATACATCAACCGCTCCGGCATGCGCATGTTCGAGGCCGAGAGCGGACGCGACCTGATCGGCCGCAGCATCTACCTGCACCTGCAGCCGAAGTTCCACGCGCCGATGCGGCATCTGCTGCAGACGCCGCGGCCGAAGGAGCGGCAGTCGCCGATCGAGATGGACTGGTTCACCGCGCAGGGCGGGACGCTGCATACGGAGGTCATCGAATCGGTCACGAAGCTGTCGGGCCAGCCGGTCACGCAGGTGATCATCCGGGACATCTCGGAGCGGAAGAAGAACGAGGAGCTGCTGATCAATTCCGAGAAGCTGTACGTCGCCGGGCAGCTCGCCGCGGGCATCGCCCACGAGATCCGCAATCCGCTGACGTCGCTCAAGGGCTTCCTGCAGCTGATCGCCTCCGGCCGGAGCAGCAAGAACTACTACGACATCATGAAATCGGAGCTGACCCGCATCGAGTCGATCGTCAGCGAGCTGCTTATGCTGTCCAAGCCGCAGATCTACGACCTGTCGCATCAGGACATCCGCGTGCTGATCGCGGATACGATTACCTTGCTGGAGGCGCAGGCGATCCTGCACGACATCGTGATCGAGGCGAATCTCGGCGACGAGCCGCTCTGGGTGCACGGCGTGGAAAACCAGCTCAAGCAGGTGTTCATCAACGTGATCAAAAACGCGATCGAGGTCATGCTGGACGGCGGAAGCATCGACGTCGCCTGCATGCGCGACGCGGGCGGGCGCATCGTCGTGCGGATCGCGGACCGGGGACCCGGCATCGCGGAGGACCAACTGGCGAAGATCGGGCAGCCGTTCTATACGACGAAGGAGAAGGGCACGGGCCTCGGCCTTATGGTGACGTACAAGATCGTGGACAACCACCAGGGGAGCGTCGTGGTCAACAGCCGCGTCGGGGAAGGCACGACGTTCGACATCCTGCTGCCGTACCAGGCGCCGCCGGGCGCCGAAGAGTCGGGCCGGGGCAAGGTCATTTCGCTGCACCGGTACCGCGAAGACAACGAAAGCGCGTCTTAGTCCGCCATAAGTCGTTCCGTTCGCCGGATCCGGCGGCCGGTTTTCGCTGCCAATGGCGGCGGAAGCCGGCCGTTTTCGCGCGCGGCGGACGCGGCGGCGAACGGCTTCGGCGCGGATGGAAACGAAAGACCGGTGGGGCGGAAGGCGCGTAAACGGCGTATAGGGAGGAAAGGGACCGCGCGCTTTTTTATCTTCGCCCGCGGATCGTCTATAATAGCGGAAGGAGGCGAGAGAAGAACATGCCCGAACCGTTGAAAGCGATGTATGATCTGCCGTTTCTCCGGCAGTTCGCGGCGATCGTGTCGTCCGCTTGGCCGGCCTTCCCCGGGGAGGACTTCGTCCGGCGCGCGACCGCCGCGGGCTGGGAGGAGCTGGAGCTGAAGGGCCGCATGCGGCGGATTACGACGTCGCTCGGGGAGACGCTGCCCCCGAATTATCCGGAAGCGCTTGACGTGCTGCTGTCCGTCTGCGACCGGTGCGGCGGCTTTCCTTATTTGTTTTTTCCCGATTTCGTCGAAACGTACGGCCTGGACGACTGGGAGCGGTCGATGGCCGCGCTGGAGCGCTTCACCGTCCAATCCTCGGCGGAATTCGCGATCCGGCCGTTCATCCTGCGGGAGCCCGAACGGACGATGGTGCGGATGGCGGAGTGGTCCCGCCACGGCAACGAGCACGTCCGCCGGCTGGCCAGCGAAGGCTGCCGGCCCCGCCTGCCGTGGGCGCAGGCGCTGCCTCCGTTCAAGCGCGACCCGTCGCCGATCCTGCCGATTCTGGAGCAATTGAAGGCCGATCCGTCCCTGTACGTGCGCAAGAGCGTGGCGAACAACCTGAACGACATCGCCAAGGATCATCCGGACGTCGTCAAGGCGATCGCCGCGCGTTGGATGGGCCGGAATCCGCTGACCGACTGGATCGTCCGGCGGGGCTGCCGCTCGCTCGTCGGCGCCGCCGATCCGGAGGCGCTGGCGCTGTTCGGCTACGAGGGAACGGCCGCCGCGGACTTGGTCGCGGCCGCCGAGCTCGTGGCGGCGCATCCCGAAGCGGAGCTCGGGGGCAGCACGGAGCTGCAGTACGCGCTGCGGCTGAAGGACGAGGGAGCGGGGCCGGTCCGGCTGCGGCTGGAGCTCGGCGTCGGCTACGTGAAGTCCGGCGGCAAAGTATCGGAGAAGCGCTTCCTGCTCGGCGATAAGCGCGCGATGCCCGGCGCGGGCATCCAAGGCGCGAAGCGGATCGACTGGAAGGACCTGTCGACGCGCAAGCATTACGCGGGGCCGCACCGGCTGGCGCTGCTCGTGAACGGTGCGGCCGTCGCGGAGACGTCCGTCCTGCTGCGGGACGGGGCGCAAGCGGCGCGGGCGGCGGGCGCCGCCCCGGCAAGGAGCGATGACGCATGACGATCGGAGCGCGCGTCGTCAAGACCGGCCTGGCCGTGGCGCTGGCCGTGTACGTCAGCACGCTGCTGGGCTTCCCGTCGCCGATCATTTCCGCGGTCGCCGCGATCTTCACGATCCAGCCGTCGATCTCGCGTTCCTGGCAGCAGGTGGTGGAGCAGGTGCAGACGAACGTGCTCGGCGCCCTGCTCGCGCTGGCCGCGGTCCGGCTGTTCGGGCAGACGCCGATCGCCCTCGGCATGGTGTGCATCATCGTCATTCTCGTCTGCATCCGGCTGCGGATGGAAAGCACCGTGGGCCTGACGCTCGTTACGGTGGTGGCCGTCATGGAGGCCAACAACCAGGCGGGCTGGCAGTTCGCGGTCGAGCGGCTGCTCATGGTGCTGACGGGGATGGCCGCGGCGTTCGTGGTGAACATCCTCGTGCTCCCGCCGCGGCCGCGCAAGCAGTTCATCGCGCAGGTGCACGACGCGCACGACCAACTGTCGCTGCTGCTGCGCATGGCGATCTCGAACGAGATGAAGGAGAGCGTCCACCGCGACGAGAAGGAGAAGCTGCAGGGCAAGCTGCGCAAGCTCGACGAGGCGCACCGGCTGTTCGAGGAGGAGCGGCCGCTGATGCCGAACCGCAAGCAGGCGAACGCGCGGCAGCTGATTCTGTCCAGGCACTTGATCAAGGCGCTGCACAAAGGCGTGGACCTGCTGGAAGCGGTGGAGGAGCATTACTTCGCCGTCTCGGGGTCGGAGGCGTGGGCGCAGCGGTTCGACCAACAGATCGAGGAGCTGTCGAAGTACCACGAGCATCTGCTGCTCAAGCTCGAAGGCAAGATGAAGGCGAACGCCGCCATCGAGCCGGAGGAGGAGCGGGAAGGCCGGCTAATCGCGCAGCTGAGCGATTATTTGCACCGGAGTCCCGAGGAATACAAGCGGCTCGTCTTCGTCGCGTCGACGATGCTGGAATACGCCTACCATCTGCGCCGGCTCGACCGCGTCGCGGACCAGGTCCAGCAGCGCCGGGAGGCGGAGGCGGCGGAAGCGCAGCGACCCGTTTAGCGGCAGCCAAACGGCGGCCTGCCGCAGCCAAACGGCAGCCAGCCGCAGCCAAACGGCAGCCAAACGGCAGCCAAACGGCAGCCCGGCCGCAGCCAAACGACCGCCGATAGCCGCCGTTCTCGCCGCCTTGGCGCACGCCGAGGCAGGACCGAACGGCCTGCCGACCGCGCATGGCGCGGTTTTTTTTATGCCCGTACGGAGCCGCGGCCCTCGCTCGGCTGCGCCTCCGACGAACGGAAGAGCCCGCCATTTGAATGGCGGGCTCTTCTCGCGGGCTTAGCCGGCCGATTCCCGGGCGGGCGCGGTATACACGAGCGGGAAGTCGTCGCCGGTCAGCAGCTCGCCCGGCTTCACCCGCACGTAATCGTGCATCGGATGCTCGGCGCGCGGCTCGTAGCGGATATGGCCGGGCATGTAGTGGACCGTGATCGCGCGGCGCTTCAGCTCGGACCGGTTGTGCGGGCTGCCGTGCCAGGTCAGGCTGTGGTGATACCCGACCTGGCCTTTTTTGATTTCGAACGGGACGGCTTCGACGACCGCGCCCGGCGGCAGCAGATCCGGCTGCTTATGATAAGGCTTGAACGCCTTGTCGCTCGCAAGATGCTTCTGGTGGTTGCCCCATTTATGGCTGCCCGGCACCATCCACATGCAGCCGTTCTCGATGACCGCGTCGTCGAGCGCCACCCAAGCGCTGACGAGATCGGCCGGCTGGATGATCGGCCACAGCGGGTGGTCCTGGTGCCAGCCCGTCGGGCCTCCGGACAGGGGCGGTTTGTATTGGATCTGGTCATGCCACACGCGGAGCTCGCCGGTCCGGCAGAGCTGCGCGACTTCTTCGCAGATGCGGGGGTTGGCCGCATGCCGGAGGAAGGCGTCGCTGGCCATCCATATATTGACGATCTGGACGACCCGTTCGTTCACGGTCATTTTCATGTTGTCGTACAGCGTGCCCCCGCCCAGCATGTTATGGTTCAAGACCGGCTTCTTGACCGTCCTGCCTTCCATGACGTCGTCCAGCTCCCGGCGTAGCCGCTCCACCTCGTCCTCGTCAAGCACGATATCCCCTTTAAGAAATCCGCTGCGGTCGAATTCTTCGATCTGGCTTTGCGTCAGCATGCGCTCTGCACCTCACAGGTTTGAATTTGGCCGTACTCTCGATTCCAGCATACTAAGCTTTCGCCCGGATGTATTTAGCAGAATGCCAGGCAGTTTTGCGATTTTTCCATATCGCGAAGTCGAATCGGACCTTATTCTGTCGAACGTAACGAAATCTGGGAAAAACGCAAATAAACCTTCTTTTTTTCTAAATACAAGCGGGGGGCGCGTTAGTATGATGAAAGCGCAATCATTCTTGCGATGGAACAACGCCTCAGGAGACCATTACGGGAACGCGCCGGGGAGGCGCGTCCGAAAAAGGGGAGGGTTCGTCGTTTCGTTCGGTTTCCCCCGGTCGCTCCGCAACTATGCGCAAACCTATATATATACGCGGAACGGTCGTCCGTCATCACGGATGCAAGCGATTGCCATGACGAATGGAAAAGCCGGTAGGTCAGCCAAAAATTAACGGTCGGAGGATGCCTATGAGAAAAAAGAAGCACAGATCGCTCGCGCTATTGTGCGCGGTCGCGCTGATTCTGTCCGCCGCCTTGAGCGCGTGCGACAGCGGAGGCGGCGGAGGCGCCGAAATCGGAGCCATTAACGATACGGCCAAGGAAGGCGACGCCGCCGGCAACGCCGGCGGCACGAACGCGAAGGCCGACAACGCGAAGCCGGAGAACGACGCCGATGCCGCGGCGCCGGCGGACGAAGGCGCCGCGCCGGCGGAAGACGTCAAGCTGACCGACTTCAAGCAGTCGCCGGCGCTGGACAGCTTCGCGGTCGCGTTGAAGGACCGCCTGCCCGAGGACTACAAGATTACGAACGAAATGCCCAGCAGCCTGCTGAAGTACGAGGTCGGCACGTACGGCGGCACCCTTCGCACGGTGACGTCGGTCGTCGACTGGGACGCGGACGTCTTCATCATGAACGACGAGGCGCTGCTGAACACGCCGGGCCTGCTCGGCGAAGAGGTCACGGGCAACGTCTTGAAGAGCTACGAGATGAGCGACGACGAGAAGACCTTCACGTTCCATATGCGCAAGGGACTGAAGTGGTCGGACGGCCAGCCGGTGACGACCGAGGACGTCCGGTTCGCCGTCGAGGACGTGCTGTTCAACAAGGAGCTGACGCCGATCTTCCCCGCTTGGCTGAACGCGGGCGGCGATCCGAACGGCAAGCCGTTCGCGTTCGAGCTGATCGACGAGTACACCTTCAAGCTCAGCTTCGACCAGCCGTACGGCGGTTTGCTGCTCAGCCTGGCGGTCCAGGGCTGGCGCGGGTACACCGACCTGCTGAAGCCGGCGCATTTTCTGAAGAACTACCACACCAAGTATACGGAGCTCGCCAAGCTGGAGCCGGAGATCAAGAAGGCCGGATTCAAGAAGGGCGAGTGGGTGAATCTCTTCAATGACGTGGACGTCACGAACTGGGATCTCACGAAGCCCAGAGCCATCGGCTTCCCGGTGCTCTATCCGTGGATGATGACGAAGAAGACGAACACGACGGCGACCTTCGAGCGCAACCCGTATTATTTCAAGGTCGACTCCGCGGGCAACCAGCTCCCGTACATCGATAAAATCCAAAGCACGCTCGTTCAGGACATCGAGATGGTCACGCTGAAGACGATCGCCGGCGAGGTCGACTTCTCCCGCGAATCGGCGTCCCTGGTCAAGATGCCGCTGTACCGCGAGAACGAGAGCAAGGGCTTCAAGGCGCTGCTCAGCAATCTTCACGTGTCGCCGACGGACATCTTCCTGAATCTCAGCAGCAGCGACAAGAACTGGTCGCAGGTCGTGAACGACGTGCGGTTCCGCAAGGCGCTCAGCCTCGCGCTCGACCGCGACGAGATCATCGACTCCATCTATTACGGGTTCGCGGAGAAGAACAGCTGGCAGGATTCCACGTACAACGTGGACGAAGCCAACAAGCTGCTCGACGAGATGGGGATGAAGAAGGGCTCCGACGGCTTCCGGGCCGGACCGGACGGCAAGAAGTTCACGATTCCGCTCGAAGTCGGCGCGCAGGCGCCCGACATCGTGCCGATGACCGAGCTCGTCGTCGAGATGTGGAAGCAGCTCGGCCTCGACGTCACGATGAAGAAGATCGACGGGACGCTGTGGGGCAAGCGCAACGAGGCGAACGAGCTGAAGGCGACCATCATCTGGGCGGCCGACCCGATGTGGTATTACGGCGATTGGGGTCAGGGCATCTGGGGGCCGGCCTGGAACCTGTACAATACCTCCGGAGGCAAGAAAGGCGTCAAGCCGCCGGACGACGTCGCGGCGTTCTACCAGAGCCTGGCAAGGGCGAACGTCGCCAATCCGAAGGACGCCAAGGCGATCGTCGACAATGAGATCAAAAAAGCGCTCGGCGACAAATTCTACTTCATCGTACCGCTTCAGAACGTCAAGCAGCCGCTCATCGTGAACGCGAAGCTGCGCAACGTCGGCAACGAGAACGCGCTTGCGGTCGCGACCGATTACGCCGGCGAGCAGCTGTTCTTCGGCAAGTAAGCCCAGGCTCGGCATCGCCCAGGAGCAACGGCAGCGTCTTTGCCGCCTGGGCGCTGCCGTTTGAGCCATTCCCGAGAGGAGGGAGCGCATGCTCCATTACATCGGCTACCGGGTGCTGCAGCTGATCCCGCTGCTGATCGCGATCAGCATCATCGTGTTCTTCATCATCCAGCTGCCGCCCGGCGATTTTCTGTCCACGTACATCCAGCAGCTGGAGCTGTCCGGCACGAAGGTCGACGCCGGCACGATCCTGAATTTGCAGCGGCAGTACGGGCTGGATCAGCCGTTCATCGTCCAATACCTCATCTGGATCAAGAACATCGTCGTGAACGGCGACCTGGGCCGTTCCTTTCAATGGAACCAGCCGGTATCCGAGGTGCTCGGCGGCCGGCTGATGCTGACGATGGTCATTTCGGTCGTCTCGCTGATCTTCGTCTGGATCGTCGCGATTCCGATCGGCATCTACTCCGCCGTGCGGCAGTATTCGATTCTCGATTACGTGTTCACGTTCATCGGCTTCATCGGGCTCGCCGTTCCCGGCTTCCTGATCGCGCTGGTCGTGTTGTACTTCGTGTTCGCCACGACGGGCGTCTCGCTAAGCGGCCTGTTCTCGCCGGAATACGTGGACGCGCCGTGGAGCATGGCGAAGGTGATGGATATGCTTCCGCGGCTGGTGCTGCCCGTCGTGATCATCGGCATGTCCGGCACGGCCGGCCTGATCCGCGTCATGCGGGGCATGCTGCTCGACGAGCTTTCGAAGCAATACGTCATCACCGCCCGCGCCAAAGGGGTCGAGAGCAAGAAGCTGCTGTTCAAGTATCCGGTCCGCATGGCGATCAATCCGCTCATCAGCACCATCGGGTGGACGCTGCCCGCGCTCATCTCCGGCGAAGCGATCGTGTCCATCGTCATGAATCTGCCGACGACCGGGCCCGTGCTGCTGCGGGCGCTCATGTTCCAGGATATGTACCTCGCGGGCAGCTTCCTGCTGATCGTGAGCGTGCTGACCGTCGTCGGCACGCTGATATCCGACATTCTGCTCGCGTGGCTCGATCCGCGCATCCGGTTTGGAGGGGTTGCCGATTGAATACCGCCGTACCGACGAAAGCGGAGAAGAAACGATGGTTCCGCCTCGGCAAGGTCCCGAAGACGGCCGAGCCGGACGAGGCGTACGAGGTCGCTTCCCAGTGGAAGCTGATGTGGTGGAAATTCAAGAAGCACCGCATCGCCATGGCCGCGGCCGTCGTGCTCGTCCTGTTCTACCTGTCCGCGCTGTTCTGCGAATTCCTGTCGCCGCATCTGCCGCTCGACCGGTACACCGCCTATAAGAACGCGCCTCCGCAGGCGATCCATTTCTACAGCAAGGAATCCGGCTTCAGCCTGCGTCCGTTCGTCTACGACATGAAAATGAGCGTCAACCAGGAGACGTTCCTCCGGACGTTCCAGCCCGATACGTCCAAGAAGTATTACCTCCACTTCTTCGTCAAGGGACGGGAATATACGATGTGGGGGCTGTTCAAGACGGACATCCACCTCTTCGGGACGAAGGACGTCCGCGCCCCGCTGTTTCTCGCCGGGACGGACGATCTCGGACGCGACCTGCTGTCCCGGATGATCTACGGCGGCCGGATCTCGCTTTCCTTCGGGGTGCTGGGCATCGTGCTGACGCTGATCCTCGGACTGCTGCTCGGCGGCCTGTCGGGCTATCTCGGGGGCGTGACCGATACGATCGTGCAGCGGACGATCGACCTGCTGATCTGCATTCCGACGATTCCGCTGTGGATGGCGATGTCCGCCGCGCTGCCGCGCGACTGGTCGGCGCTGGAAATCTACTTCGGCATGGTCATCATCTTCTCGATCATCGGCTGGACGGGGCTGGCGCGCGTCGTGCGGGGCAAGATTCTGTCGCTGCGCGAAGAGGACTTCACGATGGCGGCGCGGCTCGCCGGCGCGAGCGATCTGCGGATCATCCGCAAGCATCTGCTGCCGTCGTTCGCCAGCTACACGATCGTGACGGTGACGCTGTCCATCCCGGCGACGATTCTCGGCGAGACGGCGCTCAGCTTCCTCGGGATCGGCCTGGCCCCGCCGGTCGTCAGCTGGGGCGTGCTGCTGCAGGATTCGCAAAATCTCGAGACGCTGGCCCACCATCCTTGGCTGCTCTGGCCGGCGGCGCTGATCGTCGTGACCGTGTTGATGTTCAATTTCTTGGGAGACGGGCTCCGCGACGCGGCCGATCCCTACAAATAAGGAGGCCGTGCGATGAGCATCGAGCTGCCGAACCGGCCGCTGGCCGGCTCGATCGAGGACGACGACGTCATTTTGCAGGCGACCGGCCTGAAGGTGCATTTCCATTTGGACGAAGGCAGGCTCAAATCCGTTGACGGCGTGGACCTGCTCATCCGCAAGGGCAAAACGCTGGGCATCGTCGGAGAGAGCGGCTGCGGCAAGAGCGTGACGTCGCAGGCGCTGCTGCGGATCGTGCCGAAGCCGGGCCGCGTGGAGGGGGAAATTCTGCTTAAGCGCGGGGGCGGCGAGGCGAAGGCGGAGGTCGTCGATCTGGCGAAGCTGGACGGGGACGGCAAGGAGATCCGGAGCGTCCGGGGCGGGGAGATCGCGATGATTTTCCAAGAGCCGATGAAGGCGTTCTCGCCGATCCACACCATCGGCAACCAGATCATGGAGGCCATCCTGCTGCACCGGACGAACGACAAGAAGGAGGCGCGGGAGATCGCGCTCGAGACGCTCGCCAGCGTCGGCATGTCGAACCCGAAGCAGCGGCTGGACGAATATCCCCATCAGCTGTCCGGCGGCATGCGCCAGCGCGCGATGATCGCCATGGCGCTCGCCTCGCACCCGAAGATCCTGATCGCGGACGAACCGACGACGGCGCTGGACGTGACCGTGCAGGCCCAGGTGCTGATGCTGATCAACCGGCTGAAGGAGAAGCTCGGCACGTCGGTCGTCTTCATCACGCACGATCTCGGCGTCATCGCGGAAATGTCCGACGAGGTGGCGGTCATGTATCTCGGCAAAGTCGTCGAATACACGGACGTCGATACGCTGTTCTACGGCCCGCGCCATCCGTACACGAAGGCGCTGCTGCATTCGATTCCGTCCGTCGCGCACCGGAACGCGCGGCTCGAATCGATCGAAGGCTCGGTGCCGTACCCGATGAACCTTCCGGCGGGCTGCGGGTTCTACTCCCGCTGCCCGAAGGCGCAGGCGGGGGCGTGCAACGTCGCGGACATTCCGCTGATCAAGGTGAAGGACAATCATTACGTGCGCTGTCTGTTCGCCGAAGACGATAAGACCGGAGGAGGTGCGGGACAATGAGCGTGCGCGAGGCCGATCTCGGAGGCCGGGCCAACATGGGGGCCGGGCAAGGCGACGTCATTTTGAACGTCCAATCGTTGAAAAAATATTTTCCGATCCGGAAAGGCTTTCTCCAGCGGACGGAAGGCTACGTCAAGGCGGTCGACGACGTGAGCTTCTATATCCGCGAAGGCGAGACGTTCGGGCTCGTCGGCGAATCCGGCTGCGGCAAGACGACGCTCGGCCGCTGCGTGCTGCGGGCCATCGAGCCGACGGAAGGGGCGACGCTGTTCAAGGACCGGGAAGGCCGCGTCAGCGACCTCAACAGTCTGGACAACAAACGTATGCGCAAGCTCCGCCGGGACATCCAGCTGATCTTCCAGGATCCCTATTCGTCCCTCAATCCCCGGATGACCGTGTACAACATCGTGGCGGAGCCGCTGATCTGCAACGGGCTCGCGCACGGCGAAGAGCTGCGGAGCCGGGTCCGCCAGCTCATCGAGCTGGTCGGGCTGAACAGCCGCCACATGGACCGGTATCCGCACGCGTTCAGCGGCGGCCAGCGCCAGCGGATCGGCATCGCCCGCGCGCTCGCGACGAATCCGCGGTTCGTCGTCTGCGACGAGGCGGTCAGCGCGCTGGACGTGTCCGTGCAAGCCCAGATCTTGAACCTGCTGCAGGATTTGCAGCGGCAGCTCGACCTTAGCTACTTGTTCATCTCGCACGACTTGGGCGTCATTCAGCATATCTCCGACCGGGTCGGCGTCATGTACGTCGGGCGGATGGTGGAGACGGGTCGGACCGCGGAGCTGTTCCGGCGGCCGCGCCATCCGTATACGGAGGCGTTGCTGTCCGCCAAGCCGGTGCCGGATCCGCGCCGGAAGTCCGAGCGGATCGTGCTGCAGGGCGAGGTCGCCAATCCCGCGAAGCCGCCGTCGGGCTGTTATTTTCACCCGCGCTGTCCGTACGCGCAGGAGACGTGCAGGCTTCAGAAGCCGGAATGGCGAAGAGTCGGCGAGGATCATTTCGTCGCCTGCCACCTCGCCGACGAATTGACGCTGCAGGGAGCGCTCGAATTATGAGCCCCCTCCTCGGCGCGATCCTGCTCTACGTCGCGGCGTTGATCGGCTTCCTGCTCGGCACGGCGGCGTTCGTCCGCTTCGCGGTCAATCGCCTGATCGGGCGGAAGCACCGGCTGCTGGAAGAAATCTTGGACACCGGCAAGCTGCCGCAGGCCTGGACGGACGGGGCCGCCCGGCCCGCGGACGCGGAGAAGCGGGTCAGGCGGCTGGCGGCTTACGTCCGCAAGACGCGGCTGGTCGACGGCGAAGAGACCCGCGCGCTGCTGCTGGCCAGGCTGGAGCAAGCCGGAACGTCCGGAAAGGAATAGCGCGCATGGATCCTTATCTGAGACAAGAGAAACGCAGGGCCAGCGCCGGCTTTCTGTCCTGGCTGCTCGTCCTCGCGCCGTCGCTGCTCGCCCTGTTCCTATGGCTGTCGCTGCAGCGGGCGATCGAGATCGCGCTCGTCGCGGGCGGCGTCAGCACGTGGTCGTGGAGCGCGATCAAGTCGTTCGCGTTCATCGGCTTCGGCCTGGCGTGGCTCGCCGGCGTCTTCTTGATGCAGCATCTGCTGTACCGGAGCGCGCTCCGCGGCCGGCTGTCCGACCGGATCCTGCAGCTGCTCGCGCTGCTGCTGGGGCTGCTGGCGTGCAGCCAAGCGATCCGCTATCCGCTCGGCGAGACGGCCACTTTCCGTTCGCTGCTGCCGGTCGTCCTCGAGGCGGCGGCGGCCGTCCTGCTGTACGCGGGCTGCCGCATCGCCCGCGCGCGGCGGGCGGCCCGATCGGATCCGGCGGATCGTTAGCTTCGAGAAGATGAGGAGGACCCGATGGGAGAAGTGCCGCACTACCTGACGATCAAACGCGACATTCAACGGCTGATCCGCGACGGGCAGCTCCTTCCCCACGTGCTGCTGCCGGGACGCTGGAAGCTCACGGAGCAATACGGCTGCAGCTGGGCGACGGTCAACCGCGCCATCCAGGAATTGATTCTCGAAGGCATGCTGTACGCCGAGAAGGGGAAGGGGACGTTCGTCAGCCCCGCGGCTCCCGGGCGGGCAGGCCCGGTCCGCACGCTGTCCGTGCTGCTGTGCAGCTTTACCGAGAGCGTCTACCATTCCGTGCTGAAATTGATGCAGGGCATTCACGAGGCGGCGGGCGAAAGCGGCGTGCACGCGGAATTTACCGGCATGCGGGAACCGGGGCGGCTCCATGACCTGGGCGGACTCGACGGCCGGATCGTCATCACGCCGGGGGCGGCGGATTATCCCGAGCTGGCCAAGTCGGTCTCGCGCGGAGAGCGGTTCGTCGTGCTCGGCTCCGAATTCCGCGAGCCCGGCGGGCGGTGGGTCAGCTCCGATACGCGGGAAGGGACGCGCCGGGCGGTCGGGCAGCTGCTCGCCGCCGGACACCGCCGCATCCTGCTGTTCGGGCTGCGGCGCGGCATGGCAAACTACGAGCAGAAGGCGCGCGGGTACGAGCTGGCGCTGACCGAATACGGCCTGAAGCCCGACGCGGACTGGATGGTGTACCGCCCCGAGAAGCCGGCGGACGCCGAAGCGCTGCTTGGCCGCTGGATGGGCGGACATCCCGCGTGCAGCGCCGTGTTCGCCGCGGATTACACGTCGGGCTTGGCCGTGCTCGGCTGGGCGATGAAGGCCGGCGTCCGCATTCCGCGGGACCTCTCGCTGTTCGTCATGGGGGAAGTGGATTCGTCGCCGTATCTGGTCGTGCCGCCGAGCAGCGTGGTGCAGCCGTTCGCGGAGATGGGCAGGCAGGCGGTCCGGATGGCGCTCGGCGACGACGACGATCCGTGGGCGCTGCTGCCTTGCCGGATCATTGACCGCCAATCGGTCCAGCCGCCCTCCGGCTGGGGTTAGAGAAGCGCGGAAGAGCGTCGGAGGACGGGCTCGTCGACGGGCTCGTCGGCGCGATGAAAGGGGATCAGCTGACGCTACGGCAGTCAAGGTACGCGCGATGCCAGGCGAAGACAAGGCTCAGATCGGGTTAAGGCAGGGATTCTTATCGGGAGGCGACCGTTCATGCATATGGGGAACTTGATGGAATTGACGCCGAGATTGAATTTCGCGAGCCGCGACCGGGCACGGGCGGGGGACCGCTGGGGGCCGCGGACGATTCCGGATTGGCAGATCTTCTCGGTCGTGTCCGGAGAAGCGCTTCTGAAGCTGGGCAGGCAAACCTACCGGATCCGTCCGGGCGAAAGCGTACTCTACGGGCCGAACAGCCCGCATGATCTGTCCGCCGAGATGCCGACCGAATATTTCAGCTTCCACTTCTCCTGGCACGAGACGTCCCCGGCACCGGTGCATCCCGCGTACCGCATCCAGAACGTGCCGGCCGGAGCGATGACGACGCGGCCCGAAAGCTGCGGCGTATTCGTGCCCGGCGTGGGCGAGATGGAAATTCCCCCTCATTTTCCGACGGGCGGCTTGGATGCCATCATGTTCCGGATGGTCAAGGAGTACCATGACGAAGCGGCCGGCAATTATTTTCTGCTGCGGGCGATGCTGATGGAGCTGCTCGTCCTGCTCATCCGGCAGCTCGCCCGCCAGCATAAAGGCGCGCCCGCCAGCAAGATCGAGCCCGCGCTTGCCGCCATCCGGGACAATCCCGGCGCGAAATGGTCGGTGTGCCGGCTCGCCGAGATGTGCGGGTACCATCCGAGCTACTTTACGGGCTTGTTCTTTCAGGAGGTCGGGCAAAATCCGAAGGAGTACCTGATCGCGGAGCGGGTCCGGCAGGCGAAGACGGCGCTGCTCAAGGGCGAGCCGGTCGAACAGATCGCCGAAAGCCTAGGCTATGCCAGCATCCATTATTTCAGCAGCAGCTTCAAAAAAGCGACGGGTCTGTCGCCGAGCGAATTCAAACAGAAACCGATCACCCTGGTGCATATGCTGGCCGTCAAATCCTGATTCTCACCCTGATCCGCCCGCGCCCATACGAATAACAAACGCCCTTGCACCGGACCGGCTCGGCCGGCGTGCAAGGGCGTTCCGCATTAGTTCGTTTCCTTCGTGTCCTTCGGATGGCGGCGCGGATGCTGCAGATGCGCCTCGAGCGAGCTCGTCTCCTTCTTGGCCACGAGCCGCACGTCGGTCTTGCCTTCATGGTGATTCTCGAAATCGAGCTGCGTAAGCTCCCATTCCGTCGTGCCGAGCTGCGGATCGGCGGGGAAGATGTCGCCGCGGCTCAGCTTCTCCTCGCGACCCCATTCGTTCTTGTAGACGCCGTCCACCTCGACCGGCTCGCCGGATACGGGCTCCATTTCGAAATGCCCTTGTTGTTCGCTCATATCGATCGCCTCCTGATGGTTCGCGGCCGCGGCTTACAGGCCGTGCTTCGGCACGGCGGCGCGGTCGGCGTCGGATTGGGCTTTGCTTGCCGCTTCCTTGCCTTGGCCGCCGCCGCGGTCCGCTTTGGACTGCGCCCTGCTCGCTGCGCGCTGCAGATGGGAAGGATGTTCGCCTGGCATGCTGATCGTCCTCCTGATCGGATAAGTCATGATGACCCACCTTCAGTGTGCCACGGCGGCGCGCAAACTATGTGCGCGCCGGCGCGGCCGAATCGCCGGCGGGCGGCGCCGTTACAGCAGCCGCAGGCCGCAGCCGGGGCACTCGGCGTCCCGGTGCGTCGTCGCGGCGCCGCAGGCCGGGCACGGCTCGCTGAAGGGCTCCCGCTGCGCGGCGAGCTGCCGGGCGGCCGCTTCCGCTTCTTCGTCCTTCGCGGCGTCCTGACGCCCCGCGGCGCCGCCGAAGAGCGCCTCCACGAACTGCCGGAGCTCGGAGGCGCGGCCGGAGTCGTCGGCGGCGAGCCGGACGACGAGAATCATGGCCGCGACGAGCGCGCCGGCAACCGCGAGGACGATCAAGGTCGCAATCGTGTTCATCATGGGGCGGACGCTCCTTCTCGCGGGCTATTTCAACTGATAACGGGCTTCCAGCCGCTTGCCGCCGAACCACATGACGACCAGCAGCACGAGCGCGAGCAGAATCCGCCACGGCTGCTCGAGCAGGTCGCCGATGTTGAAGCTGAGCAGCGAGACGGCGAAGATCATGACGGCTTTGCCGAGCAGGATGGCAAGGGCGAAGGAGCGGAACGAGATGCCGCTCAAGCCGGAGATGACGTTGATGAGCGCGGACGGAGAGAAGGGAAAGCAGGCGAAGAGGAAAATCGGCGTGAATCCCTTGCGCTCGACGTAGCCGAGCAGCTTGCCCGCGCGCGGGAAGCGTCTGCGCAGCCAGCCGCCGAAATGGCCCCCGAGCTTGCGCGAGAGCCAGAACAGCAGCAGGGAGCCGGCGCAGACGCCGAGCCACGAGTAGAGCGAGCCGAGGAACAGGCCGTAAATGTTGGCGTTGGCCGCCACGAAGACGAGCAGCGGAAGCACCGGAAGGAACGATTCCGCGAAGGGCAGGAGGATGCCGGGGAGCGGACCGAAGGCGGAGTAGCTTTCAAGCGTCCGCTGCAAATGCTCCAAGTCCATGCCCTTCAGCTTTTGGAGCCAGTTTTCGACCAATTCCATCCCTTGTCCCCCTGTTTTGTCGGCCCGTCAGCCGGGCGCCTTGGGATCGTGAAACGCGCGGAACGGAAACCAAATGTAAAAAAAACCGATCGCGGCATACATAATGCCGCAGTACAAGAGCACGTGAGCCTGGCTTTGCCACAGCGCGAGCGTGCCGCCGACGACGGGGCCGACCATGCCCCCGATCCCTTCGACGGTGGAGAAGATGCCCCAGCCGAGCCCCTGCTGCTTCGGCGGCACGTAATTGGCGAGCAGCGCGTTCCAGGCCGGCAGCAGCGTGGCGTAGGAGAGCCCGAGCAAGCCGGTCAGCGCGATGCAGATCCCGATCGGCGGCGCCATGGACAGCAGGTACAAGCCCCCGCCGATCAGCAGGAAGCCGAGCACGAGGAACCATTTCTTGCCGCCGAGCATGTCCGACAGGCGGCCGAGCGGAATGAGGCTGATGACGGTGCAGGCGCCGCCCGCGAGCAGCAGCAGCGAATACTGCGAGCCGTTCATGCCGAGCTTGTCTTCCGCGAAGCTGGGCAGAATGGGCACGAGCATGCCCGCGCCCATCGTTTGCAGCACCATGCCGGGAAGGAGCAGCCGCATATGGCGCAGCCGCTCCCGCAGGATGGCGAACTGCTCCCGCACCGGAAGCGTCGGCGCAACGCCGGACGCCCGGGCGCTCGTGAGCAGGAGCGAGAACAGCCAGCTGAGCGCGGCGATGCCGAGAATCAGGTAATAGGCCGCCGTCCGGCTGACGTCCATGAGCAGGTTGCAGGCGATGGGCCCGGCGCCGATGCCGATGAACCAGATGGTATAGAAATACCCCATTTGCATCGCGCGGCGCTCGCCGGTCACCTTGGTCAGGCAGACGATCCAGATCGGCGAGATGCCGACGCCGTACAGGGCCGACGCCGCGATGAACAGCCACGGCTTATCCGCGGCCGGAAGCAGGAGAATGCCGGCGATCGAGATGAGCAGCCCCGTATGGACGACGAAGCGGATGGAGAAGCGGTCGAGCAGATACCCGATGAACATTTTAAGCACGGTGTCCGTCAGGTAATGGGCCGTGATGGCGATGCCGATGATGTCGAGCGACAGCCCCAGCGTCTTCTCCCCGTAAATGGGCAGGAAGCTGATGAGCGCGGCTCCGCGGATGAATTCGACGAACAGCAGAATGACGGAAAACAGCATGATTTCGCGGTTGAAACGGCTTGGTTCGATGACGGTCACAACCCCTTGTACCTCATGGATCCCGATATGGCCCTTCCATGCCGGGTCGATTATAGTTGGACGGACGTCCTCTCCATTATAAGCAAGCTGGAACAAAAATCCAAGGCGACGGTCTCGGCCGCGTCCTTGTACTGGAGCTTGCGGGCCCGGACGCGATGCTGCGTGAGCAGCACGGGATCGTGGAGAAGCGCGGCGATTTCCCGCGCGAGCTGCTCCGGCCCGTGGATCAGGCGGGCGACGGATTTGCCGGCCAGGTAGCGCGCGTTGTTCCGTTCTTGGCCCGGTACGGGCTGGTAGGCGAAGATGGGCAGGCCGACCGACAGCGATTCCGCCAGCGTGACGCCGCCGGGCTTCGTCACGATGCAGGCGGAGAGCGCCATGAGCTCGTGCATCCGTTCGACGTAGCCGAAGACGCGCAGCCGTCCGCTCGCGCAAGCTTCGCCGGCCGTTTCCGGGAGGGCGGCGGCGAGCGCCTCGTTGCGCCCGCACACGACGGCAACGGTAAGATCAGGATACCCTAATAAGGGGGAAATCATAGCCCGGACGGCGGCCGCCGCGGCCTGCGCGCCGGCCATGACGAGCACGACGGGGCTGCCGACGCGGAAGCCGTAGCGCTCGCGCGCCGCCGGATCGGCCGACGCCGTGCGGAAGCCGCGCTTGATCGGAATGCCGCTGACGCAGACGCGGCGTTCGGGGATGCCGAGCGCTTGCAGCTCGTGCTTCATGTCGTCGGTGGGCACGTAATACCGGTCGATGTCCGGATGGACCCAGCGGCGGTGCAGGTCGAAATCCGTGACGACGGTGCAGATCGGGATGCGGAGGCCGATACGCTTCTTGAGCGCGGGCATGGCCAGCAGGGGGAAGGTATGGATAACGGCGTCCGGGCGCTGCCGGAGCAGGATCCGGCGCAGCCGGTCGCGGCCGAACGAGTGGAGCCAGTTGGCGAAGACGGAGTCGTGCTTCATCGGCTTGGTCCGGTCGTACAGCCAGCCGTACAAGCCGGGAACGAGGGAGTAGCTCTTCATATAGACATGCCGCGTCATGGCGTTGATCCACGGATGCGCTTCGGCGAGCAGGTCGACGAGGATGGGCTCGCCGAGGCCCCGGTCTTCGATGGCTTCGCCGATCGCGCGCGCGGCCTGCAGATGCCCGTCGCCGTAAGAGGCATACAGAATCATGATTTTCATTATGAACAGCACCTCCTACCGGCAAGCATAGCGCGGGAATGTCACAGGGCCGTTAGCGGTTTGTAAAGTGATTGTAAGGAATAGGAAAAAGCCTTGAAACGCGCGCCGGACGGGCGTTCCAAGGCTTATCGAATGAGGTCGGAGGAAGGCGCAACGGGTTAAGCGCGGCGGACCGCCGAAGTGAGGGATGCGGCCGCCAAGCTCGCGCGGCCGGCCGGGAACGGCGCCGGCCCGGGCGCCCGCCCGGTCAGATCAACAGGTTGAACAGCACGGGGTCCTTGTTCAGCTCGAGGTAGCTGAGCCCTTTCTGGTTCATGCGCGCGATGAGCGGCTCGTAATCGCCGCGCTGCTTCAGCTCGATGCCGACGAGCGCCGGGCCGTTGTCCTTGTTGTGCTTCTTCGTGTATTCGAAGCGGGTGATGTCGTCGTCCGGCCCGAGCACCTCGTCGAGGAATTCGCGCAGGGCGCCCGCCCGCTGCGGGAAGCTGACCATGAAATAGTGCTTCAGCCCCTCGAACACGAGAGAGCGTTCCTTGATCTCCTGCATCCGGTCGACGTCGTTGTTGCCGCCGCTTACGACGCAGACGACAGTCTTGCCCGCGATCTGCTCGCGGTACAGGTCGAGCGCGGCGATCGGCAGGGCGCCGGCCGGCTCGGCGACGATGGCGTTCTCGTTGTACAGGTCGAGCATCGTCGTGCACGCCTTGCCCTCCGGCACGAGCACGATGTCGTCGAGCAGCTCGCGGCACATGCGGAACGTCAGGTCGCCGACGCGCTTCACCGCCGCGCCGTCGACGAACTTGTCGATCGTCTCGAGCGGCACGACCTCGCCGGCGTCCAGCGAGACGCGCATCGACGGCGCGCCTTCCGGCTCTACGCCGATCAGCTTCGTGGCCGGCGAGACGGCTTTGACGTACGCGGCCACGCCCGCCGCGAGCCCGCCGCCGCCGATCGTGACGAAGACGAAGTCCGGCGCGGTCTCGACCGCCTCCATGATTTCCTTGCCGATCGTGCCGTTGCCGGCGATGATCCGCGGGTCGTCGAACGGATGGATGAAGGCCAAGTCGTCCTTGCGGCTCGCCATCGTCGCTTCGCGGAAGGCGTCGTCGAACGTGTCGCCGGTCAGGACGATCTCCACGTCAGGGCCGCCGAAAAACTTCACCTGGTTGACCTTCTGCCGCGGCGTCGTGCTCGGCATGAAGATCTTGCCCGGGATGCCGAGCGCTTGGCAGGAGTAGGCGACGCCCTGCGCGTGGTTGCCGGCGCTCGCGCAGACGACGCCCCGCATGAGACGCTCCGGCGGCAGCGACTTGATGAGATGATAGGCGCCCCGCAGCTTGAAGGAGCGGACGACCTGCAGGTCCTCGCGCTTCAGCAGGACGTTGCAGCCGTAGCGCGCGGACAGCACGCGGTTCTGCTGCAGCGGCGTGCGCGCGGCCACTTCCTTCACGTGCATCTGCGCCTGGGCGATCTCTGTCAGCCCGACCGTCAGCGCCTCGTAATTTCGTTCGTGTCCCATGGGAACCGTCTCCTTTGCTCTCGATTTGAATTCGACGACGCTCCGCCGGCCGTACCGCCGGAACATAAAAAAATCCCGTCCCCGATAAGGGACGAGATTGCCTCGCGTTACCACCCTGTTTCCGTCCGGACCGGCGCTTGACGCCCGTGCCCGATCGACGGCTCTTTGCCGCGTACGATCATACGCGCTCCGGGTAACGGCGGATACCGTCCGCGCTTACTGGCCGCTTCCGCTAGGCGGAGGCGTGCGTTTCGGCGCGGCTTCTCGGGGAGGATGCGTCAACGGCGGGCAATCGTCGGCTTTCAGCGGACGCCGGCTCTCTGGGGATTGCCTGATGCGCGGTGCGCGTGTTCCCTTCTGCGAATGTGACGATGTCGGGAATGAATTATATTTGTTATACCCCTCCGGCCGGGCATATGTCAACGGCAAAAATAAGCCAGGCGCCGACGAACGGCCCGCCCCGGCCTACGGGTCGTCCGCGCTTGCGCGCTTACGCTTCGGCTTCGCCGGCCAAATCGCGGAACGGCGCCATGTCGACCTGCGGATACGCCAAATCGAGCGAATCGAGCGCGGATTCCACGATGCGGAGCACCAGGTAGTCGCGGAACCAGCGGTTGTTCGCGGGGACGACGTACCACGGGTTGCGCTTGGACGCGGTCGCCCGGAACGCCTGCCCGTAAGCGTTGGCGTACGCGTCCCAGTACCGCCGCTCCGCCAGATCGCTGGGATCGAACTTCCACAGCTTCTCCGGGTTCTCCATCCTTTCGCGGATTTTGCGCAGCTGGAAGTCCGGCGAGATATGGAGGAATATTTTGACGATGGCGATGCCGCCGTCGGTCAGCATTCTCTCGAAATGGCGGATGTGCTTGAGCCGCCGTTCCGCTTCTTCGTCGTCGACGAGGCCATGGACGCGCGTGACGAGCACGTCCTCGTAGTACGACCGGTTGAAGGCGGCGATCGCGCCTTTGGCCGGGGCGACCTTGTGCGCGCGCCACAGGAAATCGTGCGCCGACTCGTCCGCCGTCGGCTTCTTGAAGCTCTCCGCCCGGAAGCCCTGCGGGTTCAGCCCGGCGAGCACCTTCTTGATGACGCCGTCCTTCCCGCTGCAGTCCATCCCCTGAAACACGATCAGCACGCCGTTCGATTTGCTCGCGAACAGCTTCTCCTGATGCTCCTTCAGCTTGTCCTTGAGCGTGTCGAATTCGGCCTCGATCTCGTCCTTGCCGCCGATGCCGGCGGTATCCTCGGGATCGAAATCCGCGAGGGATTCGCCTTTCTTGCCGGTCAGCCGGTAGTTGTCCAACATGGGGCATTCTCCTTTGCATCGTCTGGAATACGCTTCTCTTACCTCGCGGAAGCGCCGTTGAACCGGGCCGCGCCCGGAGTGTCCGGCGTCCGGCGCCCGGCGGAAAAATCCGTCGTCTGCAACGCGAAACGCTGTGTTAGAATGGATTATACTAGAAATCGTTCCGCCATGCTTGCGGACCGGGAAAGGGGACGGGGACGCCATGAACACGACGCTGCTGCTCGTCCGGCACGCGGAATCCGACGCGCGCTCCGGGCCGGACCGCGAGCGGGGGCTGACCGCGAAGGGGCGGGAGGACGCGGCCTTGCTGACGGACAAGCTGCGGGGGATGCGCATCGACGCCGTCGCGTCCAGTCCGTACGCGAGAGCGGTGCTCACGGTCCGCGGGCTTGCCGACGAGCGGGGACTCGCGGTGCACGTGCTGGAGGAGCTGCGGGAACGGCGCCTGCACGGGGAGGACGCGCCGCTTCCGCGGGAAGCGTTCCTGGCCGCCGTCAGGCGGTCGTTCGCCGACCCCGACGCGGTCCTTCCCGGCGGCGAATCGTTCCGCGAGGCGCAGGCCCGGGGCCTCGGGGCCGTGCATCGCCTGCTCGGCGCGCATCGCGGCGGAACGGCGGCCGTCGGCACGCACGGGAACCTGATGGCGATGATCCTGCGCGCGTACGACGCGCGCTGCGATTTCGCCTTCTGGGAGCGCCTCGCGATGCCGGACGTCTACCGGCTCGATTTCGAGCATGACGAACTTCGGGGAGTGGAACGGCTGTGGAATTGACGTACCGCGAAATGACGATGGACGATTACGACGCGAGCTTCGCGCTCTGGGCCGCCACCCCGGGCATGGTGCTGAGCGCCTCCGACGAGCGCGGGCAGCTGGCCGCATTCTTGGCGCGCAATCCGGGGTTCAGCTTCGTCTGCGCCGAAGGCGGGCGGCTGGCCGGCACGGTGCTGTGCGGCCATGACGGCCGGAGGGGCTTCCTCTACCATGCCGCGGTGACGTCCGATATGCGCGGCCGGGGCATCGGCGGGACGCTGGCGCGGCTCGCCCTCGCGAAGCTGCGGGCGGCGGGCATCGGCAAGTGCCACCTGTTCGTGCTCGCGGACAACGAGCCGGGGCAGGGCTTCTGGGCGAGGACGGGCTGGGAGAAGCGGGAGGGCATTCTGCTGTACTCGGCGGATACTTGACCGGACGAGGGAAGCCCGCATCGGGAAGAAGCAAGAGACAAGCGCCGGCCGCAATCGCGGAAGGCGGGGACATTCAACTTGAGGAGGACGAAGACAATGGGACAAACGAGCATTCAGCACATGGTGATTTTCAACTTGAAGCATGAGGCGGGTTCGGAAGCGGCGGAGACATTCCTGCGCGACGGGGAGCGCCAGCTCGCTTCGATTCCGGTGGTGAAGCAGTTCAGCGTATTCCGCCAAGTCAGCCCGAAGAACGACTACGACTACGGGTTCTCCATGGTGTTCGACAATCAGGCGGATTACGAGGCGTACAACGCGCACCCGCTGCACGTCGATTTCGTGGAAAACCGCTGGGTGCCGGAAGTGTCGCGGTTCCTGGAGATCGACTTCGAGCCATACGGGCAGCAAGCGTAAGCGGCCGGCGGGGCATCGAAGTGATCGAGAACGGGCGGAGGCGATGAAACCATGGCGACGCATGCGGGTTCGTTCCGAGCGTCCGTCGAGATTCAAGCGGACATCGGGTACAAGCTCTTCGTGCCGGACCGCTACGACGCGGCGCGGCCGTGGCCGCTGATCCTGTTCCTGCACGGCATCAAGAAGCGCGGGGCGGATCTGGCCCTGCTCGACGGCTACGGACTGCTCGGGACGGCCGAGCGCGAGCCGGGATTCGGGTTTCTCGTCCTGGCGCCGCAATGTCCGGCGCATCTGTCCTGGCCGGCCGTCCGGCACGAGGTGCTGGCGCTGCTGGATCGGATCGTAGGCGAGTACGGCGTCGACCCGGCGGCCGTCTATTTGACGGGCTTCAGCATGGGCGGCAACGGCGTCTGGGATTACGCGGCGCGGGACGACGGGCGCTTCGCGGCGGCGGCGCCGCTCGCGGGCTATCACGAGACGGCGGCGATGGGCGGGATCGCGCTGCCGGTCTGGGCGTTCCACGGGATCGAGGACGATACGGTGCCGATCGGTCGGTAAGCCGAGCTGGTCGAGGCGCTGCGGCGGGCGAACGCGGACGCGGAGGTGCGGTTCACCCGCTACCCGGGCCTGTCCCACGCGATCATGGAGCAGACCTACGGGGACCCGGAGCTGTTCCGGTGGCTGCTCGGCCATAAGCGGCCGAACCCGCATGCGGAAGGCGGGCGGCGCGCGTGAAGCTCGGCGGCATCAACCACCTGCTCTTCTCCGTGTCGGACCTGGACCGGTCGATCGCGTTCTACCGCGACGTCTTCGGGGCCAAGCTGCTGGTCAAGGGCCGCGCGACGGCGTATTTCGACCTGAACGGGCTGTGGCTGGCGCTGAACGCGGAGCCGGACATCCCGCGCGCCGAGATCCGGCGGTCGTACACGCACATCGCGTTCTCGGTCGAAGAGGCGGAGTTCGACGAAGCCGTCCGGCGGCTGGCGGCGCTGGGCGCGGAGATCCTGCCCGGCCGCGAGCGGGACGAGCGCGACAAGCGCTCGGTCTACTTCGCCGACCCCGACGGGCATAAGTTCGAATTCCATACCGGCAGCCTCCGGGACCGGTTGTCCTACTATAAAGCCGAGAAGCCGCATATGCTGTTCTGCGAGGATTGAAGATTCGCGGGGAGGAGCGGCGCCATGCTTCAAGGCGAAGAAGAGGAAGGGATACCGGGCCCGGCGATCCGGCGGAAGGCGAAGCAGCCGTCGCTTGGCCGTCTGCTGCTCCTGCTGGCCGTCGCGGCGGCGATCGTCGCCGTCAGCTTCGCGCTGGCTCACCTCCTGGTCGGCGAGGCGTTCGACCGGCTGACGGACTGATGCGTTCGTCGGCGCATAACCCGCGTTTCGTTCCCGGCTAGTCCGGCAGCGAAGCGCGGGGTTTTGTTTATTCGGGGCGGCGTTGGGCGGCTTTCGCCTCGGTCCCGGACGTTCGGAATTTTCCAACGGTTTGCCGCTTCTTTACAAAACATCAAAATACCATTAACAATCTCGACATAAAACTCCGATACGCTGGGTGCGAAGTCCTAGAATAGGAGTTGAAGTAGAGTTGAAAACGAGAAACAGACGCCTGCTTTCCCTGCTGCTCTCCGCAGAGATCGCGGCGGGCATCGTCGTTTCGGCGGTTCCGGCCGCAGCCGCCGGGCCGCTTGCCGGCACGCCGTACGACGCGAACGGCACCTATGACGTGACCGTGCCGCACGTGGTGATCAATCAGTATTACGGGTCGGGCATCTCCACGGGCGGGGCCGTGGACTACGGTTTCATCGAGCTTTACAATCCGACGGGTTCCGCCATCGATCTCAGCAATTGGTCCGTCCAATATGCCGACCGGATGGCGCTGGTAGATTCCGAGACCGGCGATCTGCCCCTGACCGGTCCGACCGGACCGTGGGAAGTCCTGAATTTGTCTGGCACGATTCCCGCGCACGGTTCGTACCTGATCCGCGCCGCCGCTTCGAAATCGCCGAGCATTAAAGTGAACGTCAAGACGGGGGATCAAGATTTCGGCCGCGCGCCAGCCGACATGACGACCCAAAACAAAGGCATGAAGGTCGTCCTGATGAGCAACCAGACGCCGCTGCAACAGGCGAACGTCAATCCGTCCGCCGATAAACCGGCCGGCTTCGTGGACATGCTCGGAGCGGCCGGCAACGATACTGGCAGCACGATCGACGGCGCCGAAGGCGACTATCCGAAGGAAGCCGGCGGTCCGTCCAAGAACATCGCGCTGCGCCGCGTGGATTTCGCCGATACGGACAGCAACGCGGACGACTTCGCCCTGATCGATTATAAGAGTCTGGGGTCCGCCGAGGCCGCGCCTTTCTATCCGCATAACGCCGGCGACGGCTCGTGGGCAGCGGTGCCGGATCCGATCGCGATCTCCACGCCGTCGCTTCCGAACGCGTACAAGGGCGTCGCGTATTCGGCCGGCATTGCGGCATCGGGCGGCGTCAAGCCGTATGCGTTCGCGGCGACGGGGCTGCCTAGCGGCCTGAGCATCGATGCCGACACGGGTGCCATCTCCGGAACCCCGGCGCAGGATGCGCCCGCGTCCAATACGGTTAACGTCACGGTGACCGACAGCCGGTCCGCGACGGTCAGCAAACCGTATACGTTGAGCGTGGGCATCGGTCATCCGGATACGGTCAACATCACCAAATTGGGCTCCTTCATCGCCGGCGAGCCCAACGAGGACGGCGGCGTCGCCGAAATCGTGAAGTACAACCCGGAGAACCGAAAGTTTTATTCCGTCAACGGCTCGAGCACGCCGGCGACGCTGGATATCGTGAGCTTGGACAACCAAGGCAAGCCGAATCAAGAGACGGTCCGGCGCGTCAACATCGAAGATGCGGCGGCCGCGCATCTGGAAGGCTTCGAATACGGCGATTTCACCAGCGTGGACATCGATACGCAGCATAATTTGGTCTACGCGGCGATTCAAGAGAAAGCGTACGACAAAAACGGCGCCATTCTCGTGTTCGACTACGACGGCAACTTCGTGAAGTCGTACGAAGCGGGCGTGCAGCCGGACATGGTCAAAGCGACGAAGGACGGCCGCTATGTCTTGACGGCCGACGAAGCCGAAGACCGCGAAGGCGGAGCGGATCCGGAGAAGGATCCGAAAGGCAGCGTCACGATCGTCGATACCTTGGACGGCACGGTGAAGCACGTCCTGTTCGACGACGAGAGCGTCATCGACGACAACGTGCATCTCCGCGGCGCCGTCGTGGACGGCGTCATCACGGGTCCGGCCGCGGACAAAACGGCGGCGGAACGCGACCTCGAGCCGGAATACATCGCGCTGTCTGCCGATGAATCCGTCGCTTACGTTTCCTTGCAGGAAGGCAACGCGATCGGCACGATCGACATCGCCGGCGGCAAGGTCACGTCAGTAAAAGGGCTTGGCTACAAGGATCTGAACCTGCCGGAAAACTCCCTGGACCTCGTCAAGGACGGCGCGATCAAGTTCGAAAACGTGCCATTCAAAGGCATGTACATGCCGGACGGCATCGACACGTACTCCGTGAACGGCAAAACGTACGTGTTCACGGCCAACGAAGGCGACAGCACGGATTGGCCGGGCAGAACGAACGTGTCGACGATCAAAGACATGAAGGCGAAGCTGGACCCCAATTCTGCGGCCGCTCAATTCTTGGCGGGCAAAACGTCGTACGACGGCGTCGAAATCCCGAGCGACATGGGGCCGGACGGCATTTACCTGTACGGCGCGCGTTCCTTCTCCATCTGGGACGCCGACACGATGGACCAAGTCTACGACAGCCACAACGACTTCGAGAAAATCACGGCCGAACGGATTCCGGCGTATTTCAACTCCAATCATGCCGACGTGTCCTTCGACAAGCGCAGCCCGAAAAAAGGACCGGAGCCGGAGTACGTGAAGATCGGCCAAGTCGGCGATAAGACGTATGCTTTCGTCGGTCTGGAGCGAGTCAGCGGCATCATGACGTACGACGTGACCGACCCGGCGCATCCGGTATTCGCGAACTACATCAATACGCGCGATTTCGCGCATCCGGACAACATGCAAACCGACGCCGGTCCGGAAGGCATCGACTTTATTCCGGCGGCGGCCAGCCCGACGGGCAAGCCGCTCATTCTGGTGGCGAACGAAGTGGGCGGCACGATCTCCGTGCTGCAAATGGAAGTGAGCCAAACGCCTAATAACGGCACCGGCAGCGGCGTGTACGTGCCGGTCACGCCGGATAACGGCGCGACGGTAGACGGTTCCGCGGTCACGCTCGAAGCGAAGGCGACGACGGACGCGAGCGGCAACGCGGCGGCGGCCGTGACGGCGCAGCAAATCGACCAAGCGATCGAGAAGCTCTCCGGCGCGGTCAAGACGGTGATGATCAAAGCGGCCGCGGACGCGAACGCGAAGCAAAACACGGTTGCGCTGCCGGCGGCGGCGGTCGACAAGCTGGCGGCCAGCGCGGCGGACGCCGTCGTCCTCGACGCGGGCATCGGACAAGTCACGTTCGACAAAGCGGCGCTGACGGCGATCGCGAACGGCGCCGCGACGGGCGACGTCGCGATTGCGGTCGCCAAGAAAGACCTGGCCGACCTGACGGCGAATCTGCCGGCCGACAAGCAGGCGGCGATCGCGGCGGCGGTCGGTTCGCATCCGGTCTTCGACTTCTCGGTAACGGCGGACGGCAAGAAGGTCACTGATTTTGCCGGCGGTTCCGCGGAAATCCGCGTGCCGTATACGCCGGCGGCGGGCGAGAACCCGAACGCCGTCATCGTATACTACGTCGCGGACAACGGCGAGCTCGCACTGGTGCCGCTAGCGAGCTTCGACCCTGCGACGGGCACGCTCCGCTTCGCGGTGATGCACTTCTCGACGTATGCCGTGGCTTACAGCCCGGTGAATTTCGCGGATATCGCGAACAGCTTCGCGAAGGACCACATCGCGTACCTGACGGCGCGGAACATCATTCAAGGCAAGAGCGCGAGCGTCTTCGATCCGAAGGCGAACGTGACGCGGGCGGACTTCACGCTCATTCTCGCGCGCGCGGCCGGCGCGGATCTGAGCGCGTACAGCGCGAGCGGATTCGGCGACGTCGGGGCGGACGCGTACTACGCGAAGTCCGTCGCGTGGGCGGCTTCGGCCGGCATCGCGAGCGGCGTCTCCGCGAACCGCTTCAGCCCGAACGCGAACATCACGCGCGAGCAGATGGTCGCGATGATCGCCCGATTCGCGGACGCGCGGAAGTTCGAGCTGCCGGCGTCGGCGCCGGGCATCGCGTTCACGGATGCCGCAAGCATCTCGCCGTACGCGCGGGAAGCGGCGGCGGCCGTGCAGCAGGCCGGCATCATCAACGGGCAGCCGAGCGGCAGCGGCACGAAGTTCGCGCCGAAGCAATTCGCGACGCGCGAAGAGACGGCGAAAATGATCGCCGTGCTCTATCAGCTCATGACGAAGTAACGGCGACGGCAGCATCGAAACACGCTGCATAAAACAGCCCGGACCGCTCGCGGTCCGGGCTGTTTTGGCGTTCAAGGGAGCTGATGCGCTAGGACAGAGGCCAGAGCGCCGGAGCTCCCGGGCGGTTCCGGGCAGAGGTTCCTGGTTCCGGGCAGGCGGTCCGGGGCTCACCTCAAGGGCAGAAGACGATCCGGGCGGACGGCGCGCCGGCGGACTAAGCGTCCCGACAGCGGCGCAGCCTCGCAAGCCCGGGCGTCATGCGCCCGGGTTTGCGAGAAGCCGTTTGAACTGCGCCGTCAGCTCCGGCACGACCTCGAACAAGTCCCCGACGATTCCGTAATCGGCCACGCCGAAGATGGGGGCGTCGGGGTCTTTGTTGATGGCGACGATGACGCGCGACTGGCTCATGCCCGCCAAATGCTGGATCGCGCCGCTGATGCCGCAGGCGATATAGAGCTTCGGCGTGACGGTCTTGCCCGTCTGGCCGATCTGCAGCGCGTAGTCGCAGTAGCCGGCGTCGCACGCGCCGCGCGAGGCGCGGGGGGGGGCGCCGGGCGGGGGCCGGAGGGGGCGCCGCAGCGGCGGTGGACGCGTCGAGGGGGGGAGAGGCGAGCCGATGCTTGACTCCGGACTACTTCGCCGCCCGCGGGCCGTGTCGAGATGGGGGGGGGGGAGGGGGGCGGGGGGGGGGGGGGGGGGGGGGGGGG
>NZ_JAGGDJ010000053.1 GCF_017652985.1 Paenibacillus artemisiicola
CGCCGGCTTGCGAGCCGAGCTCGGCAAGCGGCGCCCGCAGCGGCGCGGCGGACGCTTCGCCTGCCGCCGCGGCCCGGTCGCCGAGCGCGTCGATCCACGCCAGCGCGCGCTTGCGGTACAAGCCCTTCACCGCGTCGGCGATCTCGCGCGCGTACGTCATCGTATACGCGCTGCCGAACGACGCGCCGGCATTCACGCGCGTAATCAGCAGGTCGGCGTCCCACAAGCCGTTCACGAACGACGCCAGCTCCGCTTCCAGCCCTTCCCCGCGCCAGCCGATGCCGTCCGCCGCGCGGCGGAACAGATCGAGCAGATGCCACTCGATGCCCGCCTGCACGAGCGCGTGAAAATCATGATAAAACGCCTGCAGCCGGCGTTCCTGCTCGGCCGCCGTCTTCGCGCCGGCGAACAGCAGGCCCGTCTTGAAGCCCGGCTTGCGGCTCTCGAGGAACGATTGCGCGAGATCGCGCGTCGCGGCCGGCATGATATTCGCGTTGTCCAGCAGGCTCTGCACGTCCAGCCGCAGCCGGGTACGAAGACCCCCCGCTTCGTCTTCGATGCCGCGGAGCCGCGATTCCAGCTCCGCGATCTCCGCGCGGACGCGCTCCGCCTCGGCTTCGCCGCCGGCTTGCGCCAGCAGCCGTTCGCGCTCCGCCTCCGACGCTTCCTCCATCGCCTTGCCGTGCAGACGCACGACGTGGCGCACGGAAGCGTCGACGCTGCAGACGTTCAGCGGCCCGCGCAGCTCGGCGAGCGACTCGAACAGCGCCAGCAGCGACGTCCATTCGGAGTGCGGGTGGTTCGGCTCGCGCAACGACAAATAAACGATGCCGCTCGGTTCCAAATGCCAGTTCCCGAACGCTTCGTCCACGCTTTGCCGATAGGCTTCGAACGTCAGCTCGCTTTCGCGGTGCTTGTCGATCTGGTTCACGATCAGGTACAGCGGCTTGCCCCATTCCTTCAGCTGCTTCGCGAACGTAAAATTGATTTCCGACTGGACGTGATTGTAGTCCATGACGTAAAAAACGACGTCCGCCAAATGAAGCGCCGATTCGGTCGCCATCCGGTGCGCGTCGTCCGTCGAGTCGATGCCCGGCGTGTCCAGCAGCACCGTATGGCCGCCGAGCCGGGGAATGGGGTAAGACAGGGAAACGGATAGCACCGTCTCGCCGTCTTTGCAGTACTCGTTTACGTCTTGGATCGGCACGTCCAGCGTCGTTTCTTGCCCGCCGACGAGCTTGCGGATCGTCGCCTTTGCTTCCCCGTTCAGGATGCGGACGACGTTCGCGCTCGTCGGAATCGGGCTCGAAGGCAGCAGCTCCGTGCCGCAAATGCGGTTGACCAGCGTCGACTTGCCCGCGGAGAAGTGGCCGCAGAACGCAATGGTCAGCCGGCCGTCGTCCAGCTTCGACCGCAGCTCCAGCAGCCGCTTCGCGTCGCCTTCGTCTCCGGCCTCCGCCATCGGCGGCGCCATGTTCCCCAGCGCGGTTTCCATGGCGAGCGCCGTTTTTTCCATCGTATGGCTCATGTTTCTCTCTCCCTGTCTGCTCCCCGTCTTACGCGTTCCCTTTCGTTCGCGGCCCTAGTTAGACCAGCTGAACGGCCGGCAGGCAAATTTCGAATACGTCGCCGTGCTGCAAAATCGTCACGCCGCGTTCCTTCTCCTTCATGACGACGCACTCCGGCTTCAGCCTCATACGTTCAATATATTGCTCCGGCACGTCGCCCGCTCCGCTGACCGTCACGCCTTCCAATACGATTTCTTCGTTTTCGGCCGGCGGCGCTTCCATGATCTGTTCGTAAATGTCGGAAAACAACGCAAAGTCTTTCGTGTACACGGAAATGCATTTCATCGTTTATCATCCTTCTTGTTATGGGGTGGGTGGAAAAGCGTTTAGCTCTTAGCCTTTCGGATTGGAGCGGGTTTCATACGTTGTTTGCCTTCTTTGCAAATTTCTAGCAGCGGGCATACCGGGCACTGCGGGTTTTGCGCCTTGCAGTGGTACCGGCCGAAAAAGATCAAGCGGTGATGGGTTTCCGTCCACAGCTCGCGCGGCACGAGATTCATCAGCTTCTTCTCCACCTCGAGCACGCTGTCGTCCGGCTTCGCGAAGCCGAGCCGCTTGGAGACGCGTTCGACGTGGGTGTCGACCGCGATCGCCGGCACGCCGAACGCGTTGGAGACGACGACGTTCGCCGTCTTGCGCCCGACGCCGGGCAGCTTCGTCAGCGCCTCGTGCTCCCGCGGCACCTCGCCGCCGTAGTCGTCGATCAGGATGCGGCTCAGCTTCTGGATGAACTGCGCCTTGTTGCGGTACAGGCCGATTCGCTTTATATCTTGTTCCAGCTCGTCCAGGGGGACGGCCAGATAATCCGCAGGCGTCCGGTACTTCTGAAACAGCGTCGCCGTGACTTTATTCACGGTTTCGTCGGTGCACTGCGCCGAAAGCAGCACGGCGATGGTCAATTCGAACGGATTGCCGTGATGAAGCTCGCAATGCGCGTCGGGGAACATTTCGCCGATGACCGCGAGCACGTGGGCCATTTTCTCTTTCGCCTTCAACTAGCGCTCAACTCCTAATAGAACCATCGCTTCAAAGTGTAGCGAAAATTGTCGCTTTTATCAACCGCCAGACCGGGCGAATCGGGAAAGTTTTCGCGGTTTTCACAGAATTGATAGAAAAAAATTTGCCCCGGCGAAACGCCGGGACAAATCGTTCTACCTGCGCGGCTATTAAACCTTCGCGATTTCGACCAGCGTATCGCGGTAGAAATAGAGCACGATGGCATCGCCGTCGGCCAGCTGGCTCAGGCTGATCGCCGCGCCGTTCTGCGTGACTTTGGCCGAAGCCGGCACCGCGTACGTATAGGCATCCGTCAAGTTTTCCCGTTTGACGGACAATACGCGCGCGCTCGCGTCGTACTTCCAGAATTTCTTCGCAATGCCGCTGTTAACGGCAATGGACAAACGATCCTTCGCGTCGAGCTTGACTTCGACCCGGTCGCCCGCGGTCAGCACGGATGCGGAGCTGCCGGTCGCGCCGTTCTTGACGACGGTATACGCGGAGCCGAGCGGCACCGTCACCGTATTGCCGTTGTAATCGGTCACCGTCAGCTTGTCGGCCGCGACCGAGGCAACCCGGCCGACCGTAACGTTCAATGCTTTAAAGGAAGAAACCGTCTGTCCCATGAAGTAAAGGTTGCCGACCTGCCCGGCGGCCAGGCTGCCGAGGGCCAAACTGTCGCCCTTCTCGTTCGTCAGCGTCAGCGCCGATGCGGCGTAGTCGGTGACCGTGCCGTCGGCGTTTTTGAATTTCACCCGTTTGCCGACGAGATCGACCGAATAGACTTCGACCTGCTTGGCGGTTTGGACTTGAAGCGACGACACTTTGTCTTGATTCGCGTTCAGCAGCGCGGTCACCGTATCGCCTGCCTTCACGTCGCTCAGCGTCGCGGAGGTTTTGCCCGAGATTTCGACGTAGTACGGGTAGTCCAACGCTACCGTTACCGGAACGCCGTTCTGCAGCAGCGTAATCGAGTTGTTGTTCGTATTGATCGCCGTCACCGTGCCCGTATATTTGTAGACGAACTGAATGAAGACGGCTTTGTTCTCGGTATAACCGAGGGTGATTTTCTTGCCCTTGGCCAGCAAAGACGTCGCCGCGCTCAGTTGGAGCGTCGATCCGTTCATGTCCAGCTTCGTCTTGTCGCTCAAGTACACGGACACCAGATTGTTGCTCGTGTCCCGGACGGTCAGCGCCTTCAGGTCGGCGTCGTAGCTGAGGACCGTCGCGCCAGGCAGCGTATTGACTTTGCGGTTGACGACTTTGATGGCCGATACCTGCCCGTTGTCGTTCAACGTAATGTCGAGCACGTCGCCTTTCACCAGGTCGGAGATCGTCGCGCCGGTCAGTCCGTCGATGGAAACGTCGGCCGACGGACTAACGAATTTCGCTTCCAGCGATTGCTGCGCGGTACCCGCGTTCATGACGTATTGAATCGTGCTGCCGTCGCTGCTCGCGGAATAGAACTCGCCCCGTACCACTTTCGAAGACGTTTGCGTGATCGTGATTTTCGTCACGACGGAATTTTTCACTTCGTACGAGACGGCGTCGCCTACGCGAAGCTGCGACAAGCCGCCGTCCAAAATCTGACCCTGCCATACAACGTCCGCCTGCGGAGACACGCTGTACATCACCGTTGTTTTCGTCGCGCCGTCGGCGATCGTGACCGTTGGCGGCGTCGTTTGCACGGCTTCGACCGTGCCGCTGCCTGTCGTGTTCACCGGCGCCGACTGCACGGTAATCGATACCGCGATCGGTTTCGCCCGGTATGTATCGCGCGCGACGACGATATTGCTGTCCTTCGTCAGCGCCGTAACCGGAATGACCTTCCCCGAGCCGTCGGCGACTTTCGTGGCGCTGCTATAATTGACGGCGACCGGCTCGTCGTCGACCCACATCCAGAGCTTGCTTTCGCTCGTCACCAGCCGATCGAACGTGCCCGTCAGGTTCTCGACCTGCTGCTTGTCGTCCAGCTGCTCGACGTACACCGCCTTGCCGCCGCTCGCGACGACGAGTACGTTCGTGTTCGGCTGCAGCTGGCCGAGCGCCGCCGCTTTCTCGGAATCGAACCGGTATACGTACGTATCGGCGCCGAGCGCGACGGAGGTCTCTTTACCGTCCTGGTAGAGCTTGAGCGAAGCGCTGTCCGCGCCCGTCAGCACCGCCGTGAACTGCCCGGCGTACGCCACCGGATACTGCGCTTCGGCGCGGCTGAACATCGTCGCGATCGCCGCGCGCGTAATGCTGCCCTTCGGATCGAATTTATCGACCGTGACGCCTTTGATCAGCTGAAGTTGAACCGCCGCGTTGACGTAGCCGGCATAGTCGGCTCCGACCTGGTTGCCGTCCTTGAACGAGATCGGCGCGGTCGCGAGCCCTTTCGCCGCCTCTTCCTTGCCGATCGCTTTCACGAGCAGCTTCGTAATCCATTCGCGGGACGCCTTCTTGGTGCCCCAGGCCGTTGCCGGATCCGCGTCGGCCAGCTTGAACTCTTCGTCGCGGTTCAGCAGCCCTTGTTGAAACGCGAGGATAATATAAGGCTTGAAATAAGTGCTGACGTTGAAGTTCTCCGGAAAGACGACCGCTTCGTCCGCCTGCACGTCGCTTTCCTTGCCGATGAACCGGATCGCGAGCGCGACCGCTTCCTGCTGGCTGATGTTATCGTTCGGCTTGAACGCGCCGTTGGTTCCCTTGACGATTCCTTGGCTGGCGAGCTTCGCGATGTGCTTCTCGGCCCAATGTCCGGCCGGGACGTCGCTGAATTTCGTCGTCGCGACCGCCGCGTCCGCGTGCACCGATGCGGCGCCCGCCGCCGTAAAGCTCGTGAGCAGCGAGAATACCATGAACGACGAGACGAGCTTGACCCATTTTTTTTGCTGCGGCATATCTCCGTGCTCCCCTTTATTGTTTTTTGATCGGATGTTCCAGATCTTCGTGACCCATCAGGCTTTCGACCGCTTCGCCGTCGACGAGGATGTTCAACGACGTCACGCCTTCGAATTGAAAATACGTTTGCGCGACGGCGGAGACGGCCAGCTGTTCGCCCGGCGCCCCGAGTCTCGCTTCGTCGGGAATATGCACGTCGAGCGTCACTTCGCCGCCGTCCTGCTTCGCGCTCAGCAGCTCGACGTTCTTCCAGAGGGAGGCCTCGCCTTTGTCGCTGTCCTTGCGGAGCGCGGCGAACGCCGCCGTAAGCTTCTCCTTGTCGTCGGCGTATTCGATCTTGGCCTTCTGCGCGTGCAGATCGAGCATTTGGTCGTCCGTGTAATAGACGGCAATGTCCGCCTGCTTCTTCTCGACCGCCGCGTCGGCCGGCTCCGTGGCGCCGCCGGCATTGCCCGCGCTTCCCGTCGCCGCGTTGCCCGCGCCGTTCGCGTTCGCGGCGTTTCCGGCATTGGCGGCGCCGCCGTCATCGTTCGAGCCTCCGTTATCGGCCGTCCCGCCGGCATTGCCGCCGCCCTCCGTCGCCCCTTGATTCTGGTTGCTTGTCCCGCCGTTCTGAAGCGGCTGCTCCTTGCTGCCGCAAGCGCCGAGGGATGCGATCGTGGCAGCCGCTATGAATGCCAGCAAAATCGTCTTCGTCATCTGTCGCTTCATCTGCATCCTCCTAGCCGATCTTCAAATATTCTTTGATGCCCGCCACGATTTCCTTGGCGATCTTGTCCTGCTTCGCGCTGTTGTACAGCACCGCGCTGTCCGTGCTGTTCGACAGGTAGCCCGCCTCGAGCAGAACCGCCGGCATCGTTGTTTCCCGGATGACGTGATAGTTGCCCGTGCGGACGCCGCGGTCCTTCAAGCCGGTTCCCGCGACGAGATGCTTGTGCATCACTTTCGCGAGCGCGAGGCTGTCCGAACGCCAGTAATACGTTTCGGAGCCGCTCGCGGTTCCCGACGTCGCCATATTCGCATGGAACGAGACGAAAACGTCCGCGGGCAGCTTGTTGGCGTAATTCGCCCGGTCGGCCAGCTCGACGAACGTGTCGTCCGAGCGGGTCAGGTACGGTTTGATCTTCGGCTCCTGGTCGAGCAGCGCCTTCACTTTCAGCGTGATCGCCAGGTTGTATTCCTTCTCCTTATGGCCGTTCACGCTCGAGGCGCCCGGGTCTTTGCCGCCGTGGCCGGCATCCAGCACGACCTTAAATACGCCGTTGTCCGGCGTGTTGTCCGGAGGCGTCACCGGCGGCGGATCGACGGCCGGACCGGTCTGCTCGAGCACGTCGATGCGCACGACGTGGTCTTCGTTCGTGACCTTGAAGTTCGTCGGCGCGGACAGGTCCAGCACGACGCGGATCGTCGACGGCTTGTCCGAATAATACGAATACCGGACCTTCTGCAGCGTCGGATGGGAATCGATCAGCATCTCCCCGAGCTTGGTGCCGTTCGTCGACGGCAGGAAGCCCGGCGTGAAGTACGGGTCGAAGTTCATGTACGGCAGATCGACGACGATCCGCTCCGTATTATGGAGCACCTGCGTCTTGACGCCGTCGAAATCGCCTTCGTACGGCAAATAAATGCTGCCGAGGCCGTCGTACGTAATGGATTTGAGAAGCGCCTTCTCGTCGGTGGACGGGATGGTCGCGCCGCCGCCGGTTCCGGGATTCGTGCCGGGTTGGCCCGAGCCGTCGGTTCCGTCGCCGGGCGCCGAATTGCCGCCGCCGTCCGGATCTGCCGGAGGAGGCGTGTCCACGAGCTTTGAGTACATATGTACGGAGCGGGTCTCGGCATCCCAATACACATCTAAACCGAACTGCTCGCCTACGAAACGGAGAGGGACGTACGTCAAGTTCGACGAAATCATCGCCGGCGCGTCAAGCGCGACTTCCCGGTCGTTGACGACGGCCGTCTTGCTGCCGATCGTCAGAACGACGAGGGTGCTGCCGTTCGAAATCGTCGCGTTCGGCGATTTCCAGTCGACGTCGTAGCCGAGCCCTTCGGTCACGGTACGAATCGGAACGAAGATCCGGGAATTCACGTTCTTCGGTTCCGCGCTGCTCGACAGTTGTTTGCCATTCAGATAAAGCTTCGGTGCTTCCGCTGCTCCCGCAAGAACCGGAAACAATGTGATGAGAAACGACAACAGCAAAACAGCGGTTACAATCTTCTTCATCTTTCACCTCAGTGACTGTTTTTTCGCCTTGAAGCAGCTCGTACAAGACGATGCTTACAGACGTACATTAGACGCGGCTTGTCAGAAAAAGTTGCGTTTTTAGGAAAAATGTAGCTAAAGAAAACGACAATAGAAAAACCCCGGCAAAAATGCCGGGGTTTTCCGGTGAACGATACGCCGTGCGGGGCCGCTTAGTATGCGACGCGGCTCGCTTCGTAGGCGGCGATTTTGTCTTCGTGCTGCAGCGTGAGGCCGATATCGTCCAGGCCGAGCAGCAGGAATTGGCGGCGGTGCTCGTCAAGGTCGAACGCAATGCTCAGGCCTTGGTCGTCCGTGATCGTTTTGTTCTCCAGGTCGACCGACAGCTTGTAGCCTTCCGTCTTCGCCGTGCGTTGGAACAGTTCTTCCACCTGCTCCTCGCTCAGCTTGATCGGCAGGATGCCGTTCTTGAAGCAGTTGTTGTAGAAGATGTCCGCGAACGACGGCGCGATGACGACCTTGAACCCGTAGTCGAGGATCGCCCAAGGCGCGTGCTCGCGGGAAGATCCGCAGCCGAAGTTGGCGCGGGACAGCAGCACTTCGCCGCCCTTGTAGCGCGGCTGGTTCAGGCTGAACGACTCGATGACGTTGCCCTTCTCGTCCCAGCGCCATTCGAAGAACAGGAATTGGCCGAAGCCGCTGCGCTCGATGCGCTTCAGGAATTGTTTCGGAATGATGGCGTCCGTGTCGACGTTCACGCGGTCCACCGGAACGGCGATCCCCGTCAGTTGTTTGAATGCTTCCATGTAGGTTGGCTCCTCTCTCGGTCCCGTTAGTTCAGCACTTCGGACTTGATTTTCCAGTCGCGGACGTCCGTGAATTTGCCCATGATCGCGGCTGCCGCGGCCATGGCCGGCGATACGAGGTGCGTGCGCCCGCCGCGGCCTTGACGGCCCTCGAAGTTGCGGTTGGACGTCGACGCGCAGCGTTGGCCCGGCTCAAGCACGTCGGGATTCATCGCGAGGCACATGGAGCAGCCGGCGTCGCGCCATTCGAAGCCCGCTTCGGTGAACACTTTGTCGAGGCCTTCCTTCTCGGCCTGCAGCTTGACGCGTCCGGAGCCCGGCACGACGATCGCCGTGACGCGGTCGTTCACTTGGTAACCGCGCGCGATCTCGGCGGCGGCGCGCAGGTCTTCGATCCGGCCGTTCGTGCAGGAACCGATGAAGACGTAGTCGATGCCGATCTCGCTCATCGGCGTGCCCGGCGTCAGGCCCATGTATTCCAGCGCCTTCTCGGCCGCTTTGCGTTCATTCTCCGTCGGCAGCTCGGCCGGAACCGGCACGCTCTTCGTGATGTCGGTGCCCATGCCCGGGCTCGTACCCCAGGTCACTTGCGGAATCAGCGAATCGACGTCGAATTCGAGCACTGTATCGAACGATGCGCCTTCGTCGGTCGCCAGCTCTTTCCACGCGGCGACGGCGCGGTCGAACGCTTCGCCCTGCGGCGCGTGCTCGCGGCCCTTCAGGTAGTCGAACGTCGTCTCGTCCGGCGCGATCAGACCCGCGCGGGCGCCGGCTTCGATCGACATGTTGCAGACGGTCATGCGTTCTTCCATCGACAGCGAACGAATCGCATCGCCCGTGTATTCCATGACGTAGCCCGTACCGAAGTCGGTGCCGTATTTCGCGATGACGCCGAGGATCAAGTCCTTCGCCGTGACGCCCGGCTTGCGGCTGCCGACGAAGCGGATTTCCATCGTTTTCGCCTTGGATTGCTGCAGGCATTGCGTAGCCAGCACGTGCTCGACCTCGGACGTGCCGATGCCGAACGCCAGCGCGCCGAACGCGCCGTGCGTGGACGTGTGGCTGTCGCCGCAGACGATCGTTTTGCCCGGATGCGTCAAGCCGAGCTCGGGCCCCATGACGTGCACGACGCCTTGGTCGATCGAGTCGAGGTCGTACAGCGTGACGCCGAAATCCTTGCAGTTTTGCGTCAGCGTATCGATCTGCTGCTTGGAGATCGGGTCGGAGATATTGTAGCGGTCCTTCGTCGGCACGTTGTGGTCCATCGTCGCGAACGTCAGGTCGGGACGGCGAACCTGGCGGCCCGTCATGCGAAGGCCTTCGAAGGCTTGCGGGGACGTTACTTCGTGCACGAGGTGCAGGTCGATATAAATAACGCTCGGCTTGCCGGCTTCGGCATGAATGACGTGGTTATCCCAAATTTTCTCAAACATCGTTCTTTTCGTCATTGAACTCACCTCATCTTAGTCTCATAAGTGCGGTTGCGCTTTCTATGAAATCCATGCAGTCATCATAGCATTTCTTTCTTCATTGATCCAAGATATAATATCTATAAAAGCAATAGGTACGGCCTATGACGATCGTAACGGAAATCGCCCGGGAAAGGAAGTGCTTTTACTTGGAACTTCGCCAGCTTCAATACGTCATTCAAATCGCCAAGGAGAAAAATTTTTCGCGCGCCGCCGAGAAGCTGCACATCGCGCAGCCGTCCCTCAGCCAGCAGCTGTCCAAGCTGGAGAAGGAAATCGGCGTCCTGCTCTTCCGACGGACGACCAATTCCGTCGAGCTGACGCATGCCGGGTCCGTCTTCGTGGAGAAGGCGGAGGGTATTCTCGACAACGTCGAGCAGCTGAAGCAGGAGCTGGACGACCTCGCGCACATGCGCAAAGGCAAGCTCGTCGTGGGCTGCCTCTCGATTACCGGCTCCCACGTGCTCCCCATCGTCCTGCCGATCTTCAACCGCCGCTTTCCCGAGATCGAGGTGGTGCTCGTGGAAGACACGCCGTCCAAGCTGGAGCAGCTGACGGCCAGCGGCCAGACCGATCTCAGCCTTCTCGCGCTGCCGCTGCACGAGCCGTCGCTGGAATGGGTGCCGATCATCGAGGAGGAAATCATATTGGCAGTTCCCCCCGGCCACGCGCTGGCGAACCGGACGACGCCGGTCCGCGTCGAAGAGCTGCGCGCGGAGCCGTTCATCGTTCTGAAGAAGGGCCAAGGCTTCCGCCAAATCGTACTGGAAACGTGCGAGCGCGCCGGCTTCGAGCCGCGCGTCGTGTTCGAGAGCACGAACATCGAGACCGTGCAGTCACTCGTGGCCGCGGGCATGGGCATCACGTTCGTGCCGAAGATGCTGATGCGGGCGGCCGACGGCGAACTGGCGCCGGCCTATCTGTCGTTCGACGCCCCGAAACCGACGCGGACGCTCGTCATCGCAAGCCGTAAAGGCCGCTATCTGTCGAGAGCGGCCGAAGCGTTCATCGCCACGCTGAACGTGACCGCCGAAGAGCATTTCGGCTCTTGACCGGCGGACAAACCGTACCGTGCGCCGTTAACTTTGCCGGATTCATCTAATACAACGACGGCCTGCGGTCCTCGAACACCGGGATCTTCGCGCGCACCGCTTCGACGAGCGCGGGATCGATCTCGCCGCGCAGGATCGTCTCCGCTTCGCCGGCTTCGGCGACGATCTCGCCCCACGGGTCGATGATCATGGAATGGCCGAAAAACGTCGTGTCGCCGCTCGCTCCGCAGCGGTTGCAGGCGACGACGTACATCTGGTTCTCGATCGCCCTCGCCGTGAGCAGCGTCCGCCAATGGCGAAGCCGCGGATTCGGCCACTGCGCCGGCACGAACAGCGCCTTCGCGCCGCCCAGCGCCAGCTTGCGCGCGAGCTCCGGAAACCGGAGATCGTAGCAGATCATCATGCCGGCTTGAACCGCGCCGGCGTTCAGCGTGCCGGGCCGATCGCCCGCCTGCAAATATTTCTCCTCGTCCATCAGCCGAAACAAGTGGATTTTGGAATACGTATCCGTCAGCTCGCCCCCTTCGTCGAAAACGTAGGTCGTATTGTACACGCCGTCCGCGCGCTTCTCCGCGATCGACCCGCCGAGGATCCGCACGCGATTCGTTTTCGCGAACGCGGACAACAGCCCCTTCGCGCGTTCTCCGCCTTGGTCCGCGATGTCTTCGATTCGTTCCAGCGCATAGCCCGTGTTCCACATCTCGGGCAGCACGATCAGCTCCGGCTTCGTCTCCCCGCCGACCGCTTCCTCCAGCTTGCGCGCGGCGCGTTCGAAGTTCGCGTCCGGCTCGCCCGCGTCCACGTGCATTTGCACCAGCGCCACCTTCAATTTCGTACCGTTCATTGCCAATGCCTCCCGTTTCCCGTGCCTGCCGCGCGGCCGCGCCGCTACTTCGGCTTCCGCGCAGTTTTTACCTTATCATAACGTCTCATGCTTCGCTGTCAAGATGGGCACCGTAACAACGAAACGAAATCCATGATCGCCAAAGGAGCCCTTGTCATGAAAATACGAAGCTTGAACATCGTCGCCGCATTCGGCCTTTTGCTTTGTTTGGTCTTCCCCCTGTCCGCCTTCGCGAACGCCGCGGACCATCACATGCCGGACCAGCGTCCCGTGCAGGCGTTCGACGTCGTCGCCGGCAAAGTCGTCAAGACGGTGCCGAACGGACCCGAGTTCCAAGGCTACGCCAAGTCGTGGCTGAAAGGCGTCACCGGCTTGTCGCCGAAGCTGCAGGCCGAAGACAAATGCGGATACGTCTTCCGCATTCCGCTGGACGAACCGACCGCGGTCAAAGCCGGCTCGGAGCAGATCACGACGCAGGACGTCTTCTTGTTCTACTGCCCGAAAAAACCGCAGCTGCTGCTTATTTTCGACGAGAACCGCAAGCCTTATTTGCTGAAATTCAAAGCCAACATCAAGCCGTTCCTGAAGGCGATGGATCTGTAGCGCGCGGCGCGCCGGACCGCCGATGCTCGACACTTATTCGATCCGTATGCTACATTTAAGCATAGAATAAGGGTGGAGGAGAAAGATGGAACGCACACAACCATTTCAAATCGCGCCGGCAACCCGGATGACCGGTCTGCCGGCTCAATTTTTTGCCGCGCTCGTCGGCAAGGCGAACGCGCAGGCCGCCAAGGGGCGCGACGTCATCAATTTGGGCCAGGGCAATCCCGATCGCCCGACGCCGCCGCATATCGTGGAGGCGCTGCGGGAAGCCGCGCCGAACCCGCTGTACCACAAGTATCCGCCGTTCAGCGGCTTTCCGTTCTTGAAGCAGGCCGTCGCCCGGCGTTATAAGGAAGATTACGGCGTCGATCTCGATCCCGAGAAAGAGGTCGCGATTCTCTTCGGCGGCAAAACCGGCTTGATCGAGATCAGCCAGTGCCTGCTTAACCCGGGCGACGTCTGCCTCGTGCCGGATCCCGGTTATCCGGACTACTGGTCCGGCGTCGCGCTCGCCGGCGGCGTCATGGAATACATGCCGCTGTTGGAAGGCAACGGCTTCCTGCCGGATTACGGCGCGATTCCGGCCGGCGTCGCGGACAAAGCGAAGCTGATGTTCATTAATTACCCGAACAACCCGACCGGCGCGACCGCGGGTTCGGATTTCTACGCGAGCACCGTCGAATTCGCCGCGAAGCACGGCATCGTCGTCGCGAGCGATTTCGCTTACGGGGCGATCGGCTTCGACGGCAAAGCGCCGGTGAGCTTCCTGCAGACGCCGGGCGCCAAGGAAGTCGGCGTCGAATTCTACACGCTGTCGAAGACGTACAACATGGCCGGATGGCGCGTCGGCTTCGCTCTCGGCAATCCGGAAGTGGTCTCGCTGATCAACCTGATTCAAGACCATTATTACTGCAGCCTGTTCGGCGGCATCCAAGCCGCCGCCGCCGCGGCGCTGACCGGTCCGCAGCAGTGCGTGGCGGAGCTGACGGCCGCGTACGAAAGCCGCCGCGAAGCGCTGTTCGCCGCCATGGACGAGATCGGCTGGGAAAGCCGCAAGCCGAGCGGTTCGTTCTTCTGCTGGCTTCCGGTGCCGAAAGGCTTCACGTCGGCGTCGTTCGCGGACCGCGTCCTCGAGCAGGCCGACGTCGTCCTCGCGCCGGGCGTCGGCTTCGGCACGCACGGCGAAGGCTACGTGCGGCTGGGGCTGCTCGCGTCCGAGGACCGGCTGGCGGAAGCGATCCATCGGATCGGCAAGCTGGGCTTATTCGGCTGACGGCCCGTTACACGCGATCGCCTGAACGAACGTTCGGGCGATTTTTTATGCCAAGCCCGCAGCCGCGGGCTCCCGGTCGCTTTACAGGTCGGCGGCTCACATGGTATGCTAGCTTTAATTTCACACGAGCAACGTCTTGACGGGGCTAAGTATGCAATCCGCGACGCGACCAGAGAGTAAATTCGCTTGCTGCGAGAATTTACCGCGCCTGCTGCAGAAACCCACCCCTGAACGGCCGGCGACGAGTCGGACAGCGGACTGCTGTTATCAGGTCTTCAAGCCGAACGGCTCCCTTTCAGTCCGCTGGAACGGAGAGGCCGTTAATTAAAGGTGGTACCGCGGAAGTCGAACTTTCGTCCTTTGTCATTGCAGAGGGCGGAAGTTTTTTTGTTTTACCGCATCGCAGTCCATTCATGGGAAAGGTTTGAGCGCACATGACAGAGACGATCGTCGTCAAAATCGGCAGCAGCTCGCTGACGTCCGAGGAAGGCGGCCTCAACCGCGAACGCATCGCGTTCTTCGCGCGCGAGCTCGCGGCGCTGCACGAATCCGGCCGGCAGGTGCTGCTCGTGACGTCCGGCGCCGTGGCGGCCGGCTTCCGCAAGATCGGCTACGCGGCGCGGCCGAAGATCGTGCACGAGAAGCAGGCGGCCGCGGCCGTCGGGCAGGCGCTGCTCATGCAGGCCTATCAAGAGGCGTTCGCTTCCTACGGCGCGGACGGCGGGATCGGCGTGGCGCAAATATTGCTCACGCGCGCCGACTTCTCCAACCGCCGGCGGATCCAGAACGCGCAGCTGACCATCGAAGAGCTGCTCAAGCAGCGCATGGTGCCGATCATCAACGAGAACGACACGGTCGCCACGGACGAACTCAAGTTCGGCGACAACGACACGCTTTCGGCGTTGGTCGGCAACATGGTCAAGGCGAGGCGGCTGGTCATCATCACGGACATGGACGGCCTCTACACCGAGGATCCGCGGAAAAATCCCGCCGCTCGCCGCATCGAACGGGTCGACCAGATCTCGGACGACATCTTGAGCATTGCCGGCGGCGCGGGCTCGTCCGTCGGCACGGGCGGCATGCGATCCAAGATCGAGGCCGCCCGCATCGCGATGCGCGGGGGCATTCCCGCCTTCATCGGCCGCGTCGTCGAACCGGGCGACCTGATGCTCGCCGTCGACGGCAACGGGCGCGGGACGTATTTCGATACGAGCCTGCATAATCTGCCGATGAAGAAGCAGTGGCTCGGGTTCCATTCCATGCCGCAGGGCCGCATCCTGGTGGACGAAGGCGCCGAGCGTGCGCTGCTCCTCGGGGGCAAGAGCCTCCTCCCCGCCGGCATCCGGGCGATCGAGGGCGACTTTCACCCCGGCGACGTCGTCGAGGTCTGCAATCTGCGAGGCGAGACGCTCGGACGCGGCGTCGTCAATTACGCCGCCTGGCAGGCGCAGGCGGCCGCGGGCCTCAGCTCCGAGGAAGTGCGCAGGCGGGTCGAGGTCGTCCGCATGGAAGTGATTCACCGGGACGAATGGGTCACGCTGAAAGCCTGAAATGACGGTATCGCAACGTAGTGGAATAGTTAAGCGAAAGAAGGGGCAAACGATGAGCGAAGTACGCGAGAAAGCCGCGCTGGCCAAACAGGCCGCGCAAATCATGAACCGCCTGACGACGGCGCAAAAGAACGAAGCGCTCCTCGCCATGGCGGACGCGCTGCTCGCGGAGCAGGACGCGATCATCGCGGCGAACGCGCTCGATCTCGAGCGCGGCCGCGGGAACGGTACGAGCGAATCGCTGCTCGACCGCCTGAAATTGACGCCGGCGCGCATCGCAAGCATCGCCGAAGGATTGCGCCAAGTGGCATCGCTGGCCGATCCGGTCGGCCTGACGCTGGAATCGTTCCGGCGCCCGAACGGCCTGCTGGTCGAGAAAATCTCCGTGCCGCTCGGCGTCATCGGCATGATCTACGAAGCCCGGCCGAACGTGACGGTGGACGCGGCCGCCTTGTGCCTCAAGACCGGCAACGCCGTCGTTCTCCGCGGCGGCTCCGCCGCGCTGGAATCCAACCGCCGGATCGTGGGCGTCCTCCGGGACGCGCTGGCCGGAACGGCGCTTCCGCCGGACGCGCTGCAGCTCGTCGAGGATCCTTCCCGCGCGTCGGTCGACGAGATGCTGAAGCTGAACGGCCTGCTCGACGTCGTCATTCCGCGAGGCGGCGCGGCGCTGATCCGCAACGTCGTCGAAAACGCGACGGTGCCGGTCATCGAGACCGGCGCGGGCATCTGCCATACGTTCGTCGACGCGAGCGCCGCGTACGAGATGGCGGCCGACATCGCCTTTAACGCCAAAGTGCAGCGTCCGTCCGTCTGCAACTCCATGGAGACGCTCCTGGTCCACGAAGATTTCGCGGAGAAGCACCTGCGGGCGCTAGCGGACCGTTTTCGATCCGCGAACGTGGAGCTCCGCGGCTGCGAGCGGACGCGCGCGCTCGTGCCGGAAGCCGCGGCGGCGACCGACGCGGATTACGCGACGGAGTATAACGATTACATTATGAACATCCGCGTCGTCGACGGGCTCGAGCAGGCGCTTACGCATATCGCCCGCTTCGGCACGATGCATTCCGAATGCATCGTCACCGAAGACGAAGCGAACGCCGCGGCGTTCATGCAGCGCGTCGATGCGGCGGCGGTCTATCACAACGCGTCGACCCGGTTCACCGACGGCTTCGAATTCGGCTACGGCGCCGAAATCGGCATCAGCACGCAGAAGCTCCACGCGCGCGGCCCGATGGGCCTGCCCGCGCTGACGTCCACCAAATTCCGCGTCTACGGCAGCGGGCAAATTAGGAACTAAAGCGGATTGGCTTGCGTGCAAAGCGCGAGCTTTGCATACAGCATTCCGCTATAAAAGCGGATTGGCTTGCGTGCAAAGCGCGAGCTTTGCATGCAGCATTCCGCTATAAATGCGAATTGGCTTGCGTGCAACGCCGAAGCGGGGAATGCAGCATTCTGCATGAAAGCGGATTGGCTTGCGTTCGGCGCTAAACGCTGCATGCGGCATTCCGCTCCGGATCGATCCCATGCAGAGCATGCGGCGGTCCGCTTACTTGAAGGAGGTTTTACCGCAATCATGACGACACTATCCTCTTCCGGCATCGCGCCGGACATTCAAACGATGAACCTATGCTTCTACGGCGCGGGCTCCATGGCCGAAGCGCTCGTGCGCGGCGTGCTGGACCGCGGGCTGACCGAGCCGTCCCGCATCGGCATGATGAACCGGCAAAACGCCGAGCGCATGCGCGAGCTTTCCGACCGGTACGGCATTACCGGCGCCGTCGGCGACGCCGCGAAAGAAACGATGCTCCGCGAAGCCGACATCGTCTTCTTGGCCATGAAACCGAAGGACGCCGCCGACGCGATCCGCGGCGTGCGCGACCTGCTTCATCCCGGCCAGCTCGTCGTCTCGCTCATCGCGGGCATGACGATCGCGACGCTCGAGACGCTGCTCGGCAAGCCGATGCCGATCGCCCGGACGATGCCGAACACGTCGAGCACGATCGGGCTAGGCGCCACGGGCCTCAGCTTCTCGGCCTCGGCGACCGACGCGCAGCGGCGGCTGACCGACGCGATGTTCCAGGCCGTCGGCCTCACCGCGATCGTGGAAGAGCCGCTGCTGGAAGTCGTAACGGGGCTGTCCGGCAGCGGACCGGCCTATATCTACTACATGATGGAAGCGATGATCGCCGCCGGCGCCAAGCTCGGCCTGACCCCGGAAGCCGCGCGCGAGCTGACGGTCCAGACCGTACTAGGCGCCGCCCACATGGTAAAAGCTACGGGTGAAGATCCGGCCGAGCTGCGCCGCAAGGTGACCTCGCCGAACGGCTCGACGCAGGCGGCCATCGAGAAATTCGACGCCTACCGGTTCGCGGAGGCGGTCGAGGCCGCAGTCGCCCGTTCGGCCGAGCGCGCCGTCGAAATGGGAGCCGAAATCGAAAGGAATGCGAAATCATGAGCCAAGCGTATTGCACAGCGACGTATCGCTGCTACGACGATAAAGCCGATTTTCAAAAGAAAGCGCTCGGCATCGCCGTCGGCTTGACCGTCGGCAGCTGGACCGATCTGCCGGAAGCGCGCAAAGCCGAAATGGAGAAGCATCTGGGCCGCGTCGTGTCCGTAACGGAGCACGGCGGCGCGGAACCGGGCACCCGCTGCGCGGACATCGTCATCGCCTACCCGGACGTCAATTTCAGCCGCGACCTGCCCGCCCTGCTCGTTACCGTGTTCGGCAAGCTGTCCATGGACGGGCGCATCAAGCTGCTCGATCTAGGATTTTCGTCCGACTTCCTGTCCGCGTTCCCGGGGCCGAAGTTCGGCATGGACGGCGTCCGCGAGCAGCTCGGGGTCAAGGAGCGTCCGCTTCTGATGAGCATTTTCAAATCCGTCATCGGCCACGACCTGCCGAACCTGCGTGAGCAATTTTATAAGCAGGCGCTCGGCGGGGTCGACCTGATCAAGGACGACGAAATCTTGTTCGAGAACCCGCTGACTCCGCTCCGGAAGCGCGTCGAGGCGTGCATGGAGGCGGCCCGCCAGGCGGAAGCCGAGACCGGCCAGAAGCTGCTCTACGCGGTGAACTTGACCGGTCCGACGTCGAAACTGGCCTCGCAAGCGAAGCTCGCGATCGCCTCCGGCGCCAACGCCCTGCTCTTCAACGTGCTGGCGTACGGCTTCGACGTCCTGCACGAGCTGAGCGCCGATCCGGAGATTAACGTGCCGATCGCCGCGCATCCGGCGATGGCGGGCGCGTTCTATCCGTCGCCGCATTACGGCATCGCGGCGCCGCTGCTGCTCGGCAAGCTCATGCGGCTCGCCGGCGCGGACCTGGCGCTCTTCCCGTCGCCGTACGGCTCCGTCGTCATGCCGCGAGAAGAGAACCTGGCCGTGCAGGCCGCCCTGCTCGATCCGGCACTGCCTGTACGGATGAGCTTCCCGGTGCCGTCCGCGGGCATTCACCCCGGCCTCGTGCCGCTTATCCTGCGCGACTTCGGCACCGACGTCGTCGTCAACGCCGGCGGCGGCATCCACGGCCATCCGATGGGCACGGCCGCCGGCGGACAGGCGTTCCGCCAGGCCATCGACGCGACGCTTCGCGGCGTATCCCTGCCGGAAGCAGCCGCGCTGCCGGGCAACGAGGCGCTGCGCGCGGCGATCGACAGCTGGGGCTACAAGCAACCATGACGATGAACGAAGGAGCGGCGACCATGACCAAGCAGCGCGTCATCTTCTGCGATTTTGACGGCACCATCACCGAGAACGACAATATCGTGGCGATCATCCGCCACTTCAACCCGCCGGGCTGGGAAGCGATCGTGAACGCGATCGTCAGCCAAGCGAAGTCCATCAAGCAGGGCGTCGGCGAGCTGTTTCGCCTGCTCCCGTCTTCCATGAAGCGCGAGGTCGTCGAGTACGCGATCTCGAACGCGCGCATTCGGGCCGGCTTTGCCGATCTGCTGAAGTACTGCAAGGACAACGGCATCGACTTTTACGTGACGAGCGGCGGCATCGATTTCTTCGTCTATCCGCTGCTCGCGCCGTTCGGCATTCCGGAAGACCGTATCTATTGCAACGGCAGCGACTTCAGCGGAGCGTCCATCGAGATCACCTGGCCGCATCTTTGCGGTCCGGATTGCGCGACGGAATGCGGCATGTGCAAGAAGACGATCATCAACCGTTTCCCGGCCGACCGGTACGAGCGCATCCTGATCGGCGACAGCGTCACCGATTTCGAAGGCGCCAAGCTCGTCGATACCGTCTTCGCCCGCTCCCACCTGACGCAGAAATGCGCGGAGCTCGGGCTGCCGTGCCACGAATACGAGACGTTCCACGACGTCATCGACCAATTGAAGCTGCAGGAGGCGACACGTTAACCGATGTCCTTTGCATCCCTTTCTCTCGAAACGAAACAACGGGCGCTCGCCGAGCTGACCGGCGTGAAGCGCCTCTTCGCGGACCGCGGCTGGTTCCCCGGCACGAGCGGCAATCTGTCCGTCCGCGTCGGCGATTTCGCGCCGGACGACTTTCACTTCGCCATCACGGCGAGCGGCAAGGACAAGTCCTTGTCGACGCCCGAGGACTTCCTCTTCGTCGACCGCGAAGGCAAGCCGAGCGAGACGACGGGCCTGAAGCCGTCCGCCGAGACGCTCATCCACTGCGAGATCTACCGGCAGACGGGCTGCGGCGCGATTTTCCACGTCCATACGGTATTCAACAACCTCGTCTCCGAACTGTTCTGGGAACGCAAATCGATTCCCGTCGACGGCGTGGAGCTGATCAAAGCGTTCAACATCTGGGACGAGGAAGCGCATATCGAGATTCCCATCGTCTCGAACTTCGCCCATATTCCGAGCATCGTGCCGGAAGTGACGGAGCGGCTCGACAAGCGCATTCCGGGCATCATGCTGCGCAAGCACGGCATCTACGCCTGGGGCGTCAACGCCTTCGAGGCGAAACGCCATCTCGAGGCGTTCGAATTCCTCTTCGAATACGTCTATCGCTGGGAGCTGCTGCACCGCCGTTAACCGTACGGACCGGGCGCGTCCCGTCCCCAAGCAAACCGAAAAAGGCGATAAGCCGGCTGACCGATCAGCCGCGCTTATCGCCTTTTGCCGTTCCCGCCGAACCGCTGCTTCGCCTGCACGGCCAGCTCCAGCTTGTTGAACGCCATGCAATGCTCGAACGTAATTTCGAAGATAGCCGGCAACGGCAGCTCCTCGAAGTAGCCCGCGACGGCCTTCGGATCCCGCAGCCAGTCGCTCCGCTCCGGAATGGCGACCGGCACGTTCGGCCACGCGGCGGCCAGCTCGGGGCTGAGCAGCTTCTTCGCGCCTTGAATCAGGCTGCAACCGGCCAGCCGTTCTTCGTACGCGGCGTCCCGCTCGAACGCCTCGCGCTCCTTCGCGAACAGATGCGGCGCGTAATCCGCGCGGGAGCCCGTATGATGAACGCCGCGTACAAACGCGAGCACGCCCTGCATCACCTCCGGCACGCGCAGGAGGATCGCGTAAAGGCTTTTGCCGAATTCGATCCGCTCATACAGGCTGCTGAACTGCTCCAGCACCAAGCCGGCCAGCTGCATCTCGCCACCGGCGTCGAGCGGCGAGCCGTACGGCAGGACGACCGTATTCGTCTGCAGCGGGATCTGCATCAGGAACGGCAGCCGTTTCGTCACGTGCGCCTTGAAGTAATCGCTCTGCACGAGCGGCGCCTCGATGACGTGCTGTTCGTTCACGATGAGCGCGGTCGTCAGGAGCACGGGGTCGCGGCGCTCCCAATAGTGCGCCCAGACGGGCGGCATGAAGCGCGACACGCCGAAAGCCGGCAGGAGCGGCGACAAGTCCCGTCCTTCCTTGCGGGACGCCTCGTACAGCAGCAGCTGCGGGTAAGCGTCGTGGAAGATGAGCGCGTTGATCCGCTCCAGCAGGATGAACGTATGCAGCCGGCTCTCCTCGTCTAGCAGCTCCGGCAGCAGCTCGCCCTGCAAATCCGTCATGTTCCAGCCGCCGTTGCGGGAGACGACGTGCGCGAGCAGCGCCCAGTGCAGCTCCGGCATACGGTGGTAGACCGCGCGGTAGGCTTCGGTCCGCGTCACGTTGTTGACGTTGGCGAGCTCGGTTTCGTGCCGGATCCGATGAATAAGCGCGCGTTCCTCGTCCGATAAGCCGTCCCCTCCCGCGCCTTCCGCCTCCCGCTCCGAGCCGGAGGTAACCGCGGCGGCGCGGGCCAGCGCGGCGAACAGCTCTTCCGCCGACTCCCGGCGAATGACGGCCGGCAGCGCATGGGCCGCCAAGTCGTGCGAGACGGCGCGCGCGTCCCGCTTATGCGCCGCGTAATCGCGGACGAGCCGCAGCGCGTGCAGCAGCCATCCGAGCAGCGACGGCTTGCCGCGGCGCGGCCGTTGTTGAGTCATCGCCGTTCGTCCTCCTTCCTTTGCATCCGTTTTCCCATATCTCTGTCCTGCCGCATCCGTTATGGATTAGTATGGGCCGCTCCACGTTCGCTTAGCCGTTGTAGTATACTATAGCTATGCAAAGACGTGCCGTTTCGGTACGGGAGGAGGAGGCTTAAGCGCCATGTGCGGACGCTATACGATCACCGTTTCGCTCGAGGAGCTGCTGCTCCATTACTGGATCTCCGACTCGAACGCGCCTTACCAGCAGCCGAAATACAACGTCGCGCCAGGCCAAATGGTGCTCGCGGTCATCCACGACGGCGAGAAGAACCGGCTCGGCGAGCTGAAGTGGGGCCTCGTCCCTTCCTGGGCCGAAACGACGAAGCTGGCCGCCAAAATGATCAACGCCCGCTCCGAAACGGTGTGGGAGAAGCCGGCGTTCCGCAAGCTGATGGAGCGCAAGCGCTGCGTCATTCCGGCCGACGGCTTCTACGAATGGCGGCAGGAGGAAGGGCGCAAGCAGCCGATGCGCATCGTCCGCCGCGACCGGAAGCTGTTCAGCATGGCCGGCCTCTACGACACCTGGGTTTCCCCGGACGGCATCAAGCTGAGCACCTGCACCGTGCTGACGACGGCGCCCAACGCGCTCATGGAGCCGATTCATAACCGCATGCCGGTCATCCTGCGGCCCGAAGACGAGGCAACGTGGCTGGACCGCTCCGAACGCGACAGCGCGGCGCTGAACCGTCTGCTGCGCCCGTTCCCGTCCGAGCTGCTGGAGGCCTATCCGGTCGGCGCGCAGGTGGGCAGCGTCGCGAAGGACGACGAGAGCTGCATCGCCCCGCTCGCGTCGAACGGCTGACCCCAACCCGATCCCGGGCGCCGAAACCGAAAAAAACCGCCGACCCCGAAGGATCAGCGGAACATCGCCCAAAGGCGGATCAAGTGCAGCGTATTGTTCGGATCGATCTTTTGCGCGAGGACGAACGCGATGATTTGCTCCTCCTGCTGCTCCGTCAAGTTTTCCTGCATGATGCCGGCTGCCGTGCGGACAAGTTTCCGCACCTTCGCGCGGTCCTGCAAATCGTATTTGTTCACGCCGTTCATCAGCATTTTGATCCGGTCCTTGATGACCGGATTTTTCATTTTGAATTTGATGCGTTCGACCAGCTCCGGGCGTATGCCGAATTTCGTGTAACTCATGTCCGGTTATAGCACCTCCGTCCAGCTTCAAGAAGCCCTCCCCCGCGAGCAAGGCGCGGCTGACCTCCGAAAACCTCGTATAGATGTACTATATGCCGGCGCGTTCGCAATAAAAACTAGTCCAACAGCTCCCCCTGAAAAAGTTGCTCTTTGCGCAGCAGGTCCCGCAGCCTCGCGTAAGGCGCTTCGCGCCAGAAATCCGCGCGTCCGGTCAGCTCCGCCGCGTCGTCCCGCGCCTCCTCCAGCACCGCGAAATCCGCGGCCATGTCGGCCAGCTTGAAGTCCGGCACCCCGCTCTGCTTCGTTCCGAAGAAATCTCCCGGTCCGCGCAGCTCCAAATCGCGGCGCGACACCTCGAAGCCGTCGTCGGTTTCCGTCATGATCTTCATCCGTTCCCGGCCGATCTCCGACTTCGGATCGGCGATCAGCACGCAGTACGACTGGTGGCCGCCCCGGCCGACGCGGCCGCGCAGCTGGTGCAGCTGCGACAGCCCGAAGCGCTCGGCGTCCATGATGACCATGAGCGTCGCGTTCGGCACGTCGACGCCGACCTCCACGACCGTCGTCGCCACGAGAACATGGGTTTCGTTCGCGGCGAACGCGCGCATGACCTCGTCCTTCTCGGCGGCGGACAGCCGGCCGTGCAGCAGCCCGACGCGCAGATCCGGAAACGCCTGCTGCATCTGGACATGCAGGTCGATCGCGTTCTGCACGTCCAGCTTGTCCGATTCCTCGATCAGCGGGCAGATGAAATAACATTGCCGGCCCGCCTTCACCTCGCGGCGCACGAAGCCGAGCACGCGGTCCAGCATGCCGTGCTTCACCCAATTCGTCTGGATCGGCTTGCGTCCGTGCGGACGTTCCCGCAGGGTCGAGACATCGAGGTCGCCGAACGCCGTGATCGCGAGCGTCCGCGGAATCGGCGTCGCCGTCATCGTGAGCACGTCGGGGTTCAATCCCTTGCGCCGCAGCACGCTCCGCTGGTTCACGCCGAACCGGTGCTGCTCGTCGGTGACGACGAGCCCGAGGCTGCGGAAGAAGACGCCGTCCTGGATGATCGCCTGCGTGCCGACGACGACGTCGATCAGCCCCATCTGCAGGCCGGCCAGCACCTCCCGGCGCTTCTTCTCCGTCAAGCTGCCGGTCAGCAGCGCGACCTCCATGCCCGCCGGTCCCAGCAGCTTCTGCAGCGAGCGGTAATGCTGCTCCGCCAATATTTCCGTCGGCACCATCAACGCGCCTTGGTGGCCCGCCTTGAACGTCGCGAACAGCGCGATGGCCGCCACGACCGTCTTGCCGGAGCCGACGTCGCCCTGCAGCAGCCGGTTCATGCACGCGTGCGACCGCATGTCGATCAGAATCTCGTTCACGACCTTCTTCTGCGAATCCGTCAGCTCGAACGGCAGCGTCCGCGAGAACGCCCGGATCGACTCCGCGTCGACGACGTGGGCGATGCCGTCCATCCGCTTGCGGTTCAGCGAGCGGTACGCTTGGAGCTTCAGCTGAAACAGGAACAGCTCCTCGTACACGAGCCGGCGCCGCGCGTCCTGGCCCAGCGCGATATCGTCCGGCTGATGAATCAGCCGCACGGCTTCGCGCCTCGGCATGAAGCCGTGCTTGTCCACTAGCTCGGCCGGCAAAATCTCCTCGACCATATCGCCGTACTGCTGCAGCGCCTGCGCGATCAGCTTTCGGATCCACGCCTGCGTAACGCTCCCGCCGATGGAATACACCGACTGCAGCGTGCCGGAACGGGCCGTGCCCTTATCGGGAAATTCCGATTCCGACACCGTGATCTGCAGCCGCTTTTGCTCCCATTTGCCGGTCAGAACGATGTCCCGTCCCGGCACGAGCTGCTCCTGCAGGAAGTGCCGGTTGAACCAGACGGCCGTCACGAGCAAGCCGTCCACGGCGATCTTGCACGTCAGCCGCGATTTCGCCCGGCCGTAGCGCTGCAGCACCGGATTGCCCATGATCTTGCCTTCTACGGTCGCTTTCTCGCCGTCCTTCGTCTCTCCCAGCGTCCGAATGCGATAATCCTCGTAGCGAAACGGAAAATAGTCCAGCAAATCCGCGATCGTATGAACGCCAAAGGCGTGAAGCTCCACTTCCTTCTGAGCGCTCACGCCTTTCATTTGCCGGACCGGTATTTGATCCAGCTTCATCCCCATTACCTCACACCCGCGTAATAAATAAAGCCGCAGCCCCGGCCCCGGCATGCGAGCCGATGACCGCGCCGATGTCCGTCTGCCTGATGCTGCGCACGTTCAGCTGTCCCTGCGCGAGCGCGGCCAGCTCGAGCGCGAGCTCGCGCTTGTACGTCCAGCCGACCGTCATGTCGATCGGATGATCGCCGAACTCCGCCTTGAACAGGTCGACGATGCGCTGCATCGCCTTCTTCGTTCCGCGTACTTTGTCGACCGGCGAGACTTCGCCTTCCCGGTCGATCGTCAGGATCGGCTTGATGTTCAGGATCGAGCCGAACAGCGCTGCGGCTTTGCCGATCCGGCCGCCCTTCTGGAGATACTCCAGCGTATCGACGAGGAAATACATGTTCATGTCCTTCCGCATCGCGTCGACCGCGGCGAGAATCTCGTCCTTCGAAGCGCCGGCGGCCGCCATCTCGGCGGCTTTCACCACGAGCATGCCCAGCCCATAGGACACGGACCGGGAATCGATGACGGTGACGTCGGCCGGCGTTTCCATCAGCGTCGAGCCGAGAAGCGCGGATTGGTACGTACCGCTGAGCATGGAAGAAATATGAATCGAAATGATGGGCGAATCCGGAAATTGCTTGCTCAGTCGTTCGTACGTTTCCGTGAACTCCACGGGCGACGGCTGCGACGTCGTCGGCAGCGCGGCCGACGAAGCCAGCCGCGTGTAAAACTGCTCGTTGGTCAGCGAGACGCCGTCCAGAAACGACTCTTCGCCGAACATGACCTTCAGCGGTACCATCTCGATGCCGTATTGCTCTCTGACCCGTTTCGGGATATCGGCGGTGCTGTCCGTCACGATTTTAACCCCGCTCATGCAGATGACCCCCTATTCGACCGCGATTAAATATGGATAGAGCGGCTGGCCGCCCGCATGCACTTCGAACTCCGCATCCGGGAACGTTTCTTTCGCCCATGCCGTCAATTCGGCCGTTTCCGCCGGCTTTGCCTGCTCGCCCGTCAGTACCGTGACCAGCTCGCCGCCGTCTTCCAGCATCCGCGCAAGCAGCTCCCTGCACGTCTCCTGCAGGCTCGGGGAGGCGGTCACGATCGTCTTCTCCAAGATTCCGATATAATCGCCTTCGTGAATCGAGATGCCGTCGATCGACGTGTTGCGCACCGCGTTCGTCACTTGGCCGGAGCGCACCTGCAGCACCGCTTCGTTCATCGCCTGCGCGTTCATCTCCGCCGGCTCTTCCTCCCGGAACGCCAGGACCGCGGCCAGCCCTTGCGGAATGTTCTTCGAGCCGATCACCGTGACGTTGCGCCCGCTAAGCTCCGCCGCCTGCTGGGCCGCCAGGATGATGTTGCTGTTGTTCGGCAGCAGGAAAATATGCTCCGCCGGCAGCGACTCGATGGCGCGGACGAAATCCTCCGTCGACGGATTCATCGTCTGGCCGCCCGACAGGACGACGTCGACGTTGTTGTCGAGGAAGATAGCGCGGATGCCGTCCCCCATCGCCACCGCGACGAGGCCGAACGGCGCGAGCTCGTGCGCCTGCTCCGCGGACAGGGCGTCGGCAGGGGTACCCGTGAGCACCTCGGAGACGGCGAGCCCGAGGGCGGCCTCTTCGACGACCGCCGTCTCCGGCAGCGCGTCGGCCCCCGGAGCGGACATGCCGCCGGCGATCGCCGCGCTCTCCTCTTCGTGCAGCAAATCCCGATGCTGCTCGCGCATGTTCAAAATGTGAATCTCCGTCAGCTCGCCGTACGGCAGGGCGAAGTTCAGCACGTCGCCCGGCTTGCGCGTATGCACGTGGACCTTGATGATCTCGTCGTCCACGATGACGAGGATGCTGTCGCCGTCCCGGGACAGCATGCCCTTGAACAGCGCTTCGTCGAAGCGGAGCCCCGTCCGTCCCGCTTGTTTGCGGTTGATGAAGAACTCCATGTCGTAGAGAAACTCGATCTGCTCCGTTTCCAGCTTGGACTGCGCGCTCGCGTGCCGCGACGCCGAGGGAACCGGAATCGGCACCGGCTGAGCGGGCGCCTTCGTCGCTTCTTGGCGCGGGAACGCCATGGGAGCGGCGGCTTCCGCGCCGACCGCGGCTTCGCCGGATATGCCGTTCTCCTCCGCCAGACAGCTCAGGAAGCCCTCATAGATGCAGACGAGCCCCTGCCCGCCGGAATCGACGACGCCGACCTGCTTGAGCACCGGCAGCAGCTCCGGGGTCCGCTCGAGCGACTCGTTCGCGCGCGACACGACCTCCTGCACGAGCTGCGCCACGTCGTTGTTGCGCTTGGCGAAGGCGACGGCATGCTTGGCCGTGTCTTTCGCCACGGTCAGGATGGTGCCCTCCACCGGCTTCACGACGGCTTTATAAGCCATGTCGACACCGTTCTGCAGCGCCGCGGCGAACTGCTGCGCGTCGATCTGCTCCTGGTTCGCGACGCTCTTCGAAAAGCCGCGGAACAGCTGCGACAGAATGACGCCGGAATTGCCCCGCGCGCCCATCAGCAGCCCTTTAGAAAGCGCTTCCGCAACTTTGCCCACTGCGTGGCTCGGGTTTTTCTGCAGCTCGCGTTTCCCGGAGCTCATCGTCAAATTCATATTGGATCCCGTGTCTCCGTCCGGAACCGGGAAGACGTTCAGCGCGTTGATGCGCGATTCGTTTCGTTGTAAATTGTCCGCTCCGCTCAGGAGCATTCTCGCGAAATCCGAGCCGTTAATAAAGCGTTTGATCAAGCGTGATTACCCCTTCCTACCGAGATACCCGTACGCCTTGGACAAAAATATTGACGACGTCGACTTTTACGCCGACAACCTCGTTCATCACATACTTCACTTTTGACTGAATATTATGTGCGACCTCGGAAATTTTTGTCCCGTAGCTCACGATGATGTACAAATCGATGTGTAAGTAATCGTTCTCTCGGTGGACTTCGACACCGCGCGACAGATTATCCCGACCCAGCAGCTCGGCGAAGCCGTCTTTCAGCTGCTTTCTTGATGCCATGCCTACCAGCCCATAACAGTCCATGGCTGCGGACCCGGCAAGGACGGAAATCACATGATCGGTTATATGAACGCTTCCGAGTTCGGATTGTAGCTGCAGAGGCATGGAAAACCACTCCTTCACCGTTGTTATTATGGACTAATCCACATTGTACTATAAATTTGAACGATTTTGAAGTCCAGCCCCCCATTCTCGACCGTTTTCATCCTTTTTTAAGCCCTAGATGTCGATATTGCGCGTTAACAATGCTTGATGAAAGCCCGGACATATGCTATTATATTGAAGTCTGTTTGTTTGCAGTGATTGTCAAGGGGAGGTGTATTCCATGTCTCGCAAATGTTTCATTACGGGCAAAGGTCCTGGTGTAGGCAACAACGTATCGCACGCTAACAACAAAACCCGCCGCTCTTGGGGCGTTAACGTTCAGAAGGTAAGAATTCTTGTTAACGGCAAGCCGAAGCGCGTTTACGTCAGCACCAAGGCGCTCAAATCCGGTAAAGTCACTCGCGTATAACGGCATGTAGCCATGGACAAAAAGCACCTGATTCAACATCAGGTGCTTTTTTGCATGTCAAAGCGCGGAAGGCGCGACGTTAGCCCGCGCAGCCTTCCGCGCTCCGGATTTCGCACGCCGAACGTCCGCTTCAGGGGCAGCCGCTGCTAGCTCTTCTGAAACGTGTTTAAGATGGCCTTCACGAAACCACCTAAGAACTTCGGCAGCTTGATCGTATAGAATTTCATGCTCCACCCCTCCTAAGAGTTATTGCAGGCAGAAAACCCGTTTGCCCCAAAGTGCCGGAAGCGGTCTCCGATCGTTGAAGCACGGGCCGTCTTTAACATCCGTAACGGTTCCGCGCCTTTCGTCCATAAAAAAAAGGCTACAAGAACGACGTTCGTTCATGTAACCATCCTATGCGCCGCGGGACTGTCCTATTCCAAACCCGGGCTTGGCGACCCTCGCCGCCTCTCTCTCTCTCTCTATGCCGCGCCTGGCGCCCCGCTCCGCATCGCCGTGATCACCGCATAGATGAACACGAAGACCAGGAAGCTTACGATCGCCAGCGCGATGAACGCGATCCGCGAACGGATCGACGCGAAGTTCTTGAAATAATGGATCGCGATCACGACGGCGAGCAGGGAGAACACCAGGTTCGCCATGCCCTTGATGATCGTGAACAAACACAGCATCAGGCCGCAGCCGATGCCGTACAGCAGCAGCAGCAGCCCTTTCTTCAAGCGCCCGCCCACCCGCGCGCCCCTTAACGAAGCGCGGCGATCGCCGCCGCACGGTCGCGCTCGGTGAACACGGCGCTGCCCGCGACGAACACGTCGGCGCCGGCCTCGCGCACGAGCGGCGCCGTCTCGGCGTTGATGCCGCCGTCCACTTGGATCAGCATGCCTTCGCGGCCCCGCTCCGCCAGCAGCGCGCGCGTTTGGCGAATCTTCTGCAGCGACTGCGGGATGAATTTTTGGCCGCCGAAGCCGGGGTTGACGGTCATCAGCAGGATCATGTCGATATCGTCCAGCACGTTCTCGAGCGCGCTGACCGGCGTCGCGGGATTCAGGGCCACGCCGGCGGGAAGCCCGGCTTCCTTGATTTGATGCACCACGCGGTGCAAATGCACGCAAGCTTCGGCATGGACCGTGATGCGGTCCGCGCCGGCGGCGGCGTAATTCGCGATGTGCAGCTCCGGCCGCTCGATCATCAGATGGACGTCGTAGACGAGCTTCGACGCCGGCCGAACGGCTTGAATGATCTGCGGGCCGAATGTCAGGGTCGGCACGAAATGGCCGTCCATGACGTCGATATGGATCCAATCCGCGCCGGCACGGTCCACGTCTTTGATCTCTTCTCCGAGCGCCGCGAAATCGGCGGACAAAATCGATGGTGCGATGATGATGGACATGTCAGTACCTCCGCTTTTTCTCTTTCATCTCCGCCATGAACAGCGCGTAGTTGGCATGGCGGCTCGGCGCGATTTCGCCGTCCTCCACCGCCTTCAGCACCGCGCATTCCGGTTCATGGATGTGGGTGCAGCCGCGGAATTTGCACTCGGACGCCCGTTCGCGCATTTCGCGGAAGCAGCTGCCGAGCTCCTCGATGCCTAGCTCCGCGAAGTCCAGCTGGCTGAACCCCGGCGTATCCGCCACGAAGCCGCCGCCGATGTCGATCAGCTCGACGTGACGCGTGGTATGCTTGCCCCGGCCGAGCCGGTTGCTGATTTCGTTCGTTTCCAGCGTAAGGCCCGGGACGAGGGCGTTCAGCAGCGACGATTTGCCGACGCCGGATTGCCCGGCGAACACCGCCAAATGCCCCTGCAGCCGTTCCTTGAGCGCCGCCGTCCCCGCGCCGCGCCTCGAGCTGGTGACGAGCACCTCGTAGCCGATCGGCTCGTAGATCCGCTGCACCTCGCTCATCGCGCGCCGCGCCTCTTCCGTTTCCCCGCCGTCCTCCGCCAAATCCTGCTTACTTAAGCATAGTACGGCGTCGATGCCGGCATGCTCGATATGCGCCAGAAATTTGTCGAGCAGCTGCAGGTTCAGCGCGGGCTCCGTGACGGAAAACACGAGCACGGCCAGGTCCACGTTCGCCACCGGCGGCCGGATCAGCTCCGAGCTTCGCGGCGCGAGGGCGTTGACGGCGCCCTCCCCGTTCTCCGTCTCTTCGAAGTCGACGACGTCGCCGACGAGCGGCGATTCGCCCCGTTTCTTGAAGATGCCGCGCGCCCGGCACTGCACGTCCGCCTCGCCCGGCGCCGCGCCCTCCGGACGCACGTAGTAGTAGCCGCTGAGCGCCTTGACGATCCGGCCGGTTTTGCTTTCCTTATTGCGCGACTGCGTCATTGTCGGCTCCATCCGTGTTCGTGTTGCCATTCGTCGGACTCTCCTCGGTGTTGGCTGGCTGGTCGGCCGGCGGCGGGTCCATGCCCGGCACCGTTTCCGGCGGCGCGTCGGCGCCCGATTGAACGTCGCCGTACGTGCGCGAGAACGTATCGGTGAATTGGCCGTCCCGGTAGATCTGCACCTGGGCCTCCGTATTCGGGTCGAGCACGACCTTCACGGGGAACGTCTCGGTATCCTTGATCTTCCGCTTGCCCCATTCGATGTTTTGTCCCGTGGCGTCGGAGTAGACGATGCGGATCTCGCTCGTCTTGCCCGCCTGCGCCGGGGAAATGACGATATTGAACGTATACTCGAGCGCGTCGTCCGGCAAGCCGGAGCTGACCGTCAGCGTGATCGCCGACCCTTTGGTCACCTGCGCGTCGGGGTCGTACGGATATTGGGCGGTAACTTCGCCCTTCGGCCGGTAGCTCGGCTCCCGGACGATATCGGAATCGTTCACGACGAGCCCCAGGGAACGGAGCTGGGCGATGGCTTCGCTTTCCTTCTTGCCGATGACTTTCGGCATCTTCAGCGTCTCCTTGCCCTGGCTGACCGTGAACGAGAACGCCGCGGTCTTGGGATCGTATTGCTCGCCGGCCGGCGGCGTCTGTTCCAGCACCGTCCCCGGCGCTTCGTCGCTGAAGGTTTCTTTCTTGGAAATTTGCTTCTCCTGGTCGAGGCCGAGCGCGACGAGCGCCGCGACCGCGTCGTCGTAGGACTTGCCGACGTAATTGTCGGCCGCTTCCAGCTTCGGTCCGGTGCTGACGTACAACTTGATGAACGAGCCGACCTTCACGCGCTGGTTCGGCTTGGACTGCTCGTAGACGATGTCTTTGGCGACGCCTTCCTTATCCGTGTAGATCGAAGGCTCTTCGACCTTCAGCCCCGCCTTCTCCAGCGTCATCCGGGCGTCGGTCTCGTTCATGTTGACGACGTACGGCACGTCGACCTCCTCGATGTCGAACCAGCCGAGCACGGTCATGGCGCCCCAGTAGACGAGCGCGATAATGACCAGCGTCGACGCCACCGTCACGACCGGCTTCACCCACCGCCGTCCGCGCTTTTTTTCTTCGAGCCCTTCGGAATTCCAGCGGTCTTCCTCTTCCTCGCCCGGTTCGTCCGCGCGCGCGGCCGACGTCGCGGCCGTGCGTTCCGCCGGCGTCCGCTCCCGTTCAGCCGCGCCGTACGGCGACGTCCTGTCCGCTTTCGCGGCGGCCGACGACGCGGCGAGCGTATCCGCGATGCTCCCGCGGATCGCGGGCATGACGCGGGTCTCGTCGAAGTCGGGATTGTCGAATTCGATCTTCGGCTCCCGCAGCCGTCCGGGCTGCAGGCAGGTTTCGAGATCGGCCAGCATTTCCGTCGCCGAATGGTACCGCTCGTTCGGATTCTTGCGCATCGCCTTCAGAATCACGTTCTCGACGCTCTGCGGTATGTACGGATTCAGCTCGCGCGGCTCCTCGAAATTTTCCTGCAAATGCTTCAGCGCGACGCTGATCGGGCTTTCGCCGAGGAACGGCAGCTTGCCCGTCAGCATCTGGTACAGCACGATGCCGAGCGAATACAGGTCCGATTTCTCGCCGGTCGCGCTGCCCTTGGCGTGCTCGGGCGAGAAATAATGCACCGAACCGACCATGGAGCCCGTCTGCGTGATCGTCGACGACGTGACCGCCCGCGCGATGCCGAAATCCGTTACCTTCACGCGGCCGTTTTTGCCGATAAGAATATTATGAGGTTTAATATCGCGATGGATGATTTGGTTATGGTGCGCGTGCTCCAGGGCATCGCAAATCTGGATCGCGATTCTGACCGCTTCCTCGGCCTGGAGCGGCGCGCGTTCCTTGATGATTTCGTTCAAATTGTTGCCTTCGACGTATTCCATGACGATGTAGTGCGTATCGTCCTCCTGCCCCACGTCGTAAATGCTCACGACGTTGGGATGCGACAGCGCCGCGGCGGACTGCGCTTCCCGTCTGAACCGCCGGATGAATTCCTCGTCGTGCACGTATTGCTGGCGAAGCACCTTGACCGCCACGTTGCGGTTCAGCAGCACGTCATGGGCCTTGTACACGAGCGCCATGCCGCCGCCGCCGATACGCGCAATGATTTCGTATCTTCCGCCCAGCTCATGTCCTATCATGTCGATCACCCCTCAAGCTCCGTGTCTTCGGCATGATGCAGCAGCGCGACGGTAATGTTGTCGTCTCCGCCGGCTTGCAGCGCAAGCTGTACGAGCCTGTCCGCCTTTTGATTCAAGTCCAGTCCGTCTTCCGCGAGCGTCTCGGCCATTTCGGCCGCGCCGATCATGTTGGACAGCCCGTCGCTGCAGAGAAGCAGGATATCGTCCTTCTCCCAGGCGATGTCCCGGATGTCGACCTCCACCTGCTCGTCCGTCCCCAGCGCCCGCGTCAGCACGTTGCGCCGCGGATGATGCTCGGCTTCCTCCGGCGTGATTTGGCCGGATTTGACCAGCTCGTTCACGAGGGTATGGTCTTCCGTCAACTGCTTCAGCTTGCCTTCCCGCCATTGATACGCGCGGCTGTCCCCGATATGGCCGATCACGGCCCGGTCGTCCGACAGCAGCGCCGCCACGACGGTCGTGCCCATGTTATGGTACTGCTCGTTGTTGGATGCCGTATCGAACACGACCTCGTTCGCCTGCAGGATCGCCTGGCTCATCAGCGTGCGGCGCTCCTCCGTCGACAAGGCCGCGGTCGAGCCCTGCAGCGCTTCGCGAAACGTATCGACGGCAAGCCGGCTGGCCACGTCGCCCGCCTGATGGCCGCCCATGCCGTCGGCCACGATGGCAACGACAAAACCGGGTTCCAGTATCTCGGACCAGCCCCGGTCTTCGTTTACGAGTCGAATTCTTCCGATATCACTCCGCAAAGCCGTTTTCAACCCTCATCACCCCGCCGTAGACTCCATATGTTTCGCGCGCAATTGTCCGCAAGCCGCTGCAATGTCGTGTCCCTGTTCTCTGCGGATGGTGGCATTGATTTTGTTCTTCTCCAGGATCCGGTGAAACTCGAAAATTTGTTCGCGGGGGGTGCGCACGTAATCGCGCTCCGGCACGTGATTGACCGGAATCAGGTTGACGTGGCAGAGCATGCCCTTCAGCACCTGCGCCAGCTCTTCCGCGTGCTCGCTCTGGTCGTTGACGCCGCCGATCAGCGCGTATTCGAACGTGATGCGCCGTCCCGTCTTCGCGATGTAGTTGCGGCACGCTTCCATGACCTCTTCGAACGGGAACCGGCGGTTGACCGGCATCAGCTTGGAACGCAGCTTGTCGTTCGGCGCGTGAATGGAGATGGCCAGGTTGATCTGCGTGTTCTCCTCGGCGAACTTGTACATGCTCGGCACGATGCCGCTCGTCGATACCGTGATATGGCGCTGGCCGATGTTGAGTCCCTTCTCGTGGATCATGAGGCGAAGGAACGTCATCGTCGCGTCGTAGTTCTCGAACGGCTCGCCGGAGCCCATGATGACGATGCTGGACACGCGCTCGTTCGTTTCGTCGAGCATCTGCTGCGCGACGACGACCTGCGCGACGATTTCGCCCGCGGTCAGGTTGCGCTTCAAGCCGCCCAGCGTCGAAGCGCAGAACGTGCAGCCGATCCGGCAGCCGACCTGCGTGGTCACGCAAATGCTGTTGCCGTAATTATGGCGCATGATGACCGTTTCGATCGCGTGGTTGTCGTGCAGGCCGAACAGGAACTTCACCGTGCCGTCCTTCGATTCGAAGCGGGTGATTTCGTTCAGCGTCACGAACGCGAACTGGTCTTCAAGCTTTTGCCGAAGCGGCTTGGAGAGGTTGCTCATCTCGTCGAAGCTCTTCACGCGCTTGACGTACAACCATTCGAACAGCTGGGTGCCGCGAAACGCGGACTCGCCGTTCTCCTTCATCCAATCTTGCAGCTGCTCCAGCGTATAGTCGTAGATGAACGGTTTCATCGGGTTCACACCTATTTCTTCATGAAATGTTGGCTTGGCGTCCGATAGACGCGGACCGCCACGTTAATAGTACCATAAACGCCCATAACAGGCCACTTGCGCGCTGTTAGGGGCGTATGGGCAAGACGGTTATGCGGATCCTTCGGAGTCGCGTTTCATGCGGGCGATGAAAAAACCGTCGCTGCCGAAATGCTGCGGCAGCAGCTGGACCATGCCTTCGAAACCGTCGCCGATGATCCCGTTCGTCCGGAGCGGCTGGAGCACCCGGGAAGGCCAGTCGGCATCCAGCTTATACCATTCGTGCGCGTCCAGGAATTTCAGTACCTGCCGCTCGTTTTCGTCCCGCTCGATCGTGCAGGTGCTGTAAACGAGCGTGCCGCCGGGCCGGACCAGCTTCGCCGCTTCGGCCAGCAGCCGCTCCTGCAGCTCCGCGATCGCCGCGACGTCCGACTCGGACTTCGTCCATTTGATTTCCGGCTTCCGGCGGATGACGCCGAAGCCGGAGCACGGGGCGTCCAGCAGCACGAGGTCGAAGCTGCCGGGCGGAAATCGCTCCGACAGCGTCGCGGCGTCGCCGACGACCGTGCGCACGGTCGCGAGCCCCAGACGCTCGGCGTGTTCGTCGATCAGCGGCTGCTTATGCGGATGGACATCGTTCGCGACGACTTCGCCGCGGTCGCCCATCAATTCCGCGAGGTGCGTCGTCTTGCCCCCCGGCGCCGCGCAGCAGTCCAGCACGCGCATGCCGGGCTGCGGCGCGCAGACGTCCGCCACGAGCATCGAGCTCTCGTCCTGCGGCGTCAGCCAGCCCTCGCGGTAGCCGCCGGACTGCGCCAGGTTGCCGCCGCCGAGGGCGACGATGCCTTCGTCCGCCAGCGCGGACGGCATCGCTTCGACCCCATGCTCGGCCAGCAGGGCGATTGCCTTCTCCCGCGACAGCTTGAGCGCGTTGACGCGCCCGCTGGCATGCGGCCGTTCGTTGCCGGCGGCGCAGATCCGCTCCGCGGTTTCTTCGCCGTAGCGGTCGATCCAGCGCTTCACGAGCCAGTCGGGATACGAATGATCGATGCCGATCCGGCGTACCGGGTCCGTCAGCGAGGACGGCTGCTTCAACTCGTCCAGCCTGCGTTCCATGTTGCGGAGGACGCCGTTCACCATGCCCGAGATGCCGGCGTGGCCGCGCCGCTTCGCGATGACGACCGCCTCGTTGACGGCCGCGTGCGGCGGGACGCGGTCGAGCAGCAGCAGCTGGTACGCGCTCATCCGCAGCAGCGCGAGCACCCAAGGTGCCAGCTTCCGCACCCCTTTCGCGACCAAGGCGTCCAGCCTGTCGTCGAGCAGCCGCTGGTGCTGGATCGTGCCGTACACGAGCTCGGTCGCGAGCGCGGCGTCGGCCCGCGACAGCTCCGCGTCCTGCAGCGCGCGGTTCAGCTGCAGATTGCTGTAGGCGCCGGCCTCCATGACCCGCACCAGCGTATCCAACGCGACCTCGCGCGCCGTCTTGCGCCGCGGTTCCGGCTTCCGGCCGGTCTTGGCCGGCGATCCGGGCTTGCCGCCCGGGCGCTGGCCGGCTCCGGCTGCCGGGCGCGCGCCGCCGGGCCGTGCGCCGGCAT
>NZ_JAGGDJ010000054.1 GCF_017652985.1 Paenibacillus artemisiicola
CGACCCGGCGAGACGGCGATGCGGGCTGCGACGCTGCTCGCCGAGACGCGCGCCCCGATTGGGCGCACCGGACGTCACGGCGCGCCGCTGCGTGAGCGCTCGCGCCAGCCGCCGAGCGTCCGCGAGGCGCCCAGGCGCGACGGCGATGCGGGCTGCGACGCTGCTCGTCGAGACGCCGCCCCGATCCGACGCACCGGGCGCCACCGCGCGTGGTGCCGTGAGCGCTCGAACCAGCCGCCGAGCGTCCGCGACGCGCCCAGGCGAGACGGCGATGCGGGCTGCGACGCTGCTCGTCGAGACGCCGCCCCGATCCGACGCACCGGGCGCCACCGCGCGTGGTGCCGTGAGCGCTCGAACCAGCCGCCGAGCGTCCGCGGCGCGCCCCGGCGCACCCGGCGCCACGCCAGTTGCCCGCGCCGCGACCAGGCGCCTCGGCGCCTCTGGCCAGCCGCGCCCGGTGCCGCTACCCCGAGGCCACCGGCGGCTCGCCCGGCTCGTCCGTCCCCGTGCGGAATCCTCGGACTACGTCCGTACCGCGGATTGACTTACCGTTCACGCGCCCGGTCGGCCGATCAGCCTGTGCGCGGGTATTCCGGTACGGCCGCTTTCCGCCGGGGGGCAGCGCGCCCGCGCGGGTTCGAGAGCTCATCAAATGAACGAAATGCCCGCTTCCCGGTAACGGCGGACGATTTCGGGCGAGACGCCGTCATCCGTAATCATCCCGTTCACGCTTCCGAAATCGTTGATCACGAAGAGGGAGCTGTTGTTGAATTTCGTATGGTCGGCGACGATATAGTTCTGAAGCGATTTTTGCATCATGACCCGGTTCGTTTCCGCCTCCATTTCGTTGAACGTGGTGATCCCCCTCGAAAGGGAGATGCCGTCGACGCCCACGAACGTTTTTTGAATGCTGAGCCGGTTCAGCGTGCCGTCGGCGAGCGGTCCGGACAGCTCGTAACTTTGCGTATTGATCGTCCCCCCCGTCACGATAAGCCGCAGCCCCGGCTTGCCGATAAGCTCGTACGCGATATTGATCGCGTTCGTTACAATCGTCAGCCCCTCGAACTGATCCAGCCGTTTGGCTATGAAATAATTCGTCGTGCCGCCGGTCAAGCCGATGATATCGTGGTCCCGGATCAGGCCGAGCGCTTTTTCCGCGACTTGCTTCTTCTCCTCCGCGTTGATCTCCAGTTTCTTAAAGAACGGCGTTTCCATCTTCATAATTTCGAGCACGGCGCCGCCAAGCGTGCGAATGCATTTCTTCTCGTTCTCCAGCACCTCGAGATCGCGGCGGACCGTCGCTTCGGAGACGGAAAACTGCTTCACGACCTCGCCGACTTGAATCGATCCTTTATCCTTGAGCTGCTCCAAAATCCAACCCCGTCTTGCATCTATTTTGCTCATATCGTACCTCCATTTGAAAAATGCGCAAACATGATTATCATCCTACCATGTTTCGTGAGGTTTATGAAATCGTTTTTTTGCGTCTCGAGCAAATCTTTGCGCGAGGAATCTATTTTTTAAATATTTTTTTTGTTTTATGAATAAAAACTGAATATTTTGATTTACACAATCAAATTATGGTGATACATTGTTCTTGTCAATCATTTTTATGTCGTTGACGAAAGAAATCACCAGGAGGTGAAGTCATGGAATCGAAGCAACGGACGGAGGAACAGGATTCGAAAGAAGCGGCGTTACGGGCGGAAGAAACGTTAACGTACAAGGAAATCGGGGAGCAGGCGGAAGCCGTCGAGACGGCGTTCCGTTCCGCGCTTCAATCCGGCGGCTGGGTGGAGAAATACGTTCGGAAGGGCGGCGAGCAGGCGATCTTTATCGGGTCGGGCTCCTCGTACTACCAGGCGCAGACGATGGCGGCCGTTTACCGGGCGTGGCTCGGACGCCCCGCGATCAGTCTTCCGTCGTCGGACCTGCTGCTGGTTCGAAAGCAATCCGCGGTGGAAGAACGGACGGCCGTCGTGTTCGGCGTCTCCCGCTCGGGCGAATCGACGGAGGTGCTGCTCGCCCTTAAAGCGGCGCAAACGGTAACCGGCTGGAAGACGGCGGGGGTGACCTGCTACGCGGACAGCGAAATGGCGAAGCTGGCTCCGTGCCTCGTCTCCGAGAAGGGCAAAGAGCGCAGCACCGTGATGACCAAATCGTTAAGCAGCATGGTGATGGCCGCGCAAACCGCGATCGCCTCGGCATCGGGCCAGGCGAAATATATCCAGGAGCTGGAGCGGACCGTCGGCGAGGTAGGCGCGGTCGTCGATAAGGCGAAGGCGCTGGCTTCCGGCATCGTGCGGTCGGCTTCGTTCAACAAAACGATCTTTCTCGGCATGGGCGCTTTGTTCGGGATTGCCCAGGAGGGCTGCCTCAAGCTGAAGGAGATGTCGAACGTATGGACGGAAAGCTTCGGTACGTTGGAATTCCGGCACGGGCCGAAGGCGATCGCGGACGATGGCACCTGCATCGTCGTGCTGCTGTCCGAGCAGGCGCGCGAACAGGAGCTGAAGGTGGCGGCGGAGATGAAGGATTACGGCGCTTATATCGTACTTATTGCCGCATCCGCCGGCCCGGACACCGCGTTCGCCGACCAGGTGCTGGAGGTAGGGCTGCCGGACGTCTCCGACGAAGCCCGCAGCATTCTCTACCTGCCGCTGCTTCAATATTACGGCACGTTCACGGCCGTCAAGCTGGGGCTTAATCCGGACCATCCCAAAAATTTGACGCAAGTCGTCGTCTTGTAGGGAGGGGGAGAGACGTGTCGCTCGTATCATCGACGTCCATTCTCCGCCAAGCGAGATTGGAAGGGTATTGCGTGCCGGCCTTTAACGTCCATACGCTGGAGATGCTTCAGGCGGTGGCGGAAGCGGCCGAAGAATCGAAGTCTCCGGTCATCCTGCAGTCGACGACGGGAACGGTGAAGCATCTCGGGGCGACCTATATCGCCGCCGCCGCGAAGACGGCGGCCGAGCTCGTCTCGGTTCCGATCGTTCTTCATCTGGACCACTGCAGCGATTTCGACATCATCGCCAGATGCGTGAGAGCGGGCTATACCTCCGTGATGATCGACGCTTCGATGCATCCTTTCGAGGAGAACGTGCGTCAGACGCGCAAAGTCGTCGAATTGGCGGACGCGGTGGGCATTAACGCGGAGGCGGAGCTCGGCAAAATCGGGGGCGTGGAGGACGGAGTTTCCGTCGGGGAGGACGAGGCCATGCTGGCGGACCCCGAGGAATGCGCCCTGTTCGTGGAACGGACCGGCGTTCATACGCTCGCGCCGGCGATCGGGACTGCGCACGGCATTTACAAAGGCGGCCCGAAAATCGATTTCGATCGGATCGGCTTGATTGCCGGGCTCACCCGGGCGCCTCTCGTCCTTCACGGCGGCTCCGGCATCCCCGACGACCAGGTGCGCAGATGCATCGGATCGGGCATGGCGAAGATGAATATCGCGACCGAGCTGCGGATGGTGTTTACGGAAGCGATTAAGGCCGTGCTGGACCGGAATCCGGACGAGAACGATCCCCGGCAATACATGAAGCCGGCCAAGGAAGCGACGAAGCGGTTCGTCAAGCGGAAGATGGAATTATGCGGATCCGCGGGCAAAGCGGGAAGGTGACGGCGTGATCGTTACGGTAACGCTAAACCCTTCGGTGGACAGGAGAATATGCGTCCCGCAGCTGGCGCTCGGCCGCGTGCAGCGCGCGGTGTCCGCGCATGCCAGCGCCGGCGGCAAAGGGCTGAACGTGGCCCGGGTCGTCCGCCAGCTCGGCGAGGAGGTCGCGGCGACCGGATTTCTGGGCGGCCGGAACGGCGAGTGGATCGCGAAGAAGCTCGAGCAGGACGGCATTTCGGGCCGCTTCGCTTCCATTGCGGGGGAGACGAGAAGCTGCCTCAATCTGATCGATCTGTCCGACGGATCCTCGACCGAGGTGCTGGAGCCCGGTCCCGAGGTGACGGAAGAGGAGATGGCGGCGCTGCTGGACCGGATCCGGGAGCTAGCCGCGCCGGAGACGTGGATGATCGTTTCGGGAAGCCTTCCCGGGAAATGCCCGCCGGATTATTGCGGCCGGCTGGTCGAGATCGCCTCGTCGCGGGGCGCCCGCGTCGTGCTCGATTCGAGCGGGGAGGCCCTTCGGTCAGGCATGCTTGCCGGGCCTTACGCCATCAAGCCGAACGAAGAGGAGTTTCTGCAGCTAACGGGAGCGGACCGCTTCTCGGAAGAGAGGCTGGCGGCGCTGGCGGATGATTTGCGGCGGCGGGGGGTTCGGCATACGATCGTTTCCCTGGGCTCGGAAGGCTGCGCGGCAATGCTGGGCGCCCGGCTTTACCGGGCGAAGCCGCCGCGGGTGAAGGCGGTCAATCCGGTCGGCAGCGGCGACGCCTTCGTCGCCGGATTGGTCGTCGCTTGGCGAAGGGGCGCGGACGACTCCGGCGCGCTGCGGTTCGCGGCGGCCGTCGGGGCGGCCAACGCTTTGTCGGAGGCGACGGGCGACGTCCGCCAAGCGGATATCAAGGCGCTTTGCGAACGGGTCGCGGTCAGCCGGTTGTAAAGGCCCGTTCAAAACTCAGCATTATGCATCGTACTCGTATCGAGCGGGAGAGATGGGAAGATGGCCAAAACGGTCTATGTACTGGGAGAACTAAACGTCGACGCAATCATCTCGGGAAGCCGCATTCATCCGGAGCCCAACAAGGAGAAGTTCGTAGACGATTTCTCGATTACGCTCGGCTCGTCTTCCGCCATTACGGCATGCCGGCTTTCGCAGCTCGGACTGAACGTCTGCTTCGTATCCGTGGTCGGCGATGACGATTTCGGCAAGTATTGCATCGAGCGGCTGAAGCGCTTTGGCGTCAACGTAGAGCATGTGCGAACCGATCCGCGGGAGAAGACGGGAGTGACCGTCTCCCTCTCTACGCCGTCGGACCGCGCCCTGCTGACCTTCATGGGGGCCATCCCCAAGCTGGCCGTGCCGATCATGCCCGACTCGATGATGGAGCGGGCCGATCATCTGCATTTCGGTTCCTTCTATCTGCAGCTCGGCATGCAGCGGGAATGGGCTGCTTTATTCGCGCAAGCGAAGGCGTGCGGCATCACGACCAGCTTCGACGCCGGATGGGATCCGGAAGAGAATTGGCGGCGCCCGCTCATCGACGGGCTGCTGCCCGTGACGGATCTGTTCGTCCCGAGCGAGGAAGAAGCGCTGCGCATCTACGGCTGTTCCGATCTGGACGAATTGGCCGAAGCGCTGCCGAAGCGGCGCGGGAGCGTCGCGGTCAAGTGCGGCAAGCGGGGAGCGCGGATGCTGACGCCGGAAGGAGAATGGCTGCATGAGTCCGGTTTTGCCGTTAAGGCGGTCGATACGACGGGAGCCGGAGATTCGTTTAACGCAGGGCTGATTTACAGCTTTTTGGAAGGAGAGCCGCGGCGGGAACAGCTGATCTTCGGCAATGCGTGCGGCGCGCTCTCCGCGCAGGAGATCGGCGGAACCGGCGGAGCGCTGGATGTCCGGCAAGCGAGAGCGCTCATCGCGGCGCAGCGGCCGGAAAAACCGGGGAAGGTGGCGATGGAATGACGAAAGTCGCGATTATAGGCGCAGGCAGCTTTTTTACGGAAAAGCTGGTGATCGACATGTTGAATATCGAGGGGCTGGAGGAAGGCGAATTCGCGCTGGTCGACCTCGACGCGGAGCGGCTGGAGATCGCCCGCAAGCTGACGGAACGCGTCGTCCAATTGATGGGGAAGCGGTTTAAGGTGTCAGCCTCCGTTAACCGCAGGGACGTGATCGCCGGCAGCCGGTTCGTCATCAATCAGATTGAGGTTGCCGGGCTGCAGACCGTCCGCAACGAGTTCGAAATTCCGCTCAAATACGGCGTGAAGCAGTGTATCGGCGATACGATGGGGCCGGGCGGCCTGTTCAAGATTTTGAGGACGGTGCCCGCATGGCTGGACATTCTGAAGGATATCGGGGAGCTGTGTCCGGACGCGCAAATCCTGAACTACACGAATCCGATGTCGGCCGTTACGCTCGCTACCGTCAAATCCGCGGATATTCCCGTGGTCGGGCTGTGCCATTCCATCCAGAATACGTCCAGGCAGCTGGCGGATTATCTGGATGTCCCGTACGGGGAGCTGAAGTGGCGGGCAGGCGGCATCAACCACATGTCCTGGTTCGTGGAGCTCAGTCGAGACGGGAAGGACCTGTATCCCGGGCTTAAGGCGAAGGCGGAGACGCCCGAGCTGCTGGCCAAGGACCCGGTAAGGCTCGACTTCATGAAATATGCGGGGGCCTTCGTCTCGGAATCGAGCGGGCATTTCTCCGAATATTTGCCCTATTACCGCAAGCGCCAGGATTTGATCGACCTGCACTGCGGCGAAGGCTATCTCGGCGGTACCGGCTTTTACGCGAGCAATTGGCCGAACCGGCGGAGCAGGCTCGACGAAGAGCTCCTCGCCAAGGTGGAGGGAACGCGGGAGCTGTCTCTGGAGTCCAGCAGCGAATACGCGGCCGTCATTATCGAGGGCATGCTGAAGAACGAGCCGAAGATCATCTACGGAAACGTGCCGAACGGCGGCCTGATCGACAACCTCCCGGCGGACGGCATCGTCGAGGTCGCCTGCCTGGTAGACCGAAACGGCGTGCAGCCTACCGCGTTCGGCCGGCTGCCCGAGCACTTGGCCGCTTTATGTCGCAGCAATATGGCCTTTTTCGACCTGGCGGTAAACGCGGTGCTGGAGAACAGCAGGGAGATGGCCTATCATGCGCTGCTGATCGATCCGCTCAGCGCCGCCGTCTGCTCGCCGGCCGAGATCAAGAGCATGTTCGACGAGCTGTACGAGGCCGATAAGCCTTACATTCCCGATCTCCGTTAAGCGCCGCGCGGCATGATGAACCAGGTACATATCGGCGTGGATATCGGCGGTACGAACACGGCCATCGGATTGTTCGATCAAGAGCTGGCCTTGCGGGCGAAACGGTCGTTCGCCACTTCGCTGCCGCATTACCCGGGCAAGACGGACCGTCCGATCCCCTTTTTGGACGAACTCGCGGAACGAATTTTCCGGCTGGTCGGGGAACATGCGCCAGGAGCGAAATTGGCCGCAGTGGGCATGGGAGTGCCGGGCAGGGTCGATCCGGTTAACGGCATCGCGCTGGCTGCGTCGAATCTCGCCTGGGCGAACGTGCCGGTCGCCGCGGAAATGTCGGAAAGGCTCGGCGTCCCGGTGTACATCGACAACGACGTACGGATCTTTATGCTGGGCGAAGCGATGGCCGGAGCGGCCAAAGGGAGCGGGAGCGTCATCGGCGTCACGCTCGGCACCGGGATGGCGGCGGCCGTCATGGTGGACGGCAAAATGTGGGAAGGACATCGCGGGTTCGCGGGCGAGCTCGGGCATGATCAAGTTCCCGGCTATCATGCGCGCTGCAATTGCGGCGGATACGGCTGCCTCGAAACGATCGCTTCGGCTACCGGCATCGCCCGCTTGGGCGCCGAGGCGGCGGCGAATGGGAGGATCCCGTTTCTTCATTCGCCGGACGGCCGGATCACCGCCCGCGACGTCTATCTGGCGGCTATGGCCGGCGATTCCGCCGCGGCGGACATCTTTCGGTTTGTCGGAGCGACGCTCGGCAGCAAATTAACGACCGCCGTTTACCTGCTCAATCCGGAGATGATTATCGTCGGCGGCGGGGCGGCCGCCGCGGGCGAGCTGCTGCTCGGACCGCTTCGGGAAGCGATTTACGGCAAGTATAGGTTTGAAGTCAAGCCGGCTGTCGTCGCCGCCGCGCTCGGGGATAGCGCCGGATTGTACGGCGGCGTTCATTACGCGATCGGCCGGGGGAGCGAGTAGGGAAAGGAGGACGGGGATGGCGAACGGCGATCGGAAGCCCGCGTTATGGATCAATGCCGACATTTACGCGCCCGACGGAATCATCAAGCGGGGGAGGATCCTGGTCGACGGGGAAGGAAGGATCGGGGACGTTGGCGGTCCCGATACGGTATACGGGGACGATATCCCGGTTTTTGACGCCGAGGGGCTGAAGATCGTGCCGGGCTTTATCGACGTGCACGTCCACGGCGGGAACGGATTTAACGCGATGGAGGGAACGTACGAGGATCTGGACGGGATCAGCCGGTTTCATGCCCGGCACGGAACGACGTCCTTTCTGGCGACGACCGCAACGGCATCGAACGAGAGGATCACGAAGGCGCTGGAGGCCGCCGCCGATGCGATGCGAAGAGGCGTGTCCGGCGCCGAGCTCCTCGGCATCCATCTGGAAGGGCCGTTCTTGAACGTCAAGCGAAGCGGGGCGCAGAGCAAGGACGACATCCGTCCTCCCGACCTCGGCGAGATCGAGAGATTCATGCGGTCCGCCGGGCAGCGGATCAAGCTCGTCACGCTGGCGCCCGAGGCGGAGGGAGGACGGGAGGCCGTCCGTTATTTCGCCGAACGCGGAGTGACCGTATCCGCCGGCCATTCGGACGCGACCTACGAGCAGGCCGCGGAGGCTATCGCATGGGGCGTGAGCCATACGACTCACCATTTTAACGGCATGAGCCCGCTGCATCACCGGGAGCCGGGTCTTGCCGGCGCGGGGCTGACGCGTCCCGAGCTTACGACGGAGCTTATCGCGGACGGCATTCACGTGCACCCGGCGGCGGTGAAATTGCTGTTCGACGTCAAATCGCCGATGAACGTGTGCATGATTACGGACGCGGTCGCCTGCTGCGGATTGCCGGACGGCGATTACGGCCGGGTGGTCATGACGGGCGGCCGGATCTATTTGAAGGACGGCTCGAGCCTGGCGGGCAGCTCGCTGACGATGCTTCAGGCGCTGAAGAACGCCATGTCCTTTACCGGCCTGCCGATGGAGCGCATTCTCCCGTCTTTAACCCGGGTACCCGCCCGTCAAATCCGCATGGATTGCCGTAAAGGCGCCCTGGAGGCCGGAAAAGACGCCGACTTTCTAATCCTGGACCAAGAGCTGAATCTGATCTCGACCTTCGTTGCCGGCCGCGAGGCGTATCGTTCCCAAGAAAGCGGTACTATTATCAGAAAATTGAAATAACGATCTCGAAACGATCATATCGGGTGAGGTGAGAAACCGTGATTAAAGCAGCTTTGCTTGGCGCGGGCAGCAGAGGGATGTTCGCCTACGCTTCGTATGCGTTAAGAAGACCGCTCGACATTCAATTCGTCGCCGTGGCGGAACCGAACGAAGAGCGCAGACGGCGATTTGCCGCCGAGCATCGGATTCCCGAGGATAGGCAATTCGCCTCCTGGGAGGAGCTGCTCGAGGAGCCGCGGATTTGCGAAGCGCTTCTGATCTGCACGCAGGACAGGGATCATTTCCGTCCGACGATGAAGGCGCTGGAAGCGGGTTACGACATTCTTCTGGAGAAGCCGATGTCTCCCGACCCGCTGGAGACGATCCGGATGGCGGAGGAGGCGGAACGGCGGAAGCGGATTCTCACCGTGTGCCACGTCTCGCGGTACTCGACCTTCTACAGCGCGGTCAAGAAGCTGTTGGAGGAAGGCCGGATCGGCAGAACGATGACGGTTCAGTGGACCGAGAACGTCGGGTACTGGCATCAAGCGCACAGCTTCGTCCGGGGGAACTGGCGGAATTCGGCCGAATCGAGTCCGATGCTGCTGCAGAAGAGCTGCCACGACATGGATATGCTTCAGTGGTTGATCGGAAGCCGCGTGACCAGCGTATCGTCTTACGGCTCGCTCTCTTATTTCAAAGAAGAGAACGCTCCGGAAGGATCGACCGCCAGATGCACGGACGGCTGTCGGGTCGAGCATGAATGCGATTATTCCGCGCTGAGATTGTATTTGACCGATCAGGATACATGGCCCGCGAGAGTCATCAGCCTGACGAACAGCGTCGAAGCGCGCTTGAAAGCGCTGCAGGACGGTCCTTACGGACGCTGCGTGTACAGATGCGATAACGACGTCGTCGACCATCAGGTCGTTAATTTGCTGTTCGACAACGAGGTGACGGTTGCGTTCACCATGACGGCCTTCACGCATGACGTCAGCCGCTCCTTCAAGATTATGGGCACGAAAGGCGAGCTCAGGGGCCACACCGGCAAAAACGAGATCGAAATCGTTTCTTTCGACGGCCGGCGGGAAACGATTCGCCCACGGGAAGTCGAAGGCGGGCACGGCGGAGCCGATACGATGATCATGCAAAGCTTCGTCCGGCAGGTCGAGGATCGGCAACCGGCGGGAATCTCTTCGGGGATGGAATCCGCCGGCAGCCACCTCATCGTATTCGCCGCGGAAGAATCGAGACTTACGGGCAAGACCGTCGCGATGGACGAATTCGTGCGCCGGCTGAAGGATCTAGGCTCCGGGACGGGAGGCCTCCTCCATGAAGTTTGACGCCATGCATCACCCTTATCCGTCCAAACGGATGACGCTGTACGGAAAGAACGGCATGGTCGCTACTTCGCAATCGGCGGCGGCGCAAGCCGGCCTCGATATGCTGAAGAAAGGCGGGAACGCCGTTGATGCGGCGGTCGCGGCGGCGGCCTGCATGATCGTCGCGGAGCCGACTTCCAACGGCTTGGGAGGAGACGCGTTCGCCATCGTCTACATGGACGGCAAGCTGCACGGCCTGAATGGAAGCGGTTCTGCTCCCGCGGGCATCTCGGCAGACGCCGTGAAAGCGCTTGGGCACAAGCGCATGCCGGCGGTCGGTTGGCTGCCCGTGACGGTGCCGGGTGTCCCGGCATCATGGGCGGCCTTGTCGGAAAGATTCGGAAAACTCCCGTTCTCCGAGCTTCTCCGACCCGCCATCACCTATGCGGCTGAAGGCTGCCCGGTCGCGCCCGACCTGGCACGCGAATGGAAGCGGTATTACGACCGGTACGCGGAGCAACTGCAGGGAGAGGAGTTCGAAGAATGGTTCCGCGTTTACGCGCCGGAAGGAAGGGCGCCGGAAGCCGGCGAAGTATGGCGGTCGCAAGACCATGCCCGTTCGCTCGCGGCCATCGCGGAGACGGGAGCGCGGGCCTTTTATGAAGGCGGTTTGGCCGACCGAATCGATCATTATTCCCGGAAACAAGGCGGCTTTATCCGCAAGAGCGATCTGGAGGCTTACGCTCCTCAGTGGGTCGACCCGATTTCGGTCAACTACCGCGGGTACGATATTTGGGAGCTGCCGCCGAACGGGCAGGGGCTGGTTCCCTTGATCGCGCTGAACCTGTTAAAGGGCTTCGACCGGAGCGAGCGGGATCTTGCCTCCTATTACCACAAGCAGATCGAAGCGATCAAATTGGCTTTCGCGGACGGGAAGGCGTATATCACCGACCCGGAGCACATGAAGATTTCCGTTCGGGAACTGCTGTCGGACTCGTATGCGGAAGAGAGAAGGAAGCTGATCGGGAAGGAAGCGCTTCTGCCGCTGCCCGGGCGATTGCCGAGAAGCGATACCATCTATCTGTGCGCCGCCGACGGGGACGGCAACATGGTGTCCTTCATTCAGAGCAACGCCGACGGATTCGGTTCGGGCGTGGTCGTTCCGGGAACGGGAATCGCGCTGCAGAACCGCGGCTCCGGCTTCTCGCTCGATCCGGCCGACGCCAATTGCCTGGAGCCGGGCAAAAAGTCGTACCATACGCTCATTCCCGGCTTCATTACCCGGAACGGCGAGGCCGTCGGCCCTTTCGGCGTCATGGGCGGTTATATGCAGCCTCAAGGGCATGTTCAGGTCGTGTCCAGCCTCGCCGATTTCGGATTCTCCCCCCAGGCCGCGCTGGATGCGCCGAGGTGGCAGTGGCTTCACGGCAGAACGGTAAAGCTGGAACGCGGATTCGCCGAGCCCGCCGGCCTCTCCCTGCTGCGAATGGGGCACGATATTCAGTGGGCCGTCGATCAATATACGTTCGGCAAAGGACAAATCATTCTCCGGAACAAAGAAGGCGTGCTGGCCGGCGCGACGGAACCGCGCTCCGACGGCGTCGTAGCGGCCTGGTAAACGGCTTTGCGCATTCATTCCTCGCCTCCATCCGCTTCGCGCGAAGCGTACTTCCCGCCTTAAGCCATAAGCAGACGACGCTTCGCTTTTATGGCTTGCATCTCATAGATAGATCGACGCATGTTTTCAAATCGTACCGAGCGAGCCTAGTACATCATCGGAAACCGCGGCAGCCATGAACTCGGCCTTAAAATCGATTGAGGGGGATTCATATGAAAAAGCTGTTTTCCTTACTGATGGTTGCGTTGATGGTCGTTCTGACCGCCTGCTCCGGCGGTTCCGGCGCGGAGGAGGGCAACGCGGGAGGCGCGAATGCGGGCGCCTCCGGCGCGGGGGGCGCCGGCTCCGGCGACAAGGTGAAGCTGCGCTACGCGATCTGGGATAAAAACCAGGAGCCCGCCATGCAGGAAATCATCCGGAAATTCAACGAAGCGAATCCGAATATTTCGGTAACGGTGGAAGTGACGCCGTTCGACCAATACTGGACCAAGCTCGAAACGGCCGCGGCGGGCAAAAGCCTTCCCGACCTATTCTGGATGAACCCGGCCAACTTCCTGAAGTATGCCAGCAACGGCCAGCTCGCCCCGATCAGCGATAAAATCGCGGCCGATCAGGTCGATATGGCGAATTACCCGCAAGCGCTTATCGATCTGTACACGTTCGACGGGAAGGTGTATTCGTTCCCGAAGGACTTCGATACGATCGGCTTATGGTATAACAAAGAGCTGTTCGACAAGGCCGGCGTTCCGTATCCGGACGACACGTGGGACTGGAACAAGCTGGTGGAGGTATCCAAGCAGCTGACGGATCCCGCGAAGGGCATCTTCGGTTTTGCCGCTCCGATCGATTCGCAGCAGGAGCTCGGCTACAATTTTATATTCCAGAACGAAGGGTACGTCATTTCCGAGGACAAAAAATCGCTCGGCTACGGCGAGCCCGCGACCATCGAAGCGATGCAGTTCCTGAACGATCTCGTGCTGAAGTACAAGGTGTCTCCGTCGCTTCAGCAAATGACGGACAACACGGTCAACGTGCTGTTCGAATCGGGCAAGGCGGCGATGATTACCGCCGGCTCCTGGAACCAGATCGAGTTCTCGCAGAACGAATATACGAAGGACAAAGTCGACGTCGCTCCGCTGCCGCAAGGCAAGAAGAGAGCCACCGTCATCAACGGGCTGGGCAACGTTATCGCGGCGAACGCGAAGCATCCCGAAGAAGCATGGCTCTTCTCGAAATTTCTCGGATCGAAGGAAGCGGCCGATATTCAAGCCGCATCGGGAACGGTCATACCGGCGTTCAACGGAACGCAGGCCCCGTTCGTGGAATCGAATTCGGCCTTCGACCTGCAGGTATTCGTGGACGCCGCGAAATACGCCGTGCCTTATCCGATCTCTCTCGAGACGCGCAAGTGGCAGCAGTTCGAAATCGATTATTTCAAGAAAGCGTGGGCCGGGGAAATTTCCGTCAAGGAAGCCGCCAAGATGGTGAACGAAGCAGGCAACAAGGTGCTGGCGGAAGAGCGGCGTTAGCCTGTGCATCAAGCCGCGGCACCGGCCGCCCGGGCGGCCGGTGCCGCCATTAGGAGGAATGCGAATGGACGCCTTAGGATCGAATGCCCCGACGCAATCGGCCGTCCCCCTGAAACAAACAAAAAGGATGGGGATGGGCAGGCTGCGCCGCAACGATTATTTCTGGGCCTATCTTATGATCGCCCCGACCATGATCGGTACCGCCGTTTTCAGTATTTGGCCGCTCTTCCAAACGCTCTATCTCGGCTTTACGAAGTGGGATGCGTTCGGGAATTACGAGTGGACGGGTACGGAAAACTATCGGCGCATGGCAAGCGATCCGGAATTATGGCTTTCTTTGAAGAATACGGCGGTGTTCACGATCTGCACCGTGCCGGTCAGTCTGGTGCTCTCCACGATCGTCGCGATTTTATTGAACCAGAAAATCCGCGGGATTCCGATATACCGCACGCTGTATTTCCTGCCGGTGGTGACGATGCCGGCGGCCGTGGCCATGGTGTGGAAATGGCTGTATAACGCCGACTTCGGACTGCTCAACTATGCGCTGGGGTTCTTCACCGATCTGCGGCCCGGTTGGGTATCCGACCCGTCGATCGCGCTGTATTCCATAGCCGTCGTGTCCGTATGGGGCGGCATCGGGTATAACATGATCATTCTCATTTCCGGACTTCAGGGAATCTCCTCGACCTTGTACGAAGCGGCTTCCATAGACGGGGCGAGCACGATGACGAGGCTGTTCCGCATCACGCTGCCGCTTCTGACGCCTACTTTCTTCTTTCTGACCATCACTTCGCTGATCGGCTCGCTTCAAGTATTCGAATTGATTTTCATGATGATCGGACCGAACAGCATTGCCATCGACGCGACGCAAACGATAGTCTATTACTTCTACCAGACGGCGTTCCTCGATAACGATAAAGGCTACGCGACGGCCATTGCCCTGCTGTTGTTCGCGATCATCTTGCTTGTTACCGTCGTCCAATTTATTTTCCAGAAAAAATGGGTCCATTACGAATAGGGGGCCAAGCCATGCCTACGCAAAAGCGTTTCCGTATGAAGCTCGCCGCAACGCATCTCGTACTCCTCGCCGGAGCGCTTGTCATGACCGTTCCGTTCGTCTGGATGGTGCTTACATCGGTGAAGACGATGGGGGAAGCGACCCGCATTCCGCCGGTCATCTTTCCGAAGGCCATCCAGTGGCGCAATTATGCCGGCGTTTTCGACACGCTTCCTTTTCTCGCCTTCTATTGGAATACCGTCATGACGACGGTCGCGAAGACGTTCGGTCAGCTGGTCTTCTGCTCGCTTGCCGCGTACGCGTTCGCCCGCATCGACTTTCCGCTAAAAAACGTACTGTTCATCCTGCTGCTATCCGTTCTCATGGTGCCGAACCAGGCCTATCTGATCCCGCAATATTTAATCATGGTCAAATTCGAATGGCTGAACACGTTGACCGCCTTAATCGTACCGGGACTTACAAGCGCTTTCGGCACCTTCCTGCTCCGCCAATTTTTCCAATCGATGCCGAAAGAACTGGAGGAGGCCGCGAAAATCGACGGCTGCAACCATTTCCGAATCTACTTCCGGATTTTGCTGCCGCTGGCCAAACCGGGCCTGATCGCGCTGGCCATCATGACCGCGCTCTGGTCCTGGAGCGATTTGATGTGGCCGCTGATCGTCAACAGCTCCCCGGAGAAGATGCCGCTCTCCGCGGGACTGGCTTCCCTTCAGGGGCAGTATTTGACCGACTACCCGCTGCTTATGGCGGGATCGCTGCTCGCGATCCTGCCGATGATTCTCGTCTTTAGCGTCTCGCAGCGCTATTTCGTCGAAGGCATCGCGCTTTCGGGCACGAAGGGCTGAGCCGTAACGATTATCAAAAAAATGGGAGGGGTTATAAGATGAAGAAATCCGGTATTTCGGCTTTCATGCTGGCCTCGATCCTGCTGCTGGCGGGCTGCTCGGGCAACAACGCGGCAAATCCGGGAAGCCCTGCAGGAGAATCCGGCCGTTCCGCCGAGCCCGGCGGCGGCGATTCCGGCTCGGACGGTCCGGTTACGCTGACCTGGTGGACAATGGATACGCCTTCTTTCGTCGAGGCCAACAAGAAATGGATCGAGGCGTATAAAAAAGCGAAGCCGAACGTCACGATTAACTACCAATATTTCCCTTACGATATTTTTATCCAGAAGCTGAAAGCGGCCTATGCCTCGAATACGCCGCCGGACGTCGCCCAAATGTTCGGCACCTGGGTCACGGATTACGCGAAGAACGGCCATCTCCTGGCGCTGGAAGACGATTCGGTCAAGAACGATATCTACGACGCTCCGCTCGGAGGATATACGTACGAGGGCAAGCTGTACGGCATCCCTCACGAATATAATATCGAGAATAACGGCGCGCTGGCCCATAAAAAAATGTTCGATGATAGCGGAATCGCCTATCCGCCGAAAACGTGGGCCGAATTGATGGACGCAGCGGGGAAGCTGACCGTCCGGGACGGGAATAAAATCGCGGTCCGCGGCTTTGACTTTACGTCGACCGACGCGATTAATTTCCTGTTCCTCGCCATGATCCTGCAGCAGGGCGGAAACTATTGGACCGAAGACAACGACGTCGACTTCAATACGCCGGAAGCCGAAAAAGCGTTCGCGGCGATGAGCGATATGATCCTTGCCGGAAAAATAAGCGATATGACGTTATTCGGCACCGACGAAGAGCCTTATATGACCTTCTTCAAAGGAAATTCGGCCATGACGATGGCCGGTCCCTGGGTCATCGCGGAGGGCACGGGTACCTTCGGCGTGAACGACTTCGATTATATGCCGATCCCTCCCTTTGCCGGAGATGCGCCCGTCTTCGCAGCGGAATCCGGTTGGGGCGAGGTCGTATCCAAAGCGAGCGGGCATCCGCGGGAGGCGCTCGACTTCATCCGGTTCACGGCGGATCCGGAGCAGGCGAAAATGTGGAACTTGGCGACGTTTACCGTGCCGGCCAATAAAGCGGTAGCCGCGGACCCCGATTTTACCGGCCAGGTGGCGTTAATGAAGGCTTCGCTGGATTCGCTCGAATACGGCAAGTGGATCGGACCGGTCGGCGACCGCGATTTCTGGTTCAAGACCGTATCCGACAACTTCTACGCCGTCGTTTCCGGCAAGCTCGCCGCGCAGGACGCTTTAAGAACGATAACGGATTCGGTCAACGAAATGCTCGCGCGGCATAAGTGACGGGGGGAAGGCCCATGAACATAAAGTCTAACCGGAAGTCGGCCGAGAGGCGGTTTATCGCGTTCTCCCTGACGCCCATTCTGATTATATTCGCGGTATTTTCGGTCGTCCCTATCGTATGGGGAATCCTGCTCATGTTCTATAATTACAGCCCGCTGAACGCGAATTCGCCTTTCGTCGGCTTCGCTAATTTCAAGCAGATGCTTCATAACGAAATCTTCCTCATTTCCTTCAAGAATACGTTCAAGTTCGTTCTGATCGCGATTCCGGTCAATCTCGTCCTTACGCTCGCGGTAGCTCTGGGCATTAAGGGCATACGCAGCCGTTTATGGAGGAACGTGTTCCGCACCTTCTTTTTTCTGCCGTGCATCGCGCCTCTGTCGGGATCCGCCCTGATCTGGACCGCCATGCTCAAGCAAAACGAAGGCTTGTTCAATATCGTGCTGGAGCGAATCGGACTGGACGCGGTCAATTGGCTGAACGATCCTTCTATGGCGATGATATCCATCATTATGATGACCCTGTGGGCGGATATCGGCTATAACATCATCTTGTTCGGGGCGGGCCTCGATTCCATCCCCGACATGTTCTACGAAGCCGCCAAGCTGGACGGCGCGGGGCCTTGGCGTTCGTTCGCGAGCGTCACGCTGCCGCTGCTCAGCCGGACTTCCGTATTCGTCGTCATTATGACCAGCATTTCGTATTTTCAAATGTTCCCGCAGTTCCAGATCATGACCAACGGCGGTCCCATGAATCAGACCAGCGTGCTCGCCCTCGACATCTTCAACAACGCTTTCTCCTATATGAATATGGGTTACGCTTCCGCGATCGCCTTCGTCCTGTTGGTCATGATCCTGATCGTCACGCTCATACAGCTTCGGCTGGGGCGCGTCCAGTGGGAATATTAGGGGGATTCGTATGAAGAGCAAAAAACTGGATATTCCGTACATTCTTTTGTTTACAACGATGCTTGTCGCCTCCGCCCTCATGTTTATTCCTTATCTATGGATGGCGCTCTTATCCGTTAAGAGCAATATGGAAATTATGATGAATCCGACCGCGCTCGTTCCGGAAAATCCTACCGTGGAGGGCTATCGCACCGTTCTCCAAGAAGCGCCGTTTATGCGGTGGTTCATGAACAGCGTCATCACGTCGGCCATCATCACGATCGGCTTGCTCTTCTCCAGCTCGCTCGCGGGCTACATCTTCGCGAAGTTCCATTTCCGCGGCTCGAAGACGATACTGGTCGTCATCATGGCCACGATGATGGTCCCGTTTCAAGTCGTGATGATTCCGATCTACCTGATTATATCGAGGCTCGGCCTGATCAACCATCTAGCCGCGATCGTCATTCCGTCCCTGGTGGGCGCGTTCGGCATTTACTTGTGCAAGCAGTTTATCGAAGGCATTCCGAAGGACTTGATCGAAGCGTCGCGGATAGACGGCGCTTCCGAAACGAGGACCTACGCGTCGCTCATTCTTCCCCAGATTACGCCGGTGCTTTCGGCGCTCGGCATCTTTACCTTCATGGGAGCCTGGAACAATTATTTGTGGCCTTTAATCGTTCTGAACGACGAGAGCAAAATGACCGTTCCTCTGGCGCTCGTTTTCTTCAACAGCCGCCATACCGTAAACTACAACGTCGTCATGTCGGCCGCCGTACTCATTATGATTCCGGTCATTATCGTGTTCCTGATCTTCCAGAAACAATTCGTGAAAGGGCTGACCCTTACGGGGATCAAGTAAAGGACGGGATCCGATGAATAGCATAAGCATCCCTCTTTCCATCCAGATCGTCATCGACGACGTAGGCTGGTGGACCGGCAAGGACGGCTCCAAGGAAAACGGGCCGTTCCGGACGGGAATCGCCCGCGACCATCATCCGGCGGATTACGAGGCCATCGCGGAGCTCGGCAAACGGCTCGGCATGCGTCCGCAGGCCGCCTTCATCATTAGCGAGTGGGATCGAACCGATCGCCTGCGATCGCTTCCCGATGCTACGCATAGGGGAGAACGCTGGAGCAATCCTTGGAAATCGTCTCCTTTATTGGACGAGGCGGCGAAAATCCTGAGAAACGAAAGCCGTCATATCGAATTGGCCCTGCACGGGCTCGGCCATGAATATTGGGGCTCCGGCGCCATGGACCGGGCGGAGTGGCATGACGGGAACGGACGGATGAGACCGGAGGGCAGCGTGACCGGACATTTGGATGCATTCGCCGCGCTGCTGGAGGAGAACGATCTGGGCCCTTTCCCGGAATCGTTCGTCCCCACGGCGTTTTATCATCGTTTCGGGGGCGAGGGCGGAGGGCTTTCCGGTATTTTGGAGCGATACGGGATCAAGTATATGTCCACGCCGTTCTCCATGATGCATCGGTCGAAGCGGCCCGAGTCGGAGCTGTTCGGGGTGGACGGCTCCTTGATCACGGTTAACCGCGGAGACGATCTATGCGGCTGGAACCGCATCGCTCCGGACCCGAGAGGAGAGATCGAGGGGCCGGTCTGCGGCATGCACTGGCCGAATGTGCTGCATCCCGATCCGGAGAAGAACGGCGACGTCGTCCGCCGGTGGGTCGATCTGCTCGAGCCCTATCGGCAGCGGTTCGACACGATGCTGGCCGCGAATACCGCGGAAGGCTTCAGCCAGCTCATTTATCGCTGGGGCGTCGCCTTGCGGGAGGAGCCGTCCGGCTGCGTGCTCGATTTCTCCGGGCTTTCCGGATGCAGGCCGCCCGGGCTGCTCGATTATTTTACGATCAAGGTCAAGCGGGATAAGCATATCGTTTCGTCTTCGTCCGAAATCTCTTTGTTCGAGAACGCTTCCTTGTCTACCCCCGAGTACAGGACGGTAGTCGTCAAGAGGCGCGGGTCCGAGAACTCGGCGCTTATCCGGATGGCGAACGGCGGCGAGCCGTGAAGGAGACGAATCGGGATCGGCGGCGCAATTCGTTCCTATTCGTCCTGGATTCGATCTTATTCAATAACGCGATGACGTTCCTGTCCGTCAACGCCGTCATTACGCTGTTTCTTTCCGATTTGGGGGCCGGGACGGGGGAGATTGTCCTGGCAAACGCTTTGGTTTACATCGGCACGTTCGTCAGCCAGCCGTTCTTTGCCAAGAAAGTGATGAACCTCGCCTATAAAAAGAAGGTTTTCAAAAATATTTTGCTCGTCCAACGGTTCTTTTTCCTTGCCTGCGTGCTGACGATTCCTTTGTTCGCCGAGGCCTACCCGCGGCCGATGACGCTGCTTTTTCTGGTAAGCTGGGGGATATTCAGCCTGTTCGTCGGCTCGTACGCGCCTTTTTATATGAGTCTGTTCGCCAAGCTCGTGCCCGAGCAGCATCGCGGCCGGCTGCGGGGATACGGCGGGGGCGCCGCCAATCTGATCGCTTTGGGCGCCGCCGCGCTGGTCGGCGTCATTCTTCGAGAGATGCCGTATCCTTATAATTACACGCTCATCTTCGCCATCGGCGTCCTCCTGCTGATCGCCGACGGGCTTTGCTTCGCGTGGATGAAGGAGAGCGCTCCGGACGAAGCGGTTAAGGCGGACTTCAACTACTTCCAATACTTCAAGGCGATCCCGGACATGTTTCGCGGCTTCAAGCCGTTCAAACGGACGGTCATCGCTTTTTGCTTCATGATGACGGCACAGGCGAGCTTGGCCTATTATGGGCTTTATTCCGTTCGGGCCTTCCATGCGGGCGGATCCGATATCGCTTTGTTTCCGGCCATTACGGGATTGGCCAACATTATCAGCAGCATCGCATTCGGGATTATGGCGGACCGGCTGGGGCACCGGTCCGTGCTGGTCGCGGCTTCCGTATCGGGCGGATTGGCGGGCTGCTTGATCTTCGCTTACCCGAGCGTATGGACGGTCTACGCGGCGTTCGCGTTGACCAACTTTTGCCTGAACGGGTACAACATCAGCAGCGGACTGTTCATTATCGAGCAAATTCCGCGGGAGCGGCTTCCGATGGGGATCAGCATCAATACGATGATTACGCTGATCGTCTCCTCCGTCGCCACCGTCGGAAGCGGCGTGCTGGCGGATCGGATTTCCTTCCTCTCCGTATTCGCGATCGCAAGCGCGTGCGGGTTCCTGGGAGCGATCGTATTATGCCGCAAGCCCAAATCCTTCGAGCGGGTATCGGCCGAGGCCGGCGGCAATCCGTGACGGCGCCTTTGCGGCGCGGTTTAAACATCGTAGCGCGTCCTTCGGGACGACGGGAGCTTCCCGTCGTTCCGAGACGCTCTTTTTTTTTATCGACATTTGGCTTAAGGCCGATTTGCTGTTGAGAGGTAAGAGATGACGATAATTCCAAACCATATCCAACGCTACGCGTTATACCCAAGCCCGATAAAAAACGGTTATACCGCCGATCACTTATTTTAATTTATGTATTGACAATCATTCCCTCAGCGGGTAGCATTAACAGCATCTTGTTCAGAAGGGAGGCCGAGGGCCATGACCGTACGATTCAACCTACTACGCAGCTTGACCGCACCGTCGCAACCGAATAGTTCGCTCATTGTCCATCGGCCTCTACGGGCCCGGCTCACGTAAGACCAGGATCGATTGCCCTCCGGCCGCCGGTGCGTTCCACGCACGGCCGCTTCGCCGGAGGCCGGTCCGGCGCCTTGCGTCCGCATGAAGACCGTAAGCGATGTACGCTTGCGGTCTTTTTGCGTTTTCATTTTCGTCCCGCCGCGGCCAGCCAGCCGCATGATGATGCATGCATGATTATTTTCCAAACGAGAGGAACGACCCTAATTATATGTCAACAACCCCTTATTATCGGCGAATCGATCTGCCCGCCGGCGATCTGCACGTCTTCGCCGCCGACGATCTATTCCATGCCATGGGCGCCAAGGTGCTCGAGATGGCGAACAACAATTTGCAAATTCCGAATATCCGCTACATGAGCTACACGCCGGACGCCCACGTCGGCGTCGGCACGTGCATCGGCACGACGGCGGTCTGGGGCGCCGGGGACGGCTTCGTCTCGCCCTCCATCGTCGGCAGCGACATCGGCTGCGGCATGCGGGTGCACCTGACGAACCTGGACGCGGCCGACCTGCGGGACGTGAAGGTCCGGCGCAAGCTGGTCAAGGCGATCGAGAAGCGCATCCCGGTGGAAAACCACGCGCGCGGCTTCTTCTCCGACATCCGGCTGGACGACGTCCTGCGCAAAGGGCTGCACGGCCTGCCGAACAAGTACGTCCCGGACGGCTACACGCCGCGCAAGGCGACCTCGCTCACGCACGTCGAATGCAGCCGGTTCCGGTACGAAGAGGACGCCCTGAACCGCATTCCGGAGCCGCTCTGGCACCGGGCGCACCGCCAGCTCGGCACGCTGGGAGGCGGGAATCATTTCATCGAGATTCAGGCGCTCGAGACGGACGAGGCGAACCGCGGCATCGCGGAACGATGGGGGCTGCGGGACGGCCAGGTCGCGGTCATGATCCACTCCGGCTCGCGGGCGTGGGGCGGCGCGGTCAACCAGTACAGCGGCTCCGAGGTCGCGAAGACGATGCACCGGCTCGGACTCGGCACGGGCGATCCGAAGCTCGCGTTCGCCCCGCTCGGCAGCGACGCCGGGCGGACGTACACGGCGCTGATGAAGTCCGCGCTCAACTTCGCCGTGGCCAACCGCCATCTGATGGCCTACGCCGTCCGCGACGCGTTCAAGGAAGTGTTCGGCACGCAGGCCGAGCTGCGCACGCTGTACGACCTGATGCACAATTACGCCGGCGAGGAAAGCCACGGCGGCGAAGAGCTGTTCGTCCATCGCAAAGGAACGACGAAGGCGCTGCCGGCCGGCCACCCGGACAATCCGGAGCCGTACCGGGAGACGGGGCATCCCGCGCTCATCCCCGGCTCGATGGGGACGTCCTCCTACCTGATGGTCGGCGCGGAGGGAGGCGGACGGAATTACCATTCCATCTGCCACGGGGCGGGCCGGGTCCGCTCGCGCAACGCGACGAAGCAGCTGGTCAAGGTGGACGAATTCGCCTCCTCGCTGCGCATCGGCCAAGAAGACGAAATCGTCGTCAACCATAAAGGCCTCGAGGCTATCCTCGACGAATCGCCGCAAGCCTACAAGGACGTCGACCGCATCATCGACAGCGTCGTCGGCGCCGGGCTTGCCGGCGTCGTCGCCAAATGCCGCCCGCTGGCGGCGATCAAAGGAGTGTAACGAACGCATGAACAGCAACCGAAACGCATCCCCCAATCCATTCGAAGCCGCGGCGGCGCTCCGGCCGATTACGGCGCAGCCGCCGTTCATCGTCCGCGCCGACCGGCAGGCCGGCGGCCCGCTGGACGCGCACGGCTATTTCAACTACATCGCGGTGGTGCAGGCGATCATCGACTTCCTGAATCGCCGCTTCGGCACCGCGTTCCGGCTTTATTACCAAGACGACGGCAACGAAGCTTGGAACGGCCTGGAGGCCGACCTGTCGAACGGGTACAAGGGCGTCGAGCACGCCGCCAGCCTCTTCGACCTCGTCGAGACGAACGTGTTCGAATACGCGTCCGATCCCGAGACCAAGCGCGCGGGCTACGCCATCCGGCCGGCCGTGCGCAACAACCTGTTCGTCTATCCGGAGCACCGCGTCGCGATGGCGCGGGTGCCCCGCGTGACGCAGCACGGGCTGGGGTACGAGGACCTGATCTTCGGCGAGCACGACGAAGCGATGCTCCGCTTCCTGGAGGCGATGCGGGAGCGCCAGCTGGCCAGTCCGAAGATCATCGTGTTCACGGACACGAAGGACGGCCTGGAACAGACCCGCGAGCCGGCGTCCGCGCCCGTCACCCGCAGCGACGTGTTCATGGACGAGGAGTTGAAGACGCAGATCTACCGCTCGGTCGACGAGTTTTTCTCGCGGGACCGCGCGTTCTTCCTCACCTACGGCATTCCGTACAAGCGGGGCATCCTGCTCTATGGCAAGCCGGGCAACGGCAAGACGACGCTCGTCAAATCGATCTCGTCGACGGCCAGCGCGCCGATCGCGTACTGGCAAATCACCGAGTACACGAGCAGCGGGTCGATTCAGGAGGTGTTCGCGGCCGCCGTGCAGCTGGCGCCGATGGTGCTCGTCATCGAGGACATCGACTCCATGCCGGATTCGTGCCGCTCGTACTTCCTGAACACGCTGGACGGGGCGACGTCGAAGGAGGGCATCTACCTCATCGGCACGACCAACTATCCGGAGAAAATCGACCCGGCCCTCATGAACCGAGCCGGCCGCTTCGACCGCGCGTACGAGGTGAAGTCGCCGAACGAGGCGATGCGGCGCGCGTACCTGGCGTACAAGGGGCTGAACCGCCTCGTCGACGAGGACGCGGTCGGCCGCGCGGCCGCCGCGACGGAAGGGTTCACGCTCGCCCAGCTGAGCGAGCTGTACGCCTCCGCCGCGCTGCAGATGCATTACGAGCGCGCCGTCAACCTGGAGCGGGTCATCCGCGACATGCGGACGGATTACGACAAGGGCCGCAGCCGCGAGTGGATGTCGGACGCCGCGTCCCGGAAGCTCGGCTTCATGTAAGGGAGCGGATTGCCGCCCCGCCCGCGCCGGCAATCCGCGTCGCCGACGCAAAAAAGAACCGCCCCGCAGGTCATGTTGCCATGACCTGCGGGGCGGTTCCTTGCCGGCGGCGGCGTCCGGCGCCTTGCGGGGGCGTCTCGCCGGGCGCCAACGGCCTTTCGCTCGCGCGCGAGCGGGCGCCTTAGCTCGCCAGCGCTTCGAGCGTGCGCGCCACGTACGGATGCAGCTCGCCGATCCGCTTGGACACGCTGCCCGCGGAGACGTCGTACCGCTTCGCGACCTCCGCCTTCGTCACGTTCGGGCGGTCCGTCATGACGGACAAGCTGTATTCCAGGGCGGCGAAGACGACGCCCGGCTTTTGCACGACCGGCTCCTGCTCGCGCGAATACGCGAACCAGAGCAGGGTCGTGGCGTTAATCTCGTCCCACGTGAAGCGCTCCGCCAGATGCGTCACCAGTTCCTTGGCGATGTCGCCGTACTGGGGCTGCGTCCAATCCAGCCGCTCGACGGCGGCGTTCATGTCCGCCAGGGATTCCGGCACGGCGACGGCGAAGCCGCCCGCTTGTCCGTCCGGCGCGCCTGCTCCGCGGCCCGCGAACCGGGCGGCCGCGTCCTTCTCCAGGCAGCACTTCTTGTATTTGTTTCCGCTTCCGCACGGACAGGGGGCGTTACGGCCCACTTTCGACTTTTTCATCGGGTATACTCGCTCCTCTCACGCTACCCATGGTAACAGAAAGCCGGCCCTTACATCAAACGTCCAAAACACATAAATATTGGACAAGCGGAGCGGAAACGGGTTATGGCATAATGAGTAACGGCATTGTTTTATCCAACTTAGCGATTACGGGAACGGGGATTACGCAAGCTTATGAACATCGGGGAACAAACGACGGGGGCCGTGCCCACCTGGAAAACATTAAGTCTCTTCGGCCTGGCGTGGCCGATTCTGGTCGATTCCGTGCTGCGGATGATGCTGGGGACCGCCGACGTCTTCATGCTGAGCCGCATCTCGGACGGCGTGGCCGGCGCGGTCGGGCTGGCGAACGAAATCATCGTGTTCTGCATTCTCATGTTCGGCTTCGTCGGCATCGGCACGAGCGTGGCGATCACGCAATATTTGGGCGCGGGGCGGAAGAAAACGGCGAGCCGCATCTCGGCGCACGCGATTTCGCTGAACGTCCTCTTCGGGCTGCTCGTCAGCCTGGCGCTCTTCGGCTTCAGCGAGCAGTGGATGCGGATGCTCAATCTCGATCCGGGGCAGGTCGCCATCGCGAACACGTATCTGAAGGCGATCGGCGGCTTCATCTGGCTCGAGGCGGTCTCCTACGCGGTGTCGTCGATCATCCGGGCGAACGGCCGCACGCGGGACGTCATGTTCGTCACGCTCGGGGTCAACTTGCTCCACGTGACGGGCAATTACCTCTTGATCTTCGGCCACTTCGGCTTCCCGGAATGGGGCGTGACCGGCGCGGCCGTGTCCACGATCGTCAGCCGGGTCGTCGGCGTCGCCGTGCTGCTGATCCTGCTCTACCGCCGCGTGCCGAGCCCGATCCGGCTGAAGGATTACGTCCGCTTCGACAAGGCGCACGTCAAACGGATTCTCGGCGTCGGCCTTCCGGCGGCCGGGGAGCAGATCGCGTGGCAGTCGCAGTACATGACGGTCATGAGCTTCGTGAACCTGATCGGGGCGCAGGCGCTGAGCGCGCATATCTACGTATTCAACGTCAGCACGTACTTCATGGCGTCGTCCACGGCGATCGGCATCGCGACCGAAATCATCGTCGGCCACATGGTCGGCGCGGGCGAGAAGAAGGCCGCGTATTTCCGGCTGCTGCGCAGCCTGCGGCTCAGCATCGCGGTGACGGCGGTCGTCGTGGCGGTGACGGCGCTGTTTCGCTATCCCATTATGGGACTGTTCACGGACGATCCGAAAATCGCCGCGATGGGCGCGGGCATCTCCCTCATCTCGATTATTTTGGAGCCGGGGCGCGTGTTCAACATCGTCGTCATCAACTCGCTGCGCGCGGCCGGCGACGCGAAGTTCCCGGTGCTGATGGGCGTGTTCTCCATGTGGGGCGTCTGCGTGCCGCTCTCGTATTATCTCGGCGTGCATCTGCATTGGGGGCTGCCGGGCGTCTGGATCGCGTTCACCGTGGACGAATGGCTGCGAGGGCTCATCATGCTGGCGCGCTGGAAGAGCGGCATATGGGCGCGAAAATCGTTCGTGCAGCCGGCGAAGGCGCCGGCGGAGCAGCCCGCGGCGGCGGTCGGCGCGTGACGGGCGCGGCCGGAGCGGCCGGTGCGGCAGCGTCGCGGATAAGGGCATGAATCGTTAGCGGCGCGAGTGGTTCGCGGCGTTAACCGGCGGCAGCCTCGGACTTTGCGGAGTCCGGGGCTGCTTTTTTTTGGCGGTTCGGATGCCGCGGTTTCCGCCCTGTATTATAATGGCACTAGCTTATCCCGATCTTTTTTGCGCCGCGCGTCGATTCGGCGCGCCCGCGTTCGTCGCGTGAATAGAGGCCGAAATTTCGGCCGGCATTTCAAAACCGAATTCCAGGAGGAGATGTACGATGCGTTTCATGCTGGTCGTGAAAGCAAGCAAGGACTCCGAGGCCGGCGTCCTGCCGTCGCCGGAGCTGGTCGCCGCGATGACGAAGTATAACGAGGAACTGGCGAAGGCCGGCGTGCTGATCGCCGCCGACGGGCTGCACCCGAGCTCGGGGGCGATCCGGATCTCGTATCCCGAGCCGGGCGGCAAGCCGCAGGTGGTCGACGGCCCGTTCGCGGAGACCAAGGAGATCATCGCCGGGTATACGCTGATCGAGGTCAAGTCCCGCGAGGAAGCGGTCGAGTGGGCCTTGCGCATGCCGGATCCGCACGGCTTCGGCGAAGGGGAGATCGAGCTGCGGCAGGTGTTCGACTTCGCGGACATCACTCCCGACGCGGAGCTGCAGGCCCGCGAGGCCGCCGTACGGGCGCGGCTCGGCCGGGGTAACTGACCATGGCGCGGACCTCCGGCGCGCACCGGACGATCGACGCGATCTGGCGGATCGAATCGCCCAAGCTCATCGCCGGGCTCGCGCGGATGGTCCGCGACGTCGGGCTGGCCGAGGATTTGGCCCAGGACGCGCTCGTCGCCGCCTTGGAGCGGTGGCCCGAGAGCGGCATTCCGGACAATCCCGGCGCCTGGCTCATGACGACGGCGAAGCGCCGCGCGATCGATCTGCTCCGGCGCAACAAGACGCGCGACCGCAAGTACGAGGAATGGGGACGCGCGGCCGAGACGTTCACCGAGGACGACCTGGAGCGCGGCCTGGACGGCGAGATCGGCGACGACCTGCTGCGGCTCATCTTCGCGACCTGCCATCCGATGCTTTCCCGGGAGGCGCGCGTCGCGCTGACGCTGCGCCTGCTCGGCGGTCTCGCCACCGACGAGATCGCGCGGGCGTTCCTCGTCGCGGAAGCGACGGTCGCGCAGCGGATCGTCCGGGCGAAGCGGACGCTCAGCGCCGCGCGCGAAGCGTTCGAGGTGCCGGCGGGCGAAGCGCTGAAGGAACGGCTGGCGGCGGTGCTCGAGGTCATCTATCTGATGTTCAACGAAGGCTACGCGGCGACCTCCGGCGGCCAGTGGATGCGTCCGCTGCTGTGCCAGGAAGCGCTGCGGCTCGGCCGGATGCTGGCCGAGCTCGCGCCGCGGGAGCCGGAGGCGCACGGCCTCGTCGCGCTGATGGAGATCCAGTCCTCCCGTTTCAAGACGCGGGTGGACGCGAGCGGCGAGCCGGTCCTGCTGCTCGATCAGAACCGCGCGTTGTGGGATCATCTCCTGATCCGCCGCGGCCTCGCCGCGCTAGAGCGGGCGGGCAAGCTGGGGCGGCCGCTCGGCCCGTACGCGCTGCAGGCGTCGATCGCGGCCTGCCACGCGTCGGCGCGGACGGCGGAGGAGACTGACTGGGTGCGCATTGCCGCGCTGTACGAGGCGCTGTCGCGGGCCGCGCCTTCGCCGGTCGTGGAATTGAACCGCGCGGTGGCGATCGCGATGGCCTTCGGCCCGGCGTTCGGCCTGCAGCTCGCGGACGAGCTGGCCGCGGGGCCGGCGCTGAAGGACTATTACTTGCTGCCGAGCGTCCGCGGCGATCTGCTCGCCAAGCTCGGGCGCCACGCGGAGGCGCGCGCCGAGTTCGAGCGCGCGGCGTCGCTGACGCGCAACGAGCGCGAGCGGGCGCTGATGCGGAGGCGCGCCGCGGAATGCGAGGCCGCGGCAGCCGGCGGGGCAGATACCGGGACCGCCGCGCCGGAGCAACCGCCGAACTAAACACCGTAACAGCCATCGGAACAAACGCTGGAACACGGAAACAACGACCGGAGAAACCGGTACAACCACCGAACGCGCACGGATACAACCGCCCGATATAAACACGAACACCGAACACCGAAACAACCGCCGAAAACACGGAAGCAACTGACGGAGCAACCGCCGAAACATCCGCCGAAAACACGGGAGCAACGGTCAAACCAACCGCCGAAACAACCGCACAAAAACACGGAAGCAACGGACGGAGCAACCGCCGCAACATCCGCCGAAAGCGAGGCCCATGGGTCCTTGCTTTTTTTTTTGCCCGCGATGTCGATTTCGCCGCCGAAGCTTCGTCGCTCTAGTAGAGGCGAAAGCAGGGCGGCGGCGCGAACGCGCGGCAGCCGGGTATCATTCGTCTTAACGAGAGCAGGACGGGAAGGAGAGGGATCGCCATGCGGTACATGCTGCTGGTGAAGGCGACCGCGCGCTTCGAGGCGGGCATCGCCGGAGGAGCGCCGCACGCCCTGGCGTGGACGGCGTTCCGCGAAGCGCTGGCGGACGCCGGCGCGCTGCTCGCGGAGGAATGGCTGCGCCCGAGCGCGAGCGGCGTGCGGATCGCCTACCCGGCGCCGGGGTGCCGGCCGGAGCTGACGGCGGGACCGTTTGTCCCGGAGACCGGCACGGTCGCGGGATACGTGCTGATCGAGGCCGGATCGGCGGAGGAGGCGACGGCCTGGGCGCTGCGCATGCCGGAACCGGACGGCGGCGGTGAGGTCGCCATCGAGGTGCGCGAGCTGGCCGAGCGCGAAGGGCCGCTGAATTGGCGGACCGAAGCGTCGGCGGCCGAGCTGCGCGACCATCTCGGCATGCTGCGGCGCTTGTAAAAAAATTCTCTTTTTTTTCGCCGCGTCCGTCGATTTCGGAAATCGCCGTTCGTCGCTTTAGTAGAGACCGAGTTACGCCACCTTACACGAGAGAGGATGTTCGAACCATGGGAGCACAATTGATGCCGTATTTGATGTCGGAGGACGCGCGGGCGCAGGCGGATTTTTACGTAAGGGCATTGGGCGGGGAGATTCAGTCCGTCATGACGTTCGGCCAGATGCCGGGCGCGCCGGAGGAGATGGCCGATAAGGTCATGCACCTGGCGATGACGGTCGCGGGCGGCAGCGCGCTCTTCTTCTCCGACGGCGGGCCCGTCGGCTATACGCGGAGCATCTCGCTGTCGCTGTCGTACGGCGGCGAGGCGGAGGCGCGCGAGGCGTTTGCCAACCTGAGCGACGGCGGAGACGTGAAGCATCCGTTCGCGCCGCAGCCGTGGGGCGCGTATTACGGCGAGGTGCAGGACAAGTTCGGCGTCGTTTGGCAAATCGTCAAGCAGCTGTAAAGCGCGGCAATCGAAGCTACACCAGACATACGCGAAGGAGCGAATCGAAAACATGAACGCGGAAGTGACGACTTTTATCGAAACCATTCAAGAGCCTTGGCAGCGGGAGCTGTGCGCCGGCCTGCGCGAGACGGTTCGCGGCGCGGTGCCGGACGTGCAGGAGCGCATCCAGTACAAGAAGCCGCATTTTCTGAAGAACGGCAAATACGCCGCCGTCATCGGCACTTCGAAGGACGCGGTCAGCTTCACGATCTTCAACGCCGCCGGGCTCGAGCTGCCGGCCGGGCGGTTCGACGGCCCGCCCGAGCGCAAGACGATGAAGCTGAAGCGGGGAGACGCGTTCGACGCGGCGCAGCTGACGGCGCTGGTCGGACAGGCGGCCGCGGGACTGTAAGCGGAGACGGTTCGCCGTCCGCCAACGCATGATCGGATCGACCGGCTTGGGAGCTTCGGCGCCCGGCCGGTCTTTTCGCGTTGGCCCGTCTTCGGCCGGACCGCCCGCGCGCGCCCGCGAGACTCGCGGCCATTGCCCCGGATGCCGTCGAACCCGGTAGGGAAAAGGGGCGATTTGCGGTATAATGGCAGCATCATGGATTAACGGAGAGGCAGTGAGGAACGTGGAAAGCAGACCTGGGCAAGCGCTGACGTGCGAATGGCAGAAGTACGGCGCCGTGAACTACGCGATGCAGCAAAACTTCGTGCCGGTCGTCCAGAAGATTACGCTGCATAACGCGTCGGAGCGCGATTTGACGGGGATCTCCGTTCAGATCGCGGCGGAACCGGCGTTCGCGCCGCCTTGGCGCGCGGAGGTCGACGCCGTGCCGGCGGGCAAGACCGTGGAGCTGGCGCCCGTCCACGTGCAGGTGAACGGCGCCTACCTGGCCGGGCTCACGGAAAGGCTGACGGGGACGCTGACGCTGACCGTGTCGGGGGAAGGGCGGGAGCTGTTCGCGGAGACGGCGCCGCTGACGCTGCTCGCGTACGACCAGTGGGGCGGCTTGGCCGCCATGCCCGAGATGGCCGCGGCGTTCATCATGCCGAATCATCCCGCGGTGCAGCGGCTGATCGGCGAGGCGGCACCGATTCTCGGGAAATGGACGGGCAACCCGTCGTTCGACGCGTACCAGAGCAACAACCCGAACCGGATCCGGCATCAAGCCGCCGCGATCTATGCCGCGATTCAAGCGAAGCAGGTCACGTATTGCGTGGCGCCGGCGAGCTTCGAGGAGGTCGGGCAGCGCGTCCGGCTCCCGGATGCCGTCATCGGCGCGCGAATGGGCAATTGCCTCGACTTGACGCTGCTCTATGCCGCTTGCCTGGAGGCGGTCGGCCTGCACCCGCTGGTCGTCTTCACGAAGGGCCATGCGTTTCCGGGCGTGTGGCTGGTGCCGGAGACGTTCGCCGAGACCGTGCAGGACGACCCGTCGCTGCTCGCGAAGCGGCTCGCCTCCGGCGTGCACGAGATCAGCCTCGCGGAAGCGACCCTGATGTGCGGCGGGCACGACGAGGCCTACGCGGACGCGGAGCGGGCGGCGATCGGCCATCTGGGCGATCCCGACGCTTTCGTCGGGTTCATCGACGTCAAGCGTTCGCGGGCCAGCGCGATCCGTCCCCTGCCGCTGCGCGTCCAGACGCCGGGCGGCTGGGAGATCGTGCCGGACCGGACCCCGGCAGCGGGTATCGGCGGCGCGCCGGACGAAGTGACGATCCATGCGCGCCCGGCGGAGGCCGCCTCGATTCCGGTCACGAAGCAGAAGCAGTGGGAACGGCGGCTGCTCGACCTGACGCTCCGGAACGGACTGCTGAACTTGCGGTTGACCAAATCCGCGCTGCCGCTCCTCCAGACGAAGCTGAGCGAGCTCGAAGACGCCCTGTCCGACGGACGGGAATTCCAGCTCCTGCCGCGGCCCGCGGATTGGGCCGATACGCCCCGGAGCGCGGAGCTGTTCCGGAGCGTCGGCCGCGACGATCCGCTGAACGTGCTGATCGGGCAGGAATTTCTGCAGAAGCGGCTGCGCGCCGATGCCGGCGACCGGGAGCTCGCCGTCAAGGCGATTCATCTCTACCGCGCGGCGAGGGCGTCGCTGGAGGAGAACGGGGCCAACACGCTCTTCCTGGCGCTGGGATTGCTCAAGTGGTACGAGACCCCGGCCAGCGAGCAGCCGCGGTATGCCCCGATCGTGCTCGTCCCCGTGGAGCTGACCCGCAAGACGTCGAGCGCGAGCTTCGTCCTGCGCGTCCGGGACGAGGAGCCGCAGATCAATATTACGCTGCTCGAGATGCTCCGCCAGGATTTCGGCAGCCAGATCGGCGGGCTCGATCCGCTGCCGCGGGACGAGAAGGGCATCGACCTTGCCGGCGTCTTCTCGGTCATTCGCCACGCCGTCATGCGGCTGCCGCGCTGGGACGTGGTGGAATCGGCGCTGCTCGGCCTCTTCTCGTTCAGCCGCTTCGTGATGTGGAACGACATTCGCAGCCGGGCGGAGGACCTCGCCAAGAGCAAGGTGGTCGCGAGCCTGATGGCCGGCCGTCTGGCCTGGCAGGCGGAGCAGCCGTTCCCCGAGCCGGGCGCGCTGGACGGCTTGTACGCGCCCGACCGGCTCCTGCTGCCGATCAGCGCGGATTCCTCGCAGATCGTCGCCGTGGGCGCCGCGCAGGCGGGGCACAGCTTCGTGCTGCACGGGCCGCCGGGGACGGGCAAATCGCAGACGATCACGAACCTGATCGCCGCGGCGCTGGCCGAGAACAAGACGGTGCTGTTCGTCGCGGAGAAGATGGCCGCGCTCAGCGTCGTGCAGGGCAGGCTCGAGGGAATCGGGCTGGGCGCCTTCTGCCTCGAGCTCCATTCGAACAAGAGCACGAAGAAGGCCGTGCTCGACCAGCTGAAGCGGACGCTGGAGACCGCCCGCTCGGCATCGCCGGAGGACTGGCGCCGGGAGGCCGAGCGGCTGGCGGCGTCGCGCGGCGAGCTGAACGGCTACGTGGACGCGCTGCACCGGAAGCGCGGCTTCGGCGCCTCCCTGTACGAGGCGATCGCCCGGTACGGCGAAGTCAAGGACGCGCCGGCGCTGGCGCCGTTCGACCAGCCGGTCGCCGCCTGGACGGCGGACCTCCGCCTCGCCTGGAGCGAGCGCGCGAAGGAGCTGCGCATCGCCGGCGAAGCGGCGGGCCGGCCCGCGGGGCATGTCTGGTCGGACGCGTCCGGCTCGGCCTACTCGCCGGCGCTCCGGGCGCAGGCCGAGGAGACGCTGGCGGCGTACGCGGCCGCGCTGCGGGACGTGAAGCAGGCCTATGGCGCGCTCGGCGGCGCGCTGGAAGGGCCGGCAACGGACCCCGACGGCGCGCAGCTGCGGCAGCTGGCGGCGATGGCCGAGCTGCTGCAGGGCATGCCGGCCGTCGTGCCGGCGGCGCTGCTCGGCGCCGATGAGCTGGAGCCGGCGCTCGGCGCCGCCATGCTTGCGGCCCGCCGCGGCGTTGCGCGCAATGAAGCCCGCGCGCGCGTCGCGGATCGCTTCTCCGCCGAAGCGCTCGCGTTCGACGCCGGCGCGGCGCTGGAGGAGTGGCGGCAAGCCGAGCGGAAGTGGTTTCTGCCGAAGCGGCTCCGGCAGAACCGGATCTACAAGCAGCTCAGCCGAATGGCCGCGGCGCCGCTCCGCAAGGATCAGACGGCCGAAGCGCTCGTCCAGATCGCCGTATACCGGACCGAAGCGGCCGAGCTGAAGCAGGCCGCCGCGGCGGCCTCCGTCTGGCTGGGCGCGCGCTGGAGCGGGGAAGACGCGGACTGGAGCGCGGCGATCGCGTTGTGCGACTGGAGCCGGCGGCTCGAGCAGGTACTGCTGCGGCTGCATCCGGATGCCAGCGCGGCGACGGCCGCGCGGAAGCGGCTCGCCGACGCGGCGGGCGCCGGAGGCGCCGCGTTCCGGGAGCGCCACGGCGGCGCGCTGGCGCGGTTCGCGGCGGCCTGCCGGGAGTCCGTCCGGCTGGAAGGGAAGCTGGCCGAGCTGCTCGGGATCGATTTCTCCGCTATGGACCGGCGCCGGTCCGGACAGTCTTGGCTGGACCATCGCGAGGCGCAGGCCCGGCAATGGACGGACGCCTTGGACGACCTGCGCGATTGGTGCGGCTGGCGGCTGGTCCGCGAGCGCGCGGCATCCGCGGGACTGTCCTCGCTCGCGGCCGCGTACGAGCGCGGCGAGCTGCGGCACGACCAGGTGGAGCCGGCGTTCGAGCGGGCCTGGTGGCGCGCGGCCATCGACTTCGCGCTGGCGGAGGAGACGGAGCTGGCTGCGTTCTCCGGCCGCTTGTTCGAGGATAAGATCCGCAGCTTCCAGGCGCTGGCGGAGCGGTTCGAGCGCCTGACCCGCCAGGAGATCGCGGCGAGGCTCTCGGCGAACATCCCGCCGCTGCATCAGCAGGCCTCGTCCAATTCGGAGGCCGGCATCCTGCTGCGGGCGATCCGGAGCGGCGGCAGGGGGATGTCGCTGCGCAAGCTGTTCGAGCAGATTCCGAATTTGCTGAACCGCCTGTGCCCGTGCGTGCTCATGAGCCCGATGTCGGTCGCGCAGTACCTCGATCCCAAGTACGCGCCGTTCGATCTCGTCGTGTTCGACGAAGCGTCCCAGCTGCCGACGAGCGAAGCCGTCGGCGCCATGGCGCGCGGCCGCAACGTGATCGTGGTCGGAGATCCGAAGCAGCTGCCGCCGACCAGCTTCTTCTCGGCCGCGGCAAGCGAGGATGGGGAGGACGAAGGCATTCCGGAGGACCTCGAGAGCATTTTGGACGACTGCCTCGCGCTCGGCATGCCGGAAGCCCATCTGCTGTGGCATTACCGCAGCCGGCATGAGAGCTTGATCGCGTTCAGCAACCGGCACTTCTACGACAACCAGCTGCTCACCTTCCCGTCGCCGTACGAGCGGAAATCCAGCGTGCGCTGGCATCCGGTGGACGGCTATTACGACCGGGGCCGGACGAAGCAGAACCGGGCGGAGGCCGAGCAGGTCGTGGCGGAGATCGCGCGGCGGCTGCGCGACGCGGAGGGGCCGCGAAGGAGCATCGGCGTCGTCACGTTCAACAGCATCCAGCAGACCCTGATCGAGGACCTGCTCGACGAAGCGTTCCGCAAGGACGGCGAGCTGGAACGGCTGGCTTCGCGGCTGCATGAACCGATTTTCGTCAAGAATTTGGAGAACGTGCAGGGCGACGAACGCGACGTCATCCTCTTCTCGATCGGGTACGGTCCGGACGCGTCGGGCAAGGTGGTGCTGAACTTCGGACCGCTGAACCGGGAGGGCGGCTGGCGGCGGCTGAACGTCGCGGTCTCCCGGGCGCGGCACGAAATGCACGTCTTCTCCGCGCTGCGCGCCGAGCATCTGGACGCGTCGCGGACGCGCTCGAACGGCGTCGGCGTGCTGAAGGCGTTCCTGGAATACGCCGAGAAGGGCCATGCGGCGCTCGGGCTGAACGCGGCCCTGCTGAAGCGCGAGGAGACGGGGATCGAGGCGCAGATCGCGGAGGCGCTGGCCGCAAACGGCCACAAGGCCGACCTGCATGTCGGCGCGTCGGGTTACCGCATCGATCTCGCGGTCGTCGATCCCGCGCGGCCGGATGCGTACCGGCTCGCGATTCTGTGCGACGGCGACAATTACCTGTCGGGCCGGACGGCCCGCGATCGGGATATGCTGCGCGAGCAGGTGCTGCGTCAGCTGGGCTGGCGCATTCATCGCGTCTGGTCGATGGATTGGTTGGATAATCCGGCGAAGGAGACGCAGCGCGTTTTGGCGGCGGTCGCGGAAGCCGAGCGCGCCGAGCAGGCGGAACGCGCCGAGCAGGCCGAGCGCGCCGCGCGAGCGGCGCAAGCGGCGCAAGCGGCTCCGGCCGTGCCGGCCGAGGAGCGCGGCCCGGC
>NZ_JAGGDJ010000055.1 GCF_017652985.1 Paenibacillus artemisiicola
ACAGTAGGAGTTCAGCCCAGTGCCCTTCCAATCTGGCCGCAGGCGCAAAGGCCGTGCCCGCGGCCGCGGCGGCCGGGCCGACGCCCGCGGCGACGACGTCGAACCGGCGGTCGCCGCCGAGTCCGCGCAGCACCGCCTCGCGTTCCGCGTCGACCGCGGTGACGATGAGCACCCGGCCGCGAATCGGTAATTCCTTGTTCGCCATGAGGCATCTCCTTTTCGACGCAGGCCGAGGCCTGCTCGCGGCAAGCCGCCGGGACCGACGGTAGCCGGCCGGCCGGCGATTTGCCGCCGTATGGTTTCTCTCGCAGATCACTAAAATTGTACCGCTGTCGTCCGGGACATTCAACCCGGCGCTCCCGAGGCCGCGTCCGGTCCGGCGTTCGCGGCCGAAGGACGGACGCGTTGCCGGACGTCGCCCGGACGTCCGCCGGTCCGGCGGCGCGAGGCGCGGTTTCGGGTTGACGGGCGGCTGCGGGGCTGGTACATTGAATTTAGATTTTATGCAATTCAATTGATTGATATCATTTAAGGCGTGCTTTCATGCCCTAACGGAGGGATTCACGATGTCCAAGCTTTACGAGCTTCAGGCCACGACCATGAAAGGCGAGAACAAGCCGCTTTCGGAGTACGAAGGCGACGTGCTGCTCATCGTCAACACCGCCAGCAAATGCGGCTTCACCCCGCAGTACGCGGACCTGCAGAAATTGCACGAGCAGTACGCCGGCCAAGGGCTGCGCGTGCTCGGCTTCCCGTCCAACCAATTCGGCGAGCAGGAGCCCGGCACCGATTCCGACGTGCAGAGCTTCTGCCAGATCAACTACGGCGTCACGTTCCCGCTGTACGCCAAGTCCGACGTCCGCGACGAGAACGCGAACCCGGTGTTCCGCTACTTGACGGAGCAGGCGCCGTTTCAAGGCTTCGACACGAGCGAGCCGAGCGGCAACATGCTGCACGCCTTCCTGAGCGAGAAGCTGCCGCATTGGCTGATCGACGATTCCATCAAGTGGAACTTCACCAAATTCCTCGTCGACCGCAAGGGCAACGTCGTCGGCCGCTTCGAATCGAACGTCGAGCCGCTGGCGATGGCCGGCGAGATCGAAGCGCTGCTCGGCGCGTCGAACTGAGCGGCTTTTCGCGGTCCCGTCCGCCGGCTTTCCGGCGTTTCCTTTCCCCGAACGGTTACACTAGGAAGGACGCGCAGGAAAGGGTGACAGCATGAAAGCATTGGTATTCCGCGCTTTCGGGGGACCGGAGGTGCTGGCGGTCGAAGAGATCGCCGAGCCGGCGCTCGCGCCGGGCACCGCCGTCGTCCGCATGAAGGCGATCGGATTGAATTACGCCGACGTGTACCGGCGGCAGGGCAACTATCATCTCGTCGGCGAACCGCCGTATATTCTCGGCTACGAAGGAGCGGGAGTCGTCGAAGCGGTCGCGCCGGACGTAGCGGGCATCCGCCCGGGCGACCGGGTGGGTTTCGCGGATGCGCCGCGCGCGAACGCGGAGCTCGTCGCGGTGCCGGCGGACCGGCTTATTCCGCTGCCGGACGGCATCGGTTTCGATACCGCCGCGGCGGTGCTGCTGCAAGGTATGACCGCGCATTATCTGGCGAATGACAGCTATGCCGTCCGGCCGGGCGACCGGATTCTCGTCCATGCGGCGGCCGGCGGCGTCGGGCAGCTGCTCGCGCAGCTGTGCAAAGCCAAAGGCGCGTACGTCATCGGCCTCACGTCCAGCGAGGCCAAACGCGAAACGGCGCTGTCGGCCGGCGCGGACGAGGCGCTGCTCTACGGCGTCGACTGGGCGGCGGAGGTGCTGCGCCGGATGGCTTCCCCAGGGGGCAGCGGAGAAGCCGGCGTCGACGCGGCTTACGATTCCGTCGGCGCGACGCTGCCGGACAGCTTCCGGGCGGTGCGGACGCGCGGGACGGTCGTCTTCTTCGGCATGGCCGGCGGCGATCCGCCGCTCGTCGATCCCCGGATGCTGATGGATACGAGCAAGACGCTTACCGGCGGGGATTTGTGGAACCACGTCACGACGGCGGCCGACCGCCTCCGGCGGGCGGAATCGCTGTTCGGCGACCTGCTCGCGGGCCGGTTGAAGCTGGCGGCACCGACGCGGTTTCCGCTCGCGGAGGGCGCGGCGGCGCACCGCTGGATCGAGAGCCGGGCGAGCACGGGGAAGATATTGCTGGTGCCGTAGCAGCTCTTTGAGCGCGCGCGGCCGCTTATGATACAATGGCACTGCGAGAATGAAGAACGAGGGGTGCTGACGAAGTGAGCGAGCAAATCAACATGATCGAGCTGGTGCGGTTCATCGCCGGCAAGACGAACGCCGACGCCAAGCTGATCGAGCAGGTGCTGAAGCATGAGCAGGCGTTCATCAACAACGCGCCGGAGGACAAGAACGGCGAAGTGAACATCGACAGCGACGAGCTGACGGACTACATCCTGAGCCGCCCGGGACTCAAGTCGGACGAGCTGACCGTGGAGTCGATCCTGGACGCGGAGATGGATTACTTGATGGAACAAGGCATCGCGGGCTACGTCGACTAAGACGCCGCCGCAGGCCCGAAGCGGGGACAGCAGCGATGCTGTCCTTTTTGCGTTGATGGAGGTGAGCGGGAGAGCGTCGGCACCGGGGTATGCATGCATCGAAAGCCGATTACCGAACGGTTCGCTCGATTACCGACGACGACATCGGGCCATTGCCGAAGCAATCGCGGCAACGGGGGCGGGTTCGCGTCTCGAGGGGGGCGTATGCCGGGTATCCGCGAGCAGCGGCAGGTTGCTCCGCTTGCGGGCAGCAGCAAGTAAGTTCCCGGCGCTTGGTTTGGCGGCCATGACAGCCGCTATTTCGATTATTTTGGCTTTCCGCGGGGTTTCGCGGACACACGATCCGTTACTGGCCATGAATTCACGTGCGAGTCTCCCATTTTGCAAGAATAACGGCGCTGGTGGCCGCCCAAAGGCGATTTTACCGCTAAATCGTCGAATAACGGCTCCTGAGTCCGCCAAAATCGAACCAAGTTGAGCGGCGGGGGTCGATGGAGGTGGAGGTAACTCCAGGGGAGTCCGCGAATGGCTTTAACGGAGGGGAGGCACCTGCCAAAAGGCATGAAATGCCGGTCCCGGTTCGCTATAATGGGACTTGTACACGGCAAGAAGATCCAATTCTTGGCTAAACGATTATCTAAATGAATGCGATAAGAGGTGCGGCATCTTTGTTTCCAATGGTTATGATAGGGGACGTTTCCGCTTTGCTGGCGATGTTCGCGCTCGGGCTGGCGGCGTCGACCTTCGGCGCCATCGTCGGCTTGGGCGGCGGGGTCATCATCGTGCCGGCGCTGCTGCTGCTCGGCCCGTCCATGCTCGGCACGGACATCGACACGGCAATGGCGGTCGGCGTATCGCTCGGGGCGCTCGTCTTTACGTCGCTGACGTCGACGCTGACATTCGTGCGGGAGGGCAAGGCGGACCTGCGCAGCGCGCTGTTCTTCTCCATCTCCAGCGGGCCGATGTCGGTGCTGGGGGCGAGCCTGACCTCGCTCTTCGATCCGGACGCGTTTCGCCGGGCATTCGGTTATTTCATGCTGTTCATGGTGGTGCTTCTGCTGCTGCGCAACCGGATCAAGCCGTATCAGGGCAAGTGGCGGTACGTGCGGTCGTATACGGACGCGGCGGGCGCGCGGCACGAATACGGCTTCAACGCGCTGCCCGCGCTCGTCATCGGCGGCGTCGTCGGGATGATCTCCGGGCTGCTCGGCATCGGCGGCGGCGTGCTGCTCATTCCCGCGATGGTGCTGCTGTTCCGGTTCCCGCCGCATATCGCCTCCGCCACGTCGATGGCGGTCATATTCGTCTCGGCGGTCTTCGGCAGCGGCATGCACCTGATCCGCGGCGAATGGGACTGGCTGCTCGTCGCGGCGCTCGCGCCGGGCGCGCTGCTCGGCGGCTGGTTCGGCGCGCGCATCTCGCGGCGCATCGGCAGCGTGCTGCTGATCCGCATCATGTGCGGAGCGCTTCTGCTGTTCGCGCTGCGGATGATCATGACCTGAGGGGAGGCGGGCCTATTGGCGTCGGCCATGGCGATCGGGCTGCAGCAGCTGGCCCCGTACGTGCGGTACGCGCAATACAACGAAGGCGACGAGCGCTACCGGGTGCCGCGCCGGATGATTTACGACTACGAGTTCATCTATCTGACGCGCGGCAGCGCCCTGTTCACGCTCGGCGACGAAGAGAGGCTGCTGCAAGCGGGCGACCTGCACGTCATTCCGCCGCTCGTCTGGAACGCCTGCCGGGTTCCGGAGGGCGGCTCGTTCGCCTATTACGCCTGCCATTTCGATCTCGTCTATATGGGGCGGGAGCTGGATTTCCCCGACGATGTCTATGTACGGGTCGACTACGCGAATCTGCCGGAAGTGCCCGTGCAGGAGGAGCTGCTGGAGCGGCCCGTGCAGACGTTCGCGGACGTGGAGCTGCCGCCGTTCGTCCATACCGGCGCGCCGCACCGGTTCAGCGAACGCTTCGCCGACCTGCTCGCCCTGTTCGAGCGCCGGCCGTTCGGCTACGAAGCGCGGATGCGCGCCTGCCTGCTCGATCTCATCGGCCTGCTGCTGGAGGAGACGCATACGGCGGAGGGCGTTCGCCGGGACAGCCCGCACCGGGCGATGATCACGGAACTCGTCGCCATCCTGCGCGGCGGCGACGGACCGCAGCCCGAGGCCGGGCTGGAAGCCGTCGCGAGCCGCCACGGCATGACGCCGAAGTACGCCCGCGCGCTGTTCAAGCAGGCGACGGGCCTGTCCTGGACGCAGTATCTGACCCGGCAGCGCATGGAGCGGGCCAAGGAGCTGCTTCGGCAGGGCGGCTTGTCCGTCGGCGAGATCGCGCAGCGGTGCGGTTACGAGGACCTGCATTATTTCAGCCGCCTATTCAAGAAGCTGGAGGGCCTGCCCCCGCGGGCCTACGGGGAGTCGCTGCGCGGCCCGGCGTGAGCGGAGTCGCAAGAGAGGGATGGCGCATCCATCGTAAGGGCGCGTGAGTGTTCCCGAGCCTTCCGTTTACGTGCGCCGCTAGCCTCCGCGGCACCGTCAACGCCCGTCGACCGTCGACCGGCGTCCTGCGGAACCGACCGGCTTGACGCAGTCCGTCATCGCCATCCGCGGGATCCGCTTTCGCCGTTTGTGCAAAAGCCCGCGCCGGCGCTCCAAATACACGCGAGCCTCTGCGGGGTAGGATGAAAGCGAAGGCAAATTCCGAATCCGGGAGGCGGACGCGCATGGCGAAACCGTACGAGGTCGCGGTCTATTATTTTCCGAACTATCATGTCGACAGGCGCAACGAGGCTTGGCACGGCGAAGGCTGGACGGAGTGGGAGCTGGTGAAGCGGGCGACGCCGCGCTTCGAGGGACACGATCTCCCGAAGGTGCCCTTGTGGGGCTACACGGACGAGGCGGATCCCGCCGCCATGGCGCAAAAGATCGACGCGGCCGCGGATCACGGCGTGGATACGTTTATTTTCGACTGGTACTGGTACGAGGACGGCCCTTACCTGGAGCGCGCGCTGGAGGAGGGATTCCTCGGCGCGGCCAACAACGAACGGCTGAAGTTCGCGCTGATGTGGGCGAACCACGATTGGATCGACATCCATCCGGCGCCGCGGAACGCGCCGTACAACACGCTGGCGCCCGGCGGGGTCAGCCGGGAGGCGTTCGCGCGGGCGACCGGCCATATGATCGACGCGTATTTCAGCCGGCCCAACTATTGGCGGGTGGACGGCAAGCTGTACTTCTCCGTCTACGAGCTGATGAGCCTCGTCCAAGGGCTCGGCGGCCTCGATGCGGCGCGCGCGGCGCTGGACGACTTCCGGGCGCGGGTGCGCGCGGCCGGACTCGGCGAGCTGCACGTGAACGCCGTCGTGTGGGGCGTGCAGATCCTGCCGGGGGAGGAGAAGATCGCGAACGCGGAAGACATGCTCGCCGCGCTCGGCATCGACAGCGTGTCCTCGTACGTGTGGATTCACCACCGGGAGCTGTCGTCGTTTCCGGAGACGCCGTATGACGAGATTGCCGAGAAATCCGCGGAAGACTGGGAGACGTTTTCCGGGCAGTACGGTCTGCCATACTTGCCGAACGTCACGATGGGCTGGGATTCCTCGCCGCGCACGATCCAATCGGACCGGTTCGACAACCTCGGCTATCCGTACATGGCCATGCTCTCCGGCAATTCGCCGGAGCGGTTCCGGCGCGCGCTCGAGCGGATGAAGGCGTTCCTGGAGCAGGATGTCAACGGCTTCCGCGCCTTCACGATCAACGCGTGGAACGAATGGACCGAAGGCAGTTATTTGGAGCCGGACACGACGAACGGCTTGGCGTACTTGGAAGCGATCCGTACGGTGTTCGGACGGTAGCGGCCGGAGCAGGAGCGCGCATTAAGGGGCTGTTCCCTCGTCATTCGCGGAGAATGACGGGGGAACAGCCCCTTGTCGTCCGTCGGCGGGGTCCGAAATTACATTTTGCCTTCGGTGAAGATTTGGAACGGGATGCCGAACTTGTCCGTCAGCGTGCCGTACGCGGAGCTGAAGAACGTCTCTTGCAGCGGCATCTCGATCGTGCCGCCGTAGGCCAGCGCGTTGAAGATGCGGGCGGCTTCTTCGGCGTCGCCCAAGGTGATGCAGATCGTCACTTGGTTGCCGGCCTTGACCTCTTGGCCCGGGAACGTATCCGAGAACATGATGTCGGATTCGCCGATGCGGATCATGGCATGGCTGACCAGGCTCTTCGCGGATTCCGGCAGCGGGAAATCGGGATTCTCCGGCATCTCGCCGAACGTCTGCTTGAACAGCGGCGTAGCGCCCAGGGCGCGCTCATAGAACGCGATGGCATCCTGCGCGTTGCCGTTCATTACGAAATACGGGGTCAAACGCAAAGACATGACTGAAACAGCTCCTCTAAATTGAGATGGGTACGGGCTTTACAGGGCGAGCAACCCTATCCAGTATCGCCACAAACCCATTATATATGATCGAACATGTGTTCGCAATAGCGATCGTGAAAAAACCTCCCGAAGGAGGTTGGGGCGCCGCTGGGCGATCGAACCGGACGGGCCTCCGTCAGGCCGCGCGCCGGTGTCGCGCGACCATCAGCGCGTAGATCAGGACCGCGCCGACGTCGAGGGCCGCGATCAGGATGCCCATCGGCACCGCCGTATCGCTGCCGGCGATGCCGACGAACGGCGCCACGACGGAGCCGAAGATGAACGACATGAGCCCCTGCAGCGCGGAGGCGCTACCCGCGTTGCTCCCCTGGCTGCGCATGGCGAGCGAGAAGCCCATCGTGGACACGATCCCCACGCTGGCGACGACGAAAAACAGCGGCGGCAGCACGAAGCCGAGCGGCGCATGGGCGAGCAGCATGGCCAGCAGCGCGACGCCGCCGGCCGCGGCCAGGCCGAGCCCGGCCGCGAGCAGCTTCGCCTCGTCGACCCGGCCGGCAAGCCGTCCCGCCAGCTGGCTGGCGCAAATAATGCCGAGGCCGTTCACGGCGAAGCAGAGGCTGAAGACTTGCGGCGAGACGCCGTACACGTTCTGCAGCACGAACGGCGAGCCCGAGATGTAGGCGAACATCGCGGCCATGACGAAGCCCTGCGCGAGCGCGTAGCCCATGAACGAGCGGTCCGTCTGCAGGCGGCGGAAGGTGCGCAGCGTGTTCCCGATGCCGGCCTGGGAGCGGCGCGAGGGCGGGAGCGTCTCGGGAAGGCCGAGCAGCACGGCGAGAAACATGGCGAGGCCGATCGCGCCGAGCACGAGGAACACGCCGTGCCAGTCGGTGACGTGCAGCAGCTGCCCGCCGACGATGGGCGCGGCGATCGGGGCGATGCCGTTCACGAGCATGAGCTGGGCGAAGAATTTCGTCAGCTCCGTACCGCTGTACAGGTCGCGGACGACCGCCCGCGAGATGACGATGCCGGCGGAGCCGGCGAGGCCCTGCAGGAAGCGCAGGGCGATGAAGGCGCCGATGCTCGGCACGAACGCGCACAGCAGCGAAGCGGCCGTGTAGAGCAGCAGCCCGACGAGCAGCGGGCCGCGGCGTCCGCGCACGTCGCTGACCGGGCCGGCGAACAGCTGTCCGACCGCGAGGCCGATCATGCAGGCCGTCAGGCTGAGCTGGGCGAGCGACGTGCTCGTGTGCAGGTCCTCCGCGAGCTTCGGCAGCGCCGGCAGATACATGTCGAGCGAGAGCGGCCCGAACGCGCTCAGCGAGCCGAGCACGCCCGCCGTCCAGAGCCTCCGGGAGCGGGGCAGCGCGGCAGACGATTCGGGAATCGGGGATGAAGACATGGCGAACAAATCCTTTCCGTTCGTTCGGTACGTTCCGTTTATATAGAAGCCGTGCTTATGGAATCTCCGCGCGGTAACAAGCTGCACTCATTATAGGGAGCGGTTCGCGGCGCTGTCAACGAACGAGCCGAACGATTTCCGTCCCCAAGGCGCGTCCGGCAAAGCCGCCGCTTCCCGCATGCGCGGGATAATCCGAAGGAAAAGCCGGCATACTATCCCCGAATCAAAAGGAGGGATTTGCCATGCATACTTGGCAGCGCGGTCTAGGCGCCGGCATGCTGTCCGCGGCGCTTCTGCTCTCGGGGACGGCTTGCGGCAGCAAGGACGGAAACAATAGCGGCAATAATGCCGGCAACGGGGCGGCGAACGGCGGCAACAACGCGGCCGGCGGCGCGGGGACGAACACGGGCGAGGCCGCCGGCGGGAACAACGCCGGCGCGGGAGCCGGCACGGCCCTCGCGGCCGTCAAATCGGCCGGCGAAATCACGGTCGGCACGGAGGGAACGTACGCGCCGTTCACGTTTCACGACAAGAGCGGCAAGCTGACGGGCTTCGACGTGGATATCGCGCAGGAGGTGGCGAAGCGGATCGGGGTCAAGGCGAAGTTCGTGGAGACCAAGTGGGACGGCATGCTGGCCGGTCTCGACGCCAAGCGGTTCGACATGGTCGCGAACGAAGTGACGATCCGGGACGACCGGAAGCAGAAGTACGATTTTTCCGATCCGTACATCCTCTCGAAGGCCGTGCTGATCGTGAAGGACAACAACACGTCCATCAAGAGCCTGGCCGACCTGAAGGGCAAGAAGTCCGGCCAGTCGCTCACGAGCGATCTCGGCGACATCGCCAAGGCGAACGGCGCGAAGATCGTGCAGATCGACGGCTTCAACCAGGCGATCGACCTGCTGACGTCGGGCCGGATCGACGCGACCGTCAACGACAAGCTGTCGTTCCTGGATTTGAAGAAGCAGCGACCCGATGTGCCGATCAAGGTCGTGGCGGAGACGGACAACGTGTCGCAAAGCGGGCTGCTCTTCCGCAAGGGGGGCGCGGATCTCGTCGACGCGGCGAACAAGGCGCTGGCGGACATGAAGGCGGACGGCACCTACTTGAAAATCTCCCAGACCTATTTCGGCGAGGACGTCTCGAAGTAAGAGAAAGCGGGTTGGCAACATGAGCGAACATACGGATCGGTACCTGCAGATATTCGCCGATTCCTTCCTGCCCCTGCTGCGCGCGGGGCTTGCGTTTACCGTGCCGCTGACGCTGATCTCGTTCGCGCTCGGCCTCGCGCTGGCGGTGGCGACCGCGCTGGCGCGGCTGTCGGACTTCCGGCCGCTCGTCCTGCTGGCGCGCTTCTACGTCTGGATCGTCCGCGGCACGCCGCTGCTGGTCCAGCTGTTCATCATTTTCTACGGCCTCCCGAGCCTCGGCATCCTCATCGACGCGTTCCCGGCGGCGGTCATCGGCTTCTCGCTCAGCGTCGGCGCCTACGGCTCGGAAATCGTACGCGCGGCGATCGTCTCGATTCCGCGGGGCCAGTGGGAGGCGGCGTACTCGGTCGGGCAGACGCGGGGACAGGCGCTGCGGCGCATCATCCTGCCCCAGGCCGCCCGGGTATCGGTGCCGCCGCTCTCGAACTCGTTCATCTCGCTCGTGAAGGACACGTCCCTGGCGGCGGCCGTGACGGTCACCGAGCTGTTCCAGAAAGGGCAGCAGATCGCGGCGGCGACGTACGAGCCGATGCTGGTCTATTGCGAGGTCGCGCTCATCTACTTATTGTTCTGCACGGTGCTCGGGGCGCTGCAGCGGCGGCTGGAACGGCATTTCGACCGGTATGCCGCCGTCTAGCGGACGGTTCGGGACGTTGTCCGGAAGGAGGGATCGCTCATGATCGAAGTTCGCCGGCTGATCAAATCGTTCGGCGGCCTGGACGTGCTGCGGGGCATCGACCTGACGCTCGAGAAAGGAAACGTGCTCGTCGTCATCGGGCCGTCGGGCTCCGGCAAGTCGACGCTGCTGCGCTGCCTGAACGTCCTGGAGACGCCGACGTCGGGCACCGTCGCGGTCGGGGGCGCGCGGCTGGACTTCCGGCCGGGCGCGAAGCCGCGGCAGGCGGACGTGCTCGCGCTGCGCCGCCGCTCGGGCATGGTCTTCCAGGCGTATCACCTGTTCCCGCACTTCACCGCGCTGCAAAACGTGATGGAGGGCCAGGTGACGGTGAAGCGCATGCCGAAGGCCGAAGCGAAGGACAAAGCGCTGCGGCTGCTCGCGAAGGTGGGCTTGGCCGACAAGGCCGACGCTTACCCGCACCAGCTCTCCGGCGGCCAGCAGCAGCGGGTCGGCATCGCCCGGGCGATGTCGATCGATCCCGAGCTGCTGCTGTTCGACGAGCCGACGTCGGCGCTCGATCCCGAGCTCGTCCGCGAGGTGCTGAAGGTCATCCGCGAGCTGGCGGAGGAAGGGCGGACGATGATGATCGTCACGCACGAGATGAAGTTCGCCCGCGAGGTGGCGGACCGGATCGTGCTGCTGGACGGCGGCGTCATCGTCGAGGAAGGCTCGCCGGAGCAGCTGTTCGAGCGGCCGCGCGAGGAACGGACGCGGCGATTCTTGTCCCTGCTGATGGAGCGGGACGGGTGACGCAAGGCGAGACGGCATAGCAAAAAAGCCGGCCCCCGGTTCGGGGGCCGGCTTTCTTTTTGGCTTCGCCTTCGGAACATGCTTCCCCGCGCGGGCTAACGCGTCAATGCCGGCCGCCCTTGCCGGTAGAATTCGTAGGCGGGATTCGGCGTGCCCGTCAGCCGGTCCTTGAGCAGCTTGGCGAGGATGGAGCTGTAGACGAGCCCGTTGTCGCCGTAAGCGTAGAGGAAGAAGCAGCGCGGGAAGTCCGCGTATTCCCCGATCATCGGGAGGCCGTCGTGCGTCCCGCCGTAGAAGGCGGCGAGATGGAATTCCGCTTCCGTCGCCGCGGCGATCGCGGGAAACCGGTCGGCCAGCTCCTTCATCAGCCGGTCCCGCTTGCCGGCCAGGTGGGAATCCCGGTCCTCCGCGATCGCGGTCCCTTCGTCGAGGCCGCCGACGATGACGCGGCGGTCCCGCGTCGTGCGCAGGTAGATGTACGGCCGGGCCGTCTCCCAGACGAGCGTCCGGCCATGCCAGCCGTCGAACGCGTCGAGGGGCTTGGTCACGACGGCGTACGTGCTGAGCAGCAGCGCGTTTTTGTCCGGCTTGAAGGACATCGTCTCGTAGCCGGCCGCCACGATCGCCCTGCGCGCCCGGATCGTAGGGCCGCCGGCGGTGCGGAACGCCACGTGGTCGGCTTCGTCGACCCGGCCGGTGATTTCCGTCTGCTCGTAGATCGCCGCGCCCCGGGCTTTGGCGCCCTCGATCAGGGCGACGTTATACGCGAACGGGTTGATTTCCCCGTCGTTGCGGACGTAGATCGCGGCGGGACGGGAGAACGGGTAATGGCGGCGGATCCGGTCCCCGGACCACCATTCGGCGTCGAAGCCGTGCTTCGACAAGTAACCGAACTCCTGCTCCAGCTTCGGCAGGTCGGCCTCGCTCGCGGCGCAATACAGGCTGTCCCTGCGCGAGAATTCGACGTCCCGCGGTAGCGCCGCCGCGTCGGCTTCGATATCCGCGATCGCCTGCCGGCAGCGTTCGGCGTGCCGGATCGCCGCTTGTTCGCCGAAGCTGTTGACCAGCTCGAACAGCATTTTGTCGCCGAGGTATTGAAGGAGCGCCGTATTCGTCAGCGTGCTCCCCCAGCCGACGCGCCGCTTGTCCGCCACGACCACGTCGAGCCCCGCGCCGCTCAGCTCGTAGGCGCACTGCGCCCCGGAGCTGCCGCCGCCGATGACGAGCACGTCGCAGGCGACGTCTTCCCGAAGGGTCGGATACGCCGGCGCGTCCGGCAGCGTCGTGGGCCAGTACATCTTGCCGGTATGAAGATCCAAGCGCGATCCCTGCCTTTCTTTTCATGTCGCGTTAGTGTGCGCCGGAGCCGGAAGAAACATGCTTGCGGCCGCGGTCCGGTTCGCGGCGGCCGCCCGGGCGGCGAGGGAACGCCAAAAAGCACCCTTGCCGATAAGGGTGCCTGTCTCGCTGAAGATGAAGGTCCGTCCGGCGGGAGGGGAGGACCCGTCCGGGCGATGCCGGTTCGTTCGGGCATTGCGGGCATTATCGGCCGGCCGCGGTCCGCCCCGGGTTCCGTCCGGGGTCGCCCGCGAAGCCGGGTCGCGCGTGCAGCGGCCCGGCTCCGGCGGCTTTAGGCAGGCGGCCTTTCAGGAGCTCGAAGACGGAGCCGTGATTCGCCGTCCTCGGCGTCAGCGTGCCGAACGTCATGATATGGTTGAAGCGCAGCAAGAACGCGAAATCGTCGTAAGACATGAGGGAAAGGCTCCTTTCGGCGGCCCCGTCGAGCGGCCGGTCGTTGTCGTATGACATGTACCCTTCCGCCGCGCGGGCGAAACAGAGGGCCGTGCTTCGCCGGAAAGGCGCGTGCCGTTTTTGCCCCGCCGCGGAAAGCCCCGGTCCGTTTCGCTTCGCCTAAGCCGTCACGCGCCTCTGCTATCCGTCCGCCGGCATCCGTCCGCTTCCCGATATCCGTTCCGCCGCGAAGCCGGGGCATGCGTACCCGCCCAAGCCGCCGCGCCGAAAGTTTCGATTGACAGCGAAAGGGCTTACATGATTGAATAATGGGGTAAGCGCTTAACCCATTCCTTTCCCTCCATTCCCGAAGCCCGAAGTTTCTCGTGATGAAGCGTACAAGGGACTATTGACGCACGTGTTGACGATTCGTCGGGAAATCTGTCGAATCGACTTTATCCGACGTCTGCCGGCGATCCGCGGGAATTAGGGTAACCGTTTTACTTAAGCGCGATCGGCTCGGTCGCCGGAGTACGGGCGATCCGCCGGCGCGCGGAGCGCAAGGAAGCGCGGCCGGACGTCCGGGAGGGAGGACGCCCGGCCAGGCGCCGACGGCGGCAATTTAACCCCTGGCAATCAACCCCTTAGGAGAGGTGCGGTAACACGACATGAAACCGATTGGCATTGGCATCATCGGCGCGGGGCGCATTGGCCGCCTGCACGCGGAAAATCTGGTCCGGATGAGCGGCGTCCGGATCGTCGCGATCTCGGACCTGTTCCCGGATCCGGCCCGGGAATGGGCGGCCGGCATCGGCATCCCGAAAGTAAGCGGCGACTACCGCGAGCTGCTGCGCGACGCGGAGATCGACGCGCTGCTGATCTGCTCCCCGACGGGCACGCACGTGGACATCATTACCGAAGCGGCCGAGGCCGGCAAAGCGATCTTCTGCGAGAAGCCGGTCTCGCTGGAGCTCGAGCGGACGTACGCGGCCATCGAAGCGGCGGATCGCGCGGGCGTGCCGCTGCAGATCGGCTTTAACCGGCGCTTCGACCCGAATTTCCGCCAAGTGAAGGCGTACATCGAGGACGGGCGCATCGGCGACGTTCACGCCGTCAAGATCACGTCGCGCGACCCGAACCCGCCGACTCCGGAGTACGTCAAGACGTCCGGCGGCCTGTTCCTCGACATGGCGATCCACGATTTCGACATGGCGCGCTACCTGAGCGGCAGCGAGATCACGGAGGTGTACGCGATGGGCGGCGTGCTCATCGATCCGGCGATCGGCGAGATGGGCGACATCGACACCGCGATGATTTCCCTGAAATTCGCGAACGGCGCGTTCGGCACCATCGACAACAGCCGCAAGGCATGCTACGGCTACGACCAGCGGGTCGAGGTATTCGGCGCGGACGGCTGCCTGACGGCGGACAACGAATATCCGAACAACGTCCGCGTCTTCGACGGCACGGGCATCCACGGCGAGAAGCCGAAGTATTTCTTCCTCGAGCGCTACAGCGCGTCCTACGTGCGGGAGATCGAGGATTTCCTCGCTGCGGTGCGCGGCGAGGGGAGCGTGCCCGTCCAAGGCCGCGACGGCCTGCAGGCGGAATTGGCGGCGCGCGCGGCGGGCATCTCCCTGCGCGAAGGCCGTCCGGTGAAGATTTCCGAAGTAATCGATTCCTTGAAGGAGGCTTCCGCGACATGAGTACGGTTGGTTTGACGATGGCGCAAGCGCTGGTGCGGTACCTAGACGCCCAGTACGTGGAGATCGACGGGGAAGAACGCAAATTCGTCACGGGCGTGATGGGCATCTTCGGCCACGGCAACGTGACGGGCATCGGCGAGGCGCTGGAGCGCGGCCGGGGCTCCCTTGACTTCATTCAAGGCAAAAGCGAGCAGGGGATGGCGCATGCCGCCGCCGCGTACGCGAAGCAGAGCGGCCGGCTCGCGATCTACGCCTGCACCTCGTCCATCGGGCCGGGCGCGCTCAACATGGTGACGGCCGCCGCGACGGCGACGGTGAACCGGATTCCGCTGCTGCTGCTGCCGGGGGATATTTTCGCCGACCGCCAGCCGGATCCCGTGCTGCAGCAGCTCGAGCACCCGATGGACTACACGGTATCGGCGAACGACGCCTTCAAGCCGGTCAGCCGCTATTGGGACCGGATTACCCGTCCCGAGCAGCTGATGAGCGCGATGGCGCAGGCGATGCGCGTGCTGACGGATCCCGCGGACACGGGCGCGGTCACGATCGCCTTGCCGCAGGACGTCCAAGCGGAAGCGTACGATTATCCCGAGGCGTTCTTCCGCAAGCGGGTGCACAGCATCGACCGCCGTCCGCCGTCGTCCTCGGCGCTGGCGCGCGCGGCGAAGCTGATCGCGGACAAGAAGCGTCCGGTCATCGTCGCGGGCGGCGGCGTCCACTACGCGCTCGCGACCGAAACCTTGCGCAAGTTCGCCGAGCAGTTCGGCATTCCGGTGACGGAGACGCAGGCCGGCAAGAGCGTCCTGCCGTGGAACCACCCGCTGAACCTCGGCGCGGTCGGCGTCACCGGCACGCTCGCGGCGAACCGCACGGCCGCCGAGGCGGATCTGGTCATCGCGGTCGGCACGCGGCTCTCGGACTTCACGACCGCGTCCAAGACGGCGTTCGCGAACCCGGAGGCGGAGCTGCTGTGCGTCAACGTCGCGGCGTTCGACGCCCATAAGCTCGACGGCACGGCGCTCGTGGCGGACGCGAAGCTCGCGCTGGAGGGGCTGGCCGGCCTGCTGACGCAGCAGGGCTACCGCGCCGACTACGACAGCGCGGCGCTGTCCGCGCGCAAGGCGGAGTGGAACGCGGAAGTGGACGCCCTGTACGCGCTCGAGCGCGAGGACGGTCTGACGCAGACGCGCGCGCTCGGCGTCATCAACGAATTCATCGGCGAGGACGACGTCATCGTCTGCGCGGCGGGCAGCCTGCCGGGCGACCTGCACCGGCTGTGGCGGCCGGGCAAGCCGCAAACCTACCATATGGAATACGGCTTCTCCTGCATGGGCTACGAGATCTCCGGGGCGTTCGGCGCGAAGCTGGCCCGCACGGAAGGCGAGGTGTACGCGCTCGTCGGCGACGGCAGCTTCCTCATGCTGCACTCCGAGCTCGTGACGAGCCTGCAGGAGCGGCGCAAAATCAACGTCCTGCTCTTCGACAACCACGGCTTCCAGTGCATTCACAACCTGCAGCGCGGCCACGGCAGCGACGGCTTCGGCAACGAGTTCCGCTATAAGGAAGCGGGCGTCCTCGGCGGCGATCCGCTGCCGATCGACTTCCGCGCGCTGGCGGCGAGCCTGGGCTGCGCGGCGTTCGCGGCGCACGACGCGGATTCGCTGCGCGCGGCGCTGGAGCAGGCGGCCGCTTCGGACCGCTCGACGCTCGTCCACATGCAGGTGCTGCCGGGCACGAACACGGACGGCTACGAATCGTGGTGGCGCGTCGACGGCGCGGCGGTGTCCGTCAGCCCGAAGGTCACGGCGGCGCACGAGGCGAACGCCAAGATCCGCGGCCAAGCCCGGCCGATCTAACCAGAATACGAACGATAAGGAGAGGATAGCATGCGTCCGATCGCAGAACGGGTACGGCTCGGCATTTCCGCCATCAACTGGGTCAACGAGGACATGCACGAGCTCGGCGACCATTATACGTTCGAGGATTTAATGCGCGACTTCACGTCGCTCGGCTTCGAGGGCACGGAGATGTGCCGCAAATTCCCGCAAACCGCCGCGGGCGTCCGCGATGCTTTGGCCGCGCACGGCCTGAAGCTCGGGTCTTGGTGGCGCGGCGTCCGGTTCGCGGACCCGGCCTTCCGCGAGGAAGAGCTGGCCGAATACCGCCGCCACGCGGAATTCCTGAAGGAAGCGGGCGCGAGCCACATCGTCACCTGCGAGGTGTGGGGCGCGCCGCACGCGGATCCCGCGTTCGAAGCGCGCGTCATCCTAAGCGACGAGCAGTGGCGCAACCTGGCGGAGGGCTTGAACGCCGCCGGCGCGATCGCGAGCGAGCTCGGCATGAAGCTGGTCTACCACTACCACGCGGGCACCGTCGTCGAAGGGCCGGGGGAGATCGAGCGGCTCATGGCGGCGACCGACCCGTCGCTCGTGCACCTGCTGCTCGACACGGGGCACGCCGTCTACGGCGGCGGCGATCCCGCGGTCTATGCGGAGCAATACAAGGACCGGATCGCCTACGTGCACCTGAAGGACGTCCGGCCGGACGTGCTGGAGCAGGCGCGCCGCGAGAACTGGGACTTCCTGACCCGCGTCCGGAAAGGCGTCTTCACGGTGCCGGGCGACGGCTGCGTCGACTTCGCGGCGGTGCTCGGCCGGCTGGACGCGAACGGCTACGAGGGCTGGATGATTCTCGAAGCGGAGCAGGATCCGGCCATCGCCGATCCGGTCGACTACGCTGCGCGGGGCAAATCGCATTTGCAGGCGCTGCTGCGGCAAGGAGGCGTCAAGTCATGAGCGAACTGATCGCGCGCCCGGCGGAGCCGGACGAAGCGGGCAATGTGCTGCGCATCACCCCGGCGTCGGCCGGCTGGACGTATGTCGGCTTCGAAGTCTACCGGCTGAAGCCGGGGCAGACGCTGGAGCGGCAGACGGAAGCGCAGGAAGCGTGCCTCGTGCTGCTGAGCGGGCTGGCCGACGCGGAGGCGGGCGGACAGCGCTGGCCGGGCATCGGCAAGCGGATGGATATCTTCGAAGGCACGCCGCCGTATTCGGTGTACGTGCCCGAGCAGCAGAGCTACCGCATCACGGCGGTGACGGACGTGGAGCTGGCGGTGTGCCTCGCTCCGGGCCTCGGCGGCGGGCTTCCGGCCCGGCTGATCGCGCCGGAGCGGGTCGGCGTCGAGCCGCGCGGCTACGGCAGCATGACGCGCCGGGTGCAAAACATTTTGCCGGAGAGCGAGCCGGCGGACAGCCTGCTGGTCGTGGAAGTGTTCACGCCGGCCGGCAACTGGTCCAGCTACCCGCCGCACAAGCATGACCAAGACAACCTGCCGGCGGAGTCCTATCTCGAAGAAACCTATTACCATCGGGTGAATCCGGGGAAAGGCTTCGCGGTGCAGCGCGTCTACACGGACGACCGCTCGCTCGACGAGACGCTGACGGTGCGCGACGGGGAAGCGGTGCTCGTGCCGCGGGGCTATCATCCCGTGTCGGCCGCGCCGGGCTACGACAGCTATTATTTGAACGTCATGGCCGGTCCGGTCCGGACGTGGAAATTCCATAACGATCCGGCGCACGAGTGGCTGTTTCCGAAGCCGGCATCCAGTCCGGAACCGAAAGAGGAGGCTTGAACGATGAGCAGCGGATTCGCGTTTCCGGAGGGCCGCGCGCTGGATTTCGTCAGCATCGGCCGTCTGTGCATCGATTTGAACGCCAATGAGATTCACCGGCCGCTCGAGGAGACGGTCACGTTCACCCGCTATCTCGGCGGCTCCCCGGCGAACATCACGGTCGCGCTCGCGCGGCTCGGGGCCAAGACGGGCTTCATCGGGAAAATCGCGAACGACGGCTTCGGCCGCTTCATCCGGCGCTACCTGGAGGAGACGGGCATCGACACGACGTCGGTCGTGGACGATGCGACGGGCGCGGTGACGGGCCTCGCGTTCACGGAAATCAAATCGCCGACGGATTGCAGCATCCTCATGTACCGCGATAACGTCGCGGATCTGAAGCTGACGCCCGGCGAAGTCAGCGAAGAATTGATCGCCTCCGCCAAGGCGCTCGTCGTCTCCGGCACGGCGCTGGCCGCGAGCCCTTCGCGGGAAGCGGTGTTCGCGGCGATCGGCTACGCGCGCAAGCACGGCACGGCGGTCGTCTACGACATCGACTACCGGCCGTACACGTGGGCGAACCGCGACGAGATTCACACGTACTGCGCGCTCGCGGCCGAGCAGGCGGACGTCATCTTCGGCGGCATCGAGGAATTCTCGCTGCTGGAGCCGAAGACGGACGCGCCGTTCGACGAAGCGGCGGTCGTCGCCCGTTGGCTGGGCCATCGGGCGAAGCTCGTCGTCGTGAAGCGCGGCGGCGACGGCTCGGTCGCCTACGACGCGGCCGGCGGCGCGTTCCCGGGCCGCACGTTCCCGGCGAACGTCGTCAAGACGTTCGGCGCGGGCGATTCCTTCGCCGGCGCGTTCCTGTACGGCCTGCTGCAGGGCTGGCCGGTGCCGAAGTGCCAGGATTACGGCGCGGCGGCGGCGCACATCGTCGTCTCGAGCCACAGTTGCTCGGACGCCATGCCGACGCGGGCGCAGGTCGAGGACGTGCTGCGCAATGTCGGCGCGCTGGAAGCGTAGCAAGCGGAGGCCGGCGACGCGCTTATTGGTCTTTGCGAGGGCGCCGCTCGGCATCGGCGCGCGGCCGGACGCCTCGCGGAGGCAAACGCCGCGCGCCGGCCAAGCGCTCGTTTTTGCGATTGGATTTTAAGATCGGATTTTACGATAGGAGTGAAGAGAAATGGCTGATAGCATGCAAACGGTAGCCAATTATATCGGCGGGCGCTACGTGCCGTCCCGTTCCGAACGGTCGGAGGCGGTGCCGAACCCGGCGACGGGCGAGACGCTCGTGAACGTGCCGTTGTCCACGCGCGAGGATCTGGAGGAAGCGGTCCGGGCGGCAAAAGAGGCCTATCCGGCTTGGAGCCAGACGCCGGTGCCGAAGCGGGCGCGGATATTGTTCAAATACCAGCAGCTGCTCGTGGAGCAATGGGACGAGCTGGCGAAGCTCGTCACGCTCGAGAACGGCAAGAGCTACGGCGAGGCATACGGCGAAGTGCAGCGCGGCATCGAATGCGTCGAGTTCGCGGCGGGCGCGCCGACGCTCATGATGGGCAGCGTGCTGCCGGACATCGCGACGGGCATCGAATCCGCCATGTACCGCTATCCGATCGGCGTCGTCGGCGGCATCGCGCCGTTCAACTTCCCGATGATGGTGCCGTCGTGGATGTTCCCGCTCGCCATCGCGTGCGGCAACACGTTCGTCCTGAAGCCGTCCGAGCGGACGCCGCTCACGGCGAACCGGCTGGCGGAGCTGTTCAAGGAAGCCGGGCTGCCGGACGGCGTGTTCAACGTCGTGCACGGCGCGCATGACGTCGTGAACGGCTTGCTCGAGCACGAGGGCGTCAAGGCGATCTCTTTCGTCGGCTCGCAGCCGGTCGCGGAGTACGTCTACAAGACCGCCGCCACGCACGGCAAGCGCGTTCAGGCGCTCGGCGGGGCCAAGAACCACTCCATCGTCCTGCCGGACGCGGACCTCGACCTCGCGGTCAAGGAAATCACGAACGCGGCCTTCGGTTCCGCCGGCGAGCGCTGCATGGCGTGCTCGGTCGTGGTCGCCGTCGGCGGCGCGGGCGACGCGCTCGTGGCCAAGCTGAAGGAGCGCGCCGAAGGGCTGTCCATCGGCAACGGCATGGGCGAGGGCGTCTTCCTCGGCCCGGTCATCCGCGGCGCGCACAAGGACCGCACGCTCGGCTATATCGAGAAGGGCCTCGAAGAAGGCGCGACGCTCGTGCTGGACGGGCGGGAAGCGCCGGCCGCCCAAGGGCCGGGCTATTTCGTCGGCCCGACGATCTTCGATGGCGTGACGAAGGACATGAAGATTTGGCAGGACGAGATTTTCGCGCCGGTGCTCCAAATCGTCCGCGTCGACACGCTGGAGGACGCGGTCGCGTGGGCGAACGAATCCGAATTCGCGAACGGCGCCTGCCTGTTCACGACGAACGGCGGCGCCGTGCGGCAGTTCCGCGAGACGATCGACGCGGGCATGCTGGGCATCAACGTCGGGGTGCCGGCGCCGATGGCGTTCTTCCCGTTCTCGGGCTTCAAGAAGTCGTTCTACGGCGACCTGCACGCGAACGGCAAGGACGGCGTCGAGTTCTACACCCGCAAGAAAATGATCGTGGCCCGCTACTAGGCGTCATGGCGGACCGCGCCCGACCTATGATACGATGAGCATAAAAAACGGGGGACGTTCACGCATGAAGCCGACGATTTACGACGTCGCCCGGGAGGCGGGCGTTTCGATCGCCACCGTGTCCAAGGTCATCAACCGGACGGGCAAGATCAGCGAGCAAACGCGGGCGCGCGTCACGGACATCATGGAGGCGATGGGGTACGCCCCGAACCTCGTGGCGACGGCGCTTTCGAGCAAGAAGACCTACATGCTCGGCCTGCTGCTGCCGGACATCTCGAATCCGTATTTCGCCGAGCTGGCGCGGAACATCGAGGACCGGGCGCACGAGCTGGGCTACAATATCGTGATTTGCAACACGGACAACCGCGTGGAGAAGGAGCGCGACTACCTCACCTTCCTGCAGCAAAAGGGCGTCGACGGCGTCCTGCTCGCCACCGGCCTCGCGCATCCGGAATCGCTCGACCTGCTCACGGACCGGAAGCTGCCGGTGACGGTCATCGCGCGCGAGGTGCCGCGTTCGCCGGTGAACACCGTGCTCGTCGACGACTATATGGGCGGGCTGCTGGCGACGTCGCATCTGCTGCGGCTCGGCCACCGGGACATCGCCATCATCGTCGAAAGCATGGACCTCGAGAGCTCGCGCCAGCGGCTGAAGGGCTACCGGGCGGCGCTGGCGGCGCACGACGTGGCGTTCGAGGGGCGCCGGGTCGCGGTCAGCGACTTCTCGGTCGCGTCGGGCATGGACGTCGCGGGCGCCATCCTGGACGCGGCGGACCGCCCGACGGCGGTGTTCGCCTGCAACGACCTGCTCGCGATCGGCACGATCCAGGCGGCGCGGGCGCGGGGCATTCCGGTGCCCGGCGAGCTGTCCGTGGTCGGGTTCGACAACACGTTCCTGTGCGGCATCATCGACCCCGCGCTGACCACGGTCGGCCAGCCGATCCGCGAGCTCGGCCGTCAGGCGGTGGATCTGCTGCACAAGCAGATGGGCGGCGAGGAGCCGGCCCGCCAGCGCGTCGTGCTGCTGCCGGAGCTGGTCGTGCGCGCGTCGACGCAGGCGCCGGGCGGCGCGGCGGAGGCGTGAGACAGACGCGGCGCGGGCGCTAGCGGCGTGGGCGGCCGGCGAAAGGCTGGCGGCAGCGGTCGCAAGGACTGCGCTGGCGGCGGACCTGTTGCTCGCGGCTTGGCGAAGCTGCGCGGTATCCGCGACGGCAGCAAGCGCGTGTGACGATGCGATAGGCCGCCCCCTAGCCGCGTCTATTCCTAATGCTGAGCGGACAGGAGATCCGTTATTTTGGTTTTCTAACGCGTTTTCGGAGTTTGGCGGCCACAGGAGCGCTTATTTGGCCAAAACGCCGGGTCAATTGGGGGTTGAACCCCCAATAACGGCGCCTGTGTCCGCGAAAAAGGCCGAATCGGCATTTTCGCGCGAATAGCGGATTCTGTGTCCGCTAAGGTGGCAAGGAACGGTGGGGATGGCCGCAAACGTGGCTTTAAATGCTGTTCGCCGGCCGCCGCTCGCGTTAGGTGGCTGGCCCCGCCTGCCGGCGCTTAGCCGTCCTCCCGCTCCGCCGCAACCCGTCCTCGCGACCCGCGCGCGGGCTTTCCACCTACTGCTTTTCGCACGACCGACGCCTCGCCTAGCTCCACCAACGCGCCGCCCGGCGCTTCGCTGATTCCGCGCCCGCCGTCCTCCCGCTCCGCCGCAACCCGTCCTCGCGACCCGCGCGCGGGCTTTCCGCCTACTGCTTCTCGCACGATCGCCGCCTCGCCTAACCACGCGCCCCGGCGCTCCGCCGTCCCGCCTCTGCCTCGCCTTACCGCAAGGCCGCCGGCAGCTTCACCGCGTACAGCGTGCCGCCCGCGCGGACGTAGGCGAGCGCGCCGGACTTCAGCGTCGGCTCGAAATCCCGCGAGCCGAGCTTCACGGTGAACGCGGGCTTCAGCGCCGCGAAATCGTACGCGTCGATGGATCCGTCCGCCCGGGCGACGTAGAGCCCGTTGCCGAACAGATCGGTCTGCACCGGCTGGACGCCGCCGGGGTACGTCACGAACTGCCCGTTGGCCGTCTTCAGCGCCAGGATGCCGTGGTCGTGGACGTTCTGGTACAGCAGCCGGCCGCCGTATACCCGGTACAGCGGCTGGTAATCCCGTCCGTTCGGGGCGGCCCAGCGCTGAACGGGCTTGCCGTCCGCGGCGTAGGCGGCGAAATCGTATTTGGCCACGGCCTGGTCCTGGTAGACGTATAGGTCGTTCCCGTCGAGGAACGCCGAGCCGTTCGCGCCGCCGAAGCGGTATTCGCCCGGAATCTCGGGCTGCGTCGTCCACTTGTAGACGCGTTCGCCTTTCTTGGCGCCGGTCTTGAGGCTCAGCGCCGCGATATGCAGGCTCTTGTTCACGGAGTCGTTGTCGCCGACCATGAACGTGTCCATGACGGAATAGACGAGCCCGTCCTTCGCGGCGAGCGGGGCGCCTTGGCGGAACGCGGTCCACAGCTGCTTGCCGGTCTTCGCGTCGTAGGCGTTGATTTGGCTCGAGGACAGCGCGCCCTGCACCATATAGCTGCGCAGCGCGACGCCGTCCGACACCGTTACGCCGGTCAGGCCGGCCTCGTATTCGCCGCCCGTCTCGGTCGTTTTCCAGCGCAGCTTGCCGGTCGCCCGGTCGAGCGCGAAGAGCGTCAGGTTTTGCGTGACGTAGACCATGTCGCCGACGGGCTCGATGCTGCCCGCCTGGTCCGCGCGGATGCCCGCCGTCCACTTCTTGGCGCCGTTCGTGCCGACCGCGTAGACGGAGCCGTCCTTCGCCACGCCGTACACGACGCCCCGGTCGTACGTCAGCAGCGGCTTCAGCCCCGCGCCGTACTTCCACAGCCGCTTGCCGGTCGCGCCGTCGTAGGCGGCCAGCTGCCCGCCCGTCACGAGCGCGAACACGCGCCCTTCCTCGGCGAGCGCGGCCGTGTACGTGCGGCCGTCCTGCTGAAACTTCGCCAGCGGCAGCTGCCAGGCCGGCTTGACGACCGGCGCGGACGCCTGCGGGCCGTAAATCGGCGTAGCGCTGCTCACCACCGGCTGCTCGGCGTAGGCGGCCGGCTGTCCGCCCGGCATCGCCCCGAAAACGATCGCCGCGGCCAAGCCGAGCGCGGCCGTCGTCCTCCACATGCTTTTCGTTGTCATCGCGTGCACCGTCCATTCCTTGAATTGTAACCTGCTATTAGTTCAAGCGGGCACTGGGCCCGGATATGCCTTCTCAAACGCGTCCGATTTGTAAAAGGTTGCAAACGCAGGGAATTTATTGATGTCTTCGTGCCCCATAAACGCAGAAAACGCCGCTCTCCGGGTACGGTCGTACCGGAAAGCGGCGCTATTCGTCTGGCGTGCAACGGCGGCTCGGTCGTCGGTCTAGGCGTCGCGCGGCCCTCATGCGAACAGCGCCGCCAGCACGGCCTGGATCCGCCGGAGCATGCCTTTCGGCTGCGCGGCCGCGGCGGGTTTGCCGCCGTTCCCGGGCTCCCGCATCCATTGCCCGGACGCCCGCCGGCGGAGTTCGTCTTCTTTCATTTCCGCCAATTTTTGATGCTCGTAGTGGTTTAACATGTTCGATCACTCCGTTGACACATGAATTGCAGTTTTGGAACTCATTTCCTCCCTGCTCGAAGGAAAGTTTATCATGTACTTCAGATTGGCAGTTATCTATAATATTCGATAACTACGATCGGTTTTTTCGATGCGTCAAGGGGGTTGGCGGGCATGGACATTCAGCATTTCCTCACGTTTCGCGAGGTGGCCAAGTGGCAAAATTACACGAAAGCGGCGGACCAGCTCGGCTACGCGCAGTCGAGCGTCACGACGCAGATCCAGAAGCTGGAGCAGGAATACGGCGTCGTGCTGTTCGAGCGCTTCGGGCGGCGGATGCGGCTGACGCAGTCGGGCGAGCAGCTGCTCCTCTACGCGAACCAGATCGCCGACCTCTTCCAGGAGTCCAAATCCGTCGTCGGCCGGCAGGAATGCGGCGCCCTCGGCATCGCCTCGATCGAAACGATGGCGGCGTTCCTGCTCCCCAAGTACCTCCACCGGTTCCGGGGGATGTATCCCCAGGTGCAGGTACTGCTGGAGCCGGCGCAGGAGGAACGGGTCAAGCAGGCGGTGCGGGACGGCGAGGCCGATATGGGTATCCTGCTCGACGTTCCGCTCGCGGACCCGGAGCTGGACAGCATCGTCATCCGCAAGGAAGAGATGGTCGTCGCGGCCAGCGCGGACCATCCCTTCGCCAAGCTGAAGGCGGTGGAATGGCGGCAGCTGAGCGGGGAGTCGTTCATCATGACGGAGCAGGACTGCACCTACCGCGCGGCGCTCGAGCGGGAGCTGTGGACGCGGCAAATTCCGTACCGGCTCGCCTACGAGCTCGGCAGCATGGAAGCGATCAAGCAATGCGTCGTCTACGGCCTCGGCATCGCGCTCATCCCCCGCATCGCGATCCGGTCGGAGCTCGAGAAGGAGCAGCTGTGCACGGTGCCGCTATGCATGGAGGATCTCTCTTTCTACACGCAGCTGGTCTACCGCAAGCGCAAATACATGACGACGCCGATGAAGCATCTCATCGAGCTGCTCACGGAGGGCCAAGAGGCGCAAACCGTGTAAACGGCGGGCAAAGACAGGCGGAATTCCGCGAAGGCGGGGGGTTCTGCCTGTTCGCGCATCCGGGGGGTCCGGCCGGAAAGGCCGCGTCAAGAAGCAGGACCGAATGCAGAGGTAAAAGTGCCGTACGGCGATGCACGCCAGGGTTTGCCGCTCGGCGCCCGGCGCGGCTTCGACCGCAATTGAGGGAAGGCCATCGCGCTCGCGGGGGCTTTTTTAGAAGATAAATAGGGAGGAACCGCTCATGAATCGATGGCATGCGCTGCCCAAGGTCGATCTTCACGTCCATCTCGACGGAAGCCTGCGTCCGGCCACCGTCCTCGCGATCGCCGCGGCCGAGGGCATCGGGCTGCCGGCCGCCACGGAGGCGGGGCTCCTGCCCCATATGCAAGTGGACGACGACTGCCGCAGCCTTCCGGAATATCTCGGCAAATTCGCGTTCACGACCCGGTTCCTGCAGTCCGGGGCGGCGCTGGAGCGCGCGGCGTTCGAGACGCTGGAGCAGGCGGCCGCGCAGAACTGCCGCTACGTCGAGGTCCGTTTCGCGCCCCGGCTGCACCGCCTCAAAGGAATGCGCGCGGAAGAGGCCGTCCATTACGTGATTGAGGGCTTGAAGCGGGCGGAAAAGCAGTTCGATATCCAAGGCCGGGCGATCGCGATCTGCATGCGGAACCACGACCGCGCCGCCAATCTGGAGGTCGTCGAGGCGGCGGCCCGGTACGCCGGGCGCGGCATCGTCGCGGTGGATCTGGCGGGCGACGAGGCGGCGTATCCGCCGGAGCGGTTCCGCGACGTCTTCGCGCTCGCCGATAAGCGCGGGCTGCCCGTCACGATCCACGCGGGCGAAGCGGGCGGGGCGGAAAACGTGCTCGAGGCCGTGGAGCGTCTCGGCGCGTCGCGCATCGGGCACGGCGTGCGGCTGCGCGAGAATCCCGCCATTATGCAGCGCGTGCTGGAGCGGCGCATTCCGCTCGAAATGTGCCCGTCGAGCAACATTCAGACGAAAGCGGTGAGCGGCTGGGACGACTACCCGATCCGGGATTATTTCGACCGGGGGCTCGTCGTCACGGTGAACACGGACAATCCGGGCGTATCCGGAACGGACCTCACGCGGGAATGCGGCATCGTCGCGGAGAAGTTCGGCTTCTCGGACCGGGAGCTGGCCGGCCTGATCCGAAACGGCGCGCGGGCGGCGTTCCTCGGGGAGACGGAGAAACGGGCGCTGACGAAGCGGATCGACGACGAACTGGCGGCAATGGGACTGTAAGAACGGAGGGTGACGCGGTGGAGCCGCCGGTGCCGGCGGTCTCCGACCATGCGCGCCGGTGCCGGCCCGAGCGGCCCGTGCCGGGCACGCAGCCGGCGTCCTGGGCGTCGGACGTTCGCGCCCGCGTGACGCGACAGGTTCCGAAGGCCGCCCCTGGGAGTCGACTTCACGGCCGGTTGTCCCGTATACTAACGGGAAAAGGTGTCGCGCGGCCGGCGGCGGGCAAGCCGGCGCGCGGCGAGAGGAGTCGAAGGGAAGCATGGGCATGGAGACGGGCGCTTCGGCGGCGCGGCGGGAGACGGAAGAAGAGGAGCGCCGGCGGCGCGAGCGCTATTCGCGCCAGATGCTGTTCGCGCCGATCGGCGAAGACGGCCAGCGCAAGATCGAGGCGGCGCGGGTCGCGGTCGTCGGCATGGGCGCGCTCGGCACCGTGATCGCGAACCATTTGGCGCGGGCGGGCGTCGGGCGGCTGCGGCTGATCGACCGCGATTACGTCGAGCGGAGCAATTTGCAGCGGCAGATGCTGTACGACGAGGACGACGTCCTGCAGGCGCGGCCGAAGGTCGTCGCGGCGGAGCGGCGGCTCGCCATGATCAACGGGGACATCGCGATCGAGCCGGTCGTGGCGCACCTGACGGCGTCGAACGCGGAAGCGCTGCTGGCGGATGCCGACCTCGTGCTGGACGGGACGGACAATTTCGGCACGCGCCTGCTCGTGAACGACGTCTGCTTCAAGCACGGCATTCCGTTCGTCTACGGCGGGGCCGTCAGCTCGAGCGGCATGACCGCGGCGTTCGTGCCGGGCCGGACGTCCTGCCTGCGCTGCCTGCTGGGCGGGGGTGACGGCGCGGGCGACACGTGCGACACGGTCGGCGTGATCTCGCCGATCGTCGATATCGTCGCCTCCCTGCAGGCGGTGGAGGCGCTCAAGCTGCTCGTCGGCGACGAGGCGTCGCTGCGGAAGGGGCTGCTGTCGATGGACGTCTGGCGGCACGGCACGATGGACATGCGGCTGCCGGAGCCGAGCCCGGCGTGCCCGACGTGCGGCTTGCGGCGCTATCCGTCGCTGAACGCGGAGGACGCCGCGCTTCCCGTGACGCTGTGCGGCCGCGAGACGGTGCAGATCGGCGGCCGCCGGAGCCTCGATCTCGCGGAGACGCGCGAACGGCTGAGCCGTTCCTGCGCGGTGACGGCGAACCCGTACCTGCTGCGGGCGGAGCTGCCGGAGGGCGAGCGGCTCGTCGTGTTCCCCGACGGGCGCGTGCTCGTTCAGGGCACGGAGGATCTCGCCCGGGCGCAGTCGCTGTACGACCGGTACATCGGTTCTTGATTCATTTTCGGCGGAAGCGTGTATATAATGGGCAGCGGCCGCGTATAATAGCAAAGGCAAGCGGTCGTTGCCAGTTTCGCCGGATTTTCGGAACGCCCACAAATTTTTGTAAAAGCTTGTAAGCTCATTGCATTTCAAAATCAGATATGTTACTATGGCCTTAATCATAAAAACCCCCGAATTCACATATTGAAAAGGGTGTCATTTTGTGAATGGTACGTTTTTCAATGTGTGATTTTTTTATTTCGCTACCACGAATAAAAAGTACATGTTAATTTAATTTTTGGAGGTAATTCCCCATGCAACAAGGAACAGTTAAATGGTTTAACGCAGAAAAAGGTTTCGGCTTCATCGAAGTCGAAGGCGGCAACGACGTATTCGTACACTTCTCCGCGATCCAAGGCGAAGGTTTCAAAACGCTTGACGAAGGCCAACGCGTTGAGTTCAACGTTGTTCAAGGCAACCGTGGTCCTCAAGCTGAAAACGTCGTAAAACTGTAAGTTTTACCGTTTCGGTTCGAGCAGCCCCGCGCAAATTGCGCGGGGCTGTTCTTTTTTGCACGCGTGGCGCCCCTTCGGAGACGATGCCCCTGTTTCAACCGAGATCCGAACCGGTTAATAAAGGGGTAATGCGTTTCAGACTGTCCGTACAAGCCGGGGGGGTTGGCCATGTCGCTGCAAAAAGGGTTTTTTCGGATTTGCCTGGTGATCATCGCGCTGCTTCTAATCGTGTATTTGACCGCGAAGATCAGCTTTATCTTCAAGCCGCTCCTCACGATCTTCAATATTCTCATCGTGCCGTTCATGCTCGCGGGGTTCTTCTACTACCTGCTTCGGCCGGTCGTGAACGTGATGGTCCGGCGGCAAATGAGCAAGGTGTTCGCGATTCTGGTCATCTACGTGCTGCTCGCCGGGCTGCTCAGCATCTTCGCCGCGGTCGTGTGGCCGACGCTGCAGGCGCAGCTGGAGAACTTCGTGAAGGGCGCGCCGGAGCTGATCGACGGCTTCCGGTACCAGCTGACCCGGCTGCAGCACAGTCCGGTGTTCTCGAGCTTCGCGGGCGACGAGTCGGAGCTCACGACGAAGCTGTCGGAGTACCTGAACGACGCCATTACCGCGGCTTCGGACTACGTGACGAACGTCGTGTCGGTCGTGACCAGCTTCGTCATCATCATCGCCACCGTGCCGATCATCCTGTATTATATGTTGAAGGAGAGCGACCACATCCCGGCATCGATTTTGCACGTCGTGCCGCGCCGGTACCGCAAGGACGGACAAGAGGTGCTGAAGGAGATCGACGGGGCGCTCAGCGGCTTCATCGTGGGGCGGGTCATCATCACGTGCCTGCTCGCGGTCATGCTGTACATCGGCTTCCTGATCATCGGGCTGCCGTATTCGCTGCTGCTCGCGATCGCGGCGTTCTTCCTCAACATCATTCCGTACATCGGACCGATTCTGGGGGCGATCCCGTCGATCATCGTCGCGTTCACCGTGTCGCCGACGATGGCGTTCTGGGTCGTGGTCGTGACGATCATCGCCCAGCAGATCGAGGGGAACGTGCTGTCCCCGAGCATCTACGGCCGGCGGCTGGACATCCATCCGCTGACGACGATCGTGCTGCTGCTCGTGGCGGGCGACATCGCCGGCATCCTCGGCGTCATTCTCGCCATTCCGGCGTATATGGTCGTGAAGATCATCGTGGTGCGCGTGTACAATCTGTTTTTGGCGGAGAAAGTGGAAGAGCTCGTGGACTGAGCCGCCGGCCGGAGCAACGGTTCCCGAGGGACGTTGCTTTTTGGCATGCTGCGAAGGAGCGGGCCGTTTAAGGTTCAACAATGGTGGAGGGACGACCGGATGTGGAAGAATGCGAGGTTTACGTTAAGATCCAAAATCATGCTCGGGTACTTGATCGTGCTCGTCTGCGTGGGCATCTGCATCGCGGTGCTGAACGGTCGGATGAGCTCGATGGACCGGGAGATCGACTTCATCAACGGCCACGACATGACCGTGCACGATTTGGCGTACCAGATCGAGAACCATATGCTGAATATGGAGACGGGGCAGCGCGGTTACGCGCTCACCGGCCAGGAAACGTACCTGGAGCCGTACACGTCGTCCCGCGCGGACTGGCTGGCGGCGTACAACGAGCTGTACCGGCTCGTCGCGGATAATCCCGGCCAACAGACGAAGCTGCAGGAGATCCGCGCGAACGTCGAGCGGTGGATCGAAACCGCCGGCGAGCCCGTCATCGCGGCGAAGAACGCGGGCGATGCGGCGACGCTGAATCAATTCTTCCGGCTGGATCCCGGCAAAAAAATCATCGACGCGCTGCGCCTGGAGCTGACCGATTTCCTGAACGTCGAGAAGGCGCTGACGCAGCAGCGGATCGACGACCTCGACGCGAAGAACCGGAGCTTGAAGATCGGGTTGTACCTCGTGCTGCTCATCGTGACCGTGCTGGTCGTCGCCGTCTCGCTCGTCATCTCCGGCACGATCGTGCGGAACATCCGGCAGGTCATCGACGCGATCCGCGACATCGCCGCCTCCGAAGGGGAGCGGAAGGCGAGGCGGATCGAAGTGCGCACGCGCGACGAGGTGCGGGAGCTGAGCGAGGCGACGAACGGCCTCCTGGACGCGCAGGAGCGGGCGCACCGGCTGCAATCCGGCATCGCCGAGATCGCGGTGTCCACCCAAGGCGTCTCGCATGTCGGCGAACTCTCGCAGTCGTTCATGGCGAAGACGGCGGAGCTGCTGGACGCGGCCTACGGCGTCTTCTATGTCCGGCAGGGCGACAAGCTGGTCCGGAGCGCGTCGTACGCCGCGTCCGGCTCGCCGGCCGGGCTCGAGCGGTTCGCCATCGGAGAAGGCATCGTCGGCCAGAGCGCGCTCGAGAAGCGGGTGTTCCTGCTGGACGGGCTGCCCGAGCGGCATGTCCGGATCACGACGGGGCTCGGAGACTCCGATCCGAAGAGCATCCTCGTCTTCCCGATTGAATTCGAAGGCCGGGTCGAGGGCGTGGCGGAGTTCGCGTCGCTGCATGCGTTCTCGCCGGCGCACCTGGAGCTGATCGAGCAAAGCCGCGGCAACGTCGGCATCGCGCTCAACAACGTCAAGGCGCAGATGCAGGTCGCCCGGCTGCTGGAGGAGTCGCAGACGCTCGCCGAGGAGCTGCAGGCGCAGACGGAGGAGCTGCAGCAGCAGTCCGAGGAGCTGCAGTCGCAGTCCGAGCAATTGCTCGCGCAGCAGGAGGAGATGCGGGCGTCGAACGACGCGCTGAAGCGGTCGGAGGAGCGGCTGCAGCGCCAGCAGGAAGAGCTCGAGGAGAGCAATTCGGAGCTGGCGAAGCGTTCCCAGCGGCTGGAGATCCAGATGCACCAGACCGAGGCGTTCAACAAGCAGATCGCGCATCAAAATTCGGCGCTGGCCCGGCAGGCGGACGATCTCGCGGCGGCGTCGCGCTACAAGTCGGAATTCTTGGCCAACATGTCGCATGAGCTCCGAACGCCGCTGAACAGCCTGCTGATCCTGTCGCAGATGCTGGCGGACAACAAGCAGGGCAACCTGCTGCCGAAGCAGGTGGAATTCGCCAATACGATCCATTCCTCGGGCACGGACCTGCTGCGCCTGATCGACGAAATCCTCGATTTGTCCAAGGTGGAAGCCGGACAAATGAAAATCGAGATCGGCCCGGTCTACCTGGCCGACATCCGGGACGCGCTGCAGCGCGGCTACGAGCCGCTCGCGGGCAAGAAGGGCATCGCGTTCCGGGTCGAGATCGCGCGCGATCTGCCGGAGGCGATTCGGACGGACGGCCACCGGCTGCAGCAGATCTTGAAGAACCTGCTTTCCAACGCCTTCAAATTCACCCATCAGGGCCATGTCACGCTGCGGATGCACCGGCCGGAAGGGCCTCCGCCAGGGGCCGAAGGCTGGCCCGGCGGGCACGGAGCCGAAGGCATCGTCGCCTTCTCCGTGGCCGACAGCGGCATCGGCATTCCGAACGGGAAGAAGGCGATCATTTTCGAGGCGTTCCAGCAGGCCGACGGTTCGACGAGCCGCAAATACGGCGGCACGGGGCTCGGCCTGACGATCAGCCGCGAGCTGTCCGGCCTGATCGGCGGCCGGATCGCGATCGAGAGCGAGGAGGGCGTCGGCAGCGTCTTCACGCTGTACGTGCCGGAGCGGTTCGAGGACGCCGCGCCCGCCGGTCTTCCCGCGGCGGCGGAACCCGGTTCCGCGCGGGAGCCGCGCGGCCCCGTCGGCGAGCCGGGCGTCGGCGCTCCGGCGCCGGACGAAGCGGCGGCAAGCCGGGAGGCGGCCCGCCGGGAGGAGCAGCTGCTCGCGCCGAGCATCGAGTGGACGAGCCCCGAGCTGCTGGCGCCGTCCTCGCTGGAGGATGACCGCGACGACATCCGGGCGGGCGACCGGGTGCTGCTCATCATCGAGGACGACGAGCGGTTCGCCGGCATTTTGCTCGATATGGCCCGGGCGCGCAAGTTCAAGGCGCTGATCGCGCTGGAAGGCGACAAAGGATTGGCGCTCGCGCACCTGTATAAGCCGGACGGCATTCTGCTCGACATCCAGGTGCCCGTCATCGACGGCTGGTCGATTCTGGAGCGGCTGAAGCAGCATTCGGAGCTGCGGCATATTCCGGTGCACGTCATCTCCGTCGTCGACGAGCCGCAGAAGGGGCTGACGATGGGGGCGATGGCGTTCCTGAAGAAGCCGGTGAACAAGGCGCACATCGAGCAGGCGCTCTCCCGCGTGGAATCGTTCATGGCGCGCGACCTGAAGCGGCTGCTCATCGTCGAGGACGACATCGTTCTGCGCGACAGCATGGTGGAGCTGATCGGCCACGACGACGTGCTCATCACCGCCGTGTCCACGGGCCGGGAAGCGCTGGAGGAGCTGGGCAAGGAGCATTTCGACTGCATGGTGCTCGACCTCGGGCTGACCGACATCTCCGGCTTCGAGCTGCTGGACCGCATCCGGCGGTCGGATCGCCTGAAGCAGCTGCCGATCATCATCTACACCGGCAAGGAGCTCGACATGCGCGAGGAGCTGGAGCTCAAGAAATACGCCGAGAGCATCATCATCAAGAACGTCAAGTCGCAGGAACGGCTCTTCGACGAGACGGCGCTGTTCCTGCACCGGGTGAAGGCGAACATGCCGGAGGACCGGCGGCAAATCCTCGAGCGGCTCTACAACAACGAGACGGCGTTCGAGGGCAAACGGCTGCTGCTCGTCGAGGACGACATCCGGAACATTTTCGCTCTCTCCAACGTGCTGGAATCGTACGACATGCGGATTTCGTTCGCCGAGAGCGGGCGCGAGGCGCTGGAGCTGCTGGAGAAGGACCCGGACTTCGACCTCGTCCTGATGGACATCATGATGCCGGACATGGACGGCTACGAGGCGATGAAGGCGATCCGCGCCATGCCGCGGTTCGAGAAGCTGCCGATCATCGCGCTGACGGCCAAGGCGATGAAGGAGGACCGCCAGCGCTGCCTGGACGCCGGCGCCTCCGACTACATCAGCAAGCCGATCGACATCGAGAAGCTGCTGTCGCTGCTGAAGGTGTGGCTGTACACGTAAGGGCCGCCGGCGCGGGCCGCGGGGCTTCATCCCGGCCGCGATTGCTGGTACAATGGAGAGAACGAATGTTCTTGCGGGAGGCGCGGCGACGGCGATGAAGGCGAAAATCCAGCTCTCGGTGCGGGCGCTCGTGGAGTACGCGCACCGCGGCGGCGACATCGAGTCCGGCTTCCGGACGGCGGCGGCGCTGACGGAAGGCACGAAGGCGCATCAGCGCGTGCAGAAGGGGTACGGCGAAGGGGACGAACGGGAAGTGTACGTCAGCAAGGAGATCGTCATGGACGATCTCCTCTTCGTCGTGGACGGGCGCTGCGACGGGCTGCTCGCGGAGGACGGCGAGGTCGTCGTCGACGAGATCAAGTCGACCTCCGGCCGGCTGCCGGAAGGGGAGGCGGAGACGTACCCCGTTCACTGGGCGCAGGCGCGGTGTTATGCCGCCATCATCGCGGGGGACCGCGGGCTGGCGGCCGTGACGGTCCAGCTGACGTACGTGCAGGTGCAGAGCGAGGGAGAGCGGCGGTTTCGGCAGCGGTGGACGCGGGAGGAGCTGGCGCGCTTCCTGGATGAGATGCTGCGCGCCTATTACGCCAGCGCGCTGCAGCAGGCGGAGCACGCCGAAGCCCGGGATGCCAGCGTCAAGGCGCTGCCGTTCCCGTTCGAGGCGTACCGCTCTGGCCAGCGGAAGCTCGCGGGCGCGGTGTACCAGAGCATCGCGGACGGGCACAAGCTGTTCGCGAAGGCGCCGACGGGCATCGGCAAGACGATGTCGACGATCTTCCCCGCGGTGAAGGCGATCGGGGAAGGCGTGCTGCAGCGCGTCCTGTACCTGACGGCGAAAACGAGCGCCCGCGTCGCGGCGGAGAGCGCCTTCGCCCTGCTGCGGGAGAAGGGGCTGCGGCTCCAGTCCGTGACGCTGACGGCCAAGGAGAAAATCTGTTTCCAGGAAGAGGTCCGCTGCGGCAAGGAGCATTGCCCGTTCGCCGACGGCTATTACGACCGGATCAACGAGGCGCTGCTCGATCTGCGCGGCAACGAGACGCTGATCACGCGGGAGGTCGTCGAGGCATACGCGCGCAAGCACCGGGTATGCCCGTTCGAATTCTCGCTCGACGCGGCGTACGGAGCCGACGCGATCATCGGCGACTACAACCACGCGTTCGACCCGCGCGTCAACCTGAAGCGCATGTTCGACGAGCAGAAGCGGCGGACGGCGGTGCTCGTCGACGAGGCGCACAACCTGGTCGACCGGGCGCGGGACATGTACTCCGCCGAGCTGTTTAAGAGCGCCTTTCTGGACGTGCAGCGGGCGACGAAGGGGGCGCTTCCCGGCGTGCACCGCGCGGCGAAGGCGGTGAACGAGCATCTGCTCGCGCAGCGCAAGCGGATCGGCGAACGGCAGCGGGAGGCGGTCGCCGAGCTGCCGGAGGCGCTGGTCGCGCTGGCGGAGGCGTTCGTCGCCGAGGCGGAGCGCGCGCTGGCGGGCCAAGGCGGCGCC
>NZ_JAGGDJ010000056.1 GCF_017652985.1 Paenibacillus artemisiicola
AGCGCCCGGCGGCCGCGAACGGCGGCGCCGCGGGCCATGCGCGCCCGGCTCCGCCGGCGAAGCGCGCGCAGCGGCTGTACGTCAAAATCGCCGCCGGCCGCGAGGAAGCCGGCGCGCTGGAGCGGTTGAAGTCGCTGCTGACGGGCAGCCCGGGGCCGCTCGAAACCGTGCTGTTCTACGAGCGCGAAGGGCGGACCGTGGCGCTCAGCGACGCGTTCCGCGTGAAGCCGTCGCAGCAGCTGCTGGCGGGCATCGAAACGCTCTTCGGCAAAGGCTCCGCCATCGTGAAATGACGCCCGTCCGTTCAGGGGCGATCTTTAATTTTCCGGCATGCACATGTTTCCGCAACTCCGCATACATTTAGGAGACACGGAGCTAGATTGACTGACGGCTCCGCATTTTCGAAGCTTGCGCGAGATCGGCCGCCGCCCGCGCGCCGGGTCTTCCGGCTGCCCTGGACGGGCCGTTTCGTACAAGCCGATGCGGGGGGATGGGCATGTCGTCCAACATGGAAAAATGGCTGAACCGGCGAGGCGTCGAGGTGAGCGACGTGGCGGATATCGTATTTTCGCTGCAGCGCCCTTATAATCCGGACCTGACTTACCAAGAATGCGAAGAGAGCGTCCTGCACGTGCTCGGGAAGCGCGAGGTGCAGTACGTGCTGTTCACGGGGATCGCGCTGGATGAGCTGGCCGAGCGGAAGCTGCTTCCGGAGCCGCTGCAGGCGATCATGGAAGCGGACGAATCGCTGTACGGCGTCGACGAGACGCTCGCGCTCGGCATCACGAACGTCTACGGGATGATCGGCCTTACGAGCTTCGGCTACCTCGACAAGGTGAAGCCGGGCATCATCCGCAAGCTGAACGAGAAAGGCAAGCACGTCCACGTTTTTCTGGACGACCTCGTCGCCGGTCTCGCGGCCGCGGCTTCCGCGCGGATCGCGCACCAGGATCCGAAGGCCGTCCGATACGAAATCGCCGACCAGACGAATTGACACGCGATGGGAGACTTCCGGCGGGAACGGCGGGGCCGAAGGGGGCGGCGTTGCGATGGAATCTAAACATATGGTATCATTATGACATCATATGCCCAGATAACGAGAGTTTATATCGCGGCCATGGTTCTCCATGTGCGTACAGATGCCCCTTTAATAGCGGCTCAGGAGGTTCCTTTCATGTGGACGGTTATCTATATCGCGCCGACGGCAAAAATTGCGGAGAGCATCAAAAACCGGCTGACCCAGGAAGGGTTTCTCGTAAAGATAAGACCGATCAACGTTTCGAAGCAGCAGTACGAAATATTGGTCCCATCTGGCGAACTGGAAGAAGTGCAGGAAGTGCTGAACCATATTTTAAACTCGCAGCGTTAACCATAGCTTCGGCGTTTCCGGGCGCCGGCCGCGTTGCCGGAAGCGTTCGCGTTTCCGAACGCCGTCCGCGATGACGGCGGCCGCGACCGGGCGCACCGTGAAAGTTAAACTATCGCGCTCCCAAAGAGGTGTCACTCGTGTTCAAGGACTTATTCCATAAAAAAAAATACGCCACGATTCCTTCGGGCCAGCCCCGCACGAAACCGGAAATTCCGGAGGGCTTGATGTCCAAGTGCCCGAAGTGCGGCAACATTCAGTTCAGCAAGGAAATCGAGAAGAACCTGAAGGTGTGCCCGAGCTGCGGCTATCACTTCCGGCTCAGCGCCTGGGAGCGGATCGCGATCACGCTTGACGAAGGCCGCTTGACGGAATTCGACGCGGACCTCTCCTCCGAGGATCCGCTCGGTTTTCCCGGCTACGCCGCCAAAGTGGAAGCGCAAAAGAAAAGCTCCGGCCTGACCGACGCGGTCGTGACCGGAGAAGGGACGATCGGCGGACTGCCGGTCGTCGCCGCTTTCATGAGCTTCGATTTCTTCGCGGGGAGCATGGGCTCGGTCGTCGGCGAGAAGATCGCGCGCGCGATCGAACAAGCCCACGCGAAGAAGGTGCCGCTGCTCATTTTCTCGACGTCGAGCGGCGCCCGGATGCAGGAGAGCATCCTCAGCCTCATGCAGATGGCCAAGACAAGCGCCGCGCTCGCGAGATTCCAGGGCGACGGCGGTTTGTACATTTCCGTCATGACGGACCCGACGACCGGCGGCGTGTCCGCCAGCTTCGCGATGCTCGGCGACTTCAACCTGGCCGAGCCCGGCGCGCTCGTCGGCTTCGCGGGCCGCGTCGTCATCGAACAGACGATCCGCCAGAAGCTGCCGGACAACTTCCAGACGGCGGAATTCAACCTGCAGCACGGCCAGCTGGACAAAGTCGTGCACCGCAAGGAAATGAAGCCGATGCTGACCAAACTGCTGGATATGCATGCCGAGAAAGGGGATTGGATTCATGGCGGGTGAACTGCCCTTTGAGAAACCGCTGAACGAACTGCAAAAGAAAATCGAAGAGCTGAAAAAATTCGGCCAGGAATCGGGCATCGATTTCAGCGATGAAATCGCCCGCCTCGAGGAGCGCTGCAAACAGCTTCAGGAAGACCTGTACAACGAATTGACGCCCGCCCAGAAGATGCATCTGGCGCGCCATCACGGCCGCCCGACATCCCTGGATTTCATCGGCGAGATCTTTACCGACTTCATCGAACTTCACGGCGACCGGCTGTTCGCGGACGATCTGGCGATCGTCGGCGGCCTCGCCAAGCTGAACGGCGTGCCGGTCACGGTCATCGGCCATCAGCGCGGCAAAGACACGAAGGACAACATCGCGCGCTTCTTCGGCAGTCCGCACCCGGAAGGCTTCCGCAAGGCGCTGCGCCTCATGCAGCAGGCGAACAAATTCGGCCGCCCGATCGTGACGTTCATCGACACGAAGGGCGCCTATCCCGGCAACACCGCCGAAGAGCGGGGACAATCCGAGGCGATCGCGCGCAATTTGCGCGAGATGGCCACGTTCGGCGTTCCGATCATCTGCGTGGTCATCGGCGAAGGCGGCAGCGGCGGCGCGCTCGCGCTCGGCGTGGGCAACCGCGTGCTGATGCTGGAGAACGCCATTTATTCCGCGATTTCGCCGAACGGCGCGGCTTCCATTCTGTGGAAGGACGCGGGCCGCGCGGACGAAGCGGCGGCAGTCATGAAAATTACGGCCGGCGACCTGCTCGGCTTCGGGATCATCGAGGAGATCATCGAGGAGCCGCAGGGCGGCGCGCACCGCGATCTGGCGGCGCAATCCGAATCGATCAAGGAAGCGGTGTGGCGCCATTTGACGGAGCTGTCCCGCATGACCCCGGACGAGCTGATTACGGACCGTTACAATAAATTTCGCAAGGTCGGCGCCTACCGTACGCCGGCGCCGGCCGCGCAAGCGCCGGAGCCCGCGGCGGAAGCCGAGTCCGCTCAAGTTTGACAACCCAATATTCGTAGACGGAATCACGGAGGATGGAAACCACTCATGCGCAAAACAAAGATTGTATGTACGATCGGCCCTTCCAGCGAATCGCTGGAAAACACGAAAAAGCTCATTAACGCGGGCATGAACGTCGCCCGTCTGAATTTCTCGCACGGCGATTTCGAAGAGCACGGCAACCGGATCAAGAACATCCGACAAGCCAGCCGGGAGCTGGGCAAGAACGTCGCGATCCTGCTCGACACCAAAGGCCCCGAGATCCGTCTCGGCAAGCTGAAGGAAGAGCCGATCGAGCTGAACCAGGGCGAGACGATCACGCTGACGACGGAAGAAATTTTGGGCGACCGCGACCGGATTCCGGTCACGTATTCCAATCTGCCGGCCGACGTCCACGTCGGTTCGACGATTCTGATCGACGACGGCTTGATCGGGCTGACGGTCGAAGACGTGCAGGGCACGGAGATCAAGTGCCGCATCGTGAACAGCGGCCCGATCAAGAGCAAGAAGGGCGTCAACGTTCCAGGCGTGCATATCTCGCTCCCGGGCATCACGGAGAAGGACGCGGGCGATATCGTGTTCGGCATCGAGCAGGGCATCGACTTCATCGCGGCATCGTTCGTGCGCAAAGCGACGGACGTGCTCGAGATCCGCGAGTTGCTGGAGAAGCATAACGCGAGCCATATTCAGATCATCTCCAAAATCGAAAACCAGCAGGGCGTCGACAACCTCGACGAGATTCTGGAAGTGTCCGACGGCCTGATGGTCGCGCGGGGCGACCTCGGCGTGGAAATTCCGGCCGAAGAGGTGCCGCTCGTTCAGAAAAACATGATCCAGAAGTGCAACCGCGCCGGCAAGCCGGTCATCACGGCGACGCAAATGCTGGATTCCATGCAGCGCAATCCGCGCCCGACGCGCGCGGAAGCGAGCGACGTCGCGAACGCGATCTTCGACGGTACCGACGCGATCATGCTCTCCGGCGAGACGGCCGCGGGCAAGTATCCGGTGGAATCCGTGCAGACGATGTCCCGCATCGCGATGCGCGCGGAGTCGGCGCTTGATTTCCGCGAGATCTTCACGAAGCAGGCGCAAGCGCAGCAAACGACCGTGACGGAAGCGATCAGCCAAGCCGTGGCGAATTCCGCGCTCGACTTGAACGCCAAAGCGATCATCACCTCGACGGAAAGCGGCTATACGGCGCGCATGGTATCCAAATACCGTCCGAAATCGCCGGTCATCGCGGTCACGCCGAACGAGCAAGTCATGCGCCGCTTGGCCCTCATCTGGGGCGTCATTCCGTCTCTCGGTACGCCGGCGCAAACGACGGACGAGATGTTCGACATCGCCGTTCAAGGCGGCATCAATTCCGGCCTCGTGAAGCTGGGCGACACGGTCATTATTTCGGCGGGCGTGCCCGTCGGCCGTTCCGGTTCCACGAACCTGATCAAGATCCACACGATCGGCGAAATGCTGGCGAAGGGCCAAGGCATCGGCACCCAAAGCGCGACGGGCAAAGTCGTGACGGCCCGCACGCCGGAGGAAGCCGTCGCGAAGACGACCGAAGGCACGATTCTGGTGACGTCGACGACGGACCGGGAGTACATGCCCGCGATTCAGAAGGCGGCGGCCGTCATCACCGAGCAAGGCGGCATCACGAGCCATGCGGCGATCGTGGCGCTTAACCTCGGCATCCCGGTCATCCTCGGCGTGCCGAACGCGCTGGAGCTGCTGCACGACGGCATGGAAGTGACGGTGTACGCCGAGATGGGCGTCATTTACTCCGGACAAGCCAAGGTCATGTAATCGTAAGCAACCCGGCAACGGCATAGCACGTATAGAGAAGCGATGGCGCGGTAAGCGCCGTCGCTTTTCGTTCAAGTAAGGAGAGAATAACGATGGCGCAGGAAACCACCGCCGCGGCTTGCCGCTGGCATTTGCACCCGCTTCGGGTACGGTATCAGGAAAGCGACCAAATGGGCGTCGTGTTCTACGGGAATTACGTGACCTGGTTCGAGATCGGACGGACGGAGCTCGTGCGGTCGCTGGGCATGCCTTACAGCGAAATCGAGAAACAGGGGCTGCTGCTGCCGGTCGTCGACCTGGACTGCACGTACGTCTCGCCGGCACGGTACGACGATCAGGTGCTCATCTGCACGCGGATCGACGCGCTGTCGCCGGTCCGGATGGCGTTTCGCTCCGAGGTGCGGCTGATCGGGGAAGGCGAATCGTACCCGCTCTTCTGGGACTGCCCCGAACCGCCCGGGAAGCTGCTGGTCAAAGGCGGCACGCGCCACGTCTGGGTGAACCGCGATTGGCGGCCGGCCCGGCTGGACAAGGCGCTGCCCGGGATTTACGCGATGCTCGAAGCCCGCGCGCGTGCGTAGACCGTCAACGTCAGGAAGCCAAGGAGGAATGCGAACATGCTAAAATGGCTCGTTGCGGCGATCATCGTCATTCCGGCGATCGAATTGTGGGGCATTATCCGGATGGGGCATCTCATCGGGGGCTGGTGGACGTTCGGCCTCATTCTGCTGACCGGCTTTCTCGGCGCCAAGCTGGCGAGCAGCGAAGGACGCAAGGCGTTCGCCGACGTACAGGCGCAGCTGCAGAGCGGCCGGCCGCCCGGTCATGCCATGCTGAACGGCATTTGCGTGCTTATCGGCGGTCTGCTGCTGCTGCTTCCGGGCTTCTTCTCCGATATCGTGGGCATTACGCTGCTGCTCCCGATGACGCGGCCTTTCTATCGGATGCTCCTGTACCGGTGGCTGGAGAAGAAGGTCCGAAACGGTTCGTTCGTCATCCGCCGCCGCTAAGGCACGCGTGCGGAAGATGGCGCCATAGTCTCGCATCGCCCAACTTGAACGGCATGCAAAAAGACCTGCTTTCGCGAAGGAAGCAGGTCTTTGGTTTGCGTGCGTTCGCGGCTATCCTTGCGGTTACTTGGGCCCTCGGACGATGAAGCCGTAGAGGTCTCGGAAGACGTTGGCCCTATGTACGGTGGTGAGGATAACGAGCGAGACGGGCCCGATGATGAGGCCGAGCACCCCGAACAGCTTAAGGCCGACGAACATCGCGATGAGCGTGGGGAGCGCTTCGAGGCCGACGCTCGTCGCCAGCACCTTCGGTTCGATCGTCTGGCGGGCGACGAGGATGATGCCGTAGAGGACGGACAGCGAGATCCCCAGCTTGACGTCGCCATAGATGAACGTGTAGGCGATCCAAGGCACCATGGCCGCGCCGACGCCGAGGTACGGCAGCAGGTCGACGAGCCCGATGAGCATGCCGATGGTTATCGCGTAGTTCACCCCGATAATGAGCAGGCCGGTAGTGACGACGATGGCGGTAATGGAGATCATGATGAACTGGGCGCGGAGGTAGCCGAACAACGCCTTTTTGAGCTCGTTCCAGACGATGGAGACGGACTGCAGGATGCCCTGCGGGAACCAGGCGGACGTCCGCTGGCCGAGCCGGCGCCAGTCCTTGCTGATGAAGAAGGCGGCAAGCAGGACCACGACGGAGATGGTGGCGACGTTCGGAAGCGACGTGATGATGCTGACGATGCCGTTCAGGAAGTACGTTACGATGTTGGTGCTCGTCTGGGCGAGCAGATTGGCGGTATCCGAGATGCGGCTGTTGATCGGTTCCTGGTAGTTGGGATTATCCTGGTAGAAGGACGTGATCTTCTCGATCAGGTTCTGGATTTCCGGCTTGTTCATGACGTACTCGAACTGGTCCCGCCACCAATCGATGTTGCTGCTGAGCGACTTGGAGAGCGCGATGATCTCGACGACGATGCGCGTGACGAGCGCGGAGACGATCGTCAGCATCGCGACGGCGAAGACGAGGAGCGAGACCGAGACGCCGAGCCATCTGGGAATTTTTAATTTTCGGTTAAGCAGGTTGACGATCGGATTAATCGCATACGCGAGCAGCCATCCTAACAGAAAGGGATACACGAGCGGCGTGACGTAAATGACGGCGAGCACGAAGAGCACCAGCAGCGCCAGCACCAGCGCGGCGCGCCATACCCGTTTCCAGACGACACGATCCATAGACAGCAACACTCCTCCAGGTTTAAGCGGCCGATTTTTCCTGATACAATATTGTATAATTGTAGCATAGCGAGTATGGCCTTTACCAAAAAATAAGTCCGGCGTCACTTCCTTTACGCCCGTTTTACAAACTTTTAATATGCGAGAAACATTGGCCCTACATAATAGAATGGATATCTACGTTGGGAGGATCCTGGTCTGATGAACAAAATCATGTCGCCCTATTTGAACCGCGATTTAAGCTGGGTGGAGTTTAATCGCAGAGTACTGGAAGAAGCGCAGGATCCCGAAAATCCGCTGCTCGAGCGGGCCAAGTTTCTGGCCATCGTGTCGAGCAATTTGGACGAATTCATGAGCGTCCGCGTCGCGGGCATTCAAGACTTGATGAAAGCCGGCTATTCCAAACGGGATTTCACGGGCTACACGCCCGCCGGCTTATGGAAAAGGCTGATCAAACGTACCGGCCAGATGGTGTCGGATCAATACCGGACCTACCGCGAAGTGCTGCGGGGGCTGACGCGCGAGGGCATCTGCTTCCGCGCGCTCGACGAATTGAATCCGCAGCAGCTTCGGGCGGTCGACGAATATTTCCACGAAATCGTGTTTCCGGTGCTGACGCCGATGGCGGTCGACCAGAGCCGCCCGTTCCCGCTGCTGCACTCCAAGGAGCTATATCTGGCCGTACTCCTCGGCCGCGGCGAGCAGCCGGAGCCCGAAGAAGAGCCGTTCTTCGCGATCGTGCAGGTGCCGTCGATTCTGCAGCGTTTCGTGCAGGTCCCGGGCCGGGTCAACAGCAAGAAGCATGAATTCGTGCTGCTCGAGCATCTGATCGAACGCCATATCGCCACGCTGTTCAATGGATATACGACGATCGCGGTCGATCCGTTCCGTTTGACGCGAAATGCCGATTTGACGCTCAACGAGGAAGGCGCGGAGGATTTGCTGGAGGAGATCGAGAAGGAGCTGCGCCGCCGGCGCTGGGGGCTTCCGGTCCGCCTGGAATACGTCAAAGGGATGCATGCGTTCTCGCTGCAAATGCTGAAGGAGGAGCTCGAGCTCGGGGAGAACCTTTTCGAGATCGACGGACCGCTCGACCTCAGCTTCCTGATGCGCTTCGCCGGCTCGCTGGACGGATACGAGACGCTGCGCTATCCCAAGATCGAACCGGTGTACCCGCACGAATTCGAGGAGACGGACGACCTGTTCGCCGTATTGCGGCAGGAGGACGTGCTCGTCTATCATCCGTACGAGTCGTTCGAAGCGGTCACCGACTTCGTCATGGACGCGGCGCAGGATCCCAATGTGCTCGCGATCAAGATGACGCTGTACCGGGTCAGCGGCCAGTCCGCGCTCGTGCAGGCGCTGGCGCTGGCCGCGGAGTCGGGCAAGCAGGTGACCGTCGTCGTGGAATTGAAAGCGAGGTTCGACGAGGAACGGAACATCGCTTGGGCGCGCCAGCTGGAGAAAGCCGGCTGCCACGTCGTGTACGGTCTCGTAGGATTGAAGACCCATGCGAAAATCACGCTCGTGGTTCGCCGGGAGCAGGGCATGCTGCGCCGCTACGTCCATGTCGGCACCGGCAATTACAACGACAACACGGCCAAGCTGTACACGGACATCGGCCTCTTCACGAGCCATCCCGTCATCGGGGCGGACGCTTCCGCGCTGTTCAACGAAATCACCGGCTATTCGTCGCCGTACGAATGGCAGGCGTTCGGCGTCGCGCCGACGGATTTGCGGCAGAAGCTGTTCGGGCTGATCGACCGCGAGAAGGCGCATGCGGCGGAAGGGCGGCCGGCGCACATCATCGCCAAAATGAACAGCCTGTCGAATCAGGAAATGATCGACAAGCTGTACGAGGCGTCCATGGCGGGCGTCAAGATCGAGCTCATCGTCCGCGGCGTATGCTGTTTGCGTCCCGGCGTGCCGGGCTTGAGCGAGAATATCCGGATCATCAGCATCGTCGACCGGTTTCTGGAGCATTCCCGGATCATGTATTTCCATAACGGCGGCGACGAGGAGCTCTTCCTCTCCAGCGCCGACTGGATGACGCGGAATTTGACCCGCCGGATCGAGCTGATGTGCCCGGTCTTCGACGCTCGGCTCCGCGGCGTGCTTATGAACGTGCTGCGCATGAACCTGAACGACAACGCGAAAGCGCGGGAGCTGACGTCGAACGGCAGCTACGAGCCGGTCCACAACGAGCTCCAGCCGCTGCGGAGCCAGTTCCAGGCGACCAACATCCGCAGGTGGAAATATTGATCAGCGGAGATCCGGCGCGTAGAGAACCGGAGACAAGCCCCACAGCTTCTTGAAATCGCCGGCCAGCGCGTCGACTTCCTTCCGTTCGATGGCCAGAGCGCCGTTCGCCCGTACCGCTCTTAGATGAAGCGCGCCGTCCGCCGCTTCGGCCTCGAGACGGCCGATGGCCTGCGTCTCGCTGCGGTCGAGCGCGATCGCGAGCTGTAGCAGCATGCCGAGCAGGGCGACGAGCGCGATGTCGTCCTCGGTGAGCAGCGGCTTGTACAGGACGGCCGTCTGCTTCACGCGGTTTTTGCTTTTGTAGGACGCGATCAGGGAACAGATGAGCAGTTCCCGGTGGGACAAGCCGTTCAGCCGGGAGTTGATCATGAGATAGAACGTATGCTTCTTGTAATCGTAATAGTCGATGCTCGCGCCGATCCGGTGGAGCGTGGACGCGATGTCGAGGTACAGCTTGGCGCTGCCGGCGTCCGCCAGCCTCGGGCAGAGAAGCTCTGCGAGCTGGAGCGCGAGCCGATTGACTTGCGACGTATGCTGCAGCGGCGCTTCCGGGTGCAGGGCGGCCAGATTGTTCACGCTGTACGAGACGACGTCGTCGAGCCGGGGCTTGTCCGGGAAACGGGTGGAGTAGAACAGTCCGTCCCGCAGGCCGGCGCCGCAAATCACGTAATGCGAAGCGCCGACCGCGCGGAAGATCGTCCGCAGGATGGCCAAGCCGGGCACGATGATGTCCACGCGGTCCTTGGACAAGCCGGGAAAATTTTTGCGCTTGCCGATCGGCAGCTTGCGGAGCAGCTCGAACAGCTCGCCGGCCGCATCGCCCGCGATGGGGTAGTTATGCGTGCTTTCGAACGGGTATTTGACGTACGCCTGGTGCATTTTGCCGAGCGAACGGACGGTGCCGCCGACGCCGACGAGCGGCTGCCCCGAAGCCTGCTTAAGCCAGGAATGACGGGCGACGGCTTGTTCGACATGCTGCTCCAGCTCCTTCAGGGACTGGTCGGACAGCATGCCGTTCTTGGCGTATTGCCGGGTTAGGGAGACGCAGCCGAACGGGAACGACACGGCCTGGACGAGGCTTCGGTCCTTGAACAGGGACACTTCCGTGCTGCCGCCGCCGATGTCGATCAGGAACCCGTCCCGGACGGGCATCGTGTTGATCATGCCGAGAAATCCGTAGCCGGCTTCCTGCTCGCCGGAGATAAGCTCGATCGGCAGCCCGGTTTCGGCCTCGATCCGCCGGAGCACGCGGTCGCGGTTGGCGGAATTGCGGATGGCGGCCGTCGCGACGGCGCGGATCATGCCCGTTTTGTGATGGGCGCAGATCAGGCGGAAATGATTGACCATGTCGACCAGTTCGTCGACGGTTCCTTCGGGCAGGGCGCCGTTCTCGTCCACGTGCTCGCTGAGCCGGGCAGCCCGTTTGCTGCCGTCGATGACCCGGTTGGCGCCGCCCGCGGTCCGTTCGTAGACGACGAGGCGGACGGAGTTGGAGCCGATATCGATGATGCCGATGCGTTGTTCTGTCATAGTGCGGGTATCCTCCTTCGCGGCCGCTTGTGTAATCGCTACCGCACATTTTACCATTTGCCGCTGCCTACAACAAAGCGGTTTTTATTTGAAGCCGGAGGGTAAAAGCCTGTTGTTCTGGGTAAAATCATGGAAGGATTTCACCCGGAAACGCCGTTTTTACGCGGGAAAAAAGCTTTTATGATGCCGATAAAGCATTTTTATGTCTTGTTTTGTTTCCTTCCGCATCGAAATCCGATATGATTAAATACGACGATACGGAACTCGAATCCAACTATTGTTAAAACGTACAATGCATTTTTTAAATAAAAAGTGCTAAAGGAGAGAGAAACATGACAGTAACCAAAGGACTGGAAGGGATCGTCGCCACGACCTCCTCGATCAGCTCGATCATCGACGGCGTTCTGACTTACCGCGGGATCAACATCGACGATTTGGCGGAGAACGCGACGTTCGAAGAAGTGGCTTACCTGCTCTGGTACGGCAAACTTCCGAGCCAATCCGAGCTGAACGGGCTCCTGAAGCAAATCGGCGAATACGCGGCTGTACCGGCAAGCGTGCTGGAAAGCCTGAAGCTTTATCCGAAAAACACCAATTCCATGGCCGCTCTGCGCACGGCCGTTTCGAGCCTGGCGCTCTACGACGAGCAGGCGAACGATATGTCCAAGGAAGCCAACCTGCGCAAAGCCATCAAGATCCAGGCTCAAATTCCGACGCTGATCGCCGCGTTCGCGCGCATCCGCGACGGCAAAGAGCCGATCGCGCCGAAGCAAGGCACGTCCATCGCGCACAACTTCCTGTACATGCTGAACGGCACGGAGCCGGATCAAGTCGCGGTCAAAGCGCTTGACCAAGCGCTCGTCCTTCACGCCGACCACGAGCTGAACGCGTCGACGTTCGCGGCGCGCGTCACCGTCGCGACCCTGTCGGACATCTACTCCGGCATTACGTCCGCGATCGGCGCGCTCAAAGGCCCGCTGCACGGCGGCGCAAACGAAGCGGTCATGGTCATGCTCGAAGAGATCGGCTCGTTCAGCAACGTCGAGCCTTACATCAACGAGAAGCTGGCGAACAAAGAGAAAATCATGGGCTTCGGCCACCGCGTGTACAAGAACGGCGATCCGCGCGCGAAGCATCTGCAAAAGATGTCCCGCGAGCTTGGCAAGCTGACGGGCAACATGGAGCTGTACGAAACGTCCGTCAAAATCGAAGAGATCGTCACGGGCCAAAAAGGACTGAAGCCGAACGTCGACTTCTACTCCGCCTCCGTCTATACGACGCTCGGCATCCCGCGCGACCTGTTCACGCCGATCTTCGCGATCAGCCGCGCATCGGGATGGACCGCCCACATTCTGGAGCAATACGATAACAACCGCCTGATTCGCCCGCGCGCGGAATACACGGGTCCGGTCGATCAGAAAGTCACGCCGATCGCGCAGCGTTAAGCGACAACTGCAAATGGACGCCGAGGGGACAACCCCCGCGCCGTCTTGCCTCTGACGGGGTGTTGACGCGCAGCTCGCATTCGGGCTGCGTTGCCGGCTCCCGTCAAGTTATGTATACTGAACAAATACGTTTATAGGAGGAATTCATCCCATGCAATTGGAAAAATTCGCGCTGCCTACAGAAGGCGAAAAAATCACAATCGATAACGGCTTGCTTCAAGTGCCGAACAACCCTATCATTCCTTTCATCGAAGGCGACGGCACGGGCCGCGACATCTGGAAAGCCTCCAAGCGCGTGCTGGACGCGGCCGTAGAGAAAGCTTACGGCGGTCAGAAAAAAATCGCGTGGTACGAAGTATTCGCCGGCGAAAAAGCGTACAATACGTATGGCGAATGGCTCCCTGCCGACACGCTGACGGCAATCCGCGAATACATCGTGGCGATCAAAGGCCCGCTGACGACGCCGATCGGCGGCGGCATCCGTTCCTTGAACGTCGCGCTGCGCCAAGAACTCGACCTGTACGTCTGCCTTCGTCCGGTCCGTTACTTCGACGGCGTGCCTTCCCCGGTTAAACATCCGGAGCTCGTGAACATGGTCATCTTCCGCGAGAACACGGAAGACATCTATGCCGGCATCGAGTACCAAGAAGGCTCCGACGACGTGAAGAAAGTCATCGCGTTCCTCCAGAACGAGATGGGCGTCAACAAAATCCGCTTCCCGGAAACGTCCGGCATTGGCATCAAGCCGGTTTCGGCTGAAGGCTCGAAGCGTCTGGCCCGCGCCGCGATCGAATACGCGCTGAAGCATGGCCGCAAGTCGGTTACGCTCGTGCATAAAGGCAACATCATGAAGTTCACGGAAGGCGCGTTCAAAAACTGGGGCTACGAAGTGGCCGAGCAGGAGTTCGCGGACAAAACGTTCACGTGGGGCCAATACGACCGCATTAAAGAAGCGGAAGGCGTAGACGCCGCCAACAAAGCGCAAAAAGAAGCGGAAGCGGAAGGCAAGCTGATCGTGAAGGACGCCATCGCCGATATCGCGCTGCAGCAAGTGCTGACGCGTCCGACGGACTTCGACGTCATCGCGACGCTGAACCTGAACGGCGATTATCTGTCCGACGCGCTGGCTGCCCAAGTCGGCGGCATCGGCATCGCGCCGGGCGCCAACATCAACTACCTGACGGGACACGCGATCTTCGAAGCGACGCACGGCACGGCTCCGAAGTATGCCGACAAAGACGTCGTGAACCCGGGCTCCGTCATCCTGTCCGGCGTTATGCTCCTCGAGCACCTGGGCTGGCAGGAAGCCGCAGACTCCATCTACAAAGGTCTGGAAACGGCAATCAACAACAAAACGGTCACGTACGACTTCGCCCGCCTGATGGAAGGCGCGACGGAAGTCAAGTGCTCCGAATTCGCCGACCAAATCATCAAACATCTGTAAGGGCCGATTCGGCGCCCTTCTCACATTTCTTTGAGCCGAGGCTTGTCCCCTGGACAACCGGCTCGGGAGCAACCGCAAGATCCGCATAGGCTAGCGCCATGCGGATTTTGCCCGCTTTGCCGCCATTCGCGGGCGGCTTCACGCATGCAGCGCAGCTTTGCTTCGGACCCATTGGCCGCTTGACGCATCCAGACGCAGTTGTTCATTTGACCGCTTAGCGGCGAAGGAGGCAATACCCAGATGGCGATTCAACGGAATAAGATTACGGTCGTCGGCGCCGGCTTCACGGGGGCAACCACGGCCCTGATGCTGGCGCAAAAAGAGCTCGGCGATGTCGTGCTCGTCGATATTCCCCAGCTGGAGAACCCGACGAAGGGCAAAGCGCTCGACATGATGGAATCGACGCCGGTCCAAGGCATCGACGCCAAAATCGTCGGTACGTCGAGCTACGAGGACACCAAAGGCTCCCAGGTCGTCATCATCACGGCTGGCATCGCCCGCAAGCCGGGCATGAGCCGGGACGACTTGGTCAACACGAACGCAGGCATCGTGAAGTCCGTGTGCGAGAACGTCAAAGCGACGAGTCCCGACGCGTACGTCATCATTCTATCCAATCCGGTCGATGCGATGACCTATGTCGCGTATAACGCGCTGGGCTTTCCGAAAAACCGCGTCATCGGCCAGTCGGGCGTTCTCGATACCGCCCGCTACTGCACGTTCATCGCGGAAGAGCTGAACGTCTCCGTCGAGGACGTCCGCGGCTTCGTGCTCGGCGGACACGGCGACGACATGGTGCCGCTCGTGCGGTACTCGAACGTCGGCGGCATTCCGATCGAGAAGCTTATTCCGGCCGAGCGGATCGAGGCGATCGTGCAGCGAACGCGCGTCGGCGGCGGCGAGATCGTCAACCTGCTCGGCAACGGCAGCGCGTATTACGCGCCGGCGGCTTCCCTCGTGCAGATGACCGAGGCGATTCTGAAGGACAAGAAGCGGATCACGCCGGTCATCGCGCTCCTGGAGGGCGAATACGGCTACGACAACCTGTTCATGGGCGTTCCGGCGATTCTCGGCGGCGACGGCATCGAGAAGATTTTCGAGCTCGACCTGACCGGCGAAGAGAAAGCCGCCCTCGACAAATCCGCGGATTCGGTCCGCGGCGTCATCGCCATCGTCCAAGGCTGAGCTTAGCGGACTTGCAATTGACTCATGAAGCACATGAGACCCTGACCGAGCATCGTCAGGGTCTCTGTTTTTATCGAACGAAGGAGGAGGGGTATCATGCATCAGGAAGCGCTGCAGACGCTGAAGCAAGTGTACGGCTACGACAGCTTCCGCAAAGGACAGAGCGACATCATCGAAGGGCTGCTGGACGGCAAGGACACGCTGGCGATTTTGCCGACCGGCGGGGGGAAATCCGTCTGTTACCAAATTCCGGCGATGCTGCTGCCCGGCACGACGATCGTCGTCTCGCCGCTCATTTCGCTGATGAAGGATCAGGTGGACACATTGAACCGGCTGGGGGTATCCGCGGCTTACCTGAACAGCTCGCTCGACGCCGCTGCGTACCGGGAGGTCGTCCGGCAAACGTCGCAGGGCGCCTACAAGCTGCTCTACGTCGCGCCCGAGCGGCTCGACGGCGGCATGTTCGAATCGCTGTCCTCGCAGCTGCACATCCCGCTCATCGCCATCGACGAAGCGCACTGCGTCTCCCAATGGGGCCATGACTTCCGCCCGAGCTACCGCCAGCTGGCGGGGTGGATCGGCCGGCTCGAGAACCGTCCGCCGGTCGCCGCGTTCACCGCGACGGCGACGCCGGAGGTATCGGAGGACATCGCGGCCATGCTCGGCCTGCACCGGCCGAATATTTTCGTCACGGGCTTCGCGCGCACGAACTTGACGTTGTCGGTCGTCACGGGGACGGACAAACGGAAGTTTTTGCGCGACTTCGTGCGGCAGCGGCCGGACCAGTCCGGCATCGTCTATACCGCGACGCGGAAGGAAGCCGAGGAGGTCTGCGACGATCTGTCGAAGCTCGGCGTCTCGGTCGGCAAGTACCACGGCGGCTTGAACGACGAAGAGCGCGCCGACGCGCAGGAGCGCTTCCGGTTCGACGACAACCGGGTCATGGTGGCGACGAACGCGTTCGGCATGGGCATCGACAAGCCGAACGTCCGGTACGTCGTGCATTGGCAGATGCCCGGCGACGTGGAGTCGTACTACCAGGAGGCGGGCCGCGCGGGACGGGACGGCGAGGAGAGCGAATGCGTGCTGCTGTTCGAGCCTCAGGACGTGCAGGTGCAGCGCTTCCTGATCGACCGCGGCACGGCGGACCCGGACCGCAAGACGATTCAGCTCAACAAACTTTACACGATGATGCATTACGCCCGGACCGAGAAGTGTCTGCTGCAGTACATCGTGAAATACTTCGGCGAAGCGGACGTGCCGGAATGCGGCAAATGCAGCAACTGTCTGGACGCCAGCGCGATGGCGGACGTGACGGAGGACGCCCGGAAGGCGTTGTCCTGCGTCGGGCGGCTGAAAGGGCGGTTCGGCATCTCGATGGCGGCGAAGGTGCTGAAGGGCTCGCGGGAGAAGCGGATCCTCGAATTCGGCTTCGACCGGCTGTCGACGTACGGCCTCATGCGCCAGTGGGCGGAGCGGGACATTTCCGACCTGCTCTATTATCTTGTGGCGGAGGGATATCTGCGCATCAGCGACGGCGAATACCCGACGGTCTCGCTGACGGCGGAGGCGCTGCCGGTGCTGGAGGGCACGGTTCCCGTCCATCGCCGCCAGAGCGCGGCGGCCAAACGGCGGGACGCGGGCGGTACGGGGCTGTCCGCCGCGAACGCGCCGCTGTTTGAAGCGCTGCGGGAGTGGCGCAGGGAGACGGCCGCGCGCGAGAAGGTGCCGCCGTTCATGCTGTTCTTCGACGCGGCGCTGCGCGAAATCGCCGACCGGCAGCCCGTAACCTCGGAGCAGCTGCTCGGCGTGAAGGGCATCGGGGCCGCGAAGGTGTCGAAGTATGGACATGACGTCATCGCGATCGTGCGTAAATTCAAGCAGGAGGCGGGCGGATCATCAGCCGGAGGCGCGGCGGACGAGGACGCCTCGATGCAGCCGGCGCTCTTCGACGTCGCCGCGGCCGGGGATGCCGGAAGCGGGAGAGACGCGGGATCGAGGGCGAGCGTCTCGGGGAGCGCCGCGGACGCGGCGTCCGGCGGCGAGCTTGCGCGGCTTGAAGGCATGCCGAGCCATCTTCAGACGCTCGCCTTGTACGCGGATGGCAAGTCTCTTGCCGACATCGCCGGCCTTCGGGGCATGAGCCGCGTAACGATCGAGAATCATTTGCTGCGCTGCGGGGAAGAGGGCGAGGAGCTGCCGTGGAACGAGTTCATTCCCGAGCGGCACGAAGCGCTCATCGTGGAGACGATCGGCCGCGTCGGGGCGGACAAGCTGAAGCCGATCAAGGAAGCGCTGCCCGACGAGATCGACTATTTCGCCATCAAAGCCGTGATCGTGAAGCACCGTTTGTCGGCAGCCGGCGAATGAACCGATTTCTTTGAATTGGCAGGCCGATTTTAGTATACTCATAAGTGACTATGAATTACCGAGGAGGACGCTAGATGTTTAGTTTCATGCTCTTTTTGCACGTTATCGGCGCGGCGGGATTGGGATTCTATATTGCCCTTCCGTTCATGGCCGGACGTGCGTCCAAGCTCGACGGGGGCGGACAAGCCGGCCTGGCCGACGGACTCGTCTCCGCGAACCGCATCGCCCAATATTTTCTCGTGCTTCAGCTTCTGACGGGCGGCTACTTGATGTCGCAAAGCGACTACGCGGTCATCTGGATGATCATCGTTATCGTTCTCTTCCTGGCGATCGCCGCGCTCGGCGGCATCATCACGAAGCCGCTCAAGCGAATTTCCGCTTCGATCCAAAGCGGTCAAAGCGCATCGGCGCATATCGCGAAGGTGCGTACGCTGAGCGTCGTGCTGCTGCTCGTGTACCTGGTGACGATCTACTTCATGAAATACCCGATTCTGAAATAGGTTGCGGCAGCGACCTGCAATGGAGGGGATACGGTTGTCGAATACGCAAGCACCGGATTTGCTGACCTTCGGGGAAACGATGGCGCTCTTCATGCCGCAGGAATACCGGAGCCTCGAGCAGGCGTCTTCGCTGGAGCAAAGCTTCGGCGGAGCGGAAAGCAACGTCGCGATCGGCGTCGCGCGGCTCGGCTGTTCGGCCGGCTGGTTCGGCGCGCTGGGCGACGATCCGTTCGGCCGGATGATCCGGAAGCGGGTCCGCGGGGAAGGCGTCGACGTCTCGCGATCGAAGCTCGTGCCGGACGCGCCGACGGGCATGATGTTCCGCGAAACGGTCGCCGGCAAGCTGGCCGTGCATTATTACCGCAAGCATTCCGCCGCCAGCCGCATGACGCCGGGCGACTTGGATCTCGACTACATAAAGGGCTGCAAGATCCTGCACGTGACGGGCATCACGCCGGCGCTGAGCGACAACTGCAGGGAAACGCTGCTCGCGGCCGTGTCGGCGGCCAAAGCCGCGGGCGCGCGCATCAGTTTCGATCCCAATCTTAGGCTCAAGCTGTGGACGATCGAAGAGGCGCGCCGCGTCGTGCTGCCGCTCGCCGAACAGGCGGACTACTTCCTGCCCGGCTGGGACGAGCTGCGCCTGCTGTACGAGACGGATAATTTCGCGGAGGCGAAGGAACGGCTGTCCCGCTTGAATGCGGTCAGCATCGTGAAAGGCGTCGGCGATACGACGGTGGTGCTGGAGAACGGCGACTCGCTCGAGATTCCGTTTTATCCCGCCGATAAGGTCGTCGATACGGTCGGCGCCGGCGACGCGTTTTGCTCCGGCTTCCTCGCCGGCTTGCTGAAGGGGATGACGCCGGCGGAGGCGGTCCGTCTCGGCAGCATCAACGGCTCGCTCGTCGTGCAGATGCGCGGCGACTGGGAGGCGCTCCCGGATTGGGAGACGGCAAGCCGGAGATTATCGGACAAAGGCTGGGTGGAACGGTAAATGGCGGACGCGCAATCGTCGAAAGGGCAGCGCCGGCGGGAAGGCATCATGAACGCGTTGAAGCGGCAGGGGCGGATTACGATCCAGGAGGTCGTCGAACGCTTCGGCGTCTCCGAAGCGACGGCGCGCCGAGACCTTGAACTGATGGAGAAAGCCGAGCCCGTGATTCGGACGATTGGCGGCGCCATGTACGACGGGATGAACGCGGTGCGCGAGCTGCCCTTCGCCGAGAAGGAAGGACTGTTCTTCCTCGAGAAGGAACGGATCGCCGCGGCCGCGGCAAGCCTTATAACCGAAGGCGACGTCGTCGGTCTCTCCGGGGGCACGACGAATTATTTGCTGGCGAAGCTGCTCAAGACGCGGCGCGGCATCACGGTCGTGACGAACACGGTCAACGTGGCGATGGAGCTCGCGGGCAGCGAGATCAACGTCGTCGTGACCGGCGGCATGATGCGGCACAACAGCTTCGAGCTGTGCGGCCCGCTCGGCGAAGGATTGGTCGCGCAGCTGAACATCGGCAAAATGTTTCTCGGCGTCGACGGCGTGTCCTCGACGGGCGGCATCACGACCTACTCCGAGCAGGAGGCCCATATCGCGCGGGCGATGATCCGGCGGTCGCAGGCCACGTACGCGATGTTCGACCATACGAAGGTCGGCCGGACGTCGCTCTTCTCCATCGCTTCGCTGGCGGAGCTGCAAGGCTTCATCACCGACCGCGAGCTGCCGCAGCAGCTAGCTGCATACGCGCGGACGCACGGCATTCAGACGGTCGTCGCCGGCGGCCAGGATTCGGAGATGCGGCCGAAGCAGGGATAACCGGATAAACGCTCGCGTCCGCTACGGCGGAGCGGGCGTTTTTGCCGATGAACGCCGTGCCCGGGCAAATCCGAACAAATTATTATAATAAATTGCCTATTTTGTCCCTTACCCTTTTCGCGGAATTTGGTATACTGATGGGGAAACTCATTGAAAAGGGGAAATGATACGTGTCCGAACAACAAATCATTGGCAGCGCATCGCACGCTTACGAAGTCGTCAGCGGATGGGGCAAGCTTCCGGAAGGCATTACGTACGGCTACACGCACGGCATCGTCGTCGATGAAAATGATAACGTTTACGTACATAATACGAGCAAGGATTCCGTCGTCGTCTTCGACAAGGACGGCAATTTCAAAACCTCGTGGGGCGCGGAGTTCGAGGGCGGCGCGCACGGCTTCTACCTGCACCGCGACAACGACGGCATCGAGTATCTGTACTTCGCGGACACGAACCGCGCGCTGGTCGTCAAGACGACGCTGAACGGCGACGTGCTGCTCGAAATCGGCGTGCCGGACCGTCCGGACCTGTACGACGCCGAGCGCCGTTACGTGCCGACGGACGTCTGCGTGGCGCCGAACGGCGACATCTATGTATCCGACGGCTACGGCCAATACCACATTCACCAATTCGACGCCAAAGGCCAGTACATCCGCACGTTCGGCGGCCGCGGCTCCGAGCCGGGCAAAGTCATCGAGCCGCACGGCATCTCCATCAACCTGCGCGGCGGAGAGCCGGAAGTATACGTGGCGGACCGCGGCAACGGCCGGATTCAAGTCTTCACGCTCGAGGGCGAGCACAAGCGCTTCGTCGACCATAACCTCGACAAGCCGTGCAGCTTCTACTTCTTCGGCGACGAAGTGTACCTGCCTGACCTGGACAGCCGCGTCACCGTGCTGGACGGCCAGGACCGCCTGATCACGCATCTGGGCGAAGACCAGAAGGCGTATAAGCAGCAAGGCTGGCCGAACCTGCCGAAATCGTACTACCGTCCGGACAAATTCAGCTCGCCGCACGGCGTCTGCGTCGACTCGCAGGGCAACGTGTACGTGGCGGAATGGATTTTCGACGGCCGCATCACGAAGCTGGTTCGCCAGAAGTAATCGCCTAACGCGATCCCTTGGAAGCAAGAAGCCCCTCGAAGCCGGCGCAGCCGGTGTCGAGGGGCTTTTTTTTGATTTGAAGTCTGCTTAGGTACGGCTGACGGTCATGAATAGCGGCATCCGGGAAAGTTAGGCTTTCCCGGATGCCGTCGGCCGCGGCGATCGACTCAGCCCGCTTGCGAGCCGCCGTGAACGAGCCGGCCCTCCACCCACGTATGGCTGACGTCCCGGAAATCGGCGTCCGTCAGGACAAGATCGGCCGCCAAGCCGATGCCGATGGCGCCGGTCGTATCCTGCAGGCCAAGCTGGCGCGCCGGATTGGCGCTCGCCATGCGGCTGACCGCCGCGATGCCGAGATCCGTGTGCGTCAGCATGAATCGTACCGCGTCGATCATCGTCAGCGTGCTGCCGGCGAGGCTGCCGCCTTCGCGCAGCCGGGCCACGCCGTTCACGACGTCGACCCCGAGCCCGCCGAGCTCGTAGCCGCCGTCGCCGAGACCGGCGGCGGAAATCGCGTCGGTGATGAGAATGACGCGGTCGCGCGGCTTCGCCTTCACGAGCAGGCGGATAGCAGCAGGATGCACGTGATGGCCGTCGGCGATCAGCTCGGCGTGGATGCGGTCGTCGCTCAGCACCGCGCCGACGGTGCCCGGTTCGCGGTGATGCAGCGCGCGCATGGCGTTAAACGTATGGACCGCCTGCGACAGTCCCGCTTCGGCCGCGGCTTCGACCTGCGCGTAAAGCGCGTCCGTATGGCCGGCGGCCGCCACGATGCCGCCGCGGGCGAGATGCGCGATGACGTCCGCCGCGCCCTCCTTCTCGGGCGCGAGCGTCAGCTGCTTGATCAAGCCGGGATAGCGGGACGTCCACGCTTCGACCCAATCAAGCCGCGGCGGCGAGATGAAGCTCGGGTTCTGGGCGCCGGGCCACAGCTCGCTGATGAACGGGCCTTCCAGGTGCACGCCCGCCAAGGCGGCGTACGGCATCGGCCGACCTCGATAGGCGGCCGACGCTTCGAGCACGGCTTCGATCGCCTCGCGCGAGGCGGTCACCGTCGTCGCGAGCATGCGCGTCGTGCCTTTGGACGCGTGGAAGGACGTAATCGCGTCGTAGGCCGCCGCGGATGCGTCCATGAAATCGGAGCCGAAGCCCCCGTGCACATGCATGTCGATGAAGCCCGGCAGCAGCCAGCCGCCGCCGCCGTCTACCTCCGCAAGTCCGTCGGCTTCGCCCGGGGGCAGATCGCCGCCCGCCGCGATTCGCGCGATTTTGCCGTTCTTCACCACAATGGCGGCGTCCTCGGCGACGGCGTCGCCGACGACCGCGTTCACGCCGCGAATGAGCCAGTTGCCTGCAGCTTCGTTCATGGTTACAATAACCTCCCTGCCTCTCGGTCGACCAGAACCGTCACGTTCTTGTGCGTCTGGAGCAGCGAAGCGGGCACCTCCGTCGTGATCGGTCCCTGCAGCGCCTGCTTGACGATGCCCGCTTTGTCCGCGCCTTTGACGACGAGCAAGATGGCGTCCGCCTTCAGGATGGAACCGACGCCCATCGTAATGGCTTGGGTCGGCACCTCGTCGAGGGAATCGAAGAACCGCGCGTTGGCCTCCCGCGTCGCCTGCTCGAGCTCCACGATATGCGTCCCGCCCTGCAGCGCGCGATCCGGTTCGTTGAAGCCGATATGGCCGTTATGGCCGAGTCCGAGAAGCTGAATATCGACGGACTGCTCTTCGAGCATCCGGTCGTAGCCGGCGCATTCCGCCTCCAAATTCGCCGCCGTCCCGCTGGGCAGATGCGAACGGCCGGCCGGAAGATCGACGTGGGCGAACAAATGGCGGTTCATGAACCGCGCGTAGCTCTGCTCGTGATCCGGCGACAGGCCGACGTATTCGTCCAGATTGAAGGTGGTCGCGTATTTGAAGGAGAGCTCGCCTTGCTCATACAGCTCTATCATTTTTTCATAAATGCCGATCGGTGTCGAGCCCGTCGCCAGGCCGAGCGTCGAATCCGGCTTCGCCTTGAGCGCGGCGGCAAACAGTCCCGCGGCGTAGCTGTCCAATTCGGTCGTCGTGTCGAATACTTTCACTTGCATGGTGATGGCCTCCCTAACTCCGTTTGCCATTATTATAAGCCAGTTTGTTTCGAACGACAATAAAAATGATTGTAAAAATCATTTTAACGAAAATTTCGATCAAAATTATCATTTCGCTGATGGAACTTGCGGCGCAGCCCGCAACTATGCCATGATGGATCAAAGGTTGCGAGGATGGAAGGGGCATACGTTCAGCATGACAGACAGCGTAAACGCGGAGCACGAGGCGACCGCGAACCGAAAAGGCGAGCATATCCGCATTTGCTTGGAGGAGCAGGTGCAAAGCACGGGGACGGGCCCCGGCTTCGACCGCTACCGGTTCCGGCACCAAGCGCTTCCGGAGCTTGATTTCGGCGGGATCGACCTGAGCGCCTCCTTCTTGGGCAAACGGCTGCGGACCCCGCTGCTCATCAGCTCCATGACGGGCGGAACGGACGCAACGGCCCGGATCAACGCGCGCCTCGCCGAGGCGGCGGAAGCGCGGGGCTGGGCGATGGGGCTGGGCTCCATGCGCGCGGCCATCGAGAACGAGGCGCTAGCGGCGACCTTCCGGGTGCGGCGGCTGGCGCCGAGCATTCCGCTCATTGCCAATCTCGGCGCCGTCCAGCTCAATTACGGCTACGGCGTCGATCAATGCCGCCGGGCGGTCGAGCTGGCGGAGGCGGACGCGCTCGTGCTGCATTTGAACAGCCTGCAGGAAGTGTTCCAGCCGGAGGGGAACACGGATTTCCGCGGGCTGCTGCGCCGGATCGGCGAAGTTAGCCGAAGCCTCGGCGTGCCGGTCGGCATCAAGGAGGTCGGCTGGGGCATCGATGCCGGGGCGGCGGCGGCGCTGCTCGACGCCGGAGCGGCGTTCATCGACGTGGCCGGCGCCGGCGGCACGTCGTGGAGCCAGGTCGAGAAGCACCGCGCAAGGGACGAGCTTCGCGCGGACGCCGCCGCGGCCTTCGCCGACTGGGGCACGCCGACCGCGGCTTGCGTCCGCGAGGTGCGGGCGGCGCTGCCGGACGCGGCGCTCATCGCGAGCGGCGGCCTCGCAAGCGGGGTCGACGCCGCGAAGGCGATCGCGCTCGGCGCCGACCTCGCCGGCTTCGGCCGCTCGCTGCTCGGCGGCGCGGCGGATCCCGGCGACGGCAGCGCCGAGCCGCTGATGCGCGTCATGGCGCGCATCGAATTCGAGCTGCGCGCCGCGATGTTCGGCATCGGCGCCGCGACGGTCGGCGCGCTGCGCGCGACGGACCGGCTGCTGCCGGTCTAGCGCGGCGGCGCAAGCACGCAAGAAGGGCAGGCCCGTCCGGAGAACGGCGCGCTGCCCTTTTTTGCTTGCCCGGCCGCGTTTGCCCGGCCGCGCTTGCCGACCGCGTTCGCGGATGCCAGCCGGCCTTGTCCGTGCGCGCGGCAAGCCAGCCTCTTCGCGGATGCTAGCCAAGTCGTGTTCGCGGTGCTAGCCGGCCTGGTCCGTCCGAAAGGCGAGCCGGCCGCGTTCGCGCATGCTTGCCAGCTTCGTCCGCGCGGCGCTAGTCGCGTACGTGTTTGCCTGCCGTTGCGTCCGTCCGCGCGCCGGCCTCATTTAACCAGCCCCGTGCCTTCGATCTTGACCTTGACCTTGACGTCGAATTTGAGCTGCGGGTAGATGCGCTGCCAATCCCTCCACGTCTGCTCGGTGCCGGCATGCGTTGCCCGGTAGCGGAGACCGAACCCGAACGGGTCGACCTCGTCCCGCTGCGCCTTCTTCAAGAACTTCTTGATCTCCGCCGCGATCTGCGCGTTGAAGATCCCTTCCAGCTCCGTCCAATTCTCCCCGTACACCCCGATCGGCGCCTCCTCGAAGATGCCGCTCACGTTCAGCCGCAGCTGCAGCACCTGCTCCCCGTTCACGTTCGCGAACTTGTAATGCGACGCGATGTTGTCGACGTTGATGACCATCGTCACGCCGTCCTTCACGGCGGCGACCGTCGATTTCGAGTCCTGGTACCGGATTTGGCTGTACGTCTCCGTCTCGGCCGGGGAGACGATGTCCACCAGCTTCGTCTTGTTGAGCAGGGCGATCCGGGTAATGGCGTATCCGGAATCGTCGGCCCGAATCACAGGCAGGATCGGGTCGAGGCCGTGTTCCTCATGCCGGCGGATGAAGTCGAACATATAGATGGGCACCAGGTACGAAGACTGCGTGCCGTCCTTGCCGAACATGAGGAACAGCGTATTGCCGGGATACCGTTCGGTCTTCGGCTCGACCTCGACGATCGTCTTGGCGTCCGGCTGCCCGACGGACATGAACGCGATGCTCTGCACGTCGCGCCGGCGGGACAGCCAGCGGAGAATTTCCGTGTAGTCCCGGCGGGCAAGCTGTTCGCCGATGACGAACACTTTGCAATGGCCGAAGTCCAGCTCCTTGTCGACGTGGGATTTGAGCAGGCGCACGGCCTCCGCGATGGACGTGGCGTCCATCGTCAAAAACTCGTTTTTGCCGGCGCCGGGCTCGACCTTCGGCGAGGGCACCGCCAGGCGCAGCGTGATTTTGTAGCCCTTCGCGCCTTTGTCCGTCGGATCGATGCCCATCGCGACGACGAAAAAACGTTTGTCGATGTCCCTGAAGCCGCATCCGCTCAGGGCGGACAAGCTAAGCGCCATCAGCGCCAGCAGCGTTAGTCGAAGTCGTTTCATGGCTCACCAGTTTCTTTTTTTTGCCGGAGCCGAACAGGCTCAGCGCGAAGATGAAGAGGACGGAGAGGATCTCCCCGTAGGCCCGCGCCACGATCCATTGGCTCGTAAACCGCAGGTTTTGCTTCTCGTCGAAAAAATACCCGTACGCGACCGTGAGCGCGGCGAACACGCCGACGATGACCCAGTTGGAGCGGGGCGTCCGGGCGGGGTCGATGTCCGTCTTCGGCTTCGGCAGGCACGCCTTGACCATCTCCATCGCCATATGCCAGCCGATGGTCGCGAAGATGAGCGACAGCATCAGATAGAGCAGCAGAAACACGAAGATGACCCGTTCGATGAACCCGTAGCTCATGATCAGCGTGTCCGAGGTGACGCTCCATACGTACAAATAGTCGGCGACGCCTTCCGTCCCGTGGAACCCGATCGGCACGATGAACGTCGTGATCAGGATCAGGCCGCAGAAGATCGGAAGAATCCAGCGGTACCGGAGGCGGAAGTTCGGCGAGAACAGCCGATTGAACATAAAAAAATTCATATAGCCCGTGAACACGAACAAAGCCGCGGCGAACGGCTCGATCCGGGGCGTGCGGTTCCAATAATGCGCCACCGTCCGGATGGCGTCCCAATCCAGCATCTGGCTGCGGACGGCTTTGAACAGCAGGAACAGGATGACCGGCGCGCAGACCATGAGGCCGACCTCGACGACGAACATGACCGTCAGCGTGGAGCGCGTCGCCGAATACAGGCAGACGAGCGCCATGAACACGAGCACGATGATCGAGCTGGTGTCGGGATTGAAGAACCGGTTGATCAGCACGGAGAAGGCGTACATCGAGATGGAGGCGGCCGTCAGCCACATGAACGCGCAGAACAGCAGGAACGGCACGGACAGCCACTTCGGCAGATAGAGCGACAAAATCTCCGGCAGTCCCCGTCCCGGAAACTTCCGCATGACGCGGGTGTACAGCAGGGCGAGCGTCGTGCCGACGACGGCGGCGCACAGCATCGACAGGATCGCGCCGTTGTACCGGTACTGCATCAGCATATACGGGACGAACAGCATCAGGTTGAGCAAGCTGACGAGCACGACATTGTAATAGAAGTAACGGCTCATTCCCGCGCCACCTGCCCGATGTCGGCCGATTGCGAGCGCGACCGCCCGAAGAGCCGGAAGTACGGCTTGCCGAAGCTGCGCAGATCGGCCAGGTAGACCAAGTAACAGAAGACGCCGAACGTGACCCCGGAGATGCCGAAGAAGATGGCGGGGATGATCAGCGGGTACTTCAGAAACCGGATCGCCGTCGACATGTTGTTGACGGGAATGACGAAGTTCGAAATCGCCACGACGGACGTGACGATGATCATGATGCTGCTGACGAGCCCCGCTTGCTGCGCGGCTTGCCCGAGGATGAGGCCGCCGACCGTCGTGGCCGTCGAGCCGATATACTTGGGCAGGCGGACGCTGGCTTCGATCAGCGATTCGATCATGAACAGCATGATGAAGACCTCCACGAACGACGGATACGGCACGGCGGAGCGGCTGCCGGCGATCGAGAAGGACAGCTGCACGCGGAACAGCTCCGGGTTGTACGACATGATCGCGACGTACAGCGCCGGCAGCGTAACGGTCAGCACCACGGCGAAATAGCGCAGCGTGATCATGGCGCGCGTCATCCAGAAGGAGTCGTAATCATCGTCCACGGCGTGCAGGAAGTCGAAGAAGGTGGAGGGCAGGATGATGGCGAACATGGAGCCTTGCATCATCAGGATCACCTTGCCGTCCTCGATGCCCGAACACACGCGGTCGGGCCGCTCCGACATCATCATCGACGGGAACAGGCGGTAACGGTCGCCGAGCGACCGGACGAGCTCGCCGGTGGCGGTATAGATCGGATCCGAGACGCGCTCGAGCTTCGCGCGGACGTGGCTGAGCACGGTGGCGTCGACCCGGTGCTTATCGTAGATGAGCACGATCCGGGATTTGGAGATCGTGCCGATCGTCCGTTCCTCGATGGCCAGCTCCTCGCTCGGGTAGCGGCTGCGGATGATGTTGATGGAATCGATCAAATCCTCGCTGAGCGCGATCTGCGGACCCATGATGACGGTTTCGACCATCGTCTGCGGGTTCTCGTTGCGGATGATCCGCGCAACGTCGAGCTTGTAGACCGTGCCGTTCAGGAGCACCAGCGCGAAGCCGTGCAGCAGCGTTTCGGCCCACTTGGCGGGATCGTCCACCTGCTTGAACGACGGGTTGCGCGCGACCAGCTCGTCGAAGGGATGTTCCTGTTTCGTAAAGGGGACGAGAATGAAATCGCTGACCTTGCTCTCGTCGCACAGCGAGGAGATATAGGCGACTTCGATGATGAGCGATTCGTTCTGCAGGCGGTCCATCGTCAAGTCCCGCGATTCGGCGAATAGCGTTCCGAGCCGGTTCAGCATGGCAGCGCGTCCTTTCGTGAAAATGATTGCCGGCACCGATCTGGAAACGGCTGGCAGCTTGCTTTAGTATGGATGGCCGATTAGAAAAATATGCCTCTTCCGGGATTTTGCCAGAATTGCGGCCGTACGGTACAATTGAACTCAGTTATGGCCGATTTCTTCGCGCGCGAGCGGTCTGAGGAAAACGGCGCCGGGAGGGCTTGATATTGGGCGGTTTGGCAGGTAGACCGGCCGCAACGCTGCGGCCGGAAGGAATCGTGCAGGTGAGGGTGCCGCTGCCCTTCTCGTTGAAGTGGGTCAACAGCTATTTGCTCCGGGACGACCGGGGCTATACCTTGATCGATCCGGGCTTGCACACGGCGGAAGCGGAGGCGTCTTGGGAGGCGGTCATGGCCGAACACGGCGTGGCGTTCGCGGATATTCATACGATCGTGCTGACGCATCAGCATCCCGATCATTACGGCCTGGCCGGCTGGTTCCAGCAGCGGAGCGGGGCGCCGGTTCGCATGTCGGCCGAAGCCTATGCCTACGCGCAGCGGCTGTGGGGGGCGGACGGCGGCGCGGCTTTCAAGGCGGAGCTGACGGCGCTCTACGCGCGCCACGGCATGCCGGCGGAAGCCCTCGCGACGCTCGGGCCGCATCTGGATAGCTTCGTGGCGAAAGTCGCGCCGCAGCCGGCGGTGACGTTCCTCGAAGCGGGGGAGACCGTCCGGATGGGGGGCGAGACGTGGCTGGCGATCGACGCGCCGGGCCATGCCGGCGGCCAGCTCGTCTTCTACGCGCCATCCAGAAAGTGGATGCTGTGCGGCGATCAGGTGCTGCCGACGATCACGCCGAACGTCAGCGTCGTGCCCGGCGAGGACGACCGGCAGCTGGAGCGGTTTCTGGGAAGCCTGCGGGAGCTGGCCCGGTACGACGTCGAGCTGGCGTTCCCGGGCCATCGGGAGCCGTTCGACCGATTCGCGGAGCGCGCGGCGGAGCTGGCGGCGCATCACGAGCGCCGGCTGGCGGAGATCGTCGGGCTTCTGCGGGAAGAGCCACGGACGGGTTACGCCCTGTGCATGCGGCTGTTCGGCGAGCGGATCGCCGGGGACGCGCATCATCTTCGGTTCGCGATGTCGGAGACGCTGGCTCATGTCTTCCATCTGGAGCACGGCGGGCGGATCGGCAAGCGCGGCGGCGAAGGCGAAGGCAGCTATACGTATTTTGCATAGAGGGAACGCGCCGTTCCCGGAAAAGGAGCACGCCCTTATATGGTAATGTCACGCTCGGAATCCCATCAACGCCGGAAACGGGAGCGGTCCAAGCGGCTGCGGCGGCTGGCCGTCGTCAATCTCGTCCTGCTGCTGGCCGTCGGCGCGCTCGCCGTCGTCTATGCGCTGCAGCGCGGCGACGGCGGCAGCGGCGCGCCGGATACGCCGGACGCCGCCGCGAACGCGAACGGCGGCTCCGCCGGCGCGGGCAAAGGCGCCGACGAAGCCGGCTCGCCGGCGCACGCGCCCGCGGCGAACGGGGAAGGCAGTCAAGAGGGCCAAAGCGGCCAGCAGGCCGGCAATGCCGGCGGGACGCCGTCGTCCGGTCAAGCGCAGGGCGGAGCGGGCGGCACCGGCGCGGCGAACGGCGGCGAAGGCGGCGGGAACGCCGCTGGCGGGGACGGACCGAAGACCGGCGGGAAGCCGGACGGAGGCGCGCCGGCGGGCGGCGCGGCGGGCACGGTCGCGGGCGCGAACGGAGGAGCGGGGAGCGGCGGTCCGGCCGCCCCGGGCTCGGGCGGGAGCGGCGCGCCGGCAGATGCCGGGGCCGGAGCTGGATCCGGAGCCGACGCGGCCAATTTGTCGTTCACGGGCGATATCTTGCTGGCGGCTTCGGTCGAGAAGCTCATGCTGAAGAACGGATACGGCTATCCGTACGCGAAAGCGCGCAACTACTTGCAGCTGTCCGACATCACGGCGGCGAATTTGGAGACGCCCGTCACGCTGCGCGGCACGCCGGCGCCGAATAAGCAGTACGTGTATAAGGCTTCGCCGGATGCCCTTCCCGCGCTGATCGACTCCGGCGTCGACCTGGTCAACCTGGCGAACAACCACACGCTGGATCAGGGCGAAGTCGGCCTGCTCGATACGATCGGTTATCTGAAGAAGGTCAAGCTGCCGAACGTCGGCGCGGGCCGCAACGACGCGGAGGCGTTCAAGCCGGTCATCAAGGAAGCGAACGGAATCCGGATCGCCTATCTCGGTCTGACGCGAGTCGTGCCGGTCGGCTCATGGAAGGCAGGCCCGAACCATCCCGGACTCGCGGAATCGTACTATCCGACGCGGGCGGTCGCCGCGATCAAGAAAGCGAAGGCGGAAGCGGACGTCGTCGTCGTCATGGTCCACTGGGGCACGGAGCTGGCCGACCTGCCGAACGCGGATCAGAAGCGGCTCGGCCATGCGTACATCGATGCCGGGGCGGATTTGGTCGTCGGCAGCCACCCGCACGTGCTGCAAGGGTTCGAATCCTATAAAGGCAAATGGATCGCCTACAGTCTCGGCAATTTCGTGTTCAGCGGCATGCCCGACAAGCGGACGGCCGATACCGGCGTGCTGGACGCGGCGTGCGGCGCCGGCGGTGCATGCTCGCTCGCGTTCCACCCGATGCGCGCGGTCCAATCGCAGCCGGCTCCGCTGGAAGGCGAAGAAGCCGCCGCGCTGCTGAAGCGGCTGGCGGGCATTTCCGTCCATGCGACGATCGACGCGAACGGCCTCATTCATGCGAAGGAGTGATGCTTCATGCTTAATCCTTGCGTCGCCCACCGGGGCGCCTCCGGGCTCGCGCCGGAAAATACGATGGCGGCGTTCCGCGCCGCGATGGCGTTTCCGTTCGTGCAGTGGATCGAACTCGACGTGCAGCTGTCCAAGGACGGCATTCCGGTCGTCATCCACGACGATTCGCTGCGGCGGACGGCGAAGAAGCCTGGCCGGGTGAGCGATTATACCGCGGAGGAGCTCGGCCGGATGGACGCGGGCGGCTGGTTCGGCAAGCCGTTCGCGGGGGAAGGAATTCCGACGCTGGAACGGGTGCTGGACGCGACCGTCGGACGCTGCCGGCTCAACATCGAGCTGAAGACGTACGGCGGCCGTTACCCGGGCATGGAGAAGAAGGTCGTCGACCTGCTGTACGCCAAGGGGCTGGAACATGACGCCGTCATCACGTCCTTCGACCGGAACGCGCTCGTCAAGGTACGGGAGCTGTCGAAGGACGTGCGGACGGGGCTGATCATCGACGCGCTTCCTTGGACCCTCGTGGAAGAGTTGAAGCGGCTCGGCGCCTCGTTCCTCTCCATCGGCTATACGCGCGTGTCCGAGACGCTGCTCGCGGATATGCGCAAAGCGAACCTGGCCGTCATGGCGTGGACCGTCAACGACGCCCCGATGATCAAGCGGCTGGCGGGCTTGAGCAGCACGCTGATGATCTGCACCAATTACCCCGACCGCTACGCGGAGGTCATGAACGCGAAGGTATAGGCCGGCGAAGCGCCGCCGGCATGACAAAGACGCATAGCCGCGGAAGTCCGCGCTATGCGTCTCGTTATTTGCCGCCGCATGCGCGCAGGGGGAGCGCATGCGGCGGGCATTATTCGCTATCGGCGTTATCCCTGTCCCGGTAACGGTTCCGAATCTCGATCAGCGCCGGCAGCTGTTCGAAGAAGACGTCGACGATGCGGGGATCGAAATGCTTGCCGCGTTCCTCGCGGAACAGGCCGAGGATGCGTTCGAGCTCCCATGCTTTCTTGTAGATGCGTTCGCTGCCGAGCGCGTCGAACACGTCGGCGACCGCGGTAATCCGTCCGTACAGGTGGATTTCTTCTTCCTTCAGCCCGCGCGGATAACCGGTGCCGTTCCACTTCTCGTGATGCTGGTAGGCGACGATCGCCGCGGTCTTGAGCAGCGCGCGGCCGGACGACCGGAGCAGCTGGTAGCCGACCTCGGTGTGCTGTTTCATCTGCTCGAACTCTTCGGGCGTCAGCTTTCCGGGCTTGAGCAGCACGGCATCCGGAATGGCGACCTTGCCGATGTCGTGCATCGGCGACACCATCCGCAGCAGCTCCGCTTCGTCGGCGGACAAGCCGAGCCCGAGCGCGAGAACGGCGGAATACTCGGCGACGCGCTTGACGTGGTTGCCCGTTTCATTCGAGCGGCTTTCCCCGATCTGGCCCATCGTGAAAATGATCTCCCGCTGCGTCGATTCGATTTCCTCCCGCAGGATGACGGATTCCAGCGACTTGCCGGCGTACGCGGCGGCGAGCTTGAGCTGCTCGAGATCCCGCGGGGTGAACGCCGCCTGCGGCGTCAGCTTGTTCACGGCCTGGTACGCGCCGATGATCGTTCCGTCGTTGCCGGCGAACGGCACGGTGACGACGGCTTTCGTCCGGTAGCCGGTCCGGAGGTCGGACTCGGGATGATGCCGCGGATCCGCGTAGGCGTCGCCGATCAGCAGGCTTTCGCCCGACGCGATGGAATTACCCACAAAGCCGCTGCCGAGCGGGAGGCGAATTTCGCTCGCGCCGTGCGCGATCATGGTGAACAGCTCCTGCTTCGCGCGGTCGATGAGCCAGACGGTGCAGCGGTCGGCGACGATCATGTCGCGACCCATGTCGGCCATCAGCAGCAGCACGCTGCGCAAGCTGCGCTCTCCGCTGATTTTCGCGGTATAATCGAAGATGATGCGAAGCAGCTCTTCCGGCGTCCGCTCCCGCGGAACGCCGCGTCCGTCATCGCGGTAATGCGGCGGCTCGTTCATGGACTGGAGACACTCCTTCACGTGGTGGCGGCGTGGCGCCTTGGTCGCTTGGCGTTTCGACGGTATGACTTACCTACTTATGTTCAACGCCAAGCCGCATAATCCTGCACGGAATCGGCAGATAAAGACAAATTTCGACAGAACGAATGTCGTATAATCGAAGAAGCGATCGGTTTCGCGAAGGAGGACGCGCAAGATGGACGTGTGGATACGAGCGGCGGCGGGGTTGGTCGGCAGCGCCGCGATCGCGGGCGCCGCGTACCGGCTTCGTTCGCTGTCGGGGTCGGGCGCCTGGTCGGCGGCGATCATGGGCACGGGCTACGTCGCGCTCGGCGGGCCGTTCTGGTTCGGGGCGCTGCTGGCGTTCTTCCTGTCTTCGACGCTGTGGTCGAAGTGGAAGCGCAGGCATGCGCGGAAGGAGGCGGCGGAGGCGAATTACGCCAAGACCGGCAGGCGGGACGCAATGCAGGTATGGGCGAACGGCGGGCTGGGCTTGCTGCTCTGCGCCGGGCATTTCCTGTGGCCGGCGCAGGGCTGGACGTACGCCTTCGCCGGCGTCATGGCCGCGGTGAACGCGGATACGTGGGCGACGGAGATCGGCGCGCTGAGCCGCCGGGCGCCGCGCTCGGTGCTGACCGGCCGCCGGGTCGCGGCCGGCG
>NZ_JAGGDJ010000057.1 GCF_017652985.1 Paenibacillus artemisiicola
CGACCAGACGGCATACGGCCCGTCCGCCGCGCCGGTACGGCCCGCGGCCAGCGCCGCGCCGACGGCCGCTTCCGCTTCGGGGCCGGCTTCGCGGCCCGCCAGCAGCGCCGCGAACGTCCGCTGCAGGGCGGCCCGGCGGCCCGTCTCGTACGTCCGCGCCTTGCGCGCCTCCTCGAGCCGAACCCGGCGCGTCTCCTCGCAATGCCGGATCACCCGCGCCATCGTCGCCAGCAGCTCTTCTTCCTCGATCGGCTTCAGCAGGTAATCGACCGCGCGGAACCGCAGCGCGTCGCGGGCGAACTGAAAATCGTCGAACCCGGTCAGCACGACGATGCTCGCATCGGGCTGCCGCTCCTTGATCAGCCGCGCCATCTCGATCCCGTTCCGGCCGGGCATCTGGATATCGGTGATGACGATGTCCGGCTCCAGCTCGATCGCCTTCTCCAGCCCTTCGATGCCGTCACAGGCGGTCACGATCGCGCCGATGCCCATCGCGGCCCAATCCGCGAATTCGACCAGCCCTTCGCGCTCCCACCGCTCGTCCTCCACGATGAGCAGTTTATACATGATCCGTTCTCCTCCTTGCCGCAAACGCGATGGTCACCGCCGTGCCGATCCCCGGCCGGCTGAACAGCGCCAGCGCGTGGTCCGTCCCGTAATACGCCTGCAGCCGTTTCGTGATGTTGGCAACGGCGTAACCGCTTCCGTAGGAATCGAGGCGCCGGCCCTCCACAACGTCGCGGATCCGGCCCTCGGCCATCCCGACGCCGTCGTCGATGACCTGCAGCGTGACCCGGTTACCCTCGGGGAACGCCTTGATGATAATCGTGCCGTGCGACCGCTTCGGATCGATGCCGTGGACGAGCGCGTTTTCGACGAGCGGCTGCAAAATGTTTTTGACCGTTACGCATTCCCGCACCCGGTCGTCGATCTCGAAGACGGCGTCGAAGCGGTCCTCGAAGCGGAATTTCTGAATGGCCAGGTACGCCTTCACCATGTCGAGCTCGCTCGCGATCGTCGTCTCCGAGCTGCCCTTGTTCAGCACGAGCCGGTAAAATTTCGCCAGCGAATCCGAGATGCGGGCGACCTCCGGCGCCTTCGCCTTGCGCGACACCCACGAGATCGTCGCCAGCGTATTATACAGGAAGTGCGGATTGATCTGCGCTTCCAGCGCCTTCAGCTCCGCTTCCTTCTCCAGCAGCTCGGACTTGTACACCTTCTCCACGAGGTCGTGGATGCGCCCGGTCATATGGTTGAACGTCAGCGCCATCTGCGAGAACTCGTCGTTCCAGACGACCGGCACGGAGACGTCGAGCGAGCCTTCGCGCACCTGCTTCATCGCTTTCAGGAGCGGCTTCATGCGGGACAGCAGCTTGACGGTCACGAAATAGACGAGCAGGCTGAGCAGCAGCAGCGCCGCGGTCAAGACGACCAGCATCGTGCGGATCGAATGCGTCACCTTCTCGACCACGCCCTTCACGGGGAAGATCCCCACGACCCGCAGGTCCGGGCCTCCGACCGGAATCGAGATGACGATCGACCGCTCCCCGCGCACGGAGACGATGCCGTTCGACCTCGCGTCGTCCGGCAGCCCCGAGAGACCGACGGTCTCGATCCGCTGCCCGTACGTCCCGGCGAGGTTGTCGGACACGATCCGGTCGCCGCCGTCCACGATGAAGACGCTTCCCAAGTGGCCCGAGATGGAATCCTTGAGCGACTTGAACAGCTCCGCCTGCGTCATCTCGATCTCCACCAGGCCGGATATGCCGTAATCGCGGACGGAGAAGATTTTCCGGTTGTACGAGAACACGTCCGCCTTCGGGGTCAAGCCCGGCCGCACGAGCAGCAGCATCTCCTTGTGCGTGCCGCGCCATTCCGACTGGGGCGCCGCGTTCGTCAGCAGCCCCTGGTAAGCGGCGTCGCCGCGGATCCGGTCCATGGCGTAGAAGCCGTCGTACCCGCCGTACAGCTCCGGAATGGTCGGATTCTGCATGTACACGTGGATCGAATGAATATTCGGGTTCTGCCGCATGATGTTGTCGATGATCGGCGCGATATTGTCGCGGTAGTCCTGCAGCTGGAAGCTCTCGTTGATGAAATCGCTGTCCAGAAACGTCTGGATGCGGGAGTCGAACGCGATGAGCTGCGAGAGGTTCTCGGTCAGCTTCACCTTCTCCTCGATGCTCGCCTTGGTCTGCAGCAGGTTCTGCTCCATGACCGTCTGCGCCTGGGCGATCGCCGACTCCGACGCCTGCCGGTACAGCATGTATCCGGTTACGGAAAGCGATACCAACAAGATCGACACGTAAATGGCGACGAATTTCGAAACGACGCTCCGATTTTGAAATAGCCGCGCGAGTCGCGTCATGGCGTTTCCATCCTTCCCTGCCCTTCAATACCGATTCATTGTACCACCCGTCCCGGCTGCGGGGAATGGCGAAAACTGGAACGCCGCGCCGCCTTGTTCCCAGGCTACGCAATGCCGTTCGCGATCGAAATCAATCGGTCCGGCGGTTGAGAACGGGACGAATTGGCCGGAAAAGCGGAAAGTCCGCCGTCCGGCGCGGGGGCGCCGGGCGGCGGACTCTATTGTGCTTCCTTGCGCGGGCCGCGCTTCTAGAACGAATCAAGCTTCGCGGTCTTCGCGAAGCTCCCGGCAAACAAGGCGCGGCTTAGGCTTCCTCGAACCCGAACGTCCGGCGCAGCGCGGCGGCCCAGCGCTCGTAGCCCCGCTCCGTCAAGTGGCAGCCGTCGAAGGCGATCTCCTTCGGCAGCGTGCCGTCCGCGTCCAGCAGCTCCGGCCCGATGTCGACGAAGACGGCGCCGAGCTCTCGGGCCAGTTCGGCGTACCGCGCGTTGATCTCGCGAATGAGCGCGCGCCGCGGATGATCCGGCGCTTCCTCGCGCGGGAACACGGCCATCAGGACGAGGCGCGCCGAAGGCGCCTTCGCCCGCGCAAGTTCGATAATCGCCCGGGCGCCGTCCCGGATCTCGTGCGCCGTGTTGGCGCGGGCGTTGACCGTCTCGCTCGTATTGTTCGTTCCGATGTTGAGCACGATCCATTCGGGCGACAGCCCGTCCAGCTGGCCCTGATGCAGTCGCCACAGCACGTTCTGCGTGCGGTCCCAGCCGAAGCCCAGATTAAGTACCCGGCGGCCGCCGAACAGCGCCGCCCAGGCGTCCCCGCTGCCATGCCGCGATTCCGGCTCCGGGGGGCCGCCCCAGAAATGCGTCAGCGAATCCCCGATCAGCACGATGTCCGGCCGGACCTCGTCCTTCGTCCGCAGCACAAGCTCATGGCGCGCCCACCAGTCGTAGCTGTCTTCCTCCAGCTTCGGCACCGGCACGACCGCCGTATTTGCCGCGGAGCCGCCGCCCTTGCGCTCCTCAACCGCCTTCTCCATTCCCGTCATCCTCCCGCGTCGCTGTCCTTCGGCCGGCCGATTGCCAGCCGACCGTTACGGACCTCATTATAACGGACGGCGCCGCTTCCGTCAGCCCTCCCCCGGGCGCTTGGACCGGTAAACGCAAAAAAGCAAGCCTTTCCCGAAGGATAGGCCTGCCCATGAAGACGGGACGCCGTTACGGCGTCCCGCTTGTCGATCGAACCGCTCGCTTGCCGATTAACGGAAGTTTTGCGCGCCGCCAAGGCTTTGCTCGGCGATTTGCACCAGTCTGCGCGTGATCGATCCGCCGATTTTGCCTGCGTTGTACGTCGACAGATTTCCGTTGTACCCATCCGGAGAAAGCTGAATGCCGAGCTCTTGGGCCACCTCGAATTTGAGCATGTCGAGCGCGTGCGACGCTTGCGGTACCACCAATGTGTTCTTTGCCATTTGTAAAGCCCTCCTTTGATTTGGGATTGATGTTAATGTCACCAAATCAAACCAAAGTATGCAGGCCCGGATAATTTTTTTCGCAGGCCCGCCCGCGGGCGGAACCCGCGTTCTTCGCGGAGCCGTTACGAGGCATACACCTCGAAGCGCCAGAGCGAGTAGCCGTACGCGGAGCCGCGCTGGACGCCGAGCATCCGCACGTACCGGGCGCTCGTCGCCGCGAACGAAATATCGTCCACGCCGCCGTTGCCCGCGCTGGTCGCGTAGACGTCCCGCCAGTTCGTGCCGTCGGACGACACCTGGATTTTGTACGCTTTCCCGTACGCGTTCTCCCAGCTCAGCCGGACCCGGTTCACCGTCTTGACCGCGCCGAGGTCCGCCCGGATCCACTCGTTGTCGTTGTACTTCGAGCCCCAGCGGGTCGAGCCGCTGCCGTCCGTCGCGTTCGCGGCCGCGAGCGCGGCGGCGTAGGACGAGCTGGCCGTCGCGACGGCGCCCGACGCGAGGTTCGGGCCGTATTGATGGATCGCCTCCAGCACGGCGTGCGCGGACTTCATCCGCTCGATCATCTCGGTGTACGGCTGATCCTGCTGATTGACGAGCCCGATGTTGTAATTCTCGGTATCCGCGCGCCCCGTTACGGGCTGGTCGTAATAAGCGTACCAGCCGGAGCCGACGAACAGCGGATTAGCGGCCTGGCTCTCCGCGAACGCCTGATAGGCGTCGCCCCGCTCCGCGATGCTGGTCGTCTTCGTCGGCGCGCTGATGTACGAGAGCCCGCGGTCGGAGGAGCCGAAGGAATGCTCCAGGTTCAGCAAGGGCTTGCCGTACGGCTCGTACCGGTCCATCCAGGCGGCGTCCCGCGTGTAGCTGTCCACGGAGAAGGCGTCGACGTACGGCATGGCGCCTTGATCCCACTCCAGGCTGGTCCGCCAGGTCGGCACGACGTTGGCGCCCATGAACATATGGTTGGGGTCGTACTTCTTGATGACGTTCCGGACGGTCGAGAAATACGTCGCCGACGCCAGCTTGAGATACGCCGAGACGTCCGCAGCGGGCACCTTGGCGATGTCGATCGGCGTGTCCTTCAGCGCCTCGAACGACGAGGCGTTCGTGCCGAGCAGGCGGTTGACGGCAGCCAGATCGCTGTTGTGCCTCGGGGCCAGGAAGTCCACGAACGCTTGCTTCGCCGGCGAATCCGACTTATAAGCGAGCACGGACTTCACGATATCCGTCGTCCATCCCGCTTCGTTGTCATACGTGTAGCCGATCAACCATTTGCTCGCTTTCCCGGTCGTCAGCTGGGCCCTCAGCGCGCTCTCGATGGTCGGCGCGGCCTGCGGATCGAATACGTCGTACGACCACTGGATCCTTCGCAGCGTAGGAGGGTCCTGCAGCACCTGCACGTACGGGAACGCCACGCCCTTCGGCTTGGTCCACTTGCTGAACGCGTTGAAGCCCCATAGGATGAGGCGCTTCTTCGTGATGTCCTCCCACTTCGCTTCAAAATTGTCGCCGTACTTCTTCATCACGTTCGCCACGACGAAGCTGATGTACTCGCCGTTCGTATCCTTCGTATACGCGGGCGCGTACGCGGTCCGGTCCGGCAGCGCCTCGAAAATTTGCCGCGGCGTGCCGTCCGCCTTCAGCGTCGGCGTCTGGTAGCCGGGGTCCCACAGGCTGGTCGCGTCGACGCCTTTCATGATGAACGGGTACCCGTCGGGCGTAATGAACCACCATTTCCCCCCGATCTGCTGCAGCCGGAAGTAGCCCGTCGCCTCGAACTGCCCCATGCTTTTGATCCCGCCGTAGGCATCGTACTTGGCCGGGTCGAGCTTGACGTTCGCCAGCGCGACGGCCTCGGTCGCGTATTCCTGCCGAAGTTGGGCGTCCGACGTCACCTTGCCCGGCCACGGATCGTTGATCCACTGCCCGAAGCGATCCGCGATCAGGGCGTCTTTGTTCAATTCGGCCTTCAATTGCGCCACCGTGAACGGCGGAGCCGGATTTTGCCCGGGCGCGCCCGTGCCTTCCGTGATTTCGAGCTCCGTCAGCGGAATGTGCTGGTAGGCCTGGGTGCGGCGGATGTCCAGCACGATGAAGCGCGCCGTCTGATTCGCCATCGGCACCGTGACCGCGTAATTCAAGTCGGTCCCCTGCTTGACGTGCCGGGTCGCGATGTAATACCCCGTCGCGGCCTCCGGCCGGTATTTGACGGTGATGTCCTTGAAGCCCCAATATTTGTTGGGCGCGTTCAGGACGATGCGAATTTGGTCGAGCGAATAATCCTTCAACAGATCGATCATGACATGGACGGTCCCCGCGGACCCCGCGCTCCCCATCCAGCCGGCGTAAGCCGCGGTCCCGTCGTACAGCACGCCTCTTGAGGCGGCGATCAGCCCGGTCGCTTCCAGATCCGGAGAATTTCCTCCGTTCGGAGCGGGACTGAACGCGTAATTGCCCGTTCTCAGCACTTTCCCCTCACCTCGGACTTTATCGGTCGGACTGAATACCGCCGTCGATGCCAAAGCCAACAGGAACGCCAACGCAATTTTGACAACCATTACCCGTTTTTCCATCCGATCAAACCTCCTCTCTTCCTATATCGACCCCTCCCCCCGCAAAATTTGCCTTTATTTACCTCATTGTGTGACAAAACGTTTAAAATCGTTCCAAATCGCCAGGCGCGAGAGCGGTTCCGTACCGGTAAGCACGGCTTTTGGGCGCGAAATTAGGCGGATCGTCCCGCTTTTCGGCCGCTTCCGCCATCACCTGACGCCCGCTTTCGCATACAGAATAGAAACGGCCGGCGCACGTCTGGCCATCATGAGCGTACCGGAGGTGAACGGATGGACTTCGACCGCGTGTTCTCGGTCAATCTGGGGAGCTATACCCGGCAGTTCCCATTGAAAAATTCGTTCGGTAACGTCTACCCCGTCCTGCACGACCGGATCTTAAGCGAGCTGCTGCGCATCGGGGAGCACGACGTCGTGCTCGATATCGGGGGCGGCTCGAATCCCTTTCAGCGCGCGAACGTGGTCACGGAGCCGTATCTCGCCCATAACGCGCATCGCGCCGGCTGGAGCGTGAACCCGGACGTCGATTACGTGGAGTGCTTTGCGGAGAAGCTGCCTTTCCCCGACAAGCGGTTCGACTTCGTCCTGTCCAGGCAGGTGTTCGAGCATACCGTCTCGCCGAAGGACGCCTGCGACGAAATGATGCGGGTGGGACGGCGCGGCTTTATCGAAACGCCGCAAAAAATATTCGAGCTCCTGCTCGGGCCGAACCCGTCCCATAACTGGTTCGTGTCGGTGCGGGACGACACGCTCGTGTTCGAGCGGCGCCGGTTCATCCGCCATCCGTTCCGGCATCTGTCGCTCGGCGCGGTTCCCTCTTCCTTCGAGATGCAGCTGCTCGCGCACTGGGAGTTCAAGAACCTCAGCAACGTGCAGTATTATTGGGAGGACCGCATCCGGTACGAGGTCAGGGACCGCGAGGACGGCTTCGACTATACGAATCCCGAACATGCCGCGCAGGCCCATCTGGACGTCGCGATCTGTTCGCTGCGGCTCGGCGGCAGCTACCTGCCGCAGCGGGAAGCGGACGCGCGCGAAGCGGTGCGGTTGAAGCCGGATTGGGCGCTCGCCCGCAACGCGCTCGGGGCCATTCAATGGAAAATGGGCCATTTCGCGGAGGCCAAGCGGCAATTCGAAGCCGCGGCCGCGCTGGACTCTCGGGACGAGTACCGCCTGAACGCCCGGCTGCGCGAAGGAGAAGAACCGGTCGTGGTCGATTTCGAGGACACGCTCGAGCTGGATGAGCGGTTTTACGCGGCGTACAGCAAAGCGGGGCATTTCGATATGATCGCGTATTTGTTTCAGCCGCATTGAACGCAGGTGTTCTGACAGCCTGCTCGCCCTCCGATCAGCCACTTTCGCACGCACCCCCTAATTCGACATTTCCCTCCCCCGCTAACATCCTTTCGCGTACAGGCACTTCTAGGCCCGCGCCCACATAGAATGTAGAACAGTCCGGAAACGTCGGGGGAGGGCTTAGAATCTTGCCCGGCCATTACATCACGGGGGTGGCCGTAGTATGCCTGGATTTTTTGCCGCAATCGCGCTGTTCATCAAGCAACTGTCGCTTCTTGTCTCCTATGTCAAAAACAATGCGTTTCCCCAGCCGCTGACCGAAGAAGAGGAACTGCGGCATTTGCAGTTGATGGCGGAAGGGGACCAGCGTTCCCGCAACTTGCTGATCGAGCATAACTTAAGGTTGGTCGCGCACATCGTGAAGAAATTCGACAACACGGGTGAAGGACTCGAAGACCTCATTTCCATCGGTACGATCGGGCTCATCAAGGCCATCGAGAGCTTCCAGACGGGAAAAGGCACGAAGCTGGCCACGTTCGCGGCCCGCTGTATCGAGAACGAAATACTTATGCATCTCCGTTCGCTGAAGAAGACCCGCAAGGACGTGTCGCTGCACGATCCGATCGGCACCGACAAGGAGGGCAACGAAATCACGCTCATCGATATTCTCGGCACCGAGGCCGACGACGTGGCGGAGCGCGTGCAATTGAAGATCGAGAAGAGCAAAATATACAAAAACCTCGACATCCTGGACGAACGGGAGAAGGAAGTCGTCGTCGGCCGATTCGGCCTCATCACCGGCGGGGAAGAGCGGACGCAGCGGGAAATCGCCAAGGAGCTCGGCATCTCGCGCTCGTACGTATCGCGAATCGAGAAGCGGGCGCTCATGAAGCTGTACCACGAATTTTACAAAGCAAAGAAGTAAGCGCAGGCGAGCGGAAGACGTTAGGGATATGGAAGCAACAAAAAGGAGCGGCGGCTGCCGCTCCTTTTTGTTGCTTGCAGGCTTGAATGCGATTTCGTGCCGTTCCGCTGCCGGTACGCGCCTGGCCGGGCAATCAAACCCGGCCAACCGATGCCGCCGCACCGCGGCTCACCGCTTTCGCCCGATATACAGCAAGTGCGAGGAAAGGCCGAGAATATGCGGATTTTCGGATTCGCGCAGGACGAGGTTCATGATGCCCTCGTATTCCTCGCCGCCCCGCTCCCGCCAATACGCCCACTGCTCCGGCCCCATGCCGCCCGCGATGCTGCTCGAGCCGACCAGCTTCTCCCCGGCGAATCCGTGCGCCTCCATGAACGGGACGATGTCCGGAATGTCGAAATAATACGCGCCGGTGAACCGGCCGGGATCGGCGTGGTCGAAATTGCCGGTGTCCAGAAAGCGGCGGATGCCCGGTGCGGTATGATTCGGCTTCCATGCCTCGGGATGCGCGACGGACGTGGCCAGAAACCGCGTCCGCGACATGAACGCGACGAAGATGTACCCGTCTTGCTTCGTGACGCGATGCAGTTCGGAGACGGCGCGGACGCGGTCCTCCTCCCGCTGCAGATGATAGAGCGGTCCCAGCATGAGCGCCGCGTCGAACCGTTCCGCGGGGAACGCCCCCAAATCCCGGGCGTCCGCGATATGGAAGCCGTCGAACTGCGCCTCGACGCCGAACGCCTTCGCTTTCTCCCTCGCGACGTCCACGAGCCGCGGCGTCAAGTCGGACAGCGTCACCCGGTGGCCGAGCTTTGCCAGTTCCACCGCGTATTTGCCCGGCCCCGCCCCGTTATCCAGGATGCGGCAGGAAGCCGGAAGCAGCTGCCGGATGTGGCGGAAGTTGATCTGGAATTCCAACGGCTCGCGATCGAGCCGCCCCCACTCGTCGAATGCGCTGTAATACGAGAGAATATCGCCCATGTCCGTACCGTCCTCCTTATTGGGATCGCGCCTCGCGGACCGTCTCTCGCCGCCCGTACATCCCGCGGCGCGCCGACTGAAGCGCGCTACCGCGAGCCCGGCCCTTCCTCGGCCGCGGCCTCGCGTTCGATCGCCTCCAGCATCGCGCCCGCGAACGAAGCCAGCTCTTCGGGGGACAACCCCAAGCCGGAATCCGCTCCGACGTTCCCGGCATACGCCGCCAGGCACCGCTCGATGATCGCGCGATGCGCGGGCGGCACGATCGCTAACGCCCACTCGCCGCCCTCCCGCTTGGACGCGATCGCCGACTCGCGCGCATACCGCAGCGTGCGGCACAGGTTCAGCACATGGTACACGGGATTGCCGGCGATCCCGTCGGCCGCTTCCCTAACGTCCGCCAGCACCGAAGCCAAGACGTGCCGGCGGTCGACCGGCCGGAACGCCTCCGGCGCCGGCGTGCCGCAGAGCGTCAGGCCCCGGGCATGCGCGACGGCGAAATGCGCGGCCAGGTCAGGATCCGCGAACCCGCCGCAAACGTACTGAGGGTCGTGTCTGTAGCGATCGCGATGCGCCGCGGAATAGTGGCATTCGAACGGCGTCGGGAAGACGAAGTCCGCCGCCGCGTGCCCGGCCAGCACGATGCTCATCTCGAATCCCGCGCCGCCGCCGCCTTCGTCCTCGAGCCGCATCAGCCCCTCCGCGATCCGCCGGTACGCGGCGCGATCGCCGGGCTCGCGAAGAAGCGCGAGCAGATCGACGTCGCTGCGCGCCGGGTTGAAGCCGCCAAGCGCCAGCGAGCCGTGCGCGTAGACGCCGGTCAGCGTATTCGGCCATTCCTTCAGAAATAAACGCACCGCGCCGTCCAATACATGCTGAAGCTCCTTGTTCATGAGCCAGCCGCCTCCCCTTCACCGTTTGCCCGCGGCTTGGACGGGTTTATAAATACCGCGTCGAACCGTCGGCGCCGCCGACCACGACGGTTTCGGTCATGCGCACGAACAAGCCGTGCTCCACGACGCCGGGGATGGCGTGCAGCCGTACGCTCAGTTCCGCCGGATCCGGAATGGCGCCAAACCGGCAATCCACGATGTAGTTGCCGTTGTCCGAGATGAACGGCCGGCCGTCGGCCTGGCGGATCGCCGGCTTGCAGCCGAGCGCCTCCAGCTTCCTTACCGTCAGTTCATGCGCGAACGGAACGACTTCGACCGGCAGCGGAAAAGCGCCGAGCGTGCGCACGAGCTTCGATTCGTCGACGATCACGATGAACCGCCGGCTGTTCGCGGCCAGAATTTTTTCCCTCAGCAGCGCGCCGCCTCCGCCTTTGATCAGATTGAACGCCTCGTCCACTTCGTCCGCACCGTCGATCGTCGCATCGATCGCGTCGATATCCGCGAACGGGACGATCGGGATGCCCAGCTCCCGGGCAAGCGATTCGGACCCTTTCGAGCTCGAGACCGCTCGGATGCGCAGCCCTTCCTTGACCCGCTCCGCGATGCGATGGATGGCGAAGAACGACGTCGATCCCGTCCCGAGCCCTACCGTCATGCCGTCTTCGATATGCGTGACCGCCTCCGCGGCCGCCAGCTGTTTTGCATTCATGTACGTCACCTCTTGATTCGTCGTCGTTGTCATGTCTAACATTCCCTGCTGCTGCCATTGTGCATCCGATCGCAAACGCGGGCAAGCGGAGCAAATTTCCAATCGGCGCAGGACGGGAACCCGTAACCTCGTATCTTCAGTTCATTTCGGCGAGAAACGTCGCTTGCTGCTCGGTCCAACTGGTCCGTTCGAAGGCCGCGTGCAGGCCGAGCTCGGCGATGAGCGTCTTGGGCACCTGCTTCTGCCGCACGGAAGCCGTGAACGTCTCCGCGAACAGCGTAGGCGCGACGCCGATCTCCAGGGGACTCGCCCAGTGGGCGACGTATTGCTCGCCGGCGACGAGCGGCGTATCGAATCCCGTCCGGTACCACGGATGCTCGCGCGCCTTGTCGGCTCCGGGCTCGTTCAAGCACACGTACAGCGACAAGCCGTCGCACAGCCGCAGGATGCGCAGATGCCGCTGCACCGTCGCCTCGTCCAGCGGGGCGAGCGCGGCACGGATCCGCGCCTGCCGCTCAAGCTCATGCTGGCGAAACGCCATCATCTCCGGTTGATCGGAGGTCCGGATCGCCTCGAAATTCGCGTAATGCAGGCTGCACAGCAAAGCCGCGTAGGCGTTGCCGCGTTCCGTCTCGTCAATGCCGTCCCGGTAGCACAGCAGCTTCGGCCGCAGCGGGTAATCCATGAAGGAATACGGGGCGCCGCTGCCGTCGTTCCAGATCGGCGTATCGTCCATGGTGATCCAGGCGCGGTCGTGCTCGTACACCGCGTGCAGCGCGTCTTCCCGCCGCTCCTCGCCCAGGAAGAGATGGGCATGGAACCGTTTGGCGATGTCGCCCGACAGTCTGGCGTGCTCGTGCTGGTGCGTCATGACGTAGGCTTGTTCCGTTTCGCGAATGATCATGATGGCTCGCTCCTCTCGGCTATTCGAATGGCATCCGATCCAAAACCCGGCTTTCGACGGGTCTACACCTTTGTCTTACCGGCATGCGTCCGTTTCAAGCAAGCGAAGAGCACGGCGTCCACGAACCGCCCCTTCTCGTAATAATAATCGCGCATATGCCCCTCTTCGCGCAAACCCGATTTTTCCAGCAGCCTTCTGGAGCTGTCGTTATCGGGGTCGATGAACGCCTCGATCCGGTTCAGGCCGAGCGCCTCGAACCCGTACGGAATGATGGCGGCCAGCGCCTCGGTCATCAAGCCTTGCCGCCAGTAGGCAGGGGCGAGCTCGTAACCGACCTCGGCTTTATAATGCGCCTTGGACCATTCATGGAAGCCGCAGGTCCCGATGACCCGGTCGTCGCCCCGCAGCGTAATGCCCCAACGGATGCCTTCCCCGCGGTCGAACCGCCGCTGCCAGCTGGCGATGAGCCCGGCCGCCTGCGCCGGCTCCGCGAAGCTGTCCAAATCGTAATAGGCCGTTACCTCGTCCAGCGAAAAATACGCGAACAGCTCGCCGGCGTCCTCGGCCCGCAGCTGCCGCAGGACCAGTCGTTCCGTCTCCAGCACCGGGAAATCGCGCCTTGTTGTCATGGTCATCCCTCGTTTTGGTTGATTGCTGTCACATTCGCTCCCGCTTGCGTCCCCGCCACCGTCCACGTCTCGTATACGCGAGTCCGCATATCCCAAGTGCGATTGCGGAGCCAATCGGCCGCCCCCATGATGAGGGGCGGCAATTCATTGACCCCATATACGCCGAAATGACGATGCCAAGTCTCCTTCATTCCTAACCTCCCGCTCCGCGAACCGAAGCACGGCGTTCCGTCTTACTCAAAGATGGCATCCGCAAAGCATGGATGCCTCGAACTCCGTTCGTGCCGCCGGTTACGGCCGCGCGCTCAAAAAATAATGATAAAACGACTCGTCCCGCTCGTATCCGTTCCGTTCGTACAGCCGCCGCGCCGCGACGTTGCCGGCCGCGGTCGACAGCTCCAGCCCCTTCGCGTTCGTCTGCTTGGCGTACCGGAGAGCCGCATCCAGCAGCAGCTGGCCGATCCCCCGCTTCCGGGCGTCCGGCACCACGAACAGGTCGTTCAAGATCAGGGATCTCGCCATCGAGATCGACGAGAACGCCGGATACAGCTGCGCGAAGCCGACGAGCGCGTCCGTCCGGACGTCCCTCGCGGCGAAGACGATCGAATCCCGGTACTCGAACCGTTCGAATAGAAAGGCGCGCGCCGCGGACACGTCCGATGGTTGACCGTAAAACACCCGATATTGATCGAAGACGGCGGCCAGTTCATCCAGCTCGCCGATCGCGGCTTGATTGACGCGAATGCCGGTCGTCATCGCCATCCTCCTTTTTTTGTCCCCGCATCACATAATCTCTCGTTCTATCATCTACTAATAGGGAAGCTTGTTCGAAACGAGGTGATCGAAATATGGCACGTGCCAAAGCAGTTCGCCAAACGGATCTCGTCCTCATCAGCTGGTCCCAAAATCCGCTGGTGTCGCGTTCCCCACGCCGGATCTCCGCGCTGCGCGTCATCGGCAGTTCTTTTCCGTGCTCCGACCGCCTGACCGTGGGAACGCCCCTTCGTACGGCGCTGGTCTGTCTGCTGAATGCCGACAGCGGTTTCAAAATCGTCGTCTGGAAGCAAACGTCCGGCATCAGCGGGTACGTCCTGCTGCAGCGCAAACGTTGAAGCCATCAGGCGTCCAAGTTCGCGACCATGACGATGGACGTGCCGTCCTTCCGGACTTCCCCGAATCCGAAACGCCGGTACAAGGCCATGGCCGCGGCATTACGGGGATCCACGCTGAGCGAGACCCGCTTCACCGACCGGCCGCGAAGCTCCTCGACGAGCCGGGCCAGCAGCGCCGTTCCGATGCCCGAGCCTCTGTGCGCGGGCAAGAGGGCCATGCCGAGCTCCGGCACGTCGCTGCCGACATAACCGTAGCTCTTGTTGCCCTCCGCATAAAACCGCGCCGTTATCGATCCCATCGGCTGTCCGTCGGGTCCGACCGCGAGGAAGCCGGCATCGCCTTCCCTGCCCCAGCCCTCGACGTACTTCGCCAGCTGCGGCTCTCGGACGATCGCTCTGGCGAACGGCTCCTGTCCATCGGGCACATGAAGCGATTCGTACAGCATCTCCCAGAGAAACGGCATCGAATCGCAATCGACCCGACTTCATCCCCGCCTATGCTCGCTCCTTCACCCTCGTGCGCATCGCATAATCGTGGATCGCCATCCGGCCCTTCGTCGCGAACAGCACGACCGCGTAAAGGACCATAAGCGCATTCGGAAGGTAGATCAGGTACGGGTGAGGCGGCTGCTCCACGTCCCACCACGGCTCGGGCACGAGGATGATCAGATGCGTCGCTTCCCAGGGCAGCAGCCGGATGAGCGTCCTGCCCAGCGCCCGCGGAAGGCCGATGGACGTCCCGTGCTCCGCGGTCACGACTTCCAGACGAAGCAGCCGTTTGCCCAGCGTCTGCCGCCGCCATGTCTCGCACACGATAAAATACGCCCATACCGGGAGCGACATGGACCCCAGCACCCACGCTTCGATCTCGAAGCCGCGGTCGAGTCTATCGAACGGGAACCCGCCCGTCGCCCGATAGACGGCCCATTGCAGGCCGACGAGCACCGCGGCGAGAACCGCAAAATCCAGCCAATACGCGGCCAACCGCTTGAACGCAACCTTCATGTGGGCCTCCTTGACGTCGGTGAACCATCCTGTAATCGTCTCGTATTCCGTACGCGTGCTCATGATCGGTTCGGCGGACTCACCCGGGCCGAGAAAAATAAAAAGCCGTCATTCAGACTCGCCGCCTAACAATTGCCTATCCGTCCCCCACGCGCTCATGAGGCCGCTGAACTCCTTGGACGTCGCCCGAATGAAAGCCATCACCGCCTCCAACCGAAAATAAACCGGGCGCACGCGGGGTTCATGGCCGTCGTTGCGGAGCCAGCCAAGCTTCGCCTCCCGGTACCGCGTCACTTCTTGCCGCGTCAGAAACGGCGCGATCGCATAGCCCCCGGCGGCCGCGAGCTTCGTCAAGTGCGCCTCGGCGCCGGGCAGCGACCGGAGCAGATCGAATTCCGTCTGGCTCATTTCCTCGTTATATCGCCTGCGAATCTCGTCCCGATCGCCTTCGAAACGGCGCTCGAAATCCGCGTAAAGCGTCTCCGTCCAGCGCAGGTCCGCATAAATATGCGAAAAATACCCCAACGCGAAATCCTTCCACGCCGGCTCCGAACGCTGCGGCAGATAGGCTAGGTACGCCTCCATGATCCTTTCCTTCGCCGGCAAGCTCCCGTTAAGGACGAGATGCGTCACGCCTTTCTCTTCCCTGGAGACCTGCCCTCTCGCATGAATCGCGTCGGGGGCGATGCAGCCCAGCAAAAGGTCCGGACTCGGATTGCCGCCGGCAAGCGCGTTGGAAATTGCCAGATGCACCATTGGCCAAGGCATGGTTGGAACCTCCTTTTCCCGTATCCGTTACCCGGTAGGTCTTGCTTGTTCCCGTTTTCGAATCCATTCAGCGATTACCGCTCATCCAACGGCTTGCCGATCGGCGTGAGGATGCCGTCCATGCTGACCGCGTTTTTGGTTTGCCGGTACCGCTGCAGTTCTTCTTCGCCTTTATGGTTCGCCCAGTCCAGCAGCAGGCTGCGTTCGCCTTCGTACGCATAGAACGGCACGCCGTACCCGCAGGAGGTTTTGACCAAGTCGATCTCCGCCGTAATGATCTGCCTATAGCCGGGCAGCAAAGCGAAATGCAGGGCGAGATCCGCCCACTCCGCTGATTCGGGCAAGACGACGCGTCCCGTCCCGTAGAGCCTTAGAATCAAGGGCTTCCCATCGAAAGCGATGAACATGAACGTGATCCGGCTGTTCTCCGTCAGATGCGCGCTCGTTTCATTGCCGCTGCCCGTCAGATCGAGGTAGGCTATCCGGTTCGGCGAAAGAACGCGCATCGCGTCGTATCCCTTCGGCGAGATATTGACATGCCCGTTCGATGCAGCCGTTCCGACGAAAAACAGCTTCTGCGCGCGGATGAAGCTTTCATGTTCGGGAAGCATGGAAGCGTACGTTTTCCCCATACGATCACCCCGTCCTCGATTATTTCCTCCAAAACGTCGTACAATCTTCCTTATCGCGGATGTTGAACGCCATGATGTTCGCAAGCAAAGCGTAATCAACCGGCTGGTCCCACCGGATTCGGATCAATCCCTTGGTCGTTTCGTAGCCGGCCTGCGCGATGTCGTCCGCAAACGCCGTCATCGCGGCATTCTCGGGCGCGATCGCGAGATGGGTCTTGGCTGTGCTGAACCCGATGATGAAGGTGCCGTGATCGGCAAACATCGGCTGGTTCCACTTGATAAGGGGGGCTAAATGCGGAAATGTCGCGGCTGCGAAGTCCAGCACTTCTCTCGTCCGTGCTTGATGCTGCGGGTGCTGGATCCCCGCGAGATATTCTTGAAACGCCTCCATGACGTGCCCTCCTCTCGCGGCGCGCGGAACGACTTCTCGCACGGCGCGTCTCTTGTCGCATGAATAGTACGATCATTATATCAAACCGACTAATTACTGGAAACGATAATCGTGCCGCGTGTAGGCGTTGCGAATTGCCAGCAAACAAAAAGGAGATTTCCCCGATCCGCGGTCGAAGAAATCTCCTGCTGCTGTCTGCTGCTAGCGGAATGCCGAAGCCTTGTCATGCCTTGCGCTTGCCTTACCCCGCCATATTGTTGATGGTATCCGCCGGCGCGTACACGGAGATATGGTCCACCTTGCCCGTGTCGGCCGGGATGATGAAGCGCAGCTCGAACGTCTTGTTCGCTTCGTACGCGTAGATCGTGTCGGTGCCGTTCTTCGTGACCTGATCGGCCTTGCCGAGGGCGGCTTCGATCTGCTTCAACGTTAGCGTCCGCAGCTCCGGCGCGTCGGAGCGGACGTCGAAAATCTGGCTGCCTTTGTTGAAGCCGATGACCGCGTGCTTCTTCGCATAGGTGGCATACAGCCCCTTGCCGGCAAAATCCGTCTTGTCGGACTTGCCCCAGTCCTTCTCGACGTCGTCGATCAAGCCTTTGTCCGCCGCGAACGGAATGCCCTTCACTTTCCCGTCCTTCGCCAGCTCCAGCATGGCTTTGATCGCTGCGGACGTTTGGCCGTCGGCGCCGGAGGGCTCCGACGTATTGCCCGAGGTACCGCCGCCGGTATTGCCCGACGGCTGATTCGCGCCGTTGCCGCTCGCGCCGCCGCTCGCATCGCCGGCGCTATTCGAGGCATCGCCGGCATTCCCGGCATTGCCTTGGTTCGTGCCCGTATTCGTATTCGGCGAATCCGCCGGAGGCGTGACGTTGTTTTGCGGGGCGTTGTCGGACTCGTTCGCCGCGTTGTCGGAATGGGAACAAGCGGAGAGCAGCATGGCGCCGGTCAGCAAGACCGCGACGGCCAGCAGTTTAACGGTTGATTTCTTTTTCATTTTCTTCATCTCCAGTAAGTCGTGAATGGGGAACTACACCCTCTAAACGAGCTTGTTCTTGAAAATGTTTCAACCGTTAACTTGCGCCGGACAATGTCAGGCTATTCCAAGGGCTGCATAATCAGTCGCCTAGCTCGGTCAGCTTCCGCTGCTCGGTCCGGGTCAACGTTAAGGTCCGGTCCTCCGGTTCGTAGCGGAAAGCGTACACCGGGACGGTCTCCATGCCCGCCGCGAAGCCGCCCGTAATGACGAGCTCGTCCGATTCGGCGATGGGCTTCTGCCCCGGCAGCCGTCCGATGCCGGCCAAGGCGCGGCCGTCTTCCATCCGGATGGAGACCGGGAACGCCCGGCCGTCCCGCACGCCGAAGAAATACGTTTCCAGCGCGTGGCAGTCCGTGTAACGGGGCGAATACGCCGCAAGTTCGGTACCGCCCAGCTTGATCGGCTCCATTTCCGCCGTCTCGTCCGTTGGCTGGACGATCTCGAAATCCGCCGGAAACGCGAAAATCGTAGACGTCTCGCTCTTGTGCGGCGTCCAACGCGCTTCGAAGGCGCCATGCCATCGCAAATCGGACGCCTGCCCGATGCAGCTCGGCGCGCCAAGCGGCGCGACGGACGCGGAGCCGCCGCTTGCCGGCTGGACGGTGAGCAGCCCGCCTTGCAGTTCGACTAAGGCGCGCACGGTATCGTCCGCTTGTTCGCCGGGCGGCGGCGTTGCGTGCTCCGCGCCATCCTCTTCCCTGACTTCAAAAACGAACGTATCCACGATGTCCGTTTCGCTATAACCATACGGATTGCCGTTGCTTAGCCATGCGGACGCCATCAGCATGCCCAGTATAGAGGCCGCCGCGATGCCCATAATCAGTGCGATTCGGATGCGAACCCTCTCCGCCCCCTTCCCGAAAATCAGTTTTATTCCCGCTATTTCTCACGCCTAATTAAGCTTACATTGCGCAAACGAAAACGGGAAGCGCAACTTGCGCCTCCCGCTTTTTATGCCGACAAGCCTGCTTTCAAAACCGCTTCTCGAATCCGTTAAAGTTCAAGTCCCAAGTTCAAGCACGCGTCGAGCGCCCGCAGAATGAGCGCGACCGACTCTTCGCGCGTCGCGTTCGCGTTCGGCGCGAAGGCATGCTCCGCCTTGCCTTTGACGACGCCCGCTTCGGTCAATGCCGCGATCGCCGGTTCCGCCCAGTGGCCGTTCACGTCCGTAAACGGACTGTCTCCGGCGGCTTTGCCGAAATCGATGACCCGCGCCAGGATCGCGATCATCTCGGCGCGCGTAATCGGCTGGTTCGGACGGAAGCTGCCGTCGCCGTACCCGTTAATGAAGCCCAGCGCTTTCAGCGCGCCGATGGCGCCATGCGCCCAATGATCGGCTTTCACGTCCGTGAACGACTCAGGCGCCGCTTCGCCGAGGCCAAGCGCTTTCGCCAGCATGGCGGCGAATTCCGCGCGCGTCACGTTCTTCTTCGGCGCGAACGAACCGTCCGCGTAGCCTTCGACGAACCCGGCTTTCGCCGCCAGGGCGATCGCCGATGCGCTCCACGAAGCGGCAGGCACGTCGCTGAAGGCGACCGGCGTCGCGTCGGCCAATGCTTTGCCGATGCGGTCCTTCACGGACGCCCCGTCCACGGCGTCATGCAGCACCGGCGTTTCCGGCGTCGCATCCTGATCCGGATCGTCCGTTGCCGGAGGCGCCGGCGGCGTAATGATCGTGCCGGGACCGCCGCCCGAGCTGGCCGGGGAAACCGTAACCGTCAGATACTCGTTGAAGCCCCAGTAATAGACGCGCAATTTCGCGGTGCCCGCTTTGACGGCGGTCACGACGCCGTCCGTGCCGACCGTCGCCACGTCCGGATTCTTCGATTCGAACATCGCGAGATCCGTCACGTCGACTTCGCTCAGATCGCTCATCGTCGCCGTCGCCTTCAATGGCTGCGTGCCGCCGACCGTCATCGCGTTCAGGTCCGGCGTTACGGTCAAGCCCGTCGCGACCGGCGTCGCGTCCGAGTACGTCGCGATGACCGGAACGTTTACCGGGATGCCCTTGTATTGGCCGACGACGTTCGTACCGCCCTTGCGATTCGTCCGCATGATCTTGCCGTCTTCCGTCAGGTCGGCGATCGTCGGATCGCCGCTGAACCACGTCAGATCCGCATTGTCCAGCGTCTGTACGGTCGCGTCGCTGTAGATGGCCTTGACGACCGGCGCGACCGGCTGGTCCGCGGCATCATCGAAGACGTAATGCGTCGGATCCGTGACGATTGTCATGATTTTCGGCTTGATCGGGTTCTTCGTGACCGTCACGTCGAACGCGATCGTATGGCCGAAGTAAGTGCCGGTTACCCGCGTCGTGCCTTCTTTCGTGCCGGCGACGAAACGGACATACGGCTGTTCGTCGTACACCGCGACTAGCTCGGGGTCCTCGATTTGCCAGTCGACGAACCCGGACAACGGGCCGACATGCGATTGGCCGTCTTGATCCGTGACCGTTTCGTTCAAGCCGACGAGCGACGACCCTTGCGGGTGGACGTCGACGCGATAGACGCCGTCTTCTTGATCCGCATCGGACTGGATGCCCTGCAGGTCGACAACCTCGAAGTGGAGCGTGCGCGAGTAGGTCACGCCGAACTGCTCGTACGTGAAGACAGCGTCCGTCTCGCCGGTCGCCAGGGCCTCGAAGCCGCTGGCGTCATTCACGGCCACGATGCCCGGCTGCGAGAACGTCCATTGGCCGCCGTCCGCCGAGAAGGTTTCGCCCGTCGTATCCAGCGCGAACGGCTTCAGCTCATACGGCGCTTGTCCCTTGTACAGCCGGAACGACGACCCTTCGAAATACCAATTGTACTCGGACGTCCGGAAGCCGATGTCGAGCACGTCGGGCTCGCCGGGCTTCTCGGATACGGACACGTTGACGATCGTCGGCGTGAAGTCGCCGTACGCGACGGTCAGCGTCGTCCGGCCGAACTTCTGATAGCCTTGATCCGGATTCGCGGTCCCGGTCGACTTGCCGAGAATGCCGACGGCGCCGTTGTCCTTGACCACGTCGGCAATGTCCGTGTCATACACCGACCATTGCGCTTGATCGCTCACGTCCTCCGTCGTGCCGTCGCTCTTGACGGCCAGCAGTTGAACGGGATAGGTGGCGCCTTTCTCCACCAAAACCTTCGTCGTCGACAGCAGCAGCGCATCGACCGTCGGTTCCGCCGCCGCGCCCTCGTCCGCCATGCGGACGTTGGACGAGAAGTCGCCGTCCTTCACCGTGACCCGAACCGCGACGACCGCGCCGTCCAGCGCCAGATGCACGCGGGTCGACCCCGGCGCGACCGGCGTCAGGACGCCGTCCTTGACCGTCGCGACGCCGGCATCCTGCGTCGACCATTTACCCTGCGCCGTAACGTTCGCGCTCGTCCCATCCTCATAAGCAGCCTGCACGGTTACCGCGCGAGGACCGCCCGTTACGTCCAGCGTTACCTGCGGTTCGCTTACCGTAACGCCGGTAATCCGCTTCGGCGCCGTCTCCGGCTGCTCCGCCGGCATCCCAGCGGTCGCGGCTACTTCGACCGTGATCGTCCGCAGCTGGCCGCCGTACGCGACCTCGATCGCCGCCGTACCTTTGCCGACCGCCGTGAGCTCGCCCTTCCGGTTGACGGAGACGACCTGCGGATTGGCCGAGCGATAAGCGGCGGCTGCCGTTTTGTCCAGCCGCTCGCCGTCCGCCATCTCCGCTTCGACCGACAGCGCTTCCTGCTTCCCGATCTGCAGGCTTAGCGAACCCGGGGTCACGGTTAAGGAGGTCGCCGTCTTCGGCTCCGCTTGCTTCACGATGACCGGAATGATGGCGATTTGGTCATTATAAATGGCCCCTACAACGGCCGATCCCGCGGATTCCGCGACGATGCTGCCGTCGTTGCCGCGGTATGCGACCGACGGGTCGGACGCGAGCCAAGCGTCGTCGGCGATTCGGGACGTGACGTCCTCGACCGTGCCGTCATTGTAGATCGCCTTGATGATCGGCTGCCGGACGGGCTTGCCGTCCGTGATTTCGACGAACGTCGGCTCGGCCACCAGATTCAGCACCTGGCTTGCGGCCGCTTCCTTCGTCACCGTCACCTGGAACGAAAACGGCTCGAACGCTAAATAACGACCGGTTATCGTCGTCGTGCCTTCCTTCGCGCCCGCGAAGATGCGGCCGGCGTCGTTGATCGTCGCGATCGATTTATCGCCGACGGTCCATTCGACGTCGCCCGTGACGTCGTCGGCGTTATAGTTCTGTCCGGTGCGCGGATCCTCGGAGTAGACGCCCATGATCGTGATTTCCTGGAAGCTCCGCGGCGGGAGCGTCACGGGCGTGTCGAGGTCCAGCTGCTGCTGCATATCCGGCGTGAAGCGCTCCAGCTTGATCGGGCCGCCGACGAATACTTGGACGGACGTGACAAGCAGCCCGTCGTCGTAGCCGTCTTCGCCTTCCTTGCCGGTCGGCGCCGTGTATTTATACTCGAAGTAGATATAGGTCATCCCTTTGCCGACCGGCGTAATGACGCCGTTGGCGTCGACCGTGGCCACGGCTTCGTCGCCCGAGTACCATTTGCCGAGATTCGTCACCTCGTACCGGTCCTGGTCGGGGTATTCCAGATCCGCGTACATTTTATGCGGCGCGTCGGTTTCCATCAGCTTCAGGACGTCCTCCGAGAGCAGGAGGCCGAACAGCTGAAACGGGATCGGCTCCTTCTGCACGGTGACGGCGATCGACAGCGTCGGCATGGTGCCGTATTTGACGCGGACGAACGTCGATTCGCCGGCTTTGACGCCCTTGATCATGCCGTGCGACACGGTGGCGATCGCGGAGTCGTCCGTGCTCCAAACGGCATCGGCCGTAATATCCCGCGTGGAGCCGTCCGAGAACGTTCCGTGCAGATGAACCGGAAAGTTCGTGTCCGCTTCGACGAACACGTTCAGCGTGGACAGCAAGTACGTGACGAGCGTCGGTTCCGCTGGCTCCGCCTGCTGCGGCGCGTCTTCCGCAGCGCCCGTCGTAACCGTGACGGGCACGTTCACGACGGCGTCGCCGAGATTCAAGCGCACTTCCGTCGAGCCGGCGGCTTTCGCCGTAATGACGCCGCGGTCTACGACGGCGATCGCGGGATCCATCGACGTCCAGACGCCTTGCGTCGTCACGTCCTTCGCCGAACCGTCCTTGTACGTCGCGTCGACCGTAATCGCATGGCTGCCGTCCGGCAAGGCGATCGTAACGTTCGATTCGCTCGGCGTCAGCGATTCGAACTGCGCCGACGCGGCATCCTGTACGGCCGGTTGACCTGCGGCCGGAGCCGGCTCGACGCCGACGCCCGTACCCGGCGACGCATTCGCCAGGCTGCCGAACAACGAACCGGCGAGTAAAGCAAATACGAGCGTGAAAGATAAAGCTTTTGCGACAACCCTGCGATGATGCATAACGTTCCTCCTAGTTTTCATTTATATGAAACCATTTTCATAGAAGGTCATTCCATAAAAATAGCTCATAGTCGGTCGGGGTTCGAATCTTCCATCCATTTGACTTCATCTCTCACGCCATGTTAGATTTAAATATTTACAGTTGAGACAATTTTCAGTTATTAATCCAGATCGATAATACGTGATCGTTAACCATTTATCAATCATAATTTTGCTAGAATTTATCAATTAATTGCTTGAGTCCTACTCTTTCATTACGAATATAGGCAGATGGATGCATATTTACTGAAAATTTTTGTTAATTATTAATGTTATTTTGGAAAACATTATTCGTTACGCTCTTGGCATGGCGCGAAGCGTCGACAGAAGCGCACGCAGAATACTTGCCATTCGGGCGGCCCCGCAAGCCGCGGCTTCCTATCCTCAAAAACGCAAAAAAGGAAGCGCATGCCGCGCTTCCCTTCCGTGCTCCGCCGTCCGATCGAGGCGGCAATATTAGCGTTGTCCGGCGATTTCCGCGAGCGTCACCGGCCGATTTTCTTTCATCGACAGGTACGCGCCGAACACCATTTGCATCGTCTTCAAGTTGTCCGCCACGCTGTTCTCCGGCTCGCGCTCTTCCTCGACGGCGCGCATCAGCTCGCCCATCGTGCCCATGAACGCATGCGGGAACCATTTGCCGTGCAGCCGCGGGGTGAACCAATAATCCTCGTGGATCGCGCGCGTGTGGAAGCTCAGCGTATCCTCCCGGCCGATCGGATAGTTGTACAGCGAGCCGTTCGTGCCCTTGATGATGCCTTCCGTGCCTTCGAACCGGTAAGTGGCGTACCAGTCGTCCTCGCCGGCGATGTGATTGTGATTGTCGTGAATCAAGCCGCGCGCTTCGCCCGGAAATTTGACGTGCAGCAGCGTTCGCGTCTCGCCGACCGTGCGCTGGCCCGGGAACCGCGCCCCGTCCGCGTAGACGTACTCCGGCGTGCCGAACAGGAACCGGATCGCATCCATGTAATGAATGCTGTGGTACATGAATTCCAGCGTCGGCATCTCCCGCAGCCAGCCCCAATTCGCGAAGTCCTGCTTCACGTTCACCTGAATCGTCGCCTGCAGCAGCTCGCCCAGCCAGCCGCGCCCGATGATCGTATGGCTCGCCCGAATGCTCGGCGACCAGCGCATCTGCTGGTTCACCGCGCCTTTGACGCCATGCTTCTCGCACGCCTCGGCGATGCGCACCGCATCGGCGTACGATTCCGCAAGCGGCTTCTGGCACAGGATGTGTTTCCCCGCCGCCGCCGCGCGCTCCGCGATGCCCGGCTGCACCTTCGCCGGCACCGCCAGATCGACGAAGCGAGCCTCGGGATCCGCCAGCAGCTCGTCCATTTCCCGGTACACCTTGCCGATCCCGAATTTCGCGGCCAGCTTCTCCGCGCGCTCCCGGTTCAGGTCATAGATTCCGATGACGCGCAAACCGCCCATCTCGTAAGCCGGCAAATGGCACGCTTCCACGATTTCGCCGGCCCCGATGATGGCGATGCCCATGTCTTTTTGCTGCGGCAATGCCGGACGATAGTCCAGATCCAGCCAATTGTACTTCTCCGCGCCCATGTAGGTCAGCACCTCCGACAGTGATTACAAACTCGGTCCGATGCGGTTAATGCTGAATTCCGTATGGCCCAGCACTTCCGCCTTCGTCCATTTTCCTTCCGCGACTTCCACGATTTCCTGCCAAATCCGTTCGCCCGCCTGCTCCAGGCCGGCGCTGCCGTCCAGCATGTCGCTGACGTCGACGTCCATGTTGTCTTCCATGCGCTGGAACATTATTTTGTTGCCCGTGATTTTGATGACCGGCACGACCGCGGCGCCCGTCGGCGTGCCGCGGCCCGTCGTGAAGCAGACGATATGCGCGCCGCCGGCCGCCATGCCGGATACGCATTCGATGTCGTTGCCCGGCGAGTCCATGAAGTACAGCCCGTGCTCCGGGATGCGCTCCGCGTACTCGATGACGTCCTGGATCGGCGCTTTGCCGCATTTGCTGATGCAGCCGAGCGACTTCTCCTCGATGGTGGACAGCCCCCCGGCGATGTTGCCCGGGCTCGGGTTGCCGCCGCGCATGTCCGCGCCCATCCGTTCGACTTCTTTCTCGAAGCGGTCGACGATAAAGTAGAGCTTGTCGGATACCTCCGGCGTCACGCAGCGTTCCGCGAGCAGATGCTCCGCGCCGATGATTTCCGTCGTCTCTCCGATGACGACGGAGCCGCCTTCCGCGATCAGCGCATCCGCCGCGGCGCCGAGCGCCGGGTTCGACGCGAGTCCGGACGTGGCGTCGGAACCGCCGCATTTGACGCCGACCTTCAATTTATTCAGCGGCACCGGCGCCTTTTCCTGCTTCGCGAGATCCGCCATCATTCGTTTCGCGAGCTCCGTGCCGTGCGCGATCGCCTTCACCGACCCGCCGACCGATTGGATATCGAACACTTCGACCGGTTTGCCGGTCGTTCGGATCTCTTCCGCGAGCGCGATCGGATCGACGACCTCGCAGCCCAGGCTGATGACGATGACCGCGCCGACGTTCGGATTTTTGCCCGTGCCGGCCAGCATGTCGAACGTTCGCGTCTTGTCCGCGCCGATCTGGCTGCAGCCGTGCTGATGCGGAATGGCGACCGCGCCCGGCACCATGGCCATGATGCGGCTGCATACTTGGTTCGAGCAGATGACCGTCGGAATGATCAGCAGATGATTGCGGATGCCGATCTCGCCGTTCGGACGTTCGTAACCCATGATCGTGCTTGCCATGTCAGTTCGTCCCCTTCGCGCCGAGGTCGCCGCGTCCGCGGATCCCCTCGATATTGTGTACGTGCACATGCTGTCCGATCGCGATCGGCGTGACCGCGCGGCCGATGATTTCCCCGTATTTGCGGACGTCGTCGCCGGCTTCGATGTTCGTCACCGCGATTTTATGGCCGAACGGGATGTCGTTCGCCGCCGTTACGTCTTGAAGCCCCGCCGCGCTGCGGTAGCTGATCGTTTCTCCTGCTTGAATCTCCCGAAGCGCCGTCGCGACGTGATCGCGCTCGTCCATGTACAGCGCGTCCGCGCCGACGGTAATTGCGTGTTCCACCAGGTTCACCTATCCTTCGTATCCTCGTCTGGACTTCCGATGTTCAGTCCGGTATAGTCTCATTATAGAGCGTAAGAAACAGCAGCAAAATTGCGAAATTCGCTGGAAATATACCTTTTCTTGCACCAATGAAACGCTTACGACGGACAAGGAGCTGATGGCGGATGGACCCGATGCGCAAGCAGTTCGCCGCGGATGCCGCGCTGCCGGTCGAGCTCGTGCTGCGCCTTACGAAGAATTTGCAGGCCGAATTGCCGGATCATCTGCACGACTGGCTCGAGATCATCTACGTGCACGGCGGCGCCGGCTCGTTCTTCATCAATCACACGTTCTACGAAATGCAGGCCGGCGACTTGTACCTTATCCCCGGCAACACGATCCATAAGACGCTGCCGCATCCCGACGAGCCGCTCACCTCTTCGGTCGTGTTCTTCAGCGGGCAGTACGTCCAGGCTTCGTCCATCGGCATGGATGCGTATTCCTTCCTGCAATGCTTCGATTCCGCGAGAGCGAAACGCAGCTATCGGCTCGAGCTGCTCCCGGAGGAGCGGGCAAGGCTCGAAGGGATGTTCGACGAGATGCAAAAGGAGCTCGCCGCCCGCGAGCCCGGCTATAAGCAAGCGATTCTGCTGCAGCTGCAGATGCTCCTGCTGCGCTTGAACCGCAAGATCACCCCCGGCGCCGCGAACGCATCTTCGAACGGTTCCCGGCCGGGCTGGCTGCAGAACGCCCTCAACGAGATCGACGGCCGGCTCGGCGAGGAAATCAGCTTGGCCGCGCTGGCGTCCCGGGCTTCCGTGAGTCCCTCCTACTTCTCGCGCATGTTCAAGCAGCATACCGGCCTGAACGTGACCGAGTACATCATCGCCAAGCGCATCATGCATGCGAAAGAGCTGCTCGCGGATACCGACCTTACCGTCGCGGAGATCGCCTCGGCCTGCGGTTTCGAGAGCCTGCCGCACTTTTACCGCATGTTCAAAAAAATCGCCGGCGGCACGCCGGCGCATTACAAACGCATGCAATGAACCGCTTAACCCGGCAGCAGGCGTAAATCGCGAGCCTCCGCCCCGCTGAATATCCGGCTGCCCTGGCGAGGCTGCCAATCGGGCTGCAGGCCGCATCGTTTCGTTTGTCGCTCTGCCAAAAAACGCTGCCGAACGCGGAACCTTCTTCCGCGATCGGCAGCGTTTTTCGTTTGCTTCGCTTAGGATCACCTTGCTATGTACCTTCGCGGGTCAGCGTACTTGCGGTCCGACGCCGTTCGCCGGGCTCCGCTTACTTCAGATCCGCCGGGAATACGAGCCCCTGCTGCTTCCTAGCCTCGTCCAGCACGTTCATGACGGCGAGCGACAGCGCGTGCGTGTTGACGGACGATTCGGTCTTGCCTTCACGGATGGCCGCCAGGAACGCGCGTGCCTCGTAACTCATCACGAGTCCTTCCTCCGTCGCGTCGATCTCCTGCGTACGGCCGTCCCGGTAGCGAACCGTCAGCTTGCGCGGCAAATTAATGGCATCGATCGTCAGCGTGCCGTCCTCGCCCTGAATTTCCGCCGGCAGCGATGAATTGGAAATCTTGGAGTATGCGATTACCGCCTCCATTTCCCGGTAGCTTGCGATTAGGCTTCCCTGCCCGTCCACGCCCGAGGCAAGCTTCGTACCGCTGGCGGCGATACGCTCCGGCGCGCCGAACAGCAGCACAAGCGGATAGATGCAGTAGACCCCGAGATCCATCAGCGACCCGTTCGAGAATTCCGGCTTGAACGCGTTCAGCACTTCTCCGGCCTTATACGCGTTATAACGCGAGGAATACTGGCAGTAGCTCGCCGTGTAACGGCGAATCGGACCCAGCGTCGGCAGCAGCTCGCGAATCGTTTGGAAGCCCGGCATGAACGAGCTCTTCATCGCTTCCATGAACACCACGCCCTGCTCGCGGGCCGTCCGAATCACGGCCTCCAGCTCGCGCGCGTTCGACGCGGCCGGCTTCTCGCAAAGCACATGCTTGCCCGCGCGCATGCAGAGCATTGCCTGCTCCGCGTGGAACGACGTCGGCGAGGCGATATAGACCGCATCGACCTCGGGGCTGGCCGCCATCTCCCCGATATCCGTGAACGTTCGCGGAATGCCGTGCTTGGCGGCAAACTCCGCCGCCCGGTCCGCGGTCCGCGAATAAACCGCCGTCAGCGCGAAGTCTTCCGTCGTACGCGCCGCCTCGATGAATTGATCCGTAATCCAGTTGGTGCCGATAATGCCGAAACGTATCATGTCGGTAAAATCCCCTCTCGTCGTGTCCTTCAACCCGTGACGGCCCCCGCGGCAACGTTCTCGCGGTTAGCCGTCAACCCTATCAGGCTTCGTCATCCCGATTAGCCGCATCTACAGCTTCATCCGGTAAAACGCCTTGTTTTCCAAGCCCCGCACCGGCGGCGTCCAAGCTTCGTGGCTCGCGGTCGCGTCCAGCGCGTCCTCGATCATCTGCAGCTTGGCGTCCAGCGAATCGATATAGTGCAGCGCGACCGCCTCCGCGATTTGCGGTTGAACGGGGCTGCCCCATTCGCCGAGATTGTGATGGGATAAGACCAAATGCTGCAACGCCAGGACGCGTTCCGAATCCGCGGGAATGCCCGACATGAACGCCGCTTCCGCGATCCAGAGCGATGCGAGCGAGATGTGCCCGATCAGCTTGCCGGTTTGGCTGTAATCCGACACGATGCCGAGCTCCGATACCATTTCCTCCGGCTTCGCGATGTCATGAAGGATGATGCCCGCTTTCACGAGATCCGCATTCAGAAACGGCCGCTGCCGGCAAATAAACTCGCCCAGCTCCAGCATGCGCGCAATGTGATAGGCCAATCCCGCATAATACGCGTGATGATGCGACTTCGCCGCCGGCGCATGCAGCAGCCGGTCCCCCGCTTTGTCGAGGCAGTACGCGACGATCGTGCGGATATCGGCGTCCGCGATGCCGTCCTTCGTCTCTTGAATGCGCGCCACGAGCGCGGCGGGCTCGGCCGGCGCCGCCCGCACGAAATCCGTCAGCGACACGCCGTCCGCATCCGTCGCCTTGCGGATCCGGTTGATTTTCACCTGCAATTTATCGCGGTACAATTGGGCTTGGCCTTGCACCTTCACGAGCGTCAGCGCTTTGAACTGCTCCTTGTCGCTTTCGGACGCATCCCACAGCTTGGCAGGCACCTGCCCCGAGGCGTCGGCCAGCGTCAAATTCATAAAATCCTTCGGCGGCGTCGTATTCGTCTGCTTGATTTCGCTTTCCTTGATCAGATAAAACCCGATAAACTCGTTGCCATCGCTGAGTTCTTTGATTGGCGTCATCCGTATCCCCTCCCGTATCCTGCTTACCCTGATCGACCCCATGCGAAAAAACCTTCGGACGGCACGCTTCATCCATCATACCATGAACGCTTTCGGCCAGTCGCCCTGTTTCGAACGTTGCCGGACGGTCTTTCGTATCGCCTTCCGCCGCAGCGAAAGCTGTCGAAGTTTCGGTTTTTTCTTTCATAGACATTGGCGATTTGTTGGTGTAAAATTTTAAAAAATACATCACGAAGGAAGTAATCCAAATGGACCTTGCGCTCGTCAACGAACGGATCGAACTTTATCGCGGTTTGCTCAATACCAGCGCATCGCACGCGATGGCCTATGCCGATTTATTGAAGATCAGCCAAAAGCTCGACGAACTCATTAATCTGCATTACTCGCTATCCATACCGTCCCGTGACCTGACGCAATAACCGAGATCGAGACGCCGGACACGCCAATATTCGCTATTCTCCCATTCGATTGTATATAGAAAAAGAGGGCCGTTGATTAAATCAACGGCCCTCTTCCTGTTGCCACCCTGAAAACTGGATACGAACCTTTGCGAAGGGTCTTGCTTAGCTGAGAGATGTACCTTGGATAAGCCCTCGACCGATTAGTATTCGTCAGCTCCACGCATTGCTGCACTTCCACCTCGAACCTATCTACCTCGTCGTCTTCAAGGGGTCTTACATACTGGGAAATCTCATCTTGAGGGGGGCTTCACGCTTAGATGCTTTCAGCGCTTATCCCGTCCGCACTTGGCTACCCAGC
>NZ_JAGGDJ010000058.1 GCF_017652985.1 Paenibacillus artemisiicola
CTCCGACCCGCCCGGCACGTCGCTCGCCGTCGTCTCCGCGGACGGGACGTTCACGGACTTGTCCGGCCAATACGGCGTGCCTTCGCCGCGGCTGACCGCGGCGGCCTATGCCGCGCTCATGAACCGGATGGCGGAAGCCCGGGGCCGGGAGCCGCGGAGCGACTACGACCTGCTCGCGGACGCGGGCGGCGTCCGGCAGCTCGTCGTCTACCGGCTGACGGGACCGCCGGACCGGCCGACCGGCCTGCTCCAAATGGGCGCGGAGACGTCGCAGCTGAACGACGTCATGACGCGGCAGCTGCTCATCTTCGCGAGCCTCTCCGCGCTCGCGCTGGCCGCGGGGCTCGCGCTCTACCTGCCCGTGCTGCGGCGGACGCTCGAGCCGCTGTCCCGCATGGGCGAAGCGGTCAAGGGCATCGACGCGGGCAACCTGGAGCAGCGGCTGCCGGAACGGCAGGGACAGCGGGAAATCGACCGCCTGTCCGCCGGCTTCAACGGCATGCTGGAACGGCTCGAGGCGTCGTTCCGCGCGGAGCAGGAGACGACCGAGGCGATGCGACGGTTCATCGCCGACGCCTCGCACGAGCTGCGCACGCCGCTGACGTCGATCCGCGGCTTCCTCGAGGTGCTGCTGCGCGGGGCGGCGTCCGCCCATCCCGAGCAGCTGGAGGCGGCGCTGCGCAGCATGCACGGCGAGACGAAGCGGCTCAACAAGCTCGTCGAGGACCTGCTGACGCTGGCCAAGCTCGACCGCGAGCCGCAGCCGCGGCTCGCCGACGTCGCCCTGGACGCGCTCGTCCGCGGCATGGAGCCGCAGCTGCGGCTGCTCGCCGGAAGCCGCGCGCTGACGATCCGGCTGACCGCCGGCCTGCGTGTGCGCGGCGACGGCGACAAGCTGCGGCAGGTGCTGCTGAATCTGTTCCAAAACGCCGTGCAGCACACGGACCCGGAGGCCGGCGCCATCGACGTCTCGCTCCTGGCGGACCGTTCGCCGGATGGCAAGCAGGCCTGCGCCGAGCTCGCCGTGCGCGACAACGGCGCGGGCATCGGCGCGGAGCACCTGCCCCGCCTGTTCGAGCGCTTCTACCGCAGCGACGCCTCGCGCGCCCGCAAGTACGGCGGCTCCGGCCTCGGCCTCGCGATCACCGCGGCGATCGTCGACGCGCACGGCGGGTCGATCGCCGCGGCGAGCGCGCCCGGCGAAGGCAGCGCCTTTACGGTCCGGCTGCCGCTGCAGCCGGAGGCGGACGGGAAGCCTCTCGAGAGCCCTCCCGTATAGCGAGCATAACGAAAGAGCCCCGCGAAGCCGCGGGGCTCTTTCGTATAACCGTTCGACCCTAGCTGCTGACCACCCTGGCTTTTGACCACTCTAGCTGCTGACCACCCTAGCTTTTGACCTTGGCTTTTGATCTTGGCTTTTGACTCTGGCTTTTGACTCCAGTCTTCCATTCAGCGTCCAAACCCGACGCTCAAGCGTTCGTCCGCGCGAGCGGCTCCGTCCAATACCGGTTGTCCGCGGCCAGCACGGCTCTCAAAAACTTCCCCGTATGCGACGCGTCCGACGCCGCCACCTGCTCCGGCGTCCCCTGCGCGACGACCGTGCCGCCGTCCCTGCCGCCGTCCGGCCCCATGTCGATGACGTAATCGGCGACTTTGACGACGTCCAGATGATGCTCGATGACCAGGACCGAATGGCCGTTGTCCACCAGCTGGTTCAGGCAGTCGATCAGCTTCTGGATATCGTGCAGATGCAAGCCGGTCGTCGGCTCGTCGAGGATATACAGGTTATGCGAGCCGCGCTTCAGCTTGCCGAGCTCGGTCGCCAGCTTGATCCGCTGCGCCTCGCCGCCCGAGAGCGTCGCGGACGATTGGCCGAGCTTGAGGTACCCCAGCCCCAGCTGGAGCAGCACGTTCAATTTGTGCACGACGAGCGGCTGGTCGGCGAAGAAGGACGCCGCCTCCTCGATGCTCATGTCGAGCACTTGCGCGATGTTCTTTCCGCGCAGCGCGACCTCCAGGACCTCGCCGTTGAACCGCGCTCCTTTGCAGGACGGGCACACCGCTTCGACGTCGGGCATGAATTGCAGCGGCGTCGTGACGACGCCTTCGCCCTGGCAGTGCTCGCACCGGCCGCTCTTCTGGTTGAAGCTGAATTCGGACTTGCCGATGCCGCGCGCGGCGGCCTCCTCCGTGTCCGCGAAGAGCTCGCGGATCCGGTCGAAGAACCCGGCGTACGTCGCCGGATTGGAGCGCGCGCTCCGGCCGATCGGCGATTGGTCGATGTTGATGACGCCCGTCAGGTGCTCTGCGCCTTCGATCGCGTCGTGCGCGCCCGGCACGATGCGGTGGTCGTAAAACCGGGCCGACAGCTGCTTAAACAGCACTTCGTTGATCAGCGTGCTCTTGCCGGAGCCGGATACGCCGGTGACGCAAGTCATGACGCCGAGCGGGATGTCGACGCTGACATGCCGCAGGTTGTTCGCGCTTGCGCCCAGGATGCGGAGGGACGGGCCCGAGAGCGCGCGCCTGCCGGAGGGCACCTCGATTCGCCGGGCGCCGGACAGGAAGGCGCCGGTCAGCGAATCGCCCGCTTGCCGCAGCTGCGCCGCCGTGCCCTGCGCGATGACGCGCCCGCCCCGCTCGCCGGGTCCCGGCCCGATCTCGATAATATGGTCCGCGCTGAGCATGGTCTCGATATCATGCTCCACGACGATGATCGTGTTGCCGATATCGCGCAGCTTCTGGAGCGTCCGCACGATCCGCCTGCTGTCCCGGGCGTGCAGCCCGATGCTCGGCTCGTCCAGCACGTAGAGCATCCCCATGAGGCCGGAGCTGATCTGCGTGGACAGGCGGATGCGCTGCGCCTCGCCGCCCGAGATGGTATCGGAGCGGCGCCCCAAGTTCAAATATTCGAGGCCGATGTCGATCAGCAGCCCCAGCCTCGAACGGATTTCGGCAACGATTTGCCCGGCCGCCTGCCGCTTCGCTTCCGGAAACGCGGCCTCGGCCAGCAAAGCCTGCAGCTCCTTCAGCGGCACGCTGCACAGCTCGTGGATATCCCTGCCGCCGATGCGGACGCAGAACCGCTGGGGCTTCAGCTTCTTCCCGTCGCAATCCGGACACGCGTGCTCCGCCATCACCCGCTTGAAGAAGTCGTTGTCCCAGAGGCCGCTGCCGCCGCGCCGCGTCACGTGCTGCTTGTACCACCGGTTCACCTCGTGCACGAGTCCGCCGTATTTGCGAAGCTTGCCGGCTTGGCTATGGGCATGGCGGGGATGATCGTCCGTCACGACGATCGGAAACGCTTCGCCCCGGGTCCCGTGGAACAACCGGTCGACGAAGTCCTCCGGCAGCTCGCTGAACGGCGTGTCCATGCTTTGCCCGTAGTGCAGGAACAAGCTGTGGAACAGCATGCCGCGATACGATTTCTTCGTGCTCGGTCCGTAGAGATTGTGATCGAGCGCGCCCTTGGCGACGCTCTTCTCCGGGCTCTTGACCAGGAACCGCTTCTCGGTCCGCATGTAGGTCCCGATTCCGCCGCAGGTCCGGCAAGCGCTGCCCGGGTCGTTGAAGGAGAAGTACGACGGATGCAGCTCGCCGATCGCGAGATGATGGGCCGGACAGCCGAAGTCCCGGTAAAACGCGTCCATATCGGCCGGCTTGCCGTCGCCCGGACGCGCGATTTCAAACCGGATGAAGCCTTCGCCGACCAGCTCCAGGCTGTTCTCGATCGTTTTGGCCAGCGACTTGAAGAGCGAGGGCGCGACGACGGCCTGATCGACGATGACCTCCATCCGGTACTCCGTCTCCTCGTCCAGCTCGATCGGGTCGCTCAGGTTGCGGATCTCGCCGTCGATGCGCACGTAGCGGAAGCCCTTGCCCCGGATCTCGTCGAACAGCGTCGCGTAGTCTTCGTCGTACAGCTTGAAGACGGGCGCGAGCACCTCGAGCTCCGTCCCCGCGGGCAAGGTCAGCACGCGGTCGATCATCTGCTGCACCGTCTTCGCCGCGATCGGATGCCCGCAGAAGGGACAATGCGCTTCGCCCGACGACGCGAACAGCAGACGGAGAAAATCGTACACGTCCGTCATCGTCCCGACCGTGGAGCGCGGGTTCGTGCTGCCCTTCTTCTGCTCGATCGCGATGACCGGCGACAAGCCGAACACGAAATCGACGTCCGGCTTCTTCAGCTGGCTCATCCGGCTCTTGGCGAACGTGGACAGTGATTCGAGGAAGCGGCGCTGCCCTTCGCCGTAGATGACTTCAAAGGCGAGCGACGACTTGCCGGAACCGCTGACGCCCGTGATGACCGTCAATTGATCCCGCGGGATATCGACGTCGATGTTCTTCAAATTGTTTTGCCGGGCGCCTCTTACTTCGATCTTCGTTTTCATCGCGCAGCAGCCGCTCCTTTACCGGACGTTCCCGTCCGCATCTTCGAGCATGTAAGCCGGTTCTTCCAAGCGCACCCTGCTCTTGGGCGTCGCCTTCGCTTCGGCGGGGAACGGCGCCAGATGTCCGCGCTCCGCGAGCCACCCGCAGGCCGGCTCCAGCGTTGCCGCGTCCAGCCGGACGACCGTCCCCAGCTTGTCCGCCATCTCCGAGAGCGACCGGACATCCTGCTCCTGCTTCAAATAATCGAGCACCGGGCGGAACAGCTCCAATTCCCGCTCCTCCATGAACCGGACGATCCGATCGAGAGCCGCCCGCGCTTTCGCAGGGTCCACGGAGCCGCCGACCAGCCCTTCGTATACGTCCCGGAAGAAAGCCGGATTCAGCGCGGACGCCTGCTGCACGGCCTCGCGCATCGGCACCTCGCCGTGCCGGACGACTTCGATTTGGGCGAGCGTGTCGATCAGCTTGATCATCCAGAACGCGCTGTACAGCGCGTCTTCCTTGACGTACAGCCACTTCTCCGCTTTCGCGAGCCCGCCGAGCGCGAAGCAGCCCAGCTGCAGCAGCCGATGCTGCCGGTCCCGCTCGCCGACGTGGCGGATAGTCGCGAAGACGGCCTCGAGCGACGGATCCTTCGTGAACAGGATCTTTCCCCGCAGCAGATAGGAATGCTCGAACGAGGCGGACGCCGATTTTTCCACCCACCGCTTGAATTCGTCGCGAGTCTGGATGCCCGCGTTAATGGCGATGCCGTTCTCGGTGAAGCACATGAAGGACCGCGTTAACTTCTGATCGTGCACGATCAGCTTCATGTCGATATCGGACTTCTCCCATACCTTGTCGTAAGAGAGACTGCCGAGCAGTATCGCCGCGATGACCTGCTCGTCGTCCCGGACCTTCCGCACGAAGGCTTCCAGCGCCTCCGCGTACCGGGCTTCGATCCCGGATCGATCCATGCGCATGCTCCTCCTCCCGCCGCCTTGTGCCGCCTTGCGTGCCTTGTGCCGCCTTTCGTTCCCGGCGGAGCGGCATTTCGTTCTCCGTGGAGTATTCGCCGGCTCCGCGGCCGATCCTGCCGCGCTTGGCCCGCTACGCAAAAACCGCCGCGGGCGGCGGCGGTTCTTCGCGAAGCTGAACGTAACCCTCTTATTCCACCAAGCCGGAGCGCTCCACGCCTTGAATGAAATACCGTTGCAGGAACAAGTACACGAGCAGCATCGGCACGAGCGAGACGAACGTGGCGGCCATGACCACCGGCAGGCTGAACACCTCGAATTTGCTGCCCGTCAGCTGGTCCAGCGACTGGTAGAGCCGCGGCAGCATCATCGGCAGCGTGAACTTCTCCTCGCTCGTCAGGTAGATCGACGGCTCGAAGTAATCGTTCCAGTGCCACACGAGCGACAGCAGCGTCGTGACGACGATCGCCGGCGGCGTCAGCGGCAGGATGATCTTCCAGTAGACGCGGAAGCTGCCGCAGCCGTCCACCCGCGCGGCGTCCTCCAGCTCCCACGGCAAGCCCCGGAACAGCTGGCGGAAGATGAAGATGAAGAGCGCCCCGCGCAGCCCGTTGCCGAGGAAGGACGGGATGATGAGCGGCAGCACGCTGTCGATCCAGCCGATCGTCTTGTATTGCATGAACAGCGGCACGATGATCGTCTGCGGCGGCACGATCATCGTGAACATGCAGAGCACGAACAGCGTCTCGCGTCCCGGAAACTTGATCCGGGCGAAGCCGTAGGCGATGAACGAGCAGGACAGCACCTGCCCGATCACGCTCAGGACGGCGATCAGCGCCGAGCTTTTGAAGTGCGTCCAGAACTGGAGCCCTTGCATGCCGTAATAGAAATTTTCCCAGGCGAGGCTCGTCGGAATCCATTTGATCGTGAAATCCATCAAATCCGCGGGCTGCTTGAGCGAGGTCGTGACCATGTAAATGAACGGATACAGAAAGACGAACGCCAGGTCGATCAGAATCAGGTAGACGAACAGGCGGTAGATGAATCCGATCCAGCGGCTCTTGCTGCCGAACCGGCTGACGAGCACGCTGTTCCGGATCGCCGCGGCCCTGCCGCGGGTCTTCTCCGGCACGGCCACGCGCGCGGTCGAGGCCGTCTTCGTCTTCGCTACGGGGATCGACTTCATGCTGGGGCACCTCCTTGCGGCTTATTTTTCACCCGTGTAGACGATCAAGCGCCGGGTCGACACGAAGACGAGCACGAGCAGCAGGAAGATGAACAGGAAGTAGATCCAGCCCATGCTCGAGGCATAGCCCATCTGGATGTTGGTGAAGGCGGTGTCCTTGATGTACACCATCATCCGGTTGTTGATGTCCGTGAAGGAATCCACGAACGTATAGACGGTATTGAGCAGAATGATCGGCGTCATGAGCGGGAGCGTGATCTTCCAGAACATCTCCCATTCCGTCGCCCCGTCGCATCTCGCCGACTCGTACAGCGAGACCGAGATGCCCTGCAGGCCGGCCAGGAAGAGCAGGATCTGCACGCCGGTCTTCCAGAAGATGATCGTCAGCCGGCTCAGCATGTCGAAGACGATCTGCGAGAACGTCGGGCCCATGTAGAGGAACACCTCGTCGGGGACGCCGATGCCGTTGACCAGCGTATCCTTCCCGACCCCGGCGTACAGCAGCTGCTGCATCGCAAGGCCCGAGCCGATCAGCACCGGCAGGAAGAACGCGGCGCGGAAGAACGCCCGTCCGCGGATGTTATGGTTCAGCAGGATCGAGATGATCAGCGAGAACACGAGAATGAGCGGCGTGTTGATCAGCGCGTCCTGGATGACCGAGATGAACAGCGGGATGAACTTCGTGTCCAGCACGAACGCGTTGTTGAAGTTGCCCCAGCCCACGGCTTTCAGCTGAAAATCGCCGACGCCCTCGACCTCGTGGAAGCTGAGCCACAGGGAATACACGAGCGGATACAGCATGAACAGCGCGAAGCCGAGCGCCCACGGCGCGATATAGACGTAACCCGCGAGCATTTTTTTGCGCTCGAGCCCGATTCCTTTGCCTCTCACGGCTTACCCTCCCTTCGGCACGACGATGAAGTTTTTGCCCGGCACGACGCTGCCGTCCTCCGTGCGGGCTTCGGCGGACGCGTAGTTGACGATGACGCGGGTGCCGTCCTCGTAGCCGACCTCGTACAGGTCCTTCGCCAGCTTCCGGTGCGACGTCATCGCTTGCGACCAGACCGTCCGCAGCTTCTCGTTCATTTCCTTGTACCGCTCGATCGCCTGCGGCGCCCAGCTCTTGTAGTCGGAGCTGAACAGATCGCTGTAATACGTGTCCTTCAAATCATCGGCGTCGTTCATCGTGAATTGGTAATACGGCATGTAGCCGTACTCCACCATCTTGAGATACTGCAGCTGCGGATCGTAGAACAGGTTCTGCGGGTCGCCGGAATACGGGATGAGCCCGTGCACGACCATCTGGTACAGCGGGATCGTCTCGTCGGTGAAGAAGTAGCCGCTGTCCTCCATCGGAATGCCGAACAGGCGCGACGAGTACTTCAAGGTGTAGCCGTTGCCGCCGATCGAGGCCGCGCCGCCGAACTGCTTCGCGGACTTCGCCATCATCTCCGTCCAATGCGCGGCGGTCCCTTCCCGCGTCGACGGATAATCCTTGTTGTAATCGTAGTAATCCTGGTAGCCGATGCCGTCGAAATTGATCCCGGAGATCGGCAGCTTGCCAAGCGGATCCAGCACGTTGGACTGGAAATGCCGGTTCTGCTTGCCGGCGCTCAGCAGGAACGTCTCGCTGTACCGGTCGGTCGCGGCGAAATGGTTCGCCCCGACGACGACGTCGCCCCGCGTGGAGAACCCGTCGACGCCTTTAAAGGCATCCACGTAGTCGTCCTGCAGGTACAGCTGAATGCCTTGCTTCTTCGCGTAGTCGCCCAGCGCCTTCAGCCCGCTCATGCCGCCGAGCTTCGAAGACGGCTCGTTCCCGGACGGGTAGGCCAGGTAGCCTTTGTCCGTCCAGCCGAGCAGGTTCGCGGAGATCGCGCCGACGCCCTGCTTGCGGAGTTCCTCCATGATCCCCTTCGCTTCGTCGTAATTCGTCGTCGCGATGAACCGGTCGAACAGGATCCGGTTCTCCTTGATGCCCATCAGCAGATCCAGCCCGAACGGAACGGGATCGCCCTTCTTGATCCGCGGCTGGACGCCTTCCTCGTTCACGAGGTAATCCCGGTACGCGGCGGCCATGTGCCCGTAATCCGCGTCGTTCCCGCTCAGGAAGACGTAGCGGACCGTATGGTCTTCGCGGAGCAGGTTCTTCTCCGGCTTCTTCGCCAGGTTGCCGTCCTTCTTGACCGCTTCGTACTCCCGGCGGTACACGAGCTCCGAGGCGACGCGGTTCAGGTTGATCAGATAGCCGCTCGGCGAGAACAGAATCCGCGCGTCGTACTCGCCCTTCGTGATCATGCCGAGGAAGGCGTTGTCGCCCACCTTCTGCCCGAAGATCGGCAGCATGGCGTTCATGTCCCGGCTGAAGCTGTTGAAATTGATCATATCCGGCCCGTACACGCTCGCCCGGTACGGATTCAAGTATTCGGGGTGAATGGTCTTGAACGTCGACAGCGCCCCGGAGCCGTCCGGATAGACGGAATAGCCTTTGTCGTGATCCGTCGCGGCGCCGAAGAACGGCAGCGGCGAGATCGCCATCAGCCAGTTGTTCTCGGATTCCTTCACCGACTGCCCCGGCACCGTCACTTCGAGGGCGTCGTCCTTCAGCCGGAATTGCATCTCGAAGCCGATGCCGAGCCGTTCCAGCTCGTAGCTCACCGACACTCCGTCTTCCAGCGGCGTCGCCTTCATCTTGGGCTTCTCGAGCGCGGAGTTCGTCTCCTGCGTCTCGAGCGCCGGCAGGCGGGGATCCGTGAAGGTCAGGTGGAAGATCGATTGGCTGCTCGCCGTCCACAGCTCGTTGCCTTCGGCGTTCACCTCGTCCAGCGGAACCGCCGATTTCCAGAGGTGGCCGTTGCGCTTATCCTTGACCGCGATGGCGGAGTCCGAAGCGCGGAACATCAGCTCGAGGCGTTCGGTCTCCGCGACCTTCTCGTACGGATCCTGGTTCGGCGCCTGCGCGTCGACGGACGGCGCGTCCGCCGGCGGCGCCGCATCCGCGGCATCGCCGCCCGCCTCCGCGTCGTCCGTCGCTTCGGCCGCGTCCGCCGTCGCCGGCTTCAGCTCCTGCTGCGCCCGGGTCACGGCCCGCTGGATGGAAGGCAGCGCCAGGAGAACGAGCCCGGCGAGAACGACGGCGACGGTCGCGTAATAGAGCCAGCGTTTGGCTTTCGTCGACATGGGTTCCCCTCCTCAGTTCTCCAAGAGATAGCGGGCCTCTACGATGACCTCGCGCACGAATTGCAGCACATGGTTCGTCAGGGCGAACGTCAGCCCCACCGTGCCCCAGAAGATCAGGAAGGCGACGATGGAGAGCAGCATGACCCCGACCGACTTCTTGAAGGTGTAGTCGTTCAGCACCTTCAGCTGAATGAAGATCAAGAGGGCGACCCACGCCCAGATGATCGTACTGATGCTGTTGTACAGCCCGAGCTCGCCCCGCGACATGATCGTCGAGATCGCGGCGAGCGGGATCGAGAACACGACGTAAGGAATGAGCGCGTACGACATCGCCGTGAAGATTTGGCTGAAGTGCGCCTCGCCGTCCATGATGGCCGTGATCAGGTAGCACGCGATGACGCCGGACACGAGCGGCACCACGAAACGGATGATTTCCAGGTTCAGGTCCGCGTTCTCGGGCTGCAGGGACGTCATGTGAAAGCTCGTCATGTAGATCGTCACGATCCGGACGGCCAGCGTCAGCAGGATAATGACGCACGCCGCGATCAGATTGCGCGTCTTCTGCAGTTCCTCGAAGCCGTCCGCGGGATGGAAGAGAATGGCGATGCCGAGCCGCACCGCGTGCAGCCCGGGCGCTTTCGCCGCCGCCGTCTTGTTCAATAGCCGTACCTCCTTATGACGGTGTTCGTGACGCGGATCAGCCCTTTGACCAGCAGGTAGGCCGCGTACACGATCAGCGCCGCGGCGACGATCAGCCATCCCAGGTACTTGCGCATCATCTCATGCCGGTACTCGGCGAACGCCTTGGAATAGCCGTCCTGATCCTCGCCCAGCTTGAATTCCTTCATCGCGTCCTTCCACTTCTCTTCCTTCATCAGCGCCTTCGCCACGCCGCGGTGCGCGAGCGGATAGTTCTCGTCGATCGCGAGCACCTGCTTCCACGGCCCGAGCGCCTCCTGGTACCGGCCGTTGTAGTGCAGCTGGCTGGCCTGATGAATGAGATCCGCGAAGCGCGTCGGTTTGAAGATCTGGATGTTGCCCCGGTCCCGGTCCAGCACGTACACCTTGCCCGTCTTGTCGGTCACGATGCTGATCGGGTATTCGAAGCGGCTCTTCACGTCGCCCTGGCCCCCGAACACGGCCAGCAGGTTGCCCTCCTGGTCGTATTGGTAGATCTTGCGGGACATCGCGTCGAGCGCGTTGATGACGCCGAATTGATCGACCGCCAGATCGACGAAATACGGCTGCTCCAGCGTCCCGCTCTCGATGGACGACTGGCCGAAGGCGGCCTTCTTGTAGATGTTCTCGCCCATGGCGTTGAACTTCTTGATCTGATCCGCGTCGATGAGCACGGTCGGGGTGTAGATGAACCCCTTCTCGTCGAGCGTCAGATTCGCGTTTTGCGGCGGTACCGCGTTGTTCAGCTGCTCCCGCTGCTCCGGCGTCGCCAGCACCCGGATCAGCAGCTTCTTCCAATCGAACGGGACGCGGTTCGCGCCGATGTAGCCGCGGAACCGGTTCATCGCGTCGATCATCATGAAGCCGCTGAAGTCGTTCTTGTTCAGCACGTAGATGTAGCCGCGGCGGTCGAGAATGACCTTGTCCGGGGCGAACTCCAGGTCCGGGCTCAGCAGGCTCGACTCCGGCTTGACGAACTCCTCGACGAGCTTCCCGTCCGGCCCGAGGTGGATGACCTTCCCGCTGCCCGTATCCGCGACGAACATATCGCCCGTCTCGTCGACGAAGATGCCGTTCGGCTTGTTGAGCTTGACGCCCTGCTCCTTGCCGAAGATGCCGAGCACCTTCCCGTCGCCGCTCAGCTTGACGATCCGGTTGTTGTCCGTATCCGCCACGTAGAGGTTGCCGCTGCCGTCGATGAACAGGTCGTTCGGCTTGTTCAGGCCCGGCTCGCCGACGTCCAGCACGACGGTGTCGACCGTGTAGGTCAGCGGAATCGGAATGCGGTACCCGTACATGGGATCGATCGTATACGACATTTGCGGGAGGGCGTAGGCGGGAAGCCCGCCGGCCAGCAGCAGCAGACAGCCGAGGACGGCCGCCGCGATTCGTTTGTGCATCCTGTCCGTCCCCCTAAGATTTGATCCCCGAATGGACCATCGTATTCATGATAAGCCGCTGAAACAGCATGAAGATCAGAATCGGCGGCAGCGTGACGAGGAACGTGCCGGCGGCGAGCGCCCCCGACCGCGCCACGACGCCCGGCCCGCCGGCCAGCGTCTGGATGGCCAGCGGCAGCGTCTTCATCGTCTCGCTCGTCGTGAACACGAGCGCCGAGAAGTAATCGTTCCAGTTGCCGATGAAGGAGAAGATGATCAGCGTCGCCCACGCCGGCTTGCTCACCGCCATGATGACCCGCCAGAAAATCTTCCATTCCGAGGCGCCGTCGATGTAAGCCGCTTCGATGAGCGCGTCCGGAATCTGATCGAAGAACTGCTTCATCAGGAAGATGTTGAACGCGACGGCGATCTTCGGCAGAATGAGCGCCCAGTAGGTGTTCACGAGGCCGAGGCTGGAGACGATCATGTAGGTCGGAATTTGCGTGACCTGCGGCGCGAACATCAGCGCGGACAGGATGAAGGTGAAGATCAGGCCCGCTCCCGGCGGTTTGAATTTGGACAGCACGTACGCGCCGAGGCTGCAGACGAACAGGCTGGCCGCCACGATCGAGCCGGAGACGAACAGGCTGTTGAAGATATACCGCGTGAACGGCACGACCGAGCTGTCCGTCGCCGTCAGCAGGTCGAAGAAGCTGCGCAGCGTCGGCTTCTGCACGAAGAACGTCGGCGGATACAGGAACAGCTCGTCGAGCGGCTTGAACGCCGTCGACACCATGTAGACGATCGGCAGCGCGGTGAAGCCGACCAGCGCGATCATGAACGCGTACAGCAAACCCCGATTGAAGCGGGCGACAAATTTCGTATAGTTGAACGTCACGTCCTTTGGCCCCCTTATAGATCTTTGGACGACAGCAGCTTCATTACGATGCGTCCCAAGCCGAACGTCAGGAAGAACAGGAATACCGCGATCGCCGACGCGTAGCCGAGCTCGAACCGAATGAAGGCGTAGTCGAACAAGTGAGAGATGATCGTATGCCCCGCGTAGTTGGGACTCGGCATGCCGGAGATCGCCACCGCGATGTCGAACACCCCGAACGCCCCGACGATGGAGTTGACCGCGCCGAACAGCAGCTGCGGCTTCATCAGGGGCAGCGTGACGTACCACAGCTCCTGGAACTTGCTCGAGATGCCGTCGATCGCGCCGGCCTCGTACAGCTCGGGCGACACGTTCTGCAAGCCCGCGAGGAAGACCAGGAAGCCCGTGCCCATGCTCATCCAGAGCGATACGATGATGATGACCGGCATGATCGTGTCGGGGTCGGTCGTCCATAGAATCGGCTCGCTGATCATGCCCCAGCTCAGCAGCCAGTTATTCAGCAGGCCGTACCGGTCCCCGGAGAAAATGTACAGCCAGACGATGGACAGCGCGATGCCGCTCGTGATCGACGGCACGTAGAAGGCCAGCGAGAACAGCATCTTCGCCCGCAGCGAGTTAATGACCCACGCGAGCAGGAACGACAGGCAATAGCTTAGCGGGCCGCCGATCACGGCGAACACGAACGTGTTCTTGATCGACTTGAGGAAGATGTCGTCCTCCAGGAACAGCACGCTGTAGTTGGACAGGCCGACCCACTTGGCCGGCTGCAGCATATTGTAATACGTGAAGCTTAAGTACACGGATTGCACGACCGGTACGACGGTAAAGACGATGAAGAGAATGAGGAAGGGACTGAGAAACAAGTACCCGAGCGCCGCCTTCCTCCCCGCCTGCGACAATTTGAACCGCCTTGCCTTCTCGGCCGACAGCTGAAGCGGGTTGTTCGCGACTTCCACGCTGCTATTCATGTGCCGCTCCTCCTTCCGCGAAATCTAATCCGGGGCGAACCCGAATTCCTTTTGCTTCGCCGACAGCTCTTTGTTGATATCCTTGATGCCCTGCTCCAGCGATTCGCGCACGTTCGTCCCGCCCAGCACGACGCGGTTCCAGGCGTTGTCGATATTCCGCGACGTGAAGTACCCGCCGAGCACGTACGGCTGCTCCTTGTAGTACTTCCATTGGTCGGTGAGCGCCTTCAGGTCGTCCTCCGGCCACGGCAGCTGCGTGAACGCTTCGACGTTGGCCGTGTTCCACCGGGCTTCGACGCCGAGCAGCGCTTCCAGCTCCTGGCCGAACTGCACCTGGCTCTCGGTGCTGGTCCACCATTTCAGGAATTCCCAGGCTTCCTTCTGGTGCTGCGACTGCTTGAAGATCGCGACGGACTGCACGTTGCCGCCGGCGGTCCGGTCGATCGAGCCGTCCGCCTTCTTATGCCCCGGCGACGGCGCTACGCCCCAGCGGCCCACGAGCTCGGGCGCCGCGGTCGACAGCTGCACGTACGTCAGGTAATCGGCGATCCCGACCGGCATCTCCCCGGTGCGGAACCGGTTGAAGAAGTTGGCGTTGACCGGGAATTTATAGTTCGTGTACAGCTCCGTCCATTCCGTGAACGCCTTGAACGCCTCCGGCGAATCCAAGCCCGACTTACGGCCGCCGTCCTTGTAGAACTCGCCGCCGTTCTGGTAGAGGAACGGCATGAAGCCGAGCGACGTCGGCGGGTAGTACATCTGCATCCCGTTCTGCTGCAGCACCGGCAGCAGCGCGTACGCGTCGTCCCACGTCTGCGGCACGTTGACGCCGAGCTCGCCGAGGACGTCCTTGCGGTACACCAGGACGTTGAAGTCCTGCGTCTCCGGCAGCGCGTAATTGCCGCCGTTGTACTGGAACGGGATCAGCGCGCCCTGGAGGAACCGCTTGCTGACCTCCTGGTAGTCCGGGAACTGCGACAGGTCGACGGCGGCGTCCCGAATCGCGAATTCGACCGGCAGGTGCGCGTCGACGCCGGTGGCCACGTCCGGCGCTTTGCCGGAGCTGGCCGCGAGCAGCAGCGTGTTGACGGAGCCCGAGTTCAGCTGGCCGGCGGGGAGCGTGTTGACGTTGATGCGGATGCCCGTCTCCGGCGTGAACTCCTCCTCCGCCATCTCCTTCATGATCTCCGCCCATTCCTTGCCCCGCGATACCCAGACTTCCAGTACCGGTCCTTCGCCCTCCCCGGCGTCGGACGCGGTCTTGCCGTCCTTGCCGTAGACGCTGCCGACGCCCGTGTAATCCTTCGTGAAGGACGCCGCGAAGTTCTTCAGCGTGCTGACGGACTTCTGCCAAATGTTCGACTTGACCTTCGGATCGCGCGTATCCGGCGCGCCGATCAGCACGTAATCGAGCACGAGCGGCACGTTCTGCAGGCCCGTCAGCAGCGTGCTGAGCGACGTCTGGCTGTTGCTCAGCTCGGAGAGCTGCCGGGGGATGCTGTCGGGATTGGCGACCATCTTCTCGAACGTATGGTTCATCATCCGGAGGCTGCTGACCGTGCTGGGATCCTTCTTCGATAGCCCCCGCAGGGCGTTCATCTGCACCGCCAAGTCGTCGGCGATCGCCTTCAGGTCCGTTACGAGCTCCGGCACCTTCTTCCCGAGCTCGTATTCGAAGTTCGGGTCCGGCGTCGGCCCCGTCACCATGATGATGCGCCGGTACAGGTCGGACAGCTTCTGCGTGTCCGCGGTCAGCGCCTCGGCGACCGTCTGGTACGGCCCGACCTCGGCGACGAGCGTGATCGCGTGCGCGCCCGCCTTCAGCGGCACGAGCATCGGCTCCTCCTTGCCCGTCCCGGGATCGGTCGTATGCAGCGTTTCCAGCTGCCAGCTGCGGGAATATTGAAACGGGTACAGCTCCATTTCCTTGTACGGCACTTGGCCGTCGATCAGGATCTGACGGTAGGACGGCAGTCCGTCGCCCCACCATTGCCCGACCTTGAGGCCGATCTTGTACAGGCCGTCCTTCGGCACCTCGAACGTCCACGTCGCCTTCTGGCCGCCCTTCCGCCAGCGCCAATCGCCGAAAGCGTTCAGCCGGATGCGGCCGTCGCTCGCCGGCTCCATCAGCGGGTCGCCGTTGGCTTCCCGGCGGATCGTCGGGTCGGACTTGCTCGGGTTGTTCTCGGCCTGCACTTTCACGCTGACGTCTTCGGCCGGCGCGAAGCCCTGGCCTTCGAAGGTCTGCTTCGCCTCCGCATAGCCGGGCGTCGTCGCCGGCGACGTCAGCGCCAGCCGGCCGATCGCCATCGTCTCCGCCAGGAAATTCATGCGGAAGACGTGCTTGCCCGCCGTCAGATGGAATTGGAACGGCTCCGGATACAGCCCGTTGCCGTCGGCGATCGGCTGCTCCATCCAAAGCGGCTGCTCCACCTGCTTCGGCCGGACGTCGTCGCCCTGGTTGTTCTTCTCGGGTTCTCCCCGGTCCACCCAGTTGCGGAAGAAATACAGGCGCTGCGCCTCGCGGAACGGGCTCTTGCCGTCGATCAGCAGGTCGCGCTGCATCGGCAGCCGCTTGCCCGCCAAAGGATAATAGCGCGCGCTCAGGTTATACAGCCCGTCCTCCGGGACCTCGACCGTCCACTCGATCCAGGTCGTCGCCTTGTCCCACACCAGCGCGGCTTGGCCGTCCACCGTGTCCGTCGCCGGCTTCGCGCCGCCGAACGCCGTGTAGCGGGCCGCGTCGACGACGATGTCCGGCTGCGAAGCCGGCTTCAGCCCCTGCTCGCGGTACCCGGCCAGCGCGCTGGCGTAGTTCGGCTCCAGGATCGCGTCGATGGACAGGTCGCTCGCGTCTCCCAGCGGCACGCCCTGGTTCGTGTTGCGGTCCCGCAGCTTCTCGCTGGCGTACGAGCGGGCGTGGTCGCCGCACACGGTCGTGATGACGAGGCAGGCGAGCGTGAACAGTACGACTCTCTTCCCCTTCAATGCCTCTTTCCATAGCCGGTTCAAGCGCTTCACCTCGTTTGTCGTTCGTTTCGGGCAGGACGCGCAGGACAAGGAAGGGAGCGGCGCCTTCCCGCCCCCTTCCTGCGCATCGCTATTTGGCCTGCAGCTTCTTCAGCTCCGCGTCCACGTTCTTCTTGACCTCGTCCAGCAGCTTCTTCGGCTCGCCCTTGCCGTTCAGCGCGAGATCCTGCACGCGGAACGTTTCGTCCCACATTTTCTGGCCGGCCGGCGTGACGGGACGGAAGTGCGCCGACGGCATCATGTCGACGAATACTTTGAGCTGCGGATTCTCCGTGATCTTGATTTCCTCGTTGACCTTCGGCATCGCCGTAATGTCGTTGCCCGCGTTCGGCCGCTTCGCCCAGAGCAGCGTGCCTTTGTAGCCCGCGATGAACTTCAGCAGCTCCCACGCTTCCTGCGGGTGCTTGCCGCCCTTCGGCAGCGTGAAGGAGAAGCCGCCGGCCCACGTCGTCTGCGGGTAGCCGTCCGCGGACGGCATCGGCGTGACGCCCCATTCGAAGGTCGGCTTGACCTTCGCGTTGCTCTTCAGGTCGTTCAGGATCCAGTTGCCGTCGACCATGAAGCCGACCTTGCCGGTCCAGAACGGGTTGATGCCGGTCTTGCCCATGACGTCGTTGAACTTGTTGATTTGGGCCATGTCGTACTTCTTGGCGTAGCCCGCCATCCATTCGAGCGCCTTCACGATTTGCGGGTCGTTCGGCGTCAATTCCGCGTCCTTCGTCCATTCGCCGCCGAAGTTCCAGCTTTGCGTGTACAGATAGCTCTGGCCCATCCACGGGATGAAGCCCACCTGCTCGTAGCCGCCGCTCGTCGATTTCTTGAACATCTTCTCCGCCATCGCGTCCAGCTCGTCGATCGTCTTCGGCGGCGTGTTCGCATCGAGGCCCGCTTCCTTCATCAGCGTCTTGTTGTAGTAGAGGCCGCGGTTGTCCGTGCCCCACGGCAGGGCGTAGACTTGGTCGTTGTAGGTCGTTTCCGCCCACACGCCGGGGTAGTAATCGTTGGAGCTGACTTCGCTGTCCATCTCCAGGAACGGCGTCAGGTTCTCCAGCGAGCCCTTGGCCGCCCAGGACCCGGTCAGGAAGCGGTCGAGAATGGCGACGTCGGGCGGCGTGCCGCCGGCGATGAGCGTGGTCAGCTTATCCGTGCCGCCTTGGTCGGGAATGTACTTGATCTTGATGTTCGGGTGCTGCTTCTCGAACTCGCTCAGGACGAGCTTCGTGAAGTCGGTCTGGAACGTGCCGCTCCAGCCCCATAAGCTGAGCGTGACCTGCTCGCTCGTGCTTTTGCCGGCGCCGTCGTCCGCCGCTTCCGCGTTGGCCGCCTTCCCGTCGTTCGCGCCTCCGGCGTTATCCGCCTTCGCCCCGTTGCCGTTGCCGCCGCCGTTGTCGGACGCGTCCGAACCGCCGCCCGATGCCCCGCAGCCCGTCAATGCCAGACTGACCGCCAGCACGGCCGCGAAAATCTTGATCCTTGCCGGCTTTCCATGCAAGATGCCGCTGTTCCCGACTGCCATCCGCAAGCCCCCTCGACCTATAAAATTGAAATCGCTTACCTTTACCAAGTGTAGCGGCAATTCGCGCGCGCGGTAACGGGAGCGGCTTTAGGTTTGGTGTAGTATTTTGACCAAGATGGAAGCCGCGGCAAAAAACCGCCCCCGGGTCATGGTCATGACCCGGGGGCGGCCTCTTCAAGCGGACCTTTAGTTATTCGTATCTGGCGTCGCCAAGCGGCCCGCCGGAGCCGGATCGGCTTTCCTCGACGCCGGAGAGCCTCGCGTCCAGATGCCTCTTCACGCCGTCGAGCAGCGCCTGCGGGTCCCCCTGCCCCTTGACGGCCAGGTTCTGCGCGCGGACGAGCTCGTCCCACATATAGCCGCCTACGGGCGTCACCGGCCGGATGCGGGCATGCTGCAGCAGCTTGACGAACACGTTCAGCGGCTCCTGCTTGTCGAGGCCCAGCTGCGCGTTCACTTCCGGGATGCACGTCAGGTCGTTCTTGCCCGCCGCCCGCCCGGCCCACAGCAGCGAGCCTTCCTTGCCCGCGACGAAGCGCATGAAGCGCCAGGCCTGCTCCCGGTGCTTCGCGCCCTTCGGCATGACGAACGACCAGCCGCCGGCCCAGGACACCCGGGAACCGCCGTCGATCGTCGGCATCGGCGCCACGCCCCACTCGAAGTTCGCCGACGCGATGTCGTTCAGCAGCCAATTGCCTTCGATCGCGAAGCCGACCCTGCCGGACAGGAACGGATTGAGATCGGCCTGCCGGAGCTCGTCCGCGAAGGCGCCCAGCTTCCCGGCGCCGTATTTCTTGCCGTAGCCCTGCATCCACGCCAGCGCCTTCACGTTGCGGGGGTCATTCGGCGTCAGCTTCCCGCCGCGCTCCCATTCTCCGCCGAACGCCCAGCCGTACGTGTACAGAAACCCTTGCGCCTGCCACGGAATGAAGCCGACCTGATCGAACTTCCCCGCGGCGCCCGTCTTGAACATGCGCGCCGCCATGGCGTCCAGCTCGGCGATGGTGCGCGGCGGCTTCCCGGGATCGAGCCCCGCCTGCTTCATCAGCGTCTTGTTGTAGAACATCGCCCGGGCGTCGACGTTCCACGGGAGCGCGTACGTCCTTCCGGCGTATTGCGTCTCCGACCAGACGCCGGGGTAGTAGATCCCGGCCATCCCGTCGGCGCGCGCCTCCTCCGTCACGTCCTCCAGCGCGTCCTTGGCCGCCCATTCGCTGACGATGAACCGGTCGACCATCGCGACGTCCGGCCCCGAGCCGCCCGCGACGGCGGTCAGCAGCTTCTCCGACGACTGCGAATTGTTCGAATTCTCCACGAAGGACAGCTCGACCTTGATGTCGGGGTTCGCGTCCTCGAACGGCTTGACGACCGTGTCGTAGAATTCCTGCTTGAACCCGCCGCCCCAGGGAAACCAAAAGCTGATCGTCACCGGGCCGCCGCTTCCGTTCGCGCCTTCCTCCGAAGGCGGCGCGTCCGCCGGCAAGCCCTCCGCCTTGCCGCCGTACAGTCCCTTGTCGCACGCCTCCAGCAGCAGTCCGGCCGCGAAGAGAACCAGCAGCAGAAGCAGCATCGCCGCCTTGCCGCGCGTCAACAGCTTCTTCACCATCGTATTCCTCCTTCGTAGCGGCCCGCGTTCCCGGCCGCGCCTCCGCCTTCCTTCCCGCTTCGGCGCGTCAGCCCGTCCGCTTGGCCGGACTGTCCGTCAAGAGCGGAATCGTCAAGACGACGCTGGTGCCTTGCCCGTAGCTGCTGTCGATTTCGATGCCGTATTGCGCCCCGTAGGCGATCCGGATCTGGGCATTGATGTTGCGCAGCGCGAAATGGCTGCCTCCCTGGATGTCCGCGTCGCCGCGCAGCAGGCACCGCAGCTCGGCGAGCTTCTCCGGCGTCATGCCCTGCCCGTCGTCGACGACCATGAACTTCAGGCAGCCGCCCTCGCGGAGAAACGAGACGTCGAGCCGCCCCTTCCCCGGCTTCTTCTCCAGCCCGTGATAGATGGCGTTCTCGACGAGCGGCTGGAAGATCGACTTCAGCACCCGGTAATCGGCCAGCGACTCGTCCGCGTGCAGGTGAAGCGAGAACTTGTCCCGATAGCGAATCTTCTGGATCAGAATATAGCTGTCGATCAGCTGCACGATCCGCCCGATCTGGACCTCGTCCATGCCCTCGCTCAGGCTGAGCCGCAAATACTTGGACAGGCCGAACACCATCGTGCTGATGTCGTCCACCTTATGGATGCGGGCGATCCAATGCACGGAGTCGAGCGTGTTGTACAGGAAGTGGGCGTTGATCTGGGAGCCGAGCATCTTCAGCTGCAGCTCCTGCTCCAGCAGCTTCTGCACGTACAGCTCGTTGATCAGCGCCTTGATGCGGGCGACCATGTCGTTGAAGTGCAGGAACAAGTAACCGAATTCGTCTTCGCGCTTGTCCTCGATGCGCGCGTCGAAGTCGCCGTTCTTGGCTTTGCGCATGGCGCGAATCATCCGGTGCAGCGGCCGGTGCACCGAGGAGGCGATCAGCACGGCGAGCAGAATCCCGATCGACAGGCAGAACACGCCGAGCGTCACCATGTACCAGCGGATGTTGCGCGCTTCCTTGTCCAGGTCCGTGCCCCGCATCATGCCGACGAGCGTCCAGTCCGCGGCTTCCAGCCGGTCGTAGACGAAGAGCTTCTTCTCCCCGCTCACGGTGCGGCTGAACATGCCCTGATGCGAACGGTTCGCGGGCATGTCGAACTGGATCGCGTTCAGGATGCCGTCCTTGTCGCCGACGATGCCGCCGTCCTTGTCGATCAGGATGTTGATGCCCGAGCCGTCGTAGTCGATTTCGGACAGCAGGCCCGTGATCTCCTTGGCATCCATCTCGTACAGCAGCACGCCGACGATCTCGCCGTTGTCGACGTCCCGCTCGGCCCGGCCGAAGGAGAAGACGGGCGTGGCGTCCTCTTCCCGGATCATGGATTGCCCGATGCCGAAATAAACCAACCCGCCGTCGGCCTCGCGGATGCGCCGGTACCAGGAGGTATTGGAGAAATCGGACGCGAACGGATTGTAGACCGGAAGGGAGTCCCGCGGCGAATACCGGAAGGAAACGCCCCGCTCGCCGAGCAGGTAAATATTCACGATGTCGTTCCGGGCGTTGATCAGATTGGCGAGAAACGCGGCGTTGGCATTGTTCGTTTCGATCCGGTCGAGCTCGCTGCCGAACCGCCGGGCGAGCTGCCGCTGGACGTCCCGGCTGCCGAGCACGAGCATCGAGCGCTCGGCGTAGCCCTTCAGGATCGCGTCGATCCGCTTGCTCATTTGCTGCACGTTTTGCAGCGCCATCCCGCCGACCTTGGATTCGATGATGTCCGCGGATTTGTCGTAGGACAGGTAGCCCATGACGGTGATGATGACCAGCATGCTGACCACGTAGAAGCCGAACACCTTGACGCCGACCGAAGCGAAATTGGACCTCCGGAAGATCTTCAGCATGATGCGTCCCCCCGCTTCTTAAGCGCCGTAGTTGCGAAATTGGGCGGGGGTCATCCCTTCCCATTCCTTGAAGGTTTTCACGAAGTGCCGGAAATCCTTGTAGCCGACGAGGTCCGCGATTTCGTACACTTTCAGCGGCGTCTGCTCGAGCAGCTCCTTGGCCTTCGACATCCGCATCCGGATGAGATACTTGCTGAGCGGCTCCCCGACTTCCGCGTGGAACATCCGGCTGAAGTACGAGGGATTCAAGTAGATGGCTTCGGCCACGTCGCCGAGGCTGATGCCCCGGTGGAAGTTGTCGTGGATGTAGCGCAGCGCCTTGTCGATGGCGCGCTTCGTCGACGGAGCGGCGGCCGCTTCCCCGGCGCGATGCGGAAGAAACGCCGCCAGTACCGTCGCCTTCCAATCCTGCAGCGGGCAGCGGTACAGCTGCAGCTTGAGCAGGCGCAGGGCCTCGTCGGACTTGCAGTGCTCCCGCCATTTCGAGAGCAGCAGGTCGATGAACAGGTTCAGCTCGCTGCGGACGCTCATGGCGGGGCTATGCTTCGCCGACTCGCGGAGCCGCTCCAGCTGTTCGTCGAGCAGGGCCGCGAGACGGCAGCCGTCCGAGAGCTGCAGGGCGTGAATCATCCGGTTGGACAAGGACGTATCGAGCAGCTCCGTCCGGTTCGCGGCTTGAACGGGCTCGTCGCGCGGCGCTTCCGGCTCCTTGGGCGCGGCCGGCTGCGCCTCGCCTTTGCGGCAATCGGAGCCGCCGCCGTTCGCGCCGCAGCGGCCGGCGGGCGCGAGCCCGCCGTCGGCCCCCGCAAAGACGCGGTCGCCGCCGTGCACGAAATAGCCCATGTTGTTTGTAAGCGCTTCCCTAAAGGCGGAAGAAAGCTGTCTGCGGTCGACCGTCCCGCTGGCGCCGATGCTGATGCGGATCCCCAGCACCTGCTGCGCCCGCAGCGCGGCCCGTTCGGCGCTCCGCCGCACGGCGGCGCATTCGCCGGGCGCGTCCGCCGCGCCGGGATCGGCCAAGACCGCCGCGTCCGCGTACGCATGCTCCTGCAGCGGACAAGCGAGGGCGCGTCCGCCTTCTTCGGCGAGCGTCTCCTCCATGAGCTTCCCCAGGGCATAGCGCATGAGCGCGCAGCCCTGCTCGCTCAGCCCGCGCTCGCCCCAATCGTGGACGACCGCGGACAGGACGACGAGCCGGTCGGGATTCAAATCGATGTCGAGCGCCCGCCAGATCGGCTGCAGCTCATGCTCGGCCATCGGCCGGGACAAGCACAGCTCCAGATGTTTCTGCCTCGCCAGCGGGACGCTCTCCCGGGCCAGCTCCGTCAGCTTCGTGAGCCGCGAGGACAGCTTTCGCTTTTGCAGGATTTCGGCGGTGCAGCGGTCGATGATGCGGAGCAGCACGTCTTCTTCGATCGGCTTCAGCATATAGTCGAACGCGCCCAGCTGGACGGCCCGCTGCGCATAGGCGAAGTCGCTGAAGCCGCTGATCAGGATCACCTTCGCGTCGATGCCCTGCCGCTTCGCCTCCTCCATGAGCGCCATCCCGTCCATGCCGGGCATCCGGATATCCGACAGGATGATATCGGGCGCTTCCGAAGCGGCCAGCTCCAGCGCCTGCTTCCCGTTCTCGGCTTCGCCGATCAGGCGGATGCCGTGCGCCGGCCAATCCACGGTCTGCTTCAGCCCTTCCCGGATCCAGAGCTCGTCGTCGACAATCATCAGTTTCAGCATAGCCATCGCTCCTTCGCGCTTCCGCTTGTCGTTATCGTCCGCTTTACGCCGCCGTCCCCGCGTAAACCGCAACGGCCGGTTAAGCCGTGATTTCCACGGGCTCGCCGTTCCCCTGCTCCTGCTTCTTCATCATGTTGCGCTGGGCGTGGATGAGGCCGTGATAGATTCCTTGCTTCTCGAGCAGCTCCGCGTGCGTGCCGACCTCGGCAACTTCGCCCTTCTCCAGCACGAGCAGGCGGTCGGCGTGGCGGAGGGTGGACAGCCGGTGCGCGATCGCGATCGTCGTCCGGTTCTTGGTCACCCGCCGCAGCGCTTCCTGAATCGCCGTCTCCGTATCGATATCGAGGGAGGCGGTCGCTTCGTCCAGGATCAGGATGCGGGGATTATGGAGCACCGCCCGCGCGATGGCCAGCCGCTGCCGCTCGCCGCCGGACAGGTTGTTGCCGTTCTCGTCGAGCATCGTGTCGTACCCGTCCGGGAAGTTGATGATGAATCCGTGCGCGTTCGCGACCTTCGCCGCCTGAATGATCTCCTCGTACGTCGCGTCCGGCTTGGAATAGCGGATGTTGTCCATGATCGTGCCGGTGAAGAGGAACGTCTCCTGCAGCACGACGCCGATCTGCGATCGCAGCTCCTCCTGCTTGATCGAACGGATATCGACGCCGTCGATCAGCACCGCGCCGTCCGTCACGTCGTAGAACCGGGAGACGAGGTTGATCAGCGTCGACTTGCCGGAGCCCGAGTGGCCGACGAGGCCGATCATCTCGCCCTGCTTCACCTCGAAGCTGATCCCCTTCAGCACGGGCTCGTAGGTCTTGTAGCCGAAGACGACGTCGCGGAAGGCGATATGCCCCTGGATCGCGTGCTTGCCGCTGTGCTCCGTATCCTGCACCTCCGGCTGCTCGTCGATGACCGAGAAGACGCGGTCGACCGCGATGGCCGCGTTCGCGACCCACCGCGGCAGGAACATCATCCAGGCGATCGGCCCGAAGATCATCGAGGCGTACGCGCTGAACTGAATCAGCTCGCCGATGTCCATCTGCTTGTCGAGAATCATCCCGCAGCCGATCAGCAGCACGAAGTATTGCCCCAGCTCGATGAGATAGTTCGTGATCGGCGAGAGGATGCTGAACAGCTTCTCGCTCTTCACCGACGCCGCCGCGAATTCGCCGTTATAGTCGCGGAACCGCTTGATCTCGCGCTCTTCCTTCCCGAACGCCTTCACGACGCGAATGCCGCTCAGCACGTCGTGCAGGAACGAATTCGCCTTGTCGTACACCCGCCATTGCAGCGAGAAGAGCCGCCACAGCACCTTCTTCCAGATGTACCGGTGAAGGAGCGCGACGAGCGGCGCGGGAATCAGCACGACGACCGCCAGCCGCCAATCGGCGTGGAACAGCAGATAGCTCGCGCAGACCAGCATGATGAATTGGAAGATCGCCGTCGTGAACAGCTCTTGGATGAGATGCCGGATCCGGTCGGTATCGGACGTGATCCGGTTCATCACGTCGCCGGCCCGCTGCGAGGACAGGAAGCCGAGCGAGAGCTGCTGCGTCTTGTCGAAGACCATCTTGCGCAAATCCGCCGCGATGCCCGAGCTGACGCCGGCCATGATCCGGCTCTTCGAGATGGCCAGCAGCTCGCCGAAGACGAGCACGGCCAGCATGCCCGCGATCCCGAGGACGAACATCCCCTTGTCCGCGCTCTCGCCCGGCGGCGGCTGCAGGGCGGCGTTGACGAGCAGCTTCTGGAAATGCGGACCGGCCAGCGCGATCCCCGACGACGCGAACAAGACGGCGAGGCCGAGCGTCAGCATCTTCCAGTGCCCGCCCGATACCGCGAGCAGCCGCTTGAGCGCGGCCGCTTTGTTCGTGCAGGTCGGGCAGACGCGCGTGCCGGCGATGAGCGGTCCGCCGCACTTGGCGCAGACCGCCTCCTCCTCGTTGTTGTAAATCCGGATCGGCCGCTTGGCCGACAGGTCGTTCAGGATTTGCGCGATGAAGCCGTACCGCGCCGCATGCTGCATCGTGACGCGGACGAGAATCCGCTTGGCCCCGTCGATCTCGGCCTCGAGCACCGCGCTGCCGATCAGCGGCACGATCTTATAGGCGGTTCCGTCCGCGATCGGGCGGCGCTCCAACGCGCGCCCGTTCTCGACGTACGCCCAGCTCTCGTCCCCGATGGCCAGGAAGCCCGGCATCCGTCGGCCGGACAGCGATAAGTCGGCGGGCACGCAGTACCGGACGTCTCCGACGGCTTCTTGCGCCGCGGCCAGATCCGCTCCGGCCAGCTTGAAATTGAGATTCATGCGGAAGCTACTCCCCTTTGTCCAGCCGCTTGGCTTACATGCTCGTTTCGACCATCCGGTATTCCTTGTCGCTCAGGCGGGCGAGGTCCGGGATGACGAACCGGTTGCCGTCCACGTCGGTGACGAGCAGACGGCCCGGGCCGATCAGCTTCGTGTGGCCGCCCCCGCCGCGCACCGTGAACCGGCACAAGCCCGCCGTCGTCTCCGCCTCCCAGTAGGCGTAGCCGAACTCTTCCTTCACGGCGACCACCCGCGTGATCTCGGGCGCGAAATACCGGATTTGAATCTGCTCCTCCAGCAGCCGGGCGGTCTCCGCCGGAAAATCGTCCAGATCGCGGATCATGCCGATCTCCTTGTTCTCGATGGTCCGGATCGACAGATAGATCCGCCGGTTCGTGTGCGGAAAGGAACAGTGGACGTACACCGCCGGATGCGCCTCGCCGTCCGCGAGGACGGAGAGCATCCGGCCCTCGGTCTTCTCGAACGACGCGTTGTCGTCCGTCAGGTACTTGATATTCGCGGCGTCCGACAGTTCGGCGGACGCCTCCGTCTTCGCGGCTTCCGCTTCCCGGCCGGAAGCGCCGGCATTGGCCGTCATGCAGAGATCACCTCGTTCATTTTTAGCGCCTCGTCATGCTTCTTCACGAGGTCGAAGTACGCGCCCTTGCGCGCCATGAGCTCTTCGTGGGTTCCGCTCTCCGCCACTTTCCCGTTGTCCATGACGAGGAGGTAGTCCGCGTTGCGGAGCGTCGACAGCCGGTGCGCGATGGCGATCGTCGTCCGGCCTTTGACGAGCGCGTCCAGCGCCGCCTGAATGTGCAGCTCCGTCTCGGTATCGAGCGAAGCGGTCGCCTCGTCGAGGATGAGGATGCGCGGATTGTGCAGCACCGCCCGCGCGATGGACAGCCGCTGCTTCTCGCCGCCGGACAGGTTGTGCCCGCCGGTGCCGACGATCGTGTCGTACCCGTCCGGCAGCTTCATGATGAAGTCGTGCGCGTGCGCGACGCTGGCCGCGTAGATGATATCTTCGAGGCTGCAGTCCGGGTCGGCGTAGGCGATGTTCTCCGCGATGCTGCCCGAGAACACGTACACGTCCTGCGAGACGATGCCGATGTTGCCGCGCAGCGACGCCGCGGACAGCTCCTTGACGTTGATGCCGTCGATGCGCACCTCGCCCTCGGAGACGTCGTACAGGCGCGAGATCAGATTGACGAGCGTCGACTTGCCGGCCCCCGAGTGGCCGACGACGCCGATCATCTGGCCCGGCTTCGCGCGCATCGAGACCTGCTTCAGGATGGCCTTGTTCGGCTCGTATCCGAAGACGACGTTCGCGACCTCGATCTCGCCGCGCATGCGCTCCAGGTGCACGGCGTCCGGCTTCTCGGACACCTCGGGCACCGCGTCCTGGATCTCGAAGATGCGCTGCGCGGCGGACATGCAGTACGACCACCAGCTGACGATGTTGTTCATGAACTGAATCGGCCCATACAGCATGTGCATGTAGCTGACGAAGGTCAGCACCTTGCCGAAGGAGATCGTCCCGCCCATGACCATCCAGCCGCCGAACGCCCAGATCAGAATGCCGCCGGTCTGCGTCAAGATGTTCAGCACCGGGAACACGGTGCCGCCGAACTTGTTGAACGATTGATCCGCGTGGGAATACGCTTGGTTGGCCGTATGGAACCGTTCGATCTCCTTCTGCTCCTTGCCGAACGCCTTGACGACCCGCGTGCCGCGGATGGTGTCGCTGATGATGGCGTTCATCCGGCTGATCGTCCGGTGCCTGCGCCACGACAGCCGCCACAGCCGCGGAAACGACTTGCGGACGAGCACGACGACGACCGGCAGCAGGATGTAGCAGAGCAGCGTCAGCTTCCAGTCCAGCGCGAGGAGGACGACGGTGATGCCGATGATGTTCATCGCGTTGACGATGAAGTAGGACATGCCGTCGACGAAGAAGTACTGCAGCTCCGTCGCGTCGTTGTTCACGCGGGTCATCAGCTGGCCGGTCTGCTTGCGCTGGAAGAAGCTGAGCGACAGCCGCTGCATCGCCGAGAACACGCTCGCCTTCAGGTCGAAGGCGATGTTCGCCGACATCTTCGCGTTGATGACGCCGTACAGCACGCCGAACAGGAGCGCCAGCGTCCGGAACCCGATGATGAGCGCGACGATCAGGCCGATGCGGTGCGCGAAAGGGCCTTCCCCGCCCAGCCCCTGGTCGATCAGCACGGTGCCCTGCAGGTACGGGATGACGAGGCTGGTGCCCGAGTTGAGCAGCATGAACAGAATGATCAGAACGATGGAGCTCCGGTAGTGCCCCGCGAAGGAGAGCAGCCGGGCGAAGATCGCGTGCTTCTTCATGCATTTCGGGCAAACCTGCCGGCCTTCCTCCGGGTAAATCATGCCGCACTTCGGGCATGCCGCCTGCCCGTGCTCCTCGTGCAGCTGCAGCTCGTCGAGCGGCTCGCCCTTCTTCAGCTTCTCGAAGGCGGAGGCGAAGCGCGACGCCCGGCCCATCTCGCCGTTCGTGAAGGCCGCGACGACGCGCTCCTCTTCCGCCCGGACGACGATCATGCCGGAGGCGACGAGATTGACGACGGCGAGCGATTCGATCCGGTCCAGGCCGATCTCCTCCAGCGACCACCCGGCGCCGCCGCCCGGACGGGAGTCGTCGTGCCGGCCCGGCTTGCCGGCCGCATAGCCCTTGTACGTTTTTTCCGTCGCCGGTTCTTCCAAGCTCGCCGCGATCAGAAGCCGATCGCCGGTCAGGATCAGATGCGTGTCCAGAAACCTGCCGTCCGTCGTCCGGTCGCAAACCATCGCGTAGACGATATCGTCACGGCCGACGCCGCGCCGGTTCAGCATGGCGTTCAATTCAGAGGTCAGAATAGCGATCAGCTCTTTCGGAAATAAGATTTGAAAGCGATTACACTACTGAAAAACGGAATACGTTGCCGCTGTCGTTCGCCGTGGCCGGTCCATGCTTCTCCGCCGCGGCAAGCGCCTGATCCTGCCATCGCCCCCATTAATATTCATTATATTCAATATATACAAAATACCGCATCACCACCACGAATTTTTTAAAGAATGGTTAAAATCACGGGAATTCGATTGCGGGAGGGAATGACCGCCTCTTGTCCGCGCCGCTTCGCGCCCTTCCCTTCATCTTACCGAAGCGGGAGACGGGGCGACATGAGGCTCGTTTTGGTTTTGGTGGGGTATTTTTACTTTTCCAGCTGTTCCCAATCGGGGCGGACCGTGCCGAGGGGGCGCTTTCGGATGCTTCGCGCGTGCGTTGCGGAGGGTTTCCATTGCCGCCCGGACAAAAAAAGGGACCCGCTGCAACGGGCAGCGGGTCCCAGGTTGTAGAGAAACCCACGTTTTTTTAAACGTCGGGTTTCTTTTTCAATACTTGAGGGCTTCGGAGGGGCGGGTTATCCCTCCGAAGCCCTCCTTTCTAGGTGAAGGGCGATCTTCTTCATGTTC
>NZ_JAGGDJ010000059.1 GCF_017652985.1 Paenibacillus artemisiicola
GGCCCGCCGGCTGGCCGGCCGGCCATCGCGCGCGGCCCAGCCTCGGGCTCGGCCGCCATCGCGCTAGGCCCTGCCGCCTGTTCGCCCGGCGCCGCGGCCGCCTGCTCCGCGAACGCGCGCTCCAATTCTGCGAGCCGGCGCCGCAGCTCCGGCTCGGAGAGCAAGCGCTCGTCGTACCGAATGAGTACCCGGCCGGTCACCGCGGAAGCGTCGACGGCGACGATGCCGGGCAGCAGCGCGAGCTCCCGGCGCAAATCGGCTTCCTTCCGCTTGTTCTGCTGCAGTCCCGCGAATTCCAAGCGAATTCGCCCCGGCAAAGACCGGCAAAAGGGTTCGTGAGGCGTGTGACTGATCATGGTGAGCTCCTTTCGGGGTAAAGGCTGCATGGTTTTAGCGTAGTATACGCAGGATGATTCTGCTTATGCAGGGGGCAGTCACCGCCGAAAACGTGCATAAATCGCCGAATGACGAGGGATAATCTGCCTACGCGTTCGCGAATCGCAATTCACGACCGACCCTATATGAAGGAGGAAACAACAGATGATCAAATCGCGCGTAGGCTTGCTGCTCGGCGGGGCTGCCTTGCTGCTGGCGCTGTCGCCGGAAGCCAGAAGGACGGTCCGCCGCTGGGCGGTCAAGGGCACGGAGGGCGTGCTCGACATGACGGATATGGCGAAAAGCGCGGGAGCGGCGGTTCAGCGGAGGTTCTCGGCTTCGGCCGAAACAATCATTCCCAGCGACCGGGGCCCGCAACATTAATCCGAATCGGGGCACAATCTAAGAAGGCCTTTTTTACGACGGCCTGAATCGGATCTCGAGAAACGGAGGCAATTGCAATGATTCAAAGCAGCTCGCTCGTGGCAGGCATTCTTTCGGGTGGCATGACCCAGATTCAAGATACGCGCAGCCTGCAGCATGGCAACATGGGCAAACGGGAATACACGGCCCATACGGTCGAAAACGTCACCGGCGCGGTCGGCGTCATGGCCGGCGTCGAATACGGCGCCGTCGTCGGCAGCGCGCTGCTTCCGGGCGTCGGCACCGTGCTCGGCGCGGTCGTGGGCGGCGTGCTCGGCGACCGTCTCGGACGCGCGGTCGGCGGACAAGCCGGCCATATGATCAGCCGCAACCAGATGGTCAACAAAGTGACCGATCCGATCGCGGAAGCGATTCAGTAACGCCCCGAAATAACCGCTAGCTTCCCGAAACCTCGGGATTCCGGGAGGGACGCGCCGGCCGCGGACCTCCCGGACTTCCGTTTGAACCCTCCTCCTCCCCAATCCCGCGTTAACGCCCCTTCCATCGTTGGCTTCATTTCTTCCGTTATGCCTTGCCGATACCTGGCCGTGCTTTCGATTATCCCGCTTCGCGACGAGTTTGAACGGCATGCAAAAAGCCGCGTCCCGAACATGGGCCGCAGCTTCATCGCGGCGATGCGCGCCTGCGCGATCGCCTATTTGCGTGTCATCAACCGGTAGCATCTGCGCAGCAATCGCCAGGTCACGCTGGTACGGATCGAGATGGTCTGCGGCGTCTCGTTGCGGGTGGTACTGTCCATGCGGTCACCGTCCCTCCGGATTGGAGCCGGCAGCGCCGGCACCGTAATCCCCATTGTCCCCGGGCCGCCCGCAATGCATGCGCGCGAACAAGCTGGCGAATTCCGGGAAACGGACGGGCCGGGCCGGGACACGCCATCGCGTAAACGAACGGCGCCGAGCCGGTGCCGAGCCGCCATCGGCAGGGCCGATCGGACCGCAAGACCGCTTAAGCCCGATCGCGGACATCCGTCGATTGGGCCTGCTCCTTCTGCGCCTCGAGCGACGCGAGCCGTTCGGTCAGCGCCCGGCGGACGGCCCCGTAGGCGTCGCTCCCGAGCACGATCCGCTTCGGCGCCGGATGCCGATCGGCGCTCGCGATGATGACGGCCGCCATTTTCGCGGGATCGCCGAGCGACGGCTGTTGGGCTTCCTCGATGATGCCGCGCGCCTGACTCGCCGGCGAAGCGTCGTACGCGTCCAGCTTCGTTCCCAGCATGGCGCTGCGGTAGCGGAAGTCCGTGCGCGCGCCGCCGGGCTCGACGATGGTCAGGCCGATGCCGAAGGGGGCCACGTCCAGCATCGTCGCTTCGATGAAGCCTTCGATGCCCCATTTGGTCGCGTGATAGAGCGAGCCGCCGGGAAACGCGGCTTGGCCGCCCATCGAGGACAGCTGGATGATCCGGCCGCCGCCCTGCGCCCTCATGAACGGCAGCGCCGCCCGCACCATCTGAATGGAGCCGATCAGGTTCGTGCCGATCTGATGGAGAAGTTGGTCGTCCGTGAATTCTTCGGCCGCGCCGAACAAGCCGTAGCCCGCGTTGTTCACGACGACGTCGATGCGGCCCAAATCCCGGAACGCCTCCGCGACGACGGCGCGAATCGCCGGCGTATCGGTGACGTCCAGCCGGGCGAGCCACAGCCGGTCGCCGTAGCGCTCCTTCAGGCCGCCCATCGCGTCCATGCCGCGGACGGTGCCCGCGACGCGGTCGCCCCGCTCCAGCAGCTGCTCCGTCATATGGCGGCCGAATCCGCTGTTCGCGCCCGTTATCAGCCAGGTCCGTATCGTCATGAAGATGACCTTCTTCCTTTTATTATTAATATCTAACCGGTTAGTTAGTAATAATATACGTTTTTCTCTCCGTTCCGTCAAGTGATATAATGTGCCATAACGGAACCGATCGAAGACACTATAGCGAGGACTGATGACGATGCGAAACGCCGAGGCGTCGAAAGAACGCATCTTGGAGGCGGCCATGGCGGAATTCTCCGCGCACGGCATCGCGGGCGCGCGGGTCGACCGCATCGCCAAGGCGGCCGGCTGCAACAAGAACCTGATCTACATCTATTTCGACAACAAAGAGACGCTCTTCGCCACCCTGCTTCAGAAGCATCTGCTGCGCGTGTACGAGGACATCGCCTTCACGCCCGACGACCTTCCGGGCTACGCGGCGCGCGTGTTCGATTTCGGGATGTCACGTCCCGATCTGATGCGCTTGCTCGCCTGGTACAACCTGGAACAGCAGCACGCCGTTCCCCCCGAACGCGGCGCGGCGCACGGCGCGAAGGTCGAGGAGCTGGCGGAGGCGCAGCGGGCAGGCCGCGTCGGCGGCGCGTTCCCGCCGCATTTTCTGATGACCGCCGTCATGACGCTGGCCACGGCCTACACGGCGGCGAATCCGTTCGGCGCCCCGCTCGACGCGGACAGCACGAAGGATCTCGTGGCCTTGCGCGGGGCCGTCTCGGCGGCGGTCGGGCTGCTCGCGCAGCAGGACGGCGCGGCCCGCTGACGGTACCCCTCCATTTCCCTTCCTGCCCTTTCGTCCGCCCGAGGCATCGGTATGATACAATGAGGCTGTTCGCTAAAGCAGAGGAGTTCTTGAATGACCATATCGGGAAGTTTCAAATATTTGCGGAAATTGCTCGCCCCTTACGAACGCTCGAGCTTGCCGCGGAGCGTCTGGCAGCTGTTCAACACCTTCGCTCCGCTGATCTTGCTCTGGTACGGGGCGTATCGAAGTCTTTCCGTCTCCTACTTGCTTACGCTCGCGATCGCCTTGGTCGCCGCCGGACTCATGGTCCGGGTTTTCATCATTTTCCATGACTGCTGCCACGGCTCGTTTTTCACGAACCGAACGGCAAACGAAATCATCGGTACGTTGGCGGGCATGTTGACCTTCAGTCCGTTTCGTCGGTGGCGGTCCAGCCACGCCGTCCATCATGCGACCAACGGCAATTTGGACCGGCGGGGAACGGGCGATATCTGGACGCTGACGGTCGACGAATATGTGGCCCTGCCCTTGCTCAAGCGAATCGGCTACCGCGTTTACCGGAATCCGCTGATCCTATTCGGCTTAGGTCCGATTTACGTTTTCCTGATCGACTATCGGTTTAATCGCAAAAAAGCGAAAACCGCCGAGCGCCTGAATACGCATATCACGAATCTGGGCATCGCCGCTCTCGCCGCGCTGCTGTGCGAGGCGGTCGGCTGGCAGGCATTCGTGCTCATTCAAGCGCCGATCTTCCTTGTCTCGGGGGTGGCCGGCTTCTGGCTCTTCTACGTCCAGCATCAGTTCGAACATAGTTATTTCGAGAAGGACGAGAACTGGAGCTACGTCGATGCCGCCCTGCACGGAAGCTCGTTTTATAAATTACCCAAGATTTTACAATGGTTTTCGGGAAACATCGGGTATCACCATATTCATCACCTGAGCCCGCGGGTGCCAAATTATTATTTGGAACGCACGCATGACGATAACGCGACGCTGCAAAGCGCCCGGCCCGTTACGCTGTGGTCCAGCCTGAAATCCTTGCGGTTCCGGATCTGGGATGAACATCGCAAGCAATTAATGGGTTTCGGGTATGTCAAACAATATAAGGCGGAGCACATGCGCGGGAGCGCTTGACGCCTGCCGAACACGCAAAAAAGACAGCTGCGCGCAGCTGTCTTTTTTACGTTGGGCGCGTACTCGCCTATGTCCGGTCATCGAGCGGTCCATCCGGCTCAGGATCCTTCGTCTTCGAACTTTTTTCGGCGGCTTTCCGATCGAGCCCCGAATCGTACAAAATCGGCAATTCCTTCTCGGACGCCTCCATCGGGGACCCGCACTGCGCGCAGACGGGCGAATCCTCGAACGAATAACGCTGACGCATCCAGCCGTTGCAGTCATCCTTCGTGCACGACCAGATGGCGGTCATTTCGGTCGGATACTCCACCGGGATTCTTTTGCGGGAATTATACACGGGCGTTAGCCTCCTTATCGCTCTTCAAAAAAGCCGCCTATCGAAACAAAGCAGCCCTGCTGCCCTTTCAAGTACGCGGCATTCCGATTCTTATACGAGACTTATATTATACCACAACAGGCCCGATTTAGCGATGCCTGTTTCGGATCGGCCGCCGGACGAACCTCCGCGAAAGCCGACCGCCGGCTATTAGCGGGCCGCGAGCGGACCATGCAGGAGATGAGGGTTGAAAGCCCGGAATCCTGCGCCATGCAAACGCAAGCCCCATTAAATGATATATCATTTTAACAAACATTAATATATTGACATCCCATTGACGAGCGAATTATAGTGTTGTTGAAAGCGCTTCATACCCAAATTCACCCGGTCCATCCACAGCGCGGAAGCAGCCAAACAATTCTTTTGCAATGGAGGTTACATGACGGTGCGAAACAAATCGACATCCTTACGGTTCCTGGCGCTCGCCGCCGCCTGCTCGCTGGTGCTCGCTCCCCTCGCGGCCATGGGCCCCGCTCCCAAGGCGAACGCCTACGCGTCTTCGGACGCCGACACGGCCATCAAGGCGTTCAACGCGGCTTTTTGGGACGGCGGCGCGAAGTATTTCCGGACGAACTCCAAGCAAGCCGACAACTATCAAGGCTTCTGGGTGGAAGCGGAGCTGTGGGAGACGGTCATGGACGCGTACCTGCACACCGCCGACCCGGCGCTGAAGGCCCAGCTCCGGACCCAGATCGACGACGTCTTCGACGGCACGGTCGCCAAGTACGGCGCCGACTGGACGAACAACCACTTCAACGACGACATCATGTGGTGGGCGATGGCCAGCGCGCGGGCGTACGCGATCACCCAAGAGCCGCGCTACCTGGAGAAAGCCAAGTACTATTTCGACTTCGTCTACGACACGCAGTGGGACGACGCGTTCGCGGGCGGCGGCATCTGGTGGATGAACAGCGAGCACGACAGCAAGAACGCGTGCATCAACTTCCCCGCGGCCGAAGCGGCCGTATTCCTGTACGACGTCACGAAGGACGACCGCTACCTGCAAGCCGCGACCCGGATCTATACGTGGGGCAAAACGATGCTGACGGACGGCAACGGCCAGGTGTACGACCGCCTCGAGGTCGCAAACGGCACCGCCGGCGGCGCGACGCACTACAATCAAGGCACGTTCATCGGCGCGGCCTCCGGCCTGTACCGGCTGACCGGGGACCCGACGTATCTGGACGATGCCGTGAAGGCCGCGGCTTACACCAAGCGCAACCTCATCGACGAGAACGGACTGCTGCGCTTCGAAGGCCCGAACGGCGATTTGAAGGGCGGCAAAACGATCCTGATCCGCAACCTGGCTTATCTGCTCGAGGCGCTGAAACCGCAAACCGACGGCTCCTACGTTCAGACGCGCGGCGAGCTGGCCGATTGGCTGGCCTTCAACGCGGAGACGGCCTGGAGCAACCGCAATCCGGACGGCGTCGTCGACGGCAACTGGGCGGGCCAGCTGCTCGCCGGCACGTACGAATCGTGGTCGGCCTCCGGCGCCGTCGAGGCGCTGTCCGTGCTGGAGCCGCGAACGGCGCAGGTGCGCTACGCGGACAAGAACCCGTTCAACCGCATGGAAGCGGAGAAATACAACATCGGCAGCGGCTTCGTGATGGAGGACAGCACGGACGGGACCATCCAGCTCGGCGGCATTCAGCCGGGCATGTACGCGGCGTACCGGAACGTCGATTTCGGCGCCGGCGGGGCCAAGGGCTTCATCGCCCGGGCGGCGAGCGCCACCGGCGGCGGCAACATCGAGATCCGGCTGGACGCGCCGGACGGCCCCAAGGTCGGCACCTTGAACGTGCAGGGCACCGGCGGCTGGAACAATTTCTCGGACGCCGTCGGGCTGCTGACGGACGATCAGGGACAGCCGAGCGTCGTGACCGGCAAGCATGACGTTTATCTGCTCTTTACGAAGACGAACGACCAATATCTGTTCAACCTGAACTGGTTCAAGTTCACGACTACCGATCCGACGCGCACGGACGCCTACGCCCGGCTGAAGGCCGGCAACTACGACGATGCCGCGGGGCTGGGCAAGAACGCCGAGTTCGGCTTCCTCGACGGCATTACGAACGGCGCGCATGCCGTGTACCGCGGCATCGACTTCGGCGCCGGCGCCGCCGGCGCGACGTTCCACGTTGCGAGCGGCAGCCAGGGCGGCACGATCGAGGTGCGGCTCGACGGCCTGGACGGCCCGGTCGCCGGCACGGTCGACATCCCGGCGCTGGGCACGTGGGACAAGTGGGTCGACATCATGGGCAATCTCGACGACACGCGGGCCAAGGGCATTCACGACGTCTACCTCGTATTCCGCGGCGCGAACGGCAGCGACTACCCGCTCAACCTCGACTGGTTCACCTTCTCGACGGTGAAGGGGCAGGCGCGGGACGCGTACGGCAAGCTGGAGGCGGAGAACTATACGACCGCCGTAGCCGTCGGCCGGGAGAACGGCGGCGGACAAACGTACCTCGCCGGCGTCTACGGGCCGAACGGGCCGTACGCCATGTACAATTACGTCGATTTCGGCAGCGCGAGCCCGACGGCGTTCACCGTCAACGCCGCGAGCGACACGGGCGGCGGCACGATCGAGGTGCGCCTCGACAGCCTGAGCGGCCCGCTGATCGCAACCGGTACCGTGACGGGAACGGGCGGCTGGCAGACGTTCAAGCGGTTCACGGCGAACGTGACGACGCCGGTCACCGGCAAGCATATCGTGTTCCTGCTGTTCAAAGGCGGGGACTATCTGTACAACCTCGACAAATTCACGTTCGGCGATCCGGCCGTATTCGACGCGCCGACGCCGCCGACGCCGCCGGCGGAGGACCACGTCGCGCCGGGCGAAGCGACGCACGTGCAGGTCGTGCGCGGCGACAACCAATTGAAGCTGTATTGGGACGGCCCGTACGATACCGACGCCGAGAAGGTGCAGCTTGCCTTGTTGAAGGGCAGCCAGCAAGTCGGCGGCATGGTCGAGGCGAAGCGCGGCGTCCAGAGCGCCGTCCTTCCGGGCATCGAGAACGGCGGCACGTATACGGTATCGATCAAATCGGTCGATAAGGCGGGGAACGTCTCGCACGGCGTGCTGCTTCCGGTCGATCCGGCCTTCGCGCTCGAAGCGAACGGAACGGCGCTGCCGGAGGGCGGCGCGGCTCCGGACGACCGGCCGCTGACGTTCCGGCTGCAGGCCGGCTTGACGGCCGTGCGGTCCGCTTCGATCACGGTCGACGGCCGCACGTACGCGGTCGACGCTGCGCATCCGGCCGCCGAGCTGGACTTCGCCGGGCTGACCGGCGCTAAGACGGCGACGATCGTCTTCACGGATTATGCCGGCGTTTCGATCCGGCAGACGTTCGGCTTCCAGGTCGTAACGAGCGTCGACGCCATGAAACGGCTCGTCGCCCGCTTCCAAGCCTCCGGCGACCTGCGCGGCCCGCTCGTCCCGCAGCTCGGCAACGCGCTCGACCAGGCGCAGCACCAGCTGGACGGCGGCAAGCCGAAGCAAGCGGTCAAGCATCTGCAGGATTTCCTGAAGCATCTGAACAACCCGGCCATGGGCAAGAACGTCTCCGAAGGCGCCAAAGCGGCGCTGGGCGCGGACGCGCAATTGCTGATCGAGCAGTGGACGTAGGCGAGAGCCGCAAGCGCTGAGACGCGCAAAACAGGGATCCCCCCGCGGGGAGATCCCTTTTTTTGTTTTTCGCATGAACGTTTCGCGCCGTTAAGCAAGGCCGAACGCGCCGCCCCCGCGTCTCATATCCGCTTCGTCAAATAGATGGGCTCCCGCTTCTGCTTGAGCTGCCTCTCCCGGTCTTCGGCGATTTGGACCCGCAGGTTCTTCAAGCAGCCGCCGCACAGCTTGCCCTCCCGGATCGGCGCCCCGCAAAGGTCGCAGGCGTCGGCCAGGTTCGGATAGGCGTACAGCTTCAGCCGGCCCCGGCGAATCAGCGTCCGGATGCGCGCCGCCGGAACCGCGGCAAGCTCGGCCGCCTGCTCGTTCGTCAAGCGGCGGTCCCGTCTCAGCGCGCGCTCGATCGCGTCCACCTGCCCGTCCTCCGCCGCCGCGCAGCCCGCGCACAAGCCCCGCAGGTTCTTCCGGTACACGTCGCCGCAGCCGGGACAATGGGCTACGGGAAGTTCTAAAGTCACAGGACCACCTCGCCGTAATCATAGTTCCATAGCCCTAATCATAGCATGAGGCGGACAAGGAAGCACGTAAAAGATATCCATTTTCCCCATCGGCGGTTCCTCCGCGCGGCGTTAACGATCCATTAACAGTTCGCCTGTATACTGAGCCTATGCCGCACGCCGACTTCAACACGGAAAGGACTGCGAACGATGGGCATTCATGCGTACTTTCAATCGTTAACCGATCTGGAGCGGATCATCCGCTGCCCCGGCAAGTTCAAGTTTCAAGAACACAGCGTCTCCGCCCATTCCTGGAAAGTCGTCCAATACGCCAAAACGCTGGCGGACATCGAGGAAAGCAACGGCGTCGCCGTGGACTGGAAGAAGCTCTATGAGATCACGAGCAGCCACGATTACGGCGAGATCTTCATCGGCGACATCAAGACGCCCGTGAAGCATTATTCGCTGGAGCTGCGCGCGATGCTGCAGCAGGTCGAGGAAGGCATGGTCGCGCACTTCATCGACGAGCACATCCCCGAGGCATTCAAGCCGATCTTCCGTCGGCAGCTGCGCGAAGGGAAGGACGACTCGGTCGAAGGACAGATCCTCGAGGTCGCGGACAAACTCGACCAAATCTACGAAGCCTTCGCGGAACTGCAGCGAGGCAACCTCGAGAAAGAATTCATCGTCATGTACCGGCACGCGCTGATCAAAATCAAATCGATCCGCCTGCACTGCGTCGATTATTTCCTCCGCCATATCCTCCCCGATCTCGTCCGCGAGGGCGCCAAGTCTCCGATCGACATCGAGCAGATTACCCGGGAGGCGCTGGCGTCGTAAGACGGCCCGCTTCCTCGCCGGTCCGGCGTTTCAACGCTCCCCCTCCTCCGCCTCGTTCCGCACCGGTTCCGCCGCTCCGCTTTCCGCTTTCCGCTTCGCTACGCCATGAAGCCAGCCTCCGAGACGGCTGGCTTTTTCGATGCGCGCTTTCTCGGCCGCCCCGGTTGCGCGGCTTTCGCGTCCCATTGTTCCCGGCCGGGTAAAAGAGTAAGATCGAAACAACGAATACGAGAACTATGAAGCGTACAATGAGATTGATACGCGCTGCTAGAAGAAGATGCGCAAGAAGAAGACGTGCAAGAAGATGAATAGGCGCAAGCGGAAAACAAGCCGCAAGCAAATGAAAACGCGGCAATCGAAACGACAGGAGGACCTGCCATGTACCTGGTCACGTCCGATGAAATGCGCCGGCTGGACCGGCAAACGATCGACGAGTTCGGCATTCCGGCCCTCGCGCTCATGGAGAACGCGGGCCGGGCCATCGCCGAAGAGGCGGTGCGGCTGCTCGCCGGGGCGGGCAAGCCCCGGGGCGCATGGGCGATTCTCGTCGGCAAGGGCAACAACGGCGGCGACGGCCTCGTCTGCGCGCGGCATCTGCGGGAGCTCGGCCACGACGCCGTGCTCGTCTACGCCGTGCCGCCGGAGCAACTGGCCGGCGAAGCGGCCGCGCAGCGCGACATCGCCGAGCGGCTCGGCATCCCCGCGCGCGCCTTCGCGGACGCCGGCGCCGCCGCCTGGGACGGCTGCGACGGCCTCGTCGACGCGCTGCTCGGCACCGGCACGGCCGGCGCGCCGCGGGAGCCGTACGCCGCGCTGATCCGCGCGGCGAACGCGAGCGGGCTGCCGATCGTGGCCGCCGACATCCCGAGCGGCCTCAACGCCGACACCGGCGAGACGGCCGAGCCGTGCATCCGCGCGGCCGTCACCGTCGCGCTCGCGCTGGCGAAGCGCGGGCTGCTGCAGCATCCCGGCGCGGAGGCGGCCGGCCGCGTCGTCGTGCGGCCCATCGGCATCCCGGAGGCGCTGGCCGCGGCGATGGACGTGCGCGCGTTCGCGCTCGGCGAGCGAACGTTCCGCGAGAAGCTCGGCCTCGCGTGGCCGCTGCGCCGCCAAGCCGACGCGCACAAGGGCACGTACGGCCACGCGCTGGTCGCCGCGGGCTCGCGCGCGATGAGCGGCGCGGGGCTGCTCGCCGCGAAGGCGGCGCTGCGCGCCGGGAGCGGGCTCGTCAGCTGGGCGTTGCCGGAGGCGCTCGCCCTGCCCATGGCCGGGCGGCTGCCGGAAGCGATGCTGCACGGCGTGCCCGACGACGGGCGCGGCGATTGGCGCGCCGCGCCGCCCGAGGCGCTTGCCGCGCTGGCCGCCGGCAAGCAAGCGCTCGTCATCGGCCCGGGGCTCGGCCGATGGGAGGGCGACGGCGCCTGGCTGCGCGCCGTCTGGGAAGCGGCGGACGGCGTCCCGCTGGTCGCGGACGCCGACGCCTTGAACATGCTGGCCGCCGCCGGCGAACAAGGCGGCGGCGGCGAGCTCTTCGCCGCATGGCCGCGCCGCAAGGCGCCGGTCGTGCTGACGCCGCATCCCGGCGAGATGGCGCGGCTCTGCGGCCTGTCCGTCCGCGAGGTGCAGCGCGACCGGATCGGCCTCGCGCAGCGCTTCGCCGAGCGGCACGGCGTCACGCTCGCGCTCAAGGGCGCCCGCACCGTCGTCGCGACGCCGGACGGGACGGCGTACGTGAACGCGACCGGCAATCCCGGCATGGCGACGGGCGGCTCGGGCGACGTGCTGGCGGGCATCATCGGCGGCCTGCTCGCGCAGGGGCTGACCGCGGAGCAAGCGGCCGCGGCCGGCGTGTACCTGCACGGCGAAGCCGGCGACCGGGCGGCCGCCGCCCGCGCGACGGAGGCCGGCCTGATCGCCGGCGACATCATCGAGGCGCTGTAAGCCGCCCCGACGCGCGGACTTGGCCCGGCTCTCGCCCCCTTCGGCCTCCGGCCGCCGCTTCGCTTCCCCCGCCGCCCCGACGCCTCCCCCGGCCTTTCCGCCGCTCCAACCGCGGCGGCGGCTCCGAACGCTCTCGGCAGCCAGCTCGCTCACGGCCCGAGCCCGTCCCGGGCACCAACCCCCTGCCCCAACAACACAGAAAAGGCTGCCGAGCCAAGCTCGGCAGCCTTTTCTTCGCTTAACCATTCATGCCATTAACGAATGCGCCCGGAGGCTTGCAGCAGGTCGTGCAGCACCTTCGCCGCGGCTTCGCGCGTCGTCGCGTCGGCCGGACGGAAGTAGGTGCCGCCTTTCTCTTCGACGCCCTGCATCAGGCCGGCGTCCGTGACGAGGCGAATGCTGTCCTTCGCGTAGCCGCCGAACTGCGCGGCATCGGCGTAAGCATGCGAACCGGCCGTGCCCGATGGCTGCAGGCCGATGAGCTTGACCGCTCGCGCCAGCATGACCGTCAAGTCTTGGCGCGTGATCGTCGCGTTCGGCTTGAACTGGCCGTCCGCTCCGGTGACGAGCCCGGCCGCGTACGCCGTCGCCACGTCGGACGCGAACCAGTCGCCGCTCTTCACGTCGCCGAACGGCGCCGCCGTACCCTGCGCTTGCAAGCCGAGCGCCCGGACGAGCATGGACGCGAACTGCGCGCGGGTGACGTTCGATTTCGGCGAGAACGTCGTCGCGGTCGTGCCGTTCAGCAGGAATTTGTCCGCGAGCGATTGAATCTGCTCCTTCGCCCAGGACTTGTCGAGATCGGCAAACGCGACATGCCGCGTCGCCGCCGCATACGCCGAGAAGCCCGGACGCCGGATCGTCGCGATCGTATCGCCGCCCGCAGTCTTGGTCATCGCGGCCGGAACCGGATAGACCTTGCCGCCCTCGAGATAGAGCGCGCCGGCCGTGCCCGCGTCGCCGGCGACGAGGAACGCGCGGACCGCGGCTTCGTCCGCGTTCAGCTTCAGCGGCGAAGCCGTGCCGCCGCTGACCGAGGCGGCTTCGAAGACGTAAGGCGTCCCCACAATCGTCGCGTCCGCCGCTTGCTTCGCGAACTCGGCTTTGCTGCCTTCGTCCTGCTTGATCGTCATCACGATGTCCGCGCCTTCCGCTGCGCGAGCCAAGGCCGACAGCGGCAGGGAGACGGAAGCGTCGTTCCAGGCGAAGACGAGCGTGCCGGTCAGACCCGCGTCCTTCAGCAGCTTCGCCTGCGCGGCGGTCAGCGTCAGCGTCGCGGAGGACGCCTCCTTGGATGCCGCGCCGACGGTCAGCGCGACCGGCGGCTTGGCGTCCTTCAGCGCCGCTTGCAGATCGGCGTCGTTGACGGTGACGGACAATTGCGCGCCTTCCAGGCTCGATTGCGCCGCGACGTCAACGGCGGTCTGGCCCTTCCCGATGACGGATGCGGCCACGTCCTTATTGTACGCCGCGTCGTTAGGCTGAATCGGGAAGCTCGGATACGAGCCCGGATCCGTCGGCGGCGTCGGCGGCGGGGTCGTCCCTCCGTCGCTCACATAGAACGTTTTGAACGCCGCGGATTGGCCGACGAGATTGTAGTTCGCGTCGTAGACCGAACCGACCAGGACGATTTTGTACCGCCCTTCCGGCAGCTGCTCGTTGTACTTGTTGCCGTCGTTCAACCAGATGCCGACGTTGTACGAACCGTCGAATTCCGGGATGACGAAGTCGGACGGGAGCGGCTTCAGGACGTCCTTGTCCTCATCTAGATCGTAGTATTCGGCCAGGATGCCGAGCGGCTGGTCGTTCAGATCGTAGATCGCCGCGTACAGGTGGTTGATCTCGCCGAGCGGGAGCGACGCCGCGATGTCGATCGGCTCGTCCTTCGTTACGGTCGTGCTGCTGAGCGTCACGTTCTGAATCGGGAAGTCGTTGTCCTCCGACCCTTTGCCGACGTGAATCGCGAACGGCAGATGAAGGGACGGAAGGCCGGCGCTCTTCAGCAGCACTTCGCCCTCGTACACGCCGACCTCCGCCTGCGGACTGACGGTCGCCGTCAAGCCGAGGTCGATTTCGCCGCCCTTGGCCACCGTGACTTGATCGCCCGCGAGGCCGGTCAGCTTCGCCGCGATCTTGCCGGTATCCGGCGTCGGAATCGGGTCGTGCGGGTCGGACGTGACCGACGGATGCAGGACGACCTCGGCGCTGTACGTCACGGACGCCTCCGACAGGTTCTTGACGCGGATCGGCTTCGCCGCTTCTTCGCCCGGCTGCATCAGGCCGAAGCTGACGCTGCTCGCCTCGCTCGGAATGACCGTCGGGCTCATCTTGTCGTCATAGATCGTGATCTCGTCCAGCGATTCGATGATCGCGCGCGTATCGATCGCATTCATGACGTCGACCCGGCCCGCGCCTTGCGAATAGACGTCGTACGGCGTGCCGTCCTGATCGACGATCTCCTCGGCCGTATTCGCCAGCGCCGCGCGGATGTCGGTCGGCGTCCATGCCGGATGCGCCTGCTTGAGCAGCAGGGCGAGACCGGCCACGTGCGGCGTCGCCATGCTCGTCCCGCTCAGCTTGGCGTACGCTTGGTCGTAGCTGGCGTCCGGATTCGCTTTGCCGTAGGCCGGCACGGACGAGAAGATCTGCACGCCCGGCGCGCTGAGGTCCGGCTTGATGCCGTAATTGCCGTCCGAGTTCGGGCCTCTCGAGCTGAAGTCCGCCATGAAGTCGCCCGCCGCGGGCGTCTTCTCGAAATCGTTCTTCATCGTGAACAGCAGCGTCTCGTTCGGATGCGCCTTCAGCTCGCGGGCCAACATGCGCCCCGTATCGCCCGCCATGTCGAACGTCGGGATGTAATCGTAGCTGTCCCCGAGGAAGCCCACCGGACCGATCGGTCCGTTGCGGTCCTTAATATCCTCCGAGAGATCGGGTTCGTTGATGTTCGGATCGATCGCGTTGCCGTTGAAGATGACCGCGGCCTTCGCGCCGTGCTTGGCGGCGATCTTCACCTTCTCGTCGAAGGTGAGATTGCCCCGGGAGATGAAGACGATTTTGTCGGCCAGGTAATCCTTGGCGAGGCCCTGGTATTCGTCGTTCGACCCGAGCCCGACGTACACGCCCTTGATCGGGGCGTCGCCGAACATCTCGTTGAAGTTCTCCTTGTCCGTCGTCCAGCTCATCAAGTCCATGTGCGCTTCGTTCGCCGTGGTGCCGACCTCGCTGCGCACCCGGCCCGCGACGCGGATGCTCTCGCTCGTGACCGCGCCGACGGAGATGGCCAGCTGCGCCGATGCCGGCGAGCCCATGGAATAATAGTATTGATTGCCCGCGCCGGCATTGCCGTTCGCGACGACGGCGACGACGCCCGCCAGGACGGCGTTGTTCACCGCGATGGCGTCGGGCGAGTTCGGATCCTTCTCCAGGTCGCTGCCGAGAGACAGGTTGATGACGTCCATCTTGTCTTCAACGGCATGCTCGATGCCGTCGATGACCTGCGCGGACGTGCCGCCCTCCGGCCCGAGTACCTTGTACGCGTACAGCTTGGCGTCGTAGGCGACGCCCTTCTGCACGTGGCCGGCTGCCTGGTTCGACGCCGTCCCGGCGATGGTGCCGGAGACGTGCGTGCCGTGGTAGGAGCCTTCGTAATCGCCGTCCGGCAAATCCTCGTACGGGTCGTCGTCCTGATTGATGGCATCGTAGCCGCCCTCGACGTAATTGCCGGCGAGATCGGGATGCAGGTAGTCGATGCCGGTATCGATGACGCCGACCTTCAGTCCTTTGCCCGTGTATCCGCGCTCCCAGGCTTGCAGGACGCCGATCTGTTCGAGCGGCACCGTATCGATCGCGGACGTTCCGGCAGCCGCCGCTTGATAGCTGTCGGCCACGTCGGCCGGGTAATAGCGGATGTTCTTATGAACGGCCTTCACGCCCGGCAGCTTGGCCAGCTGCGGAATCGCGTCCGCGCGGATCGTGATCTCCATCCCGTTCAAGACGGTATCGAAGCGGCGGTCGACCTTGAACGTTACGCTGCTTGCCCGCGCGCGCTGAACGAAGGCGTCCTGCTCGGACCGCACCTTTGCCTCGGTGGATTCCGCGGCCAAGGCATTGAAGCCGAGCTTGGCCGCATAGCGGCCGACGGCCGCCGGCTGCCCGCTCAATTGCACGATGACGTTGATTTCGTCCGCGGACATCGTATTAATGTCTTCGGCCACGTACGCCTCGCCCGGCGCCGTCGCGTTCGCCCCGGCTTCCGGTCCGGCCACCTGCAGCAGGCGGGTGACCGCCTGCAGGCCTTCCTCGGTGATGAAGCTCTTATCTCCCGGCACGGCATGCGCCGCGGGCAGGCCCGTCGAGAGGACGCTGCCGGCCAACACCGAGACCGCCGCGAGCGAAAGCGATTTTTTGAGAAGTGATCGATTCACGTTCAGGTACCCCATTTCGGATCGGAATAATAGCTGTCTCTCGGGCTAGCTCAGGTTCAGGACGTCCAGGCCGTCGATCGTGACGATGCCGCCGCTCGACTTCGGATTGGATTCGCCCGCATGCTCGATCTTGATCTTATGCGTGCCGCTAGCCAGCTCGCCCGACGTGAAGACCGGCACCTGGTACCGCGTCGTCTCGCTGTACAGATCGACCGGCGTCGGCGTGACGGACCGGCCGTCGATGTAGATCTTCACCTTGCCGCGGTTGCTGCCCGTCGTGGCCCAGAGCGTCACCTTCGTTCCCGTGAACGGGAATTCGACCGCGCTGCCCGGCGTCGTCGTGTAGCTCTCGGAGCCGTCCGGGTATTTCTTGCCGTATTTGAACGCCCACGGACCGGTATAGTTCGCGGCCTTCGACGTCGGCGAGATCAAGCTGGAGAACGCGACGGCGTCGAGGTTGATGGCCAGGACCGCGTTCGCGCCCTTCGCGGCGCGGATCTCGACGTCGTGATGTCCGTTCGGGATGACCATCTTGAACAGCGACTGCTGCGTTTGCCGCGTCTTGCTGCTGAGGTCGGCGTAGCCCGCCGGGAATCCGTCGATCCGGATCTCGGCGACGCCCAGGTTCTCGTCCTTCGTGCCGATCCATTCGAACAGATTGCCGCGGAAGCCGAATTTGACGGCCCCCTCGCCGGTCAATTGCTTCATGGTGCCGCCCGAGTAGGAAGCGTTCGTCACCGTCGTCCAGTCGCCTTCGTACGTCAGCGACGCGTCGTCGTCCTCGAATTTGCCCGACGTATTGCCGTAGTCGACGTTCAGCGTGTACGCGCCGGCGCCGGCAACGGCATAGACGTTGATGTAGTACGTGCCTTTCCCGGCCGCGCGGTACTTGATCGTCTCGGCGGACGTCCCCGGCGTCTCGGAGAACGCCACGGCGCCTTCCCGGCTTGCCACCGTCGTGGCGGAGGAATCATACAGAATGAGATCGAAATCCGTGCCCTTCGCGCCGGTCAGCGAGAAAGTCGCTTCTTCGCCGGCGTTCAGCTCGACGGCGTAGACATGGTTCGGATCGGCCGCCTGATCCAGCCTCCCGGTCACGGATGGGTCGATCAGCGTCATGCCCGGAATATCCTTGTTCCACAACGCGCGGTACGCGCTGATCAGCCTACCGCTCGCCGTGCTCATCTTGAGGCTGTCCAGCGGCTTGCCGCTCGTCACGACGCGCTGCTTGACGTCCGAGGCGCTCAGCTCCGGATATTCGCTCTGCACCAGCGCGGCCACGCCCGCCGCGTATGCGGCCGCGAACAGCGTCCCTTGCGAGTAGGAATACTTGCCGTTGCTGTTCTTGATGTTGATCTTCGTCATGTCCGCTTTGTTGCTGATGACCGTATCGTAGAAGAGCGCGAAATCCATCAGCCTATACGTTTGGCCGTCATAGATAGTGCCCGGCACGCCCCAGCCCTTGAAGATGTACCCGCCTTCCTTCACGATCGTCAGGCCGAGCACGTCCCGCACGAAAGGAGAGGTCGGGCTTTGGTCGATGGCGTCCTGCCCCGTCAGCATCAAGTGCCCGCCGCCGTTCAGGTAGGCCGTCAGGTTGGCTTGGTCCGCGTCGGTAACGAGCTTGTCGCCGTCCTGAGTCGCTGCCGTACCGGTGAACCACACGATGATGTCATAATTCTTCATCTGCTCGAGCGGCGGTCCGTCGAACGTCTCGTCTTGGGTCGTGACCTTGTCGTACGCGTAGCCGGCTTGCTGGAGCAGGCCTTCGTAGACCGCCATTTGATCGCTCTCGTACATCGGGCCGACGCCGCCGCCCTGGTTGCGCTGGCTGTCGTTCACGAGCAGGATGCTCGGCGCTTCGCCGCCTTCCGGCTTGAGGAAGTTCATGGCGCGGTCGAACATGTCCTGCCGCTGGCCGGCGTACTGCGGGTCGTCGATCGGGATTTCCTCGAAGCCGATGCCGTTGTAGTAGGCTTTGTACGTGCCGTTGTCGATTTGGGCCGCGTAGCCGGCATCGATGTCGGGCACGGTCGAAATGATCAGCTCGGACGGCGCGGCGACGTCCACGGACTGCTGGCCGATCGCGTTGTCGAGCGCCAGGTTGCCGAGAATGTCGACGCCGGTCACCGACAGCACGTTCGGGCTCGGGTAGGCGGCCGGGTACACCGGGTCCACGTCGAGGTTCAAGGTTTGGCCGAACATGCCCGAGCTCTCGCCCGCCGGCGCGACGAAGAGCATGCCGGAGGCGTTAATCGCATCCTCGATCAGCTTGCTGCGGTAGGTGTACACGATGCCGAGCGTGGCGATCTTCGCGCCGTGCGCTTCGGCGTATTCGATCGCGTCCACGACGTCGGTGAAGTACCCGCCGTCCGGCGATACGACCTTGAGCGGCATGACGCTCGCGTTCGGCGCGACGCCGGCGATGCCTTCGCCGTTGTTCATCGCCGCGGCGATCTGGCCGGCGACCGTCGTGCCGTACAGGTCGCTCAAGCCGTCGCTCGTATCGAACACCGTGTTGTCGTCGTGCAGGAAGTCCCAGCCGTTCACGTCGTCGACGAGCCCGTCGCCGTCGTCGTCCACGCCGTTATCCGGAATTTCGTTCGCGTTGGTCCACATTTGGCCGACCAGGTCGGGCACGTCGGTCTTGGCGCCGTTGCCGATGACGGCGACGGTGACGTCCTTGCTGCCCTGCGTAATCGCCCAGGCTTCGGGGAGATCCATGTCGACGTCGGGCGTGCCGCCCGGAACCGAGCCGTCGTTCAGGTCTTGTCCGGTGTTGTTCAGTCCCCACTGCTCATGGAACAGCGGATCGTTCGGCAGGACCGGGGATCCGTCCGCCTTCGCGGCGGACACCGGCGCGCTCGCCCCGGAAGTCGGATTGGCGTCCTCGGCCGGGCGGAACGTCTGCGGGTTCAAGGCGGAGGAGACCTTGTAGTCAGGCTCCGCGTAGAGCACGTTCGGGTTCTTCAGCAGCTCTTCGATGACGCTATGTACGTCGGCGCCCTCCGCCAGCTTCAGCAGCTCCGCGTTCGGAACCGGCAGCGGGCTGGCGCCTGTAATTTGCGTGGACAACGATTCCGCCTGGACGGAAGCGTCCGATGACCGGTACTTCACGATGACCCGGCCGGGGGCGTACTCGGGTACGGCAGGCAGCGTGCTCGCGAACGCGGGCTGCCCGGCGGACGGTTGGCCGGCCGCGGCGCCCGCGTTCGGGCTTGCGGGGCTTGCGGGACTTGCGGGACTTGCGGGGTCAAGCGCGGGTGCTTCTTCGTTCATTTGGCTTTTTCGCAGCGGATCGCGGTGCTGGGATTGCATGGCCAAAGCCGGCGTTACGACTCCGAACGCCAGCATCGCCGAGAAGAGCGCAGCCGCCATTTTCTTGCTTTTTCTGGTCAAGCCCTGTCACTTCCTTCGCCTGATAATGAATAATGACTACTTAACGACCTTGAAAGCGCTTTTAAGAAAGATTACTTACTTACCAGTTAGTAAGTACACTCGCGAAATAACCATTCGCGCGCGCTGCCCGCATCGCCGGCCGGAAGCTCGCCGCGGACCTTCGCGTCATCACCACCTCTTCTCCGGTTGTTCGGGCCCTCGGCTTGCCGGTAAACGTCCGGCTAGGCCGGAGACCGACTCCTGATGATGAAAAACTGGAAATCATGTCACTAAATCTGACAAAATCTATCCAATTTATGAGAAGATTATATATTCGCGGATTTAAGAGAGTCAATATATTTATTTTTTTAACGTTTCATGAAAATATCGCCTTAATTTTCGCCATCTATGTTATTTAAATTGACATAATTCGCTGTAATTCGTCATAAAGACCGAAAATCACCGCGTATCCCGCATTCGGCTACCGCGCTCTGGTTCCGAAGACGGACGCGTTCTCATTCACGGAATAGGCTGCCGGACGCTTCCCTCTGCTTTCGGGAGACTCCCGGACCGCGCAGGAACGGAGGGCTCCCGGCGATTTCGCGCCCAGCGCGAAAAGCCGACCCTGCGGTCGGCTTTCGGCTTTTTGGCTTATGGGTATACGGACGGATCAAGCATCAACGCGATACTCGGCGCGTCTCCGCGCCCTTATTCCTTCACGGCGCCCAGCATAATACCGGAGATGAAGTATTTCTGCAGGAACGGGTAGACGACCAGCATCGGCACCATGGCGATGAATACCTTGGCCGAGTTCAGCGTCCGGTTCGACAGCTCCGACAGTTTCTTGTACTGCTCGGGCGTCAGGTTGGTGCCGACCGGGATGTTGACGACCAGCTGCTGGATATAGGTTTGAAGCGGATATTTATCGGCGGTGTTCATCAGCACCAGGCCGTTGAAAAACTCGTTCCAATGGTACACGCTCAGGAATAGCGCCACGGCCGCCAGCACGGGGATGGAACACGGGATATACACCCGGAACAGGATCGACCACGGACCGGCACCGTCGACGACGGCCGCTTCGTTCAGCTCCTTCGGCAGATTGCGGAAGAAGTTCATGATCAGGATGACGTCGAACACCGGCACGCCTCCGCCGAGCACGAGCGCCCAGATCGAATTGATCAGGTGATAGTTCTGAATCGTGAGGTACCACGGGATCAAGCCGCCGCTGAACAGCATGCAGAACACCAGCACCCACATGAACGTGTTGCGCATCTTGAAATCCTTCGCCGGCCGGGCCAGCGGATACGCCATCAGGACCGTCAACAAGAGCGAGAACCCCGTGCCGAGCACGGTCCGCTGGATGGAGATCCAGAACGCGTTGAAGAAGTGGCCGTCGTTGATGATCTCCTTGTACGGCGTCAGCGAGAAGCCGATCGGATAGATCGTGACGAGCCCCGCGTTAGCGGCGGACTTGTCGGAGATCGATACGCAGAACGTGTACCACAGCGGATACAAGCAGCTCACGAGCAGCAGGCCGAGGATGAGGACGTTGGCGATTTCAAACGTCCTGGAGCCTAACGTTTTATTTCTGACCAAAGTAGCGCCCTCCCTCAGAATACCGTGTAGTCGGCATAGCGATACGCCAGACGATACGAGATGAAGATCAGCACGAAGCTAATGACGGATTTGAACAGGCCGGCCGCCGTCGCCAGCGAGAACTGCAGGTTTTGCAAGCCCAGCCGGTAAACCCAAGTATCCAAAATATCGCCGGTCGAATACACGAGCGGGTTGTACAGGTTGTACACCTGATCGAAGCCGGCGTTCAGCACGTTGCCGAGGCTTAGGACCCCGAGCAGCACGACCGTGGTCGACAGCGCGGGCAGCGTGACGTGCCGGATCATATGCCAGCGATTCGCGCCGTCGATGGCCGCCGCCTCGTAGAGATTGAGATTGACGCCCGTCAGGGCCGCGAGATAGATAATGGCGTTAAAGCCGAATTCCTTCCACACGTCGGTGCCGATGAGGAGCTGACGGAAGATCCCCGCATCCGCCATGAAGAGCTTCGGATCCCCGCCGAACATCCCGATGATCGTATTGATAACGCCGTAGTAGCCGAAGATCCCGATGACGATCGTGGCCATGATGACCCACGACAGGAAGTGCGGCAGGTACACGACGGTCTGCACCAGCTTCTTGTACCGCATGCCGCGCAGCTCGTTCAACAGGATGGCGAACACGAGCGGAACGAGCAAATTGAACACGATCTTGCCGATCGCGATGATGAACGTATTGATGATGACCGTCTTGCTGTCGTTCAGCTGAAACATGTAGGTGAAGTTATCCAGCCCGACCCACTCGGACTTGAACAAGCCCGCGCCCGGATTGAAATTCTGAAACGCCATGATAATGCCGAACATCGGCACGATATTGAACAACGCGAGCCAGACCATACCCGGCAGCAGCATGACATAATAGTGCTTCTGATGGCCCAATTTCCGCATTACGGCCTAACCTCCGTTCTCCTGCCCGAATCGCGAAGCCCGCGGAAGGCCCGGACGCCGCCGGCGCCTTCCGCAAGATTCCGCATGGCATGCTTACTTCTTGAGCAGCTCCGCGACTTCTTTCGTAATCTCGTCTCCGCCTTGCGCCTTCCAGTCCTTCACGAATTTGTCGAAGGAATCGATGGACGCCTGGCCGAGGATGATCTTCAGCACGGTTTCGTCTTCCATCTTCTTGAGGTTGGCCCACTTCGTCTCCATCGTCGGCGTCTGGTTGTACGTGACGCTGTACACCTTCTTGTCGATCGGCGTCGTCGCGAACGGACGGTCCCCGATCAGGAGGGAATACATCCGCTGGAAGTCGCCGAAGTTCGCCGTATTGAAGTTGCTGACGCTCAAGTCGTCATACGGAGGCTTGACGACGTTCTGCACCTTGGTGGCGTCCGAATACATCAGTTTGTACAAGCTGTTCGGCTTGTTGTAATCTTCCGGCTTGGTTTCGCCCTTCAGCACCTTCAGCAGCTCGGTATACTCGTATTCCGTCTCGTTGGCCGCGGCCATGACGTTGCGGAGCGGATACCAGCCCACGCTCACGGACAGGTCGAAGGTCGCTTCGTCGCGCACGAGCGCGTTGTTCATGATGAGAATGGCTTTGGCGACGTCCGGCTTCGCGTTCTTGCTGATCAGCGTGTAGGTGCTGCCCGTCGTCTTCATGTGCACGTTCCACTTGTTATCGTCGGAGTAGACCGGGTACGCCTGCCAGTTGGCGGTCGGATCGTTCTTGAAGGAGTCGCCGTTGCCGTAGCCGCCGTTCCACCACGGGCCGAAGAAGATCCCCGATTGATTGGCGTTGATCGGATCCCCGACGTTGTCGCGGGTGCCGACCTCGGGATCGATCAGCCCTTTCTTGTACCAGTCGGCCAGCTTTGCCAGCGTCTTCTTCGTATTGTCCGACAGCGTGCCGTACGAGACCGTTCCGTCGCCGTTGTCGAGCCAGTAGCCCGGATACGCGTCGTTCGCGCCGAAGACCGGATCGAAGCCGCCCATGTTGTTCGAAGAGACGAGGAACGTGGAGTACGGGAACGTGTTCTTGGACGGACCGACGATCCCGATCGTCTTGTCCCCGCCCATCTTGTTGTCGATGAACGCTTGCGCCGTCTTCTCGATATCCGCCAGCGTCTTCGGCACCGGCAGGTTCAGCTTGTCGAGCCAATCCTTGCGGATCCACATGACGTGCACGCCGTCGGTATCCACGGTGATGTTCGGAAGCGAAACCATCTTGCCTTTGTAGCTGGCGTTCTCCATCGCGCGGCCTTCGGTGCTGTTCATGATGTCCTTCACCTGCGAGGACGAATATTGCTGGAACAGATCGGTGATATCGTACAGCAGCCCCGAGCTGGCCGCTTTGGTCATGAAGGAACGGTCGTCGACGACCATGCCGTCGGGCAGCTTGCCGGAGGCGATCGTCAGGCTGACCTTCTGTTTGAAGTCATTGCCGGTCGCCGCCGTCCAATCGACGATGACATTGATGTTGTACTTGTCCTTGAGGTAGCGCGTGTACTGGTTGTTGCCGACGCTGTCGCCTTCCGGCAGCGTTTTGTCCGTCGGATCCACGACCATGCCGATGTGGACGTCGACCGGTTTCGGGAATTTGGAGAAAGCCAGATCGTCTCCCGTCAGCGGCGGGGTGTTCGAGTCGGCGCCCGAATTCGAGCCCGCGTTCGCGTTTGATGGCGCTTTCACATCATTGTTGGATGAATCGTTGGAAGAACATGCCGTCAAGCTTAGACCAAGCAATACGACCGACAGCAGCGTTGCCATATTCCTTTTCATCTAATCCCTCCCCTTTGATCTTGCCTTCCCATTTTACAATGTAAGCGCATAAAAAAAGTCGGACGGATGTGCCGGGATTTGCGGCGGATCCGTCCGACCGGGTAGAGATTTGTTCGCTCGGCTGCGATCATTCCTCCCCCTTCATTCCTCCCCCTTGTGGAATTGGGCGCGGAACTCGGAGGGCAGCAGGCGGGTCTGTTCGTAGAAGAGCTGGGAGAAATACTTGGAGTCGTTGTAGCCGACGGCCTGCGCCACCCAGGCGATCGAGCGGTTGGTCTCGCAGAGCAACCGCTCGGCGGCGCTGATCCGCTCCTGCCGCAGGAATTCGTTGAACGTCGCGCCCGTCAGCTTCTTGAAGCATTGGCTGAAATAGCTCCGGCTCATGTGCACGTGGTCGGCGACGTCCTCGGCATGCACCGGATTCGACGCCTGCTCGCGAATGAACAGCACCGCCTTCAGGATGCTGACCGTCGTATTGGCGACGTCCGCGGACGCGGCGACCCGCGCGTAGACGCGCTGCCGGTAATCGCGCAGCCATTCGATCGCCGAGCGGACGTCGTGGACGTCGGAGCGCAGCTCGGCATCGAGCGCGACCACGCTCTCCATGTGGGACAAGACGCGCACGAACAGCCCCTCGAGCCGGCGGAAGGATACCTTGGCTTCCGCGGTCCCCTTGCAAAGACGCTGGAAGGCCGCATCGTTATAGAGCCAGTACAGCGCGCGCCACTCTTGCTCCAGCGCGGCCCACTGCCCATCTTCCAAGGAGCCGCCGGCCGGCTCGGGGACAGGCGCCGGCAAGGCATCGGGCTCGGCCGCGCGAGGAGAAGCCGCCGGCAGCTGGGCCTCGCCCGTCATTTGCCGCTGGATCCGTTTCAGAATTTGCTCGTCGTCCTCGGATTCCAGCCGCACCTTGGAGATGTAATCGAGCACGCCCATGCGGTACGCCGTCTGCACGTTCTCGAACTCTTCGTGGAACGACAGCACGACGGAGCGCAGGCCCGGGAACTTCTGCCGCGCGACTTGGAGCAGCTCCATGCCCGACATGACGGGCATCGAGAGATCCACGAACATGAGATCCACCTCGTGCCGTTCCATAAATTCCAGCGCCTTCGCGCCGTTCGCCGCTTCGCCGACCACCGTCATATCGTGCTCGGCCCACGGCAGAATCGAGATCAAGCCTTTCCGCGCAAGCTTGTCGTCGTCCACGATCAATACCCGGATCATATCGCTTGCTCCTTTCCGGTCTGAAGAAACGGCAGGGTCAACGTGACCGTCGTGCCGTGATTCGGCGTGCTGTCGATTTCCATGCGAGCGTTCCGGCCGTAAAAGGATTCCAGCATGGAGCGCACGTAACGCAGCCCGATCCCCCAGCCCGTCTGCTGTTGGTCCGGCGTGTCGCGCTGCAGCAGGGCCAGCGTCTCCTGGCTTAGCCCTTTGCCGTCGTCGCGAATCGTGATCCGCACCAGCTGCGCCGCATCGTCGGACGTCACGCGAATGTCCAGCCGGCCGTGATCGTCCAGGCCGTGGCAGACGGCGTTCTCCACGATGGGCTGCAGGATGAACCGCGCGACGGGGCTGTCGAGATAGGCGCCTTCCTCGATGTCCAGCTCCACCTCGAAGTCATGCCGCATCTGCTGCAGCTCCAAATACGTCCGCATCACCTGGATTTCCGAACGGAACGTCGCCGCCTCCTCCGACTTGCCCAAGTTGTAGCTCAGCAGGAAGATCAGCGAGGCGACGAACTTCTCGATGTCCTCCTGCTTGTGCAGCACCGCCAGCCAGCGGACCGAATTCAGCGTATTCATCAGAAAATGCGGATTGATCTGGTACGCCAGCTTCTCCAGCTCGAGCTGATGCCGGCGCTTCTCCTTCTGCTCCGACTCTACGATCAGCTGCTGGATCTGCCGCTTCATGATATTGAACTGCTCGAAGATCCGGTCGAATTCGTCGATGCCCGTATGGTACTGCCGGGTGCCCATGTACCCTTTGCCGAACGTGATCATCTCCTTCTCGATCAGGCGGAACGGCCGGTTGATGAGCCGCCGCAGCAGCAGCGTGAGGAGCACCATCATCAGCAGCCCGACGGCGAGAATCCAATACATGCGGTTCTTCCACGTGTAGAGCTCGTGGTTGTAGCTGGCGACGGGCAGCAGCAGCGTGATGTCGTAGCCGTAATCGCCCTTCATCCGGCTCCAGACGTAATCGCCCGTCGTGCCGGATTCCCCGCTCAGCCGGAGCCGCTCGCCCGCCGCGTGCGCCGCCGGATTGCTGCTGTAGGTCACGTCGCCGTCCGCATCGGTGAACGCCAGCGTATACGGCATGTTCAAGTTCGCCGTCAGCGAATTCATGTCGGTCGCGATATCCGTCTTGGCCTCGACGTACACGACCAGCTGCGTGCCGTCCGAGAAGGTCACGTCCCGCGTCACCGATATCACTTGATCGTCGCTGAACCGGCATAGCGATTTGTGCGGAGACTGGTAGCTCAGCACGCCCTTGGCGGCGACGTTCGGAAGCGCTTGCAAATTAAAGTCGCCGCGCAGCGGCAAATTCGACAACGCCGCTTGCCCGACCTTGGGATTATAATACATGACGAGCTCCATCGCCGGATTCGAGAACGTGATTAAGCCGATATTGTAGGAGATGTCGCGCGAAAGCACGCGCTGGCTGTACGACTCCTTGGCGGACACGTACGTCTCCATCAGGTTGCCGACCGTCCCCTCCGGCGTCATCTGCTGCGTCACCAGCAGCAGGTTGTTGTACATCTGGTTCAGCTTGGTCGTCTGCTGGTACAGATCGAACGCCATCGAGGTCTGAATCTTATCGCGCTGCATGGCGTAAATCGCATTATACGACACCGTCGCCATCAAGATGGCGCAGCCGGCGAACCCGACGGTGAGAAACGCCATGATGCGCTTGCGAAGCGAGGAAAACCCGAAGCGGTTCCGCAGTCCGGCCAATAAGCCGATCTTCCCCTGAACCGTCCGCGTAGAAGCGAGCCATTGATTGCGATGCATCCCCATCACCTCACAACAAGTCTGGAACACGACGTCCGGAACAATTACTTCGCCTGCCGACGGCGATTCTCCTTCTGGGAAGGAGAGGGATGGCGCGGGCGGGGGCAAGGCAGCGAATGGAATGTAATTGCGAGTTGGCTAAGGCTGCGAACGAAGCATGCCGCCCTTACAATGCAAAAACCACATCCTCATGCGGATGTGGTTGATGATTTGGTGGAGGCGAGGGGATTTGAACCCCTGTCCGAAGACAACGCCACACAGGCTTCTACGGGTGTAGTCACGGTATTGATGTCACCCGAACGTCGTCCCGTAACCGACTACGTGTTGGGTCAGCCTGATTATCTTCTTCCGAACGACCCCAGGCGGAGACCGATCGGCGTATCCCACTAAAGGTTAGCCCCTAGCCTGGCACATGGGCGATGCAAGGTAGAAGCCGCGTCACAGGTTATTAAGCTGCGAAAGCGAGTTGTTGTTGTTGTTTGCCGTTTAATAGGCTTTAGCGTTGATGAAGCGGACGCTCCCCACTACCCGCAACCCATGCTCGAACTATCCCCGTCGAATCCATAAACGCCCCCGAATCGCATAAACGGCGATTGGCGCTCCGTTTAGCAGGCGACGCGCCGACGCATGAAGCCGCACTCGCAGGCCTCACGTTACCGAGCATGTCGTTGTGTTGCTTAATTAGTATACCACAGGTCGGCCCATTGCGAACCGCCGTCTTGCTGGAAGCCGAGGCGGCGTTCTCCTGCGCTTCCTGCTTGCCGCTAGCGGGCGACCTTCTGCTTCTCGCGAAGCGCGCGCTGGATGTCGCGCTGGGCGTCTTTCTTCGCCGCGGACTCGCGCTTGTCGTACTGCTTCTTGCCTTTGCCGAGGCCGATCAGCAGCTTCGCGTAGCCGTTCTTGACGTAAATCTTGAGCGGCACGATCGCGTAGCCTTCCTGCTTGGACAGGCCGAGCAGCTTGTGGATCTGCGCTTTGTGCAGCAGCAGCTTGCGCGCCCGGGTCGGGTCCATGGGATTGCTCCGGTTCCCCTGCTCGAAGTAGCTGATGTGCATGTTGTGGATGAAAATCTCGCCGTTCCGGATCGTCGCGAACGCGTCGCTGATGTTCGCCTTGCCCATCCGCAGCGACTTGATCTCGCTCCCCATCAGCACCATGCCCGCTTCGAAGGTGTCCTCGATGAAGTAGTCATGGGAAGCCTTCTTGTTCTGGGCGAGCTGCTTGCCTTCGCTCTTCTTCGCCATGCCTTCACCTCTCCCTTGTCCGTCGCCGGATAAAAATGGACTTCTAACCGCAGCTAGAAGTCCATTGTAGCAACTTTGCGAACCGAAATCAACAAGGGGCCGCGCTTGAAAGCCGCGCCTTACTTGCGTTTCTTCCGGACGAAGGCCGCCGTGGCGTTGCCTCCGCCGGACTTCTTCTTGCGCGGCCCCGCGCCGCCTTGCCCGCCGCCGCCGGTCACCGGCGCGGTCTGCAGCTGGCCGCCTTCGGCATTGCCGCCGGCCTTCTTCTTGCGGCGCGAGCCCGTGCCGGATGCCTGGCCGCCGGCTTGCGGCGCGCTGCCGCCG
>NZ_JAGGDJ010000005.1 GCF_017652985.1 Paenibacillus artemisiicola
GCCCGCGGGCTTGCCGTGCGCCCGGGCCGAGGCGCCGCGCGGAGCGGACTTGCCGCGGGCCGCCGGGCCGCCGGTTTTTTTGGCGGCGGGAGTATGCGATACGTTCTTATCCATGGGGTTCATGCGCTCCTATACGTGCAATCTGATTTCTACTATACCGAAAGCGGCGGGGGCTTACAAACGCGAATGCGGCGAGGGGGCGGATGATTCTCGGCCAACCTTCGGCCTACCCTCTTGCGTTTCGCGGCCACCAGAACCGTTATTCTTAGTAAAACTGGGCATTTGGCGAGTTAAGCGGACACAAATGCAGCTATTCATTGCTAGGGCGTTGATTCTGCCATGAATCCTGGCGAATAACGTCTTCTGTGTCCGCAGCATCCGCGATAATCGCGAAAGTTCGCATTTAACGGAACGGCTGGCCGCCAAAAATTGTACGTTCGGTTCCGCGCACGGGCTGCGCTTACGCCGGCACCGGACCGCGCTTCATCCATGCCGGCGCTGCTCGAAACCCGCCTCCGCCGCTCTTAGCCCGCACCGGACCGCGACCTTGCCGCTCTACGCTGCATCCAACGCGCCGTTCCAGACCCGCACCATGCTCGCGTCGCTCTACGGCCGCAACGCCCGGACGCGCGTCACCGCGCCTGCGCAGCTCACATGGTCGCCGCTCTAAGCCCGCGCCGCCCCCCGCCAACAGCGCCCCGCCCAAAAAAAGCCCCCGTCCCGCCTAATGGAGGGAACGGAGGCTTTTGCTTCTAAGAAGCTTAAATGCTGACGCGCTGTTTGTTGTACACTTCCGGGAAGTGGTCGCCGACGAGCAGCTCGCCCGGCTGGACGTTGACGTACGACAGCATGGCGTGCTCGCCGACCGGCTCGTAGCGCGTATGGCCCGGCATGTAGTGAACGGCGATCGCGCGGCGCTTCAGATCGGAGCGGTTATGCGGGCTGCCGTGCCACGTGAGGCAGTGGTGGTAGCCGACCTGGCCCTTCTTGATCTCGAACGGCACGGCTTCGACGACCGCGTTGTTCGGCAGCATCTCCGGACGCTTGTGATACGGCTTGAAATCCGGCGTGCTGGACAGGTAGCGCTGGTGGTTGCCCCACTTGTGGCTGCCCGGCACCATCCACATGCAGCCGTTCTCGATGACCGCGTCGTCCAGCGCGACCCAGGCGCTGACGAGGTCGGCCGGCTGGATGATCGGCCACAGCGGGTGATCCTGGTGCCAGGCCGTCGGTCCGCCCGTCACCGGCGGCTTGTATTGGATTTGGTCGTGCCAGATGCGCAGCGAGTCCGTATGGCAGAGCTGGGCGACCTCTTCGCAAATTCGAGCGTTTCCGGCATGCTGCAGGAACAGGTCGCTCGCCATCCAAATGTTGACGATTTGCACGACCTTCTCGCTCGCGATCATTTTCATATTGTCGTAAGGGGAATCCGATTCCAGCATGTTGCGGTTCAGCACCGGCTTCTTGACCGTCTCGCCGCTCATCACCTTGTCGAGCTCCTCGCGCAGCGCTTCGACCTCCGCGTCGCTCAAGACGACGTCGCCCTTCAAAAATCCGTTGTTTTCAAATTCGTTCAATTGTGCTTGACTTAACATAGCGTATTTCCTCCCTGAGTCGTCGTTTTCGATGGCGTTGCCTTCCGATGAACTAAGCATACGCCATCGTGAAAGCGGTGTATTTGCACGGACGAAACAGGGCTTTGCACTTTTCTAAGAATCTCATCGCATCCACGAAGCGCCGGCCCGCCAGCCGCGCATCAACCGAAAGGAGGCGCGGCGCCATGACGCAGCGCGAAGGGGAGATCCGTCTCGGGGCGCTCGAAGAACTGCGGCCGACGGTCAATTTCGCGAGCCATGCCTTCACCGAGGCCGGGACGACGTTCGGTCCGCGGATCATTCCGGACCATCAGCTCTTCTATCTCGTGTCCGGGCGGGCGAAGCTCGTCGTCGGCGGCGAGGTCCGCACGCTTCGGCCGGGCGAGTTCGCGCTCTACGGGCCGGATTGTCCGCACGCCATCTCCATCCTGGAGGACACCGTCTTCATCGGCATTCATTTTCATGTGCGCCATGCGTCGCCCGTGCCGGTGCATCCCGCGTTCTCGATCGTCATGACGGACGAGGCGGAGCTGGCGGCGAGCGCGCGCGGCCGCTACCTGCTGGCGCTGGACGGCGGGGAGGAGCTGGAGCTGCCGCCGTTCCAGACGGTGCCGGGACTCGAACCGACCTTGATGCGAATCGTGAAAGAATACATGAACGAACAGCCCGGCTATGCGATGCTGCTGCGCGCGCTCATGACGGAGCTGCTGCTGCTCGTCGTCCGGCACCGCCTGGCCGATCGTCCGCAATCGGCGGAGCGCGGCAAAATCGAGCCCGCGCTGCAGGCGATCCACCGGGAACCGGAGAAGCATTGGACCGTGGCCGAGCTCGCGGCGCTGTGCGGGTACCACGCGATCTATTTCTCGTCGCTGTTCCGGAAATGCACGGGCGAGAATCCGAAGCAGTACCTGATCTCGCAGCGCATCCGGAAAGCCAAATTCCACTTGCTGAGCGGCGAGAAAATGGAAGCGATCGCCGAGCGCCTCGGCTATGCCAGCGTCCATTATTTCTCCCGCAATTTCAAGGAGGAGACCGGTCTGACGCCCACGGAATTCAAGCAGCAGTAGCCGTCCAAGCGGCTGTCCGCCCGGCTGGGAAAAGGCTACTATTATTTGCGGATTCTTCTAAATAGATTCATCCTAATTTCATAGACAAAGTAGGGCTGCGGTGCTACCATAAAATAACGCAAGATTAGGAGATTATGGAGGAACCGCCCTGTGAATTTGAACGTCAATCTCAAGCAACGCATGCTCTCATCCGTACTCGCCGCCGGACTCGTTCTGGCGCCGGCCGTCGCGCTGGGAGCGCCCGGCCATGCCGCCGCGGCATCCGCGCAAACCGCCGCGGCTTCGGTCTACGTCGACGGCGCGAAGCTGGCGCTGAGCCCGTCTCCCGTCGCGTCCAAAGGCACGACCTTCGTGCCGATGCGCGCGATATTCAAGGCGCTTCATGCCAACGTGACATGGGAAGGAAGCACCAAAACGATTTTGGCCGTCAAAGGGACGACGACGATCTCCCTGCAGATCGGCGCGAAGAAGGCCGTCAAGAACGGCAAGACGATCGCGCTGACGGAAGCGCCGATGCAAGTGAAGGGCGCGACGATGGTGCCGCTCCGTTTCATCGCGGAAGCGCTCGGCGCGGACGTGAAGTACGACGCGGCGAAGCATGTCGTGCGCATTAGCTCCGCCGAAGCGATCCAGCAGCAGAAGGAAGCCGAATGGGAGAAAGAGCAGGCGGCCAACCAACCGAAGGCGCTGACGACGAAGCAGGTCGTCGCGAAGAACGACGGCAAGGTCGTCATGATCACGACGGACCAGGGACTCGGCAGCGGCGTCGTCATCGCCGAGGACGAAATCCTGACCAACTACCACGTCGTCGCCGACGCCGCGAAAGCGTCCGCGACGCTGCTGAACGGCCGCCAAATCGAGCTGCAGGGACTCGTCGGCTACAGCGAGGAGGACGATCTGGCGATTCTGAAGACGAAGACGCCGCTCGGCATCGCGCCGGTCGATATCGGCCTCGGCGTGCAGAAGGGCGACCACGTCGTCGCGATCGGAAGCCCGCAGGGCATCCAGAACACGGCGTCGGACGGCTTGATCAGCAACCTGTCGGGCGCTGCCGGCGACCCGTATCAATACCAGATCAGCGTGCCGATCGACCATGGCAGCTCCGGCGGCGGCTTGTTCAACGATTACGGCCAGCTCGTCGGCCTGACGGCGGCCGGCATCGACGATACGCAGGCGGACTTGAATTTCGCGGTGCCGTCCTATAACATCATGGCGCTGCTGTACGATATCGAGGAGAATCCGCCGGCCAAGATCGCCTTCCTCCCGAGCAAGCTGCCGGCCTCCCTCAAAGGCGCGACGACGGACGAGATCCGCGAGCTGCTGGAAGATCAATTCGCGGTCATCTCGACCTCGCAGGGCGGGACGGAGCTGAAGCAGTTCGAAGTGAAGCGCGACGCGGACGGCTGGCTCGTCATCACGGCGCTCATCGATCCGGCGTACTACATGCTGTACGGCCACGCGTCGAGCGAAGATCTGCGCTACTGGGCGATCGATACCGGCTATAAGCTGCGCGAGCTGCTGCCGGACGAGAACATTCAGCTGACGGTGTACTACGACCAGACGTTCAGCTTCGAGCCGCGCGGCTTCGACGCGGGCGAGGTCACGGCGAACGGCGACGGCACGTGGCGCGTCCGTTTCCCGGTCATCGACTACCAAGGCAAAGACAAGGCAATCGTGCGCGTGAACGCCTGAATCGCGTGCGCGAAAGAAGCGGTTCCGTTCGGATACCGGCTGCGGCAAGCGGCGGTCCGAACGGGCCGCTCTTCTTTTTTGGCGGCGATTTCGGTACAATAGGAACGAATCGAAATCGCGAATAGATAGGAATGACCCCCATGAAAGTCGTACTGGCGACGCTGAACGCCAAATTCATACACACCTCGCTGGCGCTTCGCTGCCTGAAAGCGTACAGCGAGAAAGACTTCGACATCGACATCGCCGAATACACGATCAAGGATCCCGCGATGAACATCGTCGCGGATCTGTTCGCGCGCGAGCCCGACGTCGTGGGCTTCTCCTGCTATATTTGGAACATCGAAGAGACGATCACCGTCATCGACATGCTGCGCAAAATCAAGCCGGAGCTGCGCATCGTGCTCGGCGGTCCGGAGGTGAGCTACGACACGGCGAACTGGCTGGAGCGGCTGCGCCAGGTCGACCATATCGTCGTCGGCGAAGGCGAGGAGACGTTCCACCATCTGCTCACGGAGCTGTCCGGCGACCGGAAATTCCATCTCGTCTTCGGGCTCGCCTACCGGAAGGAGCACGCGGACGGAAGAATCGAGATCATCGTCAATCCGCCGCGTCCGAAGCTGGATCTCGCCGCCTTGCCGTCGCCGCACCGGTTTCCGGAGGACGCCGCGAGCCTCGGCAGCCGCGTCGTCTATTTCGAGACGAGCCGGGGTTGTCCGTTCAGCTGCCAGTTCTGCCTGTCCAGCATCGAAGTCGGCGTCCGCTACTTCGACATGGAACGGACCAAGTCCGATATCTTGTACCTGATCGACGCCGGCGCGAAGCTGATCAAATTCGTCGACCGGACGTTCAACATCAAGCGCGATTACGCGCTCGAAATCTTCAAGTTCCTGATCGAGAACCACCGCGGCTGCGTGTTCCAGTTCGAGATCACGGCGGACATCATGCGGCCGGAGGTGCTGGATTATTTGGCGGAGCACGCGCCGCCGGGCATCTTCCGCTTCGAGATCGGCGTCCAGTCGACGAACGACCTGACGAACGAAGCGGTGCAGCGCCGCCAGAACTTCGCGAAGCTGTCCCGCACGGTCACGAAGGTGAAGGAGAGCGGCAAGATCGACCAGCATCTCGACTTGATCGCGGGCCTGCCGCACGAGAATTACGATTCGTTCCGGAACACGTTCAACGACGTGTTCGCGCTTCGTCCGGAGGAGCTGCAGCTCGGCTTCCTCAAGATGCTCCGCGGCACCGGCATGCGCATCGACGCGGAGAAGCACGGCTACGTCTACATGGACCGCGCGCCGTACGAAATTCTCGGCAACGACATTCTGCCGTTCTCGGACATCGTGCGCATCAAGCGCGTCGAAGACGTGCTCGAGAAATACTGGAACGCGCACCGGATGGATCACGCGCTGCTGTATCTGATCGAGCGGGCGTTTCCGTCGGCGTTCGACTTCTTCCAGTTGTTCGGCGACTTCTGGGAGGCGCGGGGCTGGCAGAAGATCGGCCATCAGCTGGAGGACCTGTTCGCGCGGCTGTGGGCGTTTCTCTCGGAGGCGTACGCGCGAAGCGCGGAAGCGCAGGGGCGGGAGTGGTCGCTCGACGTCGCGCTCGGCCTCATGAAGCTGGATTACTTCCTCGGCCACAACTACAAGCCGCGCAAGGTGTGGTGGGACTTCGCCATGGCGAAGGACGACTGGAGCGGCTGGATGAAGCGGCTCGCCGATCGTCCCGGGGACGTCTCGGACGCCTTCGCCGCGCTCGGCCTGAACGAGAAAGAACTGCACAAGCACGCCGTGATCGAACGGCTGCCGTTCGATCTGCGCCGGTACCTCGCCGAAGGGACGGCGTCGAACGACGCGGAAACGCTGCTTATCGTGGTCTACGGCGCCGGAGGCAAGGGGGAGCACCGGAACGCCGCTTATTTCACCCTGCCGGTGTTCGCGGCGGCGCAGGCTTGAGCCGGCCCGCGCGCTGCGGTAAGATGAGAGAGGCTTCCTAAATTCGGATCAACGAAGGAGAGATTGTTGTGGTATATGCAGCACATCCGGAACGTTACGCATCCATGACCTACAACCGCGTCGGCCGGTCAGGCCTGAAGCTTCCGGCGATTTCGCTCGGACTTTGGCACAACTTCGGCGGCGTGGACACGTACGAGAACGGCCGGGCCATGCTTCGCCGGGCGTTCGACCTCGGCATCACCCATTTCGACCTGGCGAACAACTACGGCCCGCCGGCCGGTTCGGCGGAAGAGATGTTCGGCCGCATGATGACGTCCGACTTCAAACCGTACCGCGACGAAATGATCATTTCGTCCAAGGCCGGCTATTACATGTGGCCAGGCCCTTACGGCGAATGGGGCTCGCGCAAATATTTGACGGCGAGCTTGGATCAAAGCCTGAAGCGGATGAACGTGGACTACGTCGATATTTTTTATTCGCACCGCTTCGATCCGGAGACGCCGCTCGAAGAAACGATGGGCACGCTCGATCAGATCGTCCGCTCCGGCAAAGCGCTCTACGTCGGTATTTCCAGCTACAGCGCGGAACAAACGGCGGAAGCGATTGCCATCATGAAACGTCTTGGCACGCCGCTGCTCATCCACCAGCCGAGCTATAACATGTTCGACCGCTGGATCGAGAACGGCCTGCAGGACGTGCTGGACGAGCACGGCGTCGGCAGCATCGCGTTCTGCCCGCTGGCGCAAGGGCTGCTGACGAACAAGTACCTGAGCGGCGACATTCCGGGCGACTCCCGGGCGGCCAGCAAGACGGGCGCGCTGCGGGAATCCGCGGTCACGCCGGAAGCCGTGGCGAAGCTGCAGAAGCTGAACGCGATCGCGCAGGAGCGCGGCCAATCGCTGGCGCAGCTGGCGCTCGCGTGGGTGCTCCGCGGCGGACGCGTGACGTCGGCGCTGATCGGCGCGAGCCGCGTCGGCCAGATCGAGGACAACGTCGCGGCGCTCGGCAACCTGGCGTTCGCGGACGAGGAGCTCGTCGCGATCGAGTCGATCCTGCGCGGATAAGCGAGGACAAGCATGGCGAAGAGCCGCTTCCGACGGTTAGTGTCGGAAGCGGCTCTTTTTTGGCATGGCCGTCGGCGCTCGGCGGCGGTGGACGCCTGATGGCGCGCCCAGATCCGCGACGCGCGGCGGCTCGGCGGCTCGCGGTGGCAAGTGCGCGCCGCGCGCGAGGGCGCCGGCGCGAAGGCGGGCGCCGCCGCTAGACGGCGCCGGGCTCGGTCAGCGCCAAGAAGTCGAAGGCCGCCGCGCAGCCCGTCCCTTGCGGCGACTGGGCGACGACGCCGGCGCGGCACGTATCGGGCAGCCGCATGCCGAAGTAGCGGACGAGCGCCCAGGCTTCGCCGTCCGCCGACCAATGGAAGGAAACGCAATCGCCCGCGCGCGTCATGCGCAGGTAAGGGCGCTCGACGGCGACGGGTTCGGAATTGCAGTCGTCGGACGAGCCGTCCTTCGTCACGACGGACACGATGATCGGACGGCGCCCGTCGTATTCGAAGCACAGCTTCGCCCAGTTCCGGTCGTCCGCCAGCAGCATGAGGCAGCCCGAATCGTAGCGGTGCTTCATCTCGGCGCCGAGCCGCGTCGTCAGCGCGAAGTCGGATCCCGCGGCCGCGTGCAGGAACGGCGCGGAGCTGACGATATGGTGGCCGGCCGGGTCCTGATAGTAATCGGCTTTCGGCGGCGCTTCGACGAGGAGTCCTCCGCCCTCCGCGAATTGCCAGCGCGGCGGTTCGTTGGTCCAGGCGAGCCGATGCCTTTCGGCCTTGCCGAACAGCTGCAGCGTCATGTTCATTCCCCTTTTCCGTCTTCGATTGCGATGCTGGCATCGGGTATACAGTTCGCTTCGCCGCGCGCCGTTCCTGCCGCCTCGCCCGGTTCGCGCCGAAACATTCGACCTTGCGGGAAGATGGGGGTATAATACAGGCAAGCGACGATAATTATTGACGATGGAGCGTGCGATATGAAGGTAGAAGTGTGGTCCGACATCGCTTGCCCGTTCTGCTACATCGGGAAGCGCCGGTTCGAAGCGGGGCTCGAGCAGTTCGCGCATAAAGACGAAATCGAGGTCGAGTACAAGAGCTTCCAGCTGAACCCGGCCGCGGAGAAATATCCGGAGCAGGACGCGTACGGCCTGGTAGCGGAGAAGTACGGCATCAGCCGCGAGCAATCGGTCGCCATGCACGACAATCTCGTGAAGCAGGCGGCCGAGGTCGGGCTGACGTACAATTTCGAGCGCGCCATTCCGGCGAACTCGCTGGACGCGCACCGGCTCATTCATTTCGCCGGCCGCTACGGCAAGCGGACGGAGGCGGCGGAGCAGCTGTTCAAGGCGTATTTCACCGATTCCAAGCATATCGGCGAGCTGGAGACGCTGACCGGCATCGCGGCGGACATCGGCCTCGATCCGAACGAGGCGGAGGCGCTCCTGGCGAGCGACGAGCTGCGGGCGGAGGTCGAGGCGGAATGCCGCGAAGCGTCGCAGCTTGGCGCGAACGGCGTGCCGTTCTACGTGATCAACCGCAAATACGCGGTGGCGGGCGCGCAGTCGAGCGACGTGTTCCTTGAGGTGCTGAACCGGACGTGGGCGGAAGAGAAGCCGCTCATCTTCATCGACCCGTCCTCGACGGACAGCGAGACCGGCCAGGTGTGTACGGACGACGGCTGCGGCATCGGCGAAGGGGACCGGTAAAGCCGGCATTCCGCGACGCCGCCGCGATCGCCTCGTTGCATTCAATCCCAAAAAGCACGAACCACGCGGATCCTCGGCTGCAGCGGCAGCGGAGCGCGGCGGTTCGTGCTTTTGGCATTCATGCGGGTTCAGGCGCGGCGGCGCCCGGCCGTGTTCAGGCGTACCTGGCGGACAAGCCGATGCAGGCGACGCCCGCGAGAATGAGCAGGCAGCCGGCGATCTTGAGCCCGGACAGCGATTCGCCGAACACGTAATACGCGCCGACGATGGAGAGGATGTAAGCCAGGCTCTGGATGGGATACGCCAGGCCGAGGTCGACCTTGGACACGATGAAGAGCCAGAGGACGGTCGCGCAGCCGTAGACGAACAGGCCGCCGAGGATGTACGGCGAGAACAGCAGCTCGAGGATCGACCGCAGCGACTCGAACGCCTTTTCCCGCTGCATCAAGCCGTATTTCCACAGAAACTGCCCCGTCACGAGCATGAGCGTGTTCGCCAGAATAAGCAAAAATTGCACGAGGTTCATAGCGGTTCACGCCTTTCCGCCGATGCCGGCGCGGATTGCTGCAGCTCCAGCAGCCGCTTCTCCATGACGGCGAATTCCTGCGTCAGCGTCTTCATCCGGTCGGCTTGCTTGGAGAGGCTGATCGTCTGCCTTACGAGCAGCGCGAGGATGAAGATGATCGTCACGAGAAAGACGAACGTCGGCATGTAGGCGATGCCGATCCACACCGCGAACCGGTTGAGCAGCGGGATGCAGACGGCCGCGAGCACGCCGGCGGCGGCGGTGACGAGCCAGAGGAACGCGTAGCGGTCCTTCAGCTTTTGGGTGACCGTGAAATAGACGATCAAGCCGAGAAAAAACACCGTGATCAATAGGGCGACGAGCTGGTTCATGAGCCGGATTTCCCTTTCGGATTCGCTTTCGATTGTAACGTTGTGCGATTGTACGACGTGCAGATTGTACGACGTGCCTAATGTACGACGTGCCTAATGTACGACGTGCCGGATTGCCCTAGGAAAAGCTTTTGCGGATGAGCGAGAACATCGTCACCTTCAGCATGTAATAGATCGACTTGGACCAGTTGATCGACGATCTGCCGCCCTGGCGGCCGCGCATTTCGACGCTGATTTCCTTGATCTTATAGCCGCGCTTGGCGAGGCTGACGAGCACCTCGACCTCGGGGTAGTCCGTCGGATAGCTGCGGGCGAACTGTTCGATCGCGGCGCGCCCGACGATGCGGAAGCCCGACGTGGGGTCGTGCACGGGAATGCCCGTCAGCAGCCGGATCAGCTGATGGAAATAGAAGATGCCGGCGCGCCGGGAGAGGCTGCCCTTGTAGCCGCTCTTCTCGACGAAGCGCGAGCCGATGACCATGTCCCAGCCGCCTTCCGTGATTTCGCGCACCAGCTTCGCGATGTCCTCGGGCCGGTGCTGGCCGTCCGCGTCGAGCTGGATGGCGTAGTCGTAGCCGCCGCGCCGGGCGTATTTGTACCCGCTCTGCATGGACCCGCCGATGCCGAGGTTGACGGCGTGCCGGAGGGAAGGGAACCCTTCCTGGCGGATAATGTCCGGCGTCCGGTCCTTCGAGCCGTCGTCGATGACGACGAAGTCGTACGGCGTATGCCGTTTCAATTCATGCACCGTCCGGGCGAGCGACGCTTCCTCGTTGTAAGCGGGAATGATCACCAGGATATCGCTGCTTCGGGATTGCTCTTGCGTCACGCGATTAAACCTTCTTTCTTGTCTTTCGGAGCCGGGAGTTGCTTCCTACCAAATCCTATATAGTATAATAGAAACCGACGCCGAAAAACCAGTTTTTTGGAAAGGGGCTGCCAAACTTTGTTTTCACTGCGATCGGAGACCTCCCGCATGAGGACGTTTCTAGGGGTAGCAATGGGAGCCGTGCTTCTGATCCACGCGGTGAGCGCGCTGTGGCTGGGGGATCATTATCTGCTGGGTTCGTACGAGAAACGGGACAACGATGACGTCAAATACGTGTACGCCGCGCAGGTGCTGGTCGAGCGGGGAACGCTCGTCTACAACAGCGGGCTGCAGCCGACGAACTTCATCATGCCGGCCATTCCCGTGATGCTGAGCGGGTTCATGGCGCTGTTCGACCGCGACGCGGCCGTGATGGGCTTCCGGCTGCTCCAATGCCTGATGCAGGCCGCTTCGGTGTACCTGATCTTCGTGCTGGCGCGCGAAACGCTGGGCCGGCGCGTCGCCGTCGTCGCCGTGCTGCTCGACGCGCTGTACGTCCCGAACTTGTTCGCCTCGGGCGCGATTCTAACGGAATCGACGTTCAAACTGCTCTTTTTGTTGCTGATCGCCAGTTTCTTGTACGCCGTGCGGAAGCGGACGGCGGGCGCGTACGTCTTCGCCGGGGCCATGCTTGGCCTCGCCTGCTACGTGAAGCCGCAGTGCGCGCTCATTCCCGTCTGCCTGCTGATCCTCTGGCTGATCCGCCGGTACAGGTGGGCCGAGATCGTCAAATACACCGCGATCGTCGGCGTCTGCAGCATGCTGCTGCTCACGCCTTGGTGGGTCCGCAACAATCACGATTTCCACGCGTTCATTCCGTTCACCAAGTCGACGGGCAATCCGATGCTGCTGGGCGCGCTGATCAAGCGGGCCGCGCCGCCGCAAGGCTTCTTCGACCAGTACCCGGAATACAAGAACGACAGCAGCAACCTGTTCGCGGGCTACGACGCCGAGCAGAAGCGGACGGCGCAGCGCCTGATCGCCTACGGCTTCAAGCACCAGACGCTGGAATACGCGTACTGGTTCACGGTCGGCAAATCGATCGAGCTCTTCATCAATCCGTTCTACTCCAAGCCGGTGCCGGGACTGCCGCGGCCGGCCATCAACGTCGTGCATTGGCTGTACGTGCTGCTCGGGTTCGCCGGCATCGCGCTGACGGTCGTCCGGCGGCGGTTCAGGCTGGTCCTGCCGATCCTGCTGCCGTTCTTCTACTATTGGTTCATTCATCTTCCATTTATTACCTTTGGACGCTACGGTTATCCGCTCATGGCGTTGATGACGATCTTCGCGGCGTACGCGATCGTGTCGGCGCTGGAGGCGCGAGGCGTCCTGCGGGGCAAAGAAGAGGCTGCCGAATAATTCGGCGGCCTCTTCCCATGACGGCCGCGGTCCGGTTACAATATTGGCAGATTCAGGGTGCAATCCGAAGGAGGGGTTTGAAGCATGCAGGTAACGGTATCGGCGGCGTCACGGCCGGCGGCGCGCGTGGCGACCGGCAAAGAATACGTGACGATCCTGTTTGGCGTCTGGCTGATCGGGGGCGTGTTCGTGGACGGCTTCGCGCATAACCACGGCGTCGTGGAGACGTTCTTCACGCCGTGGCACGCGATTTTGTATTCGGGCTTTTTGGCTTCGGCGATTTGGATGAGCTGGCTGCTGCTGCAGGCGAAGCGCGCGTCGGGCGTCTCGTGGGCGGAAGCGGCGCCGGTCGGCTACGGGCTCGGCTTGATCGGGGTGTTTATTTTCCTGCTGGGCGGTCTCGGCGACATGTACTGGCATACCGTGTTCGGCATCGAGCAAAATATCGCCGCGCTGCTTAGCCCGACGCATCTGCTGCTGCTGCTCGGCGGTCTCTTGATCCTCTCGAGCCCGTTCCGGGCGAGCTGGCACGACGCGAGCATGACGAAGCCGGACTGGGCGGCGTTCACGCCCGCGTTCATCTCGCTCGTCGTCACGACGGGCGCCGTGGCGTTCTTCCTCATGTACGCGTGGATGTTCCGCTACAATCTGCCGGCCGCGTCGTCCGTGGATTGGTACGCGAGCCAGTTCGGAGGCGGCTTCATCGCCGAAAACAACGCGGAGCGCGGGCTGTCCTACATCCTCATCGACACGCTCGTCTACATGTTCCCGGTGTTCCTGCTCATGAAGCGCTGGGCGCTGCCGATCGGCGCGATCACGCTCCACTTCACGATCGTGACGGTCATGATGAACGTGCTGGACGGCTTCCAAAACTACCCGTCGATCTTCATCGCGTGCGGAGCCGGATTGGTCGGCGACATCCTGTACAAGGCGCTGCGGGCCGAGGACGGGCGCGCATTCGCCGAACGGATCGTCGCCGCCGCGCTGCCGATCGCGCTGTGGAGCTTCTATTACGCCTGGATGGCGATCGCGGACGGCATCGGCTGGGAGACGGAGCTGTGGGCCGGCTCGATCGTGGAAGCGACGCTGCTGTCGCTCGGGCTGCAGCTGCTGGCCGCGCCGAAGCCCGCGGCGGCGCGGAGCTGACGCGGATGGCGAGGCGACGATGGCGCCGCCGTCCGGCGGGCACGGCGGCGGCGCATTCGGCAGCGGCCGCCCCGCGGCGTTGGCGCATGTTCGCGGCGCTGCTGCCGGCGGCGCTGCTGCTCGCGCTCCTTGGCGGCTGCGCGAGCGGCACGATGAGCGGCGTGGACGCGCATCCGCCGACGAAGGGCCTGCTGCATGCGTTGCAGCAGGCGGGGCAGATGGGCAACGTCTCCGACCGGGGCTACCGGGTCGAGGTCGAGGCGGCGGAAGGCCAGCCGGAGGGCGGCCGCGAGACCGAATTGCGGCTTCGCGTGCTGAATCCGTCCGGGCAGCCGGCCGAGGACTTCGCGGAAGACATGACGAAGCTGATGCACTTCATCGTCGTCAGCAAGGATCTGGCCGATTTCCAGCATTTGCATCCGACGTACGAAGGCGGCGGCGCGTTCAGCCTGAAGCTGGCGTTCCCGCACGGCGGGCCGTTCCTGCTGATCGCCGAGTTCATGCCGGACGGCAAAGGCTTGACCGTCTACAAGACGTGGATCGATGCGGGCGGCGCCAAGCCGGAGGCGAACCCGCCGGTGGAATCCGCGGCGCCGAGCGTCGTCGCGGACGGCATCGAGGTGAAGCTGTCGTCCATGCCGGCCGCCGGGGAGCTGAAGGCCGGCGAGATGGCCATGCTCGACTTCTCGCTGCGCAAGGCGGAGACGGGCGAGCGGATCGTGCTCGAGCCGTACCTCGGCACGCCGGGACACTGCGTCATTCTCGACGCGAACGCGCAGCAGTATTTGCACGTGCACGCCGCGACCGAGATGAGCACGGGCTCCAGCGTCATGTTCCACGCGACCTTTCCGAAAGCGGGCGTCTATAAGCTGTGGGGACAGTTCCGATACGAAGGCAAGGTCATCACGGCGCCGTTCGTCGTGACCGTGCGGTAAAGGCGATGCGGCCGTATCGTGACCGTAGCTTGACCTATGGTGAGCGGCGCCGGCGGGGCACACGCTGGCAACGCAAAAAAAAACGACATCCCGTCGATCGGGATGTCGTTTTTTGCGTTGCGGATGGTCATGCCGCGCAGGTTTCGGTACAGCTTCGGAACTCGCCTGCCGGTGCCTTAAGGCGTCACGCTGCGGAGCACCGTCAGCTCGCCGTCCAGCTCGTAGCCGCCGAGGTTCGCCGGGAGCAGGAAGCACTCGCCCGCTTTCACGTCCTGCTTGCCGCCTTCCCAGCTCAGCGTGCCGGCGCCTTCGGCGACGACGAGAATGACGAACGATTCCGGCGTCGTCGACAGCTTCCACGGCGCGCGCACGAGGCCTTTCTCGACGACGAAGTACGGCGATTCCGCGATGACGAGCCATTCGTTCGCGCCGATGCCGTCCGTCTTCATGCGCGTCGCGCCCGCGCCTTCGTACGCGGTGACGTTGAGGGAATCCTCGACGTGCAGCTCGCGAAGCTTGCCGTCCAGGCCCGGACGGTTATAATCGAACACCCGGTACGTCGTATCGGAGTTCTGCTGGATTTCGGCCACGACGACGCCCGCGCACAGCGCGTGAACGGTGCCGGCCGGGATGTAGAACGCGTCGCCGGCTTCGACCGGCACTTCCTGCAGGCAGTCCATGACGCGGCCTTCCTCGATCGCGGCGGCGAGCGCCGGACGATCCACGCCTTCCTTCAGGCCGTAGATGATCTTGGCGCCCGGCTTGGCGTCGAGGACGTACCACATTTCCGTCTTCCCGAGCTCGCCCTTCGGCAGCTTCTCGTAGGAGTCCGTCGGATGGACTTGGATGGAGAGGTCGTCGTTGCAATCGAGCAGCTTGATCAGGAGCGGGAAGCGGCCGTTCTCGGCGTAACCCTTCGTGCCGAAGAATTCGCGCCCGTGCCGTTCGCGGATCTCGTCGAGGCCGAGGCCGGCCAGCTCGCCGTTCATGACCTTCGTCGTGCCGTTCGGATGGTCGCCGATCATCCAGCCTTCGCCGATGGCGCCTTCCGGCAGTTCGAGGCCGAAGCGCTCCAGCGCGCGGCCGCCCCAGATGCGTTCTTTCATTTCAGGTTTGAATTGCAGCGGATAAGGTGTAGTCATGTGTTTCTCTCCTTGTCGTAAATTGTCTCTATTTGTCTGTATATAATGAAGCGGAAAAAATCAGCCCTGGCTCGCCGGCTGGAACATCTCCAGGAATTCGCCGTCCGGCCCGTCGAAGAAGAAGTAACGCGCGCCGTTCGGCAGCGTCGTGATCTCCGCGTCGCGGACGGTGACGCCTTCAAGGGCGTTCAAGCGCGCGAACTCGGCTTCGACGTCGTCGACCGTGAAGGCGACGTGATGCGTCCGGCCTTCGGGCGCCAGCTGGCCCGGATAGTTCTGGATCAGCTCGATCTCCGTCTGCTCGCCGTCGCTGCCCGTGAGGAAGGCCATCAGGATGACGCCGTTCGTATGCGTCAAGGAATACAGATACTTGAGGCCGACGACTTCCGTGTAAAACCGAATCGATTTGTCCATGTCGGTCACCATGATGCCGACGTGTTCCAGCTTGCGAACTGCCATGAATGATTCCTCCTTAGTGTGGTCTACCGTTGGAATGATTAGGCTTTTCTTTTCTCGATGGCGATCAGATAGGGCGCTTCCGCCTTCTGGACCATCCGGTACAGCATGGCCTGGCCGGCCGCTTGCGGAAGCGACGCCGCCCAGGCCGAGACCGCGTCCGCTTCTTCGCGTCCGCCGGGATGGCCGGGATACAGCACGGCGGTGACGACCCCGCCCGGACGGAGGAGCGCGACGGCCGCCTCCAGCGCGGCGAGCGTGGAGGCGGGTTCGGTGATGACGGCTTGGTCCGCGCCCGGCAAATAGCCGAGATTGAACATCGCCGCGGCGATCCGGCCGCGATGCGCCTCGGCGACGTGCCCGTCCATCTCCGCGTGGCTCGCGTGGACGAGCAGGAGCGGCCCGGCGGCGTCGCCGCCCGCGCGCTCCCGCGTCCGCGCCAGCGCTTCCTCCTGCACGTCGAAGGCGTACACCGCGCCGCGCGGGCCGACGAGCTCCGCGAGGAAGCGCGCGTCCACGCCGTTGCCGCAGGTGGCGTCGATGACGGCGTCGCCGGCCGAGACGCGCTCCTTCACGAGCCGCTGGGCCATGCCGAGCACGCTCAGGAAGCCCATTACCGCGCCTCCGCCGTTCGCAGCCGGCCCTGCCAGGTGCCCCGGTCGGCCAGCTCGCGGTCGATCGCGTTCAGCACTTCCCACTTCTTCAGGCTCCACATCGGCCCGATCAGCAGGTCGCGCGGCGCGTCGCCGGTCAGCCGGTGCACGATCATGTCCGGCGGCAGCAGCTCCAGCGTGTCGACGATCAGCTTCACGTACTCGTCCTGATCGAGGAAGCGCAGCAAGCCCGCCTCGTACTGCCGCACCATCGGCGTCTTGCGCATCAGGTGGAGCAGGTGGATCTTGATGCCCTGCACGTCCATCGCGGCGACGGCCCGGCCCGTGGCCATCATCATCTCGTGCGTCTCCTGCGGCAGGCCGTAGATAATATGGGCGCAGACGCGAATGCCCCGGGCGCGCAGCCGCTTGACGGCATCCTCGTAGCACGCCGTGTCGTGCGCGCGGTTGATGAGCGTCGACGTCGATTCGTGAATCGTCTGCAGGCCCATTTCGACCCAGAGGTACGTGCGCTCGTTCAGCTCCGCCAGATAGTCGACGACGTCGTCCGGCAGGCAGTCGGGCCGCGTCGCGATCGACAGGCCGACAACCCCCGGCTGGGCGAGGATCGCCTCGTAATATTCCCGCAGTTCCTCGACCGGCGCGTACGTGTTCGTATAGGCTTGGAAGTAGCCGATGTACTTGGCTTCCGGCCATTTCTGATGCTGCAGGTCGCGGATGGTATTGAATTGGGTGACCAGGTCGTCCCTGCGGCTGCCGGCGAAGTCGCCGGAGCCCCGGGCGCTGCAGAACGTGCAGCCGCCGGCCGCGATGGAGCCGTCCCGGTTGGGACAGGTGAACCCTGCGTCGAGCATGACCTTGAACACCTTGCCCCCGAAATGCCGCTGCATCTCGTGATTCCATGTATGAAACCTTTTGCCGCTCCATAACCTAGGGGATAAGGAAGCGGCTTCCGGCGTAAGTTCTGCTTGCATGCGCGTTAAGCTCCTCTTGCTTCTATAGTTCGATCGGCAGTATGCCATTCAGTGCTTCTTTATTTACTAAGCGGTTCGTTGGCGAATTTCGTCCGCCGGGCTGCTTCGGCCGCCTGCCGCGCGGTTAGTTACAATCATAACGAATCTCGCCGCAAAACGCCATGATTCCCCGGTTCGAAGTTCGCCCGGGGTCCTGGAAATTGTCGGACAAGCCAGGAATATGGCTGGAAAATGAAAGCGATTTATTTAGAAAAAGGGCTTGCTAAACCTAACATGACCTGTTATATTAAAAGGGCGACAGATCAGCGAATTCACTTCATTTTTCCATCTTCCCACTCTTCTCATAGCAAGTTGATTTTCTGGAAATTCGCTTAAGAAGAACCGGCTGACGCCTTGAAAAAATCAGTGAGGTGATGAGGAATGAATACGCAACTGAAAATTCCGCACGGAGACGAGAAAGTAACGGTCGAGCTGACGCGCAAGGAATTGATGTCGCTGGCGGGGATCAAGTTCCACGACAACCATAAGGTCGAAGTGTCCGCGCGCAAGAAGCTGCACGACATTTTGGAGTCGCAGGAAAGCGCTCCGAGCCAGCTGCTCAACTAAGCAGGGGTTCCATCCGAACGCATAGCCGACGGCGAACAGCGCCCTCGGCTTTTTATTTTGCCCGCGGCGTATTCGCCGGAGGCGGCAGGCGGGGGATTAGGCTTTACAACGGCCCTTCAATTCGGGCACAATAGGGACTAGCTTACGAACGTGGAGGAATGAGTGCACTATGCGCCTTAGAGGAAGAAAAGGAATTTTGGAAAGCCTGGAAGCCCAGCCGGAGCTGGTCGTATTGGACGCGGCGCCGCACAAGGGACGCTGGCGCGAGTTTTTCGGCAACGACCGTCCCATCTATGTGGAGCTCGGCATGGGCAAGGGCAAATTCATCAGCGACATGAGCGTGCGGAATCCGCGCGTCAATTATATCGGCGTGGACATGTACGACGAGCTGATCCGCCGCGCGAGCGAGAAGGCCCGGAACGCCTGGGAGGCGGCCCACGGCACGGACCGCCCGGCGAACCTCGCGCTGCTGCGCGCGAACATCGAAGGCATCGAGAACCTGTTCGCGCCGGGCGAGGTGCAGCGGATCCACTTGAATTTCAGCGACCCGTGGCCGAAGGCGAAGCATGCGCGCCGCAGGCTGACCCACCCGCGGTTCGTCGCGAAATATATCGAGATTTTGAACGAATACGGCGAGATTCACCTGAAGACGGATTCGCAGACGCTGTTCGAATTCTCGCTGAACAGCTTCGCAGACATGGAGCTGATGATGCGCAACGTCTCGCTGCACCTGCACCGGGACGAAGTCCGCGACGACCTGGTGCTGACGGAATACGAATCCAAGTTCGTGGAGCGCGGCAACAATATTCACCGCGTGGAAGTCGTCGTCGGCGAGAAGGCGATCGCCGACCACCGGGCCGCGAAGCGCGACGCTCAGAGGAAGGACCAGGCGGCGGAGACGAGCGCGGACGTGAGCGAGCCGAGCACGGCGCCGACGGTGACGTCGGAAGGGTAATGCAGCCCGAGATACATGCGCGACCAAGCGACCGATAAGCCGAGCAGCATGGCGAACGGAAGCAGGATCGGGAGAAGGGCGTAATCGACAAGCAGCCACGGCATCAGCCAGGCGAACACGGCCGTTGTGTGACCCGAAGGAAACGACGAGTCGCGCAGCGGCTTTTTGCATGTATGAACGGCGTCCAGCGCCTGGTAAGGGCGAAGCCGGCGGAATTTGCGTTTGACGATCGCGACGGGAATATGGCTGATCGCCACGGCGGCTAGAGCTTTCCAGCCGGCCGTTCCCCACATGCCGGGACCGGCGAGGGCGCCGAGAAGCGCGGTCAGGAGCGTGAAGGTCGCGCCTCCGGTATGGGTAATCGTCCCGAGCCAGCGGCTCAGCCACAGATTGAGGCCTTGGTGAGACGGCCTGCGGTTCGCCCAGAAGAACAGTCGCTGTTCCTGCGTCAATGCCCAGAAAACCATTTGGACCATGGCGATTCCCTCCGAATATGCGAATGTGCTTCCTTCCCAGCATAAGCGCCGATTGTTTGCGCCGCGTCAACGATCTGCTAAGCCGATATTAATTTCTTCACCAACTTTTTATGAAGTCTTGATACGGCGGTAATACAAATCCTTTACGATTGCTCCAAAATACCGGCTCGCCGAGGCGGAAGGCTTGGACCGCGGATGCGCAGCACGGACTTGGAGGCGATTTCAGATGCGGCTTGCTTTGTTTACGGATACGTTTGCGCCAGAAATCAACGGGGTTGCCCGGACGCTCGAGCGATGGACGAATTATTTGCAGGCGCGGGACGTTCCTTGTCTCGTGTTCGCTCCGGATCCGGCTTCTTCCAAGTCTCCCGAGGCGTCGCCGTTCGTGGAGCGCTTCGCGAGCATGCCGTTCTTTCTCTATCCGGAATGCCGGCTCGCGCTGCCCAATCCCATTCACGTCCGGCGGGCGCTCGACGCGTTCCGGCCGACGGTGATTCACGTCGCGACCCCGTTCAATCTGGGCCTCTTCGGCATTCATTACGCCAAAAAGCACCGCATTCCGCTCGTGGCGTCCTATCATACGCATTTTGATCGCTATTTGGCGTTTTATAACATCCAATGGATGGTTAAGATGTTATGGAGGTATATCAACTGGTTCCATCAGGATTGCCGGTATATATTCGTACCCTCCAAATCGACCCTTCACGATCTGAAGGAACGGGGGTGGGATGAGAAGCGGTTAGCCGTTTGGACGCGGGGCGTCGATACGAAGAGCTACCATCCGAACGTGGACAAAGCGCAATTATTGGCTTCGCACGGGCTGAAGAACAGCCCCTATATCGTGTTTTACGCGGGCAGGCTGGCCCCGGAGAAAAACGCGGACGTCGCGATTTCGGCCTTCGCGAAATTCCGCCGCGACGTCTGCAAGGACGCCGTGCTCGTCATCGCGGGCGACGGACCGTCGTCCGAACAGCTCAAGCAGCAGGCGCTTCAGGAAGGCGTGGACGCGCATTTCCTGGGCTTCACCGCCATGCCGGAGCTTCAGCAATGGTACGCGGCGGCGGACGTGTTCCTGTTCCCGTCGTCGACGGAGACGTTCGGCAACGTCGTGCTGGAGGCGATGGCCTGCGGCGCGCCCGTCGTCTGCGCCGACACCGGCGGCGTCACGGACACCGTCCGGCACGAGTGGAACGGGCTTCGCTGCGAGCCGGGCAGCGCCGATTCGTTCGCCGCGGCGCTGGAACGGCTGTATCGCGACGAAAGCCTGCGCAACCGGATGCGGGCGCGCGGATTGGCGCACAGCATGCGGCAATCGTGGGACGCGATCTTCGACGAATTGCTCGCCCGCGTGGCGGAAGTATCGCTTGCGGACGACCGTTCAACAATTCGTCACATTCGCGGATAGCCCGACCCGAAACTTTCCAGCCTGCCCGAACGTTAATTGAGATTGAAACATGTTTTACCCGCAATTGGTTGAAAATAAGGGCGATACGGAAGAAAACGGCCTTTCCGTACCGCAGGTCTCCGATGCAAGCGTTTTTCCACGGTTTATTGGCGGTTGAGCGGGCATTTCCATCTTTGACAAAAGCATGCTGAGCATGGAAAATCAGTAGGGCCGCGGTTTACAAAAACTATACATGCCGCATACGGCCCGGCACCACAGACACGAAACTAGAGAGAAGATACCAAAAAGGGGTCTCAAGGGGGTAGTAAAAAGTAATGATTAACACCATCATTATTTTGTTTCAAATTTTTTTGGCGTTCGTCGGCGTGTATCAATTCAGCATTTCCCTGTTCGGCATCGTAAAGAAGCGCAGAGCCTCGCAGCATAAGCCGCAGAAGTCGTTCGCCGTCCTGGTCGCCGCCCACAACGAAGCGCAGGTCGTCGGCGCGCTTGTGGAGAACTTGAAAAACCTGGATTATCCGAAAGAACTGTACGATATTTTCGTCATTTGCGATAACTGCACGGACAATACGGCCGAGATCGTCCGCGGCTACGGCGTTCAAGCGTGCGAGCGCGCGAACCCGCATCTGCGCGGCAAAGGCCACGCCATCGAATGGATGCTGAAGGAATTGTGGGCGATGCCGCGCCAATACGACGCGATCGTCATGTTCGACGCCGACAACCTCGTCGGCAACGACTTCCTGCTGCACATGAACAACGACCTGTGCGAAGGGCACAAAGTCATCCAAGGCTACCTGGACACGAAGAATCCGACGGACTCCTGGGTTACCGCGTCCTACGCGATCACGTACTGGTACTGCAACCGGCTGTGGCAGCTGTCCCGCCGCAACCTCAACATGGCCAACTACCTGGGCGGCACGGGCATGTGCTTCGAAACCGGCCTCATGAAGGAGATGGGCTGGGGCGCCACGAGCCTCGTCGAGGACTTGGAGTTCTCCATGCGCTGCGTGAAGCGCGGCATCCATCCGGTGCTGAACTACGACGCGAAAGTGTACGACGAGAAGCCGCTGACGTTCAAGGCTTCCGCCCGCCAGCGCTTGCGCTGGATGCAGGGCCACTTCACCGTCGCCCGCAGCTACTTCTTCCCGCTGCTGTGGCAGAGCATCAAGGAGCGCAGCTTCGTGAAGTTCGACGCCGCGCTGTACTCGATTTCCGTGTACAACACGTTCATCGGCTTCATCGTCACGGCGCTGCTGTACATCGATAATTTGATTCCGGCGGACAACGCGTTCGCGTCCATTTACTACTACCTCCCGAACTGGGTCGCGATCGTCGCGATCACGGCGACGGTCGTTATGTTCCCGCTCGTCATGATGCTCGAAGGCATCAAGTCGGGTAAAATGTACGCGTACCTGTTCTCGATGGTGATTTTCCAGCTGTCCTGGCTGCCGATCACGTTTTACGCGTTCTTCACGCAGAACAACAAGCAGTGGAGCCATACGCAGCACACGCGCGTGCTTCGTCTCGAGGAAGTGCAGAGCAAGCAGGTGTAGCGGCTTCGTCCGGAACGACCGGATAACCATTGACAGGCGAATGCCGGCTGTGCTATATTAATTCGGCAGCATGTTTGGAGATGCTCATGTTTCACTGAAACGCATAAGCAGAGGCGCCCGCTTCTCACCTATTCGGCTGCGGCTGAACGGTTTGCGATCGATGATTAAGAACAGGCAGTCGGCGTTGCGCCGATTAGCATGCCTTCCATCTTGGTTATTGGAATGCGGGTCCCGTGCGGACCCGCATTTTTTGCTTCTGCTGGAAAGCCCGGAACGGGCCAAGCCCGTCCGGTCTTTTTGAGAGAAGGCGACTTCTCGATTCATAAACTTTGGAGGTGGCAGGTTATTAGCAGGGAACATCAAATCAACGATGAGATTCGGGCTAGGGAAGTACGCGTCGTAGGCGCGGAGGGCGAGCAGCTCGGTATCAAGCCGTTCCGTGAAGCACTGCAATTGGCGATCGATTTGAACTTGGACCTCGTGAACGTTGCGCCGACAGCGAAACCGCCGGTGTGCCGGATCATGGACTACGGCAAGTTCCGTTATGAAACGCAGAAGAAAGAAAAGGAAGCCCGCAAAAACCAGAAAATCGTCGACACGAAGGAAGTTTGGTTCCGCGCGAATATCGACGAGAACGACTATCAGACCAAGTTCCGCAACGTCGTGAAGTTTCTGGGCGAAGGCGATAAAGTGAAATGCTCCGTCCGTTTCCGCGGACGCGAAATCACGCATGCTTCCGTCGGCCAGAAGATTCTGGACCGGCTCGCAGGCGAGGTGGCGGACTTGTGCGTCATGGAACGCGTGCCGAAGCTCGAAGGCCGCAGCATGATCATGATCTTGGCGCCGAAACCGACCAACTAACACATTCTTCGAGGAGGAACACCACATGCCTAAAATGAAAACTCACAGCAGTCTGAAAGACCGCTTCAAAATCACGGGTACGGGCAAAGTGAAACGCTACAAAGCGTACAGAAACCACCTGCTGTCGGGCAAATCCGCCCGCCAAAAACGCGTTCTGGCCACGCAGCCGCTCATGGCTTCCGGCGACGTGAAGCGTTTGGCTCAAGGTCTCGCAAACATCAAAGGCTAATTTACATTCTTACTAATCACTCGGGAGGTTTCTACTCATGGCAAGAGTTAAAGGCGGATTCGTCCGCGCACGTCGTCGTAAAAGAATTCTGAAGCTGGCAAAAGGCTATTTCGGTTCCAAACACCGCCTGTTTAAAACGGCAAAAGAGCAAGTGATGAAATCCTTGCTTTACGCCTACCGCGACCGTCGCCAACACAAGCGCGACATTCGCAAACTGTGGATCGTCCGGATCAACGCGGCAGCGCGTCAAAACGGCATGTCCTACAGCAAATTCATGTACGGCCTGAAGCTGGCGGGCGTCGAAGTCAACCGCAAAATGCTGGCCGACCTCGCCGTGAACGACATCAGCTCGTTCAACGCGTTCGCGAACCTCGCCAAACAAAAAGTAAACGCCTAGTTTGCTTTTGCGCATAACAAGCGTCCTCCCGAGCGGAGGGCGCTTTTTTGCCGGCTTTGGTCTTCGCGCGGGACTCCTTTGCAGGCGCCTCGATCGCAGGCGCCTCGATCGCCGGCCGGCGAACGACGCTGGATACTTTCGGCAAGGCCACGTACAATAAGAGCTGGAAAGGCGGTCGATAAGGATGACGAATCGGATCAACCAACTGCAAGCGTACATGGACGGCAGCGGCATCGACGCGATGCTCGTCACGTCGCCGAAGCACGTGTATTATTTGACCGGGTTCGCGAGCGACCCGCACGAACGGTTTCTCGGGCTGCTGCTGCCCCGCGGCGACGAGCCGTTCCTGCTCGTGCCCGCGCTCGACTATGAGGCGGCCCGGGCGGCGTCGTCCGTCGCGGCGATTCACACGCACGCCGATACCGACGACGCGTACGCCGTGCTGAGCAAGCTGATGCCGGCGGGCATCCGGCGCCTGGGCGTGGAGAAAGACCACCTCACGGTCAACCGCTTCGAAGCGCTCCGGGCGGCGGCGGGCGAGGCGGCGGAGTTCGCGGACGCGGGCTTGCCGCTGCGCGAGATGCGCGCGGTCAAGACGCCGGAGGAAGCGGAGCGCATGCGCGGCGCCGTCCGGCTCGTCGAGGAGGTGCTGCGCCAAGGGCTCGCCCTGGTCAAGCCGGGCGTCACGGAGATCGAGCTCGTCGCCGAGCTGGAATACCGGATGAAGAAGCTGGGCGCGCAGGGACCGTCGTTCGATACGCTCGTGCTGGCCGGCGCTAAGTCGGCGCTGCCGCACGGCGCGCCGGACCGGACGGCGGTGCGGGAAGGGGAGTTTCTGCTGTTCGACCTCGGCGTGTTCGCGGACGGCTACGCGTCCGATATTACGCGGACGTTCGCGGTCGGCGGCATCACGGACGAGATGAAGCGCATCTACGGCGCCGTTTTGGACGGCAACCTGCGCGCCATCGAGGCGATCCGTCCCGGCGCGACGTTCGGCAGCCTGGACCGCGCGGCGCGCGAGACGATCGCCGCGGCCGGTTACGGCCCGCTGTTCAATCACCGGCTCGGCCACGGGCTCGGAATGGATATTCACGAATATCCGTCCATCCACGGCAATAACGAAGAGCAGCTGCGCGAGGGCATGACGTTCACCGTCGAACCGGGCGTGTACGTGCCGGGCGTCGGCGGCGTCCGCATCGAGGACGACGTCCTCGTGACGTCGGACGGCGCCGAGGTGCTGACGACGTTCCCGAAGCAGCTGACGGTCATCGGGTGACCCGGACGCCGCGCTATCGCAAAACGCCCCCTTGTCTTCGGACAAGGGGGCGTTTTGATTTGGTGTAATGTCTCCGGGACATCGGTACAATCCAACTCTCTTGCTAGCGAATAGAGTATAGGACAATGCCGTTTAACCTTCTGGGGCAAATGACAGGCAAGCGCGTTTGCCGTATAGGGACAACACAAGCAATGGGAATACCAATCATGAGGAGGAAATCCTATGCCACGCGTTTCAAAAGAACAAGCGCAGAAGCTGGTCGGGAAGACCATCTATGCGGTGCGCAAGGACGGGTCGGTCGTCACGGGCAAGCTCGTTCGGATGCATCACAACCAGCTGCAGCTGGTTCCGGTCGCGAACGGCAAAGAAGTCCAGACGCGCGCGATCATTCCGCTCGTGCTGTTCGATCTGCTCGCCATCGGGCTGTTCGCCGGACCGTTCGGCTTCGGCGGGTTCGGCGGGTTCGGTCCCGGCTTCGGCCCGGGGTTCGGCCCTGGCTTCGACGGCGGCTTCGGCGGACCGTGCTGCGGTCCCGGCCCCGGCTTCGGTCCGGGCTTCGGCCCGGGACCGGTCGGTCCCGGATTCGCCAACGGGCCGTTCTATTGAGCCGTCACACGAGCGGCTTGAGCATCTCGTAGCAGCGCAGGTCCGAATAATAGCGGACGGTCTGAAAGCCCAGCTTGGCGTACAGCCGCTGGGCTCTCGGATTGCCGTGGTCGACGAACAGCCGGGCGACCGCGACGCCTTGCTCCCTTGCCTGCGTCTCCGCTTGGGTCATCAGCGTCGTGCCGATTTTTTTGCCGCGGTGCTGCGGATGGACGACCAGCATGTCGTAGAGGAGCAGCCCGTCGCGGATGTAGTAATGGATATAGCCGAGCGGCTGGCTGCGCTTGGTCCGGGAGTAGACGAGCGAGACGCCGCCGTTCATCCGTTTCGGCAGCTCGCGAATCGTTTGGGCGTCCCTGGGCGATGCTGTATAGGAGAGAGGGATCAGCTCCTGCTTGATCAGGCGGATGATTTCCTGGTCGTCCGTGCGCGCATGGCGTGCGCGAATCATAAGGCATCCCGCTTTCTTTGGCGTAAGGTGGTATATACTATGTCGGGAGTCCGGGCCGCGCGCATCCCCGCCCAAAGCTTACATAAGTTTTTCTGGGAATGCTTATCCTTTGGCTTGACGTTTGAAACGGCAAAGCATATAATAAGCTCTAAGCTAACAAGAAGACGCTTTACCGTCATAAAGTAATCGGCTATGAAGAGGACGAAGTGTTAAGGGCTCTTTTGTTCCAGAGAGCGCGCGGACCTGCTGAAACCGGCGCCAAAATCCCTTTCCAACGAGCTCACCTCGGAGCTGTTTTCCTGAAAAGTTCCGCCTTCCGGGCGCAGCGCATTAGGGAGAATCGTCGGGCACACGTTAAGATGCCAAGGTATGCACGGACAGGATATCCGCGCTTACCTTATGAGGTTATGCGTCGCGAGGCGCATGACAAACTGGGTGGTACCACGGAAGATCAACCTTTCGTCCCTGGACGCGATAAGCGTTCGGGAACGGAAGGTTTTTTGTTTTTTAAAGAAGGGAGGACGACTTAATGGTCGCTCAACAAGCAACGTTAAGGTCAAAAGAGGAAATCAAGGAAAGACTGAGAAAACCGGAGGTCATCTCGGGCTCAGAAATTTTGCTTCGCAGCTTGGTGCTTGAGGACGTCGATTGCGTCTTCGGGTATCCGGGCGGCGCGGTATTGTACATCTACGACGCCATGCATGGTTTCTCGGACTTCCAGCATCTGCTGACCCGTCACGAGCAAGGGGCCATTCATGCGGCGGACGGCTATGCGCGGGCAAGCGGGAAGGTCGGCGTTTGCATCGCGACATCGGGACCGGGGGCGACGAACCTCGTCACGGGCATCGCGACCGCGTATATGGATTCGGTGCCGCTGGTCGTCATCACCGGCAACGTGGCGACGTCGCTGATCGGAACGGACGCCTTCCAGGAAGCGGACATCACCGGCATCACGATGCCGATCACGAAGCACAGCTACCTGGTGCGCAAGGCGGCCGACCTGCCGCGCATCATCCACGAAGCGTTCCACATCGCGGGCACGGGGCGCAAGGGTCCCGTCCTCATCGACATTCCGAAGGACGTCTCGGCGGAGCTCACGATGTTCGAGCCGGTCACGGAAGTAAACATCCGCGGCTACAACCCGACGGTGAACCCGAACAAGCTGCAGGTCGACAAAATGCTCAAAGCGATCCAGGAAGCGGAGCGTCCGCTCGTGCTCGCGGGAGGAGGCGTCGTCTACTCCGGCGGCCACGAAGAGCTGCACGAGTTCATCAAGAAATCGGGCATTCCGATCACGACGACGCTGCTCGGTCTCGGCGCGTTCCCGAGCGGCGAGGACCTGTGGCTCGGCATGCCGGGCATGCACGGCACGTACACGGCGAACACGGCGATCCAATCGTCGGACCTGCTCATCAACATCGGCGCGCGCTTCGACGACCGCGTCACCGGCAAGTTGTCCGGCTTCGCGCCGCACGCGAAAATCGTCCACATCGACATCGATCCGGCGGAGATCGGCAAGAACGTGCCGACGGACATTCCGATCGTGGGCGACGTGAAGACGGTGCTGCAGCTCGCGAACAAAGACGTGCAATACGCGGCCAAAGCGGACGCGTGGCGCGCGCAGCTCCTCGCGTCCAAGCTGGAGAAGCCGTTCCGTTACACGGACAGCGAAGACGAGCTGAAGCCGCAATGGGTCATCGAGATGCTGTACGAAGAGTCGAACGGCGACGCGATCGTCACGACGGACGTCGGGCAGCATCAAATGTGGGCGGCGCAGTTTTATAAGTTCAACAAGCCGCGCTCCTGGGTGACCTCCGGCGGCCTCGGCACGATGGGCTTCGGTTTCCCGTCGGCGATCGGCGCGCAGATGGCGAACCCGGACCGGCTGGTTATCTCGATCAACGGCGACGGCGGCATGCAGATGTGCGCGCAGGAGCTCGCGATCTGCGCCATCAACAACATTCCGGTCAAAGTCGTCATCATCAACAACCAGGTGCTCGGCATGGTGCGCCAATGGCAGGAGCTCATTTACGACAACCGCTACAGCCATATCGACTTGTCCGGCAGCCCGGATTTCGTGAAATTGGCGGAAGCGTACGGCGTACGGGGCTTCCGGGCTTCGAATAAGGAAGAGGCGCGCGCCGCCTGGACCGAAGCGATGAACCATCCGGGACCGGCCGTCGTGGAGTTCGTCGTCCGCAAGCACGAGAACGTCTATCCGATGGTGACGCAGGGCTCCACGATCGATCAAATGTTAATGGGGGATGAAGAATGAAACGACATACGATAGCCGTTCTGGTCAACGACCAGCCCGGCGTCCTCCAGCGCGTATCCGGCTTGTTCGGACGCCGCGGCTTCAATATCGAAAGCATCACCGTCGGGACGAGCGAGGAAGCCGGCTTGTCCCGGATGGTGGTCGTCACCACCGGCGACGACAACACGCTGGAACAAATCATCAAGCAATTGTACAAGCTCATCGATGTCATCAAAGTCGTGGATCTCAGCGCCAACCCGATGGTCGGGCGGGAGCTGGCCCTCATTAAAGTCAGCGCCGAGCCGTCGACGCGTCCCGAAATCATGGGCGTCGTCGAGACGTTCCGCGCGGCGGTCGTCGATATCGGCACCGGCTCCATGATGGTGCAGGTCGTCGGCGACACGGAGAAGATCGACGCGATGATCGAGCTCATGAAGCCGTACGGCATCCGCGAGCTGAGCCGCACGGGCGTCACCGCGATGGTCCGCGGCAACGCGAAGTAACCTAGGACAGGACGTTCACGCGCAACGCGTTTACGCAAGGAACCAGCGCTCGTTTGAGCGGGGGTTAGAGCGGCGGACGATTCGGGCACGGAAGGCTTGTTCGGGCGCCGCGGCTGTAACACCCGCTCAAAAGGGTCCAATAAAAGGAGGCTTCATCTACAAATGGCAGTTACATTGTATTATGAAAAAGATGCAGACCAAAGCGTTCTGCAAGGCAAAACGATCGCAGTCATCGGTTACGGTTCCCAAGGTCACGCCCAAGCGCAAAACCTGCGCGACAGCGGCCTCAAGGTCATCATCGGTCTTCGCGCCGGCAAATCCGCCGAAAAGGCGAAAAACGACGGCTTCGAAGTCCTGTCCGTCGGCGAAGCGGTCAAACTGGCCGACGTCGTGCAAATTCTGATGCCGGACGAAACGCAAGCGCGCGTATACAAAGAAGAAATCGAGCCGAACCTGAAGCAGGGCGCGGCCCTGATGTTCTCCCACGGCTTCAACGTGCACTTCGGCCAAATCAAAGCCCGCAAAGACAACGACGTGCTGCTCGTGGCTCCTAAATCGCCGGGTCACATGGTTCGCCGCACATACGTGGAAGGCTTCGGCGTTCCCGGCCTGATCGCAGTCGAACAAGACGCGACGGGCAACGCCCAAGCGATCGGCCTCGCTTATGCGAAAGGCATCGGCTGCACACGCGCGGGGGTTATCGAAACGTCGTTCCGCGAAGAAACCGAAACCGATCTGTTCGGCGAGCAAGCGGTCCTCTGCGGCGGCGCTACGGCGCTGGTCAAAGCGGGCTTCGAAACGCTGGTCGAAGCCGGCTACGCGCCTGAAATGGCCTACTTCGAGTGTCTGCACGAGCTGAAGCTCATCGTCGACCTGATGTATGAAGGCGGCTTGTCCACGATGCGCGATTCGATCTCCAACACGGCGGAATACGGCGACTATGTAACGGGTCCTCGCATCGTGACGGACGAAACGAAAAAAGCGATGAAAGCCGTTCTGACGGACATTCAACAAGGTAAATTCGCGCGCGACTTCATCTTGGAGAACCAATCCAACAATGCATTCATGTCGGCAACTCGCCGCAACGAAGCGCAGCACCCGATCGAAGTGGTCGGCGGCCAGCTTCGCGAACTGATGCACTGGATCAAGAAGTAATCTCCTTCCTGCCGGGCGAACCGGCCACACCATGATGGACAGCTAGTCGCCCGGATATGCGGACCGGCCCCTGCGTCTTTCGCCTCGCGCGAACGACTCAGGGCCGTTTCGCTATCCGGGATTATTCTTGAAGCCCGAGGTGTAACTCATGCGCAAAATTTATGTTTTCGATACGACGCTTCGTGACGGCGAGCAATCTCCGGGCGTGAACCTGAACACGAAGGAAAAGCTTGAAATCGCCTACCAGCTGGAGAAGCTGGGCGTGGACCGCATCGAAGCGGGCTTCCCCGCGGCCTCTCCGGGCGACCTCGCGGCCGTCAATGCCGTCGCCCGCGCCGTGAAGAACGCGACCGTCATCGGCCTGTCCCGTTCCCGCGAGCAGGACATCGACGCGGCGCGCGAAGCGCTGAAGGACGCGCAGGATCCGTGCCTCCATCTGTTCCTGGCCACGTCCCCGATCCACCGCAAGCATAAGCTGCGCATGGAGAAGGAGCAGGTGCTGGAAACGGCGGAGCGCGCGATCCGGTACGCGAAGCAGTATTTCGGCAAAATCGAGTTTTCGCCCGAGGACGCCGGCCGCACGGAGCTGGATTTCCTGTGCCAAGTCACGGAGATGGCGATCCGCGCGGGCGCGACGGTCGTCAACATTCCGGATACGGTCGGGTACATGAACCCGTCGGAATTCGGCAATATCTTCAAGACGCTGAAGAACCGGGTGCCCGGCATCGAGAAAATCCAGCTGAGCGCGCACTGCCACGACGATCTCGGCATGGCGACGGCGAACGCGCTGGCGGCGATCCTGAACGGCGCCGATCAAATCGAGGGCACGATCAACGGCATCGGCGAGCGCGCGGGCAATACCGCGATCGAAGAAGTCGCGATGGCGCTCGCGACGCGCGCGGATTATTTCGGGGCGACCACGGGGCTGAACCTGAAGGAAATCGCCAAGACCAGCCGCCTCGTCAGCAAGCTGACGGGCATGGTCGTGCCGGGCAACAAGGCGATCGTCGGCGCGAACGCGTTCGCGCACGAGTCCGGCATTCACCAGGACGGCATGCTCAAGGAGAAGACGACGTACGAGATCATCTCCCCGGAGACGATCGGCCTGGTCGACTCCAAGCTCGTGCTCGGCAAGCATTCCGGCCGCGCGGCGTTCCGCGAGAAGCTGATCGACCTCGGCTACGAGCTGGACGACGAAGCGGTGAACGCGGCGTTCGCGAAGTTCAAGGACCTCGCCGACCGGAAGAAGAACGTCAGCGACGAGGACATCCGCGCCTTGCTCGAGGAGAAGCTCGTCGATACGCCCGAGGTGTACGCGCTCGAGCAGATCGAAGTCAGCTACGGCAACAAGTCGACGCCGAACGCGACGCTGCGCATCCGCGTGGCGGATCAAGGCGTGAAGGAGACGCGCGCGGAAGGCAACGGCTCCGTCGACGCGATCTATAACGCGATCGACGCGCTGACGGCGGAGGCGGTCGAGCTGGAGGACTACTCCATCAAGTCCGTCACGCACGGCAAGGACGCGCTCGGCGAAGTCCACGTCGTCCTGAAGCAGGACGAGGTGTCCGCGCAGGGCCGCGGCGTCAGCACGGACATTCTCGAAGCGAGCGCCCGCGCCTACGTCGACGCGCTGAACCGCCTGGTCGAGAAGCGCAAGACGCCGGGACGGCGCGACAAAATGAGCCTGATTTAAAGACTCATGGAACAAGGGGATGCCCTGCGGGCGGTATGGGTCTACGATCGCGGTTGTAGTTCGGATTCCTTCGATTGAATTCAACATTCGATTGAATGCAACAGTAGATGTAGGACTCCGACTACAGAGGCGAATTAAGGCGATAGGCTTGCGTTCCTTGGCGATAGACAGGGAATGCAGCATTCACCTACTTCGTAAGGCATATGCTTCGCTTCTCCGAGCCCATACCGCTCTCCGGGCGCGCTTGTTCATAGAACCTTTAAATCCTAAAGAACCAAAGATTACGCTTCAGCGGCCCGGGCGGGCATGCTGGGGCGTTTTGGTTTGTATGCGGGCTTCGCCTGGACGGGCGGTTTGCCGGCAGGCGGCCTCGCGCAGGCCTGCCGTGCCGGCGATTCGTCTCGCGATTCGTGCCCGGGTCCCGGTTTTGCATGCTATAATGAAGAAAATGCCGACCAGAACGTCGGCAGGGGAGTTTCGGGGATGTTGTTCGTTTGGATCGCGTTATGGTTTGCGGCGGGGCTGCTGCTGATCGCCAACAGAAGGAACGCGGCGGGGCGCTGGCTGAGCGTGGTCGCGTTTTGCGGCGGCATGGGCGCGCTCGCTTCGCAGCTGGAAGGGTGGATCGCGGCGGGGCTCGCGAGCGGAGCGGTCGACGTCTCGGGCGAGCAAGCGCTCCGCGCCCTGCAGCGCGGCTGCTCGTGGACCAGCTACTACGGCATGCCGTTCGGCTACCTGTGCTTCGGCGCCGCCTATAACCGGGACCTGCTTCCCGCCGCGGCATACCGCTGGCTGCCGTTCGCGGCCGCGGTGCCTCCGCTCGCGATGCTGCTGCTGCCGCCCGCGGCCGATTATCCCGTCCGCTACGAGCTGCTCGCGGTCTGGTCGCTGCCGTACGCCGCGCTCGGAACCGCGCTGCTGCTCGCCAAGCGCCACGTGCATCCCGCGGAGCGCCGCGCGCACGCGCTGCTGCTGCTGGCCGTCATGCCGGCGGTGCTCATCGCGCTCGCGATGAATTACGTGCTGCCGCTCTTCGGCTTCTACCGGCTGTGGGTATACAACGTCTGGCCGATCGGCTTCGCGTTCGTCATTTTCCTGATCTCGCTGTTCAACTTCGGCTTCCTCGGCGTCCAGCTGCTGATCGAGAAGCGCCAGCTCGACTACTCGCTCCGCGCGATCACGAGCGGGACCGCCATGCTGAACCACGCGATCAAGAACGACATCGGCAAGATCAAGCTGTTCGCCGACAAGATCGCCCGCGAGGCGGGGGAGCGCGGCGAGCTGCGCGAGGACCTCGGCGTCGTGAGCGCCGCGGCGGCGCATATCGAGGAGATGATCCGCAGCGTTCACGAACGGACGCAGGAGCTGCGCCTGCAGGCGCAGCGGGTGTCGCTCGCGGAGCTGGCGCGGGGCGAGCTGGCGGCGGTCGCCGAGCAGGCGCGCGAGCGGGAGATCGCGGTTCATGCGCGGCTTGGCGACGACGCCTACGCCGAAGCGGATCCCGAGCAGACGAAGGAAGCGATCCATAACGTGCTGCAAAACGCGATCGACGCCATGCCGCGCGGCGGCGAGCTCCACGTCGCGGTCTTCGGCGGCAAGCGCGGGAGCACGGTCGAAGTGCGCGATACCGGCGCGGGCATCGAGAAGGCGCGGCTGCGCAAGGTAACGGAGCCGTTCTATACGACGAAGAGCGGCGGAGCCATGAATTTCGGGCTCGGCTTGGCCTATTGCGCCCAACTGATGAGCCGCCAAGGCGGAGAGCTGCGGATCAGCAGCGAGCCCGGCAAGGGAACGACCGTGCGGTTTCATTTCCGCGCGTTGAAACGCGCGCGAACGAGAGGAGGCCGGCGATGAACGGGACACCGATACGCGTCATGCTCGTCGAGGACGACCCGGATTGGCGCAGGGGGCTGGCCGCCTACGTGAACGCGCAGCCGGATATGGAGATCGCCGGCGAGACGGACGAACCGGGCGCCGCGCTCGCGCTGGCCGCCGAAACGGCGCCCGACGTGATCCTGCTCGACATCATGCTCGCGGACAGTCCGGACGGCCTGCGGCTGGCGGGCGAGCTGGCCGCGGCGTCGCGGGCGCGCATCGTCATGCTGACGTCGATGGAGGATCGGGCGTTCGTCGCGGAGGCGTTCCGGGCGGGCGCGGTCAATTATCTCGTGAAGTCGGAGTTCGCCGCCATTCCCGAGGCGATCCGGCAGGCGGCGGCGGACCGGTCCGCCATCGACGCGGCGGCCGCAAGGCATATGCTGGAGGAATTCCGCCGGCTGAAGCGGCTGGAGCGGGAATACGAGACCGAGAAGTTCAAGCGGCTGCTGACGCCCTCCGAGGTTCAGCTGCTGGCGATGATCCACGAGGGCTACAGCCAGACGCAAATCGCGGAGAAGTCGTTCCTGTCGCTGCGCACCGTGAAGAACCACGTGGGCAACATTTTGCGCAAGATCGGCGGCAAAAGCAGCAAGGATGCGGCCCAAAAGGCGAAGGACCACGAGCTGTTCTAATCGGACGATCGCGGCTCCGGGCGGGCATCCGAGGGGGTACCAGGGAAAGTTGGTACTTATGAGCCGAGCGCGGCGCCTCTACAATGTGAAGTAAGGACCACGTCCTACTACTTCATCTTCATTGGGGGCTGCCCGGTATGAACGAATTGTGGAAAAGGCATTGGACGACGCTGGTCGGCGTCGCGTTTCTCCTTGCGGCGCTGGCGACGCTGTTCAAGTACTCCGCGGACCAAGGCTGGATCACGGTCGGCATGAAGCTCGGCGCGGGCCTGCTGCTCGGCGCCGCGGCCGGCGCGGCCGGCATCGCGCTCGCGAAGCGCGGCGACGGCAGGCGCTTCGGCGAAATTCTGACCGGCCTGGGAGCGGCGGTCTGGTACATGACCTGCTCGTACGCCGGCGTCTACGAAGGGGTCTGGGAGCCGCTGACCGTATTCATCGCGATGACGGCCGTCACGGCCGGCGTCACGGCGTACGCCTACCGCTTCGGACTCCGCCTGCTGCTCGGCCTCGGCCTGGCGGGCGCGCTGCTCGCGCCGCTCGCGCTTCGGCCGGACGCGGATCACGTATTCGCGCTGTTCCTCTACTTGCTCGTGGTGAATGCCGCCTACTTCGCCATCAGCGTCGCCAAGTCGTGGCTCGAAGCGAGAATCGGCGCGTTCGCGGCGACGTGGCTGCTGTACGCCGTCTATTATATGAACTTTACGTATGCGGATCACGGCTGGCTCACCCGGCCGATGCTTTACGCCTCCGCGGCCTTCGTCTTCTACGCGATCGCGTTCTACGCCGCGGCATGGCGGGAAAAATGCGGCTTCGCGGGCTGGAACCTCTATGCCAGCTTCGCGAATACGGTCGTCTTCTGCCTCTGGGCGCCGGCGCTGCTCGGCAGCAGCTCGTCGGTGACGCTGCTTCTGCTGGCCATCGGCCTGCTCTACATGGGCATGAGCGTGCTCGTCGCCAAGCTCGGCAAGCAGGGAAAAGCCGCGTTGTACGCTCACGTGCTGTTCGGCGGGCTTGCCTTCCTGATCGGGCTGGCCGAGCTCGGCGGCGGCTCCGAATACCGGCCGCTGATCGGCGTCGCCGTATGGTCGGGCATCGCGGCGATCGCGATCGTCACCGGACGGAAACGGCGCTCCGACGCGCTGAAGGCGATCGGTTCGCTCGTCTGGCTCTCGACCGGCCTGTACTGGTTCGTCGTCACGTGGAACGCGCCGCGGTTGGATTGGTTCGGCGTCTACGTGCCGTTCCTGAACGGCGGAGCGGCGGATTGGATGCTGCTGGCGGCCATCGGGTTCTACTGCGCGAGGAACGTGCGCTACGCGAACCTGCTTCGCGAACGCGACAATGACGTCTTGGCCCATGCGTACGCGCTGCTGTCGCATCTGGTCGTCGGCGGCCTGCTGACCGTGCAGATCACGAACGCGGCCGACGAATACGATTGGCATGTCGCGACCGGCCTGCTGCTGTCCGTCGTCTGGGCGGTCTATGCCCTGCTGCTCTTCCTGTGGGGCGCCTACAGCCGCGGACGCCTGTTCCGCTGGTTCGGTTCCGGCGTGCTCGTCGCCGTGGCGGCGAAAGCGGTGCTGCTCGACCTGAAGGGCGAGGATACGCTCTACAAAATCTTGACGTTCGCCATACTCGGCGTCATCTGCTTCGGCATCACCATCGTGAACCAGCGGTGGCGGGACCGCGAGCAGCTGGACGAAGCGGCGAAGGAGCGGGAGGCAGCGCCTGATCCGGAGCAGGTGCGGGATGCCGGACAGCCGGAGCAGGAGGGGACGCCGGATCGGGAACACGCCGGCGACGCCGTGCGACCGTCTGCGCAATAACCTTGCTTTCGCGCGATAGACGCAGCAAAGGCGGCCTGCGACAGGCCGCCTTTTGCTTGGTTAGTAGTGGAATAGGATGAGATGCGCCGAGCTGAATGTTGCCGGGCGACTCGGAATCGAACCGCCGAGACCGCCTGCTTATATGCGCAGCCTATAAAAGTCATAGCTTTCATATCTTTGTCTTCATGGCGTTCTTATGGTACAACTAAGTTTAAGACTGAGAATCATAATCAAGAGGACGCCTGAGAAGTCCTGAATAAAGGAGACGTACCCCATGGCAGACGTGAAAAAAATCGCAGTAATCGCCGGTGACGGCATCGGACCGGAAGTCGTCGGCGAAGCGCTGAAAGTGCTGAAGAAAACCGAGGAGCTGTTCGGCTACCAATTCGAGATCGAGCACGGCCTGTTCGGCGGCATCGCGATCGACGAGAAAGGCACGCCGCTTCCGCAGGAAACGCTGGACATCTGCAAAAACGCCGATGCCGTCCTGCTCGGCGCCGTCGGCGGCCCGAAATGGGACAACAACCCGAAGGAGCTTCGTCCGGAAACGGGCCTGCTCGGCATCCGCAAAGCGCTCGGCCTGTTCTCGAACATCCGCCCGGCTAACGTGTTCGACTGCCTGAAGGAAGCGTCCACGCTGAAGCCGGAAGTGCTTGAAGGCACGGACCTCATCGTCGTGCGCGAGCTGACCGGGGGCATCTACTTCGGCGAGAAGTTCCGCCGCGAAGGCGAACACGGCGAGGAAGCCGTCGACACGTGCGTATACAACGTCAAGGAAGTCGAGCGCATCGCCCGCCAAGGCTTCGAAATCGCGCGCAACCGCCGCAAGAAGCTGGCTTCGGTCGACAAAGCGAACGTGCTCGAGACGTCCCGCCTGTGGCGCGAAGTCGTGAACCGGATCGCGGTCGAGTATCCGGACGTCGAGCTCGAGCACGTGCTCGTCGACAACTGCGCGATGCAGCTGCTGCGCCGCCCGGCAAGCTTCGACGTCATCGTGACCGAAAACATGTTCGGCGACATCATCAGCGACGAAGCGGCGATGCTGACGGGCTCCATCGGCATGCTGTCCTCCGCGTCCCTCGGCGAAGGCAGCTTCGGCCTCTACGAGCCGGTGCACGGGTCCGCGCCGGACATTGCCGGCCAAGGCATCTCCAACCCGATCGCGACGATCCTGTCCGTGGCGCTCATGTTCCGCCTGACGTTCGGCTACGCGGAAGCGGCGCAGGCCATCGAGGACGCGGTCAAATCCGTCCTGGACGCCGGCCACCGCACGGGCGACATCGCCGTCGACAAGAGCAAGGCGATCGGCACGACGGCGATGGGCGATTTAATCGTTGCCGCCATGGCGAAATAATTTAGAATGATTACAAATAAGTAATCAATGTAATATTGACTTCGTTCCAAAGAGTTGGTATGATTCTAGACGTAGTCACCAAATGAGTATCATTCTCAATACCATCTCAATCTTTTAGGAGGGTTTTATCCATGGCAGAACGTTTGGTTGGTCGTCCGGCTCCTGACTTCAAGATGGAGACCGCAACCGGCAACGGTCAAGATTTCAGCACGGCAGCTCTTTCCGATTACAAAGGCAAATGGCTTGTCCTGTTCTTCTACCCGCTCGATTTTACGTTCGTTTGCCCGACCGAAATCACGGCGCTCAGCCAAGCGGCTGAAGAGTTCACGAAACTCAACACCGAAATCCTCGGCGTCAGCGTGGACAGCAAGCACAGCCACCGCGCTTGGATCAACACGCCTGTGAACGACAACGGCCTCGGCCAGTTGAACTTCCCGCTCGCGGCCGACATCACGAAGAACGTCGCGCGCGACTACGGCGTCCTGATCGAAGAAGAAGGCATCGCGCTCCGCGGCCTGTTCATCATCGATCCGGAAGGCGAAATCAAATATCAAGTCGTCAACCACAACGACGTTGGCCGTTCCGTTGAAGAGACGCTCCGCGTATTGCAAGCTCTGCAATCCGGCGGTCTGTGCCCGATCAACTGGAAACCGGGCGACAAGCACCTGGTTGCCAAATAAGCATCGTTCGCGACGCGCAGAACCCGGGGTCTTCCGAGACCCCGGTTTTTTTGCATGCTCCGGCATCCGACCCAATGCCTGCGCCTATCGTCCCGGATGTACGAATGCGACGTTTTTCGCTATACTGGCAAGTAAGAGGCGGGATGGCGGAACTTGACAGGGACCGAACCGGACCGCGCAAGCAGGAATTATGCGTTTTGGAGACGAATAAGTTAAATCAGGTTTCAAGATGCGCGGTACAAGGTTAAGCAGTTAAGGAGGGAGTCCGGCATGAGCTTTTGCTGCGGTGCCAGCATGATCGGCACGAATGGTACGCTGAAGCATTTTCGCACGCATATCCACAATGTCCCCATTCTGTTCTGTCCGGTGTGTCATCGCGTCGAGATTCATTACCTGATCGAGAACGAATACGAAATCCTGGCGGAATACGCGCATGGCGACGGCGCCTCCGAGGTCGACTTCGTCGACTACGTGGAGCAAGAGGACGAGGAGCTCTTCGAGAACTGCGTCAACAACGAGAACGAGGACCCCATGGACGTCGTCAGCAATCAAATCGACATGGCGCTGGACCTGCTCTGCTTCGCCAAGCAAATCGGCGACGAAGGCTGGCAGGGCGAGCTGAAGAAGCGCCTCGGCGCGCTCAACCAACGCCGCAACAAGCTAAGGCAGCGAAGAACCTCCGAAGGATATTGTTAAGCATTCCAGCCTCCTGTCGAAGGAGGCTTTTTCTATGCGAAATTTTATGAGAAATCCTTAATGTCGACCCCCTCAAGCGAACACGATTCAACGAAAACTGTACATGTGAGGTGGAGCGGTTGTTACTTGTACTGTTCAAACGCATTTTCGGCGGCAAGCACGATACGTCCGCAGACACCCCAGACATCCGCGTAACGCCGGAAGAGATGGTGGAGCGAATCCGCGGCGGAGAAGCGTCGCGCGATGCGTTCATCGAGGCGTACCAGCCTTATATCGCCAAGGTGACGAGCCGTTTTTGCAAGCGATACATCGACCCCGCGCGCTCGGACGAATTCAGCGTCGCGCTGGCCGCGTTCGACGAAGCGATCGGGCAATTCTCGAGCCAAGCAGGAAAATCGTTTCTCGGCTTTGCCGAAACGGTGATCCGGCGCAGGCTTATTGACTATGTCCGCAAAGAGAGCCGTCATCTCGGCACGGTGCCCTACAGCGCGTTCGACCAGGACGACGAAGAAGATGCGACGACGGTCAATCCGATCGAGACGAACGAAGCGATGAACCGTTACGCGCTGACGCAGGAAGCGGACGCCCGCAGGCTGGAAATCGGCGAATACGACGAACGGCTGAAGGAATACGCCCTTTCGTTCGCGGAGCTGCCGGATATTTCGCCGAAGCATGCCGATTCCCGCGAGATGCTCATCGCCATCAGCAGGCGATTGGCGAACGATCCCGCGCTTTACGACCAGCTCGAGACGAAGCAGAAGCTGCCCATCAAGGAGCTGTGCGAGCTGACGGGCGTATCCCGCAAGACGATCGAGCGCAACCGGAAGTACATCATCGCGCTGACGATTTTACATAACGGGGATTTTCCTTATTTACAGCAGTACATCAAGCCCGCGGAACCGACAGGAAGGGAATTGCCCGCAGCGGAAGGAGTGAGAGCATGAGCCGTGGAATCGTCATGGAGACCGGCAGCACGCATGTCATCGTATTAATGCCGGACGGTCAATTCCGTAAAGTGCGAACCGCCCTCAAGCCTCAGGTCGGCGATGAAATCACGTTCGCCGAGCAGCGGCGTCTGCAGCGGCCGCGCAAACTATACAGCTTCAGCGTCGGCGCCGCCGCGATCATGCTCATGTTGTTCATTCCGCTGTTCGTCCAGCATTTCTCGAAGCAGCCGGACGTCGTCGCGTATTTGACGATGGACGTCAACCCGAGCATCGAGCTCGGCATCAATAAAGACGAAATGGTGGAATCGCTGCGGGCGATCAACGCCGACGGCGCCGACGTGACCAAAGGGCTCGCCTACAAAGGCCGGCCGCTGCCGGAGGTCACCGAAGCCATCATGGATCGGATCAGCGCCGGACCGTATTTGAACAGCGGCGAAGGCGACGTCGTCATCACGAGCGTCGCGGTCGGCGGAACCGTCAAGCCCGCCGAGGAAATCGGCCTGACCTCCCATATGGATGAAGCCGTGCGCAAGTCGCTGGCGAAGACGGAGAAAGGGCGCCAGCTCAAGATCGAAGTCACGACGCTGTCCGCGCCGCAGGACGTGCGGGACGAAGCGACGAAGATCGGGCTTTCCTCCGGCAAGATGGCGTTCTACCTGATGGCCAAAAACCAAGGGTACCGCGTGACCATCAAGGAGCTCAAGCAGGAGTCGCTCCATCAGGCGGCGAAGCCGATGGGCGGCGTGGCGGCGGTCATGGGCGCCGGCAAGGACGCCAAGAAGAACGACGACGCCAAGAAGCCGGATCCGTCCGCGACCAAGCAGCAGACCGAACAGCCGAAGCCGTCCGCCCCGGCTCCATCGAAGGAAGCCGAGAAGGAGGCGCTCCGGCAGAAGCAGAAGGAGCAGCTGCACGCCCTGCTCGAGAAGGATCAGGAGAAACGCAAGGAACGCCGCGAGCGGGACGGGCAAAAGGACGGCGATTCGAATAAAGGCGGCAAGCACGGCGGTCAAGGAAACGGCGGCAAGAAGAACTCCGATTCCGACAAGCCGAACGGCCTGCAGGGCGGCTTCGTCAATATCGGCGCGCCGCAGCATTCCCCGGGCAATAATCCCGGCGGCGGAGGCGGCAAGAAGCCGAGTGCCGGCGGCAAGCCGGCACAAGCGGCGTTGAACGCTTCGAAGCCGAAGGACGACGGCAATTCTAAAGGAAATTCTAAAGGCAAAGGCGGCAAGGACGAGGCGAAAAACGCTTCCGACGGCCGCCCTAGCCGCGTTACTACGGCAAGCGCCGGCGGTAAGCCCGGATCGGGCGCGGATCGGCCGAACGCCGAACGGGACAAGCCCGGCAATCGCGGCAACGGCGGTTCCGGCAAGTCCGACGGTCAAGGAAACGACGACCGGGACGGCGGCAACCGAAGCCAACCGGGCCAGAACGGCGGGGGCAAGAACCAAAACCAGGACGGCGGCAGCCGCGGCGAAGCAAGCAAGAGCGGAGATAACAAGAATACGAACCGGAACGATCACGGCAACGACGGAAAGTCAAAGCCGGGCTCCGACGACCGAAAAGGGCGCTAACATTCGTTACGCCCTTTCGGTATTTTCGGAGTCGTCCAATCTCGCGGGATTTCGACAGTATTTCCCGTTGACAGAAATTAGGAATTCTCTCTATGATTACTGTAAGCGATCTCAACTCTGAATCTGCACGGATACTTTTTTTGGGCGGAGGCGAGGCATGCACGTGGAGATGTTCCATATACGTGATAAGGCGGATGCGATCCTGGCACGTCAAAGAGGCAGGGAAATCGCGCAGCAGATCGGCTTCAGTCTTGTTGATCAGACGGTAATCGCTTATACCATTTCGGAATTGGCGCTCAAGCTCATCTCTTACTCGGAAAAAGGCCACATGATGATCCGTCCCCTCAGTCTTAGCAAAGGCGAACCCGCAAGCGGAATAGAAGTCCGATTATTCGATCATTTCAAAGGTCCAAGCCGAATTCATTTGCAGTGGATGGAGAAGATGACTGACAATATGGAACTCAGCCACGATCACACCCGGGGAACCATGATCACGTTTCATAAGTGGGTTCACGCTCCACTGCGCCTCGATCCACCGATTTGTGCGGCAGGAGAGGAGTAAATAATGCAGGCAATACGTATGCGCTACTTCCCCGCCTTGGCGGAATATATTCGCAGCGGAAGCGAAGCTTCCCTGTTCGAGGCAACGGAAATCGGCAAGCAGCTTCAAGATCTCCATCCGGAAGACATCATTGCGGTGCATGAGGAATCCATGCAGATGCTTGTCGCCAATGTGGACTCGGAAGAAGCGCTGCGGCTGTACAGCCGTTCCTTTATTTTTTTGATCGAGCTGATGGTGGCATTCCGGTTCCGGGTCCAGCCGGAGCAGACGTCGGAGCAGCGCTTCAGCGAAATGCGGGACATGCTGCTGCGATCGCACCGCTCGTTCCGCATGGTGAAGAACAAGTACGAGAACGTGCTGCAGCATATGGACAGCGGCATCGCGATCTTCGACGCGGACGGCATGCTCTCGTTCATCAACCTGCAGATGGCCAAGCTGCTCGATATCCCGCGCACGACGCTCATCGGCTGCAATTTGCTCGATATCTTGTCGCACAGCCGGCTGCGCAAGGGCACGAAGCGGGTCATTTTGCGGCTGTACAAGGAGACGGTTCTCCGGCGCAGCCGCTATCTCGAATTCGTCGATACGAACGGACGCGTGCTGCTCGTGACGGTCACCTATGGGGATCAGCTCGACGGCGATTATCTCTTCAGCGTGAAGGACGTCACGGAATACAAGCAGATCGAGCAGACGGCGTACCAGAACGACAAGCTGGCGATGCTCGGGAAGATCGCCGCGTCGATCGCGCACGAGATCCGCAATCCGCTGACGTCGATCCGCGGGTTCATTCAACTGCTGAAGCCGCATCTGACGCAGCTCGGCAAGGAGGAATATTCCCGGATCATCCTGACGGAGATCGACCGCGCGAACGACATCATTTACGAATTCCTGAATTCGTCCAAGCCGTCCGCGCCGATGAAGCAGAAGGTCGGCATCAATTCGCTGCTGAAGGAAGTCATTCTGCTGTCCGACAGCGAGGCGCTGATGAAGGGCTGCCAGATTCAGTTCGAGACGTACGACGAGGAGCTGGCGGTCTCGATCGACGTGAAGCAGGTGAAGCAGGTCGTGCTGAATATCGTGCGCAACGCGATGGACGCGATCGGCGACCTGGAGGAAGAGCGCAGCGGCCGCATCGACATCATTACCAAGCGGGAAGGGCGCGACGCCGAAATCACGATCCGCGACAACGGCAAAGGGATGGATCCCGTCACGAAATCGCGGTTGTTCGACCCGTTCTACACGACGAAGGCGTCCGGCACCGGACTCGGGCTGTCGGTCAGCTACCGGATCGTGAGGAACCATGGCGGCAAGATCCGCGTGAGCAGCAATACCGGCGAAGGAACGGAGTTCAATATCTATTTGCCATTGGCGGAATAAACCAGTAGAATCGGGTTAAGCCTCGGATGGAAACGCCGAAAAACCGGGGAAACCCGGTTTTTTCGCATGCCTGCGGAGCGGGCGGACGGCGGGATGGCCGAGGGCGATCCAGTGGTTGATCGGCTGTGTTTATGAGGAGAATCGGCAACGAATATTAAGGGAATCAGCAGGATTCCGCGGTGAATCGGTAGTAATTCATAAACATGGAACTAGAACCAATAAAAAATCCGCAATGAACCGGCAAGGAACCCGCGGCGGTTCCGCGGCTAATTCTGCGAGAGACGGGAGGATGTACATGACCATGAGCATTCGGTTTACATATGGGCGCGGCGCGGCCGCCGCGCCGGCCGACGTCGTCGTCGCGTTCGTCGATAAGCGGGGTCTGCGGGCGCAGGACGGAACGGACGGGAGCGCCCGCTGGGTTCATCCCGCGCTTGACGAGGCGGTGCGGCAGCATGCCGCGAAGGAGCTGTTCAAGGCCGAGCCGAAGGAGACGCTCGCGCTGCCGACGCTCGGATTGTATCCGTCGCCGCATGTCGTGTATGTCGGCATCGCCCCGCCGGAGAGCCTGACGGCGGACGGCCTGCGCGACGCGGCGGCGGCCGCGGCGAAAGCGGCGAAGCGGCTGAAGGCGGCCGCGGTCGAGCTGCTGCTGCCGTGGCGCTTGCCGGCGGCGGAGCTTGGCGCGCCGTCCGCGGAGCGGGCGGAAGCGGCAGCGGACCGTCCGGCCGTGCCGGCGGCGCGGGCGGCGCAGGCGCTGACCGAGGGGTTCGCGCTCGGCTCGTACGCGCGCACGACCGCCAAGCAGGACGATGCGAAGCGGAAGGCGGCCGTTACGGACGTCGCGTTCGTTCCGAACGCGGCGGACGCCGAGCCGGACGCCGCTTCCGCGGCCGCGGCGTGGGGAGCCGGCATTCGCCGCGGCCTCGTCTTCGCCGAAGCCGCGGCGTACGCCCGGGATCTGACGAACCTGCCCGGCGACGCGCTCGTCCCGGCCGGGCTGGCCGACGAAGCGGCGCGGCTCGCGGCCGCGTACGGCTTCGCCTGCGAAATTATCGACGAGGCGGCCGCGGCGGAGCAGGGGATGGGCGGCTTGATCGCCGTCGGCAAGGGCAGCGTCAACCCGCCGCGGATGATCGTCATCCGCTACGACGGCGATCCGGACGACGCGGAGCGCTGGGGCATCGTCGGCAAAGGCATCACGTTCGACACCGGCGGCATCTCGCTGAAGAAGGGACCGGGCATGGAAGAGATGATCTCCGACATGGGCGGCGCGGCCGCCGTGCTCGGCCTCGTCCGCCTGTTCGGGGAGCTGAAGCCGAAGCGCAACGCCGTCTTCGTCGTGCCGACGGCGGAGAACATGCCGTCCGACCGGGCGTTCAAGCCCGGGGACGTGCTGACGATGATGAACGGCACGACGGTCGAGATCGTCAACACGGACGCCGAGGGCCGGCTCGTGCTGGCCGACGGTCTGACGACGGCGATCCGCGAGGGCGCGACGAAGCTGATCGACTTGGCGACGCTGACGGGCGCCGTGCTCGTCGTGCTCGGCGATACCGCGACCGGTTCGGTCACGAACGACGAGCCGCTGCAGGCGCAGGTCATCGAAGCGGCGAAGAAGGCGGGCGAGCGGATCTGGCCGCTCCCGCCGTATCCGGAATTCCGCCGGCAGCTCGACAGCGAGGCGGCGGACATGAAGAACGGCGGCAGCCGGTACGGCGCGGCGAGCATCGGCGGCTTGTTCGTCGGCGCGTTCGCCGAGGATCGGCCATGGGTGCACCTGGACATCGCGGGAACGGCCTGGCTGGAGCGGGAACGCGCCTGGGAGACGAAGGGCGGAACCGGCGTCATGGTGAGGACGCTCGGCGAGCTGCTCGCGGGCGAAGCGGATTGAAGCCGGCTGGGCTTGAAGAGCGCGGTTTCGGAAGGAAAACCACGGGCTGCGGGACTTGAGAGAGAAATGACTTGAGCCGCGAGATTCCAGGCTGCGAGATTCGAGCTGCAAGATTTGAACCGCAAGATATGAACCGCTAGATTCGAAACGTTGCCGCGAGATTCGAACATGGCCGGAACGGCTCGCCATCGAAACGCAAGGCTAACGACGCAAGCGCAAGTTTGGAAACGCCACATCCGGGAGAACCAACGGGGAGCTGTCATTCGCGGTCATGTCATTTTGGAGTCACGTCATCTCGGTTTTTCGCCGAAAAAAGCTGTCGGATCAGCGGAGGGGATTGCTGACGTTAATCCTCGAAGGCATTCCGGCCAACATCATCGCCAACCTGCTGGGCGGTCCGATCCTAACCATCTATGTCGTTTACCTGGGCGGGACGGCGTCGGACGTCGGGCTGGTCGTCGCGATCCCCGCGCTCGCCAATCTCGTGCAGCTCGTCGCGGCGTTCTACATTCAGCGCTTCACGAACCGGAGGCTGCTCCTGTTCGGCTTCGCTGTCGTGCACCGGGCGCTCTGGGCGGCGACGGGCCTCATTCCGTTCCTCGTGCCGAAGCCGCTGCAGGTCGACGTCTTCATCGGCCTGTTCCTGACGTCCTTCGTGTGCGCCTCCACGAGCTCGGTGTTCTGGACGTCCATCGTCGCGGACATGGTGCCGGCCCGGATCCGGGGACGGTACTTCGGCATCCGCAACACGATCCATTGGGCGGTGGCCAGCGTCGCGCTGTTGATCGGCGGGCAAATTTTGCAGCAGCTGGACGAGCGGACCGGATTCGTCATCCTGTACGCCGCAAGCGCGGCCTGCGCCGTCTGGAACGCCGTCGAGCTGTGGCGGTACCCCGATCTGCCGTTCGTACGGTCGGCCGCGTCGAGCTCCGCCGCGCTGTTCGCGAAGCCGCTGCGGGATACCGGGTACATGAAGGCGACGGCGTTCGTCTCGGCCTTCATCCTGCTGCAAAACATCGCCGTCCCGCTGTTCTCCTACGTCATGCTCGAGACGCTGGACCTGAGCAAGTGGTGGATCACGGTTATCACGACGGTGCAGATGATCGTGACGATGTTCAGCTATTATTATTGGGGCAACCTGAACGCCAGGTACGAGACGCGGACGCTGCTGCTGTGGGCGCTGCCGATCTACGGCGGGGCCGTTCGTGCTGAAGGCGGGAAGCGGGGAGGCAAGCGCGCGGAGCGCGGCCGCAAGCGGCAAGCCGGCGCCAAAGGCGACTACGAAGACGCCGGGCGGTTAATAATCTAAGGGAGACCACTAACCCTAGAGGAGCGTGATGGCGATGAATAACGCATCGGACGCGACGAGAGTTCCGCCGGGTCAACGGCTGACGAACGGATTTCCCGTCCTTCATCATGGAGAGGTTCCGTATTACCGCGATATGAGCAAATGGGATTTACGCCTGTTCGGCCTGGTCGAGGAAGAAGCGTGCATTACCTACAACGCGTTCATGAAGCTGCCGCGCCGAACGTTCGCGAACGACATCCATTGCGTGACGACCTGGTCCAAGCTGGACAACGAATGGGAGGGCGTCGCCGTCGCCGCGGTGATGGCGCACGTGAAGCCGAAGCCGGAAGCGAAATACGTCATGCTGCACGCGGAACACGGCTGGACGACGAACCTGCCGCTCGCGGATTTTCTGCGCGACACGTCGTTCTTCGCGATCAAGCATAACGGCGAGATCCTCTCGCCGGAGCACGGCTACCCCGTACGCATGGTCGTGCCGCATCTGTACTTCTGGAAGAGCGCCAAGTGGCTGCGGGGCGTCGAGTTCATGGCGGCCGACAAGCCGGGCTTCTGGGAGCGGAACGGGTACAACATGTACGGCGATCCATGGAAAGAGCAACGATACGATTGGGACTGAATAACACAAAGCGCGCGAAGAAGACCGTCCGGGCGACAGCCGCCCGGGCGGTCTTTTTGTCTTGCGGCGCGGGGCGCCATCGTCCTATCGAAGCGCGGCGGCCCGTACCCGTTCCGCCGCCCCGGCAAGCCGCGCGAACGCGCCGATCCGACACCGTGCCCGAACTGACAAATTGCTACAGAACCGAGCCGGAATGCTTACCCTCCAAATAGTCATTAAGTCTGATTGGTAATTTTAGCCATTTACCGGATAATGAAGTCGTTCTCCATGCTCAGTCACGCGTAAGCTGCAACAGGCACACGACAGGAAGGATAACGAAAAGAGGAGGCCGTTTATGGGCACTATTATCGGTCGCGTTTCCCTTCAGCCTGCAGTCGCTCGACCCGGGGAATCCGTGAAGATCGAAGTTTTCGACACGCATGACAATTCATTAATCGGCGGGGCGTACGAGGTATCGATCAACGGGACGCCGGGGGCGGTCCAGTACCTGCAGTTCCCGACCGCCGGCCAGCGCAGGCTCGTCGTGCGGGCGCGCGCCGCCAGCGGCGAGTCGGACCGCGAGGTCGCGCTGCTCGACGTCATCGGCGAACCGCTCGCGTTCGCCTCCTATCAGAACGGCAAGGACATCGCCATGATCGGCGTCACCCAGCTGCCGACGAACCCCTACACCGCCGTCCTCTTCCTTGGCTCCTCCGTCGACACCCGCTCGCCCCATCTGCTCGGCACCGCCCCTTCCGTCTCCCCTCGTCCCGACAAACCGTTCGCGCTCGATTCGACAGCCGTGCAGCTCGCCGGCAAAGGCGCGCTGAGCCGCGTCATGCTCGCCAACTCGCAGGCCCTGCGCCAGGTGGAAACGAAGCGCCTGGTCAACACGCGTCTCAAGCCCGCGATCGCGCCGGCGGAGCGGCTGCCGCTCCGGCGTCCGCCCCAGGCGACGACCCGGCGGATGGTCGGCGCGGTGTACGACCTGACGACGATCGACGTGAAGGACGCGCTGAAGCGCGCCGCGACGACAACGCCGTTGGAATACGAGTGGGACTTCGGCGACGGCACGAAGGCGACGACGCGCACGCCGATGGTCAGCCACGATTATTTCGCCGCCATCGACCACGCGACGGGAGTCGGCCAGTTCACGGTCAGCTGCTGGGCCAAAGCCTCGGGCGTCCTCGTCAAGCGGACGCTGACGATCCATTCCGCCTACGCCATCTGCAAGCGCGGCGGCACCGTCGTCCCGCATACGTCCGCCGAGCTCTTCGCCCGGAAACGCTACAACATGCTGAGCGGCACGTTCACCGTACATAACGTCGAAGACGAACCGATCGTGCTGGATCGCTTCTCCGTCACGCCGAACGCCGACGACGCGGAAGGGGTCGCGCTGCCGCGCCCGTTCGTCGCGCTGCGCCAGCCCGTTACCGTCGCGCCCCGTTCCAAGTCGATGATCGGCGTCAACGTGCCGTTCGTCGCGGACAATCCGCAGGCCGGCGAGCTGCGCTACGACGTCAAGGGCTTCTCGGTGCTGTACGCGGGAACGGTCGGCGCGCATCCCGTGCGCTGCGGCGTCGCGTTCGACGTGCCCGTGCCGGAGTGGAACAAGAAGCCGGAGCCGCTCCTCCGGCTGCCGGAGGTGCCGAACCAGGAGCGGAAGCCGTGGCCGTGGGAGATCGTCCAAGGCAAGCTGGACGCCGCGGCGAATCCGATACTGGACGCCTCGCAGGCGGGCCATGCCATACTCGACGCGAAGACGGGCACGCTCGCCGTGTCGCTCGGAACGCTGAACGGCGGCGCGGCCGCGCTGTCGAGGGACAAAGCGATGCAGGTCATGCAAAGCGTGTTCGCGCCGGCCGAAGCGGCGATCGAGACAAGGCGGGCCGCGGCGCCGGCAGCGACGCCCCTCCAACTCCGCAAGCTGCAGCCGGAGCAGCTCACGCTGAAGGACATCGCGGTCCGCCCGCTGCCGAACGTGCCGGTGCGCAACGTGCTGAACGGTTTGGGCGGCGTCCACGCGCTCTCGGGTCCGCCGCTTCCGGGCATGATCGCCGAAGGGCAGATTTGCGACCCGGATAATTTGACCGAGGACGAATTGGCGAAAGCCGAGAAGGGCCAGCTGGTCTGCCAGCTGACGAGCGAAACGACGGACGTCACGATGCCGGCCCGCTGGATGAACGCGCGCAAAGGCGACGTGATCCTGTCCCCGGGCGGCGACGGCATCATCGGCGGTTTGATGCTGAACGTGAGACCGGCGCAGTGGTACAGCCATTCCGGCATCATGACGCGCAACTACGACGAGATCACGCACAGCACGGGCAGCCAGAAACGCCTCATGGACCATCTGGTCGGCATCGTGTCCGGCTCGGACGGATTCGACCCGCACGTGCTCAAATACATCTGGCCCGGGGCGATCACGCAGACCGTGCAGCATTCCATCGAAGGCGAGAATTTCCCGGATCCCGAGTACGACAAGACGTATTCCGTCTCCGCGTTCGGGCCGCACACCGTCGGGGTCACGCATAACGACAAGCTCGTCATGATCCCGCCGCTCGTCCTGAAGCCTGACCCGATGCAGGAGACGCCGGCCGTGCGCACGGCGCTGCACGCGATCGCGACGGACGCGCGCAACGACGCGGGACGGCCGGGCGTGAAGCCGAAATATCATTACCGCTGGTACTGCTACACCGATCCGACGATCGGCCAAGGCGAGCCGGAAGGGCCGGACGCCGGCTGGGCGGCCGGCACGCATCCGTCCGTGTGCTCGTCCTACATTTGGATGCACGCCAAGGCGCGGGGCGCGCATCTCGAAACGAGCCAGGCGCTGGTCACGCCGACCGACCTGGAGCCGGAAGATATCGCGACCGAGGCGACGGTCCGGCCGACGACGCCCGACGGCCTGTACACGTATTCCGCGCAGGAGCGGTCGGACGCCGCGTATTGGCTGTACGACACCGTCTACAACCAGGCGTACGAGCTGGCCGGCTGGTTCGGCGAGATACTGACCGACGGCGCGGACGACGTCGCCAACCAATTCTTGAACGCGTTCGCCAACGACGACGCCGACGGCAAAGACAGCACGGCCTGGCAGAACGTCACCGACGCGGACGCCGTCTCGCCGGACGACATGCTGTGGTGGGACGGTCCGGCGCGCGGCGGGCTGTACGGCTTCGCGGAGCCGGCGATTTATCGCGAGCCGCGGGTCGAGAGCTACACGGTCAGCCGGTGGAAGAAGGTGCTGAGCCGCGGAACCGTGCACGGCCATGTGTACGCGGACGGCGCCCCGGTCGCCGGGGCGCTGGTCCAGGTGTTCGACGGCAAATCCGCGTTCACGGGAGACGACGGCGGCTATTCGCTCAAGGACGTGCCGCTCGGCGATTATCAGCTTCGCGCGTCGAAGACGATCGACGGCAACCTGTATGCCGCGCAGGTCCATATCGCTTTGCACGCCGAGGACCTCGTCGCGGACGTGCAGCTGCAGCCGCCGTCGGACCGGTTCCGGATCGCGCAGGTATTCATCGACTTCTGGGGCCGCGACGAGGAGAACTTCGGATCCGACGAAATCAAAGACCCCGGCCCGGAATATTTCGAGCTCGAGCTGGGACCGGATAAGCTCGTCAATACGGCGACGCGGACGTACAAATGGGGCGGCGAGGTGCGCCTGGAGTACAAATTCACCGTGCGCCTGCTGCTGAACAATACCATCGACGTCGAGGTGCAGGGCACGTTGTACGAGGGAACGAGCGAAGACAACCACGATCTCGACGGCCAAGGCGGCCTGACCTTCCAGGCCGGCGTCGGGCAGACGACGGGCGCGACGCTGACGATCACGAATACGGACGAGGACGACGATGACGCGGGCGTGCTGAGCATCTCGGTCAAGAACGTCCGCAACACGAACTGACGGCAAGCCTGCCCGCATGACGGAAGGCGCATGGCCGCCGGCGGCCGTTCGCGGCCGGGGGAAAAGAGAAGCCCGCCCGGGGCTTCTCTTTTCGCTTGCCGGCGCGCCGCGCTGATTCAATCCGCGCGCCGGGAGATTAAAGCGTGTGTAAAGGCAGGCCGATCGGCCGATCCGAAAGGGAGGAATACCCATGACAACCGTGCAAGTCCGGCAAAACGAAGTAGCGGAGCTGACGTTCGAGGCCGCCGTCGCGTACGAGGATCCGTTCAATCACGTCCGGCTCGAAGCGTTCGTCTCGACGCCGGGCGGCGAGACGCTGCGGGTGCCCGGCTACTGGGCCGGCGGCAGCGCGTGGAAGATTCGCTACGCGTCGCCCGAGATCGGCGAGCACCGCGTCATCACGAAGTGCTCGACTCACCGCGACGAAGGCTTGGATGCGCGGGCCGCGACGGTCGTCGTCGAGGCGTACGAAGGCGACAATCCGCTCTACAAGCACGGCGCCGTGCGGGCCGCCGCGGGGCGCTCCTGCTTGGAGCACGCCGACGGCACGCCGTTCTTCTGGCTCGCGGACACGTGGTGGATGTCGCTGACGGACCGGCTGCGGTGGCCGGACGATTTTCGGTGGCTCGCGGAGGACCGGATCGCGAAGGGCTTCACCGCCGTGCAGGTCGTGGCGGGCCTCTACCCCGACATGGGGCCGTTCGACGCGCGCGGCGCCAACGAAGGCGGCCAGTCGTGGGAAGCGGACTTCGCGCGGATCAATCCGGCGTTCTTCGACGCGGCGGACCGCAAGCTCGCCTACATGGTCGAGCAGGGCCTAATGCCGTGTCTCGTCGGCTGCTGGGGCTATTATTTGGATTTCGCCGGGAAGGACAAGCTCCGCCGGCACTGGGAGTACCTCGTCGCCCGCTATGGCGCGTATCCGCTCATGTGGTGCGTCGCCGGCGAGGCGAACATGCCGTATTATCAATGGGACGCGTTCAAGGACGCGGGGAAAAAAGCGGCGTACATGGCGCGGCATAAGGTCGAGTGGACGGAAATGGCGGCCTATATCCGATCGATCGATCCGTTCGGGCGCGGGCTGACGATCCATCCGACGGAATACGGCCACGAGATGGTCGAGGACGCGTCGGTGCTCGATCTGGACATGCTCCAGACCGGCCATTCCGGGATGCTGACCGTCGAGCGCACGACCGCCCGCATCCAAGCCGCCGTCGCCCGGGAGCCGAAGACGCCGGTCATCAACGCGGAAGCCTGCTACGAAGGCATCGGCGGGACGAGCCTGGCGGACGTGCAGCGGATGCTGTTCTGGAACTGCGTGCTGAACGGCGCCTGCGGCCATACGTACGGGGCGAACGGCATCTGGCAGGTGAACGACGAGGAGCAGCCGTACGGCGCCTCGCCGACGGGCATCGCGTGGGGGCACGTCTTCTGGAAGGAAGCGGCCGCGCTGCCGGGCTCGAAGCAGGTCGGCCTGAGCAAGCGGCTGCTCGCGCGCTACGATTGGTGGCGGTTCGAGCGGCATCCGGAATGGCTGAACCCCGTGCCTGACGACGCCGACGTCTATGCGCGCCCGTACGCGGCGGGCATTCCGGGCGAGGTGCGGATCGTCTACGCGCCGATTCATTCGGTGTTTCCGGGGCTGACCGTGCGGGAACTGGAGCCGGACGTTCCGTACCGCGCGTTCCTGTTCGATCCGGCGACGGGCGAGGAATACGACCTTGGGCGCATCGTGCCGGAAGCCGGCGGCACGTGGCCGACCGGTTCGCTGCCGGTCTTCCACGATTGGGTGCTGGTGCTGGAGCGCGCGAGCTGACGGGGGAGCGGACGGCTTTAGGCGAGATTGGCTTCCGGCCCATCGACGAGAACTCGGCGCATGAACGGAATTGAACGCGCTCCGAACAAGGCGTATGAACGCAAGAGAGTCAACGACGTAATGGATAACGCAAACGAAAAAAGGGCCGGAGACCGCCAGATTCAGGCGGCTCCGGCCCTTGCCGCAAGCGAAGCGATAAGGCTTCGCTTGCGAGGGATCAGGCATAGACTTCCAATTCGAATAACGAGTAGCCGTACGGCGTGTTGCGCTGCGTGCCCGTCACTTTGACGTAGCGGGCATCGACCGGCGCGAAGAACACGTTGTCGATGCCGCCGTCTCCTTCCGACGTGGCATAGACCTTCGTCCAGTGCTCGCCGTCCGTCGATACCTCGATGGCATACGCCTTCGCGGAGGCGTTCTCCCAGTTCAGCAGGACGCGGCCGACGGTTTGCGCGGAGCCGAGATCGACGCTGATCCACTGCGGATCGCCGAACGCCGATTCCCAGCGCGTGCTCTTGTCGCCGTCCACGGCGCGTTCGCCGCCCTGCAGCGGATTGTCGGACGCGGCCGCCGGCTTGTTCAGCGCGAGGTTGGCTGCCGGCAGAATCGCCTGCATGACGGAGTCGCCCGCGTAGCCCGCCGCCTGCACCGTCGCCTGGTACGGCTTGGCTTCGGTGAACAAGGCCGCGTTCAGTGTAATCTTGCCCGCGGCGACCGCATATTGATCGGCACGAAGCGCCGTTCCGTTCAGCTCGACGGCGTTGATGGCGCCGCGCCAAGCCGCGTCGTCCGCGAACGTCAGCTCGATCGGCTTGCCGAGGACGTTGTCCGCGTCGTCCGCGCGCAGCGCGGGTCCGGCGAGCGGCGCCTTGTCGCCCGCGTACACCTCGAGCTCCCAGAGGGAGAAGCCGTACGGCGTGCCGCGCGCGATGCCGTTCATTTTGACGAAGCGAACGCTGACGGGATCGAACGACAGGTCGTCGATGCCGCCGTTGCCGTTCTCGGTCGCGTAGACCGTCTTCCACGTCTCGCCGTCTTCGGAGACGTCAATCGTGTACGCCTTGCCGTACGCGTTCTCCCAGTTCAGGACGACGCGGTTGATCGTCTTGGCGGCGCCGAGGTCGACGCTCATCCATTGATGGTCCGCGAAAGCCGATTCCCAGCGGCGGTCCAGCCGGCCGTCGACCGCGTCCGCGCTGGAGCGGTGGTAATCCGGCGAAGAAGACGTCGGTCTGCCGAACGCCAGGTTCAGCGGGTTCGGATTCGTCTGGCCCGGGTCCTGCCCCGGGCTTTGCCCCGGATTCTGGTTCGGGTCGTTGTTGTCGGCGATTGGCTGTCGCACGACCGCATCCGCGTAATCCTTCGCTTCGACCGTGATCGTATACGCGCCGGCCTTGGCGAACAGAGCCGCGTTCAGCGCGAGCTTGCCTTCGGATACCGCGTATTGGCCCGCGCCCAGCGCGGCGCCGCCCAGCTTGACGGCCGCGATCGCGCTTCTCCACGCCGCGTCGTCGTCGAACGTGACGACGATCGGCTGGCCGACGGCCGCGTCCGTCGCGTCCGCGTTCAGCTCCGGCGCGCTTGGCAAGCCGTCGGCGTCGCCGTACACTTCGAAATCATAGAGCGAGTAGCCGTAGTTCGTCGTGCGCTCCGTTCCCGTTACTTTCACGTACCGCGCGCTGACCGGCAGGAAGCCGATGTCGATCGGGCCCGGCTTGCCGTTTGTCGTGGCATATACGGTCTTCCAAGTCTTGCCGTCGGCGGACGCGTCCACCGTGTAGCTCTTGCCCGCGGCGTTCTCCCAGTTCAGCTGCACGCGGCTGACAACGTTCTCCGCGCCCAGATCGACCGTGATGAACTGCGGGTCGCTGAAGTCGGATTCCCAGCGGGTATTCTTGTTGCCGTCGACCGCGTATTTGCCCGGCTGCTTCGCGCCGTCCGACGTCGTCGCCGGTTTGCGGAGGGCAAGATTGACGTTCGAGCCCGTCACGATCGTTTGCTTGACGGCGGTGTTCGCGAAGCCCTTCGACGCGATGGAGACGTCGTAGCTGCCGGCTTTCGGGAACAGCGAGCCGTCGAGCGTGATGCGGCCCGGCGCAACGTGGATCTTGCCGGCGTCGACCGCCGTGCCGTTCACGCTCACGGCCGTGATGGCGGTCCGCCAATCGGCGAAATCGTCGAAGCCGATGTCGATCGGCTGTCCGGCGCGGTTCATCGCGTCGTCCGCGGTCAATTCCGGCGCGTCGAGCGCGCCGGCCGGCGTGCCGTAGACTTCCAGCTCCCACAGGGAGTAGCCGTAGTTCGTCGTGCGCTGCGTGCCGGTTACCTTGACGTAGCGGGCATTCTCGGCCGCGAACGTGATGTCTTCGATGCCTTCGCGGCCGCGCGTCGTGGCATAGACGGTCTTCTATTCCTTGCCGTCCGCGGATACTTGAACGGTGTAGCTCTTGCCCGCGGCGTTCTCCCAGTTCAGGCGCACGCGGCTGACTTTGTAGTCGGATTTCAAGTTGACCGTGATGAATTGCGGGTCGCTGAACGCGGACTCCCAGCGCGTGTCGGCTTTGCCGTCGACCGCGAAGGCGCCGGCCTTGTTCGGGTTGTCGGACGTGGCCGCCGGCTTGTTCAGCGCCAGATTCACGGTGCTGTTCGTCGTCACGATCTGCTTGATCGCCGCGTCCGGATAACCGGCCGCTTGCACGGTAACGTCGTAGCCGGCTTCGACCGGGAATACGTCCGCTTCGAGCGTGATTTTGCCGGGTTGCACCCGGTAACGCGAAGCGTCGACCGGCTCGCCGTTCACCTGCACGGCGCCGACGGCTTGCCGCCAAGCCGCGTTATCCGCGAACGTCAGCTCGACCGGCTGGCCGACGACGTTCTGCGTCGTATCGGCCGTGAGGCGCGGCGGGATCGCTTGATCGAGATCCGTCGTCTTCGTCGGATCGACCTTGACGAGCGACTTCGCGCCCACTTTGGCGGAGCCGGTCACGCCGGCCGCGCTATGGAACGTCACGGTGATCGGCGCGTTCGTCGGGTTCCAGATCATCGCCGAGTAGGCCGTGCCTTTCTTGTAGACCGTGGCGCCGGACCAGCCGCTCGCCCAGATGTCCGTCGTGCGCTGGCCGAGCGTCGCCATGTTGTGCACGAACCAGTACGTATCGAAGATTTCGTTCTTCTGCGTGCCTTCGACGGTGAATTTGTCCAGCACCGCCTGCGGGTCGCTCAGCGACTCGATCGGCCAGACGATGTGCTGCCACGCGTCTTCCGGCCCTTCGTTGTCCGCGACCATGCCGTTGTACAGGTCGGCGGCCTTCTGCGGATCGAAGCCGTAGCTCGTCAAGTATTCGCCGGTCGGCAGCCAGTGGATGCCGTAAATGTTGACCGGATCGCCGCTGAAGAACGTGCCGAAATTGTACGCGCTGCCGTAGACTTGGCCCGTCGACTTGTGGTCGAACGCCGGCAGCCAGTTGTCGCCGTCGTAGTTGAACCAGTACTGCTCGACGGCCTTCAGCTCCGTGGTGAAGCCGTAGATGGCGATGTCGCGGTACGCTTTGTCGCCGGACAGCAGCCCCCACATGTATTCGCCGACCCAGCCGAACAGCGATTCGCCCGCGGCTTCCTGGTTGTTGCCGTTGTTGTTGTCCCCGTAGCCGCCGGCCCACGAATGGCCCTCGTACGGATCGAAGTTGCGCAGGAACGGATACTGCGGGTCGTTCTTCGACGGGTTCGCGTAATCCCGCACGAGCTGCTCGACCATGCCGCCGTAGTCGTCCTTGAAGTCCTGGTCGTACGTCGCCAGAATCGCGGAGGCGAACACGTAATAGCCGTACGTGAAATGGTGGTCGGTCAGGCCGGTGTTGGCGCCGAACTCGCTCGATTTGTAATACATCGTCCCCCATGTCGGGTCATAGTACATGAAATAGTCCGGTTCGCCCTTCGTGTACGTGTACCAGTCGGTCAGGATCGCGCGCAGCCGGCCGAGGAACAGGTTCTTGTAGGTGTCGTCGCCGATCTGATCCGCGATCAGCACGCCCATGGCGAGCGGATGCAGCACCTTGCCCTGCCAGTACGCGTCGCCGGACATGATGTTCTTCGATGTCGCCTCGTCGAGGTAAGCGAGCTGCTCCAGCAGCGCGTCGCGCGAATACGCCTTGTCGCCCGGCTCCGTGAACTGCGGCACGATGCCGTAGAACCGGTCCGTCGTCGTGAACGCGTTGCCCTCATGCAGCTTCAGCGTGCCCCGGATGGACGGATACGACAGCGCCGTCAGCGCGTCGCCGGTCTGCTTCCATTGATGCGGCAGCAGCGCCATCAGCGTCGTGTCTTCGAGGTCCGTCCGCTTCAGGTCGATCGTCGCCTCGAACTTGGTCGTCACCTCGGACGTCGCTTCGTCGAAGCCCGGCGTCACCGTCGTCTTCGTCACGAACGCATATCCGTGGCGGTAAAAATAGTTCAGGTCGCCCGCGGACGGCATCGCGGCCAGGGACAGGTAATGCTCCCCGCCGCCAAGGCGGATCTTCACTTTATTGCCGACTTTGATGAACGTGGAGCCTTCCGGCGCGAAGACGCCGTAGTGGCGCACGACGGTCTTCTGCTCCGGCGAGCCGTCGACATTGGCGACGGTGAAGCCGATGTGGTCCGCCGTCAGCGCGTCGCCGTCGGCCGCGAGCACCGGCTTGCCGTCGTCGCCGAAGAACGTAGCGGCGACCGGGAAGTACAGGTCCGGCGTCGTCGGATCGCTGAATTCCGAATACAGGTACGGCGAGCCTTTGACGAGCGTCGTTTCCATCTTCTTCGCGTCGTTGTCGCTGAAGACGACGGTCGCGGACCAATCGCTGTAGCCCGACACGACGTTCTTGGCGCGCAAGGCGCCGATGTTGCCGGCCGACAGGTAGAAATCCGGCGCGCCGTCGGCGGCTTGCGAATTGCCGTCCTTGTTCGCCCAGCCGGCGCCCGGATTCAGGACGCCGAGGCCTTGCGGCGTATATTTGGACTTGAGCGGGAGCGTCACGAGGCTGTCGCTCAGGTTCTTGATCAGCACGGACTGCCACCAGTCGTTGGAGGCGATCGGCGCGGTCACGCCGGCGGTCTTGTTGATCGGCGGACGCGGCTGCGGCATGGAGATGTCGCTCGTCAGGTAGCTGCCTTTGCCGACGTCGACGACGGACGCGGCCGGAAGCGCCGGAATGTCATAGACCGGCTTCGGATCGCCCGGCACATAGTCGTACACGTTGAAATCGTACAGGGAGTAGCCGTAGCTCGTCGTTCGGCTGATGCCTTTCATCCGCACGTAGCGGCCGCTGGCATAGATCGGCGCGTCCATCCAGCCTTCATGGCCGTTCATTTCGCGGTACACCGTCGTCCATTGCTCGGCATCGTCGGATACCTGCAGGTCGTAGACGCGGCCCGCGGCGTTCTCCCAATTCAGCCGCACGCGGCCGACTTCGCGGATGCTCCCGAGGTCGACGTAGATCCATTCGTCGCTCGTGTCCTTGGACGACCAGCGCGTAGCGGACGTGCCGTCGACCGCGTACTCCGGAAGCAGCATCGGCTTGTCTTGTTCGGTTTGCTGGTAGGAGGATACCTTCACGGGACGGTTCTTGGCGACGTCCTCGCCCAGCACGACCGGCGACGGGTTCGCGCCGCCCTTGCCGTATACTTCGAATTCATAAAGCGAGACGCCGTAATTGCCGGAACGCTGGAGCGACAGCATGCGGACATAGCGCCCGGCGGCCGACAGCGCGATCGTGTCCGTGCCGCCGTCGCCGACCGGCTGGACATACGCGTCCTTCCATTCCGATTCGTCGTCGGATACTTGGATCTTGTAGGACTTGGAGTAGGCGTTCTCCCAGCGGAGCACGACCTTGTCGATGTCGGCGGCGTCGCCGAGGTCGACGTAAATCCATTGCGGGTCCGCGCCGAACGCGCTGCCCCAGCGGGAATCCCCGTCCCCGTCCACCGCCTTCTCGGGCGAGAGGCCGCTCTCCGTCGACGAGGCGTAAGCGGCGCCCTCGTAAGAGAGCAGGCGCGAGGCGCCCTCCGCTTTCGCGGCGCTTGCGTTCGGTATCGGCGCAAGGTTGACCGCGCCGAGCGTCATCGAGAGCACGAGCGACAACGTAGCGATACTGCGGCATTTTTTGAAACGTTTGGTGGTGCGTGAAGCCATCCTCGAACTCCCTCCTTGGAATCGTCCCCTTAACGGGGGGATAAGGTACTGCCTGCTTGCCTTGCGAAACCGGGTTCCGCTTGCGGAGAACTAGTTTCACGGCGTCATTATATGCTGTCGAATCCCGTTCAACAATGGGCACAAACGACTAGCAAATTTTGGTTGATGGGTCTTTGAATCTATGATGAAGGAGAAAAATGCAAAATATTGGCCGAAAATGTAAGCGCAAACCAATCGTGTGACTCCGCCGTCCGGGATGATAGGGCCGGGCTTCTCGGCAAAAATCGACACGGGATGGCGAGTAGGCATAAGGGCCCTATGCGGGTCGAAAGGACTTTATCAAAATTTGATGGAACGGAGGGCCCTCCGGGATGCCGAAACGGCCGATATGGCCTGTCTCGGCGGGCGAACTCACCGGGTCGGCCAGGTATGGTATAGTGGAGGAAACGCAGGATTGGGGAAGCGGGAGGGCGGTCGGACAATGACGTACGAAGACGTAATGCGGCAGCTGGAAACGATGGGCACGGCCCAGACGAAGAAGACGTTCCTGAACCATGGCGCGCGGGAGCCGCTCTTCGGAGTGAAGGTCGGCGACCTGAAGAAGCTGGTCAAGGCGGTCAAAAAGGACCAGGCGCTCGCAAGCGCGCTATATGAGTCCGGCAACAGCGACGCGATGTATTTGGCCGGCCTGACGGTCGACCCGGAGACGGTGCCGAAGGAGCGGCTGCGGGCTTGGGCCGCGATGGCGAATTGGTATTTGCTCGCGGAGACGACCGTTCCCGGCCTGGCGGCGGAAGGACCGCACGGCCGCGAGCTTGCCCTGGAATGGATCGCGTCGCCGGAGGAGCTGGTCGCGGCCTGCGGCTGGAGCACGTACGCGAACCTCGTCTCGATCAAGCCGGACGAGGCGCTTGACCTCGAGGAGCTGCGCGGGCTGCTCCGGCAGGCGCGGGAGTCGGTGCACGCGGAGCGAAACCGCGTCCGGTACGCGATGAACGGCTTCGTGATCGCGGTCGGCGGCTACGTCGCGGCGCTGCACGGGGAGGCCGCCGCCGTTGCGGACGCGATCGGCAAGGTGCGGGTGAACGTCGGCAACACGGCCTGCAAGGTGCCGTCGGCGGCGGATTATATCGCCAAGATGGCGGGCATGGACCGGATCGGGCGGAAACGCAAGACTTGTATTTGTTAGGCGGGGGCTGCCGGGAAAGCGGACCGTTCGCCATGGTTGAGGGCTAGAAAAAGCAGACGATTAGCGACAGCGGACAAGCAGCTCAAGCAAGCGGCTAAAGCAAGCCGCAGCCGCCGGTAAGCGGCTCGGCATGTCATAGACACGAACAAGCGGCCATCATGATGCTGGTCAGCGCAAACAACGCTTACATGCGAACAAGCGTGGCGCGAACGAAGCTATTAATAGAGAACAACCCCTTAACGGAGCAAGCAGCAGGCAAGAACCTACTCATCGCGAAATTCGCATAAACGTCAGCGAGGAGCAAACACGAGAGACGATTATGCGCGAACAACCTCGAAACGCAAACAAGCAGCAGCCTTCGGCCGAAGGCTGCTGCTTGTCGCTCGGGGCGGCCGCGCCGGTACGGGAAGCCGCGCTGCCGGGGCTATTTGCGGCCGATATCGTGATTCACGGCGATCAGGCCGATGACCTGCTCCGCATCGTCGCTTCCGCCGAACCACAGCTCGCCGCTGCCGATCATGACGCCCTGCCCGTTGGCGAACAGGCTCTTCTCGTCCTGGTTCGCGATGGCGTCGCGCACTTCTTTCGTGATGATCGATTTGTACTGATCGATGAAGTCGCGTCTCGTCTGGATGCGATGCTTGCCGTCGGCGCCGTTCACCTTGAGCGGATACAGGATATGGTTCGCGACCTCCGTCATGTCGTCCTTGGCGATGGCGGCTTTGACCGTCCGGAAGACCTCGAGGAACGCCTGCCGGTCCTCGATGCCGGCCGCCGCGAACGGATCTTGGTCCATTTCGAATTTGGCCGGAACGGGCGATTCCGCCCCGGATGCCGAGCCGGAGTTCGCCGCCGCGTCATCGCGATTCGGCGCGCTGCCGCAGCCTCCGGCCATCAACAGCGCCATGCTTATCAAAACGGCCGCGAAGAGCCGTGATCGTGACCGGGAACGGGATACATTTCGATGTTTGGCGGGAAACTCGTTCATAGTGCAACACCTTCCTCTTCTCCCTTGGGCTTTCACTTTATGGACGAAGGGAGGGGGAATAATGTTTCGAGGTTCCTTGTAAGAAAATAGTGGGATAGGCCTAGGCGAGCCGGACGGCGTGCCGCCCTTTGGTCGCGTGCTTCGCGGCCGCGCGGACTACGGCCGGAGCCCGGAAAAACGCCCTTTCGGCCGGCTCCGTTTCGACTGGCGCGGCGTTATAGCCGGGAGTGATATCGGCGGTGGAAGATGCCGCCGGCAGTGCCCCGCCGGCAAGCCGAAAAGCGCCTCCGCCCCGTTTGGCGGAGGCGCTTCGTTGCCGTGGCCCGATCGCGCGTCAGGCGCGGTCGAGAATCGTCTGGCACGTCGCGCGGTCGCAGTTTTCCATGAGCGTCATGAGCAACTCCTTGGGCATCGCAAGCCGAAAAGCGCCTCCGCCGTGGCGGAGACGCTTCGCTGCCGCGGCCCGATCGCGCGTTAGGCGCGGTCGAGAAGCGTCTGGTACGTCGTGCGGACGCATTTTTCCACGAGCTTCACGAGCAGTTCTTTGGCCGCATCGCAAGCCGAAAAGCGCCTCCGCCGAATGGCGGAGACGCTTCGTTGCCGCGGCCCGATCGCGCGTCAGGCGCGGTCGAGAATCGTCTGGTACGTCGTGCGGTCGCATTTTTCCACGAGCTTCACGAGCAGTTCTTTGGCTGCGTCGTAATCATCCGTGTGCAGCACGGAAGCGGACGTGTGGATGTAGCGCGCGCAGACCCCGATGACCGTCGACGGGATGCCGCTCCCCTGCGTGTGGACGGCGCCGGCGTCCGTGCCGCCCGGCGAGACGAAATATTGGTACGGGATCTTGTGGGTTTCCGCCGTATCGAGCACGAACTCCACCATGCCGCGGTGCGTCAGCATCGTCGGATCGTAGATGCGCAGCAGCGCGCCTTGGCCGATTTGCCCGAAAGCCGACTTGTCGCCGTTCATGTCGTTGGCGGCGCTGGCGTCCATGGCGAAGAACAGGTCCGGCTTGATCATGTTCGAGCTGGTCCGCGCGCCGCGCAGGCCGAGCTCCTCCTGAACCGTCGCCCCCGCATACAGCACGTTCGGCAGCTGCTTGCCCTTCAGTTCTTTCAGCAGCTCGATGGCCAGGCCGACGCCGTAGCGGTTATCCCACGCTTTGGCCATGATTTTCTTCGGGTTCGCGAGCGGCGTGAACGGGCAGTGGGGCACCGCCTGAAGGCCGATGCGGATGCCAAGCTCCTGCGCGTGCGCCTTGCTGTCGGCGCCGATGTCGATGTACATCCCCTTCACGTCGAGCGGCTTGCCGCGCGAGGCCTCGTCGAGCAGATGGACCGGCGTCGTGCCGATGATGCCGGCGAGCGGCCCGTTGTCCGTCATCACCTGGATCCGCTGCGCCGGCAGCACTTGGCTGAACCAGCCGCCGAGCGTCTGGAATTTCAGCATGCCGTTTTCGGTAATGCCGTTAATGAGGAATCCGACCTCGTCCATGTGGCCCGCGGCCATGATGACCGGACCGCTCTCGTCGCCGCGTTGCACGCCGAAAATGCTGCCCAGCCGGTCCTGCACGATCTCGTTCGTATACTTCTCCATCTCGCCGCGCACGAAGCGCCGCAGCTCCCGCTCGAATCCCGGCGCCGCCTGGAAATCCGTCAGCGTCCGGAACAGCTCCATCGTTTCTTGATTCATCCCGCATTCCTCGCAATCGTTTAAAATTAGGCGCCCGTCGGCGCATCAACATACCTTCTGCCGTCATTCCGATCCGCAACCTACATTTTACCGCCTTTTCGCGCCGGGGTAAAATCGCGGGCCGCCGCGCCGGAAAGCGGCGAGCGAAGGAACGGCAGTCGGGCAGGCGTGCGGCAGTTGGGCAAGTGTGACTGCAATCGGGCAGGCGTGTGGCAGTTGGGCAAATGTGGCGGCAATCGGGCAGGCGTATGGCAGTTGGGCAAATGTGGCGGCAATCGGGCAAGCGTATGGCAGTTGGGCAAGTGTGACGGCAATCGGGCAGGCGTGTGGCAGTTGGGCAAATGTGGCGTCAATCGGGGAGGCATGCGGCAGTTGGGCAAATGTGGCGGCAATCGGGCAGGCGTGTGGCAGTTGGGCAAGTATGACGGCAGTCGGGCAGGTGTGTGGCAGTTGGGCAAATGTGGCGGCAATCGGGCAGGCGTATGGAAGTTGGGTGAGTGTGGCGGCAGTTGGGTTTGCGTAACGGCTGAGTACGTGCGGGGCGACCTGATAGGCAGGCGAATAACGCCGCGGGGTGGGGGATAGGCGGAGCGCCGGCCTGCGAGTATTGAGGCGAAGCGTGGCTTGCCAGTTCGGGGAGTCGGTTCGGCAAGGCAGCGTGGTGGTTTCGCGGACATGAACGCCGTTATTTCATACTAATTACCCCATTTTCGAATCGAGCGGACACACGTTCCGTTATTCGCCGAAAACGGCTTCGTTTTGACGGGAAATCGGCAATAGCGGCGCCTGTGTCCGCCAAACGCGAAAATACCGCCCATTCTTCAAAATAGCGGCTTTCCTTTCCGCAAAGATGAAGCGGCGGCGGGTTATGGGACGATTGCAAACGTTGGCGGGCCTAATATTCCGCGGGCTCGCGTGCCGCAGCGCGTCTCTCCGGATGCGCCCGAGGTTCGCGAGTAGCAGCGCGTCTCGATGGATGCGCCGGAGGTTCGCGAGTAGCAGCGCGTCTCGCCGGATGCGCCGGAGGTTCGCGAGTAGCAGCGCGTCTAGCGCGTTGTGCCGGAGGTTCGCGAGTAGCAGCGCGTCTTGCCCGAGCGTCACAGGCATGCGAATCGCAGTGCGTCTCGCATAATGAACCGCCGAGCTTTCACGGCGCAGCGCATCCCGAGCGCATCATTGCCGCCGGCCGCCGGCCGCGCCTCGGCCTGCTGAGCAATGCGCCGCCGCGCCGGCCGCCGGCCGCGGCTTCGCGCGCGGACGTCCCACAGCGGCGCGGGCGCCTCAGCCTGCTGAGCAATGCGCCGTCGCGCCTGCCGTCGGCCGCGGCCTCGCGCGCGGCCGGCCCGCCCCAAATACCAGCAAGCCCCGCCGCCTCCATCCAACCGGAGACGACGGGGCTTGCGCTCGGCTAGCCCGCAACGATCCGGGGGCGCCTCGCGCGCAGCATCACGGCCGCCCCGTCACGCTCGCGATGACGGCCCGGCGCATGTCCGCGCCCGCCGGGCGGCCGTGCGCGAGCTCCAGCGCCCACAGCACGGCGCCGGTCGCCGGCGGCACCTGCAGCACCATGTAGCTGCAGCGCTGCGGCGACAGCTCGGCGACATGCCGCTTGAACCGCTCGAGCAGGAGCGGGCTCTCCGCCTTGACCCAGACGGAGCCGGCCAGCACGACGTCGACCGGCTCGTCGCCGAAGTCCAGATGCGCGAGGCAGCCGGCGACGGAATGGGCGAGCTGCTTCGCCGAATGCGCGACGATCGCGACGGCGGCTTCGTCGCCCGCGTCCGCGGCGGCGAACAGTATCCGCATGAGCGCCGTGTTCGGCAGCGTGCGCTTGACGGAGCCTTCCGCGGCGTACTCCATGAACCGCTCGCGCGCCGGCACCTCGAGCAGCGCCAGGACCGGCTCCGTCATCGACGTCGCCGGCCCGAGCCGGTACAGCGCGTCGTACACGGCCCGCAGCACCCGCCGCGCGAGGTAGAAGCCGCCGGCTTCGTCGCCGGCGAGCTCGCTGCCGATACCGCCGATCTGCAGGCGGCTGCCGTCCGGGGCGATGCCGCCGGCCACGGTGCCGGAGCCGTTGATCGAGCAGACGCCGTACCCGCGCGCGCTGCCGGCCTTTACGCCGAGGAACGAATCGTTGTCCACGGCGTACCGCGCGAACCCGAGGCGCTCGACGACGCGGCCGAGCCGCTCCTTCTGCGACGGAACATCCGCGCCGGCGAGGCCGAACGCGCCCGCGGCGACGTCCGCCATCCTCAGCCCGTTGCGCCCGAGCAGCTTCCGGAGCTGTTCGTCCATGATACGGCAGGCGCTGTCGTAGCCGTCCGGGAACCGCTCGTGGCTGCACGTGCCGGCGTTCAGATGATCGACGAACCGGCCGTCCAAGCCGAACAGAAAATAATCGGTCTTGCTGTTGCCGCCGTCGACCCCGATGACGTACCGGGCGTCCATCAGACGTTCGCTTCTTCCTTGAAGAATTGCGGCAAGTACGCCTTATGCGCTTCCTTCAGCTCGTCGAAGGCGCCCCGGGCCGCGTTATAGTCGCCGACCAGCGGATTCATCAGCAGCGCGCGCATCGCCGCGTCCTCGTCGCCCGAGACGGCGGCGGCGACGGTCTCGCGCTCGTACGCCTTCACCATCCGCATGTAGTCGATGATGTGCGGATTGTCGAAGGTTTCGATCCGGATCGGCTTCGCGCCGTCCTTGCCGACGACCGCGCAGACTTCGACCGCGTCGTCGTCGCGCATGAAGCCGAGCGCGCCGTTATTCAGCAGGTTGACGACGTGCACTTCCCGCTTGTCGTTATGAATGGCGTCGACGAGGCTGATGGCGACCTCGGAATAGTTGGCGCCGCCGCGGGAGGCGAGCAGCTCCGGCTTGGAATGAAGCTCGGCGTCGGCATAGATGCCGAGCAGCTCTTCTTCGATTTGGATGCATTTCTCGCCGCGGGACAGCTCCATGTCCTTGACGATTTGCAGCTTCTTGTCTTGGAAATAGTAATATTCCAGGTAGGAGGACGGGATCGCGCCCGCCATCCGGATCAGCTCCTTGCCGAAGCCGCTGGCCGGGATGTTCTTCATCGTCTCGCCGTTCAGGCCCATCTCCAGCGCGGATTTCAAGTAATCCTTGCCGTCCTGCTCGATGCCGGTGATCCAGCTGAGATGATTGAGGCCGACGTATTCGATGTTCGGATGGTCCAGGCCGAGCGATTCGCGGATGCTCTTGAACATGTTGTACGGCACGTTGCAGAGGCCGAGCATCTTAATGTCCGTATGATTCAGGATCGCCTCCGTGATGATGCCGGCGGGGTTGGAGAAATTGATCAGCCACGCGTCCGGGCAAAGCGCCTTCATGCGCTCCGCGACATGCAGCATGACCGGAATGGTGCGCATGGCTTTGAAGAAGCCGCCGATGCCGCACGTTTCTTGGCCGATGAGGCCGTACTTGAGCGGGATCTTCTCGTCGAGCACGCGCGCGGGCAGCTTGCCGACGCGGATCTGGCCGAGCACGAAATCGGCGCCGCGCAGCGCCTCGTCGAGATCTTGCGTCCTAATGACGCGGCATGGCATGTCTGCGGCAGCTATCATCCGTTCGCACAGCTCGCCGACGATGCGCAGCTTGCGCTCGTCGATGTCCATCAGGACGAGCTCGCCGATGGGCAGAACGGCCTTGCGTTTGATCATGCCTTCGATGAGCTCGGGGGTGTACGTGCTGCCGGAACCGATAATGGCGATTTTGAGGCTTGCTTGCGTCATGAAATCCACTCCTGTTCGCATCCTGTTGACGGCCGCGAAAGCGCGGCGCCGAACTGAGGCCATTATAGCACGCAGCCTCCGTGCCAACAATAAAAAATAGATTTAAAATTTCACTATGAATTTTTGTTTTGAAATAAAATTTCTAATAAGGCAAACCCGGAACGCGCCGAAAGGTGACGCCGCACGTCGTTTCTCCCTTGTGTTTTGCCATGAATCCGCTTAAGATAAGAGGGAATTCGAGAGGACAAACTAGGCGGGTAGGGACGGGACATGGCGATAAACGACAACATATTGATCAAGATTCGGGACATGAAGGACAGCATGACGCCCGTTGAGAAGCTGGTTGCCGATTTCATCTTGGAGAATACGGACGAAGTGCCGCATCTCTCCATCAAGAGCCTTGCCCAAATGAGCAAGACGAGCGACGCCTCCGTGCTTCGCTTCTGCAAAACGCTGGGTTACAGCGGCTACCGAAGCTTCATCGTCAGCATCTCGGCTTCGCTCGGCTCCAGGGACGAGGAACAGAAGGACCAATATACCGATATTCAGCCCGGCGACGACCTGCCCATCATCATCTCCAATATCGCCCGGAACAACATCAAGTCCATCGAGGATACGCTCAGCGTCATCGACCGCGACCAGGTGACGAAGGCCGTGAAGGTGCTGCGCGAGAGCAACCGGATCGTCTTCTTCGGCGTCGGCGCGTCGGGCATCGTCTGCCAGGACGCGGAGCAGAAGTTCAGCCGCATCAACAAGATGTGCCACGCCTACACCGACAGCCACAGCCAGCTGACCGCGGCCACGCTGCTCGGCAAAGGCGACGTCGCGTTCTTCGTCTCGAACTCCGGCGACACGGTCGAAATTCTCGACGCGCTGGAGCTGGCCCGGAAGAACGGGGCGACGACGATCGCGATCACCAAGTACAACAAGAGCGAACTGGCGGACAAGTCGGACATACTGCTCAGCATCTCCACGCCGGAGCTGACGATGCGCAGCGGCGCCATGGGATCGCGGATCGCGATGCTGACGGTCGTCGACATGCTGTTCGCGGGCGTGGCCAGCGCCGAATACCAGCACGTGAAGAAGTACCTCACCAAGACGCACAACATTTTATCGGGCAAGCACCGCAAATAGGCGCCGAACACCGGAAATAACGGGAAAACGACATGGGAAAGCTAGCGCTGAACATGTCTTTTTTTCGGCCTCGTCCAAAATTTTAAATCAAATAATAATTTTAGAGTAAAATTTTATTTCAGAATCTATTGACGGATATGGCAACTCGACGTAATATGGGACTTGAGAAACAGAAAGTGTGTTAGATAAACTAACATCACGACTTAAGGTAGGAGAATGGTTATGAACGAATATCTAGCGGGATTGACTACGGAGAAGATTAACCAGGACACGCTGATGATCGACGAATGCACGACCGAGGAGATGGTCCGGCTGCTCAACCAAGAGGACGCCAAGGTGCCGGCCGCGGTCGCCGCAGAAATTCCGCGGATCGCGAAGGCGGTCGATATTCTTCATGGGCTGCTGAAGAACGGCGGACGGATGTTTTACATCGGTGCGGGCACTTCCGGCAGATTAGGGGTGCTCGACGCATCGGAGATTCCGCCGACGTTCGGGACGGACCCATCGCTGGTGCAAGGATATATTGCCGGCGGGGATATCGCGCTGCGTGTCGCCGTGGAAGGGTTTGAAGACAATGCGGAGGAGGGGGTAGCGTTAATCGATCGCTGCGGCATTACAGAGAAAGACGCGGTGATCGGCATCTCGGCCAGCGGGAGCGCCAGGTTCGTCATCGCCGGCTTGAAGCGGGCGGCGGAGCTCGGCGCGAAGACGATCGGCGTCGTGAACAACAAGGACTCCAGGCTCGAAGCGGCGTGCGACGTCTGCATCGCGCCGGTCGTCGGTCCGGAGGTCATCATGGGCTCGACCCGTTTGAAAGCGGGTACAGCGACGAAATTGGTGCTCAACATGCTGACGACCTGTACAATGGTGAAATTGGGCAAGACCTACAACAACCTGATGGTGGATCTGAAGGCCAGCAACATCAAGCTGAACGACCGCTCGGTGCGGATCATTCAGACCGCGACCGGCGCCGATTCGGAAACGGCCGAACGAGCGCTCCGCCAAGCGTCCATGAATTGCAAGCTCGCCATTATGATGATCGTCACCGGTTTGGACGCCGCGGACGCGGAGCGGGAGCTGGTCCGGAGCGAAGGCAGCCTCAAGGCCGCCATCCGGAATTGCACGAAGGTCGGTTAACGAGATTTGATCAGGACATTCTAATGCTGAATCCTTAAGGAGGATTATTCCTATGAAGACGAAATCCCGTGTGTTGGCATCCGTATTGGCTTTGGGTTTATCCGTGACGACGCTGGCGGCTTGCGGCTCCAATAACGGCGGCAACGAAGGCAGCGCGGGCAACGCCGGCGGCAGCGCGGGCTCCGGCGGCGCGGCCGAAGCGAAGGACACGATCACCGCGCTCCTGCCGCCGGTTTCGCCGAAGTATCAGGACAACTTCGAGCAGATGGCGAAGGACTTCAACGCGCAGTATCCGAACCTGACGCTGAAGATCGAACCGGCCAGCTGGGAGGACATGACCCAGAAGCTCGACACGCAGGTCAACGCGGGCAGCCCGCCGGACATCGCGTTCATCGGCTCCGACGGCATTTCCAAGTACGTGCAGCAGGGCATGCTGATGGACGTCAAGGACGCCGCGACGGCCGACATGCTCGCGGACTTCGATCCGGCGCCGATGGAATACATGAAGAACGGCGACGGCGTCTACGGCTTCCCGGCTTACATGGAAGCGCATGCGCTCGGCGGCAACAAGGAATTCCTCGAGAAAGCCGGCATCGACTACAAGGCGGTGCAGAAGAACGGCTGGACCTACGACGAGTTCCGCGAAGCCATCAAGAAGGGCGTCGTGAAGGAAGGCGACAAGACGTCCCGCTACGGCTTCGTGTTCGCGACCGCGGGCGTCGCGTCCAAGGATTATCTGAACATTCTCGTCAAGAACGCCGGCATGCCGAACGCGTTCACGACGGACAACAAATACGCGTACACGAGCAAAAACTACCTGGAAGTGCTGAAGGACATCCGCCAGCTGATCGACGACGGCTCCATGCCGAAGGAGCTTAGCTCCGTGGACGCGGGCAAGCGCTGGAACATGTTCCTGACGGGCCAAACGATGATCACGGGCAAGGGCCTCGCGACCTTCGAGAACTCCGCGAACCAAAACAACGCCAAGATCGACGCGAACGACGGCAGCGCGGTCAAAGGCAGCATCAAAACGGACTACATCGTGCTTCCGGTTCCGTCCTTCCTCGGCCAGCCGCCGGTCACGTCGGTCGCCGTCGACGGCTACGTGACGTTCCGCGGCAAGAAAGAGCCGTCCGCCGAGCATAAAGCGAACGTCGTCAAAGCGGCGTACTTCCTCGCGAGCGGCAAAGTCGCGGCGACCACGAACAACGACCTGTTCGTCGCGCATATTACCAAAACCGGCCGTACGGCAGCCGAGAGCATGACCGTCAACCGCAATCCGGACAACGTCGCCGCGGTCACGACGCTGCTGTCCCACGCGGCTCCGGCCCGTCCGGACATCCCGGTCGAGCTCGGCGCGAAAGCGATCAAGCTCGAAGACGAAGTCATCGTTCCGAAGCTGCAGGCGCTGCTGGCCGGCGAACTCTCGCCCGAAGACATGTACGATGCCGTGAAGAAAGCGGCCGTCGACGCGTTCGGCGATGACGGCGTCGTGAAGGATTGATCGTCCTCTTCGGATAGCCCCTCGGATAGCCCCTTGCGTCCAAGGCGGCTATCCGAACTCTTTTTATCCCGCATTCATCGATCCGATCGCCGAAAAGAGGTGCTGCCTTATGAACCAACCAACCAAGAGACCGTTCTTCAAACGCCGGCTGGAAAGCGACAACGGCTGGGGTTACGCCTTCATCGCCGTCGCGCTCGTCGTCTTCGCGCTGTTCACCGCCTATCCGGTCGCCAGCGCCTTCATCATCAGCTTTCAGGACTACAAGCCGCTCGGCTCCGCGTTCACCGGCTTCGACAATTACACCGAAACGTTCAAAGACGCCTTGTTCTGGAAATCGATCCGCAACACGATCGTCTATACCGTCCTGACCGTGCCAGTCGCGCTGCTGCTGTCGTTCGCGGTGGCGATTCTCATATTGCCGCTCAAGAAGTGGCTGCAAACGACGTTCAAAGCCGTCTATTATCTCCCCGCGGTCGCGTCCGGCGTCGCCCTGTCGGTCGTCTGGCTCTGGATGTTCGACCCGATGGAATCCGGGATTTTCAACCGGCTGCTCGGCCTGTTCGGCGTTCACAACCAGAATTGGCTCGGCTCCGGCAGCACGGCGATGTTCTCCCTCGTGCTCATGGCGTGGCTGTCGAGCCACGGCACGAGCATCATCATCTACTTGGCCGCGCTGCTCGGCATCGATACGAGCTACTACGAAGCCGCGGATCTCGACGGCGCGACGTTCCTGCAGAAGCTGCGCTACATCGTCGTGCCTTGCCTGAAGCCGACGACCTTGTTCCTGCTCGTGACGGGCGTCATCGGTTCCTTCCAGGTGTTCCAAAACGCGTACCTGATGACCGGCGGCGGTCCGGACAACGCGACCACGATGGTCGGCCTGCTGATCTTCAACAACGCGTTCAAATATTTCGAGTTCGGCAAGGCGGCCGCGCAGTCGCTGATCCTGGCGGCGCTCATCGCCGTCGTCGCGCTCATCCAATTTAAATTTTTCGGCAAAGAAGTGGAGTATTGAGGAAGGAGGCAACGCCGATGTCGCTGTACAAAAACTACCCGGACCGCAGCATGCCCAAGCGGTTCCGCAACGGCACGATCGTGGTGCTGCTTCTGCTGTTCGCGCTGGCCACGATTTTCCCGATTTACTTCATGATCATCTCGTCGCTCGGCGATCCCGTCGAAGCGGGCGCCATGAGCTATTCGCTGTGGCCGACCAAGATCTCGTTCGCGTCCTATAAATTTTTCTTCGATTACAGCGAGTATTCCCTCCGCTGGCTGGTCAATTCGCTGCTCGTCGCCGGCAGCGTCATGATCTCGAACGTGATCTTCGCCAGCATGGCGGGCTACGCGTTCTCCAAGGTCAAATTCCGCGGCCGGGCGTTCCTGTTCGCGCTGCTGCTGATCGCCATGATGATTCCGTACCAGGTGACGCAGGTGCCGCTCTACATTCTGATCGTCAACGTCTTCGAGCTGCAGAACACGTACACCGCGCTGATCGTGCCGGGGCTCGTGACGGTCTATAACATCTTCCTCGCGAAGCAGTTCATGTCCTCGATCCCGAAAGAGATCATCGAGAGCGCCAAGATCGAAGGCTGCAGCCAGTTCCAGATCTACCTGCGGATCATCCTGCCGCTGTCGAAGACCGTGCTCGCGGTCATGGCGATCCTGACGTTCATGGACAGCTGGAACACGTTCTTCTGGCCGTTCCTCGTGACGAACACGATGGACATGCAGACGATCCAGGTCGGGCTCAAAAACTTCCGCTTCGCGAACACGACGTACTTCGCGCCGATGATGGCGGGCGCGACGATCTCCGCCCTGCCGATGTTCGTCCTGTTCTTCAGCCTGCAGCGGTACTTCCTCGAGGGCGTGACCGTCGGCGCGGTCAAAGGCTGACATGGCGGCGGAACGCGCGGAGACGCGCCAAGCCAGATACGTCGTCGGCCTGATGTCGGGCACGTCGGTGGACGGCATCGACGCCGCGGTCGTGCGGATCGCGGGCGGCGCCGCGGCGGGCTTCGGGACCGGGGGCGAGGGAGCGGCCGCAAGCGGGAACCGGGCTGGTAGCGGCGGCCGGAGCGGAGACGGTCAAGGAAGCGGAGTGCCGGCCGCAGAGCTGGTCGCCTTCGCGAACACGCCCTTCCCGGCGCGGGTGCGGGAGGAGATCTTCGCGCTGTTCGACCCGGCGCGCGCGACGGTCGACCGGGTCGGCCGGATGAACGTCCGGCTCGGGGAGCTCTACGCCGAGGCGGCGCTCGCGGTCATCGCGGACGCGGGCTTGACGCCGGCGGACATCGCGGTCGTCGGCTCGCACGGGCAGACGATCTACCATGCGCCGGAGCCGTACATCGAGGACGGCCGCGACCTGCGCTTCACGGTGCAGATCGGCGAAGGCGCGGTCATCGCGGCGCGGACGGGCATCCCGTGCGTCTCCGATTTCCGCGTGGCGGACATGGCCGTCGGCGGGCAGGGCGCGCCGCTCGTGCCGTTCACGGAATACTTGCTGTACCGCGAGCCGGACCGGACGCTGCTGCTGCAAAACATCGGCGGCATCGGCAACATGACCGTGCTGCCGGCGGGCGGCGGCGCGGACGACGTGTTCGCGTTCGACACGGGACCGGGCAACATGCTGATCGACGGCGTCGTGACGCGGCTGAGCGGCGGAGCGCGGACGATGGACGCCGGCGGCGAGATCGCCCGCGCGGGACGCGTCGACGGCGCGCTGCTCGAGCGGCTCCGGCGGGAGCCGTACTACGCGCGGCCTTTGCCGAAGTCGACGGGCCGCGAGCGATTCGGCGCCGCCTACGTCGAGGAGCTGCTGGCGGATGCGCGCGGCCGCGGCATGGCCGACGCGGACCTCGTCGCGACCGTGACCATGCTGACCGCGTGGTCCATCGGCGACGCGTACCGGCGGTTCGTCCTGCCGAAGCGGGTGGCGGACGTCATGCTGGTCGGCGGCGGCGGGAGCTACAACCCGGCGCTGATCGGGTTTCTGAAGGAAGAGCTGGCGCCGCACGGCGTGCGGGTGCTCGTTCAGGAGGACGTCGGGGGCAGCAGCGACGCGAAGGAAGCGGTGGCGTTCGCGCTTCTGGCCGATTACGCGATCGCGCGGCGGACGAACAATCTGCCGAGCGTGACCGGCGCGGCGCGGCCCGTCGTCATGGGCAAGATTTCGTATTAGGGCTGCGGCGTCTTCGGTAAACGGCGCCCGCGCGCGCCGCGAAGCCTGCGGACGGCGCATGGCTTCCCGAAGCGAAGACGCAGGCATTGCCGACTACCAGCGAAACGGAGGGATAGCGAATGAGGATCGCCTCTTTCGAGCATCGGTTTGCCGATGGCATCGTCCAGCTGTGGAACGCGGAAGCGGTCAAGGAAGATTACAAGGAATTGGACGCGGCGAGCTTCGACCGCATCTTCGCGTCCGATCCGCACTTCGATCCGGCTGCGGCGTTCGTGCTGCTCGGCGAGGACGAGGAAGTCGCGGGCTTCGCGTGCGGCGCGGCGGGCGGCGACCTGCCGCTCGGCGACGCGGCGGGGTACCTTACGTGCATCGTATTGTCCGGCGCATACCGGAATGATGACGCTTACACCGTTCTCCTGGACGCGGTGGAGTCGCGCTTCCGGGCGCTCGGCAAGCGGCAGGCGGACGTGCTCTTCTTCAATCCGATGATGCTGCCGTGGTACGTGCCCGGCACGCCGAAGCACGAGCACAATAACGCGCCGGGCGTGCCGGTCGGCAGTCCGCTGCACGATTATTTGCTGCGGCACGGCTACGCGGAGCGGACGCAGGAGTGCGCGATGTACTTGAACTTGGCCGAATTCGCGTGGACCGCGGATATGGCCGCCAAAGAAGCGCAAGCCGCCGAAGCCGGCTATGCGGTCGAGCTGTTCGACCCGCGGCGGCATACGGGCCTCGAAGCGATGCTGGACGGGTTCGACAACCCGCTCTGGCGGCGCGAGATCGCGCGGTGCGCGGCGGATGGCGTGCCCGTCGTCGCCGCCGCGCGGGACGGGATCGCCGCCGGCTTCGCCGGACCTGTCGTCCGGCAGGCGAACGGGCGGGGGTATTTCGCCGGCATCGGGGTGCATCCCGACCATGAGGGGCACGGGCTCGGAAGCCTGCTGTTCTTCCGGCTGTGCGAGGCGTTCAAGGCGATCGGCACGGAATACATGTCGCTCTATACGGGAATCAAGAATCCGGCCATCCGGATCTACGAGAAAGCCGGGTTCAAGAGGGTCAAACATTTTGCGATCATGCGGAAGGAGTTCTAACGAATGAGCGAGCAGCGGTTGACGATATTGGCAATTGGCGGACATGTGGGCGATGCGGAATTGACGGCGGGGGGCGTGCTGGCCAGTCACTCCCTGAAGGGCGACAAGATCGTGACCTTGGCGCTGACGGCCGGGGAACGCGGCGTGCCGGCGGGACGCGACATGGCGGAGTACCGGGCGCAGAAGGTGCGGGAAGCGGAGCAGTTCGCGTCGATGCTGGGCGGCGAGGCGATCGTGTTCGACATTCCGGACGGCGAGTTGGAAGACAGCGACGAGATGCGGTACCGGGTCTGCGACGTCATCCGCCGGGTGAAGCCGAACGTTATTATCACGCATTTCAAGAACAGCATGCACAAGGACCATATGACGACGCACCGGATCGTCAACGACGCGCGGTTCTTCGCGGGGCTCGCGTCCTTCGAGCGCGAGCTTCCGGCGCACTTCGCCGCGAAGCTCTACTACGCGGAGAACTGGGAGGACGCGGTCGACTACAAGCCGTACGTCTACGTCGATTTCGACGAGGAAGCTTACGAGCTGTGGGTTAAAGCGGTCGCGCAGCATTGGTTCGTGACCGGCAGCAAGTCGTTCCCGTACCTGGACTATTACAAGCACCTCGCCCGCGTGCGCGGCATCGAGGCGCGGAAGCAATACGCCGAGACGTTCATGGTGCCGGAGGAAACGATGCGCCTGCGCCAGGATTCGCTCGCATGATGCTGAACGGGATCGACCGGATCGACAGGTACGCGGAGCTGTTCCGGGGGAAGCGGCTCGGCCTCATCACGTCGCCGACGGGTTTGGATCGCGAATTCGCCTCGACCATCGCCATCCTGCACGAACGCTTTAACCTGACGGCGCTCTTCTCGCCCGAGCACGGCGTGCGCGGCGACCAAGACGCGGGCGGCCTCGTGGAGACGTACGCGGATCCGCAGACGGGCGTGCCCGTGTACAGCCTCTACCGCAAGGACTCCAAGCGGCTCGCGCCGGACATGCTGGACGCGGTCGACGCGGTCGTGTACGACATCCAGGACGTCGGCATCCGCTATTATACGTTTATTTATACGATGCTCTACGCGCTCGAGGATTGCGCGAAGGCGGGCAAGCCGTTCATCGTGCTCGACCGTTTCAATCCGCTGGACGGCGTGACGGTGGAAGGGAACGTGCTGAAGCCGGGGTACCGCTCCTTCGTCGGCAACTATCCGCTCGCGGTGCGCTACGGCCTGACCGTCGGCGAGCTGGCGAGGATGGCCAACGACGAGACGGGCTGGAACGCCGAGCTGCACGTCGTGCCGTGCGAGGGCTGGTCGCGGGAGATGCGCTTCCCGGACCTGAACCGCGTCTGGGTCCAGCCCTCGATGGGCATTCCGCGCTACGAGACGGCGCTGCTGTACGGCGGCACGTGCTTGTTCGAGGGAACGAACCTGTCCGAGGGGCGGGGGACGACGCTCCCGTTCGAGATCATCGGCGCGCCGTTCGTCGAGCCGCAGCGGCTGGCGGACGAGATGAACGCCAAAGGGCTGCCCGGCGTCCGGTTCCGGCCCGTCTATTACAAGCCGACCGCCTCGAAGCATCAGGGCGAGCTATGCGGCGGCGTGCAGCTGCACGTGACCGACGCGCGCGCGGTGCGGCCGGTGGAGACCGGCGTCACGCTGCTGTACGCGATGAAGGACAACTATGAGGCATTCGCCTGGCTGCCGCCGTTCAAGGAAGGCTCCCGGCCGTTCATCGACCTGCTCGGCGGCGACAAGCTGTACCGCGACGAGCCCGTCGACCTGCCGGCCATGCTGGAGCGGTTCCGGGAGGAAAGCCGCGAATTCGCGGACAGGAAGCGGGCGTACCATCTGTATTAAGGCGTAAGAGGAGGCAAGCGGTATGGAGGCAATCCCGTTGCGGGCGAAAATCGGCCAGCTGATCGTCACCGGATTTCCGGCGGCGGCGATGACCGGCGACCTGAAGCGTCTCATTAGGGACTACAAGATCGGCAACATCATTTTATTCTCGCCTAACGCGGCGAACAAAACGCAGCTCGGCGCGCTGTGCGCCGAGCTGCAGCGGACGATCGCGGCGGAGACGGGCCATCCGGCGCTCATCGCCATCGACCAGGAGGGCGGGCGCGTCGCGCGGCTGCCGGCCGACGCGTCGAACGCGCCGGGCGCGATGGCGATCGCCGCGACCGGCCGTCCGGAGAACGCGTACGCCGCGGGACGGCTGACGGCGCGCGAGCTGCGCGCGCTCGGCATCAACTTCAACCTTGCGCCGGTGCTGGACATCAACAATAATAAGGCGAACCCCGTCATCAACGTGCGGTCTTACGGGGACGCGGCGGAGACGGTCGAGGCGTACGCGCTGCCGATGATGCGCGGCCTGCGGGACGAGGGCGTGCTGGCGGCCGTGAAGCATTTTCCGGGCCATGGCGACACGGCCGTCGATTCGCATCTCGGGCTGCCGGTCATCGGAAAGACGCTTGCGGAGCTGCGGGAGCTGGAGCTGAAGCCGTTCCGCGCGGCGATCGCGGCGGGCGCCGAGGCGATCATGAGCTCGCATATTCTGTTTCCGCGCATCGAGGCGGAACGCGTGCCGGCGACGATGTCTCGGACGATCGTGACGGACCTGCTGAAGCGGGAGCTGGGCTTCGACGGGCTCGTCGTCTCCGATTGCCTCGAGATGGACGCGATCAAGCGGTATTACGGCACCGCCCGCGGCGCGCTCGGCGCGCTGAAGGCCGGCGTGCATCTGCTCTTCGTCAGCCACACGCCGGCGCTCGTCATGGAAACGTCGGAGCTGATCGAGCGGGCGGTGGCGTCCGGCGAGCTGGCGGAATCCGTCATCGACGACGCGCTCGCGAAGGTGCTGGCGGTTAAGGCGAAGTATGCCGCCGCCAGGGAGCCCGGCGGAGAAGCGGAGCTCGCCGTCGTCGGCAGCGACGTTCACCGGCGCGCGGTCTCGGCGATGAGCATGGAGAGCATCTGCCTCGTCGCCGGCGGGCTTCGGACCGTGCGCAAAGGCGGCGGCGATGCGTTCTTCGTCGGCACCTTGCCGTACCGGACGGACCGGGCATCGAGCGGGGCGAAGGCGGGGCTGTCGTTCCCGGCGGCGATGGGCGCGGCATTCGGCGCGCCCATCGCCGAGGTCGGGATCGATCCCGGCGAGGCGGAGATCGCACGAACGTTGGCGCTCGCGGCAGGCTGCGCGCATGTCGTGGTCGGGCTGTACAACGGGCGCGAGAATCCCGGGCAGCTGAAGCTGGTCGAGCGGCTGGCCGCGGACGGTCGCGCCGTGACGGCGGTCGCGCTCGGCAAGCCGTACGACCTCGAGGCGCTGCCCGCCGGCGTATGCGGCCTCGCCGCTTTCGAGTACACGCCGCTCGCGCTCGATTCGCTGATCGCCGTCTTGGGCGGCGACGCCGAACCGACGGGGCGGATTCCGCTCGCGGGCTTCGCGGGCGCGGCACGGTAAACGGACGGGAAGGAAGGACGTGGGCAGGATGAGATACGTGGCCGGAATGGACGGCGGCGGCACGAAGACCGCGGTGACCGTCGCGGATGAACGCGGACGCGCGGTGCACCGGTTTACGTCGGGCGCGATCAATTATAACGGGCAGGACGAAGCAAGCATCCGGCAGAGCTTTCGGGCGATCATGGCGGAGATCGCGCAAGCGTGCGGCGGGCTCGAGCATCTCGCGTACGTCTGCGTCGGCGCGGCCGGCGTGAGCAATCCCGCCGTGCGGCAGCGGCTGACCGCCGACGTCCGGGAAGGCGGCTATGCCGGCGGCCTGCTCATCACCGGCGATCACGAGACGGCGCTCTGCGGAGCGCTGGACAGCCCCGTCGGCATGATTCTGATCGCGGGCACCGGTTCGATCTGCTTCGGGCGCGACGCGGCCGGCCATACGCACCGGACCGGGGGCTGCGGGTACTTGATCGACGACGAAGGCAGCGGCTACAGCATCGGCCGGGAGCTGCTGACGGCGGCCGCGAAGGCCGGCGACGGCCGGATTCCGCCGACCGTCGTCACCGGGCTCGTGTACGAGCGGCTCGGGGTGACATCGGTCCGCGAGCTCGTCGGGTTCGTGCACGACAAGCGCACGAACAAGAAGGACGTCGCCGCGCTGGCGACGCTGCTCGCGCCGGCCTGCGACGCCGGCGACGCCGCCGCGCTCGCGATCGTGCGGAAGAGCGCCGCGGCCCTGCTGGAGCTCGTCGGGCCGGTGGCGGAGCGGCTCGCGATGCAAGACGGCCGGCTCGTGCTGGCCGGCAGCGTGCTGCTGAAGAACGCGTACGTGCGCGACGCGTTCGAGGCGCTGCTGCGGCAGGCGTATCCCGGGATGCGGTGCGTGGCCGCTCCGGCCGACGCGTCCGAAGGCGCGGTGCGCATGGCGCTGCTGGCGCTAAACAACGGAGCGTAGAAGGAAAGCCGCCGGCGGATGCCGGCGGCTTTTTCGTCGATGGCCGTTGCGTCCGCACGATTCGAGCCGCGCGCGGTTCGCGCCGCGCGCGGGTGCGACGCGGGCGGCGCGATAAACCTGCCGCCGCGGCAGAAAGGGATTTGCATGCGCTTTCGTCGAATACTAATGGATGAACGCCGGATGAACGCGTAACGCTAGTGCCCGATATCGGGCATGCAAGCCCAAAACGGGTGGAGGAACGATGGAACGATTTCCTAAAGGAGGCGATCGCGTTGCTGCTGGGCAACATTCGCAAATTGCCGGGCTATCCGCTGCTGGTCGGTCTTCCGGTGGCCCTCGACGGGCTGTCCGTGCTCGCCGGCATTCTCATGAACGGCTTTCAAGGCAGTCCGCACGTGACGTTCAAGCTCGCCTTTCAAATGGGCATGCCGTCGGTGAGCGCCGTGACGGAGCAGCGATTCATGGCCGGCACCGTGCAGCTGGGAGCGGACGGCGGCCTGCCCGCCGGAAGCGCGGCGACCGCGCTGCTCGTCCTGCTCCTCTTCCTGCTCGTGCAAGCGTTCGTTCAGGGCGGCTACATCGGCCTATTGCGCGATGCGGCGTCGGGGCGGCCGCTGACGCTGGCGGCGTTCCGCGCTTACGGCGCGCGGTACTTTACGCGGTTTTTGCTGCTCGATCTGCTCGTGCTGGCGGTCATCCTGGCGGGCGGCGCCTTGGCCGTGCTGCTGTTCCGCGGGGGCGGCGCCGTCGTGAGCCTGCTGGCGTTCCTTATCCTGCGGGTCTGGTTCGTCTATCTGGAATTTACGCTCGTCGCCAAAAACTGCGGCATTCGCGAAGCGTTTCCCTTGGCGCTGGGGTCGTTCAAACGGCGCACGCGGTCAACAACGAGCCTGATCGTCAAGGCGGTGCTCTTGAACGTTTTGTTCGGACTGCTGGTCAACGCGCTGTGGGTATCGTTTTTCTTCTTCCTGCTCTTGTTCCTGTACGATTATATATTCGCCGGGATGCAGCTCGCGTTCATGGAGGAATACGAGCGGATCGAAAGGGACGGCTGAGGCCGGACGAAGGGGCAGTGTTGACGCGAGATCGCCGGAGGGCGGTGAATTTGGGGAGGCTCTCGTGTCCGCCAAACGTCCCCCGCCCCATCGACACGTCTTCCCGCGCTAACGCAGCTCGGACGCTCGCTTTCATTGAGGTAGCTTTTCAGAATATGCCGACAAGGACGCAAACTTTGTTTGCGTCCTTGTCGTTGTGCGCCAGGCGTGACCGGGCGCGCCCCGGCCTTGTACCCCAAAGCTGCCGCCAGGGTGGCTGTGATGGCTAAACGCCTCAGACGGCTTCGCACACTGCCCGCCCGGAACCGCCGGCGCCGCCGCGAGGACCGCACGCCTAGCCGCGCGCCAACCGCCGGCGCCTCCGCCGCTTATTTCGCCAATGTATCGTTCCGCCAGTAATCCACGTGGTAGTTCGGGCCTTCCACGTGCCACTCCTTGCTGATGATGTCGATGCTGCCGTCGCCGTTCACGTCGCCGATGACGGCGTCGTGCCAGCCCGGCTTGTCGTCGCTGATGACGATCGGCTTGAAATGCGGCAGCCCGTCTTCGCCGACGTTGACCCAGATGATGCCGCGCTCCTTCAGCCCGAGCGGCTTCATCGGGAGCTTGCCGCTGTCCATCATGCCGCGGTCCGGATCCTCCTGCTCGCCGGCGAAAATCTCCAGTTTGCCGTCGTGGTTGAAGTCCGCCACGGCGAGCGAGTGAAACGAGCCCGTGTCGGGATGCCCCGGCGGGTCCGGGAGCTGGTGGACGATCCATTTCTCGCCGCCGCCCAGATTCTCGGCCCAGTACACGTGCGAATAAGCCGTGTCGCAGTCCGAATAGACGATATCGTTCACGCCGTCGCCGTTGATGTCCGCGACCCATGCGCGCATGCTCGTCCCGTACGACGCGTTCGGGATCGGCCGGTGCGGCCATTCGTGCCGCTTCCATTCCCCGTAACCGTTGCCGGGGTTCTCGTACCAGACGCCGGGCAGCACGATGTCGAGCGCCCCGTTGCCGGTCAGGTCGCCGGCGCCGCACGGCGCGATGCCGCCGTGGTCGTCGCGGCCTTCGGCGATGATCGTCCGCGCCAGCCCGTTCGACGTGTCGAACCAGGAGAGCACATGCCCGTCGTAGCAAACGATGTCCGGCTTGCCGTCGCCGTTGATGTCCGCCGCCCTCGAACGGACGGGCTTCCCATGGCGCGTCGGGGTTGTCGGCGAGGTTGCCGGGGTTCTTGAACCAGACGTTATGCGTCACGTAATCCAGGTGGCCGTCCTGATCCGCGTCGACGGCGACGCCGCCGAGCGCGTCCGCCAGCGATTCCGCCGTGCCGACGACGTGGCGGATCCATGTCTCGTCGTCCTTGCGCTCGTACCAATAGGCGGTCTGCGTTTCCCGGCGCGAGACGATGACGTCCAGATCGCCGTCCCCGTCGAAATCCCCCAGCCCGATGCCGCCCGTGCCCCATGCCTTGCCCGGCATTTGCGGGTCGATCGAAATATGCGTCCATTTCATCTCCATGCCCGATTACCCCTTCCCGATTGTCGGAAAAATCCGCTCGGCCGGCAAAAGCCGCCTGATTTTACTATAACGGCTTCGCGCAGGGGCCAGTATAGGGCAATGCTCCAGTTTACGGGGGAGATCCGACGAAAATGGCGGCCGATCCGGCGACTGCCAAACGTCCGCTCCCGACGCGGCCAGGCGTCCGCGCGAGCAGCCGCGGCCGAATTCGCGCCGCGCGCCCGGCGCTCGCGGCCGATCCGGCGCCGGTCCGGTCAGGCGTCCGCGCCCGCCGCCTTGCCGAGGTCCGCGTCGAACACCTGGCGTTTGCCGCCGTTCACGATGACGGCCGAATGGGCCGGAACCGTCTCGCCGTCCGCCCGGAAATCCTTCTGCGAGAAATTGACCGTCACCTTCAGGTCGTCTCCGTACTCCGCCCGCTGCACGAGCCGGTCGCCGGACAGGACCGCGAAGCCGGTCATCGCTTGGGTCAAGGCCTGTTCGTGGAACGGCGACCAGACATCCAGGAACGGCATGATGACGGACTTCTCCTTCTCCCACGTCGCCCGGTCCAGATGATACAGCGGCGGCACGTTGTAAAGCAGCTCGTACAGCATGCGTTCCGGTTCGTCGCCTTTGATTTTGTCGCTGCCCCATTCCCAATGGTTCGTCGTAATGATCGCGTCGTTGTACGCCAGCTTGTAAAGCGGGAGGGAGTAGGCGGGATCGACGTACACCCGCTCGTACAGCGGCTTGATCGGCACCGGCTTGCCGTAGCGGTCGGGGATGCCGGACGCGGCATAGTAGCCGCCGACGTAGTACGGGCTGTCTTTCTTGTCGCGCATGTCGGGATCGCCCCAGGCGATGATCGGGCTTTCGATGCCTTGCGCGAAGGCGATGACGCCGCTCGCGTAGTCGTTGCCGCCTTCGGAGCCGACGACCATGCCCAGGTCGTTCGCCACATAGCCGAGCCGTTCGAGCCGCGCGTTCAGATCCTGCTGCTGCGTCGTGACGTGGGCCGGACTGTAATCGTCGAAGATTTCGCCCGTCGCGTCGCAGTCGATGAACCAGGAGTTGTAGCCGATGCCGTCCTGCAGAATGCCGGCGACGCGCTGCTTGACGAGCGGCAGCGACAGCGTCGGGTTCAGCTTGCGGCCCTGGCCCAGGAAGCCGGCGATCTTCGTGCCGTCCTTGCGCGCGATCGTCGCGTCCTCGTACAAGGCGGGATCCGGGAAGGACGCGGTGTTCCACGACGGGTCCTGGCCTTCGTGAATGGAGTGGTACGAATCGTACGGCGCGATCAGATAACCGCTCTCGTCCGCCGCGTCGACCAGCTGCGGGTTCATGAGGCCGTCCGCCCAGTTGGGGAGACCGATCCAGGCATGCGCGATGCCCGCGGAACGCAGATCCTTGACCAGTCCCGTCGAGTCCGCCTGGCCCCAGCCCGACGGATCGCCGGCGGCGTCGCCCAGCGCCCGCGCCAGCAGCGGCTTGTTCAGCTCGTACCGTTTCTGCTCGCTCAGCTTGTCCGCGCCTTGCGCGAGCAGCTTCCTCGCGTCGTCGCCGGGGTTCGGGAACGGGTCCGGCGCGTACAGATTCGGCAGCTTGAGCGCTTGGTTGAGCGCGCCGAGGACGACGCCTTTCTGATACTTATCCATGTAGTCCTGCCCCGAGGCCGTCTTCAGCACGTCCGACAGTTCCGCGCTGCCGTCCGCCGTGCCGGACATCAGCCCGACGAGCCAGTCCCCCAGCTTGCCCTTCAGGAGCGCGCGCAGCTTCGGCCAATCAACGTCGGCGTCGGTCAGGATCGACTCGCTCCATAAGTAAATTTGCGGCGCGCCGTACAGCTTGGCGACGTTCGGGTTGGCCTTGGCCTTCTCCTGCAGCGTGACGAGGCCGCCCTTTTCGGCGACGTAGCTTTTGTAAGGGGCGACGATGCTCGCGGGATCGTTCTTGGTGACGTATAAGCGGAAGCCGTAGCTCTTGTCCGGATTCATGCTCGGAAAGGCGTGCGCGAACCCGAAGGACACGTTCGGATCCGCGTCGAACGTCACTTCGTCGTTGAACTTGTTCGCGACGACGTACACGAGGGCGAACGGATCGCTCCCGTTGTGCAGCGCGAAGAAGTCCATGGCGAACGATTCGCTCCACGTCATCGTCTGCCCTTTCAAAAATTCGCGCCAATTCGCGTCGGCGGCGGGGATCCGCTTGCCTTCGCCGAGCGGCAGGTCGTACTCGTCCGCCGCAACCGACGGCCAGGCGAACGCGTCGGCGCCGATCGATTCGATTCGAATATCGAGGTAATCCGCGTTCTTCTCGACGCGGACGTTGACTTGGCCCGGGTAGGTCCACTGCACGGCGTTCTTCGTCTTGAGCACGTTCGCGGCGGCGGTTTTCGGCAGCGGCTTCGCAACTTGCGTCCGGATGCCGTCCTTAATGATCGTGATGTCGAGCGTCTCCGGATCGACCTCGAAATCGAACGGCTCCGCGCCCGTGGCGAGGGCGACGGTCTTCGCGGGAGCGGACGCCGATCCCGAAGCCGAAGCCGACGGCGGCGAAGCGGCTTGGCTTGCGGCGGCGGGCGGGGTGTCCGGGCCGCCGCCGCCGCCGCATCCGGTCAGGACGACGCTGAGCAGGCCGGCCGCGCAAGCGTTTAACATCAATTTGTTCATGGGAATTCCTCCTTCTCGAATGGCGGTGCAGCGCTAGTGTACAAGGCCGATGTTACGCGAATGTGCCAACAACGGCGCGGGGACGGCCGGGGCGCGCTTGTTTACGGACGGCCGAATTTGTCATACTGGTGTAACAAGACGCGCCTATTGTTGAAGCGACGGGGAAAGGAGGGGGCGGCATGAACGTGCTGCTGGCGGACGACGAGCCGCTGATGCTGACGATATTGCGCGCGTACTTCGAGAAGGCAGGGTTCCGCGCGCTGCTCGCGGAGGACGGGGAAGCGGCGCTCGACCGGTATTACGCCGAGCCGGTCGATCTGGCCGTGTTGGATTGGATGATGCCGAAGCGAAGCGGCGTCGAGGTGTGCCGGGAGATCAAGCGCGGGGGCGGGACGAAGGTGCTGCTGCTGACGGCGAAAGGGGATGCCGACGACGAAATCGCCGCCCTGCAGGCCGGCGCGGACGATTACCTGCGCAAGCCGTTCGATCCGCGGGTGCTGCTGCTGCGGGCGCGGAAGCTGCTGCGCCTCGGAGACCGGCTCGCGGCCGGCGACCTTGCGGTCGATCTCGAAGCGCAGCGCGTGTACGTCGGCGGGAAGGACGTGCTGGCGACGCATAAGGAATTCGAGCTGACCAAATACCTCGCGGCCAACAAAGGGCGGATCGTCACGCGGCAAATGCTGCTGGACCACGTGTGGGGCTACGATTATTTCGGCGACGAGCGGACGGTCGACACGCATATCCGGCGCCTGCGGGAGAAGATCGGGGAACGGCGGATCAAGACCCACCGGGGGATGGGCTACAGCCTCGAGGAACGCGATGAGTAAGCTGGCCCGCAAGCTGATGACGCGGGTCACGCTCGCGCTGTGCGCCGTGTTCGTGCTGTCGTTCACCGTGAATACGTACTTCCTGCCGAAGTATTTCCTTCATCAATATAAAACCAAGCTGGCCGCCGTCGTGGACGAACTCTCGCCCTTGCCGTACGGCGCGCTGGCCGCGCGCATCCCTATGGCGGAAAAATCGCATGACGTGACGATCGTCCACGCTTCCCTCTCGGAGCCGGTCGACGACGTGAACGGCGACCTGCTGCAGCAGCTCGGCCGCAAAGGCATCGCGCTCGGGAAGTTTTGGCTGACCGAGGAGAGCATCGCGAAGCTGGCCCAAGGCGGGCGCGTGAATAAAATTTACGATCAGACGAAGCTGAAATCGAGCTTCCTGGTCAATTATTTCGCGGTCGGCGGCGCCGTGTTCGCGGTCGGGGAGTCGATCTCCCACTCGTCGGAAACGATCCGCATCGTCAACCGGTTCAACGCGTACATTTGGCTCGGAATGCTGCTGCTGCTCGTGCTGCTGTCCGCGCTCTATACCGCCCGGATCGTCAAGCCGCTCGGCAAGCTGAACAAGACGGCGGAATCGATCGCCGGCCTGGAGTTCGCGAAGGCGGACATCCGCACCGGGGATGAAATCGAGTCGCTCGCCCGCAGCCTTAACCGGATGAGCGACAAGCTGGAGGACGCCCACCGGTCGCTCGAGGCGAAGAACGCCAACCTGCGGACGTTCATCTCCGACGTCTCGCACGAGCTGAAGACGCCGCTGTCGCTTATTCGGATGTACGCCTCCGGAATGCGGGACGGGCTGGACGACGGTACGTACGCCGGCGTCATCGGCCAGCAGAGCGACGCGATGGCGGAGATGATCGACCGGCTGCTGGAGCTGTCCCGGCTGCAGGAGGATACCTATGCTTTTGAGCCTGTCGCCTTCAAGGCGCTGCTCGCGGAGACGCTCGCGGATTACCGCGCCGCCTTCCGCGGGCAGGGGCTGGAGCTGGCGGTCGACGACCGGCTGCCCGCGGATGCCATGGTACTGGCGGACTGCCGGAAGCTGGCGTCGGTGCTGCGCAACTGGCTCACGAACGCGCTCAAGTACGCGAGCGGTCCGCGCGTGGACGTGGCCTCCGGCATCGCGGACGGCGCCGTATATTTCCGCGTCGCGAATGACACCGACGCGCCGGCGGACGCCGAGTGGGCGCGGGCGTGGGAGCCGTTCTACGTCATGGAGCGCTCGCGGAACAAGAAGCTGAGCGGGACCGGGCTCGGCCTGTCCATCGCCAGAGCCGTGCTGGAGCGGCACGGCGCGGCCTTCGGCGCGTCCGCCCGCGACGGGCGGGTGACGTTCGCGTTCTCGCTGCCGGTGGCGCGGGAGCGGGGGCGCGCGTGATGGCGCGCGGAGAGACGAGTGGCGGTGCCGATGTGCCGGCGCGTTGGTGGCCCGCGGCGATGTCGGGCACCGCGGGGCGGAGCGGGAAAGTGCGCACGAGCCGTTCGCGTTAGCGCTGCCGCTGGCGCGGGAGTAAGAGGGCGCTGCGCGACGGCGTGCAAGGACACGGGCAGGCAGTCCCGGTCCGTTGATGGTCCGCGGCGGTGTCGGGCACCGCGGGGCGGAGCGGGAAAGGGCGCACGAGCCGTTCGCGCTCGCGCTGCCGCTGGCGCGGGAGTAAGAGGGGGCGGCGGGTGACGGCTTGCATGGACACGGGCAGGCAGTCCCGGTCCGTTGGTGGCCCGCGGCGGTGTCGGGGACTGTGGCGCGGAGCGGGACGGCGCGCGGCAGGCCGTGCCGGCGGTTGCCGGGATGCGGCTCGCAGAGTGCGGCGCATACGGTGATGCGCCTTGCGGTGGGCGCGAACGGAATTGCGTTCCGTGTAATAGTGCGGCTGCTGCGCTGCCTTAACCTTTGCCGCGAAACTGAGCGGACAGGAGATCCGCTCAGTTTCGCGTTTCGGCTCTTTTTTGGCGTTTGGCGGCCATACGATCCGTTATTTGTCCCGAAGCATGCCTCCGTCGCATCGTTTCCGGCCAATAGCGGATCCTGTGGCCGCGAAACTCGCCAAATCGCGCAATTGCCGCAAATAACGGCGCTCGTGTCCGCCAAAGTCACCGGATAGTCGCAAGAGGGTTATGGAGTAACCTACATAGGCGGAAAATACGCCGAATAGGCGCAAAAGGATGATGGAGTAACCTACATAGGCGGAAAATACGCCGAATAGGCGCAAAGGAATGATGGAGTAACCTACCTAGGAGGGAAAGTGCTCCGAATAGGCGCAAGAAGGCGATGGAGTAACCTACATTGGCGGGAAAGTGCGCCAAATGGGCGCAAGAAGGTGATACAGTAACCTACCTAGGCGGACAAGCACGCCGAATAGGCGCAAGAAGGTGACGGAGCAACCTACCTAGGCGGGAAAGTGCGCCAAATGGGCGCAAGAAGGTGATACAGTAACCTACCTAGGCGGACAAGTACGCCGAATAGGCGCAAGAAGGTGACGGAGCAACCTACCTAGGCGGGAAAGTGCGCCAAATGGGCGCAAGAAGGCGATGGAGTAACCTACATTGGCGGGAAAGTGGCCAAATGGGCGCAAGAAGGCGATGCAGTAACCTACATAGGCGGAAAAGTGCGCCGAATGAGCGCAAGAGGGTGACGGAGCAGCCTACTTAGGCGGAAACGTACGCCGAATGAGCGCAAGAAGGCGATGGAGTAACCTATATGGGTGTTAGCCGCTGCCAATACGGCTGCCACCTCGCTGCCTCGCCGCACGCTCGTCTTTACAAAAAGGTATAGCGCCTACCGGGACGGGCATATGCTATAATTAGGAAAAATTAACCGATGGGGTGGTTCTTTTATGCTAGGCCGAAGCGGCAATCCAACCTTGAACGACAAGACGTTCGACCGGCACGGGTCCTATTCCGGATCCGGCCGCATGACGATCAACGGCACCGTGAACAAAACGTTCATCACGCTCGCGGTGCTGCTGGGGGCGGCGTTCGCCGTCTGGAACCAGTATTTCAAAGGGCTCGACGTCGTGCCCTACGCGATCGGCGGGGCGATCGGCGGTCTGATCTGCGCGCTCGTCATCAGCTTCGCGCCGCGCACGGCGCCGTTTCTGGTGCCGGTCTACGCGGCGCTCGAAGGCGCGTTCCTCGGCGCGCTGAGCGCGCAATACGAGTATGCGTACGGCGGCATCACGATGCAGGTGGCGCTGATTACGGTCTGCGTGTTCTTCGCGCTGCTCGCGGCGTACAAGACGCGGATCATCCGGGCGACCGAAAACTTCAAGCTCGGCGTCTTCGCGGCCACGGCCGGCATCGCGCTCGTGTACCTGGCCAGCTTCGTGCTGGGGCTGTTCGGCGTCAACGTGCCGTACCTGCACGACAACAGCCTGATCGGCATCGGCATTTCGCTCGTCATCGTCGCCGTCGCGGCGCTGAACCTCGTGCTGGATTTCGATTTTATCGAGCAAGGGGCGGAACGCGGCGCGCCGAAGTACATGGAATGGTACGGCGCGTTCGGGCTCGTCGTGACGCTCGTCTGGCTATACGTCGAAATTCTCCGCCTGCTCTCGAAGCTGCGGAGCCGGTAACCGGCCGCGTGCCGGCCGGCAGCATCAAACGGGACGCCATCTTCGGATGCGCGTCCCTTTTTTGCATAAATGTTCCTTCCGCGGGGCATCCTCCTCTACGGCGACATGAATGGATTTCCGGTCGAACGCAGAGGAGGTTTCCACGTTGCGCAATTTCCATAAAACCGTTTTCGGCGGCATGCTGGCGTTGATGTTTGCGCTAGTTCTGCCGCATGGCGCGAGCGCCGAGACGATTCCGATGCTGAAGGATCTGCAGCAGACGTCGGCCAATCAGCTGAAGGTGACGTACGACCAGCCGGTCAACGGCGCCAAGGGCATTAAGCCCGGCAATTACTGGGTGCAAAGCATGACCGAAACGATGCCGACGGGCATCGCGACGCTCGGGATGAACGACAGCGTCAGTCCGGCCAACGCGCTGACCGCGGACAAGGTCACGATCACGTCGGCGGACACGGCGGGCACGAGCTTTCTGCTGACGTTCAAGCAAAACATTCCGGCGGGCAAGTCCTACAAGCTGATCATCTGCTACGTGACCGCGCCGAACGCGCCGCCGTATTCCGGCGACAATGGATCGCGGACGTTCGTCGGCAAGTAGCGCCGCGCCGGATGAGCCGGCAACCGCGGCGATCGCTCGGCAAAGCCAAGGAAGCCGGGGCGTTTCGCCGCTTCCGCTCCAAGCGGGCCCTGGGCCGTCAACCCGCAAGGCGGTGCGCGGAAAGAGCTCCGTTCCCCGCGTGAAGGGGAGCGGAGCTTTTTTGTCCTTCCGTCCTTCCCGGCCAACGCATCGATCGGCAGCCCGACGTCCGAGTTGGCCATTGACTTCGCATCGTACCAGCCTGTGACTGAGCCGCCGCGTGTCCGTTGCCGTCGCGGCCGTTCTCCGCCGCCGCCTCGCAGCCTTAAGGCTCCCGCCGTCCCCGCTCAACCGTCTCCGCCGTGCCCGAGAGGTCCCGCATAGTCGCAAGATCCCCGCGTCTGTCCAGCCGACCCCGCAATCCCGTAAAGTTTCCGCAAACCTTGAAATAGGCGCTTCGTTCCTCGCAGCCGACTAATAGGAAGCTCGCTGTCAGACGGCGAGGCGCTCTGACTCACGTGGAAAAAAATGCAAATCCAATCCCCCGGCTTGCCGCAGGCGACAGGAATCCCGGACGGCCATGTCGTATATAGAGCCTACATGCCCGCACGCAGCTTCGCGATCGGCCGGCCGCAACTCGTGCCGACCCGGCTGGCGGCGGAGGCGGCGAAGACGAAGCAAGCGAGACCGGCAGCGGCAGAGTATGAAGCGAACTGAACTGAACCGAACGTCATCATGGCCAGCCTCGTCATCGCGACCGTTCCGCTCGTGGTCATCTTCGTCTCATGCCAGAGGTTCATCGGGAAGGGCGTGTCGTCCATGGGTTTGAAAGGCTAGCGGCGGGTTCGGACGAATCCGGTCGCGGCGCGATGAAAGCGCTTCGAAAGGGTGGGATGGGGTGTGGAACGGAAAGTGGCATTGGTAACGGGCTCCGGCCGGGGCATCGGCCGAGGCATCGCGCTGGCGTTCGCCCGCGCGGGCTACGACGTGTGCGTCAACTATAACCGCAGCGCCGAGCTGGCGGAGGCCGTCGTGCGGGACATCCGCGCGCTCGGCGCGCGGGCGGAGTCGGTGCAGGCGGACATCTCGACGGTGGACGGCGTGGACCGGCTCTTCGCCGGCTTCCGCGAGCGGTTCGGACGGCTGGACGTCAGCGTGGCGAATTCCGGCATTACGCGGATGCGGCCGTTCTTGGAGACGACCCCGGAGCTGTACGACGAGGTGATGAACACGGATTTGAAGGGCTTGTATTTCTGTTCGCAGCGGGCCGCGCGCCTCATGGCGGAGCAGGGCACGAAGGGCGTGCTCATCCACATCAGCTCCAACCACGCGGAAGGCACGTGGTCGAACGCGACGGTGTACGCCGCGGCGAAGGCGGCGGTCAACAAGCTGACGAAGAACATGGCGCTCGACCTGGCGGGCCGCGGCATTCGCGTCGTCGGCATCGCGCCGGGCTACACGCAGCTCGCCGAACCGAAGGATGACGAGCAGCGCGCGCGGGTCGAGAGCATCGCTTCGCGCATTCCGCTCGGCCGGTTCGCGACGACCGGCGAAGTCGGCGAGGCCGCCGTCTTCCTGGCCTCCGACGCGGCCAGGTACATGACGGGGACGACGGTGTACATGGACGGCGGCGCGCTGCTGCCGGTCTGGGCGGAGCGCGGGTAAGGCGCGGCGGTCCGGGATCGGACCGGCCGGGCGAACAGCACGAATCGGCAGACGAACGGTTGACGAACGGATGAACGCCGGGCGACGAAGGAAGAATCCAACACTCGCAAGAGGAGAGAACCGTTATGAAAATCACCGACATGAAGCTGTATCACGTGAAGCCGCGCTGGCTGTTTTTGAAAATCGAGACCGACGAAGGCATCTCCGGCTGGGGCGAGCCGATCGTCGAAGGCCGCGCCTTGACCGTCGCGACCGCGGTGGAGGAGCTGAAGCGCTACCTGGTCGGGCAGGACCCGCTGCGCATCGAGCACCATTGGCAAATCATGTACCGCGGCACCTTTTACCGCGGCGGCCCGGTGCTGGTTAGCGCGATCAGCGGCATCGAGCAGGCGCTGTGGGACATCAAGGGCAAGTTCTACAACATGCCCGTTTACGAAATGCTCGGCGGCAAAGTGCGCGAGACGATCCGCATGTACAGCCACTGCGGCGGCGAGACGCCGGAGACCATCGCGGCGAACGCGAAGAAGCGCATGGAGCAGGGCTTTAACGCGATCAAGATCGGCGTCGATGCGCCGGTGCGCCAAGTGGATTCGCTCGCCTTCGTGGAGGGCGTCGTCGCGAAGTTCGCGGCGATCCGCGAAGCGGCCGGCAGCGGCCTCGACATCGCCATCGACTTCCACGGACGCGTCAGCCCCGCGATGTCGATCCGGCTCGCGGCCGCGCTCGAGCCGTATTATCCGATGTTCATCGAGGAGCCGGTGCTGCCGGAGAACGTCGACGCGCTCGTGCGCGTCGCGCAGTCGACGAGCATTCCGATCGCGACCGGCGAGCGGCTGTTCACGCGCTGGGGCTTCCGCGAAGCGCTGGAGAAAGGCGCCGTCGCCATCGTCCAGCCGGACCTGTGCCACGCGGGTGGCATCTTCGAGGGACGCAAAATCGCGGCGATGGCCGAGATGCACTACGCTTCCGTGGCGCCGCACAACCCGCTCGGGCCGATTTCCCTGGCCTCTTGCCTGCAGCTCGACGCCTGCACCCCGAATTTCCTCATCCAGGAGCATCCTTCGATGGCGGAAAAGTGGGATCTCGGCGAAGGCTACCTGAAGCGCCCGTTCGTCGTGGAGAACGGCAGCGTCGCCGTGCCGCAAGGTCCAGGCCTCGGCATCGAGATCAACGAGGAAGCGCTGATCGAGCGCGGCTACGCCGGCGATTGGGATACGCCGCGGCTGGCCTACGAGGACGGTTCGTTCGCGGAGTGGTAGGCGCTAGCCCGCGCCTTGGCGGGACATGGCGGCCGTGCTGCCGGACATCGCCGGTGGATGAAGACCTCGGCGAGAGCAACGCCGCGGCGATAGAATGGCGGACGTAATTGCGATAGATACGAGAAACGGCAATAGAAACGAGGACGTAACCTGCGATAGAAACGAGGACGTAACCCGCAATAGCATCGAGGACGCGACTGGCGAAGGAATCGAGGACGTCATCGTAAGGACGATAAGCCTTTCCCGGGGGCCGGCGCCAAGCGCGCCGGGCCGCCGGGAACGGCTTTTTGCCGTGTTCCGGCGGCCTTCTCGAAAGGAGCGCAGAGGCGTTAGCCGCCGAGCGCGATCTCGCCCGGCGCAAGAGCCGGCCGGGCCGCTTTCCGGTTTTTGCGCCGGGGCGCGCCTTGCGGGCGCGGAACGGGTATAATAAGGGAAACGATACCGACGAACGCAGGAAGAAGGAGATCGCATGACCAAGGAACACCAAACGACCGCTGCGGCGGGATGGCATTTCGACAACAGCTACGCGCGGCTGCCGCGCGCGTTTTTCGCCGAGCAGGCGCCGACGCGGGTCAGCGCGCCGAAGATCGCGCTATTCAACGCGCGCCTGGCGGGGGAGCTCGGCCTCGATGCCGAGGCGCTGAGCGGCGGGGAAGGCGCAGAGATCTTCGCCGGCAACCGGATTCCGGAAGGGGCGCAGCCGATCGCCCAGGCTTACGCGGGCCATCAATTCGGGCATTTCACGATGCTGGGGGACGGCCGGGCCGTGCTGCTCGGCGAGCAGCTCGCGCCGGGGGGAGCGCGCTTCGACATTCAGCTGAAGGGCGCCGGCCGGACGCCGTATTCCCGCGGCGGCGACGGCCGCGCGGCGCTCGGCCCGATGCTGCGCGAGTACGTGATCAGCGAGGCGATGCACGCGCTCGGCATCCCGACGACGCGCAGCCTCGCCGTGACGACGACGGGCAACGCCGTCATCCGCGAGAGCGAGCTGACCGGCGCGGTGCTGACCCGCGTGGCCGCCAGCCATCTGCGCGTCGGCACGTTCCAATACGTCTCCGCCGCGCGGCCGGCCGAGGAGCTCGGCATCCTGGTCGACTATGCGCTGGAGCGCCACTATCCCGATCATGACCGGGAAGACAACCGCGCCTTGGCGCTGCTGCGCGAGGTCGTCGCCCGTCAGGCCGCGCTCATCGCGAAATGGCAGCTCGTCGGCTTCGTCCACGGCGTCATGAACACCGATAACATGGCGATCAGCGGCGAGACGATCGACTACGGGCCGTGCGCGTTCATGGACGCGTTCGACACGGCGACGGTGTTCAGCTCGATCGACCGCCAAGGGCGCTACGCCTACGGCAATCAACCGCAGATCGCGGCGTGGAATCTCGCGCGGCTGGCGGAAGCGCTGCTGCCCGTGCTCGCCGAAGACGAAGAGCGCGCCGTGGAGCTGGCCGAGGAAGCGATCGCGGCGTTCCCGGAGCTGTACCGCGGCCGCTGGCTGGCCGGCATGCGGGCGAAGCTCGGCCTGTTCGGCGAAGAAGCGGAGGACGAGGCGCTGGTCCAGGACTTGCTCGCGCTCATGCAGCGGCACCGCGCGGACTACACGGATACGTTCCTCGCGCTGACGCACGGGCGGACGGCCGGTTCGGCGCTGCTGGAAGCGCCGGCGTTCGCCGAGTGGCGCGAGCGGTGGCAGGCGAGGCGCGGCAGGCAGGCGGAATCGGCGGAGGACGCCGAACGGACGATGCGCGCCGCCAATCCGGCGGTCATTCCCCGCAACCACCGGGTGGAGGAGGCGCTCGCGGCGGCCGAGCAGGGCGATTACGGCGTGCTGGAGCGGCTGCTCGCGGCGCTCTCGGACCCGTACGCGCATGCGCCCGGGCAAGCGGCCTTCGCAGCGCTGCCGGAACCTGCGGCCCGCCCGTACCGGACGTACTGCGGGACTTGAGGTTGGATTCGGCGATGAACGGAAGAGCCGGGCGTCAAGGAGTGGGAATCGGGGATGGGGCGACAGCGGGAACGAGCGGACGCGGCAGCCGTTATTTGGCGTACAACGGCGCATCGTCAGGTTGAACGGCCCTAGGTTCCGCTGTCGGAGTAACGCTCGCGTAGTTTGGCGTCGTGTTCGGCAACTAACCGCGTCTGCGGCCGCTAAGCGCCGAAATGACGTCCAAATGCCGCTTTAGCGGAGTTCCCGTATGCATGGCTCGGCCGTGCCGGCCGCTTCGCAGGTCTGGATATAACCGATGAATTTACCATTGACGCGGGGGACGATCTGATTTACGCTCGTAAAAGTGTGATTTTCATGTCAGGTTTATCACGGTGACTTTTAATGGCGGAAAGGATTGTTGCGCAAGTGGTCATTCGGTCGGTCGGCCTCGGTTTGTATATGATGTTCGTGTATTGGCTTTCCTCGCATTCCCCTGGGATGCACATGCTGTTCTTCCCGACGCTCGGCGCCTTCGGGTTTTTGTTCATCACCCGCTCCCCGCGGATGAAGGAACTGTTCGGCATCGCCGGAGGCGCGGTGCTCTCGGCGGCGGTCGGCACGGCTGCCTACGCCCTTCACGGCGGCATGGTGTCCCTCTTCTGCAGCACGCTCGCCATGATTTGGCTCGTTCGCGCGCTGAAGCTGAACGCCCCGCCGATCATCGCCGTGGCGCTCATCCCGTTTTTCGCGCATCCCGATAAGCTGTGGGTCGCGCCCGCTTCCGTCGCGGTCTCGATCGCCGGCCTGCTCGCGGTGATGGGACTGGTGTACGCCGTGGAAGGGCTGTTCGCGCGCGTTCAAGCTTCCCTGCCGCTCCGCCAAGGCGTCCAAATGGATGCCGATAACTGAACCGTTCGCCCGAAACGCCGCCGCCCGCGGCGTTTTTTGCGTTAGCGGCACGATGCGCCGACCGATGCGACGGTACGTCTTCCAGGTCCTGCACTTCCGACCGCACGCGTTCCGGCGTTCCATCGAACGCGCCCGTACGTCTTACGGCAACCCATCCCGAGCGGCCGTACGTCTTCCGCATTCCATGCCCTCCCCGGCGCGTTCGCCCCAAGCCGGCTTTGACATCCGCCGCCCCTCGCGCTAACATAGGTGGCAATCGGGCCGGAACAGAGGACCGGCCGCGAAGGAGCGTGGAGAGCATGGCGGGCGTCAGCCTGGAAATCGTGGTCCGCTCGACGGAAATCGACGTCAACGGCCACGTGAACAACGCCAAGTACTTGGAGTACCTGGAATGGGGCCGGGAGGAATGGTACGAGCGCGCGGGCTTGGACTACGACGCGTTCGGCGCGCTGGGCATCCGGACGGTAACGGTGAACGTCAACATCAATTACCGCAAGGAATGCCGGCAGGGCGACCGGCTGACCGTGACGACGGCGGCGGAACGGGCGGGGAGAACGAGCTACGTCCTGAAGCAGGAAATCGTCAACCGGGCGGGAGAGCGGTGCGCGGACGCGCTCGTCACGTGCGTGACGATGGATGCGGCCTCGCGGACGAGCCGGCCGCTGCCGGACGCGCTGCGGGCGCTTTTCCCGGCGCGGCCCTAAACGCCGTCCGTATCGCATACCCTGAAATAGGCAATCATGGATAGAGGCGGCGCATGATGTTTCATGCATCGCCTCTTTACTTGAAATAACGGATGTATGCGCGCGGGCGACCCGTACGAGACAAGCGGCCGGGAAGCGAAGCGGCCATTATAAAGCGGAAGGGGCAAGGACGATGGAGTATCGGATCGAGAAGGATTCCATGGGCGAGATCAAGGTCGAGGCGGATCGGCTGTGGGGCGCGCAGACGGAGCGCAGCCTCCATAATTTCAAGATCGGCACGGAGAAAATGCCGCGCGAGCTCATTCGGGCGTTCGCGTATTTGAAGAAGGCGGCGGCGGCCGTCAACGGAGGGCTCGGCAAGCTCGACGAAGCCAAGGCGGGCGCGATCGCGGCGGCGGCGGACGAGATTCTCGCGGGCCGGTGGGACGGCGAGTTCCCGCTCGCGGTCTGGCAGACCGGCAGCGGCACGCAGTCGAACATGAACGTCAACGAAGTGATCGCGCGCCGGGCCGGCCAGCTGCTGGCCGAGGCGGGCCATGACGCGAAGGTGCACCCGAACGACGACGTCAACCGCTCGCAGAGCTCCAACGACACGTTCCCGACCGCGATGCACGTCGCGGCGCTGATCGCGGTCGAGGATACGGTGCTGCCGGCGATCGCGCAGCTCAAGGCGACGCTCGAGCGCAAGCGCGACGCGTTCGCCGGCATCATCAAGATCGGCCGCACCCATCTGCAGGACGCGACGCCGCTCACGCTCGGCCAGGAGATCGGCGGCTGGGTCCGCATGCTGGAGAAGGCGGAGCGGAACATCGGCGCGGCGCGCGAGGAGCTGCGCGAGCTGGCCATCGGCGGCACGGCCGTCGGCACGGGGCTGAACGCGCCGGCGGGGTTCGGCGAGAAGGTCGCCGAAGCGATCGGCGGCTACGCGGGCAAGCGCTTCGTCAGCGCGCCGAACAAATTCCAGGCGCTGACGAGCCACGACGAGCTCGTCTTCGTGCACGGCGCGTTCAAGGCGCTGGCGGCGGATCTCATGAAGATCGCCAACGACGTCCGCTGGCTGGCGAGCGGCCCGCGCTGCGGCATCGGCGAGCTGCGCATTCCCGAGAACGAGCCGGGCAGCTCCATCATGCCGGGCAAGGTGAACCCGACCCAGTGCGAGGCGCTGACGATGGTCGTCTGCCAGGTCATGGGCAACGACGCCGCGATCGGCTTCGCCGCGAGCCAGGGCAATTTCGAGCTGAACGTGTTCAAGCCGGTCATCATCCACAACTTCCTGCAGTCCGCGCGGCTGCTGGGCGACGCCATGCGGTCGTTCGACGAGCACTGCGCCGTCGGCATCGAGCCGAACCGCGAGGCGATCGAACGGTACTTGAACGAATCGCTCATGCTCGTGACGGCGCTGAATCCGCATATCGGGTACGAGAATGCCGCGACCATCGCCAAGGCGGCCCACAAGGAAGGGCTGACGCTGCGCGAAGCGGCCGTCCGAAGCGGCCTGATCACGGCCGAGAAGTTCGACGAGGTCGTGCGCGCGGATACGATGATCTGACGGAACGCGGCAACGCGTATACGCTTTAAAGCGGTAAAAAATTGTTTTGCGTTCATGGCGAATTTCAAGTATGATGGAAAAAAAGTATGGGCTAAAGGAGTACACGCACATGACCGCAAAGAACAGTAATTGCAAAATCGTCGACTGCACGATCCGCGACGGCGGACTCGTCAATAATTGGGATTTCAGCATCGATTTCGTTCAGCACCTGTACCAAACGTTGAACGACGCCGGCGTGGACTATATGGAAATCGGCTACAAAAACTCCCCGAAGCTGCTCAAAGGCGCGGATTCGGCAGGCCCGTGGCGCTTCCTGGACGACGACTTCCTGCGCAAGGTCATTCCGCATAAGCTCAATACGAAGCTGTCCGCCCTGGTCGACATCGGCCGCGTGGACGAGAACGACATCCTCCCGCGCGAAGAGAGCTTGCTCGATTTGATCCGCGTCGCGTGCTACATCCAGGACGTGGAGAAGGCGCTCGAGCTCGTGCAAGTGTTCCACGACCGCGGATACGAGACGACCTTGAACATCATGGCCCTCTCGAACGTCATGGAGAACCAGCTGCTGGAAGCGTTCGAGCTGATCGAAGCGAGCGTCGTCGACGTCGTGTACGTGGTGGATTCCTACGGCAGCCTGGATCCGAAGGATTTCGAATACCTGATCTCCAAATTCAAAAAGCACCTGCCGAGCAAGCGCCTCGGGGTGCATACGCATAATAACATGCAGCTCGCGTTCGCGAACACGCTCACCGCGGTCGACAACGGCGTCGAACTGCTCGACGCGTCCGTGTACGGCATGGGCCGCGCGGCGGGCAACTGCCCGACGGAGCTGCTCGTGGCGCATCTGAAGAACACGAAGTACAACGTGCGCCCGGTGCTCGACATGATCGAGCGCTACATGGTGCCGCTCCGCGAGAAGGAAGAGTGGGGCTACATCATCCCGTACATGATCACGGGCATGCTGGACGAGCACCCGCGCTCCGCGATGGCGCTGCGCGAGTCCGACGACAAGGACAAGGTCGTCGATTTCTACGACAAGCTCACGACGCCGGAAGTGCTGCACAGCAAATAGGCGTCTCTCTTAGCGAAGCTCCCGGGCCGGAAACGGTTCGGGAGCTTTTTTGCGCGCGGCGAAAGCAAGGGCGGCCCGCGACGGGCAGTGGTTCCCGACCGCAGGCGCCGAGAGCCGGCCGCGCCGTTATTCGCGCCTGTGCCGCCGGGAAGCGGCGCCGCTCACCCGTCTTCGCCGTCGGCGTCCGCGATTCGCGCGCCCGTCCCGCCGGCATCGGCCGGCGAACCGCCGCCCTGCCGCGCCGCGCGGCGGAACCGCTCGCGGTGCTCGCTCGGCGTGAGGCCGAATTCGCGCTTGAAGAGGCGGTTGAAGAAGCTGAGATCCTCGAAGCCGACTTCGAGCGCGACGGCCATGATTTTGGCGGGGGACGTCTCCAGGAGCGTCTTCGCCTCGTCCAGCCGAATGCGATTGCGGTATTCGATGAACGTGAGGCCGAGATGCCGCTTGAATTTGGTGGTGAACGTGGTTTGGCTGAGGCCGCACATCCGGCTGATCTGTTCGAGCCCGATCGGCTGGGCGTAATGCCGTTTCGTAAACGCGCATGCCATGCGAAACAGCTCTTCTTCATCGCGGACGGGCGTAGCCGGCTTCTTCGCCCAGCGGTCGCAGCAGCGGCTCAAGTAAACGAACAGCTGGAGCAGGTGCGTGCGCACCATGAGCTCGTAATGGGCCTCGCGCTCCGCGTCTTCCCGGACGAGCCGGTCCAGAATCGCGATCGCTTCGATGCGCTCGGGCTTGCCGAGGTTCATGATGGCGGGGGACCGCGACCGTTCGCGGAGAAACGGCTCCACGTAGTAGAAATCGACGAAGGCCGTCACGCCCGCCATGTGGGCAAGCTCCCGGTCGAAAAAGCCGGGGTCGAAGATGACGTTGTTGACCGTGAACGGGGTGTCCGGCAGACACCGGTAGCCGTGGGGGACATGCCGGTGGATGATGAAAATATCGCCTTCGCGGACGGGGAACGCCCGTTCCTGAAACAGATGGATGCCTCGGCCTTCCGTCACGTAGATAATTTCGACGAAGTCGTGGATGTGCAGCTCGAAATCTTGCGTGACGGGCGCGCGGAACGCCCGGAACGGAAAGGCGGGGTTATCCATGAACTGCTCGTTAACGTAATGGTCCATGCTCGGCCCTCCCGCCGTCAGATCGTCCCGGTCTTTCGTCAAATCGCCCAATCCGGCGCGCCGCGAAGCGCGTTAAGCTAACTATAGCAGAACCGCCGTCCGCCGGGAATCCGCCCGGCGCGGCCCGCATCGCGGGGGCGGCGGACATCGTACAAGGGGGAATGACGCATGGAACGCAGCATGGCGCCGGCCGATCCGAACGCGTTCGACTTGGCTTATCACATGGAGCGGTTCTACCGCGACGGCTTCACGCTCGTCCGCGGCGCGCTCGGCGAGGCGTTCGCGGACGAGTACCGCGCCGCGTTCGAGCGGGAGTTCGCGGAGACGCCGCAGGACGGATACGGAGAGAACCTGCGGACCAAGATGTTCGAGCGGGGCGAGCTCTTCCTGCGGATGATCGACCGGCCGCAAGCGGTCGCGTTCGCCGAGGCGGTGCTCGGCCGCAATTGCCATATGTTCTCGAATAACGGGCTGTACACGACGCCGGGGACGGGCATCGACGCGTGGCACGTGGACGAGGATCTGTTCTTCCCGATTCCGGAGGGGGCCGAGCTGGATCCGCGCATTCCGATGCCCTGCTTCATGTTCAGCGTCATGTATTATCTGCAGGACGTGACCGAGGACATGGGGCCGACGCAGCTCGTGCCGGGCAGCCACCGGAGCGGACGCCATCCGGCTTCGCCGACCGAGACGCCGTCCTACAAGGGCCAAGGGCCGGTATCGATTCTGGCGAAGAAGGGCGACATGCTCATCTTCAACGGCCAGACCTGGCACCGGGGCGCGAAGAATATGAGCGGCAGCGTCCGCATGGTGCAGCAGGTGACGTACGGCCGGCGTTGGGTCTCGCAGCGGTTCTACCCGTTCGTCAACTACGTCATGCCCCCGTCGGTTCTCGAGGCGGCCAAGGACAATCCGCGCCTGCTCCGGCTGCTCGGCTGCCACCCGCGCGGCCCCTACGGATGAGCGGAGGCGGCAGGCGCCGCGCGGTCCCGGACCGCGCGGTTTTTTGTTGCCATTTGACGCGATCCGCGGTATGCTCGGGATGATTTTCGATGGCTCGATATGTCCTAAAGGAGAGGCTGCCCATGAACGAAGCATTGCTGCTGATCACGGAACGACTGGAGAACCGCCAATCGCTGCAGGCGCTCATGCCGAAGCGGGTTTGGGACGCCGCGCTGGACGAGCGGATCGCGGAGCTGCCGCTCGCGCTCTCGACCGCGCCGCAGGCCGACCGCCCGGCGCTGATCGCGCTGAAGGCGGGCTTGCACCTGCTGAACGAAAGCCTGGGGGCTTCCCACGCTTACGCCCAAGAGATCGAGGACGACGCCACGGGCTGCTACTGGCACGGCATCATGCACCGCATGGAGGGGGATTTCTCGAACGCGAACTATTGGTTCCGTATGGCGGGCGCCCATCCGGCCATGCAGCGGCTGCAGGACCGCGCAGCGGATTGGGTCCGGAACGGCACGGTCCTAAGCGATGTGCCGGAAGGCGCGATCCGCGACGGCCTGGCCGAAATCGCCCGCCGCACGCGCTGGAACGCGAGCGCGTTCACGGGCCTCGTGCAGCTGCAGGAGAGCGGCCGTTCCGCGGAGGACGCGCGAGGCGCGTTGGAATACGTGCAGCATCTGGAACTGGCGGAGCTGTTCGCGCATACGTGGCAGGCGGCGAAGCACGCGCTGGGTTAGAGAGTCCGCGGGTCCTTGAGCTTGCGGCATGGCGCCGCGGCTTTGAAACTAACGAAAGGCCGTATCTTCCGGTATAGGAGGATACGGCCTTTTTGCATTTGGCTAGCGGCAGCGATTCCGACGGACGAGGCGAACCGATTAGCGCCGTCGCCTGCCGGCTTTCGCGAAGCGCGGGAAACCGAAACGCTTCTTTCTTTTTTGCCGGACAAACGGGAACGATCGTCCCCGTTTTTCATGGCGCGGTTGGATAGGCATAGCTGACGGGAAGGGATTGCCCCTCCCGTTGCGCAGGGACGTTACGTATCGCCGACTTCTTTCAACTTCGGCGCTTTTTCCTTGTTGCGGGCAAAGCCCGAGATGAAGTTCGCTTCGCCGAACAGATTCGCGAGGGCCGGCACGACAAGGCCCATGAACACGAACGCGTACAGGATCAGCCCGACGACGATGCCCGCTCCGATCTGAAGCAGCGTGTTCACGCCCGACATCATGAGCGCGGCGAACGTGCCGCCCATGATGACCGCGGCCGAGACGATGACCCCGCCGGTCGTGGACATCGCCTTCGCCATCGCATCCCGGACGCCGCCCGGACGGTATTCCTCCTTGAACCGCGCCATCAGGAAGATGCTGTAGTCGACCCCGAGCGCCACGATAATGAGGAAGATGAAGAACGACGCGCTCCAAGACAGCCCTTCCTTGCCGAGCAGGCGGACGAAGACGAATTCCACGATGCCCATCGTGACGAGGAAATTAAAGCCCAGCGACAGCAGCAGGTACAGCGGCGCCACGATCGAGCGCAGCATGAGCATCAGGACGATGAAGATGCCGATCAGGACGAACGCGCCCGTCCGCATGAAGTCGCTCTTCGAGATTGCCTTCAGCTCCGTGATTTGCGCCGAGGTGCCCGAGACGTACACCTTCGCGTCCTTCAAGACGGTGCCGCCAAAGCTGTGCGCCAGCGCGTCGCGGACTTGGCCGACGGTGTCCTGCGCTTCCGGCGAGTACGGATTGACGGCCAGCACGACGTCGAACTTCGCGGTCTTGCCATCCTTGGAGATGTAGTAGTCCAGCGCCTGCCGCAGCTCCGGACTGTCGAGCGCCGACTGCGGCAGGTTCCAGCCCGGAATCTGGCTGTCGCCGATCGATTGCTGGGCTTCCTTCACTTGCGTCAGCCCGGCCGAGACGTCGCCGAGCCCTTTCGCGCCCGATTGAAGCCCGCCGGTCAGCTCCGTCAGGCCGCCGCCCAGCTTGGCGACGCCGTCGGCGGCTGCCGTCTGGCCCGCCGCGAGCTGGCCAAGGCCGCTTGCGGCCTGCGAGACGCCGGGAGTCAGCCGCGAGAAGCTGGACGACAACCGGTTCGCGCCGCCCTTCAACTCGTTCAAGCCGCCGGATAACCCCTGCTGCTTGCCGAGCAGCCGCTGCATGGCGGCGTCGTCCTTCAGCTCGGGATGGGCCTTCAGCAGCGCATGAAAGTCGGCGCTCATGGACGCCGAGACGGAGGCGCTTTGCGCCAGCCCGCCTTCGAGCTGCTCCGCGCCTTGGGACGCCTGCCGCAGGCCGCCGCGGATTTGATTGAGGCCGCTCTGCGCGTCCTTCGTCTTCGCGGCCATCGTCCGCAGGCCGCTCGTCAGCTGGTCGACGTCGCCCCGGCCCCCGGAGACGGACGTCTCGGCTTCCTTCAAGCCGCCCGCGACTCGGTCCACGCCGTCCTTGAGCTGCTCAATCGCCTCCGACGTCTTGGTCAATTGATCGGACACGGTCAGGTCGGCGAGCTGCGCCCCGAGCGGCCGGACGGCGCTGCGCACTTCCTTGACGCCGCCCAGCTTCGCGACGTTCGCGCTGGCCGTCTCCATGACCGCCAGCGCGGCGGGATTGCGCATGGAGTCGGGCGACGAGACCGCGATCGACAGCGGGAACACCTCGCCGGAGCCGAACGTGCGCTCGACCTGGCGGAAGCCTTGGACGGAGCCGAGCTTCGGATCGATTTCCGCCAAGTCGTCGAAGGAGCGCTTGTTCTGGAACAGCAGCGTCACCGGCGCGAGCACGATGACCGCCACGAGGATGATCGCGACCGGACGGCGCGCGGAGAACGCCGCCATGCCCGCCCACAGCTTGGATTCCCCGTGGCCTTGGCCGGCGGCGATCCGGGACGGCCAGAACATCGCCTTGCCGAAGATCATCAGCAGCGCCGGCGTCAAGGTGAGGCCGGCGATCAGCGTGACGGCGACCCCGATGGCGACGCCGACGGCGGACTGGTACAGCCCGAACTGGGCGAAGCCGATCAGGAAGAACGCGACGAACACGGTGCTCGCGGAGAACGCCACCGTCTTGCCGACGGTGCGGATCGTGCGCACGAGCGCCTCGACCTTATCGCCGTCGCGGCTCAGCTCTTCGCGGTAACGCTGGATGAGCAGGATGCAGTAATCCGTGCCCGCCCCGAACATGACCGCGATCAGAAACGATTGCGTGAACGAGGAGACCGGCATGCCCCAATGCGTCGCCGCCGCGACGAGCCCGGTCGTGATGACGAGCGACAGGCCGATCGTGATGAGCGGGACGAACGGCGCGACCGGCGAGCGGAAGACGATCAGCAGGATCACGAGAACGAGCGCCACGGTCAGCAGCTCCGTCTTCTTCAGGCCGTTCTCGGAGCTCTCCTGAAAATCTTTACCGATCGGCGCGCTGCCCGTCAGCTCGACCTTGCCGCCCGCCGGCGCGTCCTTGATCCGGCCGTCGAGCTCGTCGACGGCGTCCTGCGTCAGCGCGTCGTTGTCCGCGCCCGAGAAGCCGACGATGAGCATCTCGGTCGTGCCGTCCTTGCTGCGGAATTTGGAAGCCAACTCGGGCGTCTCGTACGCCGACTGGACGGACTGGAAGCCGCCCTTGCCGCTCAGGCCGCCGAGCTCGGCCGCTTTGGCTTTGAGCCATGCCCGGTCTTGGCCGGTCAGGCCGCCGTCCCTTGAATAGACCAGGATGGCGCTCGATTTGGTCGTCGCTTCGGGATTGATCTGCTCGAGCATGCGCTTGGCGACGACGGATTCGGAATCGGACGGGACGAATTTCTGCTCGGTCTGGCGCACGATGTCGGCCAAATTGGGCAGAAACAGCACCGACGCGACGGTGATCGCAAGCCATCCGAGCAAGACCGCCCATCTGGCGCGGGCCATGCCGCGGATGAACTTCTCAGTCATACGTATACCTCCCTTGAGTCTGGGCCTTCTCTATGCATAGTTATAGCGCATGGAAAATCCTAAAGTCAATAATTTTATACCGTCGGTCATAATTAATTCACATTCGTTTCGTCCGAGCATCGGTAAGGAGAATTCATATAGCGAAAACGCAGAGAGTTCCGGGGCGTCAGATCGTGCGGCGGCAAAAAATGACCGACGGTCATATCCGGTTTACGCCATAGGAAGGCTGTGCTACAATGGGATGACAGAACGTCTGACGACGGAGGACGCCGACATGAACCGCGAGCTGAAGAAAGAACAGACCCGGGCACGCATCAAGGAAGCCGCGCTGGCTTTGTTTTCCGAGCAAGGCTACGAGACGACGACGGTCGAAGCCATCACCAAGCAGGCGGGCGTTGCCAAAGGCACCTTTTTCAACTATTTTTCGTCCAAGGACGATCTCCTATGCGATTTGCAGGGTATTTTTGCCATGAACGAGGTCGGGAAGCTGAAGGGCACGCCCGGGCCGCTCGTTCCGCGGCTGCAGCTGCTCGTCTTCGAGCTCGTCAAGCGCTTCGAGATGAACAAGCCGCTGACGCGCGCCTTGTTCCAGGGCATGCTCGCCACCGACGCCGCGCTCGAACTGCACAACCGGCTGCTCGCCGATCTGTCGGAGGCGCTGCTGCCGCTCGTGCTGCAGGCGCAGGAGAACGGCGAGATCCGCAAGGACATGCCGCCGGCGATGCTGGCGCAGCAAGCGTTCCAGACGTACTTCGGCACGCTGGTCATCTGGGCGATGGAGGCGGGGGACGAGCCGCTCGCCACGCGGATGACGATGACCTTCGAGTTGTTCTTCAAAGGCATCGCCCCGCAGTAACGGGACCCGTCGGCGGCCAAGCGGCGGATGCAGACGGCGCTGCCGCGCCGCGGCCGTCCGAAGCGGGACGGCAACACGAAAACAGCTCCGGTCTCTTCCCGAATGTCGGGACGAGCCGGAGCTGTTTTTCGTTTGCGCCTGAAACTGGGTTTCTCGCGCCGCGCGTCTTCGCCGGACGGACGCCGCGGCCCGAGTTCAAAAGCCGGTCAATTCGCCGTCGCCGCGGATCGCGGCCGCGCCGTGCGGCACGTTCGGGTGGAAGTAGCCGCTCCCCCGGAACGGCCGTCCGCCCGCGGTAACGCCGCTGAGGCCGACGCCGATGTCGTCGGTTTCGCCGAACATGCGCAGCAGCGCGTGCTGCGTCATGCCGTCGATCTCGACGTACCACAGCTTGTAGCCGGCGTCCGCGACGACGACGAGCTGCGCCGCCGAGAACGACAGCTTCGTCGTCGCGCCGCCGTGCGCGATGGATAATTCCGCCACGTGATAGGTGTCCAAGACGAGGGCCGCCTCCTTGTTCGGATTCGCGGGAGCCGGCGCCGCCGCGCGCGCGCGTGCCCGGCCGGCCCCGCCGAAAAACGTATTCCCCCATTGTAAAGGCGGTCCGCCGGCATTGCAACAAATCCGCCGGACGGCGCGTCAAAAGAACGATCGGCGTTTTACAGATATTGGCTGCCCGGACTAAATAAAGGGGGAATCGGCAATGGTCAACCATCGGCATGCGCAAGAAAAAAGGAACGGAAAAGGAACGGACCGCGGAAGCGCGTCGCGGGCGTCCGCCGCGGCGCTGCTCGCGCTGGCGCTGGCGCTCGGCGGCTGCAGCTCGAGTTCGGACGACGACGGGGCGAATTCGGGGAACGCCGCCGCGGATAACGCGGGGACGAATACCGGCTCATCGGCGGACTCGTCCGCCGATGAGGGCTCGAGCTCGCCGAGCGAATCGGGCAAGAACGGCGCCGTCGGCGATTCGAGCGGCTCGGATGAGCCGGCATCGGACGGGGAAAGCGGGGACTCGGCCGCGGAACCGGAGCGGGGCGGCGGAGGGCGGGCGTCCCAGTACGACGATGCCAAGCCGGGGCAGCTGACCGCGGGCGAATGGGATGACGCGCTCGCTTGGAAATCCTGGCTGCGCCTGATGGACGGCGAAGAGGCGCGGGAGAGCCAGTCGTTCTGGTCGATGTTCCCCGAGCGGCGCCTGGAGGTCGACGTCACGGCGGGCGGCAAGCCGGTCGCGGACGCGGAGGTGACGCTGACCGGCCGGGACGGGGAGATCGTCTGGGAGGCGCGCACGAACAACAAAGGCGTCGCGTACGCCTACCCGGGCTTGTACGACGAGCAGGACCGGCAGGCGGAATTCGGGGTGGCCGTCGAAGCGGGGCAGCGGCAGAAGCGCTACGAGAACGTGCCGATCCCGCGGGGTCAGGCGCTCAAGGTCGAGCTCGGGGAGGCGGTTCAGCCGCCGAAGGCGCTCGATCTGCTGCTCTTGGTCGACACGACGGGATCGATGGAGGACGAACTGAATTACTTGAAGACGGAGCTGAAGGACGTCGTGCGGCGCGTCGATCGGGACAACGGGCAGCAGCTCGACATCCGGGTCAGCGCGAACTTCTACCGCGATCACGGCGACGAATACGTGGTGAAGCCGTACCCGTTCACGGACGATATCGACAAGACGGTCGGCCAGCTGTCCGAACAGAAGGCCGGGGGCGGCGGCGATTTTCCGGAAGCGGTGGACGAGGCGCTGGCGAACGCCATCGGCAAGCATGAGTGGAGCGAGAACGCGCGGGCGAGGCTGCTGTTCCTCGTCATGGACGCGCCGCCGCATCGCGACCGCAAGATCGTGAAGCGGCTGCAGGAGCTGACCGAGGACGCCGCGGCGGAAGGCATCCGGATCGTTCCGGTCGCCTCCAGCGGAGTCGACGCCCATACGGAATACCTCATGCGGTTCATGGCGTCGGCTACGGGCGGCACGTATTTATTTTTGACGGATCACAGCGGCATCGGCAACGATCATATGGAGCCTGCGGTCGGCGAATACGAGGTCAAGGCGCTGAACGACCTGCTCGTGGAAGTCATCAATCGCTACGCTTCGTAACGGGAGCGATTTGTCGAAAAATAGTTGAAACGAAGCTTTAGAAACAAGCTGGACAAGTGACACGGAATGGTACAAACTAGAAGGGATTACCTGAATTCAAGCCAGATTTCCATTGCTCGCCCTACCTGTCGAATCACGGGCGTTCATCGATAAACTAGGCCGCTCGCCCCCGTTCGGGAGCTGCGGCAGGCCCAAAACTCCGCCGGCCTCGAGGCGGCGCCTCCCGTCGCTTGCGCGCCGGCTTGCGGCTGCCGATCCGGCGGGCGCCGGCGGACCGCGCCCGGGCATCCGCGCTTCGCCGATTCTCCGCTCGGGCGCCGGCCGGCGCCCCGCGCTCAACGTTGCATTCATCTACGGCTGCTTGTCGAAGGAGGACATCATGTCACTAAACCGGGCGGAAAAAATCACGATGGGGACTTCGATCGCCGCCATACTCAGCTTTGTCCTCTTGCGCGCGCTGCACGGCGGGCTGCACAGGCCGCTGCCGCCGCGCGCGTACCTTTTTCTCCATTCCAGCATGGAATTGTCCGGCTTCGCCGTCTGCTTCGCGATGCTCGTGCTCGGCTGGCTGTTTTTCGTCAATTCGCTCACGAAGCACCGGCTCTACACGGCCGCCTTGTTCGGCGCGGTGGGCGTGTTCGATCTGCTGCACGTGCTGACTTATCCGGGCATGCCGTTCTTCCGGCCGCTCGGCGACTTGACGCTCTCGCAGCTCTTCACGATGTCCGCGCAGCTGGCCGGAGCCGCCGGCTTGTGCCTCATCTTCCGCAAAAGCGACGCGCTCGTGCCGGCCGCCCGCCGGCTGCCGGCGTTCGCCGCCGCCGTAGCGCTCGCGTGCATGGCGGCGGGCGGCTATTTCCTCCTCGACGGGCAGACCGGGCTGTTCGCCGGCCGTTCGGCGACGGCGCTGCGCATCGGCGCGCAGTGCCTCATCGCGTTCGGCTATCTCGGGACGATCGTCCTCGTGCTGTACCGCAACCGGGCGGAGCGGCCGCAGGCGGTGCTCACGATCATTCAATCGCTCGTGTTCTTCCTCCTCTCGGACCTGCAGTTCATGCTGAGCTTCGGTCAGTACGACAGCGACATGCTGATCGGCCATGCGTACAAGCTGGCGGGCTATTACTTCCTGTTGAAGGGCGTCTACTACGTCACGGTCGAGGAGCCGTACCGGCAATACAAGCGGACGGAATCCCGCATTCACTTCCTCGCGTACCACGACGAGCTGACCGGCCTGTCCAACCGCCGGCTGCTGAAGGAACAGCTGCACGAAGAGCTGCAGCGCGCGCAGCAGACGAACGGCCGGGTCGCCGTATTCCTGCTCGACATCGACCGGTTCAAGACGATCAACGACGCGCTCGGCCACTCTTTCGGCGACCAGATGCTGCAAGCCGTGTCGGAGCGGCTGCGGCACGCGGCGCCGGCGAAGCGCGTCTACCGGATGGGCGGCGACGAGTTCGCCATGCTGCTGCCGTGCGCCGAGTCCGGCGGCGAACCGGTCGAGCGCCAGGCAAAATCGATCATGGGCCTGTTCGACGCGCCGTTCGTCCTGGGCGAAGCGGAGTATCACGTCACGATCAGCCTCGGCATCAGCTTCTACCCGCAGGACGGCGACAGCGTCGAGGCGCTGCTCAAGAACGCGGACACGGCGCTCTACTCCGCCAAGGCGCACCGCAACGAGTATTCCAGCTACGCGCCGGAGATGAATCGCAAGGCGCATGACCGGCTCCGCCTGGAGAGCGATCTGCGGCGCGCGATCGACGAAGAGCAGTTCTCGCTGGCCTACCAGCCGCTCGTCAATTTGCGCAGCAACCAGGTGGTCGGCGTGGAGGCGCTGGTGCGCTGGCATCATCCGAAACGGGGGCTGCTGCCGCCGGGCGAGTTCATTCCGCTCACGGAAGAGAACGGGCTCATCCTCCAGCTCGGGGAATGGGTGCTCGGCGCCGCCTGCCGGCAAAATAAAGCGTGGCAGGACGCCGGGCTGCCGCCGATGATGATGTCGGTCAACCTGTCGATGCGCCAATTCCGGCAGCATCAGCTGGCCGAGCGGATCAAGGCCATTCTGGAGCAGAGCGGCATGCCGCCGAACTACCTGGAACTGGAGATCACGGAGAGCATGACGAGCGACGTGGAATTCGCGGCCGACACGCTGGCCAGCCTGAAGGAGCTGGGCGTGCAGATCAGCATCGACGATTTCGGCACGGGCTACAGCTCGCTGAGCTCCCTTAAGCGATTCCCGATCGACAAGCTCAAAATCGACCGCTGCTTCGTGAACGACCTGACGCAGGGCGGCAGCGACGCCGCGATCGTGGCGACGATCACGTCCATGGCCAAAAATCTAAAGCTGAAGGTCACCGCCGAAGGCGTGGAAAACGACGAACAGATCAAGTTCCTCCGCGAGCGCGACTGCGAGGAAGCGCAAGGCTATTACTACACGCAGCCGATACCGGCCAATCTCTTCGAAAATTGGTTCCGTCACCGCAGCCAAACGGCTTAACCGAGTCCGGAAAGGGGGCCGCCGCCGATGGCCGAACGGGAACACCGCGTATTCATTTATGGGTCGCTGCTGCCGGGCCAGCCCAATCATGCCGTCGCGGCGGCTCATATCCGGCAGGCCGTGTCCGGCGTCGTTCACGGGAGGCTCGTCGATTGCGGGGCGTATCCCGCGCTCGTCAGGGATGCCTTGGCGCATGCGCAGGGATCTCGCGTAAGGGGCCTCTGGATCACGGTCGGCGACCGCGGCTTGCAAGCGATGGATGCGCTCGAGGAGTATAGCGGGATCGAAGAAGAGAACGATTACGATCGCGTGTGGACCGCGGATGCGGAAGCGCCGGCAAAGTCCGGCTGGGTGTACGTCTGGGAGGGGCCGCGGGGCTGTCCGGCCATTCGGAACGACTATTGGCCGGACTATGCCGCAAGCAGGCGGGGATAGCGAACCTAAGACTATCTGCCGGTGAAGGCGGGAGAGACGGATAATTGCAGCGTTTCGTCACGCTCAGCGGGTTCGCTGAGCGTTTTGGCGTTGTTCATCGTATGAATAATGCCGAAGGCCAGCAGCATGAATGCCATGGTAATGAAGACGACCCGTTTGATGAAATGTATTGTCGACGTCCCGTCGTCCCGGTGGATGCGGCGGCGCCGAATGGACTGCCGCCAGATGAGGAGCGCCGGCGACATGAGCACGAGCAGACCGATGACGAGCACTTCCTTGCGCAGCGCCATGCCGAGCGGGAAGACGTTGATCGCGGCATAGAGCAGCGCTTCGATGACGAGCACCTGGATCGGCACGACGAGCCCGACTTCGGAGGCGGCGCGGCGTTTCGTGCGGCTGACCGCCGTCCCGGCTTCCCGGGGCTGAAGCTTGGACAGCTGCAGCAGGCGAGGCAGGGAGAAGAACGCGATGGCGGCCGTCGGTGCCATAATCAGCGTCAAGAACAGCAGCGCCGAATCCAGGACGAACCAGCTGCGGTACGAGTAGGTCGCGATCAGCATGGTGACTTTGCCGATCGCGATCAGCGTCATGGCGCCGAGGAGCGCGAGCGTGGCGATGGAGCCGCGCTGCAGCGAGTCGACGGTTTTGCGCAAGGCGAGACTGCCCGACAGAAATCCCGCGCATAACGCGAGGAGCAGCAGCAAGACGGCAAGCGCCGCGTTAATGACATAGATTTGTTGAGACATATGTAGTACCCCTCATTTCCACGTTCTTTCTTCATCAAGTGTACATGGATGTCCGGAAAGCGTGATAACGGCCATAGTCCAGTTTTGCGGCTGGACTTTAGTCTGAGCGGTCGTACGGGTGCTGCGATGTTCGTTTTCCGGTTCTGCGGAGACGGGACGCCAAAACCAGGCGGTACGCCCCTTCGCGATTATAATGAACGGACCAAAAGGGCGAAACGATCCGCGATGTATGCGATGCAGGTTGGGTTAGAGCATAGTCTGCTTCAATCCGCTCGAGTTGATGCCCGGACGCGCGAAGGAACGCGCGATCAGGGGGGGAACGAAGACAAGCCGACTCTGTTCCGCTCTAGTGGGCCGGGCATGTCCGCTGTTTCGTTTCCATTATTGTACCATGAAGCGGCTTTTCCGAAAACGTGCCCCGGTCGGAATAGACGTACTGCCTTATCGTTTGTTTCGGGTTTACAAATTCTTCACCCTTCGGTGGCTTGAGAAAGACGGCAAGAGGGGGTACGATTTGAATATTCATGCAAGGACATGTAGGTGATTGGGATTGAGCAAAGGAACGAACCGTCAGCATCTGTATCGGGAAACGGCGGCTAAAGTCGAACGGATTATTCAAACGCGTATGCTAAGGCCCCACGATCCCGTGCCTTCGGAGGCGGAGCTCGCCGCCATGTTCGGCATCAGCCGCATGACCGCGAAGCTGGCGCTCGACTTGCTGGCCCGGCAAGGACGCGTCTACCGGCTTAAACGGAGGGGGACGTTTCTGGCGGAGACGGAGTCGGCGCGATTGAACGAGGACGGGACGGAGATCCCGGATTCCGCCGCGGACGCGAGCGCAGGCGGCGCAAGAGGGGACGCACGAAGACGCATTGCCTTCGTGCTGCCGGTATTGGATTCGTATACGTCGCGCCTCGTGTCGGCGTTAGAGACGGCGGCGCGCGCTTTCGATAGCGAGCTCATGATACGGCTGAGCAAGGATGCGGCCGACGAGGAAGCTTCCTTGAAGCAGCTGGCGAGCGAAGTCGACGGCATCCTGCTGTTTGCCCGCGGCCGGGAAACGATGAGTCCCGCGGCGCTCGAGCTGCGCGAATCGGGCTTTCCGATCGTGCTGATCGACCGGTTGTTTACCGGCGCGGCCATGGATTTCGTCGTGCACGACTCCTTCCAGGGCATGTACGACATGGTCAAGCGGTTCATTGAAGCGGGGCACCGGGAGATCGGCTTCGTCACGAATCCGATTCATGGCGTCAGCAGCATCGACGAACGCTACAAGGGATATTTGAAGGCGTTGATCGACCACGAGATCCCGGTGCAAAGCCAGTACATCCTGGCGGTCGAACGGGTGAACAGTCAAACGCATTACTGGGAAGGCAATCCCGAGATGGAAGGCTTCCTGAAGGCGAACCGCAAATTGACCGCCGTGGCGTGCGGAGACGATTATTTGGCCGCGGCCGTCTATTATACGGCCGTTCGGATGAACAAAAGCGTGCCCGAGGACCTGTCGCTGTCGGGCTTCTCGGACTCGGAGCTCGCCCAGATGCTGCCGGTGCCGCTGACGACGGTGGCTCAGCCGGCGGACGAGCTCGCGCGCCGGGCGGTGCAGACGCTGCTCGACCGAATGCACGGCAAGGGCGGGAAGAAACCGGTCACGGTCAAAATCAAAACGAAGATCATCGAGCGGATGTCGTTGGCGGTGCACACCGGCATACCGAGGCTCAGGCCGGAACCCGAAGCAAGCGGACGGAGAAAACTCTCCTGACGCTTGCTTTTTTTCTCATCCGGACAGCAGCGCAAAAACGCCTCGTACGCGCGGCAGGCGCGTACGAGGCGTCATAGGAGGGAGCGGTCTTACAGGTCGCCCCAGTTCAGGTTGGACGATTTGCTGTAGTTCGTGACCTTTTGCTCGAAGAAGTCGGTCTTCATGCCGTTCATGTTGCTGAAGCTTTCGACCCATTTCATCGGGTGCTCCGTGATTTCCGGGTACAGGATGTCGAGGTTCAGCTTGCGCAGCCGCTCGTTTGAGAGGAACTTAATGTAGGCATCGATGATCTCGTCGGTCAGGCCCGGGATTTGGTTGTTCGTGATGTACTTGCCCCACTCGATCTCGTGTTCGACGGCCGTGCGCATCATCTGTCGCAGCTCCTCGATGAGAACAGGTGTGAACAGTTCCGCGTTCTCCTTGCGGACTTCGCGGAAGATGCCTTGGAACAACGCGAGATGCGTCAGTTCGTCCCGCTGAATGTATTTGATCTCGGATACCGTTCCGAGCATTTTTCCTTGTCGGCCGAGCGCGTAGAAGAAACTGAAGCCGCTGTAGAAGTAGATGCCTTCCAGGATGTAGTTGGCCATGATCGTCTTGATCAGGTTTTGCGAAGACGGGTTCGCGATGAAGTTCTCGTACAGATCCGTAATAAACCGGTTGCGCTTGAGCAGGTTCTTGTCCTCGCGCCACAGATTGTAGATTTGGTCGCGCACCTCCGGCGAGCAGACGCTGTCCAGGATGTACGAGTACGACTGGCTGTGCACGGCTTCCTGGAACGTATGCACCGTCAGCACGAGGTTGACTTCCGGCGCCGTGATGTACTCGTTGATGTTCGGCAGGTTCGCCGTTTGCAGCGAATCCAGGAAGATCAGGAAGCTGATGATTTTATCGTAGCTGTTGCGCTCGGAGAGCGACAGGTTCTTGTAGTCCTTGGCGTCCTGGGACAGCGGGATTTCTTCCGGAATCCAGAAGTTGTTCATCATCGTCCGGTACATCTTCGTGGCCCAGTCGTATTTGACGTTGTTCAGCTCGATGAGGTTGGTCGTGTTGCCGCCGATTATGCGGCGCTTGCCCCAATCGCGGTCGCCTTCCTCGTTAAACAGTTTTTTCTTCTGCAGTTCCATGAAATGGGCTGCCTCCTTCTATTCCTGCTACCTAAAAAGTGCTGCAATGCTTCCATGATCCCATTGAATAGCTTGCCCCGCCGGCCGTATGAGGCCGATGTGTCCGCAGCCGCGAATGCCGCGTGCCCCGTCATCCGACAGGGCACGCAAGCCAGCTCCGATCCCATCCCGTTCGCGGGGCCGCTTATGTTCAAGGCAAGATTACGAGCTGCAGCTGACGCAATCTTCCACTTCCAAGCTCTTGTTGCGGCAGTAGTACACGGTCTTGAGCCCGTTCTCCCACGCGGCCATGTAGAGGTCCATGAACTCCTTCGCCGTGTAGTTCGGCGTGATGTATAGGTTGAACGACTGCGCTTGGTCGATGTGGCGCTGACGGCGGCCCGCCGCTTTGATGCTCCAGTGCTGGTCGATATGGTGCGCTTCCTTATAGAGCCAGAATGTCTCTTCGCTCAGGTTCGGCGCCGTTTGCGGAATGACCGCGTTCTTCTTCTCTTCGACGAAGAACTTGCTGAAGATCGGGTCGATGCCCGCCGTGGAACCGGCGATCAGCGACGTCGAAGCCGTCGGCGCGATGGCGAACATCCAGCCGTTGCGCACGCCGTGCTCGGCGACGTCCTGCTTTAGCTTCTGCCAGTGCGGGGCATCGTAACCGCGCGATTCGAAATAAGCGCCGGTCTGCCATTCGCTGCCTTCGAAGACGCGGAACGCGCCTTTCTCCTTGGCGATTTCCATCGACGCCTTGACGGCGCAGTAGTTGATCCACTCGTACAGCTCGTCGGCGCGGTCCAAGTGCTCGTCGGATTCCCACGCGATGCCGTTCAGCGCCAGCCACTGATGGTAGCCGCTCGTGCCGAGGCCGACGGCGCGGTATTTCTGGTTCGTGATTTCCGCTTGCGGAATCGGATAATGGTTCAGGTCGATGACGTTGTCCATCATGCGCATTTGGCAGCTGACGACTTCCTCGATCTCTTCTTTGGACCGCGTGCGGCCGAGGTTGAGGGAAGAGAGGTTGCAGACGACGTAATCGCCGGACTTGATTTGCGTCGTGATGATGCCGTCCTCGTGCGTCGTCGTGATGTATTCCGTCGGGCTCATGTTCTGGCAGATTTCCGTGCACAGGTTCGAGCAGTAGATGATGCCCTTGTGCTTGTTCGGGTTCGCGCGGTTGACCGTGTCGCGGTAGAACACGAACGGCGTGCCCGTCTCGAAGGAGCTGGCCAGGATGCGCTTCATGATCTCGATCGCCGGTACTTCCTCGCGGGACAGCTCCGGATGGTTCACGCACTCCTCGTAGCGGCGTTCCCACTCTTCGCCATAGGCGTCTTCGAGGGAGAAGCCCATGTAGCCGCGCACTTCGTGCGGATCGAACAGGTACCACATCTCGCGCTCCTGCACCTTGCGCATGAACAGGTCCGGGATGCAGACGCCGGGGAAGATGTCGTGCGCCTTCATGCGGTCGTCGCCGTTGTTCGTCTTCAGGTTCAGGAAGTCGAAAATGTCTTTATGCCAGACGTCGAGGTAGACGGCGACGGCGCCGGAGCGCACGCCGAGCTGGTCGACCGCGACCGCCGTGTTGTTGTAGTTTTTGATCCAAGGCACGACGCCGCCGGCGACGCCTTTGAACCCGCGGATGTTGGAGCCGCGGCTGCGGACCTTGCCGATGTAGATGCCCATGCCGCCGCCGAATTTGGATACTTGGGCGAAGCTGGAATCGACGTTGTAGATGCCCCATAGGTTGTCGGGCACTGTATCGATGAAGCAGCTCGACAGCTGGTGGAACGGCTTGCGCGCGTTCGCGAGCGTCGGCGTCGCGACCGTCATCTGCAGGCGGCTCAGCACGTCGTAGAATTTGCGGGCCCAAGCGAGCTTGTCGTCTTCTTTCATGGCCAGGTGCATGGCCACGCCCATGAACAGCTCTTGCGGCAGCTCCAGCACGTCGCCGTTGAAGCTCTTGATGAGGTAGCGGTCGGACAGCGTCTTCAGGCCGATGTAGTTGAACAGGTAGTCGCGTTCCGGCACGATGTAGTTGCCGAGCTCGCGGATCTCGTCGCGGGTGTAGTGGTCCAGTATGTAGCTGCCGTATAAGCCCTTGTCGGTCAGGTACGTGATGAGGGAGTAGAAGTCCCCGTAGCCGAAGTAGCCGTATTTGCGGTTGATGGCGGATTCTTTATAGAGATCGTACACGAGAAGCTTGGCCGCGACATATTGCCAGTTCGGCTCTTCGATGCTCGTTTTCTCGACTGCAACTTGCGTCAGCGTACGTTGGATTTCTTTGGTCGTGATGTTGTTGCGGAAATAGGGGAGCAAGGCCGTTTCCAGCTCCAAAGGATCGCAGTCGCTGTAGCTCTGGCAAGCGAAATCGATGACCTTCTTCAGCTTGGAAAAGATGAGTTCTTCCTTCTGACCATTCCTTTTAATAATATCCACGGGCAGAGCCACTCCTTGTCGAAGGTTGTCGTCCGACAACCCGTAATACACAATATGTTGTAAGTACTTTCCTACGTTACACCGAGATATAGTGATAGTCAAGCTAAACAATTCGACATCCGGGCCCTCCGGAAAGCCCGTTTTCTACATGAAAAATCAATGAAAGCTCGCAGCGGCGCCCTTTCGCAAACGGTCGATCCGGCGTCTCCGATGGCAAAATAAAAGGCGGCGAGCAAAAAACAATTATAGCATTTCGGGCATCGGATGTGTCGTGACAATAATAGGGAGTTTCGACGCGGATCCGGATCGGGGATTCGCCGCGGCAGGGCGGAAACGGATTCGTTCAAACAAAAGTTGAATTTACGATTGGTGCTCGGCGATTCGCTCTAGTACACTAGGCTTATCGGCGACCGGTTTTGAAACCGGCGCCTGGAACAGAAGGAAGGGACGTGACGTTACGAGATGTTGCTCGGACGCATGATTGGACGGCGTAAACCGATCCGTCGCGCCTTCGCGGCGGCGGCGTTCGCGCTATGGCTCGGCATCCTGCTGGCCGGCGCGCCTTCGGCCGCGCTCGCGCACGCCGAGCTGGAGCGCTCGGTGCCGGAGCCGAATACCAAATACGAGCAGAGCCCCAAGGAAGTGGAGCTCGCCTTTAATGAAGCGATCGAAGCGAAGGTCGGCTCGCTGGAGGTGCTGGACGACAAGTCGCGCCGGGTGACGCAGTCGGATCCCGTGCCGAGCGCCGACCATCGGACGCTGAAGCTGGCGCTGCCCAAGCTGGGCGAGGGCGTCTACACGGTGTCGTACGCGATCGTGTCCGCGGACGGCCATCCCGTCAGCGGCTCGTACGTCTTCGTCGTGGGCAATCCGCCGCAGGGCGTCGACGCTTCCGCGTTCGACCCGCACAAGGCGCTCGGGCACGAAGGCCACGGCGCGGCGACGGGGCTGACGACGAACCAATTCATTATTTACGCGGTCCGCTCGCTGTATTACGCGGCGCTGCTGTGGACGGCGGGACTCATGTTCTGGGGGCTTGCCGCCGGGAACCGCGGCGAGGCGCTGGCGAACATCCGGAAGAAATGGGAGCCGATCGCGCTGCGCACGCAGCTCGTGGCGGTGCTGCTGTACGTGTTCGTCCATGCGCGCGAGATTCTGAAGGGCTATCCGTCGAGCGACTACGGCAAGCTCTTCCTCGACACGGCTGTGGGCAAGGAATGGATCGCGCTGGCGGCGCTGGCGCTGCTCGGGTTCCTGCTCGTCCGGCTTCACCCGGCGCTCCGGGCGCTCTGGGCGGGGGCGATGCTGGCCGTCGAAAGCTGGAGCGGGCACGCGGCGGTCTTCTCGCCGAAGTACGCGACGGTGCTGTTCGACTTCCTGCATCTGGCTTCCGGCGCCGTATGGGCAGGCGGCCTGACGCTGCTGTTCATGCTGTGGCTGAAGGAACGCAAGGAAGCCGGCCGATTCGCCGCGCTGTTCTCCAAGGCGGCGCTGCTGTCGCTCATGCTGCTCGCGCTGTCGGGCGTCGGGATGACGCTGCTTTTCCTGCCGAGCTTGAAGTACCTGTTCTACACGGCGTGGGGCACGCTGCTGCTCGTCAAGACCGGGCTGGTCGTGCTCGTGCTCGGGGTCGGCGGAACGCTGCACCTGCGGATCCGCAAAGGCGGTCTGCCGACGGGCGCGCTGCTGCGCGCGGACGCCGCGCTGATGGTCCTGATCGTCGTCGTCGCGGCGCTGTTCACGTACGTCAGCCCGCTGCCGGCCAACGAACCCGTCACGTACCATCAGATGGGCGAGAAGATGCATCTGTCCTTCCGCGTCACGCCGAACAAGGCGGGCGTCAACGAACTGACCGTCAAGGTCTGGCTGCCGGACGCCGTCGGCGCCGCGAAGTCGGCGGAGCTGCGGCTGTTCTCGCTCGACCGCAAGGAGCTCGGTCCGATCGAGGTGCCGATCAAGCCGTTCGAGGATACGGAGCTGACGGACTTCGAGGGCTACGCGAAGACCGCCTACAAGACCGAAGGGCCGTACGTTCCGTTCGCCGGCCGGTGGGAGGCCGAGATCCGCGTCCGCGACAAGGACGACAACGAGACGGTGCAGAAGGTCGATTTCCGCAACTATTAACGTTCGCGACTAGCAGGGCCGAGGCTCGGGTCATGGGCCGCCCGAACGAGCGGCCGCAGGGCGGAACGCGCGCCGGGACGGAAGGGAGGCAGGGACGAGGATGACGTATAAGCGGCTGAAATGGCTCATTCTATGGACGCCGACCTTGACGATCGCGCTGTGGGAATATTTGCGCCATACGCTGCTGCTGCCCTATCTGTCCATGGATCTCGGCAACGCGCTGGCGCCGGTCATCGTCATGACCGTGACCGCCACGCTGCTGCTCCGGCTGTTCCGGATGCTGGAGGACACGCAGGATACGCTGCAGCGGTCCAAGGCGGCCGAGGCGGCGTTCGAGGAGCGCGAGCAGCTGGCGCGGGAGCTGCACGACGGCATCTCGCAATCGCTGTTCCTGCTGTCCGTGAAGCTCGACAAGCTCGAGCACGCCAAGGATCCGGAGCTCGCGGCGGAAACGATGGTCCAGCTGCGCCGGACGGTCAAGCACGTATACGACGACGTCCGGCAGTCGATCGCGGCGCTGCGGAGCGAGCCGTCCCGGACCGACGTGCAGTGGATGCGGGCGGTGCGCGACATGGCCGCGGAGCTGGAGCTCGGCGGCCTGCGCGTCGAGCTGGATTGGCAGCTGGCCGATGCCCGGCTGTCGGGCAAGGAGAAGGTGCAGCTGATCGCGATCGTGCGCGAGGCGATGCAGAACGCGCGGAAGCACGCGGGCGCTTCGCGCCTGCGGGTGTATGCCGCGTCCGGCGGGGAGGCGGCGTTCCGCTGCACGGTCGCCGACGACGGCGCCGGGGCCGATCCGGAGCGGCTGTTCGCGAAGGGGCGCTACGGCGTCCGCATGATGCAGGGACGCGCCGCCGAGATGGGCTGGCGCTTCGCGGTCCGGCCAGCCGGCGCGGACGACGCGTGGTCCGGCGGCCGGGGAACGGTCGTGGAAGTCGAGAAGGAAGGGTGAGCGGCATGGAGGGGAACGGAACCGGGAACGACAAGATCAGAGTGCTGCTGGCGGACGACCATCCCCACGGCCGTGAAGGCATGCGCGACATCGTCGGCGGGGCGCCGGAATTCGAGATCGCGGGCGAGGCGGCGAACGGCGAGCAGGCGGTCGCCATGGCGGCCCAGCTGGCGCCCGACCTCGTGCTGATGGACATCAACATGCCCGTCATGTCGGGAATGGAGGCGACGCAGCTGATCAAGGCCTTCGATCCCCGGATCAAGATCGTCATGGTGACGGTGTCCGACGACATCACGGATCTGTTCGAGGCCATCAAGCGCGGCGCGCAGGGCTACCTGCTCAAGAACCTGTCGCCGTCCTCCTGGCTGGAATATTTGCGGACCGTGGCGCTGGACGAGGCGTCGCTGTCCAAGGAGCTGGCCTTCCGCATGCTGCAGGAATTCAACGGCGGCAGCGGCTCGGGCGCGGCGCGGCGCCCGGAGGTGCAGGGCGCCGCGGCCGGCCGGGGGCCGGAGGATCGGGCGCATACGGCGCTGACGCAGCGGGAGCGCGAGGTGCTGGAGCAGGTGGCGTCGGGCGGCTCCAACCGGCAGATCGCCGAAGCGTTCGGCCTTTCGGAGCATACCGTCAAAAACCACTTGAAGAACATTTTGCAGAAGCTGCATCTCGACAACCGGGTCCAGCTGACGCGGTACGCGCTGGAGAAGGGGCTCGTGAAGGAATAGGCCGCCGTCCCGGACAAGGGACACGATTTCGTAACATCCGCATAGCCCGTTCGAGTCATGTCTTCGCGGCACGTCTGCGCTATACTCCCTCTAGGCTAAGATAATGATACCGGCAAATGGGGGATCATTTGCCAGAGGGAGGATGCGCGGAATGTTGAAACGCATGAAGAAAATATCGGTGATCGGGGCGGCCGCGATATCGCTGTTCCTGTTCGCGTCCATGGCGAGCGCGCACGTGACGGTGCAGCCGAAGCAGACGACGCAGGGGAGCTACGAGGTATTCTCGGTCCGCGTGCCGAGCGAGAGCGAGAACGTGACGACGACGGGCGTGAAGGTGACGGTGCCGGACGGCGTGGCGATCAGCCGGGTCGAGCCGAAGGCGGGCTGGAAGTACGACCTGGAGCTCGCGCCGGACACGAAGGCGGTGAAGTCCATCACGTGGACGGCCGAAGGGGCGGGACTCGCGCAGACGGAATTCACGGACTTCCGCATCTCCGGCAAAGTGGCGGACGACGCGGCGCAGCTGGTTTGGAAGGCGTATCAGACGTACAGCGACAAATCCGTGGTGGAATGGGTCGGCGCGGACGGCTCGGATCATCCCGCATCGGTCACGGCGGTCGTCGCGGGCGCCGCGGAAGGCGACGGGCACGGCGCGCCGGCGGCTTCGGCGGATGCCGAAGCCGCCGCGGACAAAAGCGGCGCGAAGGAAAACGCCTCGTTCGTCCTGTCGATCGCGGCGGCAGTGCTCGGCGCGGCGGCGCTGATCGCGTCGCTGACCCGCCGGAAACGGGCGTAATCGCGAAAAAAGGACGGAATAGGCGGCTTTTCGCGCGGAACGGACTTGCGAACGAGCGGCCAAGTTTCGTATAATAAAACGAACATACGTCAATGCGATGAGGAAGAAGAGTACGCAGTGCTTTCCGCAACAGGGAGGAGACGCCGCAGATTGAGAGCGTCTTCGGGAAATCAGGCTGCCGAAGTTCGCTTCCGAGCAGGCTTCTGAACGGGTGCGTCCTCCGGGCGCATGAGGTAGGAGGCACCGGTCGTCCGGCCGATATCCGGAGCTTGAGGAATCGCAAGGCGATACGGCGGCAGCATGCCGGCGCGGCGGTTCGAATTAGGGTGGTAACACGGTTCTTTCGTCCCTTACGGGGAGAGAGGACCGTTTTTTTATTTCCAAGAGAAGGGACTGGAAGAAATGAAAGAGCGTTTGGAAGCACTGCGCGCCGAGGCGCTGCAGGAGCTGCAGGGCGTTGCCGGCCCGCAGCAGCTGAACGACCTGCGGGTCAAATATTTGGGCAAGAAGGGCGCCCTGACGGAAATTCTCCGCGGCATGGGAAGTCTGAGCGCCGAGGAACGCCCGGTCATCGGGCAGGTCGGCAACGACGTGCGCGCCGCGATCGAAGCGGTCATCGAGTCGAAGCAGGCCGCGTTCCAGCAGGCCGAGACGGAGAACCGCCTCCGCGCGGAAACGGTCGACGTCACGCTGCCGGGCCGCAAGCTCGGCGCGGGGGCGGTGCATCCGCTGAACAAGGTCGCCCAGGAAATCGAGGACGCGTTCATCGGCATGGGCTACACGATCGCGGAAGGTCCGGAGGTCGAGACCGACTTCTTTAATTTCGAGGCGCTGAACCTGCCGAAGAACCACCCGGCGCGCGACATGCAGGACTCCTTCTACGTGACGGACGAAATCCTCATGCGGACGCACACGTCGCCGGTGCAGGTGCGGACGATGAAAGCGATGAACGGCAAGCCCGTCAAGGTCATTTGCCCGGGCAAGGTGTACCGCCGCGACGACGACGACGCGACGCACTCGTTCCAGTTCAACCAGGTCGAAGGCCTGGTCATCGGGCCGAACATCCGCATGAGCGACCTGAAAGGGACGCTGCTGCAATTCGTGCAGCTCATGTTCGGCAAGCAGACGCAGATCCGCCTGCGCCCGAGCTTCTTCCCGTTCACGGAGCCGAGCGCGGAGGTCGACGTGACGTGCGTGCAGTGCGGCGGCCACGGCTGCCGGATGTGCAAGCAGACGGGCTGGCTGGAAATTCTCGGCTGCGGCATGGTCCACCCGCGCGTCCTGGAAATGGGCGGCTACGACCCGCAGGAGATGAGCGGCTTCGCCTTCGGGATGGGCATCGAGCGGATCGCGCTGCTGAAGTACGGCATCGACGACATTCGTCATTTCTATACGAACGACCTGCGCTTCCTGAGCCAGTTTGTCCGAATGTGAGAGGGAGGCTAATACGATGAACGTATCTTATAAATGGTTGAGCCAATATATCGACCTGGACGGCTATGACGGCGAACGGCTGGCCGAGCTGATGACGAGCGGCGGCATCGAGATCGACGTCGTCGAATCCCGCAACAAAGGCGTGACCGGCGTCGTCGTCGGCCGCGTCCTGACGAAGGAGAAGCACCCCGACGCCGACAAACTGAACGTCACGACGGTCGACGTCGGCGGTCCCGAAGCGCTGCAGATCGTCTGCGGCGCGAAGAACGTCGCGGCGGGCCAGCTCGTGCCGGTCGCGACGATCGGCGCGGTGCTGCCGGGCGACTTCGCGATCAAGAAGGCGAAGCTGCGCGGCGTGGAGTCCCAGGGCATGATCTGCTCCGCGAAGGAGCTCGGCCTGAACGACAAGCTGCTGCCGAAGGAGCAGCAAGAGGGCATCCTCGTGCTGCCGGAAGGCACGGCGGTCGGCGCGTCGATCCTCGACGTGCTCGGCATCGACGACGAAGTGCTGGAGCTCGACCTGACGCCGAACCGTTCGGACTGCCTCAGCATGCTGGGGGTCGCATACGAGGTCGGCGCGCTGACCGGCCGCGCGGTGAAGCTGCCGGACAACCGCGTGAGCGACTCCGCGGAGCAAGCGTCCGCGCGCGTCTCGGTCCGCATCGAAGCGAAGGAGCAGTGCGCGCATTACGCCGCCCGCTACATCAAGGGCGTCAGCATCGGCCCGTCGCCCCTCTGGATGCAGAACCGCCTCATGGCGGCGGGCATCCGTCCGATCAGCAACGTCGTCGACATCACGAACTACGTCATGCTGGAGTACGGACAGCCGCTGCACGCGTTCGACGCGGATAAAATCCCGGGCGGCCGCATCCTGGTGCGCCTCGCGCACGAAGGCGAAACGATGGCGACGCTGGACGGCCAGGAGCGGAAGCTCGAGCCGCAAATGCTCGTCATCACGGACGGCGAGCGCCCGATCGCCCTCGCCGGCGTCATGGGCGGCGCGGATACGGAAGTGTCGGCGTCGACGGTCGACATCCTGCTGGAGTCCGCCCGGTTCGACGGCGGCACGGTCCGCAAGACGTCGCGCCAGCTCGGGCTCCGCTCGGAATCGAGCCTCCGCTTCGAGAAAGGCGTCGATCCGGCGCGCGTCCTCCCGGCGCTCGACCGGGCGGCCGCGCTGATGGCGCAATACGCCGGCGGCCACGTGCTGGAAGGCGTCGTGGAAGAGATCGCGGCGCCGGCCGAAAAGACCGTCGTGACCGTCTCGATCGAGAAGATCAACCGCTACCTCGGCACGAGCCTGTCGAAGCTGGAGCTGGAGACGATTTTCAGCCGGCTGCAGTTCCACTTCCAATTGTCCGAGGGCGGCGTGTTCACCGTCGACGTGCCGAGCCGCCGCGGCGACATCGCGCGCGACGTCGACCTGATCGAGGAAGCGGCCCGCCTGTTCGGCTACGACAACATTCCGACGACGGCGATCGAAGGCGCGGCGACGCCGGGCGCCCTCACGAAGCCGCAAGCGATCCGCCGCGAGCTGCGCAAGCGGCTGACCGACGCCGGCTTGCACGAGGTGATCAGCTACTCGTTCACCCACCCGGACCGGACGAAGCTGTTCCCGGCGCTGAACGGCGAAGGCATGCTGCCCGTCCGCCTGGCGCTGCCGATGAGCGAGGACCGAAGCGTGCTTCGCACGAGCCTGCTGCCGCAGCTGCTCGAGACGGCCGCGTACAACCGCAACCGCAAAACCGACGACGTCGCGATTTTCGAAATCGGCAGCGTCTTCCATACGGACGAAGAAACGCTCACGCGCCTGCCGCAGGAGAAGCATCGCTTGGCCGTGCTGCTGACGGGCAGCCGCGTCCGCGCGGAATGGAACCGCAAGGCGGAGGCATACGACTTCTACGACGCGAAAGGCATCCTCGAATCGCTGGTGGACGCGCTCGGCGTCGGCGGGGAGATCGGCTACGAAGCGGCGCGGCCGGCGCACATGCATCCGGGCCGGACGGCCGCCGTCGTCTTCCGCGGCGAACGCGGTCCCGTCACGATCGGGTACCTGGGCCAGCTGCACCCTTCCGTCCAGCTGGAGCAGGACCTCGCGGATACGTACGTGCTCGAGATCGAGCTTGCGCCGCTCTATGACCACGCGAACTTCGAGATCGTCTACAAAGCCCTGCCGCGCTACCCGGCGATGGAACGCGATATCGCCGTCGTGCTGGACCGCGGCGTGGAAGCCGGCAAGCTGACGCAAGCCGCTGCCGAAACGGCCGGCGAGCTCTTGGAATCGATCCGGATCTTCGACATCTATACGGGCGAGAAGCTCGGCGAGGACAAGAAGAGCGTCGCGCTGTCGCTGGTTTACCGCCACGGCGAGCGCACGCTGACGGACGAAGAAGTAACGGAGCTGCACGGCAAGGTCGTAACAAAATTGGAACAATCTTTTGGGGCAGAATTGCGTAAATAGGCAGGAGATGCCATGAGCCGCATCGAATTAGTTCCTTACGAACGCTAATTCGGTGCGGCTTTGTTTTTTCCGCAGACGGGAGAATGCAGGCTTGTTTGCCGCTTCTTTCTATATTTTGGAATAAAACGCGAAAAGCCGAATGGTTCTAGGCTGGATCAGCCGTATCGAAAGCGTTTGCGGCGGCCGGATTCCGGCATGCGGCGGCGGCAAGCCGCCCGGCGGAGGTCCGGTTCGGCGGAAAATGGGCGGAGGCCCTTCGAGAACGCGCAAATAAATGTTCACCCGGAACAATAGGAGGCTACCCTCATGAACGCTGCCGATCGGACACGCGTGACGGTTGATATATACGGTAATCAATTCAAACTGACAGGCCATAACAATCCCGATTACATCAAACGGATTGCCGCTTTCGTGGACGACAATCTGCATAAGCTGGCGAAAGGCTATCCGCGCCTCGACCTTCCGAAGCTGGCGATGCTGGCCTCGGTGCAAATGGCGGAGGACGTGTTCCGCCTGCGCGCCGAGAACGAGCGCATGCACGAGACGGAGGAGCGCCGCCGGGCGGCCGTGGCCGAAATGGAACAGGCGAAGCGGTTGCTGGACGAGCTGCAGGCGCAGATGGAAGCCGAGCGGCTGGACGCGGAAGCCGCGCTCGAAGCGGAGCGCGGCCGGGCAAGCGCCGAGCTGAAGGAACGTCTCGAAGCGGCGCTGCGCGAAGCCGAAGCGAAGCACGCGAAGGCGGAGGCCGACGCGCGCGAAGAGCTGGACCGCGTCCGCAAGGAGCTGGAGGAACAGCAGCTGCAGGAGATGCTGGCGGCGCAGGCCGAGCTCGAACGCGCGCAGGAAGCGCACGAATCCGCGTTGGAAGCGGCGCGGGAAGAGCGCGAGCGGCTGATTGCCGAGCACGCGCTCGGGCGCGAGGAGGCCGAGGCGGCGTTCGCGCGCGTGCGCGAAGAGCTGGAGCTGGAGCGCGAGCTCGAACGGGAGAGCGCGCACGAAGAAATGGAACGGCTGAGCGCGATGCTGCAGGGCCGGACGGAAGAGGCGCTCCGCGAAGCGGAAGCGCAGGCCGCCCTCGAGCGGGAAGCCGCCGCGGAAGAGCTCGCGCGCGTGCGCGAGGCGCTCGAAGCCGAGCTGGCGACCGCGCGCGGCGAGCTCGAGCGCGAGCAGGGACGTCATGCCGACACCGCGCGCGAAGGGCAGGACGCCTTGGTCCTTGCGCGGATGGAGGCCGAGGAGTCGCTGGCCGCGGAGCGCGAAGCGGCGGCCGCGGAGCTGGCGCGGACGCGGGCGACGCTCGAAGCGGAGCTGCGGTCGCTGCGCGAATCGCTCGAAACCGAGCTGGCGCGGCAGCGGGAAGCGCTGGAGCAGGAGCGCGAAGGCCGTCTGATGGAAGCCCTCGAAGCCGAAGAAGCGCTTGAGCGGCTGAAGCAAGAAGCCGATGCGGTCCGGGCAGCGGAGCGGGAAGCGGCCAACGCCGAGCTGGCGCGCGTCCGCGAAGCCGGGGAGCGCGAGCTGGAACGGGCGCGGGCGGAAGCCGAGGCGGCGCTTGCGAGCGCGCGGGAAGACGCGGAGTCGGAGCTGGGGCGCCTCCGCGAGACGCTGGAAGCCGAGCTGGCGCAGGCGCGCGCGGAGCACGAAGCCGAGCGGGCGCGCGAGCGCGAGGATCGCGAGCTGGCCGAGCTCGAGGCGCTCGAAGCGCACGAGGAGGCGCTGCGCGAAGCGGATGCGCGCGCGGCGGCCGAGCGCGAGGCGCACGAGCAGGCTAGGCGCGAGGCGGAGGCACAGGCCGCCGCGGAGCGCGAGGCGATCGCGGAGCGGCTGCGCGAAGCGGAAGCCCGCGCGACGCCCGAGCGCGAGGCGCACGAGGCGGCAATGTCCGCGGCGCGGGATGCGGCCGCGGCGGAGCTGGCGCGCGAGCGCGAGGACAGCGAGCTGGCGGAGCTCGAGGCGCTCGAAGCGCACGAGCAGGCGCTGCGCGAAGCGCAAGCCCGCGCGGCGGCCGAGCGCGAGGCGCATGAAGCGGCGCTGCGCGAAGCCGAAGCGGCGCTCGCCGAGGAGCGCGGCGCGTACGAGCAAATGCTGCTCGCCGCGGCGGCGCGCGCGGGCGGGGAGCGCAAGTCGCACGAGGACGCGCTCCAAGCGGCCGAGGCGCGGGCCGCAGCCGAACGCGAAGCGGCGGAACTCGCGGCCGCGGAAGAGCTGGAGCGCCTGCGGCAAGCGGCGGCGCTGGAAGCCGCGCAGCTGCGCGAGGCGCTCGAGCTGCAGCTCGCGGAGCATCGCCGGGCGATGGAAGCGCAGCTCGGGCAGCAGCGCGAAGAAGCGCGGGCGGAGCTCGAGCGCGAACGCGAAGCCGCGCTGCTCGAGCTGATCGAGGCGCAGGAGAAGCACGAGGAGGACGTGAAGCGCGAACGGGCCTTGCAGGAAGCGACGGCGGCGGCGGCGGCCGAGCAGCTGGCGGAAGCGCGGGCCGGATTGCTGGCGCAGCTGGAGCAGGCGCGCGAGGAAGCGGCGGCGGAAGCCGAGCGTCTGCGCGAAGCCGCCGGCCAGGAAGCGGAGCGCCTTCGCGGCGAGGCCGCGCGCGAAGCCGCCCTGGCTGCTGAAAGCGAAGCCGCGCTGCGGGAGCAGCTGGCCGAGCTGCGCGCGGCGCTTGAAGATGAGCGGGCGGCGGCGGAGGCGCTGCTGGCGCGGGAGCGCGAGACCGCGCAGGCGCTGCTCGACGAGGCGCTGGAGGAAGGAGCGGCCGAAGCCGCCGCGCTCGCGGACGAACACCGGACGGCGCTGGAAGCCGCCCGCGCGGAAGCGGCCGAGCGCGAGCAATCGCTGCGCGGCGAGCTCGACGCGCGCGGCGAAGAACGGCTTCGTCTTGCGGAGCAGCTGGACCGCGCGAAAGCCGAGCTGGAACGGCTGCGGATAGAGCTGGCGGACGCGCAGGAGAGCGGCGAGCTGCTGCTAGTGGAAGCGGCCGAGCAGGAAGAAACGCAGCGGAAGGCGATCGAGCGGCTGCAGCAGGAGCTTCGCGAGCGGGAATACGCCGCGGAGCAGCTGTCCCAGCAGGCCGAGCAGCTGGCGCGCGGCGAGCAGCGCCGCGCGGCGGCGCTCGAAGAGCAGGAGCGGCGGGTCGGCGAGCTGGAAGCGGAGCTGAGGGATGCGCGGGCAAGCGCCGACGACTACCGGCAGCTGCAGCTCGAGCTGCAGCAGGAGCGCGACGGCATCCGGCGGGAGCTCGAGGCGTTGAACGAACGGAACGCCGAGCTGACGGAGAGGCTGCAGGCTGCCGAGGACCGCGCGGCCGAGCTCATGGGCGAGGCACGCCACTATATGGCGGAGTCGGAACGGGTGGCCGACGAAGCTGCCGCCGAGCTGGAGCGCCGGACGCGGGCCGCCGAAGCCGAGTTGGAGCTGGCGAGGCGCGAGGCCGCGGCGCACGCGGAGTCGGAAGCCGGACTGCTAGATCAGCTGAGGCTCGTCGAGGAACAGGCGCTCCGGTTGCAGGATCGGCCGGAGCATGACGGGCGGCTCACGGAACTGGAAGCGGCTTTGAACGACGCGGTGCAGGACAAGGAGTCGCTGCTCGGCGTCCATGAACAGCTGAAGGTGGAGCACGGCAAGCTGACGACGGAATACCGGAAGCTGCAGACCGAATTCAACGACTGGCTCGAACTGATCGAGAACAGCTAGACCGCGGAGCGGCTTGAAGAAAAGGACAGCATCCGAGCTCGGCCGGGTACGATAACCGGTCGAATTCTCTGGAGACGCTGTCCTTTTTTGTCGGGTATGACGGTGTCGAAAGCAAAAACCGTGACGGACCGAATCGCGCATTTCGTCGATTCGGGCGCATGCGCTCCTCTTCCTCGAACATTCTCGGGCCTCCGGCCAATCTCCGGCTTTAAGCCAATCTCCGGCTTTAAGCCATTCCCGGGCCTCCAGCCATTCTCAGCTTCAAAGCTTCTACGCGCTCCGGCCTTTCTCTCCGATCTCGGCCTTTACGTACCATGGAAAGTTTTGCCGCGCTGCCTTCCGCGCCGTCAGCTGGCGACGATGCCGCCCGTCTGCCCGTGCTCCGGAAGCGAAGCGAGCCGCACCAGCTCCGGCGCGACCAGCTGCGGATCCTGTCCCGTCGCGTGCATCTCCGAGCGGATCGTCCCGGGATTGAAAGCATTGACGAGAATGCCGTGGCTTTGCTCTTCGTCGGCGGTCGTCCGCGTGAGCGATTCCAGCCCTGCCTTGGAGGCGCTGTAGGCGGCATACCCGCCCGCGCCGTTGTCCGCGAGTCCGGACGTGACGTTGACGATGCGCCCGTACCGGCTGCCGCGCATCAGCGGCAGCACTTCGCGCGTCATCAGGAACGGCCCGGTCAAATTGGTCGCCAGCTGCCGGTTCCATTCCTCGAGGTCCATCTCCAGCACGGTCCCCGGCTCGAACGTTGCGGCGTTGTTCAGGAGGATGTCGACCGTGCCGAACTGGGCATAGACCCAGCCGACGGCATGCCGGACGTCCTGTTCGGACGTGACGTCCGCCTGGATGACGATAGCTCTGCCGGTGCCTCCCGCCGCCCGGATCGCCGCCGCCGTCTCTTCGAGCTTGGCGATCCGCCGGCCGACGAGCGCGACGTGCGCGCCTTCCGCGGCGAAGGCGAGCGCGGCCGCCCGGCCGAGACCGGTGCCCGCTCCCGTAATGATCGCGACCCGTCCTTGCAGTTTGCCTGTTGCCATGAAGTCCACCCCTTCGTCGGTTCTTGTGTTGCGGACATCGTACCAAACGACGGGGGCACGAGGAATAGGCACGGTATCAGACTTTCTTATGAAGGACCGGCGTTAACGCGATATTTCCGCGGTTCGGGCTTGGAATCGCGGCTTCATCAGGGATATTGATGAACGTCATCAGAATTCGCTATGGCTCCCGGGCAAAAAGAAACCCGGCTCCGGGCATGGGATGCATGCCGGACCGGGCTACGGTCGTTTATTGCACGACGATTTTGGCGACCATCTTGGCATGGCCGGTGCCGCAAGGCACGTCGCAATGGAACTCGTACGTGCCGGCGTCGTTGATCGTGACGACCTTCGGCTTGCCGGAGTCGAGCTTGACGTCGAGGTCGGGAATCTCGACCCCGTGCACGCCGTCTTCGGATACGAGCGTCAGCTCGGTCGGTTCGCCCTTCTTGATCGTATATTCGGGCTGGTCGAATTCGTAGCGCTTCGCCTTGATCGTAATTTTCGCGGCCGCGGCCGTGCCGGTTTCCTCGACGCTGCCGCTGTTGCCGGCGTTCGAGCCGGAATCGGATTTCGATCCGCAGGCGGCCAGAATGAAGATCGCGGCGGCGAGCATGACGGCCATGAGCAGTAATTTTTTCACGAAACGTGACTCCCCTTCCCTAATCTGGAATGCTGCCATTCCAGTATAGCGCGAACGGGACGAAATTACTGTGACGAACTATTGAATCCGTTACGCCCGATCCTTGTCCCGTCCCGCTTCGTACGGCGTCGCGACCGGAATGAACAAGTCGATGATGCCGATGACGAGCGCGGCCAGAATGGCGCCGAGCCACGTCACCGATACGCCGCTGACGATGAACTGAGCCACCCAGATGACGACCGCGCTCATGATGAAGCCGACGATGCCCCGCCCGAACGGCGTGACCCGTTTGCCGAAAATGCCTTCCACGATCCAGCCCAGCGCGGCGATGACGAGCGCAAGCAGCAGCGCGCTCCAGAATCCGCCGACGCTGAATTGCGGAACAATGTAACCGACGATCATCAGGACGATCGCGGAGACGATAAACCGTACGACATGACCCAGAAAATGCATATCGATTTCAACCTCCTGCAAAGTATAGTGGTCAAGCGCCGGCCGGGGCCTGTTTCGCTTCGTCCGCGCGGCAAGCGGCGGCCGGCTTACCAAGAAGCATGACACTTCCCGTGTACATGTTTCCCGTGTACATGTAGTGTTGCCTTTTCCGGCGGGACCATGCATGGAATCGGACGGTCGTAGCATACGGAGAACGCTTCGGCTATAATAGGAAACGAGAGGAGTTGTGCTCGCTTGGACAGCAAAATCTTACACACGCTCGATTACGCGAAAATTGTATATACATTAAGCCAGCACGCGGCGACGGCGCTCGGCAAAGCCGAGGTTGAAGCGCTTCATCCCAGTTCGGTGCTGGACGACGTGAAGCATGCGCTTCAGGTCACGGACGAAGCGTACAAGGCCGACCGGCTGAAGGGCAACGCGCCGTTCGGCGGCGTCGCGGACGTCAAGCCGTCGCTTATGCGCTCGAAGATCGGAGGCACGCTGAATCCGGCGGAGCTGCTCGAGATCGCCGAGACCGTCCGGGGCGGCCGCCGCGTGAAGCGGCACGTCCTGCAGCTGCACGACGACGATCCCATCCCGATGCTGGCCGCCATGGCGGAGCAGCTGACGGAGCATAAGCCGCTCGAGGACGCGATCTTCCAATGCATCGACGACCAGGCGGAGGTCATGGACAGCGCCAGCGCCGAGCTCGCGAACATCCGCCGTGAGCTCCGGTCGGGAGAATCGCGCGTCCGCGAGAAGCTGGAGAGCCTGATCCGTTCGTCGTCCGTGCAGAAGATGCTGCAGGACGCCATTATCACCATACGGAACGACCGTTACGTTATCCCGGTCAAGCAAGAGTACCGCTCGAACTTCGGCGGCATCATCCACGACCAGTCGGGCTCGGGCGCGACGCTCTTCATCGAGCCGGAGGCGGTCGTCGTGATGAACAACAGGCTGCGCGAGCTGCGGCTGGCGGAGGAGCGGGAGATCGAGAAAATCCTGCAGAAGCTGACCGCGCTGACCGCGGAATACGCCGATGACCTGACGATCGACCTGGACCTGCTCGGCAAGCTGGACTTCGCCTTCGCGAAAGCGCGGCTCGCCCATGTCATGAGCGCGTCGATGCCGCGCATGAACGACCGCGGCTACTTGAAGCTGCGCCGGGGACGCCATCCGCTTATTCCGCGGGACCAGGTCGTGCCGATCGACGTGGAGCTCGGCAACCAATACACGGCCATCATCGTCACGGGGCCGAATACCGGCGGCAAGACGGTCTCGCTGAAGACGATCGGCCTGCTCAGCCTGATGGCGATGTCCGGACTGTTCGTGCCGGCGGAGGAAGGCAGTCAGCTGTGCGTCTTCGACGCGCTTTATGCCGACATCGGCGACGAGCAGAGCATCGAGCAGAACCTCAGTACGTTTTCCAGCCATATGACGAACATCATCCGCATCCTGAACACGATGACGCCGAAGAGCCTCGTGCTGCTCGATGAGCTGGGCGCCGGTACGGACCCCGCCGAGGGCTCGGCGCTGGCCATCGCGATTCTGGAGCACATGCACAAGCTCGGCTGCCGGATCGTGGCGACGACGCACTACAGCGAGCTGAAGGCCTACGCGTACGACCGCAAGGGCGTCATCAACGCGAGCATGGAATTCGACATCGCGACGCTGAGCCCGACGTACCGGCTGCTGGTCGGCGTGCCCGGCCGAAGCAACGCGTTCGCGATCGCGGAGCGGCTCGGCCTGCAGCGCGGCATCATCGAGCATGCGCGGGGCGAAGTGAGCGAAGAGGACGTCCGCGTCGAGACGATGATCGCCTCGCTCGAGGAGAACCGGATCGGCGCCGAGCACGAGCGCCAGACCGCCGAGGCGCTGCGCAAGCAGCTCGAAGAGCAGCAGGCCCGCCACGAGGCGGAGCTCCGGCGCTTCGAGGAGCAGCGGGAGAAGCTGCTCGCGAAGGCGCAGGAGGAAGCCCGAGCGGTCATGCTGCGCGCCAAGCGCGAAGCGGAGGACATCATCGCGGACCTGCGCAAGCTGGCGCAGGAGGAAGGCGCGGCGGTCAAGGACCATAAGCTGACGGAAGCCAGGCGCCGCCTGGACGAAGCGACGCCCGAAGCGCGCAAGTCGGCGGCCAAGCCGAAAACCGCCAAGCCGCAGCAGATCGGGAATGGCGACGAAGTCATGGTGTACAGCCTCGGCCAGCGCGGCCACGTCGTGGAGCTGAGCGGCTCGGACGCGCTGGTGCAGCTCGGCATCTTGAAGATGAAGGTGGCGCTGAGCGACCTGGAGCTCGTGAAGAACGCCGAGAAGTCGAAGACGCAGCAGCCGAAGCTGGCGGCGAGCCTGAAGCGGACCCGCGACGAGAACGTCCGCTCGGAGCTCGACCTGCGCGGCTCCAACCTCGAGGAAGCGATGCTGGAGGTGGACCGGTTCCTGGACGAATCGTTCCTGGCCGGCTTCGGGCAGGTGTACATCATCCACGGCAACGGCACGGGCGTGCTGCGCAGCGGGATCAGCGATTTCCTGCGCCGCCATAAGCACGTGAAGAGCTACCGTCTGGGCAAATACGGCGAAGGCGGCGCGGGCGTCACCGTCGCCGAACTGAAGTAAGGAGATGGGGCTTCGCGATGGATCAGGAAGTCGACAAGATGCTAAGCAATACCTTCGCGGCATCGCTGGCGTACGTGTCGGTAGCGGTGCTCGCGCTGTTAATCTTCTTATATATCTTCGAGCTGGTCACGCGTTATAAATGCTGGCAGGAAATCAAGAAGGGCAATCTGGCCGTGGCAATGGCGACCGGGGGCAAAATCTTCGGCATCTGCAACCTGTTCCGCTTCTCCATCGAAGCGAACGAGACCGTGTACCAAAGCCTGGTCTGGGCGTTGTACGGCTACGCCCTGCTGCTCGCGGCTTATTTCCTGTTCGAGTTTCTGACGCCGGTGTTCCGGATCGACGACGAGATTGCGCGCGATAACCGCGCGGTCGGGTTGATCGCCATGATCATCTCGGTCTCGCTGTCGTACGTCATCGGCGCCACGATCGCGTGACGGCCGCGCAACGTTTGCATGAAGCTGGGAGGCTGAACGGTCGGCATGAAATATTTATGGGGCACGCTTTTTGCGCTTGCCGTGATATTCGTCATTATCGGCGTTTTATATTTGATGAACTGAGGACTACGTTGACCAATCGAACGAGAACGGGGGAGACTTCTTGAGCAATCCGCACAATCACAATCATGATCATGACCAGGAGGGACCGGTCGTTTGCCCGTGGTGCCAGACGGAGATCGTCTGGGACGAGGAAATCGGACCCGAGCGCTACTGCCCGCACTGCGAGAACGAACTGTCCGGCTACCGGACGCTGCAGCTGGATTTGGACGACGCGGGCGAAGAAGACCCGGGAGAGCAAGAAGAAGACGACAAGCAAGCTTGGCGCGGCGACGGCGCCGATCAGGATCTGACCGACTTCCGCGAATATAACCGCGAACGCCTCGCGCTGGACGGCACCATGGAACGGATGCTGGACGATCAGCTGGAAGCGCCGGAATGCCCGAACTGCCGCGAGCTGATGCTTGAAGCGGGCACGCATATCGTAACGGGGGACGCGTTCAAGGCCAGAATTCCGGCCGCGCTCGGAGCGCCGGTCGTGGAAACGCCGTTCGCGCTCGTCATGTACGTCTGTCCGTCCTGCTTCCATACGGAGAACCGGCTGTCGGTGCAGGATCAGGAGCGGCTGGTCTTCCTGCTGACGGAGGCATCCGACGAAGGCGGCGAGAACGGGTAAGCGGCGGTCCGAACGATTGGCAAGTTCAGGGAATCGGCGCGCGCGGGGCATGGCGCCTTCCGCTTGGGGGTATCTTACGCCTAGTTAGCTGCAGCGATGCAGCAAGCAGGAGGGATGCTGCTTGGAGCAAGGCAAACATAGCGTGCAGTCGCGCTGGTTCGCGGGCAAGGGCGGAAGCCGCGTGCGGACCGTATCGAACGACGGCGGCGGCAAGCGGAATTATGAAAGCCGCGCGTTGGACGGCCAAGCCGTGCTGCTCTTGGCCGTACAGGCAATGCTCGGCACGGCCAACGCGCTGTCCGGGACGTTCCTGCCGATCTATTTATGGAAGACGAGCCAGTCCTTTGCGCTCATCGGGTGGTTCAACCTGACGCAATTTCTCGTCAGCGGGCTGACGTTCTGGCTCGCGGGCAAGTGGGTCAAGGAGCACAACAAAATGAACAGTCTCCGGCTCGGCGTCGCGCTGTCGGGCTTGTTTTATTTTGTCGTGCTGCTGATGGGAAAGTCCGCGGTGACGTACGCGGTGCCGCTCGGGGCCATGATCGGTCTCGGCAACGGCTTCTTCTGGCTCGCGTTCAACGTCGTCTACTTCGAAGTGACGGAGCCCGGCAACCGCGACCGGTTCAACGGCTGGGCGGGGCTGCTCGGTTCCGGGGCGGGCATCGTGGCACCCTGGATTTCGGGGTGGCTCATTACCATCAATAACGGAGAACGCGGCTATCATATTATATTCACGGTGTCCGCGATCGTCTTCGCGGTGGGAGTCGTGCTCAGCTTCTGGCTGAAGAAGCGGCAATCCTCCGGCACGTACGAATGGCTGCACGGCATTCGCCAGCTTCGCGAACGGGGCAATCCGTGGCGGTTCGCCTTTCCGGCGATCGTCTGCCAAGGCGTGCGCGAAGGCGTCTACATGTTCTTCATCGGCCTGTTGGTCTTCCTGGCGACGAAGAACGAAGGCAAGCTCGGCAATTTCTCGCTCGTCACCTCGCTCGTGGCGCTCGCCAGCTTCTGGCTGATCGGGCGGATGCTTAAGCCGGAACGCCGGCGCGCCGCCATGCTGATCGGGGCGCTCGCGGTAACGGCGACCATCGCGACGCTGTTCTGGCCGCTGTCGTACCGGACGCTGCTGATCTTCGGCATCGGCACCGCGCTGTTCATGCCGCTGTACATTTTGCCGATGACCTCGACGGTATTCGATCTGATCGGAAGCACGGAAGCCAGCGCGAGGCAGCGGGAAGAGTTCGTCATCCTGCGCGAAGCCGGCCTGACCGTAGGCAGGATCGTCGGGGTCGCCGCGTACCTGCTCGTCCTGCCGTACATGGACCGGTCCGATTACGTCGTGCCGGGACTGATGCTGGCGGTCGGTGCTTTTCCGATCTTGGGCTGGTGGCTGATGCGCGGGCTGTTGGGGAAAGTGACCGCGGGGAGAAACAAAGCCTCATCGTGAGGACGGATTCAAGGAGGGGGAATACGATGCCTCGGATCGTAAACGACGTGACGGAGCTGATCGGGGAAACACCGGTCGTGGCCTTGCGCCGAATGAGGGAACCAGGCGCCGCGGAGGTGCTGGTGAAGCTGGAGCGCTTCAATCCGAGCGGCAGCGTGAAGGACCGGGCGGCGTTCGCGTTGATCGCTGCCGCCGAACGCCAAGGCCTATTGAAGCCCGGGGCGACCATTATCGAGCCGACGAGCGGCAACACCGGCATCGGGCTCGCGATGAACGCGGCGGCGAAGGGTTACCGCCTCATCCTGGTCATGCCCGACAACATGACGAAGGAGCGGATCGGCCTGCTGAAGGCGTACGGCGCCGACGTCGTGCTGACGCCCGCGGCGGAGCGGATGCCCGGCGCGATCAAGCGGGCGTTGGAGCTGCAGGCGGAACGGCCGGGCAGCTACATCCCGAATCAATTCGAGAACGCGGCGAATCCCGATATTCACCGCGTCACGACGGCGCAGGAGATTCTCCGCCAGACGGATGGCCGGCTGGACGTCTTCGTCGCGACCGCCGGTACCGGCGGCACCATTACGGGTACGGGCGAGACGCTCAAGGCGGCCCTCCCGGGCTTGTACGTCGCGGTCGTGGAGCCGCAGGGCTCGCCCGTTCTGTCGGGCGGCAAGCCGGGACCGCATAAGCTGGTCGGCACGAGCCCCGGCTTCGTGCCGCGCATCCTAAATACGTCCGTGTACGACGAGATCGTGCAGGTCGCGGACGACGACGCGGTCGGGACGATGCGCCGGCTCGCCCGGGAAGAGGGTCTGCTTCTCGGGCCGTCGTCCGGCGCGGCCGTTTGGGCCGCCATGGAACAGGCGCGCCGAATCGGACCGGACGGCCGCGTGCTGTGCATCGCGCCGGACAGCGGCGAGCGGTATTTGAGCATGGGGTTGTTTTGAACGCCGTGCCGAATGTCCGAGATTCGGCCGCTCGCCGCGTTCAATCCTTCCACGCGTTCAACGTATCGTAAATAATGGCCCTCCGCTCTTCGATGTAGCTGCGAAACAATTCCGGCTCCGCCTCGAACGAGCGGAAGGGCCATTTTCGCGTGAAATCGTCGCGGATGGCGGGCGTAAGCCGCTCATACATCTCCGCGATGACGGGTTCGATCGCGTTCAGCGTGAATTTCGTTTCGAGCATCTTCTTCAATAGCTTCCGATAGGCGCGCCGGCAGTCTTTGTACGACAGCACTTTGCGGGTCAGCGCGTTATAGCCCTTCACGTCCACGAGGTCGCTGCCGCACAGCCGGCCGTAACAGTTCCGTCCCCAGGTCCCCTCGTAGTCCCATGGAATAATCCGGTATTTCCCCGTCGAGTAATGTTCGTAGAGCGCGTAGTTCTGATCGAAGCCGTCGTAATTCCCCGTCAGCACGGCGCCGGCGAGCCATTTTAGGTAGACGCTCACGTCCAGCCGCTTGGCGAGAAACGTCTTCAGCGACCGCCGCGGAAGCCGATTGATGCCGCGCACGAAGCGGGTCAGCCGCTTCTCGGTCCGCGCGACGTTCCCGTGCATCACGCGATAGCCGTCGAGCAGCGACTCCTTGGCGCCTTCCGTGTCGGGGTCGATCAGGCTGAAGTTGGCCTTGTCGTTGACCGCGTAGACGAGCGCCCGCGAGCCGAGCTTCCGTTTGCGGAAGAACGTCCGGTCGACCGATTCGATCTCCAGATAGACCCCGTGCGGATAGCCGTTCCACTCGAGCCACATATGCTGCGTGCGCGGCGCCGGCAGCCCCATCATTTCGAAGAAATGAAACGACAGGGCGTTGCGGATCATGGACGGATCGTCGAACTCGGCGTTCCAATGAAGGATTCCGTTATCGCCGTAATGGATCTCGTAGGACTTCTTCGGATAGTTCCGCGTGTGGCCTCCCCGAAAGCGCAGCCGCGCGTCCATCGCCACGCCGTCCATCTCCAGCTTCACCGGCGCGAATTCATTGCTCCAGACGTCCGCCTGAAGACGCCGCAGGTCGGCTTCGTCAATCGTGATTTTGCGAGTAGGCAGCCCTTCCCCGGACATTCGACCATCTCCTTAGGCAAAAGATAAAGCCTACCGCATTCGATAGGCTTCAGCTTATTTACACTATGCGGGCGATCGTCTATCGGTCACTCCTTATTTGCCGCCCCAGCCGCTGTGGTGTCCGCGGGAGCTGCCGCGGGAGCCTTGGGAACCGCGCGTACCTTACGAGCCTTGGGAGCCGCGCGTGCCTTCGCCGCGGGAACCCTTGGAGCCTTGCGATCCGCGCGTGCCTTCGCCGCGGGAACCCTTGGAGCCTTGCGATCCGCGCGTACCTTCGCCGCGGGAACCCTTGGAGCCTTTGGAGCCGCGCGTACCTTCGCCGCGGGAACCCTTGGAGCCTTGCGATCCGCGCGTGCCTTCGCCGCGGGAACCCTTGGAGCCTTGCGATCCTCGCGTGCCTTCGCCGCGGGAACCCTTGGAGCCTTGCGATCCGCGCGTGCCTTCGCCGCGGGAACCTTTGGAGCCTTGCGATCCTCGCGTGCCTTCGCCGCGGGAACCTTTGGAGCCTTGAGATCCTCGCGTATCTTCACCTCGGGAACCTTGCGTGCCTTGGTTGCCTTGATTGCCGTTCCGACCGCTCATGCCGGCACGTTTCGTTTGCATTGCCATACTGCGTCATCTCCTTTTCATAGATTCAATACAAGCTATGTTGCGAATCTATCAATCGCTCCGGGTCATCGACCAAACTTGGAAGAAATAGATATCAATCTAGTACCCTATGGATACCGGATACATATAAATGCATTATAAATTGTCTCCCATGATAGATTTCACAGGGGCAAGCAATGGAGGGATGAATGCCGAAGCGAGTAAAATGAACCGTTATTTCGTAAGCAGGTATCGGATCGTGTTTGCACCCTTTGGTCTCTCATGGGGCAGGTTAGAATCTATTTATGCGGAGGGATTTTGGTATGAACTACTGGGGTAACATGGGTAACATGGGCAACATGGGCAACGAAGCGATCAGCTACAAACCGTACGGCATGCTCGGCAACCAAGGCATGGGCATGGGCAACCAAGGCAACCACTGCTGCGACCACAAGGATCACAAGAGCCACAAAAGCCACCACAGCGGCGGCAACACCTTCTTGGCCAACCAAGTCGGCATGAACGTCCGCATCAACCGCGGCGGTCCGGAATCGCTCGAAGGCAAGCTGCTCGGCGTGCAAACCGGCTACCTCGTGCTGAAAGCCACGGGCGGCCTCGTCTACGTCAACACCAGCCATGTGAAAAGCGTGACGGACCTTCCGGGCTCCAAAGGCTCCCGCGGCTCCCAAGGCTCCCGCGGCGGCTCGCGCCCATACATCATGGCCGGCAGCTTCGTCGGCGTACTGCGCGCGCTGAGACAGAAATTCGTCCAAGTCAACTGGGGCGGCCCGGAAAAAATCGAAGGCTTCATCTCGGACGTCGGCAACAACGCCCTGCTGCTCGTCGTCGGACCGGAATTGGTGCAAATTCCGCTGTACCACATCAAAACGGTTAAAACGGCCGGCATCTACGCAAGCCGCGGAAGCCAAGGAAGCAAAGGAAGCAGCGGCAACAACAATAACAACAATAACAACAACAACAAATCCGGCAAGAACAACAACTCCTCGTCCGGCGGCAACCGCAACAGCTCCTCCGGCGGCGCCAACAACCGCAACGCGAGCAGCCGCAGCAACAACAAGAGCAAGAAAAGCGGCAAAACCTCGAGCCTCCGGTCCGGTTCTTTGCGCGGCAAATAAGACGGACGGCAGCCGCGATGCGTCCCGCCAGCGCTTGCGTTAAGCGGCGGCGCGCGCGGCTTCCCCTTCCGGCGGCGGCCCGGGCCGGGTTCCGAACGGATCCGGCCCCGGGGTGCCGGCTGACTGGATTTCCCGCGACCGGCGCGGCCCTTATCGGCGCCGCACGGCCGCGAACCGCTTCATAGCGGGAGACCGAAAGGCGAAGACTCCCTGGCATATCCTCTTGTTTGCGTTCGGTATCTATGTGATTGCGCACCTTCGGCAGGCTGCCGGCGATCATGTCAAACCTTCATGAACAGCGTATATGTTATCGACGGCCGGGACGTTGCCGCTGACCGCTTCCTTCTTCTTTCTCCCGCCATGCAGCTGGCCAGTCTGCTCAGTCTTACGATGCCTGAACGCAAATAACCGGATGAAAGGAGGTCGATTTCGTTGAAACATCGTCACCCTTTGTTGGACCGTTACGTCGAGCTGGACATTTCCGGCAAGTCGATTACGATTCAAGGCAAGCTGATCGATATGGGCCAAGACATACTCGTTATTCATAACGGCACGCAGTTCCTTTACATTCCGCTCATCCACGTGCAGCAGCTCCGCATGTCCAAAGCCGCCGATACGCAAGAAATCGAAGTGCCGGACCTGCCCTTCGAGCCGCAGAACGATCCCATCTCCTACCGCAAGGTGCTCATGAACGCGAAGGGCATGTTTTCCGAGATTTACATTACCGGCAACCAGTCCATCCACGGCTATTTGACGAGCGTCATGAACGATTTCTTCGTCTTCTACTCGCCCGTGTATCATTCGGTAATCGTGTCGCTCCAGCACCTGAAATACTTGATCCCGTACAATCCGAACGTCACGCCTTACACGCTCACGCCCGAGCAATTCCCGCTGAAGCCGTCGCCGATCACGCTCGCCCGCACGTTCGACCAGCAGCTGCGCAAACTGATCGGGGAATTCGTCATTTTGGATCTCGGCGAGAATCCGAACAAAATTGGCGTGCTCAAAAGCATCGACCAAAATATCATCGAGCTGTCGACCGCGGGCGGGAATTCCGTCTATCTGCACTTCGACCACGTGAAGACGGTTCATCTCCCGTAACGACCGCAAGGCACCGTTTTCTTCCCTCCGGGGAAGAAGCGTTACATAGGATCGCGCTGCGCCGGATATACTACCCGAGGATTACAATCCATGGAAAAAGGAGGGATTGCCTCGATGAAGGCGCTCACGTCCAAAGAGCTGGAGTATATGGTGGATTCCCTGTCGAACGAAGACCTGCTCATCAAGCAAAACGCGGTATTGTCGGCTTCCGCCGGCAATGCCGCGCTGAAGCAGGCAAGCATGCAAATGATTCAGACGCATCAGCAGCATACCCAAATGCTGCTCCAGGCGATCGCGCAGCACCAGCAGCTCGCCCCTACGCAGCCGCAGTCGCACTGACGGCCAACCCTACTACGATCGGGAGGATGCACGATATGTACCAACAACAAGGACAAGCCCATCCGATGCTGTCCGACGAGGATTTGGCGTATACGGTTCTGGCGGACCTGAAGCGGGTCTGCGGCGAATATGCCACGGCGACGACCGAGTCGAACTGCCCGCAGGTGCGCCAGCTGTTCACGAACCTGCTGAACAGCACGCTGCAGATGCAGGGTCACTTGTACCAAATCATGGAGCAGAACAACATGTACAGCGTCGCTTCCCCGGCGCTTCGCCAGGAAGTCGACAAGCAGCTGAAGCAGAACCAGCAGACGGCGCAGCAGACGCAGCAGTTCCTGCAGCAGCATGGTTACGGCCAAAACGGCATGGGCTTCCAGCAGCACATGCATCAGCCGCAGAACATGCAGCAGCAGCAAGGCCAGCCTTACATGTAGCCGATCGCCAAAAAGACCCTTCGGGGTCTTTTTTTGTGCGGCGCCCGCCCGCTCCGAAAGCCCGGAAAGGGGCGAGCCAGCGCGCTTTTCCGCTTTGCAGGAAGCTTGGATTCGTTGTAATATAGTTTTTATAGCTAAGATCAGGAGGGTTTGACGATGAATGAACGGAAGAGGAAGATACTTGAGCTGCTGAAGGAAGACGCAAGGCGCTCCGCGGACCTGATCGCGACGATGATCGACGCGCCCGTGGACGAAGTGAAGGCGGCCATTGCGGAAATGGAGCAGGATCATATCATCGTCAAATACGCGACCGTCGTCAATTGGAGCAAGGTGGAAGACGAGAAGGTGACGGCGCTCATCGAGGTGCAGATCACGCCGGAACGCGGCCGCGGCTTCGAGGGCATCGCGGAACGGATTTATTTATATCCCGAGGTGAAATCGGTTTATTTGATGTCCGGGGCGTACGACCTGCTCGTCGAGGTGCAGGGCAAGACGCTGAAGGACGTGGCTTCTTTCGTGTCCAACAAGCTGTCCCCGATCGACGCCGTGCTGTCGACCAAGACGTTCTTCATCCTCAAAAAATACAAGCAGGACGGCATCATATTCGAAGAGCACGAGGACGATCACCGTCTTCTCGTCTCGCCGTGAGGAGTGAAGTCGGGATGATTATCGACGAGAAACGGAAAAGCAGCCCGCGGCGCGCTTCGATGGAGGAGTATCTGTCGCCGCAGGTCAGGGACATCAAGCCTTCGGGCATCCGGCGGTTTTTCGATTTGGCGGCGGGACGCAAGGATATCATCACGCTCGGCGTCGGCGAGCCCGACTTCGTAACGCCGTGGCACGTGCGGGAAGCCTGCGTGTACGCGCTGGAAATGGGCAAGACGCAATACACGTCCAACGCGGGCACGCCGGAGCTGCGCGAAGAGATCGCGCATTACTTGCACCGGCAGTACGAGGTCGCGTACGAGCCGGGCAACGAAGTGCTCGTCACGGTCGGGGGCAGCGAAGCGATCGATCTGGCGCTGCGGGCGCTCATCGCGCCGGGCGACGAAATTCTCGTGCCGGAGCCCTGCTACATCTCGTATTCCCCGATCACGGCGCTGAGCGGCGGCGTGCCGGTCGGGGTCGAGACGTTCGCGAAGGATCAGTTCAAGCTGACGGCCGAATCGCTGCGCGCGGCGATCACGCCGAAGTCCAAGGTGCTGATCCTGTGCTATCCGAGCAATCCGACCGGCGGCATCATGACGCGCGAGGATTGGCTGCCGATCGCCAAGGTGGTCGAGGAGCACGACCTGATCGTCATTTCCGACGAGATCTACGCCGAGCTGACGTACGGCGCGAAGCACGTCAGCTTCGCCGCGATGCCGGGCATGCGCGACCGGACGATTCTGGTCAGCGGCTTCTCCAAGGCGTTCGCGATGACCGGCTGGCGGATCGGCTACGCCTGCGGCCATCCGGAGCTCATCGCCGCGATGCTGAAGATTCACCAGTACACGGTCATGTGCGCGTCGAACATGGCGCAGGTCGCGGCGCTCGAAGCGCTTCGGAACGGCATGGAAGAGAAGGATCGGATGGTGGAAGCGTACAATCAGCGCCGGCGGATCGTCGTGAAGGGCTTCCGCGAGATCGGTCTGGACTGCCACGAGCCGCAGGGCGCCTTTTACGCGTTCCCGTCCATCGCGGGACTCGGCATGACGTCGGAGGAATTCGCGACGGGGCTGCTGCACGACCAGAAGGTCGCGGCCGTGCCCGGCGACGTGTTCGGACTCGGCGGCGAAGGCCATCTGCGCTGCTCGTACGCGACGTCCGTGAGCCTTATTACGGAGGCGATCGAGCGGATCGGGACGTACGTCCGCAAGCTGAAGGGCGAATAAATAAGGATAGGCTTTTTTACCAGACTTTGTTATACTTGAGTAATCTTTATCAAATCTTTAACCCGCGCTGAGCACAAGCGTCGTGACATGGCATTGATTGATGACAGGAGGGGTGGCAATGACTTGTGCGAAAACGGGTCTTAAGCTGAAGTCCTCAACGTCTATGCGTCGGTTGGAAGACGAAATCTATGCGCTGCGTATGAAAATGGAACAGTCTTACGCGGAAGAAGCGACGTTCAGTTCGGAGAAAGTCATCGGCCTCAGCCGATTATTGGATAACAAGATTAACGAGTATATGCGGTTTCGCAGAGGTTTGGGCGCAGCGCCGTTGGGCTGACCCGGACGCGCGAACCTGTTCCGGGAAGAGGTCCTTGCGGGGGCTTCTTTTCTTTTGCCCGCCGCATGTGCGCGATCGAGAAAGGAACCGTCATGAGCGCTACCGCCCGTTTGCGCGCGTACAACGTGCTGTTTTTCGCGCTGCTTGCCATTTTCATTTCGTTCTTGCCCGTTTACCTGGATGCCCAAGGGCTGACGGCTTCGCGCATCGGCGTCGTCGTCGGGACCGGCGGCTTCGTGTCGATCTTCTCGTCCCCGCTGTGGGGCATGGTCAGCGACCGTGCCAAGACGATTCGCGGCGTCCTGCTGGTGCTGATCGCGTGCTCCGCCGTCGCCGGGTATTTCCTCTACACCTCGGACAGCCTCATCGCGCTCATCGCGCTCACGATGCTGCTCTACTTCTTCCTGCTGCCGATGGACCCGCTGACGGAAAGCTTGAACTTTCAATCCTCGCAGGCGGCGGGCGTCAGCTACGGCTCGATCCGCACGTTCGGGGCGTTCGGGTACGCGGCGATGTCGCTCGTCGTCGGCTATGTCATGCTGTACTTCGGCAAGAACAGCCTGGGGCTGCTGTTCGCGGGCTTCGGCGCGGCCGCCTTCCTCGTCTGCCTGACGCTGCGCGACGCGCCCGCGGCGGGCAAGCCGGTCCGCTGGCGCGATCTCGGCCGGTTCCTGGGGCACCGGGAAACGCTGCTGTTCCTCGTGCTGATCTTCGTCGCGGCGGTGCCGTCCCGGATGAACGACACGTACCTCGGCGTGCATCTGCATGCGCTCGGCGGGAGTTCCGAGCTCGTCGGCCAGCTTCTGGTGGATGCGGAGCGGCCGGGAATTGGCGCTGATCGCCTTCGCCAGCTTCTTCTATTTCCTGCGCTTCTTCCTGTCGATCTGGGTGACCGATCCCCATGGCATGACGTATGTGCAGCTCATGCAGGTGTTTACGTTCCCGATCTTCTATTCGGCGGCGATTCAATACTTGTACCGGATCGTGCCGGACGAGTGGAAGGCGACGGGACAGACGGTGCTGGCGCTCGTCTTCTTCGGCGTCTCGGGCATCGTCGCCTCGTACGCGGGCGGTTGGCTGTACGATCGCTTGGCGGGACAGGGCTTCTACGTCGCGCTGTCCGCCATGTCGCTGTCGGCGTTCCTGTTCAGCCTCGCGCTGCTGGCCGCGTACCGGCGCGGGCGCGCGGGTGGAGCGCTCGGCGGCGGGCAGGCGGTGTAACGGCGGGGGCGGCTTGCCCGGCCCGGCCGGCTGCGGGCAATGCCCGGGCGGCCGCAAGTATGCTATAGTGAACGTAACCTATTGACCAAGGCAAGATGCGAGAGGAGCATGCAACGACGATGAAACTGTATACGCGAACGGGCGACGGCGGCCAAACGTCGGTGAAAGGCGGACGCGTCCGCAAGGACGACGTCCGGGTGGAGGCATACGGAACGATCGACGAGCTGAACAGCTTCGTGGGCCTGGCGGCGGCGATGGCCGCCGCGCGCGAAGGGCTGGGGGCGCTCTCGGCCGAATTGCTCGAGATTCAGCAGGAGCTGTTCGACTGCGGGTCGGACCTCGCGTTCCGCGATCCGGCCGGCCGGGAGCTCAAGCTGACGGCGGACGCGGCCGCGCGGCTGGAGGGCTGGATCGACGCGCACGACGCGGCCGCGCCGGCGATCACGCGGTTTATCTTGCCGGGCGGAAGCGATGTGGCGGCGCAGCTGCACGTCTGCCGGACGGCGTGCCGCCGGGCCGAGCGGCGCGCCGTGACACTGAGCGCCGAGGTCGAAGTGCCCGCGCCCGTCATGGTGTATTTGAACCGGCTGTCGGATTATTTCTTCGCGGCGGCGCGGGCGGCCAACGCGATGCTGGGCGTGACCGACACCGAATACGTCAGGAGCGCGGAAGTCTTCCGCAAGCGCGATTCATGAGCCTTGACGCGATGTATTACGCGCCGCTAGCGGTAAGCGTGGCGGAGGAGGACGCCGGCAAGACGGTCCGCGCCGTGCTGGACCGCCGGCTCGGCGTCTCCCGCAAGCTGCTGTCGCGGCTGAAGCTGACGGAGCACGGCATTACGGTGAACGGCGTGCGCGTCTATACGAACGACCGCGTGGCCGCGGGCGATCTCCTCGAGCTGCGGATGGAGCGGGAGGAATCGGACGACATCCTGCCGGAGCCGATGGCACTGGACATCGTGTACGAGGACGACGACCTGTTCGTCGTGAACAAGCCGCCGGGCGTCATCGTTCATCCGACGCACGGCCACTACACGGGCACGCTGGCCAACGGCGTCGTCCACCACTGGCGGGAGCGCGGCGAACGGGTGCGCTTCCGGCCGATCCACCGGCTCGACGAGGATACGTCGGGCCTCGTCGCGATCGCGAAGACCGCTTACGTCCACCAGCAGCTCTCGGAGCAGCTGCAGCGCGGCGAGGTGGACAAGCGGTACCGGGCGTACGTGTACGGCCGGCCCGCCGAGGCGGCGGCCGCGATCGACGAGCCGATCGACCGCGACGAGGCCGATCCGCATCTGCGGGTCGTGCGGCCGGACGGGTATCCGTCCGTGACCCGTTACGAGACGGAAGCCGTCTTCGGCGGCGGCGCCGCGGCGAAGGTGAACCTGAAGCTGGAGACGGGGCGCACGCATCAGATCCGCGTCCATATGAAGCATATTGGCTGTCCCCTGATCGGGGACAAGCTGTACGGCTATGCGGGACGGGCGGCAGACGAGGCGGAGGGCGAGGCGGATTCGGCGAGGGAAGCCGGCGATTCGGCGGTCCCGGCGGCGGCTCGCGCCGCGTCCGCGGAAGCGCCCTCGTCCGCGGCCGTGCTGGAATCCGCGATCGAACGGCAGGCGCTGCATGCCGCGATGCTGGCGTTCACGCATCCCATCACGCGGGAGCGAATGTCGTTCGAGGCGTCGCTGCCCGACGATTTGCGGCGGCTCGAGGCGGCGCTGGAGCGGCTGTAACGGGCCGGCGCGCCGGCTTGGCGCAAGATTGTCGGGGCTGTTCGGCAGATCGTCCGCGCTACCGTAGTGCGCGAGGAAGGATGACCGACGCTGCCGCGTCGGTTCGCGAGCTTGCGGCCGATGCCGGGCAGCGGTTTTACTTCGACGAATGGAGACTTGGACAGAAGATGAAGAAATTGACGATCTACGAATATCCCAAATGCGGCACGAGCCGCAGCGCGATCAAATGGCTGAAGGGCAAGGACTACGAACTGGAGCATCACAACCTGTTCGAGACGGCGCCGTCCGAGGACGTGCTGGCGGAGCTCGTGCGCAAGAGCGGTCTGGAAGCCAAGAAGTTTTTCAACACGTCCGGCGAGACTTATAAGGAAATGGGCTTGAAGGACGTGCTGCCGGGACTGTCGGAGCGGGAGAAGATTGCGCTGCTCGCGTCCAACGGCCGGCTGATCAAGCGCCCCGTCGTCACGGACGGAAGCACGGTCACCGTCGGCTTCAAGGAAGACGATTACGAGCGGACCTGGGGTTAGTCGGCGGCTACGGGGAGGAGAATTCGCGTGACGATGAAATCATGGCGGGCCGGGCGGCTGTCGCGTCTCGGCTCGTCGATCTTCGCGGAGGTGGCGGAGCGGAAGCGCCGCGCGGCGGCGAACGGGCTGGACGTCATCGACCTCAGCATCGGCAGCCCGGATCTGCCGCCTTCGGCGGCCGTGCGGGAGTCGCTGAGCCGCGCCGCGCTCCGGGAAGACGCCTACGGCTATCCCGGCTCGAAGGGGACGCCGGCGTTCCTCGGGGAGGCGGCCGAATGGCTGGCCTTCCGGTTCGGCGTCCGGCTCGATCCGGAGCGCGAGCTGGTGTCGCTCATGGGGTCGCAGGACGGCCTCGGCCATCTGGCGCTGGCGCTGTGCGATCCCGGCGACGTGGCGCTTCTGCCGGATCCGGGCTACCCCGTTTACGCCGCTGGGCTGGCGCTTGCCGGCGTGGAGCCGCATCTGATGCCGCTGCGGGCGGCAAACGGCTATTTGCCGGATTTCGACGCGATTCCGGACGAGGTATGGCAGCGGACGAAGTTCATGCTGCTGAACTATCCGAGCAATCCGCTCTCGGCCGTCGCGGACCTCGCGTTCTTCGAGCGGGCCGTCGCGGCGGCCAAGCGGCATAGCGTGCTGATCGTGCACGACTTGGCCTATTCCGAAATGGCGTTCGACGGCTATCGTCCGCCGAGCATTTTGCAAGTCGCCGGTGCCGTCGATACCGCGGTGGAGTTCCATTCCTTGTCGAAGAGCTTCAATCTGGCGGGCGCGCGGATCGGCTTCCTCGCCGGCAACCGCGAAGCCGTCGCGGCGATGCGCGAGCTGAAGGCGAACATCGACTACGGCGTGTTCCTGCCCGTGCAGGAAGCGGGCATCGCGGCGCTCCGGGAGGATCGGCTCGGGACCGGTCCGAAGGTCGGGCCGTTGTACGAGCGGCGCAGGGACGTGCTCGTCGAGGCGCTCGGGGAACAGGGCTGGGACATCGGCAGGCCGAAAGCGACCATGTTCCTATGGGCCAAACTGCCCGAAATGGCTTGGGAGCTCGCGGAACCGTGGAATTCGCGTCGAATTGCCCGGGAAATGCTCGAACGGGCAGGCGTCGCGGTCATACCGGGCGATGCGTTCGGCGCCGAAGGAGAAGGGTACGTGCGGATCGCGCTCGTGGAAAGCGAAGCCCGCCTGCGCGAAGCGGCGGCGCGCATCGGGGCGTTCATTCGCGGCGAATAGAAGCCGTGCGGATACATAAAAGGTCGATCGGAATGGTTCCCGGTCGACCTTTTGTCATTGGATGCGCCTAGCTAGCGAAGCTCGATCGGAAGCTCCCGCAGTCCGCGCATCAAGATGCCCGGCCGCCATTCCAGGCCGGTGAACGACGGGCTGATCCGCAGGTTGGGCAGCCGCCGGAGCAGCGCCGTCAGCGCGATCCGCCCTTCGATGCGGGCGAGCGGCGCGCCGAGGCAGAAATGGATGCCGTTGCCGAAGGCGATATGTTTGTTTTTCTTGCGGCTCAAGTCGAGGCGGCCCGGGTCGTCGAATTGGGCGGGATCGCGGTTGGCCGCGCCGAGGCCGACCAGGATGAGATCGCCTTTGCGCACGTCCTTGCCATGCCATTCGAAATCGCGGCTGGCCCAGCGGGACGTAGCGATTTCGACCGGGCTATAGTAGCGCAGCAGCTCTTCGACGGCGGTCGCGGTCAGCGACGGATCCTGGCGCCAGAGACGCAGCTGGTCCGGGTTTTCGAGCAGCGCGAGCAGGCCGTTGCCGATCAGGTTGACCGTCGTCTCGTGTCCGGCGACGATGAGCAGCCAGATCGTGGAGACGAGCTCGTCTCCCGACAGCCGGTCCTGGTCGTCGTGCGCCTGAATGAGCAGGCTGATGAGATCGTCTCCCGGCGTTTTCCTTCGGGCGTCGATGAGCTCCTCGAGGTAGAGGCGGAACGCTTGCAAGGACGGAAAGGCCGTCTTCAGCTTCTCGCGGTTGTTGGCCGCCTCGATGAAATCGCTCGACCAGCGCTTGAACAGAACGTAGTCGTCGTCGGGGATGCCCAGCATGCGGCTGATGACGGTAATGGGCAGCGGGAACGCGAAGTCTTCGATCGCCTCCAGCTTGCCCGTCTGCTCGATGCGGTCGATCAGGTCCTCGGCGATGCGCTGGATGTCGCTTTCCATCCGGTCGATCATCTGCGGCGTGAAGGCTTTCGACACGATGGCGCGGAGCCGGGTATGGTCCGGCGGATCGGAGGAAAGCATCTGCTTGCTGATCAGCGCCATTTCCTTCTCGGGGATGACCGAGGCGTAGTCTTCCGGGGACAGGGACTGCAGGTTTTTCGTGATGCGTTCGTTGTCCTTGAGCGCCAGAATGGCATCGTCGTACCGCGTGGTCAGCCAGGCGCGTTGGCCGTCGGTCATGGTCAGCTCGTGCAGCGGGTCCTGGGCGCGAAGCCGGTCATAGAGCTCGTGGGCGTGCCGTTTGAATGCGGGCGACGACACATCGAGGTTCGCGTTGGGAATCGTCAAGAACGTCACTCCAATCCATATAATTGTCGAGGCGGTCCATGTCCCTTGCCTGCCGCCTCTGATTGGTAGTGTACACCATCGCGATTGCCGCGCCCATGGGACCGAAGCCGCACGAGGCAGGCGGACACCGGCGCATCGGCCTGCAGCGGGCCTACCGCTGCGCAGGCATCGGCCGTACGCCGAAAAGCCGCGGAAAACTCCGCGGCTAGGATAGCGAGTCTGCAAGCAGGCGGCGTGAACGCCACGATGGTGCCGCGTTCACGCCGAGAAGGGGCAGCGCGAGTGCAGCGAGGATGGGGCGCTGGTGCGGCGCGGGTGAAGGACCGCGCTTAGCGCGCGATCTTCACCGGCTGGCGCCGCGCCGCGGATTCGTACGCGGCGAGCGCGGCGCGCACCGCCTCGAGGCCGTCCTCGCCCGTGACGGCGACCGGGCTGCCGGTTCGGACGCTGTCGACGAAGGAGGCGACGAGGCCGGCGTCCATGTCCGAGCCCCAGTTCGACCAGGACGTCTTCATTGTCGCGTCCTTATGGACGACGATGTTTTGCTTGAACAGATCGACCTTGGATACGCCGGCGCTGCCGACGATCTCGAGCGTAACGTCGCCCCAGGTCGGAAACGATTTCGTGCGCGACCAGGACGGATCGAGCGAAGCGATGACGCCGTTGTCGAACGCGAACGAGAGCGCGCCGCAGTCGTCGGCTTCGATCGCGTGGAAGCGGGTGGCGATTTCGGCGTACACTTCGACGATCTCCGCGCCGGGCATGATCCAGCGCATCAAGTCGACGACGTGGACGGTGTGGTCGATGACGGCGCCGCCGCCGGATTTGGCCTTGTCGACGAACCAGCCGCCCGGCATCGTGCCGCGGTTCGTGCCTTGCAGCGCGCGGATGCGGCCGAGCGCGCCGCTTTCGACCTCGCGTTTCATCGCCGCGGCCGCCGGGTGGAACCGGCAGGGGAACGCGGTCATTAAGTGTACGCCGTGCTTGCGAGCCGCGGCGACGATGGCTTCCGCGCCTTCCAGGGAATCGGCGAGCGGCTTCTCGCACAGCACGTGCTTGCCGGCTTCCGCCGCGGCGACCGCCATCTCGCGGTGGAGGGCGTTCTCGGAGCAGACGACGACGGCGTCGATATCCGAGGCGAGCAGCTTCTCGTAGTCCCGCTCCCAGCCCGTCCCGAAATCATGAGCCGCTTGGCGGCCGCGGGCTTCTTCGGGCTCCGCGACGCCGGCGATCTCCACGCCCAGCCGGCGCAGACCGTTGACGTAGGCGTAGACGTGCATGTGGGCGACGCCCAATATTCCGACTTTCATTTACGCCTCCTCCTTTCCGAAGCCGTCCAGCTCGACGGCGGTGCCGGTTGCGGCCGAATGCAGGCAGGCCAAGCTGATCCGCAGCGCTTCGTAGGCGTCCTCGGCGGTCACGACGGGCGCGATGCCGTCCTCGATGCAGCGAAGGAAATGCGCGAGCTCTTCGTCGTACGGACTTGCGGCCAGCGCGCTACGCGGAACTTGCACGGCCGGGTGGTCGGCGCTCCGCGAGGCCAGCCGGGTGCGGTTCGTGACGGCGTCCTCCGAGTTGACGGAGAGGATGCCGCCGTTGCCCGCGACCTCGAGTCGGGTCGCGAAGCCTTCGGGAAACGCCCACGAGCCGTTGGCGTAGCCGATGGCGCCGCTGCGGAAGCGCAGCGTGGCGAAGGCGTGATCCGGTCCGGACGCGTCGCCGGAGGCGTGCAGCCCGCGCGCGTAGACGCGTTCGACGTCGCCGAACGTCCAGCGCAGCCAGTCGAAGTCGTGCAGCAGCAGATCCAGCAGCACGCCGCCGGATTGGGCAAAATCGGCGTACCAGCCGTTATAGCCGCTCGGGGCGGAGCTGACGCGCTCGGCCCGGACCGTGCCGACGTCGCCGATCTCGCCGGCGCGGACCAGCTCCCGCGCTTGGGCGTACTCCGGGAAGAAGCGGACGACGTGGCCGATGTACAGGTGAACCCCGGCCGACTTGCAGGCGCCGATCATCGCCCGCGCATCCGCGAGATTGCCGGCGATGGGCTTCTCGCAAATGACGTGCTTGCCGAGGCCGGCGGCTCGAAGCACGTATTCCTTATGCAGGGGCGTCGGCAAACAAATATCGATGACGTCCGGTTCGGCGTCGGCCAGCAGCTCGTCCAGCGCGGCATACGCGCGCGTGCCCAGCCGCTCGGCCAATGCGGCGGCGGCGTCCGGACGCGCGTCGACGATGCCGACCAGCTCCGCGCGCGGATTGCGCGCGTGGGCCTCGGCATGAACGGTCCCCATGGCGCCGGCTCCGATAAGTGCGATTCGCATGTTGTGAACCTCCTAAAAGTTTTGCGGTAGTAGACGCAGCCACGGAAGTGGCAAGGTAGAGCAAAACTACTTCGAAAGCATGGACTTAAGTTTTGCGGTAATAGACGCAGCCACGGAAGTGGCAAGGTAGAGCAAAACTACTTCGAAAGCATGGACTTAAGTTTTGCGGTAATACACGCAAGTTAAAGCAAAACTACTTCGAAAGCATGGACTTAAGTTTTGCGGTAGCAGACGCAGCCACGGAAGTGGCAAGGTAGAGCAAAACGACTTCGAAAGCATGGACTTAAGTTTTGCGGTAATACACGCAAGTTAAAGTAAAACTACTTCGAAAGCATGGACTTAAGTTTTGCGGTAGCAGACGCAGCCACGGAAGTGGCAAGGTAGAGCAAAACGACTTCGAAAGCATAGCCGCAGAACATGATTTCACCGTGCCCCGGCACATTTCCTCCCGGCCGTTAAAAAATAAGACGATAATCCGCGTCCCCGACCTATCGCCATATCGGCGAAGGAAATGTGCCGCTCCGGCGAATTAATGCCTGATTTGCTGGGATTTTTGCGGGTTGACGGGTGCGAACGGGCATCGTATACTGCGCCTGAGTTCTCCTTTTACGGAACCCGTCGCCGTCTTCCTGCGTATAGGCTATGGCGGCCCGTGCATCGCCGCCAACAAAAAAGACCCCGCCATCCGGGATGGCAGGGCCGTTCGTGGCTCTTAAGGACGATGCTTGGCATCGGCCGCTTTGCTCCGCTCTTGATCGACGAGCGTTTGCGCTTCCGTGATCTTCTCGGAGATGGTTAGCAGCAGCGCTTTGAATTCGGGATCGGTTGCGGACCGGATGTATTGGTCGACGGCCGCTTCTTTGCGTGTCAGCGCGTTCATGATTTCCTCCTGCCAGGCTGCGTCGCCAAGTGACTCCGCGATCGAATAGAGATCCAATTGATCGTTCAGCCACTGCCCGTACCAATGCCGTCTTGACTTGGCCATCGCGCATGTCTCCTTCGGGAACAATCGGGTAGAATTCGAAGCCGCGGGCCTTGCGCGGCCCCAAACATTGGAAGGCGGCCGCAATTGCTTTCTCGCTTGCACAAATTATAATAAAGCTACCGTTACATAACCGTTACATGGCCGGAGAGGCCGTGAATAGCGCATTTTAACCGAATTGGCCGCAGACGGCCGATTGGAGGTGTTCGCTTTGTCCGATGTCAAAGAACCGGGACCGGTGCTCGCGTACCGGCATTCGCCGGCGAGCAGACCGGAAGCGGAAACGATCATGCTGCTGCACGGGAATGGCTTCAACAGCTCCTTGTGGGGCGGGATGGCGGAGCGGCTGAACGAATGCTTCCACGTGCTGTTCATCGACGTGCATGCCGGAGAAGCGGAATACGCGACCTGGGACCGGCTTTGCGGCGAGCTCCGCGGCCTTCTTGCGCGCCTGGACATTCGCGAGCTGCATATCGCGGGACACGCGTTCGGCGGCTCGCTCGCGGTCGCTTTCGCGGACCGTTATCCGGAGGCGGTGAAGACGCTCGTGCTGATTTCGCTCGCGGTGTTCTATCCCGCCGTCGAAGGAGAGCGGATCATTAACGCCTACCTCGGCCATATCGCGGAGCAAGGCCTGCCGACCGTCGCCCGGCGCGAATTCATACCGTTCCTGACCCTGCTCCCGGAAGGGGACGAGATGCTCGAAGCCATCTATCGCGCGTACGACCGGATCGACGAGCGGCTCTATCTTCAGCTGTTCAAGCTGCAAATGCTGGACCGCCCGATTCACGAACGGCGGAAAATCGCCTGTCCGGCGCTGCTGCTCGCGGGAGAGCAGGACAAGCTCTATTTGCCTCAGCTCCAGTCGATCACGGCCGGTTACTTCGCGAGAGGGTCGTTCCTGATCATGCCGAACGCGAGCAACGCCGTGTTTATCGACCAGCCGGAACTGACGGCTCAATGGATCCGGGACTTCGTGCTGAAGGCGTCGAATTACGTGCGGCAGTCGTCCCGGGCGACGATGGCCAGCCATATTCCGTCCATTATCCACGCGGTGATGCAAAACCTCGCGCCGGACATGCGCCCGCGCGAGTCGGCGAAGGCGCTCGAACCGGTCCTGCACGTCGCGCTGTTCCATCCGTTCGAAGTGCGGCTGAACGGGGTGCCGATCCTGGACGGCTGGGACAAGCGGTATGCCAAGACGATTATGGCGTATTTGGCCATGCATCCGTCCTGCACCCGGGAAGAGCTGTGCGACGCCCTGTTCCCCGAGCTCAGCCGGCTGACGGCGCTCAGCAATCTGCGCGTGTACCTCGGCTACCTGAAGAAGCTGCTTGAGCTCCCGGGCGGCGAATCGGTGCTGGTCACCAGCCGGACCCATATCCGGCTGAACGCGAAGATCGAATGCGACCTGCAGATCTACGGCGCGGAGCTCAGACGGATTCCGTTCATCACGGACGGCGAGTCGAAATACGCGGCGTTAAGGGCGCTGCTGCGGACCGTCGGTACGGAACCGTTCATGCAGGGCATTTACGACCAGTGGTTCCTCGACTTCCGCACGGATATCGAAGAGCTGCTTGCGAGCCTGTCGGAATGGGCGGCGTCCTGGGAAGCGCGGATGGACCGGCCGGACTCGGCGCGCTACTTCGCCCAAATCGCGCACCGGCTTACCGACGGCGGCGATTCCTTGTAAATTGCATCCAACCGGCGATCGGCGTTGCGGCCGGGGGCCATCCTATTCTATGATAAGAGTAACTTTTGATAGAACAGGAAGGACGAACCGATGAACGAAAACAAGATTCTGATCGTCGACGGGATGGCGCTGCTGTTCCGGGCGTATTTCGCCCAGTCGTACGATGCCCGCCGCATGGCCGACGGCACTCCGACGAACGCCGTTTACGGATTCCTGCAGTATTTGTTCGACGCCGTCAACCGTTTCGGGCCGACGCACGTGCTCTGCTGCTGGGACATGGGCAGCAAGACGTTCCGCACGGACATGTACGCCGGCTACAAGGCGAACCGGCCGGAGGCGCCGGGCGATCTCATTCCGCAATTTTCCTTGGTGAAAGACATCGTGGCCGCGCTCGGCATCCCGAACGTCGGGCTGGAAGGGTACGAAGCGGACGACTGCATCGGCACATTGTCGAACAGGTTGAGCGAGCTCGGTCACGTATACGTGCTGACGGGCGACCAGGACATGCTGCAGCTCATCTCGGAGCGGATTCACGTCGTCATCATGAAGAAGGGGCGCGGCAATTACGCGGTGTACGATCTCGATTTCCTGCAGACGGACAAGGGCGTTCGGCCGTTCCAGATCATCGAGATGAAGGGGCTGACCGGCGACACGAGCGATAACTATCCCGGCGTCAAGGGCATCGGCGAGAAAACCGCGCTCAAGCTGCTGCAGGAATACGAGTCGATCGACGGCATCCTGAGCAATTTGGACGCCTTGTCCAAGAGCGTCAAGGCGAAGATCGAAGCCGACCTCGAGATGCTGCATCTTTCGCGCACGCTGGCGCGGATCAACGTCGAAGTGCCGATCGAATGCGAGCTCGAGACCTGCGCCTGGAGCGGACCGCAGGACCCGGCGCATCCGATGTTCGAGCAATACCGGCTGACCTCGCTGCTGAAGCTGATCGGCTAGCGGGAAGGCGTATCGGAAACCGACAAAAAAGGACGTCCCGCGGGACGTCCTTCTTTGATGGGGACTTTACCTTGATACCGGCCGCTCCGGGGGAGCGGGGGAAGCAGGATAACGCGATTTGACCGACCGCCAGCACGATGCCGGCGGCGGTCGAAGACCAGTCGGAATTTCCGCATGCGCGCCTCCGTGGTCAATGCAGCGCGAAGGCGAGCAGTCCGACGGCGAGCGGGCCGACCACCAGGAAGCCGAGCAGCGCCGCGGCGAGCTTCTTCATCCAGGAAGAACCGCGCGACGCTTCGAGCCGGTCCAGCCTGTCGTTGATCCTTCGCAATTCACGCCAAATCTCTTCGTCCGATCCGTTCGGCATCTTCGTCACCTCCTCGCAAAAGCCGCTACAGCCTTCGGTTACGCTTCTCGTCCAAATGAATGTCGAGCGCTTCGATCGCGCGGATCAGGAGCTTGATGACGAGGTACAGCGCATAGAGCCCGAGCAGCGCCATTAATCCGTACACGATGATCAAAAACACGGGGATCGCGGATAAGAGCGAGAAGCCCGATATTCCGGTCGCAGCGTTCATGACGTTAGTCCTCCTTTCGGGCGCGGAAGAGGCAGGCATCTGCCGAGGTACCTCCCGTTCCTGAACCCGTATTCTAATCTTTTCCAGTTATGGTCGTCAATCGTTTTATGCAGCTGCCCGCGTTGCGGCGTATCATCGGCGTTTACGGGCTCTGTGCTCTCTATATCGGGAAACGGCTTGAGGCAGATTCAAAAGCCCGATCAGAAACGTCGAGAACAGCGGAAGCAGCTGAAAGAAAGAGAGATGGAGTTCTCCATCCCCGACGGGTCCGGTCTTCGGTCGGCGGAAGTCCCAGATGCCGTAGAGCAAGGCCATAACCGGAAGGAGGAGACAGACGATGACCAATACTAATCGCAGGGCGTCTTTGTTCATGATCCGCTCCTCGAAAAGGCGGTATTGTTCGATTTCTACGCGTTCGCGACAGCCCGGCTCCAAATTATGACACATCCGAGCTGCGGCGGATCGCCGGATTTCCGTCCGGCAATAGAAAAGGCCCGCAGGCCGGAAGCATCGTGTAAAGCGCTTCTTGTCTGCGGGCTATGCGCAACGCGGTTATGTTTATGTTCGTAGTGACGGTTTAGAGTCGGCTGCGGGACTTCAAGGCTCGTCGAGCGCGTCCGGATAGCTGTCTTCTCCGGGATAGTCGCGGTCGATGCCTTCATGCAGGTCGCGGTTCTCGTAGTCGAACCGGTTCGGGGAGCGCATGTCTATCCGCCACGGCGTGCTCTTGCCGAGCGAAGCCGATTGAATGCCGGACCCGTAAGGGCCTTCGGGAAATTCCTCCGCGACGAGATCGTTGCGCTGGGACTCGACCGTCTTGAAATCCGTATAAGCTTGGCGATTTTCTTCTTCGAACACGTCGGCTACCTCCTGAAACGGATTGGGGTGGTACCGTTTCAGTGTACCCCGATCAGTCGGTAAAATTCACCGTTCCCACCACAAGCTCGAGAAACTGGCGAAGCTCTGCCGCTTCTTCTTCGGTCAGCTTGTACGCGTATTCCAAGTACCCTTCCTCGTCCAGATCGTCCTGTCCCACGATCGCGGTGCGTCCGGACTGCAGGTCGGTAATCAGCTTTTTGCCATAGAAGCGATTCGTCGTCAAGATGGCGAGATCGAAGCGTTTCAGGCTCGGCGTGATGAACGTCACGAAGCGGGTCGACGTTTGTTCGGTCGAATCCGACATAAAATCGTAATCAGGCAGCTGCATCGGGCGTTCCTCCTTTGATGGGTTTATCATAGCATCCCGTTCGCGGCCGGGCAATACGGCGGAGGGGAACAATTGTTCGATTTTGCTATTGCCAACGCCGCGACGCTTGTGCTATGATGAGTGCAATCGAATCGTTGCACATGAGGAAGCACCTCTTTTCGCCATTAAGTATGGCGTTAAGCGGTGCTTTTTTGCGTTCATGCGGCCTAGCGGCGCGCGGGCGGAGCGGATTTGATGACACTAAGAGACGGAGGTGGCCTGCATGCAGGTCGTATTTTTGAACACGTTTGAGAAATCGGGCGGAGAGGACGGGGCCGCGCGCGAAGCGCAGCTGTCGATCTGCGAACAGAACGGCGTCTGGTCGGTCATTTGGACGGATGCGGACGGACCGCTGGACGGCGGCCAATCGGCGTGGTACGAAGGCGGGTCGTGGGAAGAGATGATGACCGCGTTTCGGCATGGCGTCGCGGTCCGGATGGGCGAAGGCTTCGCGCCGCTGATCGACGGCATGCTCGAGGAGCGCAGAAGCGCGGACGCGGGCGCCGCGCAGTATGCCATGATTCAATGCTACGGGGAGATGAACGGGAACGCGGAGCTGTTCAACGCGCTGCGCGACTGGCGGCGCGCCAAGGCGGCGTCGATCAAGAAATCGGCTTATCTCGTGGCGACGAACCGGATGCTGTGGATGCTCAGCGCCTATGTGCCGCTGCAGCCGGAAGAATTGATGCAAATCCCGGGATGGGGCGAGGCCAAGCAAGCCGCATACGGCGCGGAGGTGCTGGCCGTTACGGGCGCGTTCGGACGGGAGACGTCGTTTCCGCTCGATTGGGTAGCGGACAGGCTCGACCCGAAGGTGTACACGAAGTGGGTGTTCAAGCAGAAGGAGAACAAGTACAAGACGCAGCTTGACCGCCAGCAGGAGAAGCGCGACCTGCTTCGCGCGATCGCGGAAGGCAAATCGATCGAGGAGCTGCAGGCGGAGATCGAGCTGCCGCGGCGGGATTTGATGGAACGGCTCGAGAAGCTTGATTTGGAAGGCTACGATCTGGAGCCGCTCATCGAGAAGGAGCTTGCGAGCATGCCTGCTTCGGAGCAGCAGCTCGTGTGGGACGCGCTGCAGTCCATGGGCGACCGGTACCTGCGGCCCGTGCTGCACCGGGTTTATGGCGAAGACGCGGAGCAGGGAAAGGGCAAGGGGCTGGACCTGCTATACGATCGGCTGCGGCTGATCCGGCTGCGGTACCGCCGTTCGGGCGGCAACGACCGGGTGTCATAATGCCCAGATCGGATCCTCGAACCGGATGGAGGCGCCGCTGTCGCAATCCCGCCCGGTCTCGTAGGAGCGGTTGCCGATCAATTGGGCGGCCGCTTCGCGCAGCCGATGTTTGGACAGCGTCTGCTCGTCGATCGCGCCGTCGATCCGCGGCGCCTCGGGTTCGTCGCAGCGCAGCCATTGAAGTACGGCCGACACGACTTGCGCGCTCTCGTCCATCGCACGGTCCCAGAGGGTCCAGACGTCGTCGTCGTAACGCGTCAGTCCGTCCGTCGGATCCAGCCAAGGGCGCCGGGATACATTCAGGATATCCAGCTCCGGCATCCGGCGCTTGTACACGAACGGATCGATTTGCTTGAACGTCAGGAAACGCTTGATACCGCTCGGATCGTGGAACAGCCGCTGCGCCCGGATCATGTCGCGCATCGCGTGCTGCCAGTCCTCGCGCCGGACGCGAGGCGCCGATTCGGGGTAGTGGACGGCCGCGATTTGTTCGAAGGCGTCCAGGATCGCCCGGGGCAGCTCCCCGCGATTGTCGATTTCCCGCCAGGCCTCCGTCTTCCAGGTTTCCGCCCCGAGCAGCTTGCGGACGATGAGCGTGTCCATCATGACTTCGAAGCGTTGATGGTCCCATTTGCGAAAGCCCGAGCGGCTGAACACGTACGGATGCATGACGCGGTCCAGCAAATGATGCAGGAGGAAGCCGAGCGCATAGACGAGCGCGTCGTCTTTGCCCGGATCGCATTCTAAGGCCGCACGGTCCGCCGCGTCGAGCAGATCCATGAGGACCGGGCCGCAGTGATGCTCGTGCATGGCGCCGCCGAGGGCGCCCATCGTCCGGTCTTTCTGCCAAGGCAGGAAATGATGATAGAACAGGAAATCGGGACCTTGACAGCCCATATTGAACATGCGCCGGCGCTCCGGAAGGGCAATCAGTGCCCCTTCGCCGAGAGCCTGCAGGCATCGCTGCCCGAATAGCAAATGGGTCCAAACGTTTGGCACGGGTAACCTCCTCAAAATTAAGTAAGCGAACGCGAGCCGCTTAATACAACCGCCCCAAAGGGAAGAGCAAGTATGGATGACGGTCGCACAAGAGCGTTGCGCTATAAGTAAGATAGATCCTTGTAAAGTTTTGTCTTGCCGGACTAGAGGTACGGAGCGTTCTGCTTGCGAATCGTTCGTGACCTGAATAACGAGCGGAGACGTTATTTGAGCGGGGGGCGGCTGGTCATTCGGCCTATGTCCATCGACATGGCACCGTTACGGAATGACCAGGAACTTTAACATATCTTTAGGTCGAATGTTCGACAAATTTCTTCATATCTTGCAAGCTATAGTATACTTGGCCTAAGTATTCCTGTATACTTGTAATGAGTTTGAAAGAAATCGTCGAAAAGGGGCGCTATCCTGAAGATGAAGGCTGAATATATCAATCCCTTCTTGGAGTCCGCTAAAATCGTGATCGAACAAGTGATTCAAATCAGACCTTCTACCGGGCAGCTCGGCATCAAAGACATCAAATTCGTCGAAAACTACATATGGATTCAAATCGGCATCAACGGTCAAATGAACGGCGATATCGTGTTCGGTTTAAGCGAGCAGGTAGCGCTCAAGATGGTTTCCGCCATGATGGGCGGCTATGCCATCGCCGAGATGGACGAGATGGGCAAAAGCGCGATCTCCGAGCTCGGCAACATGATCAGCGGCAACGCCAGCACGATGCTGTACAATCAAGGCGTGCGGGTGGACATCACCCCGCCGAAAGTCATGCATTCGGCTCAGTCCGCCGGCTTCGCCGCGACCAAAGCACTGACGATCCCGCTCATCATGGATGGGATCGGCGAACTGGATATTCAGGTTCTTCTTGCATCGTAGCATGATTTCAAGCTCCCGTGGGAGCTTTTTTTCTTGTCCGGAAAGACGCGGCCCTTTTGCCTATTCGGACCGGTTGCGCTAAACTGAAGGACAGGTGATGCTACGTGCTGAAAGGGAAAATCATCGTCATAACCGGCGCGGCGAGCGGCATCGGCGCGGAGACGGCCAGGCAGCTGGCCAAGCATGGCGCCGTGCCGATCTTGACCGGCCGCAGCAAGGCCAAGCTCGAACGGACGTCTCGCACGATCGAAGGGCCGCACGGCGTTTACGAGATGGACGTGACCGACGATGGCGCCGTACGGACTGTCCTTCCCGAGATCGCGGCCGCGTACGGACGTCTCGACGTGCTGCTCAATAATGCGGGCTTCGGCGTATTCGAGACGCTCGAGGACACGCCCATCGAACGATTCGAGGCGATGATGGACACGAATTATATGGGCATCGTCCGCTGCACGAAAGCGGCCGTTCCCATCATGCGCGCCCAAGGGAGCGGGCATATCGTGAACGTCGCGTCCATGGCCGGCAAGCTGAGCACGGCCAAGGCGTCCGGCTATGCCGCGACCAAGCACGCGGTGCTGGGCTTTACGAACGCCATCCGGCCGGAACTGGCCGGCTTCGGCATCGCCGTGTCGGCTGTCAATCCCGGCCCGATCGATACGCCGTTCCTGAACGCCGCCGATCCGACGGGAGCGTATTTCGAGCGGTTGAAAGGCTTCATGCTGAAGCCGGAGCAGGTCGCCGCGGCGATCGTCCGGGTGATCCGGAAACGAAAGCCGGAAGTCGATCTGCCGCGGTCGGCCGCGATCGGCATCCGGATCTACGGCCTGTTTCCGCGGTTCGCCGACCGGGTCGCGGGCCGCTGGCTGAACCGCAAATAAGCATACGAGTCATATGAGGAGTTTGATAAACCGTGTCCTGGGAATCATTACAGCTGCAGCCGCAGCTGATCGAAGCATTGCGAAGCCACGATATCGCGTCGCCGACGCCGGTGCAGGCGGAGACGATTCCGCTGCTGCTCGCGGGGCATGATCTTTCCGCCCGGTCGCAGACCGGCTCGGGCAAGACGCTGGCCTACATGCTGCCGGCGCTGGAGAAGGCGGATCCGGGCAGCGATACCGTGCAAGTCATGGTCCTTGCGCCGACGCAGGAGCTGGCCATGCAAATTTTCCGCGTCGCGGAGACGTACGGCGAAGCGCTCGGCGTCAAGGCGCAGCAGCTGATCGGCGGCGCCTCCATGCAGCGTCAGGTCGAGAAGCTGCGCGAGCATCCGCAGCTCGTCGTCGGCACGCCGGGCCGCATCCACGAGCTGGTGAAGGCCGGCAAGCTCAAGCTGCACGCCATTCGGCTCGTCATCATCGACGAAGCCGATCAGGTCTTCAATTTGGGCTCGACCGTCGAAGTCGAATCGCTGCTGAAAGGCATGCTGCGGGACCGGCAGATCGCGTTCTTCTCGGCGACCCGGCCGCAGGCGATGGCCGACGTGGAGGCGCGGTGGATGCGCGAGCCGCGGCAGGTGGACGTGGAGCGCCAAACGGGCGGCCGCGTCGACCACTATTATCTCGTCTGCGACAAACGCGACAAGGTGGATACCGCGAGGCGGCTCGTTCGGCTGCTGAAGCCGGCTTCGGCGCTGCTGTTCATTAACGAAACCGACGAGATCGCCAACTACGAGGCGAAACTCAAGTACGAGGGGTTCTCGGTGGAAACGCTGTACGGCGACGCGGATAAGCAGCGGCGCGCGGCCACGCTGGCCAGGTTTCGCGACGGACGGATTCAGATTCTGCTCGCGACGGACGTGGCGGCGCGGGGGCTCGACATTGCGGACCTGCCGCTCGTCGTCCATCTGGATCCGGCGCTGGATGCCGACCATTACGTGCACCGTTCCGGCCGTACGGGCCGAATGGGCAAGTCCGGCACGGTCGTATCCATCGTGACGCGGAACCAGCTGTTCATAATGGACAAGTTCCGCAAGCAGCTTGGACTCGACCTGCGGGAGAAAACGATGTACCGCGGGAAGTTATGGACGCCGGGCGAGGAGAAAGGCCGCGCCGACGAAGGCGACCGCCGCGAAGCAGCGGGGCGCCGCGGGGCCGAGGGCGGGCGTCCGTCAGTGGAACGGCCGTCGGAACGACGCGCCGACGGCGCGCCTGCCCGCGTCGCCGACGGCGGCGCCGGAATCGCGGCGCGCAGGGGATCGGCCGGGGCGACGGGCCAGCCGTTGCGCGGAGCAGCCGGGCAATCCGGCGGCAGAACTGCCGGCCCCGGCGGCGCGGGGGCAGCCCGCGAAACGGGCAGAAAGCCGGCGGCGCCGGCGGCAAAACCCGCGAAGTCCAAGAAACAACTGGAGCAGGAACGCAAAAACAAAGGCGCTCCGAAATGGCTGAAAGCCAAACGAGACGGCGCGCCGCAGTAGACGGCGCATGAGCAAATCGCGCAGCAGCTATTCGCGCAGCAGCAGAAACCGGAAAGGGCCGTGAGGCCTTTCCGGTTTTTTGTCGTGGTCGCGGGAAGGTTGCGGTGAAGGTGAAGGGGCACCGCGGGAAGGTCGCGAGATGACCAAGAGAAGGTGGAGAGGAAAGTCGCGGGAAGGTCGCGAGATGACCAAGAGGAGGTGGAGAGGAAAGTCGCGGGAAGGTCGCGAGAAGATCGCGGGAAGGTGGAGAGGAATGTCGCGGGAAGGCCGCGAGATGCAAGAGAAGGTGAAGGGGAAAGCCACGTGAAGGTCGCCTCAAAATCGCGTGCAGGTCATGGGAAGGTCGAAAGGAGGTCGCGTGAAAGCCGCGAGAAGGTGAAGGGGAAAGCCGCGTGAAGGTCGCCTCAAAATCGCGTGCAGGTCATGGGAAGGTCGAAAGGAGGTCGCGTGAAAGCCGCTAGAAGGTGAAGTGAAGGACACGGGCAGTCACGAGGAGTCACGGAAAGGATACGGCAGATCATGTGCGGGTTACGGGCAGGCCGATCGAAGGTCTAGCGGGGGAATCGCAAGCGGATTCACGGACCGACCGCGCCGATCGGCGGCGCCGCAAGACGCTTCCGACGCCCCTGAACCGCCGCAGCGCAGGCGAGTGAAACGATTCAACACCGCCAAGAGGCATTCCCAAGATTATCGCGCATTCCCGCAGGTTTGCCTAGTTGGCCGCATAAGTGAAATGGCTGGTGAAACGCCTGTTTTCGTGCCCGGGCACACAATATGCTGGCTCGATCGCGATCACTCGTCGTTTGTCAGGACCGGCGATTTCACTATACGATAGCGCTTACAGAGACACGCTTGGACGGTTTAATGTCAGTCGGAGCAAGGAAGCGGGGGGTCGAATGCAGTCGAATCAGCCGTAATCGAATCGTTTCACAATTCATTCGCGCGCCGGTTTATCACAGCCGGAATGCTCGCCTGCCGATGTCACCGGCGTTCGTGTCGATCGCAATCGAATTCGATCGCAGCCGGTTTCTGCCGCATCATTCGGACTCGGCATTAATCGGATTCGGGTTCAATTGATCGCACTCGGATTCTATCAGCAATTCAGGTCCTGTCAGCATTCTTGTTCTATCGGTAATTCGAGTTCTATCAGTCGGGTTCCTTCAACGCTCGGATTTTTATGGATTTCGAATTCCATCCGTTCGAGTTCTATCCCATCCCATAACGAGGTGACGACAATGCGGTTTTATTTAATCGGGGCGGGCGTCATTAACCGCACCCACGCGGAAGCGATCTATAAGCTGGACGGCGAGGAGACCGTCGAGATCAAGGTGGCCGATCCTAACCCCGCGGCGCTGGCCGGGTTCTTGGAGCGATTCCCGGAAGCGGAGGCCTTCGCGGATGCCGAGGCCATGCTGACGGAGCCGCCGCGCGAGGACGACATCGTCATCGTCGGGACGCCGCCGTTCACGCATTTCGCCCTGTCCAACATGGCGCTGGCGTCCGGCCGGCACGTCCTCTGCGAGAAGCCGCTCGTCATGAACCGCGTCGAAGCCGAGGCGCTGCTCGCGGCGGCGCAGGCGCATCACCGGCTGCTCGGCTGCTGCAGCGTCCGGTTCCTCGACGTGCCGAAGACCGAAGAAGCGAAGCAGCTGCTGAACGACGGCACGCTGGGCGACGTGTACAAAATATCGTTCGTCTTCCGCGGCCAGCGCGGCCGGCCGGGCGTCGAATACCAGCCGGAGAGCCGCTGGTTCCTGGACCGCGCCAAAAGCGCCGGGGGCATCGTGATGGACTGGGGCCCTTACGATATGGCGGTGTTGAACGACCTGCTGCAGCCGCAGCGCATCGAGGTGGCCGCCGCGTGGACGAGCAAGCCGGAGACGGACATCGACCCGACGGACACGGTGTACGACATCGAGGGCCATGTCGGCGCCATGCTGAAATTCGTGCGGGAGGACGGCACGTCGGTGTGGGTCCAGTACGAGCGCGCGTCGTGCACGCACGGCGAACCGTATGCCTTCGTCGAGATCGAGGGCACGAAGGGCGCGGTGAAATGGTCGCCGTATTTCGAAACGGACCGCGTCCTCCTCAAGACCGACCGGGGCGGCGAGGTCGAGTCGAAGGAACGCGAGGTGCCGTACGAAGGGCCGATCGGCTACATGGACCATCCCGTGCATTTGTTCCGCCGGAAGGTGAAGGGGCTCGCGTCATCGGCGATCGTGAACGAGCAGGCGGTGTTCAACTTCCTGCAGCTGCTCGCGATTTACGAGAGCGCCGAGAGCGGCCGGCCGGTCCGGCTGGGGAGGAACGTGCATGCGTAGCGGCAAAGGCTTCTCGACCGGACTGTACGGCTGGCAGGCCGAGTATTGGAAGGCCGGCCGCGAGCCGGCGCTGGACGAGATCTTCCGCGCCTGCGCGCAGGCCGGCCTGCAGGCGGTCGAGGCCGACCCGACCCCGGACGTGCTCGCGCTCGCCGGGCGGCACGGACTCGCGATATCCGGCGCTTATATCGGTCTGCCGCTGCACGAGCCGTTCGAGCGCTTGAACGTTCAAGCGACCGTGCTGCCGGCGGCGATAAGGATGGCCGAAGCCGGCGGCACGGACCTGGTGATCAACGCCGATCCGAAGGGCGGCTGGGACGCGCCGCAGCCCAAGACGGAGGACGAGTTCGAGCGTCAGGGCGACAATCTGTCGCGCATCGCGACGGCGGCTGGCGGCCTGGGGCTGACGGTCAGCATGCATAACCATGCGGCCGACGGGCACAACGCGGAAGGCGATTTGCGCTCCGTGATCCGGTATGCCGACGACGCCGTCGGCCTCTGCGTTGACACCGGCTGGGCGCACGTGGCGGGCATGGATCCGATCGGGCTGCTGCATCGGCATCCCGAGCGGATTCGGGCGTTTCACCTGCGCAACCAGTTCGGCCGCGTCCCGAGCGAAGAATTGACGGAGGGCGATATCGACATGAAGGCGCTGCTAAACGCCGCGTCCGAGATCGGCTACGACGGCTGGCTGACGTTCGAGCTGCTGCACGAGGAAGAGACACGCGCCAAACGGACGCTAGCGGAAGATACCGCCCGATCCGTCGCGTTCCTGCAAGCCTGCCTGCGGGAGCGCCAATAGGAGCCGAACCCGGCGGCGGGGCTTGTTCGACCAGCACCCAAGCATGTCCACGGCACAACCAGACGGAGAGGTACACGACAGATGGCAGCTACGATCAAAGACGTCGCGAAACTCGCGGGGGTCGCGATTTCGACCGTGTCTTACGCGCTGAACGGTTCGCCCAAAATCAGCGACGAAACGAAACGCAGGGTCGCCCGGGCCGCCGAGGAGCTGAACTATCGCCCGAGCGGCGCCGCGCGCAACCTGAAGAAGCGCAAGAGCGAGACGATCGGCCTCTTCCTGAACGCCCTCGGCGGCCCGTTCTATAGCCAGCTGATCGAAGGCATCCAGGAGGTCGTCGCCTCGTACGATTACAAGCTGATCGTCTCCAGCACCTACGGCGGGGAGAACAGCTCGGCGCACCGGGTGCTCCGGGAGAAGTTCGTCGACGGCGCGATCATCATGGGCTTCGATATCCGCGACAGCCTGATCCTTACAATCGCCGGCAAGTCGCTGCCGATCGTCGTGCTCGACCGGGAATTGAACGCCGACTACGTCCACAGCGTGCGGATCGACGACGAGCAGGGCGCGTACGAGGCCGTGTCCCATCTGATCAAGCTGGGGCGGAGAAAGATCGATTTTCTGAGCGGGCCGGTCGTCGCCTACGACAACGCCAAGCGCTTCGCCGGCTACCGGCGGGCCATGGACGAGCACGGCCTGCCGTATGCGCGGACGATCAAGGCGCAAGGCCGCTACACCGAGACGACCGGCTATCAGTCGATGAAGCTGATGCTGGCCGCGAACCGGCTGCCGGACGCCGTGTTCGCCGCGAACGACGAGATGGCGATCGGCGCCGTGCGCGCCCTGCAGGAAGCGAATCTGTCGATTCCGGACGACGTGGCGGTCGTCGGCTTCGACAATATTCACCAGGCCTCGTACGTCCGCCCCGCGCTGACGTCGGTCGGCCACTCCCGCTACGAGCTCGGCGCCATCGCGACCCAGTGCCTGTTCCATTCCCCGCGGGAAGGCCAGTCGATCGTCCTGCCGACCGAGCTCGCGATCCGGCAATCCTGCGGGTTCGGCCGCACGGACGGATCGCCGTCCGCCAACGCCTGATGTCCGCCGCATGACCCGCAATCGGAATACAGGAGGATGATCCCGTGTCAGTCTTAACCGCCAAACGGACCGCTTCGCCCAAGCGAGGCAAACGCTTGAAAACGCAAAACGTCAAGGTGCTCTACCTGTTCCTGCTGCCCGCGCTCGCGCTGACCTTCGTTTTCGCGTACCTGCCGATGTTCTCCAACTACATCGCGTTCCTGGACTACGACTTCAACAAAGGCTGGTTCGGCTTCGGCAGCAAATTCGTCGGCTTCGACAATTTCGCCAAGTTTCTGCACGACCACAAGTTCTACACCCTGATCGGGCGCACGCTGCTGTACAGCGTCACGATGATGGTCGCGACGTTCCCGGCTCCGCTCATTCTGGCGCTGCTGCTGAACGAGCTGCGGGGCGAGCGGTTCAAAAAGATCGTGCAGACGACCTCGTACATCCCGCATTTCGTGTCCTGGGTCACGGTGGCCGGACTGTTCTACCTGTTCCTAACCGTGGACGCGACCGGCCTCGTGAACAACATCCGGCAGTTCTTCGACCCCGGCGCGGAGCGCATCTCCTTCATGCAGGACGCGCATAACTTCCTGCCGGTGCTCGTCATCTCGGAGATCTGGAAGGAGACGGGCTGGGGAACGATCCTGTACCTCGCCGCGCTGACGACCATCGATCCGCAGCAGTACGAGGCGGCGCAGGTGGACGGGGCGAGCCGGTTCCAGCGTCTGCGCTACATCACGCTGCCCGGCCTCGTGCCGACGATGTGCATCCTGCTCATCTTCTCGCTGAGCGGCCTCTTGGCCACGAACTTCGACCAGGTGTTCAACCTGCAAAACAAAATGATCCGTCTCGATACCGACACGATCGGCGTCTATACCTACTATCAGGGCTTGGTGAGCGGGCAGTATTCCTATTCCGCCGCGGTCGGGCTGTTCCAGGGGCTCGTCTCCTTCATTCTGATCATGGCGACGAACGCCACGACCAAGCGGCTGAGCAACGTCGGCATCATCTAGGGAAAGGAGCTTCTGACGATGCAAGCGACACTCCAAACGGCGGCGAAAGCCCCGGAGAAGCTGGCGATGAAAGGCACGAAGATCCGCCGGACGGCCGGCGAGCGCGCCTTTGACGCGTTCAACGTCATTCTCATGATCGTCTGGGCGATCACGGCCGTCTATCCGTTCTGGTACATTCTCGTCATGTCCTTCAACACGGGCGCCGACGCGGCGGCCGGTCCGATCTGGTTCTTCCCGCGCGCGTTCACGCTCGAGAATTACGCCTTCGTGTTCCAGTACGACCGGCTGCAGACGGCGTTCGTCGTCACGGCGCTGCGCTGCGCGATCGGACCGGCGCTGTCCGTGTTCGTGACGATGCTGGCGGCGTTCGCGCTGTCGAAGCGGTTCCTGCCGGGCCGCAAGACGATCTTGTTCTTCTTCATGATCCCGATGTTCATCGGAGGCACGATCATTTCGAACTACGTCGTCATCGCGAAGCTGGACCTGCTGAACAACTTCCTCGTGTACGTCCTGCCCGGCGCGTTCGGCTTCTTCAGCATGGTCATCATGCGCACGCACATCGAAGAGCTGCCGGAGGAGCTGCAGGAATCGGCGACGATCGACGGCGCGGGGTACGTCCGCATTTTCTTCCAGATCATTCTTCCGCTCAGCATGCCGATCATCGCCGCGTTCGCCTTCTTCTCGGTCGTCGGCAACTGGCTGGATTATTACACCAACCTGATCTACGTCACCGATCGTTCCTTGAGCACCCTGCAGTTCGTGCTCTACGAGATTATCAACCGCGCCGAAGCGAACACCTTGATCGACTTCACCAAGACGACCGGCGCGCAGCAGCGCCGACTCATGTCGATGGCCAACAACACCGTGCCGACGCCGGAGGTCATCAAGATGACGGTCATGGTCGTCGTGACGTTCCCGCTGCTGTTCGTGTATCCGTTCTTCCAGAAATATTTCGTCAAAGGCATGCTGACCGGAGCGGTCAAGGCGTAAACGCCGCGCCGCCCGTCATCGCCATCCAAAAAGAGGAGGTTTATCGGGTTATGAGAAAGGGAATCGCGCTTCTAATGACGGTCGCGTTGTCGGCCGCGCTCGCCGGCTGCGGCGGATCGGACGGGGGGACGAACGAGCCGGCCGGCACGGCGTCCGACGCGAATAAAGGGACGGCGTCCGAGACGAACAAGGGGACGGGGAACGCCCCGGCGCCCGTCGATCCGTCCAGCTTCAAGGAAATGCACCTGGAGGTGCTGAGCCAGCTGCCGACGAATCCGCGCAAGCCGGTCGAGGACCGCCTGACGCCGATCTGGCGCGAGAAGACGAAGGTCATTCCCGACTTCGTCGAAATTCCGGCCAACACGGACTACAAGAGCTGGCTGCAGATGCAGATTCTCGCCAACACCGTGCCGCAGGTTATCGCGAACCAGAACGGCATCGCCGACGACCCCGCCAACATGGAGATGCTGAAGAAAGCCGGGATGGCGCGCGAAATCACGCTCGACGAGCTGAAGGCGTACATGCCGCTGACCGCCGAACGGCTCGCCGATCTCGGCGTCACGATGGAGCAATGGTACAAGGCGAGCGTCGATCCGACCGACGGCAAGCTGTGGGCGATCCCGTCGCTGCCGAGCCCGCTGCTGAAGGACGAGTACCGCAACTCCCCGTACGGCGAAGCCCGCCTCGGCAACGGCGGCTACGGGGTTTGGTTCCGCGACGACATTTTGAAGAAGATCTATCCGGACGCCATGAGCGCGGACGACCTGAAGAAGCTCGCGGTCGCGAACAAGGGCAAGCTGTCGCTGGAGCAGATCATGGACATCCCGATCCGTAATCTCGACGACCTGCACGACTACTTGACGAAGGTGAAGGACCTGAATTTGGCGGAGAACGGCCACCCGATCACGCCGGGGCATCTGCAATTGGAAAACTCCCGGGGCGCGCTCTACTGGTCGCTCTTCTCCGCGACCGGACTCAGCCTCAGCCAATCGTACCCGCTCGTCATCAACGAGTCCAAGAACCTGTTTGCGGACTACGAGCTGACGCCGGAGTGGAAGAACTACATCTCGTTCATGAACAAGAGCTTCAACGAAGGGCTGTTCGGCAAGGAATTTTACATCCAGAAGAACGAGCAGCGCGACGCGAAAATCATCAACGGCGAGTACGCCGTCGTCAACATGTGGGCGCCGATCGCCGCCAACCAGGACAAGGTCAAGAAGGCGGGCGGGACCTACAATTGGCGCTATTACCCGATCTTCGCCAATGAGCTCGATCCTAGCTACCAGGACGCGGCGAACCAATATTTTCCGCTCACGACCAAATGGAATTCCAAGGTCATCAATCCGAAGAAGGTCACCGAGGACCAGATTCCGCAAATCTTGCACTGGATCGATTGGAACGATTCGCTCGAGGCGGCATCGCTGCGCGAGTGGGGCACGCCGGACATGTATACGGGCGACGGCATGGACCGCCGGTTCAAGCCGGAGTACAAGAAGGTCGAGGAATACAAGCTGCTCGGCAAGCAGGACGAGACGGGCGACGGCTGGTATTACGGCATCCAGGGCCAGGACGGCACGATGACGAATCCGGAGGTGTACGGTCTTGCGATGGCGGGAGAAATGGGCTACGTCTACAGCCCGTCCGTCGTCTATCCGTTCAGCGAAAGCAATTACGACCAGTACACGCTCGTGAACCAGGCTTGGCAGCAGCATAACCTGAAGCGCATGTCGCTCTATGCCGAGCTGCCGGTCGACGACGCCACGCAGCAGGCCAAAGCCGACTACGACCAGGTGAGCAACGACGTGAACAACAATCAGATCGCGCCGCACAACGATGAGCTCGACAACCTGATCGTGAAGGCGATCACCGGCCCCGTCGGCAAGTTCGACGCCAATTACAAGGCGTATACGGACGTCCTGTCGGGCAGCGATATCGCGGACGGGTTGAGCAAGCAGAAGGACGCGTGGATGAAGTACTACAACCTGCGCCAAAATTTCCTGAAGAAGCTGAACTGATCGCGTTCCGATCGCGGAAGTTCGATTTTGGAGCCAGCTTGATCGAAACGTTTCACGGACGCCGCGCCCCCTTGGTGGGCGGGGCGTTTTTTTTTGCAGCCGCGGCCGCCGGAGCGCGCTGGCCGGACATGCGGCTTCGGCCGCGGGTTTGCCAACGCCGGCCGCGCGAATGCGGGGAATTATCCGTTCGTCCGACAATGGCGCGCGGACCGACTTGTCATTTTTTTCTCCCGTCACCCCCCGAAAGCGTTTGCGGCTTCGCGAACGGTATGAGCGAACGTCAACCAAGCGGCTCGGACCGCAATCGTGAGGAGAGTGGCAGCATCATGAAAAACGCCATGTTGAAGAAAGCGGCAGTGACTTCGATGGCTTTACTGACTCTGGCGGGCGGCGCGGGCAGCGCGTTCGCCGACGGCAAGGGACACGGCAACGACGACCGCGGGAACCATAACGGCCAGCACGATAACGGCAAGAACGACGATAAGGGCAAAGGTCCGGCTATCAATCTCCACTTCAAAGACGAAGACCAGCTCAAATGGGCTCTCGAATATATCGTGCGCCTCGCTTCGAAAGGCGTGTTCAACGGCTACGAAGACGGCACGTTCAAACCGCAGCAAAAGATTACGCGCATCGAGTCCATCGTGGCGGCGGTCCGCCTGATGGGCCTCAAGGACCAAGCGGAATCCGCGGCCGAAATGAGCACGAAGCTGAACTTCAAGGACGCGGATCAGCTGAAGAAGAAGTATCCGTGGGCGGTCGGCTACGTCGCCGTCGCGCTGGAGAAGGACCTGTTCTCCGAAACCGAGGATCAGATCCAGGCGGACAAGCCGGCAACGCGCCTGTTCGCGGCGACGCTGCTCGTGAAGGCGCTCGGCCTGGAAGCCGAAGCGAAGGCGAAGAGCAATTCGCAGCTGAACTTCCGCGACGCGGGCAAAATCCCGGCCGGCTCCGTCGGCTACGTGGAAGTCGCGATCGAGAAGAACCTCATCACCGGCTACGAGGACAACACGTTCCGTCCGAACCAACCGGTGACCCGCGCCGAGCTGGCCGCGCTGCTTGACCGGACGGACACGCAGCTGCCGGATCACGACGCGGCCGCCATTACCGGCAAGCTGAAGGCCGCCGCTTCCAACGGCGTCATCACGGTCGTGAAGGCCGACAACAGCGAAGTCGCGCTGGCGCTCGACCCGAACGTGTTCGTCTTCCGCGACAACGTGAAGGCTTCCGTATCCGCGCTGAAGGCGGGCGACGAAGTGCTGGTGCGCACGTACCAAAACAAAGTCGTCTTCCTCGAAGTGACGAAATCGGCGATCGACCAGCCGGCGGTTATCACGCAAAGCGGCAAGTTCAACTCCCTGTCGCTGAACGCCCAGGGCAAAATCGCCACGATCTCGATTACCAAAGAAGTGAACGGCGGCACGCAGGCGCTGGTGCTGAACGTCTCGCCGGACGTGACCGTGATCGGCAACGCGGCGTTGCTCGAAAACGGCCATGCCGTCGAGCTGACGCTGCTGAACGGGGTCGTCATCTCCATTAAAGTAGTGTAACGGACTCATGTGGCGTAACCGCCGCTTCGTCGGGGTACGGCGTTCGACGCTATCCGCACGCTCATGCGGTTTCGATGCCTGGCGGCGGCGGCACGCCTGATCGGACCGCATGCGGCGTCCGATGCGCGTATTCGCCTCTCTCATCATGGCGCGCTGCGCTCCCGCCCCTAGCGGCGCCCGATACCGACCGGCCGGATTCGTTTCCGTCCGGTCTTTTTCATGGCCGGAAGGCGGGAGGGCTTCGTCCGCGACCGCGCGTTCGTTTTTCATTTCTTCGAAAATTTGGTAGTATTCAGGGTAGAACGAAGAGGTGATCGCGATGAAACCCGTATTGGAGGTCAAAGGGCTGACAGGGGGCTACAGTCCCCGCCGGCCCGTGCTGCACGATTTGAATTTCGAGGTCGCCGAGGGCGAGATGGTCGGGCTGATCGGGCTGAACGGCGCCGGCAAAAGCACGGCGATCAAGCATATTCTCGGGCTGATGCAGCCGCATCAAGGCGAGATCCGCATCGGCGGGCATACGCTCGCGGAGCAGCCGGAGCAGTACCGGCAGGCGCTGGCCTACGTGCCGGAGTCGCCGCTGCTGTTCGACGAGCTGACGGTGGAGGAGCATTTGCGCCTGACCGGCATGGCGTACGACGTCGAAGAAGCGCTGTACGAGAAGCGGACGGAAAGCCTGCTGGACGAATTTTACATGCGTCCGAAGCGGGGGGCGTTCGCGTCGCATCTGTCGAAGGGGATGCGGCAGAAGGTCATGATCATGAACGCCCTGCTCGCGCGTCCGTCGCTGTACGTCATCGACGAGCCGTTCCTCGGGCTCGATCCGCTCGGGATCCGCTCGCTGCTCGACAAGCTCGTGGAGGTCACGAAGGAAGGCTCGTCGGTGTTCATGAGCTCGCATATTTTGTCCACGGTGGAATCGTACTGCAGCCGCTTCATCGTGCTGCACCACGGCGTCGTCGTCGCGCAGGGGACGCTGGCGGACGTCTGCGAGGCGGCCGGCATGACGCGCGGCGCCGGCGCCGGCTCGCTGGAGGAAGCGTTCTACCGGCTCGTGACGGACGGGGGATCCGATGGATCGGTCCGTTGAGGCGCTGTGGCGCCGGCGGGCGGGCGCGTTCTGGCGCGAAAGCATCCCCTATTTCCGCGACATGACGCAAAGCGGGCTGCCCGGCGTGGTCATCATGCTGCTGCTCGCGGGCTTGGCCGGGTACGCGCTTCTGCTGCGCGACATGCCGGCGAATTTTCCGTTCACCCTGGTCGGGGTGATCGTCCTGACGCCGGTGCTGTGCTGGAGCCCGCTGCGCACGTGGCTGCGCGAGGCGGACATCGTGTTCCTCGTGCCGCGCGAAGCGGAGATGGGGGCGTACCTCCGCCGGTCGTTCCGCTATAACGGGCTGGCCTGCTTCGCCGCGGTGCTGCTCGTCTGCGCGGTCTACATGCCGCTCTATCTCGCCGGGCCGGCGACGACGCCGGCGCTCGTAATCGGCCTCTTCGCGCTGCTGCTCAAGCTGATGAACAGCGGCGCGGCCTGGCGGGAACGGCAGCTGGCGGGTCTCGCGGCGCGCCGGACCATCCGCGTGCTCCGCTGGGCCGCGACGGCGGTGGCCGCCGGCGCGCTGCTGCAGACGGAGCTGTGGAAGACGGCGGTCTACCTCGTCGTCGTCGGCGGGCTGTTCGCGCTGCTCTATTCGCGCCTGTCGCGCTATCCGGTGCCCTGGCTCACGCTGATCGCCGAGGAGCAGACGACCCGCCGCCGGTACATGGCCTTCTTCAGCGCGTTCGCCGACGTGCCGACGGAATCCGCCGCCGTGCGGTCGCGCCGCTACGCGTCCTGGCTGACGCGGTTCGTCCCGTACGGCAAAAGCCATGCCTTCACCTATCTGTACGCGCACACGCTCGTGCGGACGGAGCTCGGCGGCATCATCCTGCGGCTGACCGCCCTCGGCATGGTGTCCGGGATGCTGTCGGCGTACGCCGGGCTGTGGCAGGGCTGGGGCTCGGCCGCGGTCTGCCTGCTGTTCGTCTGGCTGAGCGGCATTCAGCTCGGCTCGCTGGCGCAGTCGCACAAGCACTCCGTCTGGCGGCTCGTCTATCCGCTGCCGGACCGGACGCGGCACGACGCCGTGCTGCGCGTCGACCGCGTCGCGTCGCTGATCTGCGCCGTGCTGATCTGGCTGCCGCACGGCATCCTGCTGCCGGAGCGCGGCGGCCTCGCGCCGGCGCTCGCCGCGCTGGCGGTGGCGCTCGTCTACGTGCTCGCGCTGCGCCCGCGGCGAATCCGGAAGCTGCTGACGTTCGATCCGGACGACGACTAAGGCTCCGGTGTTTGCGCCGGAGCTGCAGCGGCGCTCCGCACCGAAGCCGCGTTGTGCACGGCGCTGCCGATGTGAGGGCGGCCCTTTCGAAGCGAGAGGCTCCGGTGTTTGCTCCGGAGCTCCCGAGGCGCTCCGCGCCAAAGTCGCTCCCGACCCGAAACCTGCGCGGGATGCGCAGGCCAAGAAGCCCCGAGGCTAAGCCTCGGGGCTTCTTGGCGCGAAACGCGGCGCGGCCTATGTCAGCGCCGTCCATAGCATGGCCGCGCCGGAGCATAGGAGCAGCAGCTCCAGCACGTGCCGGAAGGAGACGGCGCTCATGCGGTTCACGAAACGCTTCGATACGAACGTGCCGAGCATGAGCGAGCTCCCGACGAGGAGGCCTTGCAGGACGACGCTCGGCGGCAGGGCGCCGAGCTCGCGGAACGTCGCCGCTTTGCTCAGGTAGAGGGCGAGCGAGCCGGCGGCTTCCGTCGCGAGGAACGCGCCCTTCGCCAGGCCGTAGGCCGTGAACGCCGGGACGCTGAGCGGCCCCGTCGAGAGGACGATGCCGGTCAGGAAGCCGATGACGGCGCCGGCGGCCGCGAGCTGCCAGAGCCGGATGCGCAGCCGGCGCTTGTCCAGCCAGCGCTTCGCCGGAATCATGGCGAGGAAGAACGCGCCGAGCCCGATATCGACGGCGTGCGCCGGCAGCGTCCACAGCGTCCGGGCGCCGAGCGCGGCGGCGGGAATGCCGGCCGCGGCGTAAGCGCCGCACGCTTTCCAATCGATCTCGCGCCGCCACGCCCATACGCGCGAGACGTTCGCCATGGTCGCCGCGACCGCCATGATCGGCACGGCCTGCTTGGGCCCGAAGGCGATGACGAGCACCGGCAGCAGCATGATGGACGAGCCCGTCCCGATAATGCCGCTGATCGCGCCCGCCGCGAGGCCGACGAGCAGTACGAACACATACGTTTCCAACCTTCAGCACTCCCGTTTCAACCGTCGGCGCCGCCGACGGTTCTTCGATATCTACGCTCTCCATCCTACCACAGGACGCTTGTCGGCGAGAGGGGAAAATCGGCGAGGCCTGTCGGGAGGCGCCTGCCGCAGACAGCGGGACGCCAACGATCGGGCGGACAGCGCCGCGAGGATGCCATGCGGGGGACAGCACCGGGATGCCAAATCGTGAGGACAGCACCGCGGCGCCAACGAATGAGCCGCAATGCTAGCATGCGGGCGGACTTCGTCGGGGCGCCAACCGTGGGCGGACGGCACGGCGCCGCCAACGCGCGAGCAAGCAAGCCGCCCCGCGAAAAAAACCGGCCAACCCGTCGATCGGTTGGCCGGCGCATCTTCGGCCCTGGCCGCCGCCTCAGAGCGTGGCGGCTTGTTGTTTCACGTTCAGCCGGTAGCCCTTGACGAGCGTCTCGCCGTTATGGATGTCGGTGTCGAAGGCGCGCTCGAAGCCGAGCCGCTCGTAGAGCCGGACCGCGGACGCCATCATGTCCGACGTGTGCAGGTTCAGCCAGTCCGCGCCCTGCCGGGCCGCCCGGGCGGCGGCTTCGCGGATGAGCGCCGTCGCGATCCCTTTGCCCCGGTGCTCGGGCGGCACGGCGATAAGGCGGATGATCGGGTTCGCAATGCCGAGCCCCGGATTGCCGTAGGCGGAAGCCGAATCGAGGAAGAGCTGCGCGGAGCCGACGATGCGGCCGTCTTCTTCCGCGACGATCCTGGCCGCGACGCCCGGATTGTCGAAGGAGGCGAGAATGGAATCGCGGTACGCCTCCCACCTCTCCGGAGACAGCGTCTCCGAATATTGCGCATACGCCTCGATGCTGACCCGGACGACCGCGTCGCGGTCCGCTTCCGCCGCATCCCGAATCGTGATTCCCATGGCGAATTCCCCCTGTTCGTTCGGCCCCGCAAGGCGCCTTGTCGTGTAACCCCTACGATACGCTTAAATCCCGAGTAACATAATGGGATATACAAAAATTCGATGCACCGATCGAAAATCCTGATCGATCTCGCCGCCGGAACGACTGCCGACCTGGAGCCTTTCTTCGTCAAGGTCCCGAAAACGCAAGCCGGAATTGACGCCCGCGAAGCAATGGGCTTAGAATACAACTAACTAATTCCAAGTTCGCGCATGCGGATAATAAGCAATGAGGAGATGATACGGCAATGAACATCGAGAATATCGAGGCCTTCGTCTACGTGAACCATTACGGGAGCTTCAATAAGGCGGCCGAAGTGCTGTTCCTGTCCCAGCCGTCCGTCACCGCCCGCATCCAGACGCTGGAGCGGGAGCTGGACTGCAAGCTCTTCGACCGGCTGGGCAAGCAGATCGCGCTGACCGAGAAGGGGAAGCAGTTTCTGCCATACGCCCAACAGATCATGCAGACGTTCCAGAAGGGCAAGCTGCATATGCAGCAGCGCAAAACGATCCCGCACGAGCTGCGGATCGGCGCGACCGTCTCCGTATCGAACTACCTCATTCCGAGCCTGCTTCCCCGGCTCAAGCAGCGTTTTCCGGAAATCCACATCAAGCTGACGACGGCGGGCACGGACGATCTCGTGAACAAGCTGATGGGCAAGGAGGTCGATCTCGCGTTCGTGCGCAAGGTGGCGCATCCGACGCTGATTTCGTACAAATTTTTCGAGGATCCCATCAAGCTGTACGTCTACGAAGGGCATCCGTTCACGCGGAAGGCGGCCGTGCCGATCGAAGAGATCAGCGGCCAGCCGCTCGTCTTCTTCGAATGCGGGTCGCTCGACTGGATGCGGGTGCACCGGGTGTTCGACAGTCTCGACCGCCAGCCGAACATCGAATACTTGGTCGACAATTCCGAGTCGGCGAAGAAGCTGGTGCTCGAGCGCGCCGGCATCTGCTTCCTGCCCGGACTGTGCGTAGAGGAGGAGGTGCGCGGGCAGCGGTTGTTCCCGATCGAGTTCGAGGAGATGAACGGCATCACGCTGCAGACCAATCTCATCACGCGGGGCGGGGAACATTCGCTGTTCGCGGAATCGCTGCTCGAGATCGGCCGGACGCTCTTCGGCTGATCGCCGGCAGGATGGATCGAGGGCACAAGCGACCGATCGAATCTCTCCATCGACGTATAGAAAATCTCTATTGAAAACCGGATTGACCGGCGGGAAGCGGAAATGATAAATTAGTTTCAACCCAATTCCGATTAAATCGATTGGAATTATAAAGTTAAGCATGGACGGCGATCTACCATACCTGTGGAGGTCCGCGAACGGCTTTATGGCCGGCATGGCCAAGGGAACTTTCAAACACGCGGAGGTAGAGGGACATGAAAAAGACATGGGTCGGCACGGCAGGATTGGCACTGGTGACGCTGGCGGTCGCGGTCGCGGGCTGCGGCTCGAAGAACGGCGCGAACGAGGCGGGCGCGAACGCGTCCGGCGGCGATAAGCAGACGGACCAAGCGGCGGCGGGCGGCGGAAATGCCGCGGCGGGCGTCAAAAAAATCATCGTCGGCACGGGCACTCAGTTTCCGAAGGTGTGCTTCCTCGACGAGAACGGCAAGCTGACCGGCTTCGACGTCGAGCTCGTGAAAGAGATCGACAAACGGCTGCCCGGCTACGCATTCGAGTTCCAAACGATGGATTTCTCCAACCTGCTGCTCAGCCTCGAGACGAAAAAGATCGACTTCGTGGCGCACGAGATGGAGCAGAACCCGGACCGGGCGGCGAAGTACCTGTTCAATAAAGAAGCCTATGCGCATTGGAAGACGAAAATTATCGTGCCGAAGGACGCCAAATCGACCTATGCCAATTTGGACGACCTGAAGGGGAAGAAAGTGCTGACGACCGCGACGAGCGCCGAAGCGACGCTGCTCGAGACGTACAATCAATCGAACGGCGACGCGATCAAGATCGTCTATACGAACGGAGCGGCCAACGATACGGTCAGCCAGCTGACGACGGGCCGCGTGGACGCGACGCTGGGCGCGGACTTCACGCTTTCCCTCATCGATCCGCAGGGCAAGCTGCAATCGGTCGGCGACGCGCTGGAGGAAGCGGACGTGCAGTTCGTGTTCCGCAAGGACGATCCGGACGAACGGAAGCTGGCCGACGCCGTGGACGGCGCGCTCAAGGAAATCAAGGCGGACGGCACGCTGAGCAAGCTGAGCGTGCAATGGCTCGGCGCCGACTACACGCAAAACTAAGGTTGGAGGAGGGAACGGAAGATGGGCGAGAAGTTCGATATCGGCTTTATCTTCACCTTTATCCCCAAGCTGGCGGGCACGCTGCAGACGACGCTGCTGATCGTGGCCGGATCGCTGCTGACGGGGCTGATCGTCGGCCTGCTCGCGGCGCTGCCCCGCCTGTACAAGGTGCCGGTGCTGCAGCGGATATCGCAGCTTTACGCTTCGTTCTTCCGCGGCACGCCGATTCTGATCCAGCTGTTCCTGTTCTATTACGGCCTGCCGGAAGCGCTGAAGCTCGTTCATCTCGACCTTAGCCGGGCACCCGTGCTGCTGTTCGTCATCCTGACCTACGGGCTGCATACCGGCGCCTACGTCTCGGAGACGATCCGCTCGGCGGTCGCCTCCGTCGACCGGGGACAGGTGGAAGCCGCGTACGCCGTCGGCATGTCGGGCTATCAGGCCTTCACCCGCATCGTAATGCCGCAGGCGCTCGCGATCGCGGTGCCGGTGCTCTCGAACGTCATCCTGGCGCTGCTGAAGGACACGTCGCTCGCCTTCTCGCTCGGCGTGATGGAGATGACGGGCAAGTCGCAGTCGCTGGCGTCGCTGACGAACCATTTCGTCGAAAGCTACATCTCGCTCGCCCTGATCTATCTCGTCATCAGCATCGTGCTGGAACGGCTGCTGCTGATCCTGGAGCGGCGCCTGCTGCGGCATGAAAGCAAACCCGCCGATTCGTCGCCGCGGCGGGAACGGGCGGGCCGTCTGCGGTGGTTTTTCGCCCGCGAGCGGCGCAACGTCCGATTCGGAGAGGAGGCACGGTAAATGAAGCTCGATCCTTCGTTCATCTGGGAGGCGTTCCTGAAGCTGCTTCCCGTCATTCCGACGACCCTGCTCATCACGGCGGTGTCGGTCCTGTGCGGCTTCGTCATCGGCACGGCGGTCGCGTTCATCCGCATCTACAAGGTGCCCGTCCTGCATCCGATCGCGGCCGCGTACGTCACGTTCATCCGCGGCACGCCGATGCTGACGCATCTGCTGATCCTCTATTTCGGGCTGCCGCTCCTCCTCGACGGCGTCAGCGCGCAGCTCGGACTCGGGTTTCGGTCGGCGTCCATCCCGATGATCGACTTCGCGTTCCTCGCCTTCTCCATCACGGCAGGCGGGTACATGTCCGAGGTCGTGCGCTCCGGTTTGCTGACCGTCAATCGCGGCCAACTCGAAGCGGCGTATGCCGTCGGCATGACGACGCCGCAGGCGATTCGCCGGATCGTGTTTCCGCAGGCGCTGGCCGCGAGCATCCCGAACTTGGCGAATTCGGCCATCGGCATGCTGCACGCGTCGACGCTCGCGTTTACCGTCTCGGTCGTGGAGCTCTTCGCGAAGGCGCAGATCGTGGCGTCGACGAACTGGAAGTTTTTCGAGGCGTATCTGGCGGCGGCCGTGATTTTCTGGGGATTGACGGTGCTCATCGAACGCGCCGCGCTGCTGCTGGAGAAACGGATCAATCAATACAATCGAGGTGGCGTCGCATGATCAAGCTGACGGGCATTACGAAATCGTTCGGCAAGCAGCAGGTGCTGCAGGGCATCGATCTGAAGGTGGAGAAGGGCGAGGTCGTCGTCATCCTGGGGCCGAGCGGCTCCGGCAAAACGACCCTGCTGCGCTGCATCAACTACCTGGAGCGTCCAGGGGACGGCCGGATCGCGATCGGCGATTTCGAAGTCGACTGCGCCCGCGCCGGCAAGAAGGACATCCACGCGCTGCGGGGCAGGACGGCGATGGTGTTCCAGCATTACAACCTGTTCCGGCACAAGACGGTGCTCGAGAACGTGATGGAAGGGCTCGTCGTCGTGCAGCGCATGCCAAAGGAGACCGCGCGCCGGCGCAGCGTCGAGGTGCTGGAGAAAGTCGGGCTCGGCGAGAAGCTGGACGCGTATCCGAGCCAGCTCTCCGGCGGCCAGCAGCAGCGGGTCGGCATCGCCCGGGCGCTCGCGCTGAACCCGGAGGTCATCCTGTTCGACGAGCCGACGTCGGCGCTCGATCCCGAGCTGGTCGGCGAAGTGCTGGCGGTCATCCGCCGCATCGCGAAGGAGGGCATTACGATGATCGTCGTCACGCACGAGATGGGCTTCGCCCGGGACGTGGCGAACCACGTCGTGTTCATGGACGGCGGCGTCATCGTCGAGGAAGGGTCGCCGAAGGAGATGTTCAACCATCCGCGCGAGGAGCGGACGAAGCAGTTTTTGAAACGGATCATGCCGGAGCCGGCCTATTCCATCTAACGTCATCAGGAGGGGAAAGCAATGGGCATTATTTTGAGCATCTTGGATCAAACGCCGATTTATCCGGGGGAGACGGCGACGGAGGCGTTCCGGCATTCGGTGGCGCTGGCGCAGCGGGCGGAGGCGCTCGGCTACCGGAGGCTGTGGGTGTCGGAGCATCACGATTCCGAGCATGTCGGCGGGTCGTCCCCGGAGGTGCTGATCTCGCATCTGCTGGCCAAGACGGAGCGGATCGCGATCGGCTCGGGCGGCATCATGCTGCAGCATTACAGTCCGTACAAAGTCGCGGAAAACTTCAACGTGCTGTCGTCGCTGGCGCCGGGCCGCGTCGATCTCGGCATCGGGCGCGCCCCGGGCGGGCTGCCGCGGTCGACGCAGGCGCTGCAGCGCGGCATTCAGGACCCCCCTTCGCTGACGGACAAAATCGTCGAGCTCGAGAAGTTCATCCACGACCGGCTGGAAGCGGACCATCCGCTCGCGGGGCTGAAGGCATCTCCATCGCCGGAGACGGCGCCGGAGCTGTACGTGCTCGGCACGAGCGTCGGCAGCGCCGAGATTGCCGCATCGCTCGGCTTGCCGTACGTGTTCTCGCAATTCATCAACGGCGACGAGGAGGTCGCGCTTGCCGCGTTCGCGGCTTACCGCGGGCAGTTCAACCGGGAGAGCGGGCGGGAGCCGCAGGCGATCTTCGCCCTGGCCGCCGTCGTCGCGGACACCGACGAGGAAGCGGAACGGCTGGCCGGCGATCATCAACTGGTCAAGATTCATCTGGCCAGCGGCAAGACGCTGACCGTCGGCACGATCGAGCAGGCGGAGGAGTACGGCAAGCAGTCGAACGAGAAGTACCGGATCGAGGTGAAGGCGCCCGAGATTACGAAGGGCGCCAAGGCAACGGTGCGCGCCAAGCTGCTCGAGCTGCAGCGGAAATTCGGCGTGGAGGAGTTCATCGTCACGACGAACGTGCCCGATTTCGGGAAGCGGCTGCGCTCGTTCGAGCTGTTGAAGGAAGCGTTCGCGGAGGTGCCGGCCGCGCCCGCGTCGGAAGCGGTATAGCCGGCGAACCGGCGCAGACCGCAGACGGGAAAGGTGCCGGCCGAAGTTCGGGAGGCGTGCGGCGCGGCTGCGGAAGCGGAAGCGATCGGGCGGCCGATGCCGATCGTAAGGAGGAACGGAACATGACGGAACCATTGATTGATTATAGTCCGAACAAACTGGAAGCCCGGCTGGTCGCGATCCGGCGCGAGCTGCACCGGAATCCGGAGCTGTCGCTGGAGGAGTACGAGACGACGGCCTCCATCCGGCGCTGGCTGGAGGACGCGGGCGTCCGGGTATTGGACTACGGCTTGCGGACCGGCGTGATCGCGGAAGTCGGCGGACTGCGGCCGGGGCAGGTCGTGGCAGTCCGCGCGGATATCGACGCGCTGCCGGTTCAGGAGGAAACCGGCCTGCCGTTCGCTTCGGCGACGCCGGGGCGGATGCACGCGTGCGGCCATGATTTTCATGCCGCGGCGGTCGTCGGCGCGGCGCTGCTGCTGAAGGCGCGCGAGTCCGAGCTGCGCGGAACGGTCCGGCTGCTGTTCCAGCCGGCCGAGGAGAAGGCCAAGGGCGCACGGCAGCTGATCGCCGCCGGCGCGCTCGCGGGCGTGAGCGCGGTGTTCGGCATGCACAACAAGCCGGACCTGCCGGTCGGCACGGTCGGCATCAAGGAAGGCCCGCTCATGGCGGCCGCGGACGGGTTCGTCGTGGAGGTCGCGGGGCGCGGCTCGCACGCGGCGGTGCCGGAAGCGGGCATCGACCCGATCGTCGCGTCCGCGCACATCATCACGGCGCTGCAGACGATCGTAAGCCGCGGCGTGGGTTCGCTGCAGAGCGCGGTCGTCAGCGTCACGAAGCTGCGCAGCGGCACCGCCTGGAACGTCATTCCGGACAAAGCGGTGCTCGACGGCACGATCCGCACGTTCGACGAAGGCGTCCGCGAGCATGTGCTGCGGCGGTTCCGCGAAGTGGTCGAAGGCGTCGCGGCGGCTTGCGGCACGACGGCGGAGATCCGCTGGGTGCAGGGGCCGCCGCCGGTGAACAACGACGCGTCGCTCGTGCCGCTCGCGCTGCGGGCCGCCGCGGACGCCGGCTTGGAGACGGTCGTGCCGACGCCGTCGCCCGCGGGCGAGGACTTCGCGTTCTACCAGCGGGAAGTGCCGGGGCTCTTCGTCTTCATGGGCACGTCGGGGAGCCGGGAATGGCATCATCCCGCGTTCGACCTCGACGAACGGGCGCTGCTGCCGAGCGCGCGGTACTTCGCCGGCTTGGCGGAGTCGGCGCTGCTGGAGCTTGGGGCGCGCGGGGAAGCGTGAGCAGGGACTATATTTTAGAAGCGCTTGTTGTTAACGGGCCGATGACCGGCTCTGGCTATGCCGAAAAACGAAGTTTATGCTTTCGTTTCGCAGCGTTTTTCTCAATGAGCTGAGATTCGCGGCTCTAGCTTCGCCGAAAAACCAAGTTTATGTTTTCGAAGCGTTTTTCTTAACGAGTCGAAATGATCGGCTCTAGTTCAAACTTGAGGAGGGCCCCACTATGACCGCCAACCCCATCGAAACGCTGTTATTCGACTATTCGGAGCTGCACAAGCAGCTGAAGGCGAAGATCGCGAATTTGACCGAAGACCAGCTCACGTGGAAAGCCGCGACGGGCGTGTGGAGCGTGACGGAGGTGCTGTCGCATCTGACGGACCACGCGATCGTCGTCGGCTTCCGGATCCGCGAGATTTTAGCGGCGTCGGAGGCGAAGCTTCCGGCCTTCAATCAGAACGCGTGGGTCGCGTCCACGCGCGCGAACGAAAGCGCAGCCTCGGAAATTCTCGCGTTTTACGACGCGTATCTGACGTATAACCTGCATCTGCTGAAGCGGCTTGCGCCGGAGGATTGGGCGAAGACGGGCTTGAACGCCAAGGGCGAAACCGTCTCGCTGCGCGACGTCGTCTGGGGCTTCGTCAAGCACGTGCTGAACCATATCGGACAAATCGAACGGATCGCGCTGGCTTACGTCGTCGTGTGATCGCGCCGCGGTCCGTCCGCGAACATGAAGGAGGAGAATACGATGAGCAACTCCCGCAAGCAATTGAAGCTCGGCGCCCTGCTGCACGGCGTCGGAGGCAATCCCGCCATGTGGCGGCACCCCGATACGCTGCCGGACGCCAGCGTCAATATCGAGCTGTACAAGAGATGGGTGCGGAAGGCCGAAGAAGGCAAGCTGGATCTGATCTTTATCGCGGACGGCTTGTACATTAACGAGAAATCGATCCCGCATTTCCAAAATCGCTTCGAGCCGCTAACGCTGCTGAGCGCGCTCGCGTCGGCGAGCACGAACATCGGACTTGTCGCCACGCTCTCGACGTCCTACAGCGAGCCGTTCACGGTCGCGCGCCAGTTCGCTTCGCTGGATATGCTGAGCGGCGGCCGCGCCGGGTGGAACATCGTGACGTCGCCGCTCGAGGGCTCGGCGCTGAACTACGGCAAGAAGGAGCATCCCGAGCATGATCTCCGCTACCGGATCGCGACGGAATATTTGCAGGTGACGCGGGGGCTGTGGGATTCCTGGGAGGACGACGCGTTCGTGCGGGATAAGGCGTCCGGCGTGTTCTTCGATCCCGCGAAGGTGCATCCGCTGAACCACGAGGGCGAGTTCTTCTCGGTGAAGGGCCCGCTCAACATCGCGCGCTCCAAGCAGGGCCAGCCGGTTATTTTCCAGGCGGGCGCTTCCGAGGTCGGCAAGAACTACGCGGCCAAGGAAGCCGACGCGATCTTCACGGGGCATGAGACCATCGAGGACGCGATCGCGTTCTATCAGGACGTGAAGTCGCGGGCGGTCGCGTTCGGCCGCTCGGCGGACGAGGTGCTCGTCTTCCCGGGCATCGGCCCGATCGTCGGCGCGACCGAGGAAGAAGCGGAGCGCAAGTATCAAGAGGTCGCGGGCCTTGTCACGATCGACACCGCGCTTAATTACCTCGGCCGGTTTTTCGAGCACCACGACTTCTCGCAATATGCGCTTGACGAACCGTTCCCGGAACTCGGCGAGCTTGGCCGCAACAGCTTTCAGAGCGGCACGGACAAGATCAAGAAGGACGCGAAGGAACGCGGCCTGACGCTGCGCCAGGTCGCGCTTCAGGCGGCGACGCCGCGCAGCACGTTCATCGGCACGCCCGAGCGCGTCGCGGACCTCCTCGAAGAATGGTTCGTGCGCGGCGCCGCCGACGGCTTCATGCTGGCCGAGGCCGTTCCGAACGGGCTGTCGGACTTCGTCGATCTCGTCGTGCCGATCCTGCAGCGGCGCGGGCTGTTCCGGACGGCGTACGAAAGCGGCACCCTCCGCGGCAATCTCGGCCTGCCGATTCCGGAGAACCGGTACGCGAAAGCGAACGCGCCGATCTAATCAGATGATCGACTACAATCGGCAAGCAAGCAGCTTCGAAGGCCGAACGGCCGCCGGAGCTGCTTGTTTGCGTTCGGCGGCATGCATGCCGCCATTCAGCGCCTTTGCAGCCTGCGCCCAGCCAGCTTTCAGCGGGCGCTCAGCCTTGCTTCACGCGCGGAAGGTAAGCCGATGAAGCGGATGAAGCGATTTTTCGGCGAGATTCCCATAATCCGCCTGCCGCTCATAGTTTCAAATCATTATTGAAACAGTATAAATAGGTAGTCCGGAAAATCGCGCTGCGAAACGGAGGTGGCTGACCTGCGAACGACAACAAGAACGATTCCCGCTGCGGAGGCGGTCCGCAAAGAGCGGCTGCCGGAGCTGGAAATGCTGCGCGGCCTCGCGATCCTCGGCGTACTGACGGTGCATGCCACGTCTTCGGCGGTGGTCGAGGTGCAAAATTCCTGGGTCCGGGAGGCGTACGTCGCGCTTAACGCGTTTTCGCTGTTTTGCGTGCCGGCGTTTATCTTTTTGACGGGATTCGTGCTCTTTTACAATTATTTCGACCGGCCGATGACGCGGTCCGGGCTCGGGGCATTTTACGGGAAGCGGCTGAAACAGCTCGTCGTGCCGTACATCTCGGTCTCGCTCGGCTACGAGCTGGCCGTATCGGCGCTGAAGCACCGGTCCTGGGAGCCGGCCGACATCCTGGGCCGGTTCGGAAAGCATTTGCTGAACGGCGGCGCCTACCCGCACTTGTATTACGTGATCATTACGATTCAGCTGTACGTGCTGTTTCCGCTCCTGCTGCTGCTGTTCCGGAAGCTGCGCCTGCCGGCCGCGTGGGCCGTGCCGCTCGGCTTCGGCGCGCAGTGGGCGTTCTATCTGCTGCACCTGAACGTCTGGCACCTCGAGGCGAAAGGCAGCTGGTCATTCACGTACTTCGCGGCCTTCCTGCTCGGCGCCTACGGGGGCATGCGGCCGGACGCGCTCAAGTCATGGCTCGGCGTCGGCGATCAAGGCCGCGGCCGCGGCGGAAAGCTGCGGTTCGGGCTGATCGCGGCGCTGTGGCTCGCCGTGTCCGCCGGCTTCCTCCGGATGCATGTCGCGTACCGGTCCGGCGGAACGGTGCCGGAGGGCTACTGGTTCGAGATCGGCTACAACCTGTTCACGCTGCTGACGACGCTCGTGCTGCTCGGAGCTTGCTTCCGGATCGTTAAAGGACGAATGGCGGGGAAACCGTCCGCCGTCCTCGCGGATCTCGGCGCGTTGTCGTTCGGCGTCTATCTCGTTCATCCGTTCTTCCTGCTGCTGTATCACCGGCATCCCCCGGCGAGCGCCACGCCGCTGGTCTATCATCTCTGGACGGCCGGAGGATTCGTCTTCGCGCTGGGCGCGTCGCTCCTCGTCCTGCTGCCGGCCCACCGCTATATCCGCGGCGCCTGGCTCGTCCTCGGCCCGGCGCCGCCCAAATTCGGCCCGAAGCCGAATGCCGAAGCCGCGCAGGAAGGGACTGCAGCTCCCGAAGTGAGGCTGAAGGAAGCGACGGAATAGCGGACTTTAATACGAAAAAGAAGCAGTCGCGAAATGCTCGCGACTGCTTCTTTTCATGCTTTCGCTTTGTTGGCGAGACTACCATACGGCGAGCCCCAAAAACCCTAGCGTAGGTTTTGCGAATGGGAACGACTTTGGTGGAACACCACGGGAGTGCCCATCGCAAAACCGGAGCCGCGCTCGTCTGCAGACCTGCGCATGCGCAGGTTTTGAGGTCGGGAGCGACTTTGGTGCGAAGCACCACGGGAGCGCCCAACCCAAAACCGGAGCTTATTGGCTCGCCACCGCTACCTCTTGCACGGCCTTATGAATCGTATCGAACAGCTCTTCGAGATGCTCTTCCTCGATGCACGAGAACGCCACGCGCAGGTCGGTTTCGCCGAGCGCGATCGTGCCGATGCCGTACGCGTCGAGCAAGCGCGTGCGCACCGCTTCCGCGTCGGTGTCCTTCAGCTTCAGGCACATGAAGTAGCCGGAGTTGAACGGGTAGTACGTCCAAACGTCGCCGTAGCGGCCGCCGTCGAGCAGCGCTTTTACTTTATTGGCGCGGCCCTTCATGATCGCGTACTTCTCTTCCTTCTGCGTCTCGAATTCCGGCGACTGCAGCGCCTTCAGCACGAACGTCTGCGACGGGTGCGGCCCGCTCGAGATCGTCGCGCGGATGATGCCGAGCGTCTTCTGCTCCAGCGCGCTCAGAATCGCTTCGGATTCCGTCGCGTACGTGATGAAGCCGACGCGGAAGCCCCAGACGTACTCTTCCTTCGTCGCGCCGTCGACCTTGATCGGCAGGATGCGCGGGTGCAGGCCCGCCAGCTGGCCGAACAGCGATTCGTGCATCGAGCCCTCGAAGAAGAGGCCGAAGTAGGCATCGTCGGTGACGACCACGACGTTGATGCCGGCTTCCGCCGCGTCCCGCAGCGCCGCCATGATCGCCTTGCCCTCTTCCGCGCCCGGCGTGTAGCCCGTCGGATTGTTCGGGAAGTTCAGCACGACGATCGCCTTGCCCTTGCTCTTCTGCGCCAGCAGCGCTTCGCGAAGGCCGTCGCTATTGAAACGGTTCTCGCCGTTGTACAGCGGATATTCCACGATGTCCGCCCCGCGGCGCACGCCGAAGGTCAGCTCGTAATTTTCCCAGTTCTTGTTCGGAATGATGACGGGGTCCCCTGCGTCCGCGAACAGGTCCGCAACGATGCTGAGGCCGTGGGTCAAGGCGTTGGTCGCGATGGGATTGCCGTACGTCTTGTTCGCGAGCGACGGGTTTTCCTTCAGCATTTTCGTCCGCCATGCCGCGCGCAGCTCGGGCTTCCCGGCCGGAGGCGCGTATTCGTACAGATCCTTCGGATTGTACGCGGACAAGGTGTCTTGAATGACCTTCAGGTGCATCGGCTGACCGTTCTCGATCGCGATGCCGATCGTTGCGTTGAATTTCTTCGCCTTCGCTTTTGCTTCCGCGGATTGGCTCAAGATGCCTTCTTTCGGAAAATAAATCGCTTTGCCGAGTGCGGACAACATGGAGAAAACGTGACCGTTCTCGCGCTCAATCGTCGCGTTCAATTGCTGGGCAAGTGGGTTCATGGACTTCATTCATCCTTCCGGGAGGTCTCGTAACGGATTTCCGGGCGGAAACCGTTTAGTCGCTATTATACCACTCTTCGCGACGGATAGGCCACGCTCGCCGCGGAAATTCGGAACATTATTTGAAAATGACAAGACCGGCTTTCGGGACGAGTTGGCAAAGGATTCGGCGGTATTGTATGATGTCTTCGACATTGTTTTCGAGGGGAGGACGTCTGCGGATGCTTCACGTGTCGCCGACTGCGTTGCAATTAAAGCCCGCCTTCGCCAAAATCGTCTGCGAGCCGGGGTGGAAGTGGCAGAAGCGCGAGAAGCCGCTCGCCAATTACGACCTGTTCTACGTCTGGAGCGGCAGCGGGGAAGTGCTGCTGAACGGCGTGCCGGTGCCCGTGGGCAAGGGAAGCTGCTTCCTGTTCCGGCCGGGCGACTTCACGAGCGCGACGCACAATCCCCAGCGGCCCTTGGTGCTGACGTACATTCATTTCGACGTCAAAGAGCCGGTGGACCTGATCCCGCAGCCGTACCGGGTGCTTCAGGAAACCGTGGACTTCGAATACCTGCTCTCCCGCTACGTCCGGTTGTTCCTCGTGAAGACGTACGCCGCCGAGGAAGAGGCGCAGCTGATCCTGAAGCAGTTGATCATCCACCTGCTCCGCGAGGACCGGGAAGGGCCGGTGGAGCGCAAGGCGAGCAACCAGCTGACGGAAGCGATCCACGAGATCGCCAACTTCATTCGCCAAAATCCCGGGGTCGCGCACCGCGTCGAGGACTTGGCCGCGCGGGCGCAGCTGTCGCCGCGGTACTTCTCCATCAAGTTCAAGGAAATGATCGGCTCCTCGGTGCAAACGTACATGATCAAGACGCGGATCGAACGGGCGCAGCATCTGCTCATGCACGCCGGGATGAACGTGACGGAGGTCGCGGACGCGCTCGGGTACCGGGATATTTTCTTCTTCAGCCGGCAGTTCAAGCAGTACACGGGCAAAAGCCCGTCGGAAATCCGGTAGGCGGTGCCTACCCGATTGGCCGGCGGGCTTTTCTGCTGCGTGGCGCGTGGCGGGGCTGCGCCGCAACCGTCGCGGCCATTGGGAACGGGAAGCGGCTCAATCGCCGAGCGTGCCTTTCGCGTGCGGGCAATACCGTTCCATCAGGGCGGCCGTCTCCGCGTCGAGGGGCAGTCCGCGCGCCGTCAGCCGATCCGTCACGGCTTCGCGGACCGGCTCCTTCAGGTTCTGCCCGAACTTGAACTTGCCGGTGACCCGATCGGGGTCGATGCGCACGACCGCCACGCCCTTCAGGCGGGGGACGTAATCGGGATCCGACGCGTCGATCGTCTTGTAGCCGCCTTCGGGCTGAATCTTCCGCATGAACGCTTCCAGCGCGGCCGCTTTCTCCGCGGGGTCCTGCACGACGGCGGCTCGTCCGTCGATCCGCACTGATTTGAAATACGCCGTCGCCGGGCACGCCATCAGCGGATCGGTGAAGTAGGACGGGATGATCGCGTATTCCTTCGCGACCATGAACGTCACGCGCGGGTCCGCCTGCAGCCGCGCCATTTTCTCTCCGATCCGGCTGCCGTGAAAGTACAGCTTGCCGCCGTCGTACACGAAGTTCAGCGGCGTCATGGACGGCGCGCCGTCCGGCCCCGCCGTGCCGAGAAAGCCGAAGCTCATCTCCGCGAGGAAGCGCTCGATTTCCTCCCGCTCGTCGTCTTTGATTTCGAATTCCGTTCTGCGCATGGGGCAGGCCTCCGTTTTCCGTAAGATAGCTCTTAGCATACCGCGCGCATTGACAATCAAAAAGATCCAATTATGATTAGTTTTATTGGACCGATTTAGAAGCCGTGAGCGGAATGGAGGCGGGCAGGACGGCATGAATCAGGATTTTCGCATTCCGTACGACCGGCATTACGAGGAGCTGGGGCGCAAGACGGAGGCGCTGTTCCAGGCGCTGCGGGAAAGCATCGTGAACGGCACGCTGCCCGGCGGGACGCGTCTGCCTTCGAGCCGCAAGCTCGCGGAGCTGTACGGCTTGTCGCGCGGGTCGGCGAACGCGGCCTACGAGATGCTGGTCGCGGAAGGCTTCGCGCGGACGGAGACGGGCAGCGGCACCTTCGTGGAGCCGCTTGCTTCCGCGCCCAGGGCCCCACGGCAAAAGGGCGCGGACGCGGCGATCGCGCTGTCGGCCTGGGGCGAGCGGCTCGTCGCCTCGCGGGACCGGTTCGGGTTCGTGGAGCGGCATCCCTTGCCGCCGCTTGGCGACGGCGCGGGGCCGATCAGCTTCCGGCTGCGGGAGACGGACGCGGAGCTGTTCCCGGCGGAGGCGTGGAAGTCCGCCCTGCATGCCGAGATTCGCGAGATGACGGCGGCGTTCCCGCGCATCGCGGCCCCGGCCGAAGGCTATCTGCCGCTGCGCGAGGCGATCGCGCACGAGCTGCGGCGGGAACGCGGCATTCGCTGCGGCGCCGAGAACGTGTGCATTACCAACGGCTCCATGCAGGCGATCGCGCTGCTGTCGATGCTGCTCGTGCGGCAGGGCCTGCCGGTCGTGGTGGAGAATCCGGGCTACGCCGGCTTCCGCCGCGCCGTGACGGCGCAGGGCGGCGCGCTACTCGCGGCCGGCGTCGACGACGACGGCATCGTGCCGGAGGACTGGGACGCGGGGCTGCTGCTCGTCACGCCGACCCGGCAGTTTCCGACCGGGGCGGTGCTGTCCGCGAAGCGCCGGGCGGCGCTGCTCGCCTGGGCGTCGCGGCGCGGCGCGGTGATCGTCGAGGACGATTACGACAGCGAGCTGCGCTGGGGCGGCCGGCCGGTCGAGCCGCTGAAGGCGCTCGACCGGGAGGAGCGGGTCGTGTACATCGGCACGTTCTCGAAGACGATGTTCGTCGATCTGCGCATCGGCTACGTCGTGCTGCCGGATGCGCTGGCAGAGCCGTTTCGGCTCGCGAAGGCGCTGCTGGAGCCGCATCCGTCCGCGCTCGTCGAGCAGCGCGCGCTGGCGCATTTTATCGGCAGCGGGGCGTACGCGAAGCATGTGCGGCGGATGAAACGGACGGTCGGGCGCCGGCTGCTGGCGTTCCGGGAAGCGGTGGAAGCGCGGCTCGCGCCGTGGTTCCGGTTCGTGCCGGCGGACGCGGGACTCCACATGTACGCGGAGTGGCGGGGCAATCCGGCGGATTATGCGCGGCTGCGGGCGATCTGCGCGGAGAGAGGCGTCGACTGGTCGTTCGGCGACAGGCTGTGGGAAGGGGACGGCGAGCGCCCCTGCACGGCGCTGTTCGGCTTCGCGCATTTGAAGGAGGCGGCCATCGCCGCGGGCGGAGCGGCGATCGAGGCGGCGTGCCGGGAGCTCGGCGGCGAATGAACGCAAAGAAGCGGCAAGCCTCGGGGCTTGCCGCTTCTTTGCGTTCATCGTTCTGACTGCGATAGAGGAGATAGTCGGATGAGCGTCCCCGCGAAGGCTGGTGCGCGCCCGTTCAGCCTTCGACCAGCGTGCCGAGCTTCTCGCCCATGCGGACCTTCAAGCCGACGACGAGATCGCTCCGCGGGACGAAGCTGTCGTCTTCCGTGAGCAGCACGACGGTGGAGCCGAATTCGAAATAGGCGAGATCGTCGCCCTTCTGCATTTTATCGCGCAGGGGCAGGACGTATTTGATGCTGCTCACGTTCAGGGCCCCGACCTTGACGATGGCCGTTTCGGCGCCGGCGTGGCGCATGTAGGTAATGAGCCGTTCGTTGCGGCTCAGCACCCGCCGCATGTGGCGCAGGCCGAACTCGTTGACGGGATAGACTTTGCCGGGCACGTGCTCGCGTTCGACGACGGTGCCCGTGACGGGCGTATGTATGCGATGGTAATCGGTCGGGCTTAAGTAGAGCACGATGAAGTAGCCGTTCTTGTAATTCTCGGTGCGCGGCGAACGGTTGAGGAGCTCCTCGATCGTGTAATCCTGGCCTTTGACGTTCAAGATCGTCCCTTGGCGAATGGGGCCGCAGCCGGTGATCAGCGCGTCGACGGGACTGACGACCGCGTCGGAGTCGGCGTCGACCGGACGGGAGCCGGGCTTCAGGCGCCTCGTGAAAAATTCGTTGAGCGTGCTATATTCGTGCAGCTGCTTCTCCGCCTCCTGCACGGCGATGCCGTACATGCGGGCGAATCTCGGTATAAAGGGCCGGCTGGCGGGCGATTGTGCGAAGCGGCCGGTTATGCGCGATATCCATTTGCGCGAGCTAAGCTCGGTCATGGATCGGAGCAGCCATTTGCTCATGCCGGTAGTTCACGTCCTCTCTCGGATAAAGGGCAGTTTCTGGTTGGTCTGCGACTAGTGTGACATATCGCGGGGTAATTATCAATAGAATCCATGCCCGCGGGTTTAAGGGCGGCGGCGTCTGCGAAAGCTGGAGATGAGGTGATGGAACATGACGTTATGGGTGCTATTGGGTACGGCTGCCGGAGGCGCGCTGCTTGCGTGGCTTCGGCTGAAATCCCGCGGGGCGCGGCGGCTGCTGGACGTGGCGGCGGTGCTCGCGTATTTGGCGTTCTTCGCGGAGGCGGCGCATGCCGTCATGCGGACGCTGCTTGACGATACGGTGTTCATGACGCAGGTGCACGAGGTGCTGCTGAGCCCGCTCTTCATGGCCGGCGGCGGGTATTTGGGGGTCTACGCGCTGAGTTTGCTGGCGGCCCGGGCTTGGACGGGGACGGATAGTTAGGCTGGCGGAAACCGGCGAAGACAGGCAGATGGCGGTTGCCGGCTTGCCTCCCTTGCGTATGCTGTAACAGCACATTACAGGAGAGGCGGTCAGTCGCGCCATGGAGAAACCCAGAGTCGCCTTCGTGACGCCGGGTACGTTTCCTCTGCCATCCCCGGGCAGCAGCTCGGTCGAGCGCGTCGTCGAGAAAATCGTCCCGCTGCTCGTTCCCCGCATCGAAGCTCATATTTACGGCCGCATCGGACGCTCCCTCGGCAAGCGGGGGCGGTTGGGCGGAGCGACCGTCGTCCGCTTCCCGGCGGCCAGCAAACAGCGCTACATCGCCTCCGTCCGGCGCGCGGTCGGCCGGCTTCGTCCCGATCTGCTTCAGGTGGAGAACCGTCCCCGCTACGTGCTCCGGCTCAAGCAGGCGCAGCCGAACAAGCGGATCTGGCTGAACCTGCATTCCAACACGTTCATTCAGGAGCGGGCGATTCCCGTGCGCACGTTGACGCAATGCTTTCACGCCGCCGAACGCATTATCGTGAACAGCGAGTTTCTGCGGGAGGATGCGGCGAAGCGCGTCCCCCAATGCGCGGATAAGCTCCGGGTCGTCTACCCCGGCGTCGACGTCGAACGGTTCCCGTCGCAGTATTCGGCCGAAGGCGCGAACCGGCGGGCGGAGCTGCGCGCGAAGCGCAAATGGACCGGACGCAGCGTCGTGCTGTTCATGGGCCGGCTGCAGCCGATCAAGGGCGTGCATCATCTGCTGAAGCTGATGCCGCAGCTGATCCAGGAGCACCCGTCGGTGCTGCTGGTCATCGTCGGCGGGGCGTTCTACGGCTCCAACCGGACGACGGCGTACGTGCGCGAGCTGCACCGCCTCGGCCGGAAGCTGCAGAACCACGTCGCTTTCGTGCCGTACGTGCCGTACTCCGAGGTGCCGAGCTGGTTTCTCGGGGCCGACGTGGCGGTCGTCCCGTCCGGCAAGCGCGAGGCGTTCGGGCTCGTGAACGTGGAGGCGATGTCCTGCGGGCTGCCGGTCGTGGCCACGCGGGCGGGCGGCATGAAAGAGATCATCGTCGACGGGACGACCGGGTTCCTGGTCGATCCCGAGAACGTCGCCGCGGAGATGCGCCTGCGGCTGCTGGAGCTGCTGCGCAACGACCCGCTGCGCCGGCAGATGGGATTGCTCAGCCGCGAGCGGGTGGAACGCTACTTCACGTGGCAGCATTCCGCGAACCGGTGGCTGCAGATGCTGACGGAGTCGTAGGCGGCGCCCCAAGGACCCAGAGGCCGTAAAAATAAGGTTGAAATTTGTCGGCGATCTGGCTAAAATAGGAAGAGATTCGAGGACGTTCGTGCCTCATATGCAGCAGGAAGCACCTGTTTGCAGGCTGGTTTATTCAGCTTGCAGGCAGGTGCTTTTTGACGTTTTCGCGCGCTGGGGAGCCACGAAAACTTAGGGGGATCTTTAAGGGGAGAGGGCTCGTCGAAATCTAGCGAAAGGTGGTAGAATATGTTAATCGGCAGGACTTTGGGCGGATGGCGCAGGTCGCTCTGCCTGAAGGTTTCGCTGATAGGAAGAAGACAAGGAAGCCGGGTGCTCCGATAGAGATGATCTGGCGGAATTAATAGGAGGGTATAGGTGTGAAGAAGAGGAGATTGGCGGTCTTGGCGGCCGCGACGGCTTTGGTTGGGAGTTTGATCGGAGGGGGAGCGGCTTCGGCGGAGAATCCGCGCATCGTATCGGTCGACATGCCGATCGAAGTGTTGTTCGATGCCAGAAAACTGGCCTCCGACGTGAAGCCAAAACTCGTAGACGGCACCGTATTGGTACCGCTGCGGGTCATTGCGGAGAAAATGGATGGTACCATCGTGTTGAACGGCAATAACATCACGGTGACCAAGGGAAAGAGTAAGATCGAGCTGACGATCGGTTCGAAAACGGCCGTGATGAATGGCAAAACAACGACGCTGCTGCAAGCGGCAACCGTTGAAAACGGCAGAACCCTTGTGCCTCTTAGAGTGATTAGCGAAGGGTTGAATGTTGCCGTTGAGTGGGATGGCATTTTGAAGTTTGTGTGGGTGGGGAGTAAGGAGGTACCCAGTTTAAAAGATGTGAAGCAAGCTGTTGATTTTAAGCCTTATCTGCCTTATTTCAAAGGCGACGAAATTTTAACTAATAGTGGATCTGGAACGTATCAAAAGACATTTGTGGTAGATTCATCTGAGTTTCCTTTTAAAGATGATGTAAATACTTATAACCGGATGGACATTGCTTTTGATCAAAACAATCATCCTTATTTACAAACTATCATCAATTCGCGTGCATCAATGCCTAGTGACTATTATTATCTTTCAAGCCAGACTCCAGCTGTTGGTTATGGTCTTACATATTTAACCAATATTCCTATTAAAGGAGTTCACTTTTATTATAACGACCTGAAAAAAATAGGTGGAAACTTAAGTAGTCTTAGTAAAATTAATTTTTTTGATATAAGGAGTTCTATTATGATTTCTAGCAATACATATGCCAAAATTATGATTAAGAACCCATGGAGGTATACGGGTTGAGTAGATATGCAAAAGTATTAGTTGCATTCATTGGAATTGTAATATTGTTTAACGCTATATTTTCAAACAATTTCCTTGAAATTGCAGTCGCGGATAATGCCAATCCGAGTATAATTCCTGTTCGTGAAAAAGTAAGCTATCCTGATGGAGCTCTCCTAAATTCAAATAAACGCTATGCGGTAGGATTTGTATACGAGGATATTTGGTCAGATTCCTCCGGTGGTAACTGGAGCCCTGATTCTCCTGGTAAAATTGGAGTAACAATAAATAACCCTTATTCTTTTTCTTTTCCTGGTAGAACTGTAAAGAACGTAAGTGTTACAACGTTTGATCCCAACTTAGATAGAGATAAAGCCTTTTTTAGAGAATCAAGGGGGCAAGATTGGGTGCAATATATTAAGTGGGTTGGTGATAATTCTTCAGTCCCCACCATGTCTTCTCTATCTGGAATTGGATCTAGCAATGTTACATATAATGTTCTACTTACTGGGGATTTAACAACTATTGACCCATATAACATAAGGGATCGTGATAACGCCTGCGGCAACTGTTCCCCCAACGTCAAGGGCTACCGGTACTTCTTCCCGGTGCTATTCACGTTCGAGCTCAACGGCTACATGGAAGTCCACCACTACACCACGGACGGCGCGAACATCGACAGCGCGTTCCCGGATCAGTCCGCGGACTTGGCCGGGAGCCCGAAGACGCTGATTCCCGCCGCGAGTCCGAGCTACGAATACGTCGGCTACAAGAAGAGCACCGTCGGGCCGCCTTCGGGCGGCAGCATCGCGACGGGCAGCCCGCCGACGGTGACGTACGACGCGACTTACGATACGTACTACCTCAACCTGTATTACGCGAAGAAGGCCGACGGACAGGCTATCGTCCGGCATGTCACCCGGGACGGGAACAGCCTGGACGGCACGATTTTCGCCGAGAAGACCGAGCCGCTCACGAGAGGGGAACCTTACTCGCCTTCACATCCGAGCGCCAGCGGGTATACGTACGCCGGCTACGTCAAATCGACAGCCGGCTCGCCGCCCTCGGCGTTCGGCAATCCTACGAGCGGCGAATACGGCATCGGCGCCTTCGACGGTTCGTTCAAAACGCTTTACTTGTACTACGTGTACGACGCGCCGCTCGCGGCCGGCGAGATCAACATTCGCCATATGGTACGGGAAGGACCGGGCGGGACGTATGCGCTCGCGAAGCAGCAGACGATTCCCGTCGCCTCGCTGCCGCACAGCGCTTCTTACAGCTACGACGCTTCCTACGGCACGTTCATCGGCAGCAATTTATCGTACGTGGCCTACTCCGCGACCGAGACGCCGAAGACCGGCCAGTCCGTCAGTCTCAATGCGACGACCAGCAAAGCCTATGTATCGTTTTTCTACGTGAAACCCCTCTCGTTCACCGGCGACTTCGACGTCTTGCCGCCCACCCTCCCCTATAAAGCTTCGTTTACGCTGCATCCCAAAAACTTTCAGCTGAAGGGCTGTACCTATCTATCCCACCGCTTCAAAATCGAACGAAACGGCACCTGGACCGGCAATCCGGTGAGCGGCCAAACGGCGGATTCGACCTTCTCGTTCGGCAATTACCCGTGGGTCATCGGCGTCGGCGTCCATGACGTCTACATGCAGATCGTCACGAGCTGCGGCACGTCGGATTGGATCGGCCCCAAGCCGCTTACCGTGACGGGACCGGAAGTCAATAGCCCGCCGACGTTCGCGATCGGCTTCGTCGATCCGGGCCAGCCTGCGAAGCCGCTGCATCAAGCGGTGGAAGGCACAACGCTCGATCTGATCTACATCAACGATCCGACCGTGCCGACCCCGAGCGATCCGGACGGCGACACGATCTATTTCATGGGTTTCGACTTTGCCGCCGGCTCGCCTTTCGTCCAGTCGATTCCGTCCAAGAGCATCGCGTTCGTCGACGGCCAGCATCACCTGAAGATGGACACGCTCGGTTACCAGTATGTGTGCGCGCAGATGCGGGACGAATGGGGAGCGACGGCCAGCGCCTGCACTTACATCGAAGTCGTGCCGAAGAATCCGGTGCCGGTCATCGATTGCCCGCCTACGGTCATCGCGAACCACCCGATCGCCGCGGGAGCGATAAACGGCAGCCGGAGCTACAGCCCGATCTCGTACCTCCAGATCGACCATAGCCGCGACGAATGGGCGAACAAGCAGACCAGTTACCCGAATCCGGGCATGACGGATATTACCGTACAAGTCTCGCTGTCCGTCTACGACGATACCGGTTTGAAGTCGCTGGCGCCGGCAACCTGCACGATTATCGTGAAGCCGGATATGCCGCCCGTCGCCAAGCTCGTCGTGCCTCCGCTCTCCGTCCGCGGCACGCAGCTCGACCTGCTGAACAAGTCGACCAGTCCGGATGCCGACGCTATCGTGACCGCGGTTTACCAATACAAGTATGACGCGAACAACAACGGCTTTGCGGACGAGGCGTGGAAGACGGTCGGCGGCACGCTGGCCAAGCTGACGTTTACCCCAACGAAGGTCGGCAAGTATCTGTTTTATGTGAAGGTGACGGAGGAATACGGGCAGTGGGACGACACGGCTTCGGATCCGCCAGCGTCGCTGACGCTCGATGTCGTGAACAACGCGCCGGAAGTGTCGTTCGCGATGGAAGGGAATAACCCGAACCCCAATCTCGATCCGTACACGCGGATCCAGCCGGTGGAGATGGTGAAGTGGCCGGTGTACGTGCCGGGCACGAACACCCTCGTCTATAACGCCAGCAACCTGTGGCGGACAAGCGCGGGCAGCATGATCGGCGGGGAAGGGCGAAACTTCGGCAGGCAGTCTGACGAGGCGTATACCTACAATGTCACGCGCTACAGTCAAACACTGTCATCGTTTCAAGCGTATCCGTTGACAAACAATGGATACGGGTCCAATGAGTTAAACCCGTGGAGATCCACGCTGCAGTCCGCCGTCGTTACCAATCTCTTAAATAAAGAGGGAAATGGCTTACTGACGTGGTACAATGATCCGCCAAAGATCCGTTCTACAAAGAAACTGTTAATCTATGACTATCACTATAGGACCAGCAGCTACAATAACGGCCATGTGACGTATTATTACGACGACGAAATTATCGCGCTCGATCCCCATAAACTCTCGCCGATCAAAGACGTTTTCGGGCAATGGGGCTCGGTTTCGCAGGCGTATACCAATGGGGATCCGAATGCGTACGTCTTGACCAATTCCAGCTTTAATAGCCGAACCGTCAATTTTTTGAGCGCCGGGACCCTGAAGACGAACATCCCCGTCATCGTGACGAGCGTGCCGGATTTCGAACTGGCGGATCAGTACCTCTACATGAAACGAAACTGGTCCTATGGCAATGGGCAAAGCGTTACGGACATCGGCGTCTTCGATGCGCGGACAGGCCAAGAACTGTCCAGCACGTTCGCGAATCCTACAATCGATCAAGGCGAACAGAATACGAGCATCGGCAACATGGACTTTTGCGGCGTTCAAGGCAGCAGCGTCGTTTTATGCAACAACACTTCGACCGCGACCGAGCGGCATTACAAGCTGACGCGCGATATGGCGCTCATGGAACTGCCGGCATGGACGCCGCCGGCACCGGTCAATCCGGCGATCAAGACGATGACTAGTCCGTCTTATACGTCGATTGCATCCATGACGGATGCAGCCGGAAATAGCTATCGTTACGAGGCCTATTACAATCAAGGGTATAATTCGGGTTATTACGATCTGAACGTCACGAAATACAACGTGGATTATACGTTAGCTTGGCGGCAGTACATCGGGGATTCCATTCGGAACGACGCAGCGGTTCAAGGGCAGCAAATCGGCACCACGCCGCAAAACTCCTTCTTAACGGCTTACTCGTATCCGGAAATAAAAAGCGGGTTTTATTTTAACCCCGCGAAGAACGAGCTCTACGCAAAAGTGTATTACGACCACACCCGGCCGGGGGACGTTCTTCCGATGCTGTATGAACGCGTGTATGTGCTGAATACCGGAACCGGCGCGGTCAAGCGCAAAGCGGACTCGCTTAATGGCGACGATCTGAGCATGTACCACTACGGCGGCAGCGATTTTGGAGCGTACACGCAATACTCAACGGATTTCGCCGGGAACCTTACGCCGAAGAGCAGGCTCAGCCAGACGGCGGACGGCTATCGGACCAGCTTGGACCGGAGCAACGGGGCGACATGCGATGCGGGCGGCGGCACCATGTATTCCATCTATGGACGAAGCAAGGTAATCGATTCGGCAGGCAATACGGCTGGCAGCGTTTTGACCGGCTGCAATTATTCCCCGTCCCCGATCTATGGCGCCTATTACATGGACGGCGTGTACGTGACGCTCTCGCAGGGCCGACCGACGACGGGCTCGGATTCCGGCACCTATTCCAATACCATGAGCATGACGGTATCGGTCGGCCCGCCGACGACGAATCCGCTTATCGTCAAGCCGTTTACGAGCGGCCAGTTCTATTCGCCGTTCTCGCTCTCGGATGATGAAGTGAAATTCAACTTCAAGATCGACGACGTGGATTACGATAATGAATGGCTGGGCTTCTCTTTCCGAATGAAGGATCGGCAGAATGGTTACGCGCTCGAGACGGACGCGAACAAGATCGAGCTGGTGAAGTACGCCGCGGGGGCGCGAACCGTACTGAAGTCGCAGTCGTACCCGCTGCTCAGCCAGAAGACGTACGCGGTGAAGCTGCAGATGAACGCAAGCCGCTTCGCGGTCTTTTTAGACAATACGCCGCTTTTTGTGGCGGACGACGACACGTACGCCGCGGGGCGCTTCGGCTATTTCTCGAACAAGTCGTTCGTGACGTTCAGCGGGCTTGCTTACAAGCCGCTCGAGCAGAGTGACGTCTGGTCCGATCAGTATGCGATATGGGATGAAGGCTCGGCTAAAGCGGAGATTCAGTACAACAACATCGCGTTCAGCGATCCGGAGAACGACCCGCCGGCAGGGGGCGTCTACGACTGGTCCGTGAAGCACACCGTACGTTTCATTCACAACCAAGGCGTCTCGACGCTGAACGGCAAGACGTTCCACAACGCGCAGCTGACCTTCGATAAGGTCGGGGATTACGTCGTTGCCTTGAAGGCGAAGGACGACCCGAATCCGGATTACCTCTGGCCCGATGACACGTTCGCCGAGTACCGTAAATCATCGAACGAATTCACACAGAAGATCACGGTTCACCGCCGACCGCTAGCGAAATTCACGCTGGCCAGCGATGCGCAGCACAAGATCCTATGGACCGATTACAGCTACGATCCGGACCGGTACTTCAGCAGCACGGATTACTCGGCCGAAGCGACCGGAATCGACTACAAGGCGACCAAAGGGATCTTGCAGAAACGGTTCTACTACGTGACGCCAAGCGGCGCCTACAAGGAGACGAAGCTGACCGCGCCGCAGGAGCTCGGAACGTACGAGGTCGGCATGGCGGTCGCCGACGAATACGGCGCCTGGTCGGATTGGTACGTCGTCCTGCTGCCGGTGACGGACTTGGCGCCGCCGAACGCGCCGCCGGTTCCGGGCTTCACGTCCGATCGGGTGAATACCTTCCGCGGCGTGCCGGTCACGTTCGATTCCGCCGCTCATGACGCCGAGGACGGCGACCGCACGAAGCTACCGCATGCCTATTATCTCTCGAACGCGGCGGCCGGCGGCGCGGAGACGTTCGCGAACGACTCGCGGACGAGCTGGACGAAGAGCTTCAGCAGCTTGGGAAGCTTCCGGGTGCGGCAGGTCGTGACGGATTCCGAAGGCGCGTCGGCGGAGTACAGCCTGCAGGTGAACGTCGTGAACCAGAAACCGGGCGCCGCGATCGGAGTCCCGGAAAGCGCCGACCAGAGCAATCCGACGAAGCTGACCGTGCTTCGGCCGGATTTTCAGTGGGACTACCGGGATGCGGACGGCGACGGCCAGGCGCAGTTCCAAGTGAAGATTTATCAATACGGCGGCGTGCCGCAGTACGATTCCGGCGTAAAATTCTCCGGCGCGGAGGACTGGGTGCCGGGCGCCGATCTGCCGGAGCATGTCAATCTATACGTCATCGTCCGCGTCTTCGACGGCTACGATTGGAGCGACTACAGCGCGCCGCGTTATTTCTACATCGAGACGAACCGTCCGCCGTCCGCGGACTTCGATTGGTCGCCGAAACCGGTTTATGAAGGCGATGCCGTGACCCTCTCGCAGACGGTCGACGACCCGGATCGGGATTCGCTCAGCGTGCAGTACGCGGTAAAGGATCCCGGCGGCGCGGAAACCGCGTATCCGTATACGCTAAGCCCGCCGTACGCATCCGCCGGCCCACGATTGAACGGGATGAAGCCCGGCACGTACGTCGTGCGAATGACGGTCTCCGACGGCAAGGCGCCGCCGGTCACGGTGACGAAGAGCATCGTCGTCCTGCCGCTGGCGGTTACGGGGCAGGTGAAGCACACGGACGAGTGGAACGAGCGGCGCATCGCGAGCAACCTGAAAGCGGGCGGGGACGCGGAGCATCCGCGTCCGTACCGGGTGTTCTGGTCGGGCGAGCGGTTTCTGCTCGGCGCCGCCACGACGGATACGTTGACGACGACGGACGCGGTCGAAGTCAAGGCGACGATGGGCGATACGACCGTAAGCCTGACGCCCCGGGATGCCGCGCGGACCTCGTGGAGCGGGGACATGTGGAAGTCCGAATTCGAACGGCTTCCGGACGGTCCGCTCACCTTTGCCTTTAAGGCCGTCTACAGCAACGGCACCGTCAAAACCGCGACGGTCACGGTCGAGATCGCCGGCAGCGTGCAGCAAACCGTCGGGGTCCACCGGCGGAATTAACGGAATCTTCACTAACGGAATCTTCATGATCGGCATTAATCTCCATTCATGAACGCTCCATCGCGCATTGCGCCGGCGACCATGCCTGCGCTTCAACCGGCCCGCATACGATCGCGAAGGGCGGCAATCCCGCCGTGCACCGCGGAAGATGACCGGCCATTACCGCTCGCTTTAACCACCGCTTCGCTGCGGGAAGAACGCTGAAAATGCCCGTTATTTTCCTCGTTCTTTCCGCCGGGAGCGGTTTTTTGCGCAGAAAATGCGTCTCGGCCATGTGACCTGCCCATGGGTGAATGCATATGCTACCTATGACTATTCAGGTGGAAGAAGGAGAGGGCTATGGCGAAGAGCAGCAAGGGTAAGAGTCCGAAAGGGCGCAAGCCGTTATTTTACGTGGATAATCCGAACGCCTCGGAGTTGAAATGGCTCGAGGAATTGAAGAAGAGCAAGCCAGCGGACAACACCGGCACCAAGCGCAGCGTTCAGGTGAACGCGGCTCCCCCGGTGCTGGAACCGCAAGTGAAGCAACCCGCCGAACCGGTTCCGGCCGAACCGGCGGAGTTGGCAACCCTTCCGCAAGAACAGCCCGAAGCGCCGGAGGCCGAGCGCATCGACGCCGTCGCCGTCGCGGAACCGATCGGACCGGCAGAGGTCCTTGAAGTCGAGGCAGAGGCGCCGGGAATGCCGGAAGAGCCGGCTGCCGATCCGCAAGAGGAAGCCGCGCTGACGCCGGAAGCGGCGCCGCAGGAACAGCCGGAGGAGGAAGCCGACGAGCCGGAAGCCGTCATTTCGCCGGAAGCGTTCGTCGAAGAGCGCCGCATGCCGCACTCGCCGCTTCCTTTCGTGCACACGGACGATATCGCGGATGACGCGGTAACGTCGGAGAAGCTGGCCGTCGGCGCCGTCGATACGAGGAGCATCAAGCTGGGCGCGGTAAAGCCGCAGTCGATCGCGGACTTCGCCGTCGAAAGCATTCATATCGCGGAGAATGCCGTGACCGCCTCCAAGATCGCCTCGGAATCCATCACGGGCGAGCATTTGGCCAAGAACGCCATTTCCGGCGCGAAGATCCGCGACCGTTCCGTCACCGGCGACAAGCTGCGCGACAGCAGCATCACGTCGGAGAAGCTGGCGGACCGGACGATCAGCGCCGATAAGCTCGCGGAAGGCTCGATCGAAGCGAAGCATCTGAAAGAGCTGGTCATCACGACGGACCTCCTCGACGATCAATCCGTCACGACGGCGAAGCTGCGAAGCGCGGCCGTCCGCACGGAAAGCATCGCGAACGAGGCGATCAGCACCTCCAAGCTCGCGGAAGGATCGGTGACCCGTTCCAAGCTGCGCGACGGCGCGGTGACGGGCGAGAAAATCAGCCTGGGGGCCGTGGAATCCGGCCATCTTCAGCCGGGCCTGCTGCTCGCGGACCACGTCGCGCCGGGCGTCCTGACGGGAAAGCACATCGCGCCGGGCGAAATCGCGTCAAGCCATCTCGTCAAAGGCGCGGTCGGCGCTAAGGAGCTGCAAGCCGAAGCGGTGACGTCCGAAGCCATCGCGCCGGAAGCCGTCGGCTCCCGGGAGCTGCAGGAAGGCGCGGTGCGGTCGCGGCATGTCGCCGCCGGCGAAATCGGGACCGAGCATCTGCAGGATCAGGCGGTCACGACCGCCAAACTGACCGACTTGTCGATCTCGACGATCAAGCTCGTCGATCAGGCGGTCACGTCCTCGAAGATCGCCGATAAAAGCATCACCTCGATGAAGCTGTCCGACGACGCGGTCCAAGGGAAGCATCTGAGCCGCCTGAGCATCAACGGCGACAAATTGGTCTACGACAGCATCGAAGAACGACATTTGAGCGAAAACTCGGTCGGCTCCAAGCAGCTGATCGACGGCGGCGTGCTGGAGAAGCATCTCGGCGAAGGCGTCGTCGCCGAAGGCAAAATCGCCAAAAACGCCGTCCGCGAAGCGCATATCGCCAAAGCGGCGGTCGGCACGCCGCAGCTGCAGGACGGAGCGGTCACGGAGCCGAAGCTGGCGGAAGGCAGCGTCTCCGGCTCGAAGCTGGCGGAGCAGGCGGTGCAGACGAAGCATGTGGCCGACGAGTCGATTACGTTCGACAAGATCGCGCCGGAAGCCGTCCGCGCGTTCCATCTGTCGGCCGGCGCGGTGACGGAGGAGTCGATCACGCCGGAATCCATCTCGTCGGAGCATCTGCAGCCGGGGCTGATCGACGCCTACCACATCCGCAAGGGCGCGGTCGAGACGAGCGCGATCCAGGACGGCGCTGTCAAAGCGGCGAAGCTGGCGAACGGCGCGGTGACGGAGCGGCATCTGGCCGCGGGGTCGGTTTACTCGCACCATTTGGCCGATCATGTGGTCAACGCGCTTAAGCTGTCCCCGGAGAGCGTGTCGACGGATAAGCTGACGGACTGGGCCGTCACGGGCGAGAAGCTCGCGGACGGCAGTGTCACGACGGCGAAGCTGGCGGGCGGCGCCGTGACGGGCGCGCAGCTGGCGGACGGCACGGTCGGCGCGCGCCACTTGGGCGAGCGCACGGTGGATGGACGCCATCTGACGGAAGGCGTCGTGCTCGAACGCCACCTGGCCGCCGGAGCGGTCGGCGGCGACGCCATCGCGCAGGGCGCCGTCACCGGCGACAAGATCGCCCAAGGCCACGTGAACGGCGCGCATTTGGCGAACGAGTCGGTCGGCAGCCGGCACTTGGCGGAGCAGTCGATCTTCGGCGCGCATCTGTCGCCGGGCTGCGTCAAAGACGTGCATCTGAGCAAAGATGCCGTCACCGAAGACAAAATCGCCGAGGGCAGCATCGCCAGCCATCACCTGCAAAATGAATCCGTCGGCTCGCGGGCCATCGAGCCCTCGGCGGTTCAAGGTCAGCACGTCGCGGCGGCGGCGATCGACGCCAACCATTTGGCGGACGGCTCCGTCGGCAGCTCGCACCTGAAAATCGACAGCGTCCTGCAGCTGCATTTGGCGCCGGAATCGGTCGGCACGGAGCAGCTCGGGGACGAATCGGTAACGGGCGGGAAGCTGGCCCAGCTCTCCGTCAGCGGGGAGCATATCCAGCTGGAGACGATCGCGGGCAAACATCTGAAGCCCGAATCCGTCCAAGGGTATCACATCCGCAAAGGCTCGATCACGCAAGCGCATCTGGCGGCGGAGTTCTATACGTTCGAGAAAGCGCCGGACGGCATCATCCACGGCAGCAAAATCAAGCGCGGCACCATCGGCGGCGAGCTGCTGGCCGACGGCGCGGTCGGCGGCGCCCATCTGACGGGCGGAGCGGTCGGCGCGAGCGCCATCGCGGGCGGAGCGGTCGGCGAGCATCACCTCCAGGCCGGCTCGGTCACGATGGGTAAAATCGCGGCGCGTTCGATCGCGAGCGCTCATCTCCTGACGGGCGCGGTCGGCAGCGACGCGATCGCGGACGGCGCGGTCGGGGCCTCGAAGCTGACGAAGGGCGCGGTGGGTACCGACGTCTTGGCCGACGGCTCGGTCGCCGGCGCGAAGCTGGCGGACGGTTCGGTCAGCGCCACGAAGCTGGCGGGCGGAGCGGTCGGCAAGCACGCTTTGGCGGACGGTTCGGTCATCGGCCCGAAGCTGGCGAAGGCCGCGGTGGATACCGATGCGCTGGCGGACGGTTCGGTAGCGGGCACGAAGCTGGCGAACGGCGCGGTGGGCACGAAGGCACTGGCCGACGGCGCGGTGAGCGCCGCGAAGCTGGCGGACGGCGCGGTCGGTGCCAAGACATTAATCGACGGCTCGGTGGTCGGCGCGAAGCTGGCGAAGGCCGCGGTGGGCACGGACGCGTTGATCGACGGCGCGGTGAGCGGCGCGAAGCTGGCGGCAGGCGCGGTGAGCGCGAAGGCGTTGGCCGACGGCGCGGTCACCGGCGCGAAGCTGGCGAAAGGCGCGGTAAGCACGGATGCGCTGCATGACGGCGCGGTGGCCGGCGCGAAGCTGGCCGAGGGCGCGATCGGCGCGAAAGCGTTGGCCGAAGGCGCGGTCACGGGCGCGAAGCTGGCGAAAGGCGCGGTGAGCGCAGACGCGCTGATCGACGGCGCGGTAACGGCCGCGAAGCTGGCGGACGGCGCGGTCGGCGCGAAGGCGTTGGCCGAAGGCGCGGTGAACGGCGCGAAGCTGGCGAAAGGCGCCGTAGGCCCGGATGCGCTGATCGACGGCGCCATAACGGCCGCGAAGCTGTCGGACGGCGCGGTCGGCGCGAAGGCGCTGGCCGAAGGCTCGGTCATGAGCGCGAAGCTGGCGAAAGGCGCGGTAGGCCCGGACGCGCTGCTCGACGGCGCGGTCGGCGGCGCCAAATTGGCGGACGGCGCGGTCGGCGCCAAAGCGTTGGCCGACGGCTCGGTCATGAGCGCGAAGCTGGCGAAAGGCGCGGTGAACACGGAGGCGATTGCGTTCGGCGCGGTGGACGGCACGAAGCTGGCGCTGGATTCGGTCGGATCCGAAGTCCTGATCGACGGCGCGGTGGACGCCACGAAGCTGGCGAACCACGCGGTGGCGGAGCGGCATCTCCAGGACGGTTCGGTGACGGCGAGCAAAATCGCGCTGAAATCGATCGGCGAAGAGCATCTCGCGCCGGGCGCGATTACCGGCCGCACGTTGGTCGACGGCACGATCGGCACGGCATCGTTGGGTGACGGCGTCGTGACGGGCGCGAAAATCGCGAACGGCGCCATCGCCGAAGGGCAGCTCCAAGCCGGCGCGGTGACAATGAGCAAGATCGCCGCGCGATCCGTAACGACGACGCATTTGATTCCCGGAGCCGTCGAAACCGGCGTGATTTGCAACGGGGCGGTCACGGCCGATAAGCTTGCGGTAGGCGCGGTTACGACCGATAAGCTCGCGCTCGGTTCGGTCACGGCCGATAAGCTCGCGGTCGGCGCGGTTGGCGGCGCCGCGATCGCGGACGGCTCGATTACCGCCGATAAACTCGCGCCGGGCGTGCTGAAGGAAACGGAAATCGACCTGCCGGACGGTGCGGTGGACGCAAGCAAGCTGGCGGACGGCGCGGTGGACGCGAGCAAGCTGGCGGACGGCGCGGTAGACGCGAGCAAGCTGGCGGACGGCGCGGTAGGCGCGAGCAAGCTGGCGGACGGCGCGGTAGACGCGAGCAAGCTGGCGAACGGCGCGGTGGACGCGAGCAAGCTGACAGATGGCGCGGTGGACGCGAGCAAGCTGGCGAACGGCGTGGTGGATGCAAGCAAACTGGCGGACGGCGTGGTGGACGCGAGCAAGTTGGCGGACGGCGCGGTGAGCGCGAGCAAGTTGGCGGAAGGCGCGGTGGACGCGAGCAAGCTGGCGGAAGGCGCGGTGGACGCGAGCAAGCTGGCAGATGGCGCGGTGGACGCGAGCAAGCTGGTGAACGGCGCGGTAGATGCAAGCAAGCTGGCGGACAGCGCGGTGGATGCAAGCAAACTGGCGAACGGCGCGGTGGATGCAAGCAAACTGGCGGACGGCGTGGTGGACGCGAGCAAGTTGGCGGACGGCGCGGTGAGCGCGAGCAAGCTGGCGGACGGAGCGGTCTACGCCGATAAGCTGGCGGACGGAGCAATCGTTGCCAGCAAGCTGGCGGACAGCGCGGTCTACGCCGATAAGCTGGCGGACGGAGCAATCGTCGCGAGCAAGCTGGCAGATGGCGCGGTCATCGCCGATAAGCTGGCAGAAGGCGCGGTAGACGCAAGCAAGCTGGCGGACGGAACGGTCAACACCGATAAGCTGGCGGACGGAGCGGTGACGGGCAGCAAGCTCGCGCCGGGCAGCATCACGGAAGCGCATTTGGCGCCTGGCTTGCTCGCCTCCCGGAAGACCGAGGACGTCAACGGCGGCACCTTGGCGGACGCCAGCGTCGGCGCGGAGAAGCTCGGCTTCTCGCCGGTCGCGACCGTGAAGCGCGCAGCCCCGGCGCTGCAGCAATTCGGGCTGGCGCCGTACAATTTCCAAGGCCAGGGCGAGCAGCTCGACATCACGATCAGCTTCGAGCAGCCGTTTCCGAACAGCGCCTACGTGTTCGTGGCGACGACCGACCAGCCGTCCTGCTACGCGGTCGTCAAGCAGAAAACGGCCGCGGCGGTGCAGCTGACCATCGTGCGCACGCGCATCAGCCCCGAACCGATCGGGCTGGCGAACTGGATCGCCATCGGTTAACGATCGCCATGAACGAACGACCCCGGTCGTTTCCTTGAACAAAAGCACCCTGCCGCGGCAGGGTGCTTTTTTGCTTTGTTCGCGTATTCTATCATTTCGCATGTATCGCTCTTTTCGGCGAGCGCACGCCGGCCGCTAGATTGCGCCTGCGGAAACGTGGGGCAACGTCAGGCAAGGCGAGCGCCTTGACGTACAACAGCCGTTCCTCTTACTCTCATTCGTCCATACACTGACTGGTAACAAGAAGATTTAGGGCAGGTGAGAGGGATGCTGCAGCCATTCGGCACGAAATCAGCGCCGTCGAAGGGAGGCGCTCCGCTATTTCCGAAAAGGGGAATTTCCGTCTCGACACCGACAGGCGCCGCGAACCGGCAAACGCCCGAGGCGACCGTGACGCAGGCTTCGCCCCAGGAACCGGCCCCCGCGCAGCCGCCGGCCGCCGCGAAAGCCGCCGTTCGGCCGCGCGGCAGGACGAAGCGGGAGCGGCGGGTTCACGCCTCCGCGCTGGCTCCGAAGCGCGCCAAGACCCGTACCGCGGCGGCTTCCGGAATCGCGAAGCGGCAGCCCCGTGCCGCGGCGAAGCGGCGCGCGTCCGCCGAAGCGAAGGCGCTCCGCGCCGGCAGCCGGGCGGCGAAACGGCAGCCCGCGGCGAAACGGCAGCCCGCGGCGAAGCGGACCGGCAGGGCGAAGCGGCCGGAGGCGGCGCCCCTGACGACGCCGTGGCCGTCGGCGACGTGGCCGGAAGCGCCTCAAGCGCAAGCGCAGCCGCCGGCCGCAAGTCTGCCGGAAGCGCAGCCGCCGGAAGCGCAGCCGCTCGGGAACGAGCCGGCCGTATCGGTCATCGTGCCGGTCATGAACGAACGGCGCACGATCGGCCGGGTCATCGATCAGGCGCGGCGCGTCCATCCGCAGACGGAGGTGATCGTCGTCGTGAACGGCTCGACGGACGGGTCGGCCGCGGTCGCGCGCGGCAAAGGCGCGCGCGTCCTCGTCTACCCGGAGCCGCTCGGCCATGACGTCGGCCGCGGCGTCGGGGCGATGGCGGCCAAGGGCAGGGCGCTGCTGTTCATCGACGGGGACATGGTCATCCCGGCGGCGCAGCTGAAGCCCTTCGTGCAAGCCGTTCTGACGGGCGAAGCGGACGTGGCGCTGAACGATTACTCGGGACCGACGAGCAAACCGGTCGTGCACAGCGTCGTGCTCGCCAAGCATGCGCTCAACGCGCTGCTGGGACGCCCCGACCTGCAGGGCACGTCCATGACGGCCGTGCCGCACGCCATCAGCCGCCGGGCGCTCGACGGCATCGGAGCCGACGCCCTGGCCGTGCCGCCGCTCGCGCACGTCAAGGCGGTCCGGCTCGGCTTCGCGGTGAAGGCGGTCAAACATATCAACGTCGGCAAGCTGAATCTCTTGCGCAAGAAGAGAGAACGCACGAATCCGCTGGAGCGGCTCATCGTCGGCGACCACTTGGAAGCGATCGACTGGCTTGCCGGCCAGTCCGACGACCGCGGCGGGTACGGCGACGCGGAGCGAAAACGCGAATTTGCGAGGTGACGACATGCAAGCGACGAGAAGAGGACGTGCAGGCGGGCGAGGAAGCGGCCGCGGCCGCAAGGGCGGCGCGAAGGCCGCGCCGAAAGCCGCCGCGCTCCCGCGCCGGACGGGCCGGAGCGGATACGCGGGGGCGCAGAGGCCCGCGTACATGGCAGGCTTCGCCGATGCCTCGGCGCTTCATAGGAGCGGCGGCGCGCCGGCCGGCCCGGACGCCAAGCTGCGGATGAACGAGCATTGGACGCGGTACTGCCAGCGGGGCGGCCGGCGCGCTCGGGGACCGGCGCAAGGCCGGGCCTACGCGGACGGCTTCGCCGACGGACTGCGCTTGCCGAGACGCGGCTGGGTGCCGGTGGCGCTGGCGAGGGCCGCTTCGGCCGTCGTGCTGGCCGGGAGCCGCGCGTCGGCCGAAGCGGTGGAGCAGCTGCTGCGCCTGCCGTTCCAGGACGTGATCGTGGTGCTCGAAAACGCCGGACCGGACGCGTTCGCGCGGCTGCGGGCTTTGCCGGACGTGACGATCGTCCATACGCGGGAACGGCTCGGCGCGGACGTGGGCCGGACGGTCGGCGCGCGGATGACACGGGCGGAGCTGGTGCTGTTCGCCGACGGGGAAGCGGCGGTGCCGGCGGAGCAGCTGGCGGTCCTGCTGGCGGAAGCCCATGCCGGCTGCGACCTGGTGCTGGCCGACGTGAGCGGGCGGCTTGGCCCGTTCCGCGGCTGGGACGACGCGGCGCGCATCCGGGCGTTCGTGAACTGGTCGCTCGGCCATCCCGAGCTGAACGCCAATTCCGTCGCCGTGCTGCCGCATGTCTGGTCGCGCGCCGGCCTGGAGCGCGTCGGCCTGCCGCAGCTCGCGGTGCCGCCGATGGCGCAGCGGGCGGCGATCGAGCTGGGGCTGCGCATCCGCTGCCGCCCGGTCGCCGCGCCGAAGCCGGGGGCCGGCGCGGATCCCGCCGGTGCCGCGGCGAAAGCGAAGCTGGCGGCGGGCGATCACATCGAGGCGCTGCGGGCCGCCATGCGCGCGAAGGGCGCGCGCCTGTCGCTGCCCGATCTTGCGCGGCGCCGGTCCGCGGCGGGAGGGAGAATGCCATGAACGGAATGAACGCCGCGTCCGGCATGACGAGCATCATCATTCCGACCTACAACGCGTTGGAGCTGGTCAAGACGGCGGTCGCGTCCATCCGGCTGTACACGGAGCCCGCGCAGACGCCGTACGAGATCGTCGTCGTCGACAACGGCTCCGCCGACGGTACGGCGCGCTGGTGCGCCGGCGAAGGGCTGACCTGCGTGTCGCTGGCCCGGAACGCCGGCTTTCCGGCCGCGTGCAATCTCGGCATGCGCGCCGCGGGCGGCGATTATTTCCTGCTGCTGAACAACGACGTGACCGTTTCGTTCGGCTGGCTGTACGGGCTGCTGCAGGCGCTGAACAGCCGCGAGGACGTCGGCATCGTCGGGCCCGTGACGAATTACGCGAGCGGCCGGCAGCAGGTCGGATACCCGTTCGAGTCGCCGGCGGATTTTCACCGCGCCGCCGCAGAGGCGCGGGTCCGCGAAGCGAACGCGTGGGAGCCGATTCTCCGCCTGGTCGGCTTCTGCATGCTGTTCCGCCGCGCGCTCTACGACCGGATCGGGGAGCTCGACGAGCGGTTCTCGCCCGGCCATTACGAGGACGACGATTACTGCTTCCGCGCCCGGATGCACGGCTTCGGCCTGCTGATGTGCCGGGACGTGTTCGTCCACCATCAGGGCAGCGCGAGCTTCAAGCGGAACGACGCCCTGGAGCTGCAGCGGCTCGTCGAGCGCAACCGGTCCCAATTCATCGCAAAATGGCAGGTCGATCCTGCGAATTTCATGTAACCGTTAGGAGGTCGTTCATTTGAAAGCTGTAATCTTGGCCGGCGGGACGGGGACGCGGCTTCGGCCGCTGACGAAGCTGCTGAACAAGCATATGCTGCCGGTGGGCAGGCTGCCGATGATTTGCTACGGCCTGAACAGTCTGCGGGCCGCGGGCATTACGGACATTTTGCTCGTGACCGGCCCGGACGCCCTCGGGGATTTCGCTTCGTTCCTCGGCGGCGGCAGGGAGTACGGCGTGTCGCTCACCTACCGGGTCCAAGAAGAAGCGGGCGGCATCGCGCAGGCGCTGGAGCTGGCGCGGCCGTTCGTCGGCGAGGACGGCAAATTCGTCGTGCTGCTGGGCGACAATCTGTTCGAGGAGCCGCTGAAGCCGCATCTCGACGCGTTCCGGGCGCAGGCGGACGGGGCGATGGTCCTGCTGAAGCGGGTGCCGGATCCCGAACGCTACGGCGTTCCCGTCTTTGACGAGGCGGGCCGCATCGCGCACATCGACGAGAAGCCGGCGGCGCCGCGGACGGACAGCTGCGTGACGGGCATTTACATGTACGACGGAACCGTCTTCGATCTCATCAAGCAGCAGACGCCTTCGCAGCGCGGCGAGCTGGAAATCACGGACGTGAACAACGCCTACGCGGCCAAAGGAAAGCTGGACTACCGGCACTTGAGCGGCTGGTGGACGGACGCGGGAACGTTCGGCTCGCTGCTCGAGGCGTCGCACAAGCTCATGGGGGATGCGCCATGAAGCGCGGGGGAGCCGCAAGGCGCGTCGTAACCGCCGCCGCCCCCGCGATGCCGGAGGCCGGCGCGCCGGAAGCGCCGCAGGCGGCCGGGGCCGCGGACGCCGCCAAGCCGGCGGCGAAGCGCTCCGCCGCGGGCAGAAGCGCGAAAGCCGCCTCCGCTTCCGCCGCGGGCGGGACCAAGGCTCGCCGGTCGGCCGGCAAGAAGCGGACAAGAACGCGCAAGGGCGCGTCAGGGAAGCGCCGCGGGCGCGGACGCGGCCGGACCGGGCGTTCGTCCGGACGCCCGGTCCGGCCGGGAGAAGCGGAGCTGCTGGCGAACGGAGGGCCGGCGCGCGAACCGTACAATGAGAACGCCTACATGGCAGGCTACGACCTGGGGCTGTACGAAGGCGGCGAGCTGCTGCTGGAGCAGGCGACGCCGATCCAGCGGCTGCTGCCCGAGATCAGCCTGCGCGACGTCATCGCGCTCGGAGCGGAGCAAATCGCGCACCGCTGCCTCCCGCTGCTCGACGTGAGCGAAGTCTACGAAGAGATGGAAGCCGCGATTCGGGAGCGCCGCCCGTGCGCGGTCGTGCGGCTCGGCGACGGCGAGCTGCTGACGCTCGCTCAGGACGCCGTGCACGACATGGAGACCATCCGGCGGGAAGGCGGTTTTCTGCCGTACGCCGGGGTGCATCCGCCGGATCTGCGAGCCCGGGACGAACTGGCCGCCGCGATTCGGCAAGCCCATATCGTCGGCGTGCCGCTGTCGCGCCGGAAGCATTTTCAGCCTCTGCTACATCCGGTGCTGCGCGCCCATCGGATTCCGCCGGAGAGCCTGCGCATGACGCATTCGGCCGTCAATTACAGCCTGCATCAGACGGGGCTGCTGGGACGGCTGCTGGCGGGCAAGCGGCTGCTCGTCGTCGGCAATTTGGCCCCGGCGCTCGGCCATGCGCTGAATCAGCGGGGTTATGCGGTCACCGGGGCGGTCAGCCCCGTGAACGGGGTCGGCGACGTCGAGCGCGTGCTGCAGGAGATCCGCGGATTCGACTTCGACCTCGCGCTCGTCTCCGCGGGCATCGCGGCGGTCATGCTGTGCACCCGGATCGCCGGGGAGCTGGGCCGCGCCGCGCTGGACTTCGGGCACATGGCGGACGGCATCGCCAAGGGCAAATACGCGCTGTAACGGCAACGACGAAAGAGAGGTACGCCATGAAAAAACAAGCGCAAGCGCGCCAGCGCCGCGTCCTTAAGGGCCTGCCCCGCAAGCGGACCGGACGGCGGACGGCCCGTTCGGGGAACCGTTTCGACGCCGGCGCGAACGCGGGCTATTCCGAGGGCGTCCGGGCCGGGCTCGAAACCTTCGGGACGGTGTTCGACGGCACGAGCATCATCATTCCGAGCTATAACCAGCTGGATTACTTAAAGAAATGCCTCGCGAGCATCAACGTGCACACGTCCGTTCCGTACGAGATCATCGTCGTGGACAACGCGTCCTCGGACGGCACGGGCGCCTACCTGCAGTCCGCCGGAGCCGGCGGCGTCGTGCGCTGCCGGGTGCTGGAGCGCAACCGGGGCTTCGCCGGCGCGGTCAACGTCGGCCTGATGATGGCGCGGGGATCGAGCCTGCTGCTGCTCAACAACGACACGATCGTCACGGAGCGGTGGCTGGACAATCTGCTCGCCTGCCTGAACAGCGACCCCGCCGTCGGCATGGTCGGGCCCGTCACCAATTACATCAGCGGCGACCAGCGCATCGAGGTGTCCTATACGGACGAGCGCGGCATCGCCGCGTTCGCGCGCCGATTCAACGTCGCCGATCCCGCGAAGTGGCAGCCGACCGACAGGCTGACGGGCTTCTGCCTGCTGTTCCGGCGCGAGCTGTTCGAGCGGACGGGGTATTTGGACGAAGGGTTCGAGATCGGGAATTTCGAGGACGACGATTACAATATCCGGGTGCGGCTGCAGGGCTACCGGCTGCTGACGGCGCGGGACACGTTCATCCATCATTTCGGCAGCGTCAGCATGAAGGCGCTCGGCGAGAAGTTTCAGGAAGTGAACGACCATAACCGGGACGTCTATACGGCGAAATGGGCCAATCCCCACGAGCTGATCCAAGCGTCCCGGCTGCCGGAAGCGGACCGGCCGGCCCAGGGCGAGACGGCGTTCTACCCGCAGGGCGTCGCGGTACGCGGCGCGACGGCGACCCGCTACTGGATCGAAGGCGGGCTGCGCCGGCCGATCGCCGGCGAGACGGGCATGCCCGTCGTCCGCCTCTCGCAGATCGACGTGCGCCGCTGGCCGCTCGGCGAGCCGATCGCCGCGGACGCGGCGGACGCGGCCTGGCTCGCGCTGCCGCCGGTCTGGGAAGACGGCGGCGCGCTCTATCTGGCCGAGAACGGCTTGCGGCGCCGGCTGCCGACCGCGCGGGCGGCGGAAGCCTGGGGTCTGCAGCTTCGCCGCGGCGAGGCGCTCGCGCCCGAGGAGCGGGCCTTGCTCGGCGAAGGGCTGCCCGTCATCGTGCCGGCCCGGGTTGCCGAGCGGCTGTAGCGCGAGGGGCAAGCGGGCAAGGCCGCGGGGGCGCATGCGCGCCCCGTTCGCGTTCCCGGCGCGTCCCGCTGTACCGCGCGGCGGAGGCCGCGCATATGCTGGTAGTGACCGAAGCGGCAGCGCGCCGAGCGGCGCGGCATGCGATAAGGCAAGGAGGACGGAGCCATGCAGCATACGTTAACGGAAATGATCGAGCATATGTCGCATTCCCACGAACAAATCTCGCGCATCCTGGAGGGCAAACGGCATGTCGCCGTCAGAATGGCGCAGCTCGTGCACGCGCTTCCCGACCAGCATCCCGGATTCGGGGGCTTCGACGAATTAATGGACAATTCCAGAGCGGTGACGGGCAGCGTCGTCGCTTATTTGAACAGCATCGCCGAGCTGCAGGAGTCGCTCGCGGCGACCTTGAGCGCGGTCATGAAGGAGTTTGCGGTCGAGGACGAAGAATAAGGCGGAGGAAGGGGAGCGAACGTTCATGAGTCGGGAATCGGCATACGCCAAAATGCTGGACGCCTCCGCCAAGGTGCAGCTGAACGTGGCGATGATCTTGGAGGCGAAGGCGCTGGAGGCCGAAAAAGTGCGCTCCTGGATGATCAACCACGTCACGCCGGACGCGTTCGGCGATCAGCAGGAGCATTTGAAGGCCGCGCTTCAGATCCACGAGCAGCTGGTCGAAGTGATCGACGGGCTGACGAAGCTGAACATGGGCATGACAAACGTGCTGAAGGCCGCGCTGCGCCACGAGGTCGACGCGGAAGGCGGGTTCGAGGGCATGCTCGGCGGCGGCTCCTTCGATATGGGAGACAAAGAATAGTGGACCGGGACCGCCTGGAGCGCGAGGCGCGCATCGCGCTGATCGGCGCGCTGTCCCGCAGCCAGACGGCCGTCGCCCGCATCTTGGAAAGCGTCGGCGACATGACCCGGCACGACCCGGCGATGGCCATGTCCATCCGGCGCAATTTGAAGTCGCTCGCCGTGATGCAGCGCACGCTATCGGAGATGGTGCGCGCCATGGAGCGCCGTCCGGCGCGGCCGGCGTCCGGCAGGAGCGCGGCGAAGCCCTGGCTGACCCGCGGCGCGGCGCTGCCGGGAGGAGCCGGGGAACCGCCGAAGCGCAAAGGAGGAAACCGAAGTGGTCGCACCAGCCGTCAGAACGAAACGGCGCACAGCGGCGGGGAAGAAACGCGCGAGCAGCGCGGCGCCGCGGCAGAAAGGCAATCGGACCAAGTCCCGCGCGGGCTCGGCCGCGGGCAAAGGCAGAGGTAAGGGCACGCCGGCGGCGCGCAGGCGCCGTCAGGCGACCCGGCGTTATAACGCGGCCTTCGACGCCGCTTACAATCAGGGGTACAACCTCGGCTTCGCCAAGGGCTTCGAGGACGGCCACCAGATTGCCTACGAGCAGCAGAACGGTTGAAATCGAAAAGCGCCCGGGGCACGGAACGTGCCCGCGGGCGCTTTTGCGATGCGGGGGAGGACAAGCCGCTCATCCTTCGCCCGCGCGAGACGCGACAAGCGGCGCGCGGCAAACCGCCGCAACGGCACACGCGGCAGAAGCAGCGACGGTTTATTTCTGGAGGCTTCTTCGGCCGCGGCGCTTGGCCGCCGGACGGTTTGGCTCGGCGAGCAGCGTCCAGGCCAGCACGATGCCCGCGCCGTCGATCAGCACGTCGAAGAGCCGGCCGTCGCGGCCGAAGAACAGCTGCAGCACTTCGGTCAGGACGGCGTAGCCGAAGGCAGGGACAAGGCCGAACCGGCTGCGGCCGAAGCCGGTCAGGATCGCCGCGAGGATGCCGAAGCCGGTAAAATGGCCGAGCTTCTGGAACAGGTACCATTTCATTTGGAAGCTGTGAATGTCGGCGAGCGGCAGCTGGAACAGCTGATGCCAGTCCGGATGCTTGTTCAGATGAAAGCTGACGGTCCGGTGTTTGATCATGCGCTGGAAGCTGTACGTGCACGTGCAGACGAACAGAAATAAGCCCCACAGGAGCGCGAAAACGTATCGAATCATGACGCACCTCGTTCGCTAACCAAGTTCGGTACATTATGGTTCAATCCGTCCGCGAAGTCAAGTCGGCGGGGCGGAGCTGCCGAGCGGCCGCGGAGGCGGTGCCGGCAGGCGCGCCGTCGCACTCGCGCGGGGAACCGCGGGTGCCGGAATGGCGAACTGCCCCGCACCGGCACAGAGGCGCGGACCGGAGCCGCCTAGCGAACGGGCTACCGCCGGCGGGGCGGCGGGTCGCCGAAGCGAAGCGGCGAAACGCAGGCGTAGATACGTAGGTGGGCAGAAGCGCAGGTGCCTCGGTCGGTGCCTCGGTGCCTCGTGTGCTGGGTTAGCATTTGCAGGGCTGAACGCTTTCGCGGCAGCCCTCCGGGCTCCGCGGCCAGGAGCGCCGCTATTTGCGCGTTTTGACGGTTCGCCGGCTTTTGGCGGACATGCGTTCCGCTATTCGTCCGAAACGATGCCGCGGGCTCGCTACGGCTAGGCAATAACGGATCTGGTGGCCGCGAAACCAGCCAAACGGCTGAATTTCGATAAATAACGGCTCTCCTGGCCGCATATCGATCGTTGCGCGATTTCTGTTCGGGCGATTTCTATTCGGCGGAGGCGTTCGCGCTGCGTCTCACCCGCGTCCGGCTTCCGCACCGCCCCGACCGGATCCGCCGGTCATTCCAGCCCGACCCGGGTCAGCCGAGCATATCGGACAACAGCGAGCCGAGCAGCAGCAGGCCCAGAACGGCGGACGACCAGTAAGGCCACGCCCTCCCCGATCCGGATCCGGCCGACTTGGAACGGGCGAGCGCGGATCGGAAGTAGAGCAGGAAACCGCCGGCGATCAACGCGCCTTCGAGCGCGGCGCTCGCCGCGGGATGCGTCCAGAGCCCGAGGCCGAGCAGCGGCAAGCCGCCCGGGTTGCCCGGCAATATCGGCAGGTCGGGACGATGGACGAGGAGGTCGAGCAGCCAATGGCTGAACACGACGAGCCCGACGACGATGCCGGAGCGCCGGCCGAGGAATCGGCCGCCGAGCCAGGCCGCGAGCACCGCGATGAGCAAGGCGCCGGCAAGCGAATGGGTATAGCCGGCATGAATGAGACTGCTGCCGTAACCGCCGCCTTCGACGACGGTATCGATCGTTTCCCGCCCGCTCAGCAGCAGCGGCACGAACGCGACGTCCAACAGCTGCGTGCCCAGCATGAGCGCCCACATCGGCGTCCGTTTATCCGCGGCTTTCACGGCAGCCGCAAGCCCGAAATGTCCAGCGAACATCAGCGCATCCCTCCCGTGCGCGAACGACCTCTCGCCATTCCCCCGACCCGGGCGTCCAGCAGCCCGCAAACAACCGTAAACAGCAGCACGAACACGATAAAACTCATGAATGAATTCCTCCGATCCAATATTATAACCATCGGTTACTAACCTATGGTTATAATATAACCGGTGGTAACTTATGTCAATAGGCTAATTACGTTATCCGATCGTCGTCGGGTCGCCAAAGAGGGTCCGGCATAGGACGATCGGGCAGATTCGGTGTTCCGGCATGGAACGAACCGGAGGCTTGCCATGCAGGTCCTTTCAACAAAAAACCAGGGAACCCCCGTCCTAGCCAAGACGGGGGTTCCCTGGTTTTTTCGGTTCTCTTCCAAAGATTTTCAAAGTCCTCCGGTGTAAACCCGCCCGCAGGCATGACATGTTCACCAATCAGCCTTTGAAAATCCCACAGCCTGTCTTATTGGAAGCCGCGTTTCGTTCCGTTCGTCAAGACCGGCAGGCTTTTGATTTCGCTCGTCATGCTGGAATGGCAGATCGGGCAGCTGGGATGTTCCCCGAACGAAAAATCGCTCCGCATCCAGCAGGAGCAATTGTCGTTGGTGCAGGTCCAGATGGACGTATCCTCCTCGGGGATCGGTTCCGCTTGCTTCTTCGAGAAATGAATGATCAAGACCTCCTTCGTTCGTGCCTTGGGCCTCTTTTAATATGTGACGGCGCTGCCAGATTTATACTTCCTTTTTTGCGGTTTCCGAACGAAGGCGCCGCGAGCGCCGAAGTACGTTCGCCTTGGGGGTCATCAGCCAATTTTGACGCGCGCGCGGACAAGTGACCATGAGCCTTGCCCGTCATTCGCATATATTGCACAGAAGAATGAACATCCAGGGGTGGGGACTGTGCAAACGAAGGAACATGGAACCGCCCGGGCGTCCCGGGCGGGCAACGCATCGGGCTACGCGGACGGTTTGCGGGACGGCGCCTGCGAGTATTTGGTCCGGCATCTGCAGCCGGCCGCGCCGCCGAAACGGGACTGCGCCGTGCTGTACGTGCCGCAGGGCTTCGAAGCGATCGACCAAGGCGTGATCGAGGCGCTGCGCCGGACCGTGCGCGAGGTGTACGTGGCGGAGGCCGCGAGAATGGCGGAGCACGCGTCGCTCGTCCGGCCGGATTGGATGCTCGTGCTGAACGGGCTGCACGTATTCCCGCCGGATCATTTGGAGCAGGTGGATGCCGTCCGTTCGCTCGGCATACGGACGGCTATTTGGTTTGCCGACGACCCGTACGTCACGGCGGACACGATGTACATCGCCCCGCGCTACGACGCGGTGCTGACGCACGAGCTGAGCACGATCCCGATGTACCGGGAACGGGGCTGCGCGAACGTGCATTACATGCCGCTCGCCGTCGACCAGGCGCGGTTCAAGCCGATGAAGGCGGAGGCGAAGTACCGCAGCGATATTTGTTTCATCGGCCAGGCGTTCTGGAACCGGGTGGAGATGTTCGACGCCATCGCGCCGTATCTGAAGACGCGGAAGGTATTCATCGCCGGCGGGCTATGGGACCGGCTGCGCAGCTACAAGGAGCTCAAACGGTTCATCCGGCCCGGCTGGCTGCCGGTCGAGGAATCGATCAAGTACTACAACGGCGCGCGCATCGTCATCAACCTGCATCGGACAACCGAGGCGGGCAAGGACAACAAGAACGTCCTCGACCTGCCGGGCCGGTCCATCAATCCCCGCACGTACGAGATCTCCGCGTGCGGCACGCTGCAGCTGACCGATACGCGGGAGGACCTGCCGCAGTATTACAGCCCCGGCGCCGAGCTCGAGACGTTCGGAAGCGCGGAGGAGCTGATTGCGAAGCTGGACCATTACTTGACGCACGAGGACGAACGGCGCGCCATCGCGCTCCGGGGGCTGCGGCGCACGCTCGCCGACCATACGTACGTCCGCCGGCTGCAGCAAATCGCGGAGGTGCTGGGATGGTAGCGGGCGCGCCGCGGATCGCCGCGCGGAAAGGCAGGCGAAGCGGCGGAATGACCGCCGCCAAACGAAGACGCCGCAGAGGCGCGCGGGCGGGGAGCGCCAAGCACCCGGGCGCCGTCGCCGGCTTCCGGTCGGGCTGGGAGCACGGGCACTGGTTCGGGCGCTGCGAGGCCGCGCTGCAGGGCATCGTCCAGCCGCCGCCGCCGCTGAAGCAGGCGCATGTCCTGTTCGTGGCGACGGGGAAGGGCTTCCCGTATTCGCCTCTCGACGTGGCGATCGCCGACTCGTTCCGGGGCCAAGTGACGCAGCTGACGATCACGGACACGAAGCAGCCCGTCGCCGACCTGGCCCTGCGCATCCGGCCGGACGTCGTCATCGTGCTCGACGGCCTGGAATTCGACGTCGCGCAGGTGGACCGCATGCGGGAAGCCGGCATCCGCACGGCGATCTGGTTCACGGACGACCCGTACTACACGGACATTACGTCCCGGCTGGCCCCGCACTACGACGTCGTCTTCACGCTGGAGCTGGTCTGCGTCGACTATTACCGGCAGCTCGGCTGCGCGAACGTGCATTATTTGCCGCTCGGGATGGACCCCGCGTCCTTCCGGCCGCGCAACCCGGAGCGCGCCCAGCGCCACGAGGTCTGCTTTATCGGTTCGGCTTATTGGGGCCGGGTCGCGATCTTCGATCAGGTGACCCGGTATCTCGCGTCCCGGGATACGCATATTTCCGGCATCTGGTGGGAGCGGCTCAAGGATTTTCGCCTCATCTCCCCCAAGATCGAGCTCGGCCGCTGGATGGGACCGCTGGAGACGGCGGGCAATTACAACGGCGCCAAGATCGTCATCAACATGCACCGCTCCCCGTTCGACGAGACGTTCAACAACAACACCGGCGGCATCGGGGCGGTCTCGCCGAACCCGCGCACGTTCGAAATCGCCGGGTGCGGTACGCTGCAGCTGACGGACGTCCGCAGCGACCTGGTCTCCTTCTACACGCCGGGCTACGACATCGTCACCTACGAATCGCCGCAGGAAATGATAGAGAAGATCGACTATTACCTGAACCACGAGGAGGAGCGGCAGCTGATCGCCATGCGCGGCATGCTCCGCACGATGCGGGACCACACGTACGGCAAGCGGATCGAGCAGCTGCTCGGGCTGCTGTTTCCGGGATAAACGGCCGTCCGGGACCGGCGCCCGGACGGCGGGGCGCCATTTTGTGCGTTTGCTGGCGGTTCAAGTGTCGTGCCGCTTCAATCGCCTTCCAAATACTATATAAAAACTAGGTTCGAAGAGTAGAGCGATCCGGGACGGAGGTGAACGCCTGCCCGTGGCCAGCGCCAACGGGCGAGGCGGCCGTTTGAAGCAAACGAAGCCGAAGATGCTGTTGTTCTCGCACATTTGCAGTCCGCAGTACGTGACGGGTGCCGAGAAGCTGTTGTTGTTCATGATCCGCGAGCTCCTGCCGGTTTACGCCTGCACGCTCGTCGTGCCGACCGAAGGCGTCATCGCCGGCCATGCCCGCAAGCTCGGCGTGCCGGTCATCGTGCAGGACATTCCGCTCGTCGTCCCGCTCTACCTGGCGCTCCCGCACCTGCACGAGGAGCTCGCCGCGAAGCTGCGGGAGCCGGCCTGGGGCGGGCTGATCCGGCTGCTGCTCCGGGAGCAGCCGCAGGTCGTCCTCGTCAACACCTGCGTCCATCCGCTGCCGGCCATCGCCGGCAAGGCGCTCGGCATCCCGGTCGTCTGGTCGGCGATGGAAGCGATCTGCGAAACGCCGCACACGGCGGCGTCGGCCGCGCTGATCGAGGCGCACGCCGACTTCGTGCTCGGCATCTCCGAGACGACGCTCGCGCCGCTGCGCACGCCGGGGCTGCTGCCGAAGACGACGCTCATTCCGCCTTCCTGGCACCAGGCGGAGCTGCAGCCGGAAGGCTGGACCCGGCATCGCGCCAACCGCCGGCGGCAATTCGGCTTCGCGGAGCACGAGCGCGTGGTCGGCTACATCTCCTCGTCCATCTTCGAGGGCAAGGGGCTCGAGCATTTCATGCAGATGGCCGTCCGGACCTCCGCCGTCCATCCGCATGCCCGGTACCTGATCGTCGGCAATCCCGTCGACGCGCCGTACTTCGAGCGATGCCTCGGCATCGCGCGGGAAGCCGGCGTGCTGGACCGGTTCCGGTGGCTCCGGTTCGAGGAGCAGGTGGCGACGGTATATCCCGCCATGGATCTCCTCGTCGTGCCGAGCCTGATGGCCGAGGGTTTCGGGATGACCGCGCTCGAGGGGATGGCGTGCGGCAAGCCGGTCGTCGTCTACGGGTCCGGCGGCCTTGCCGAGATCGGCCAGGCGACGGGTAACGCCGCCTACGTCGCGCCGACGGGCGATTACGACGGCCTCGCGGGCCGCGTGTCGTCCCTGCTCGCCGACGAAGCGCTGCTGCAGGCGGCCGGCGCGCAGAACGCCCGCGAGGCGCAGGCGGTATACGGCATCGCCGCGTACCGGGAGCGGCTGCGCCGGTTCCTCGACGTCCTGAAGCTGCAGGCGCCGCGGCTCCCGCGCACCGTCAAGGGCAGCGGCCCGGCGATCTACCTGCTCGAGCGCGCCGGCCTGCTGCGGCCGTTCCGGACGATGGCGGCGTTCGCCGCCGTCGGCTACCGGCCCGAGGACGTGCGGCTCGTGCCGGACGCCTTCCTCGCCGGCCTGCCGCTCGGCGAGCCGATCGGCGATGCGCCGCGGACGGCGCGGCGGTCGCGCAAGCATCGGCGGACCCGCCGCGGGCCGCGCGGACGCCGCGGGAGCAAGCTCCGTCGCGGCCGCCGGGCGGGGAAGGCGCGCCGCGGCAAGCCGGCCGGCGGCCGGAAGAAGCGGCGCCGCGCCTCGTAGGCGGAAAGCGGCACGCACATTACACCGAAGGAGGAAACATTTTGCGCGTCGTAACGATTTTGGGCACGCGGCCGGAGATCATCCGCCTCAGCCTCATCATTCAAAAGCTGGATGCGCTCGCCGAAAAGCACGTGCTCGTCCATACGGGGCAGAACTTCTCGCCTTCCCTCTCGGACGTGTTCTTCCGCGAGCTGGGGCTGCGGCAGCCGGATGTGCTGCTCACGGACGCGAAGCAGACGCTCGGCGGCCAGCTGTCCGTCATGTTCGCGGAGACGGAGCGGGTGCTGACGGCGCACGAGCCGGACGTGGTGCTGCTGCTCGGCGACACGAACAGCGCGCTCTGCGCGATCGTCGCCGAACGGATGGGCATTCCGGTCGTGCACATGGAAGCCGGCAACCGCTGCTACGATCTCGCGGTGCCCGAGGAGAAGAACCGCCGCGTCATCGACGCGATCTCGTCGATCAACATGCCGTATACGCCGTACAGCAAGGGCAATCTGCTGCGGGAAGGCTTCCCGAGCAACCGGATCGTGCAGACGGGCAATCCCATTCACGAGGTCATCGAGCATTACAAGCCGCGGATCGACGCGAGCGACGTGCTGGAACGGATGGGCCTCGCCCCCGGCGAGTACGTGCTCGTCACCGCGCACCGCGCGGAGAACGTGGACGCGCCGGAGCGGCTGGCCGGCATCCTGGAAGGGTTGAACCGCGTGGCGCGGCGCTTCGGCAAGCGCGTGATCTGCAGCGTCCATCCGCGGACGCGGTCCCGGATCGACGCCGGCACGGTGCAAGTCGAGATGGAGGAACGGGTGGAGTTTTACGAGCCGATGGGATTTTTCGATTTCGTCCGGCTGGAGTGGCACGCGCTGCTCGCCATCACGGACAGCGGCACGGTCCAGGAGGAATGCTGCCTCTTCGGCGTGCCGACGGTGACGATCCGGACGACGACGGAACGGCCGGAGACGGTCGACTGCGGCAGCAACGTCGTCTGCGGCCTGCAGCCGCAGCGGATCGAGGAAGCGGCGGCGGTCATGACGGCGCTGCCCGCGAAGTGGGACTGTCCGGAGGGGTACTTGGCCGGCGGCGTATCGGATAAAGTGGTTAAATTTCTGCTTGGAGGGAAATGGCATGTTTACTAATCAGCGCATTCTGGTCACCGGGGGAACGGGGTCCTGGGGTTACGAATTGATTCGCCAGCTGCTGCCTCAGCAGCCCAAACAAATCATCGTGTTCTCCCGCAACGAATCCAGCCAGGTGGCCATGAGCCGTTCGTTCGAAGATCCGCGCCTCAGCTTCTGCATCGGGGACATCCGCGACAAGGAAGCGCTCATGCGGGCGTGCGAGCGGGTGGATTACGTGTTCCATCTGGCGGCGCTGAAGCATGTGCCCGTGTGCGAGGATCAGCCGTACGAAGCGCTCAAGACGAACGTGATCGGCACCCAAAACGTCATCGAAGCCGCCATCGCGAACAACGTCAAGCGCGTCATCTACATCTCGACCGATAAGGCGGCGAACCCGTCCAATTTCTACGGCATGACGAAAGCGATCGGCGAGAAGCTCATCGTGTACGCCAACCTGCTGAATTCCGATACGACCTTCGTCTGCGTGCGCGGCGGCAACGTTCTCGGCACGAACGGCAGCGTCGTGCATCTGTTCACGAACCAGATCCGCGCGAAGCGGCAGGTGCGCATCACCGACATGCGGATGACGCGCTTCTTCCTGACGCTGCAGGACGCCATCACGCTGCTGTTCAAGGCGTCGCAAGAAAGCGTCGGCGGGGAAATCTTCGTCATGACGATGCCGACCTGCCGCATCGTCGACTTGGCCGCGGTACTGATGGAGGACATGGGCATCGACGCGGAGATGGTCGAGACCGGCACCCGCCCGGGCGAAAAAATCCACGAAATCCTGCTGACCGAGCACGAGAGCACGACGACCGTCGCTTACGACGACGAATACCTCGTCATTCTGCCGACGATCGATATTCCGGGACTGCGCCAGCATTACGGCGCGCACGCGAAAGTGGACTTCGACAGCTACTGCTCCAGCGAATCGCTGATGTCGAAGGACGAAATCCGCGCCATGCTCGTCAGAGGCGGGTTCCTGTCATGAAGCTGCTGATTATCGGGGGGAACGGAATGGCGGGTCACTTGATGATCCGCTATTTCTGGGAAACGCACCCGGAGCACGAGGTCGTCTATACGACGCGGCGGGCGGACGGCCAAGGCGGCCTCGCGCTCGACGCGTCCGACGCGGAAGCGACGGCCGCCCTCGTCCGGGCGGTCCGTCCGGACGTCATCGTCAACGCGGCGGGCGTGCTGAACCAGGACGCGGAGGCGCATCCGGTCCGGGCCTACCTCGTGAACGGCCTGCTGCCGCACTGGCTGCGCTATGCGGCGGACGACATCGGCGCGCGCGTCGTGCATATCAGCTCGGACTGCGTGTTCAGCGGCGAGCGGGGGGCGTACGCGGAGAGCGACCACCCGGACGGCACGTCGGTGTACGCGCGCTCGAAAGCGCTCGGCGAAATGACGTACGGCCGGCATCTGACGATCCGCACGTCGATCATCGGGCCGGAGATCCGGACGCAGGGCATCGGTCTGCTGAAATGGTTCATGGCGCAGAGCGGGACGGTGAAAGGATACGCGAACGTATTCTGGAACGGCGTGACGACGCTGGAGCTGGCGAAGGCGGTCGCGTACGCCTTGGAACATCCCGAGATCGGCGGCCTCGTGCACTTGACGGCGAGCGAGTCGGTCAATAAGCTGACGCTGCTGCTGCTGTTCCAGGCGGCGTTCGAGAAGGAGGACGTCCGGATCGTCTCCGACGACGCGATCCGGATCGATCGGACGCTCGTCGCGACGCGGAAGGATTGGAAATACCGGACGACGGGGTACATCCCGATGCTCGACGAGCTGTCGCAGTGGATGAAACGCGCATGAGCGGGCCGCGCCTGCTCGTGACGGGCGCGGGCGGGTTTTGCGGAGAGCATGCGTGCCGCCATTTCGCCGCGCTCGGCTGGCGCGTCGTCGCCGCGGTGCGCCGGCTGCCGGAAGCGGGGGCGCCGGAGCGGGCTTGGCTCGGTGCCGCCGAAGCCGTGCTCGCCTGCGACCTCGCCTCGCGAGCCGAGACGGAGGCGCTCGTGGCGGACGCGGAGCCGGATTACGTGCTCCATCTGGCGGGGGCCAACGCGGTCGGCGCCTCTTGGAGCGACCCCGCCGCGGTGCTGCAGAGCAACGTGATGGGCACGGTGCATTTGCTCGAAGGCGTGCGGCGGCGCGGCAAGCCGTGCCGCGTCCTGGTGGCGGGCTCCCTGCTGCGCTTCCCGACAGCCGTTCCCGGCGGGCCGGACGGTGCGGGCGGCGTCGTCGGCGCCGAGGGAGACGGGGCAAAGCCGCAGCATCCGTATGCCTTGAGCAAGACGATGCAGGTGCTCGTCGCGCGGAGCTGGGCGTCGCTGTTCGGCTTGGAGGTGCTCGTGGCGGAGCCGTCGAACCTGATCGGCCCCGGACGCTCGGGCGGCCTGTGCGGCCTGCTCGCGCGCTACGCGGCGGCCGCGGAGCGCGCGGCAGCGGAGGGCGGGCCGGCGCCGGCGCCGTTTCGCTTCTCTTCGCGGACCGAGCGCCGCGACCTGCTCGACGTGCGCGACGCCGTCGCCGCGTACGAGACGCTGCTCCGCGCCGGCGAGAGCGGCCGCGCGTATGCCGTGGCGTCCGGCGCCATGCGGACGCTCGGCGAAATCGCGGGCGTCTTCGGGGAACTGGCGCGGGTGCCGCTCCCCTGGGAATTCGGCGATTCGGACGCCGCGTCGCCCGCGCCGGCGGACCCGGCGGCGGTCGTTGCGCTCGGCTGGGCGCCGCGGCACGCGCTGCGGACGTCGCTGCGGGACGCGCTGGAGGACGCGCGGTCGCGGCGCTGAGGCCGGCGGCCGCGCTCGTCCGCGTACGGGAGATAGTTTGAAGGAGGGAACGAAGATGGGATCGAATGCCGGCAAGCCGCTCGTCACGATCGTCATTCCGTTCTATAACGATCCGTACTTGGCGGAGGCGATCGAGAGCGCGCTCGGGCAGACGTACGGCGAGACCGAGATCATCGTCGTCGACGACGGCTCGACGAAGCACCAGGAGCAGCTACGGCGATACGAGGGCCGCGTGCATTACGTCGGCAAGGCGAACGGCGGCACGGCGAGCGCGCTGAACGCCGGCTTTCGCCTCGCAAGCGGCAAGTACGTGGCGTGGCTCAGCTCCGACGACCGGTTTTACCCGGACAAAATCAAACGGCAGGTCGAGGCGATGGAGCGCACGGGCTTCCAGATCAGCCACACCGGGTTCGACGTTCTCGACGGCCGCGGCAAAATGACCGAGTTCGACGTCATTCCGCCGGGCCTCGAGCAGGGACAGTTTTACCGGGCGTTCCGGACCTCCAACCCCGTGAACGGCTGCACGGTCGTCATGACCAAGGAGCTGTTCGACCGCATCGGTCCCTTCGACGAGTCGCGCCGCTACACGCACGACCTCGACTATTGGTTCCGCGTCCTGCTCGCGGGCGTGCCGTTCCTGCTGTTGCCGGAGCCGCTCTGCGCTTATCGGCGCCACGAGGCGATGGGCACGGTGAAGCACGGCGAGGCGGTCGCGCTGGAGACGAAGGACACGTTCGCGAAGTACGCGGCGCGCTGGGAGACGTACTTGAAGCGGCTGGGCCTGTTTCCGCGGACGGCGTCGCAGCCGTCCCGGAAGCGGACGGCCGGCCAGCGCGGCGCGCAGCGCTGAGGGCGCGGGGGAAACGAAAAGCCGGGCGTCGCGAATTGCGATGCCCGGCTTTTTCGGCTGGCGGCTTATGTTTGAGTCGTTGGAAGGCGGACAGGCAGTCCGGCCGGATGCGAGACGGCGCGTTTACGCGCCCGAGAAGGCGTCCAGGTAACCTTCATCGATCCGGGGGTTGGCGCAGCTAGCGATGGGGAAGGTAATCTAGCAACCTACCTAGCCTCGAGCATGCGCGTTTCGCGACCAGGAAGGTGACCGGGTACCCTACATCCCCACAAATCCGCGCAGTCCGGGGCCAAGAAGGCGATCTAGTAACCTACCTAGCCTCGAATCTGGCCGTTTCACACCTAGGAAGGTAACCGGGTAACCTACATCGCCATAAATCCGCGCAGTTCGCGGCCAAGAAGGTGATCTAGTAACCTACCTAGCCTCGAGCATACGCGTTTCGCGACCAGGAAGGTGACCGGGTAACCTACATCGCCATAAATCCGCGCAGTCCACGGCCAAGAAGGTGATCTAGTAACCTACCTAGCCTCGGATCTGGCCGTTATCACCTAAGAAGGTGACCAGATACCCTACATCCCCATAAATCCGCGCAGTCCGCGGCCAAGAAGGTGGTCTAGCAACCTACCTAGCCTCGAGCATGCGCGTTTCGCGACCAGGAAGGTGACCGGGTACCCTACATCGCCATAAATCCGCGCAGTTCGCGGCCAAGAAGGCGATCAAGCAACCTACGTAGAAGCTGGCTTGTCCACTCGCACCATTGGGGCAATCCAGCTCCTCCCCCGCTATAGCTGCTCCCTCGACGAACCGCCCAGCTAGCGCGCCCCCGCGCTCCTCAGGCGAACAGGCTGATCAAATTGCCGTCGGGATCGGCGACGATCGCGTAGCGCTGGCCCCAAAAGGCGTCCCACGGCTCGCGGCGGCCTTCGTAGCCCCGCTCGACGATGCCGCGGTAGAGCGCGTCCACCGACGAAGCGTCCGCGCAGCGGAACGCCAGCTCGATCCGGTGGCCCGACGGCCGCTCCCAGCTGCCGTAGACGCCCCGCGCGACCTCGACCGTGTCGAAGGCGATCCGCACGCCTTCCTGCGCGATTTCGACATGCGGCTCGCGGTCCGCCGTTTCGGGGATTTCGAAGCCCAGCGCGCGGTAAAAACCCAGCGCCTTTCCCATATCCTCGACCACGATGCCGATCATATCGAGTTTTACGGTCATTTTCGATCGACTCCTTTCATTTTTGTACCAGTATACCACAGCTAAAACCAATTTCTTCCTATGAAACTCGCAGCCGTGCTTTTCAAATATTCTCCGCGAAGGTACAATGGTAGCAGAGAACACACGTTTGGAGCCGCGCGGCGTGGACCGGCGGCAAGGGGAAAGGGGCACGGACAGATGGAGCCTTCGGCGCCGTTCGCGTTCAAGGCCGGCGACTACCCGGAGAAGCCGGGCTGCTACCTGATGCGCGACGCATCGGGCCGCCTGCTGTACGTCGGCAAGTCCAAGAAGCTGAGAAGCCGGCTGCGGTCGTACTTCACGACCCGCCACGCGCGCAAGCGGCTGCGGGAGCTCGTGGCGCAAATCGCGAGCATCGAGATCATTCTCGTCAACAACGAGACGGAGAGCCTGCTGCTGGAAAACAATTTGATCAAAATCCATAAGCCGCCGTACAACCGCGCCTTGAAGCGGGACAACAGCGGCTATGCTTATTTGGAGCTGACCGGGGAGCGGATCCCGCGGCTGGCGGTGCATTTTCGCGACCGCCGGGAGCCGGGGCAAGCGGCCGGTGACGGCGCCGGAACGGCCGCCGCGGGCGCGGACGCCGCGCCGCCGGCCGTGAATGACGCCGCGGGAGACGCCGGCGCGCCGCCGAACGAGAAGGCGGAGCATGCGGCCCCGGGCAAGCCCGCGGGCCGTACCCGCGCGTCCGGCAAACGGGGCACCGGCGCAGCATCCGGCACGCCGGCCGGCAAACGGGACAAGCCCGCCGAAGCGGAACGCCAGCCCGCGCAAGCCGAGCCGAAGCGGTTCGGTCCGTTCGCCAGCGCGAGGTTCCGCAACGAGCTACTGGAGTTTTTGACCGACCACTATAAGCTGCGTTCGTGCGCGACGCTGCCGAAGCGCGCCTGCTTGCTGTATCATATCGGGCGGTGCAGCGGCATTTGCGAAGGGCATATCTCCGAGGCGGAGTACGCGAAGGACGTGAAGCAGGTGACCGAGCTGCTGTTCGGCGGGAGCAAGGACGCCTTGCTCGCCCGCATGTACGCTCAGATGGCGGAGTACGCGGAGCAGCTCAAATTCGAGAAGGCGCAGAACATGCTGGAGCACATCCGCAACCTGGAGAAGACGCCGGAGCGGCAGATCGTCGACCGGGAAACGAACGTCAACCAGGAGGTGCTCTATTTCGGCAGCGAAGGCGTCATGATCGCGAAGGTGCAGCAGGGCATGCTGCGGGATTTCCAACTGCACGAGCTGGAACGGGGCTATGGGGAAACGGCCTGCGACCGGTTTCTCGTTCAGCGGTACCGGGCGGAGACGAAGCCGGACGAGCTGATCGTCAACCGCGTCGCCGATCCCGCCGCGGTGCGCCGCGCGCTGCGGCGTCCGGGAGAAGGGCAGGCACCGCCGCTGCAGATCACGCAGCCGAAGCGGGGGCTGAAGCACGCGCTGCTCCAGCTGTGCAAGGAGAACTACGAGTACCGCAAGGGCGCCGGGCAGCATGCGGCGGACAGCGTGTCGAAGCGCGGCACATGCTCGGGTTGCGAGCAATGAATCCGCCTATTTAGCCGTGTATCACCCCGAACGAACGGCGGTCGCGCTTGCCCTCCCAAGCCGACCGTTGCGCAATGATGACGGGTCGCCTAAGCCATCGCTTGCCCGGCGGCTTTTACTCTCGCACGTCGGCGCCGAGATACGCCCGCGTCTCTTGATCGAAATACAGCACGATCGGACCGAGCAGTCCGTCTTGGGTCGTGCGCAGCGTCACGCGGTACGCCGGACGGGACGCGTCGCTGCGCGCCGTCATCGCCGCGGCCGTCTGCCAGCGGGGCACGTCGTTCCAATCCACGAGCGCGACCGGCGTCGTTTTCCAGTCGCCGTCCACCGTTCGCCGCGCGGAATCGGAGAGCCGCTTCCAAGCGGCCTGGCGGACGTCGTCGGCTTCTTCGGCACAACGGGCGGCCGTTTCCGTTATCGCGAGCAGCTTTGCCTGCACGGCGCAGGGGACGCCGGTTGCCGGCTGCGGTTCGCGGCTGACGGTGCCGGACGGCTGGCCGAGCAGAAGGATGCCAAAGGCTGCCGCCGCCGCGAGGCGGAGCGGGATGCGTATCGGATTCATGCCGAATCACCTCTTCATTAAAGGCTCGGAATGCGTTGCTTGCCTATACCGACGCAGCTATCGTCGAATGGGTTGCGCCATCCGCGCGAAAGGAGCAACACGATGCTGCATAACGCCAAACGATCGCCGGCCGGCGCGTTCCGCCGTTTGGACGCCTACATGGAGGAAACGCGCGAGCTGCTCTCGACCGGTTCCGCCCTGTGCGTCGTCCGGGGAGACGCCGTCGTCCACGAGGCATACGGCGGCCGGCACGGCGCGGAGCCGGGAAGCCGGCCGATCGACGCGGCTTCGCAATTTCATCTCGCGTCCGTCCGCAAAACGTATCTCGGCTTCGCCGTCAGCCTCGCCATCGAAGAAGGGCGGATCGCGAGCCTCGACGACGCGGCCGCGGATTATCTCGAGGACGCCGGCGAGGTGCCGCTTGAAGGCATCACGCTACGGCATCTGCTCACGCATACGCACGGCCTGCGGCGCGGGGGCGAAGCCGGCCGGGAGTTTCCGCCGGGAACGGGCTGGAGCTACAACAATAGCGGCGTGAACCTGCTTATCCGCATCGTCGCGCGCGTCTTCGGCAAGCCGCCGGCGGAGGTGCTGCGCGAACGCGTTTTCCGGCCGCTCGGCTTCGCGCGGACGGACTGGCGCGCGGAGCGGACGGAGGAGCTGGTCTGGATGGACGAAGCGTACGGGACCGACGACGGCTCCGAAGCGAATCTGTTCGCGAACGCGCGCGAGCTCGCGTACTGGGGCGCGCTGCACCTGAACGGGGGCGGCTTCGCGGGCGTCCGGATCGCGCCGCGGCGCGTCTTCGAACGCGCGGCTGCCGTCGCTTCCCCGGAGGGACTGCCGGCCCGTTATCCGCGCAACGGCTTCCTGTGGCAGGTGCAGGCCGGCCCGTCGGAGCGGTCCGAGCTCGGGCCCTCGCTGCCGGCCGGCGCGTTCCAGTCGCTCGGCGTCTACGGGAGCGCGGTGCTCGTCCTTCCGTCGCACGGCGCCGCGGCGGTCCGCATGCTGAACGGCTTCAAGCCGAATCCGCCCGGCTACGATTACCTGGCGGATATCCGCCGGTTCGGCGACCTCGTGCTCGAGGCGCTGGAATGTGCTAGTATGAAGGGATAAAAATCCCGTGATCGAGCGCCTGCGGGCCGAAAGGAGAATGCGCGATGAATCCACTGCTGCTCGATATTCCGTCTCAGTTCGAGACGGAGCGGCTGCTGCTGCGGGTGCCGCGTCCGGGCGACGGACGCGCCGTGGCCGAGGCGATGAAAGCGTCCATGAAGGAGCTGCGCGCCTGGCTGCCGTTTGCCCAGGAGGAGCCGGACGAGGACCGGACCGAGGCCAATCTGCGCGAGGCGTACGCCCAATTTATCCGGCGCGAGGACATGCGGCTCTTGCTGTTCGAGAAATCGACGGGGCAATTCATCGGCTCCTCGGGCCTCCACAATCCGGACTGGAACGTGCGGAAGTTCGAAATCGGGTATTGGATCGACACCCGGCACGGCGGCAAAGGCTACATGACCGAAGCGGTGCAGGGCATCACGGTGTTCGCGTTCACGGAGCTGCTGGCGCGGCGGGTCGAGATCCGCTGCGACGCGCTGAACGAGAAGAGCCAGGCCATCCCGCAGCGGCTCGGTTTCTGGCATGAAGCGACGCTGCGCAACGACGGCTTGTCGGCCGACGGCTCGCGGCTGCGGGACACGTATATTTTCGGCATGATCCCGTAAGCGGGCTTACCGACAAAAGGAGGCGGTCATGATGCGAAAACAGCTGGTGCTGGACGCGGGCGGCGTCATCGTGACGAACCTGACGCCCGGCTTCTGGACGATGGTCGCCGACGCCGCGCGCGTCCCGTATCCGGACATTCGGGCGGCGTATAAGACGGAGCTGCGCGACGGCCTCTGGACCGGCGCCGTGTCGGAAGCGGACTTCTGGCGCTGGCTGGGAGACCGCTGCCCGGACGTGGCGGAGCGGGATGCCCGCGAGCTGCTGCGACGGAACCTTCGGCCGCTGCCGGCGTTCGAACGCGTCGCGGCTTGGAGCCGCCTCGCCGACGTCCATCTGCTCAGCAATCATCGCGCGGAGTGGCTGGCGCCGGTCGTGGAGCAGCTTCGTCCGTACTTGGGGCACGTCGTCATCTCGAGCGAGGCGGGAGCGAGCAAGCCGGCGGACGCGATGTTCGCGGCGCTGCGCGACCGGCTCGCGCCGGACGCGCCGGTGCTGTACGTCGACGACCATCCGGACAATCTGGCCGCCGGAGAACGTTTCGGCTGGACCGGCTTGCTCGCGGACGACGGCGGGCGTTGGACCGGCGAGGCCGACGCATGGCTGCTGCAGGACCATTGCGAATAGTCGGAACGGTCCGTTGACACGGATGGCAGGAACGGATGGCAGGAACGGACAGCAGGAACGGGAAGCAAGAGCGGACAGCAGCAACGAACACCAGACAAACAGCAGGAACAAACCGTCGAACGACAGTCGATTTAGTCAGAAGGAGCGGACCGGACAACCATGCATGAATTGCGCATCGTCGACGTAGGCATGAAAGACCCCGATTTGCTCGGGCTGATCGGCAAGCTGGACGCGTACTTGTACGCATTGTATCCGCCGGAGGAGGTTTTCGGCGTCGACTTGGACGACCCGGACCTCCGGGACATTCATTTCGCGGCGGCCTATCTGGACGGCCAACCGGCCGGCTGCGGGGCGATCAAGGAGCTCGACGGGACGACGACGGAGCTGAAACGGTTCTACGTCGAGCCGGAATTCCGCAACCGCGGCGTCGCCGGGCGGATGCTCCGCTATTTGGAAGACAAGGCCCGGGCGCGCCGCTACGCCGTCATTCGGCTGGAGACGGGCGGGCCTCAATTCGAAGCCGTGGCGTTCTACAAGAAACACGGGTACGCCCCCATCGAGCCGTACGGCGAATATATCGGCTGCCCCTCGAGCTTATGTTTCGAGAAGCGGCTGGAAGGCTAGGATAGGGAAGTACGGGATAGGTTTACGAGGTACAACAATAATTTTGCTTATCTTTGAGGAGGTTATCGGATGCCGGGCATCGCAAAAAACATCACGGATCTCATCGGCAACACTCCGATGCTGGAGCTGTCCAAATTCGCGGGCAAAGCGGGAGCGCAGGCGAAAATCGTCGCCAAGTTGGAGTATTTCAACCCGGCGGGCAGCGTCAAGGACCGGATCGGCTTCGCCATGATCAAGGACGCGGAGGAGCGGGGATTGCTGCAGCCGGATTCCGTCATCATCGAACCGACGAGCGGGAACACGGGCGTCGGGCTGGCGATGGCCGCCGCGGCTATGGGCTACCGCCTCGTCATCGTGCTGCCCGAAAGCTTCAGCATGGAACGGCGCAAGCTGCTCGCGGCGCTCGGCGCGGAGCTCGTGCTGACGCCGGCGATGGAAGGCATGGGAGGCGCGATCCGGAAGGCGGAGGAGCTGGCCGCCGAAATCCCGCATTCCTTTATTCCGCAGCAGTTCGAAAACCCGGCGAATCCGGCGGTGCACAAACGGACGACCGCGGAGGAAATCTGGGCGGACACGGCCGGCGCCGTCGATATTTTCGTCGCGGGCGTCGGCACGGGGGGCACGATTTCCGGCGTCGGCGAGGTGCTGAAGCAGAAAAATCCGGCCGTGCGGATCGTCGCGGTGGAGCCGTACGACTCGCAGGTGCTGGCCGGCGGCCAGAAGGGCGGCCATGCCATCCAAGGCATCGGCGCCGGCTTCGTGCCGGGCAACTACAACCCGGCCGTCGTCGACGAGATCGTGCCGGTGCGCAACGAGGAAGCAATCGAGACGGCGCGCGCGCTGGCGCGGACCGAAGGGCTGCTCGTGGGCATCTCTTCGGGAGCGGCGGCGTTCGCGGCGCTTCAGCTGGCCAAGCGGCCGGACAATAAGGACAAGACCATCGTCGTGCTCCTGCCGGACACGGGCGAGCGGTACCTGTCCACCGCGCTGTTCTCGGATCCGCATTAAGCGGCTAGCCTCCGCATGTCGGGACGCGAGGCGTTGCGCGGCACGCGGCGATGGACTGGCGCGGCGGCAAGGCGTTCCGCATGCGGCCGGCTGTGAATGTTGGCGGGAACGTTTCCGGTCCCGGCGGTCGTCCCGGCGTCCCGGCAGCGACCAGCGGACCGGCGCTGGTTCCCGGCGAGCGACCAACTGGCCGATTCGAGTCCCGGCGAGTTGCCAACGGCCGAACGTTTTGATGCTTTAGATTAGGCACACCGCTTTCCTGGAGAGGAGATACGCCGCGTGCTGACCAATCTCTTGATCGTCTTCGCGATGACGACGATCATCCATACGGCGGAGACCCTGTCGTACGCCGTCCGGCTGGCGGGGGTCCGGTTGAACAAAATCGCCGTCGCGCTGTCCTTGACCGGCATCATCGTGCTGGTGTCGCGGACGGCGAACATGGTGCAGGGGCCGATCGCGGCCAAGTTCGTCGACTACGGGCGGTCGCACCCCGGCTTTCCCATGCTGCATTACTTGCGCGTCACGCTGCTCGCGTCGTCGGTCGGCACGCTGCTCGCGATCATCCTGTTTCCGACCTGCGTGCGGCTTTTCGCCCGCATGATCGCGAAGCTGGAGATCGCGGGCTCCTTGCCGAAGCTCGTGTCGAGCGTCACGATCGGGCAGCTGAAGAACACGAGGCATTACGTCCGTCTGCCGCGCTTCAATCTTAGCCGATTCCGGTACTTGGGCATCTCGAAGACGTTCATGCTGCTCAGCGTCATCGTCACGTCGTTCTATACCGTCGGGGTCCTGGCGGCGCTCTACGCGGCCCATCTGTTTCCGCATTTCGGCACGGCCGCCTCGAACGCGTCCGGCATCATCAACGGCATCGCGACGATTCTGCTGACGATCTTCATCGATCCGCAGCTCGGACTCATCACGGACAAGGCGCTCCGCAGCGCGGAATACCGGACGAAGCTCGGCAAAATCTACGTCGTCCTCATGACGGCGCGCTTCATGGGCACGATGCTGGCGCAGCTGGTGCTGGTTCCGGCGGCGTACCTGATCGGGTACTTCGTGACGGTGATTTGATGGTTTTATATAAAGAGGGCTGTCCTGCCGTCAGGAAAGACGACGAGGGGACGGCCTTTTTTTTGCCGATGTCGCGGTAAAGGCGCCTGGCGGACGGCTCAAGAACGGTACCACGTACCGTTCTTTCGGCGAAACCGCCGCCGAGCGGCTCAAGAGCGGTACCACGTACCGTTCTTTCGGCGAAACCGCCGCCGAGCGGCTCAAGAGCGGCACCACGTACCGCTCTTTCGGCGAAACCGCCGCCGAGCGGCTCAAGAACGGTACCACGTACCGCTCTTTCGGCGAAACCGCCGCCGAGCGGCTCAAGAGCGGTACCACGTACCGTTCTTTCGGCGAAACCGCCGCCGAGCGGCTCAAGAGCGGTACCACGTACCGCTCTTTCGGCGAAACCGCCGCCGAGCGGCTCAAGAACGGTACTACGTACCGTTCTTTCGGCGAAACCGCCGCCGAGCGGCTCAAGAACGGGCCGCCAAGCGGCATGGATGTCCCTATTACTCACCGATTGATCCGTTTTCGTTATTCAGTCGGCCGGCCAGGCGCATTAAGATGGGGAGGATGACCGGATTTCGACGCTTCATGCCTGATTTTTCGTTTGGCGAGAGGAGACATGGACGAATGAACGTAGACAAAAGCTGGCGCATCGAGAGGATCGAGCAAGCCGAGATGAGAGGCGAACGTCCGCGATCGGCCGGGTGCAACGCAAGGCTGGGCGTGCACGGCAAGGAGGTGCGATTCCCGCTCGTCCGCGTGACGATCGGCGGGAGGACGGGCTACGGGTGGTCGCGGATTTCCCGCGACGAAGCCCAGGCGATGGTCGGGACCCCGGCCGGCGAGCTGTTTTGCGAGGAGCAGTGGATCCAGGACCGCTTCCAGGGCCTGCAATTTCCGTTGTTCGACTGGCTGGCCAAGGCGGAGGAAATGCCCGTGCACGCGCTTCTGACCGGCGGGAAGGGGACCTCGCCCCTGACGGTGCCCTGCTATGACACGTCGCTGTATTTCGACGATCTGCACTTAAGCTCGGATGCGGACGCGGTCGCGCTGCTGCAGGAAGAAGCCATGCAGGGCTACGAGGCGGGCTTCCGGGGGTTCAAAATCAAGGTCGGCCGCGGCGCGATGCACATGGAGCTTCAGGCCGGCACGCGGCGGGACATCGCGATCGTGAACGGCGTTCGCGAGGCGGTCGGCCCGTCGTGCAACGTGTCGATCGACGCCAACAACGGGTATAACCTGAACCTAACGAAGCAGGTGCTGAAGGAAACGGCGTCCGCCAACCTGCTGTGGATCGAGGAAGCGTTCCACGAAGACGACCGGCTGTACCGCGAGCTGAAGGATTGGATGGCGAAGGAAGGCTTAAGCGTTTGGATCGCCGACGGCGAGGGGCTGGCCGCGGGGCCGATCGTCGAATGGGCGGAGGCGGGCCTGATCGACGCGATTCAATACGACCTGAAGGATTACGGCATCGTGAATTGGATCAAGCTAAGCAAGCGGCTGGCCCGCTCCGGCGTGAAGGCCGCGCCTCACAACTACGGGGGCTTCTTCGGCAACTTCGCGTCGGCGCAGGCCGCTCCGGCGATCGAAGGGTTTCAATTCGCGGAGTGGGACGAGGCGCGGATCGAAGGCATCGATACGTCGGGCTACCGCATTAACGACGGCCGCATTCTCGTGCCGGAGCTGCCCGGATTCGGGCTGGCGATCGACGAGGCGTACTTCGAGAAGCAGGTCGGCCAGCGCGGCTGGGCGGTCTAGGCGCCTCGCTCTGCGCGCTTAACCGGATTGCCAAACCGGATTTTTAGCCGATCGTCTAACGGTTGTCTAACCGGCTGTCTAACCGATCTCTAACCGCACGTCCAACCAATCGTCTAATCGATTGGTCGCCTAGCCGATTATCTAGCCGATCGTCTAATCAATCGTCTAACCGATCGTCTAATCAATTGTCTAACTGATCGCATAATCAATTGTCTAGCCGATTGTCAAACCGATTGTCAAACCGATTGTCAAACCGATTGTCAAACCGATTCGTCTAACCAGACCGCCTAAACTAGATCGCCCGACTAGTTCGCTGAAATATCGTCGGTTCGATCCGCGTAATCGGATTGCGCCACCGGAGTGTCGACACGCCTCCGGCCGACTTGCGCGAACAACTCAAAAAACACCGCGCTCGGCAGCATCAAGCCGCCGAGCGCGGTGTTTATTCATTTCTGCCTCTCTCTCTCTCTCTCTTTTCTAGCTCCATTCTTTCTTTTCTCTCTCTCTCTTTCCTCTCTCTCCCCCGCCTCAGTCCGGCAGCTGCGCCAGCAGCGCGTCGAGCAGATGCGCGTACTGCTCGGTCACCATGCCCGCTTCGTTCAGAATCGTGTTGAAGTGGCGCACGGTGCCCATTTGGGAGTGGCGGCGGTAGAGGGTGAGCGGCTCGTTGAAGTAATGAAAGTCCACGCGCGAGAGCAGCACGCGGATCCAAAAATCGTAATCGTGGGTATACGGCAGCCCCGGGTTGAAGCCGCCCATGGCTTGGAACAGCTCCTTGGTCATCATGACCGTGCAGCCGTTGACCGGACAGCCGTGCCGGATGCCGTAGATGAACGCTTTGGCCGACGGGTATTTGATGCCGGCTCCGTATTCCGTGACCGCGCCGTGCTCGTTGATGACGTGGAAGTCGGTATGGCTGATTTGGGCGCCGGTCGCTTCCATATAGGCGGCTTGCTTGGCGACCTTGTCGGACAGGAAGCGGTCGTCGGAGCTGAGCCACGCGACGTATTTGCCGGAAGCGATCGAGAACCCGTGGTTCAGCGCGCTGCCCGTGCCGCCGTTCGCCTTGCCGATGTAGTGGATGCGCGAACGGTAGGGGGCGACGACCTCCTGATGCCGGGTGGAGCCGTCATCCACGACGATCACTTCCACGTTCGGATACGTCTGGTACAGCGCGCTGACGATCGCCTGGTCGACGTACTGATCGTTATAGAAAGGAATGATGATCGACACTTTTGGCAGCATGATCGTGCACCTCTTCGAACAGAATGGCAATGCTTTTGTTTACTATGCGGGGACAAGGCGAAGGCGTCACGGACAAGTGGCGCGGGCCATCCGTCCATCTTCGCGCGTCAGCGCCGAAGGCCGAGCGCGGTCAGCACGTTGACGATGTCCGCCGCGTACCGGCCCAGCGAGAAATGCTGCCGGACGTGCAGCTGCGCCTCGTCGCGGATCCGTTCCGCGAGCGCCCGGTCGTTCATCAGCGTCCGCGCTTCCGAGACCGCTTCGTCGACGCCGCCGCTGCGGAAAAACTTGCCCGTCCTGTCGTGGTCGATGAAGCACCGGACGCCGTCGGAATCGGTAGATACCACGGGGCAGCGGCAGCTCATCGCCTCGGCGACGGCGTAGCCGAAGCCTTCGGCGTAGGAGGTCGACAGCAGCAGGCCGCCCGAATCGCCGATCGCCGACAAATAGTGGGGCATATGGCTGTGCGGGATGTTGGACCGGACGACCAGATTCGGCTCGAGGCCCAGCTCCCGCACCAGCGCCACGAACCGTTCCCGTTCGCCGGGCTCCGAGATCGTCGCGTCCTCGAACAGCCAGAGCCGCAGGTTCGGCTTCTCCGCGGCGAGCCTTGCGGCGATGCGCAGGCACAGCGGCCAGTTCTTGTTGGCTTCCAGCCGTCCGATCCAGCCGACGATGGGGTCGCCGTCCGGATTGAGCCACGGCGACGGGCGGTGGCTGAACTGCCCGGTGTCGATCATGTTTTGCACGTAGAAGCGGGGAAAGTCGCCGAGGTACCGCTGGAAGATGTCCATGAGATGCGACGTCGGCGGGCTGATGACCCCTTGCGCGTACATGCGGATGAACGCGGAGGCGAACGCCAGCGTCCCTTCGGCCTGCTCCTTCGTCCCGAGTCCCTGCGCTTCGTAGATCAGCGGGCCGCCGTAGCCGAGGCCGCGCAGCCGCTGCAGCATGAGATGGTCGCAGATGACGACGACGGCGTCGTACCCGTTTCGGAGCACCTCCAGGATTTCGAAATCGTTGTTGGTCACGAAATGGGGGATGCCGGCCATGTTCTGGGTGCCCGCGCCGTTCCATAAGTAGAGGGCGTGGACTTCGATTCCGGCGGCGCCAAGCGCATGATACCGCAGCCGGTTGAGCGTCTCGATCCCGCCGCTTGGAATAAAGTACGTAAACAACAGCTTCATCGCGTTCGTTCCCCCTTGCTATGCGCACACTTACCGCCAGTGTATGCCGGGGTGCGGCCGCCCGCTTGGGTCCTTGTCTTCTATTCTGCAAGACTCCCAATCTCGCGTGTGGTAAAATGGCGCTAACGAGGAAAGGGGACTGATGCGAGATGGAGATCCAAACCGCGTTACGCGAAATCAACGAAGCGGCCGCCCGCCGGCCGGAAGGCGTGGTGTTCGCGCCCATCGTCATGGAAGGCGCCCTGGAGGCGGGGGCGCTCGCCAAGGTCGCGCCGTACCTAAAGGCCCGCGGCTGCGCGTCCGTCGGGCTTGTCGCCGACGCCAACACGTGGGCGGCCGCGGGCGAGCGGCTGGCCGAGTCGCTGCGGGAGGCCGGGATCGCCCATGCCGTCGTCCGGGTGAAGCCGGACGGGCAGGGCGACGTGATCGCGGACGAGCGGACGATCGTCCAGGTCCTGCTGGAGACGCCGAAGGAAGCCCGCGCGATCCTGGCCGTCGGCTCCGGCACGATCCACGACGTCGTCCGGTTCGTCTGCGCGCAGACGGACCGCGCGTTCGTTTCCGTGCCGACGGCCGCTTCCGTCGACGGGTTCACGTCCGTCGGCGCGCCGATCATCACGGGCGGCTTCAAGCAGACGGTGCCGGCCATCGCGCCGGAGGCGATCTTCGCCGACCTGGACGTGCTGGCGGCGGCGCCGCGGCGGATGACGGCGGCGGGCTTCGGCGACATGCTGGGCAAGTTCACGTCGCTGGCGGATTGGCGCTTCTCGGCCGAGCAGGCCGGCGAGCCGTTCTGCCCGCTGGCGTACGAGCTGACGGAGCAGGCGCTGACGCGGTGCCTCGAAGCGGTGGACGAGATCGCGTCGGGATCCGCGCGCGGCGTGGAGGTGCTGATGGAGGCGCTGCTCCTGTCCGGCTGGTCGATGCTGCTCGTCGGCCATTCGCGGCCGGCTTCGGGCGGCGAGCATCATCTGTCGCATCATTGGGAGATGGCGTATTTGAAGGAGGGCCGCCGGCAGCTGCTGCACGGCGCCAAGGTCGGCGTCGCGGCCGTCATGCTGGCGAAGCTGTACCGCGAGCGGCTGGCCGGCGCGTATCCGGCCGTCTTCGGCGATTTGCCGGATGCCGAGCGGCTGCGGACGTGGCTGCGGCAAGCCGGCGGACCGTCCGATCCCGGCGACATCGGCTTGACGGAGGCGCTGATCGGCGAATCGCTGCGGGAAGCCTACCTGCTGCGGGACCGCTATACGGGGCTTAAGCATCTCGCGCTGAACGCCTGAACGAACAAAGCGCAGCCGCGCGTACGATTCGTACGCGCGGCTGCGCTTTTTTGCGCGGACCGGCCGCGGTCCCTACCAGTTGTCGCCGCCGGACGAACCGCGCGGCTTATCGAACGAATCCCCGCCGGTTGAGCCGCCGTGATGCCCGCCGCCCTGATGGCCGCCGTGGTGCGCGCTGTTTTGGCGGTGAAGCTCTTCGTGCCGGCGCCTTTCTTCCTCGTGCCGGCGCTCCTCGCGGAGGATGTCGTCGTACGCCGATTGCATGCGCTGGAGCTGGCGGTCGGCCTCGTTCATCTGCTCGATCGCGCCCGCGTACATCCCGAGCGCGAACATGCGGTCCGCTTCGTTCACGCGGGCTTGGTAGGAGGCGTCGAAATGGCCGGGCAGCGACCGGTGCCGCGTCCGGGCATGGACCGAATCGTAGCGCGAGCCGAGCTCGCGCATGCGCCGCTCCGCCGTCTGCTTCTCCTGAACGAGGCGCTGCACGTCCTGCGCGTACGCGGCCACGCGGCTGGCCAGCTGGTTCAGCCGCAGCTCCGCGGCGTCCGGGTGGATCCCCGGCGGCGAAAGCAGCCGGTCCGTCTCGCGGAGCTCCGCTTGAATCGCGTCTTCCTGCGTGGCGACCCGGGCGCCGCTGTCGCCCGCCGCGGGCAGCCGGTGCGCCGCCGCCTGCGAGGCGGCCGCTTCGAACGTCTGCCGCGCGTCTTCCCACTTGGCGCGCAGCGCTTCCGTGCGCGCATGCGCGCGTTCCCGCGCCTTCAGGCAGGACTCGGCCGCCTCCGCCGCGCGCTTCGACAGCTCGAGCAGCCGGTCCGCCTGCGGGCGCGCCGCGGCGTAGCGCTGCTCACCGAACGCCTCGCGAAGCGGCGCGAGGCCCGCTTCGAGCTCCCGGAAGGCGTCCGTCGCCGCGCGGAACGCGTCCGGCATGAAGCCCCAGACCGATTCGTCGAACTGGCTCCGCAGCTTGCCGAGCTCTTCGCGGTAAGCCGCTTCGCCGAAGGAGAAGGAGCCCGCGAACCGTTCGAGCGTTTCCAGATCGGCGGCGAGGCCGTCCCGCAGCGCGACCCGTTCGCGGACCATCCGCTGCGCTTCGGCGATCGCGCCCGTCATTGCTTCGGATTGGCCCGCGGCTTCGCGCAGATCGCCGGCCGCGAGCGCGTCCGCGAACGGCGCGAGCCGGCGGGACGCTTCCTCGAGCCGGTCGAACGGATTGAACTCGGTCAGCTCGAGCCGTTCGGCGCGCAGCTCGCCCTCGATCCGCGAACGGGCTTGCGCGATGTCGTCCGGCAGCAGCTGCCGCTGCGACAGGAACGAAGGGAGCCGCTCCAGCAGGGAGGCGTGCAGCTCAACCGTGGCGCGATGCGGCTTGAGCAGCTCGGCCGCGTCGATGAGGTCCGTAACCTGCCGCTTGCGGATGACTTCCACCTGCTCCGCGTTCTCGGCGATTTCCTGCTTGATCCGGGCGAGCGACAGGCCGTTCGCGGTTGCGAGCTCGCCGGCCTTGGCCGCCAGGCCGCTTAGTTCGCCCTGGATCCCGCTGACCTCGCGGCCGTTCTGCCGGTCCAGCTCCACGAGATGCTCGGCCTGTTTGCGCAGCTCACCGGCATCGGCGCGCAGGCGCGCGGCGGTCGCGCCGGCCGCGTCCGTCGCGCGGCGCCCGCCGCCGGAGAAGAAGCCCGGCCGGCTGCCGCCGAGCGTCCGCAGCAGCTCCTGCGCGGAAGCCGCGCGGGCGTCGAGCGCGTCCGCCACCGGCTTCAGCGTCGCCGCGGTGGCCGGGCCGCTGTACAGCCCGACGAGCGGACGGAGCAGCTCCTGGGCGCGGAACAGCTCCACCGCGATCGCGTCCGTTTCGCGGACGAGGCGGGCATGCCGCGACCGGCGGATCAAGTAGAGGACGAGCATGATCGCGGCGGCGGCAACGAGCGCTAAGACGAGCAGCGCGATCGCGAGGCCGGTCCGGTTCGCCGGCGAGCTCGGCTGGCCCGCCGCCGTGCCGTTGCCAGCCGCAATGCCGCTGTCCGGCGGCGTTGCCGGCGGCGTCGCGGTCTCGCCGGAGGACGGCGATCCGCCCGCATCCGGCGCGGTGTCCGGTTCCGCGCCCGGCGCCGCATCCCCCGCCGGCTCCGGCAGCTGTTTCGCCGCGGCGATCAGCTTCAGCACGCCGCCGGCGTAATCGCCTTCCTTGGCGAGCGGGGTGAAGGTGCCGCCGACGAACCGGTCGATCGCCGCCCGGCCGGCATAGTCATTGCCCGCGTAATCGTCCGGCAGCGCGTCCAGCTTCCGCTGGAGCGGCGGATTGACGAAATACAGCTGCACGCGCCGTTCTTGCTTGGCGAGCAGGATCAGCACGTCGTCCGCCCGCAGCTTCCAAGCGTCGTACAGCGCCTCCGCGTAGGCGTCCGGCTCGGAAGCGCCGAGCGACTCGAGCGTGACGATATAATACGCGTACGGCGCGCCCGCCGCGGCGGCCTGTTCCAGCCCCTGCAGCCGGCCGGACGGGAACATGCCCCCGCCGTCGTAGACGTGGCCTTTGCCTTTGGCGGGCAGCGGCGCCGCGCTCGCGAGGCTCGCGAACAGCGCGAAGAGGAAGAGGGCGATAAGGGCGATTTTTCTGGTCATGATGGGCCTCCCGGTCTATCCTTTTTTATCCAGTTCGACTCATTGTAACATGGATCGGGACTTCGGCGGCGGAGCGGCGGCAAAAAAAGCCGCTGCCGAATCGCGTCGGATTCGGCAGCGGCGCCTCCGGTCGGGGTCGACCGATTATTTCAAATACCCGGCAATGAACGAGAACGCGTTGTCCGGCCGCTCGGAATTCACGCGGACGCCGGCGATGTACTCTTTGCCGATGACGGGCAGCCCTTTGAGCAGCGGACTTGCGGAGATGTCCACGCCGTACACGTGCTCCTCGGGCACGTCCTCGGTTTTGGCTTTGTAGCCCAGCTCCGGCTTGAAGGCCGGGCCCAGCTTGGCGGCGTTGGCGCCGTCGAGCGGAAGGAGCGACCCGTCCTGGGCCAGCTTCTGGAAGTTTGCCTTATCCAGGATATAGACGTCGGCTTTGTTCATCATAAGATCGATGATGCTCTTCTGGATGAGCGCGGAATCCTGCTCGCTCTTGATGTCCGACGGCACGTAGGTGAAGAACGCCTGGACCCGTTTCCACTGCGGGAACTGGGCGAGGAACTTGTCCTCGAGCGGCTTCAGGTCGCTGACGGGGTAGCTGCCGTCCTGGCTGTAATACTCGCCGAAGAAGGAGACGCTTACATCGATCGGCGGCAGCTTCGCGAGCTCGGCCATTTTCTGCCGGTGGTCGATGTAGGCTTTCGTGCCGAAGATAAGGATCAGAACGAGCGCGATGGCGCCGAGCACGTGGAATTTATAATAGCTGAAAAAATGATCGACCTTCTGGGCGGAGCCGGCCATGCCTTTGAATTTGCCGTAGGCGGCGTCGTTGAACTGCGCCATCGTTTGCTTCTCGTCGTACTCCAGGATCGTCTTGTACGCCTTGTTGATGTCTTCGAGGGCGATCCCCTGCTCGTCCGATTGCGCGGCCTCTTCGCGCTGCCGGTTCGCGCGCTCCCGGCGGATCAAGAGGAAATAGCGCTTCTCGACGTCTTCCTTCCCTGCGCCCTCGGGCAGGCCAAGCAGCTCGTAAGCCTTTTTCAGTTCGTCCATGGCGGGCTACCTTCGCTTTCTATAGGTTCTTCGTATACGTTCTAGTATACCGCCTTTGCGCGCATTCGACAAAATCGGATTGTTCCCATTTCGCGGCGGCGGGACCGCGCGGGCGGTCATGGCCGAATCGCGCATGGTACCGGGCCGGCCAAGCGAAAAAAAGCGGAGCGTCCCGAAGGAAGCTCCGCGCCCGCCCGCGACGCGTCGCGAAACGTCCGGTTGAGCCGAAACGGCGTTACAGCGTCCAGCGCAGCAGCAGCGCCGATTCCGTCAACCCGCCGCCGAAGCCGTACAGCAGCAGCGTGTCGCCGGTCTTGATGCGGTCTTCCTTCAAGGCCAGGTCGATGGCCAGCGGGATGGACGCCGCCGAGGTGTTGCCGTATTCGCGCATGCTGGTCAGCGTCCGCTCCAGCGGAATGCCGGTCCGCTCGCAGACGGATTCGACGATGCGCATGTTCGCGCTGTGCGGGACGAACCAGTCGATGTCCGACGGCGCGAGGCCGTTGCGCTCCATGAGCGCCTGGATGCCCTTGGGCACCGTCGTGACGGCCCAGCGGTACACCTCGCGCCCGTTCTGGACGATCATGCCGTTCGTCTGGATCGGCACGCCGTCGATGGACGGCGCGAGGGAGGAGCGGTACAGATGATGCCCGTCGCCGCCCTTGGTTCCGTTGTGGGAGGCGAGGAACGCGCCTTCCTCGCGGCGCTCCACGAGCATCGCGCCCGCGCCGTCGCCGAAGAGGATGCAGGTGGAGCGGTCGGTGTAATCCGTCGCCTTGGTCAGCGTCTCGGCCCCGACGACGAGAATTTTATGGTAAGCGCCGGAGAGAAGCAGTCCGTTGGCGAGCTGCAGCGCCGAGACGAAGCCCGCGCACGCCGCTTGGACGTCGGCCGCCCCGCAGGAGACGATGCCGAATTCCGCCTGAACCCGCGCGGCCATGCTCGGGAAGAACGTATCCGGCGTCGTCGTCGCGACGAGCACGTAGTCCACGTCCTCCAGCACGACGCCGTAGCGCAGCTGAAGGTCGCGCACCGCGCCGAAGCACATGTCGCTGCAAAACTGATCGTCCGCGGCGATGCGGCGCTCCTTGATGCCCGTCCGTTGAAAAATCCACTCGTCCGTCGTGTCCACCATTTGTTCCAAATCGCGATTCGTCAAAATCCGTTCCGGGACATACGCGCCGAAAGCCGTAATGGCCGCATGCGATTGAAGCGGGTGCTGCAGCATAGCCGTTCAACTCCTTAGCATCAGGTTTTAGTACCTGGTATTAATTTATCTTCAGCGTACACCTTTTCGCCGCCGTTGTCTATAGGCAGTTCGCCGCGCCTTGCCGGATTGGCGCGGCCGCCCGGTTGAAGCGGCGCGGGAGCTGCAGCCGCGCATCGCTCGCGGCTTCCGTCTTCTCGCCGCCTCCGCCTTCCCGCTGTCCCGCGTCACCGTTCTCTCTTCATAGGATGGGACAAAAAAAGATATCCATGTATGCGGCCGGACCGCTTACATGGATATCGGAGGGAGCTAGGAGTCGCCCGGCCGGCGTACGCCGGATGGCTTGGAAGAATCGCGGACGGCCGAGATGCCGGCCGCAGCCGCCGATCCGGACCGGAAGGCCGTCCGGGGCGACGCATCGTCCTTCGCCTTCAGCTCGGCGATCAGCTTCTCGCCCTCCACGTCGAGGTTCGGCAGCAGGCGGTCCAGCCATTTCGGCAGGCGCCAGGCGCGGTCCCCGAAGACGGCCATGACCGCGGGCACGAGCGTCATCCGGACGACGAAGGCGTCGATCAGAATGCCGACGGCGAGCGCGAAGCCGATCTGCTTGATCATGATGTCCGGCGCGAAGATGAAGCCGGCGAAGACGGACACCATGATGACGGCGGCGGCCACGACGACTCGGCTCGCCTGCTCGTAGCCGTGCACGACGCTCGACCGGCCGTGATGCCCGTGGACGTACGCCTCGCGCATGGAGCTGACGAGGAAGACCTGATAGTCCATCGCCAGCCCGTAGAGAATCCCGGTCACCATGATCGGCATGAAGCTGAGCAGCGGACCGCCGGTATCGAAGCCGAACAGGGCGTGGAGCCAGCCCCACTGATACACGGCCGTCGTTATGCCGAACGTGGCCAGCACGCTGAGCAGGAAGCCGACCGTGGCTTTGACCGGCACGATGACCGAGCGGAACACGAGCAGCAAAATAATCAGCGACAGCACGACGATGATGCCGACGTAGAGCGGAAACACTTCCGCGAGCTTGGCGGACATGTCGAGGTTGATCGCGGTAAAGCCGGTGACGCCGATCGCGACGCCGTACGTTTGCGCCAGCTTGGATTCGGGCGCGCGCAGGTCGTGGACGAGACGCTTCGTCGCCGCGTCGGTCGGGCCCGATTTCGGAATGAGGCTGATAATGGCCATGTCGCCGGTCTTGTTCACGCCCATCGGCGTGACCAGCGAGACGTCCTCGTGCTGCTGGAGCTCCTGCGCGAGCTTGCCCAGCGTCTCCGCCCCGATGGCGGCTCCGTTCTTCGGCTCGGCGACGAGCAGCAGCGGGCCGTTGAAGCCTTCCCCGAACCCCTGCGAAATCGCGTCGTAGCTCTGCCGCGACGTCGTGTCGAGGTTCGCCGTGGCGCCGGACGGGATCCCCATCTCCATCTTGGCGACGGGAATCGCCGCGACGCCCAATACGGCGATCGCCGCGACCACGATCGGCCAGCGGAGCTTGATCGCGCCGGCTGCCCAGCGGCGCGCGAACCCGTGCCGCGGTTCGGACGATTGCCCGGCTTGCTTGGCGCGCGCCTTGGCCGAGCAGATCCGCTCGCCGGCCAGGCCGAGCAGGGCCGGCAGCAGCGTGAGGGCGATCAGCACGTTCGCCAGCACCGCCGCCGCGGCGACGAGCGCCATCGTCGACAGGAACGCGATGCCGATCACGAGCATGCCGCACAGGGCGATGATGACCGTCAGGCCCGCGAAGAACACCGCGCTGCCCGCGGTGCCGACCGCCCGGCTCGCGGCTTCGCGCGCGCTCAGGCCTTGGTCGAGGATCATGCGGCGCTGCCGGTTGACGATGAACAGCGAGTAGTCGATGCCGACCGCAAGCCCGACCATAAGCGCGAGCGCGGGCGTGATGTCGGTCATCGGGATGAATTTCGAGAAGGCGTACGCGCCGCCGACGCTGATGCCGACGCCGAGAATGGCGGTCAGCAGCGGCAGGCCGGCCGCGACGACCGAGCCGAGCGTCATCAGGAGGACGACGGCGGCCACGATGAGGCCGACGCCTTCGGTCGAGCCGAGGGCGGGCTTGGTCGACAGCGAGTCGCTCGGCAGCGCCTGGATGCCGGTCTTCTCCACGGCGGAGACCGCCTCGATCACCCGGTCCGGCACGGACTCGGGCAGCGACATCTGCTGCACGGTGAATTGGAACTGGAACAGGGCGACGCTGCCGTCCTTGGCGATCATGACGCCGGGAACCGGCGCGCCGTCGACGACGAGCGGGCCGTACGGCGCCTGCCCGGCCGCGGAGGCGTTCGCGCCCCCGGCACCTTGGCCGGCCGCGCCCGCCGCGTCGCCTTGGGCACCGGCTTCGGCACCTTGGCCGGCCGCGCCTGCCGCGTCGCCTTGGGCACCGGCTTCGGCACCTTGCCGGACGTCCGCCGCCGCGGAATCGCCGGCTTGCGCGCCGGCTTGGGCGCCGTCCGAGACGCCGGCCTTCGCCGCCAATTCGGCGGGGTTGATGACGTAGTCCAGCCGGTAAACGTCGTCGACGGCTTTGCGAAGGGCGGCCAGGCGCTCCGCGGTGTCCAGCCGTTCCCCGGCGGGAGCGGCGAATACGACGCTCGCTTGTCCGCCCGACGCTTCGGGCAGCTCCGCGGCCAGCTGGTCCAGCACCTTTTGGGACTCCGTGCCTTCGATTTTCATATCGGAGCTGACGTGGATGCCGTTCGCGCCGAGCGCGGCGAGCACGACGGCCAGAATGACGAGCCAGCCGGCGATGAACGCCCAGGGCTTGTCGTACGCGGAGCGGCCAACTTTGTACAAAAAGGTCGACATGGAAGGATGATTCTCCTTTGCTTGGGGGAGTAGGGGCCGAACGCGGGTCCTCGCTTAGAAGCCGCTTCGCAAATAGCCGAACATGGTGTCCAAATAATCGTCGAACGCGACGGCTCCCGGCGCTTCGCCGGCCGGTTGGCCGGGGAGCAGGACGTTCAGGCTGCCGTCGAGCAGCGGCAGGAATGCCCCGTAGACGGCGCCCGCCAGCAGATGGGCATAGCCGTCGGGATAGCGGCCCTGCGAATAGACGCTCAGCGTCTCCTGCGCCGACTCGTGCAGCCGCCGGAACGCGCTCAGGATATACGGCTCCAGCGTCGGGCTCCGCTTCGCCAGCGACACGAGCTCACGCAGCTTCCATAGAATCCCCGCGGTCAACCGCATCTTCATGAGCCGGTACAAGATATCGACCGGGGACGCGTTCCCGTCCACGCCCGCGAGCAATTCGTCGGCCTCTTGGACGCCTTGGAAGGAGACGGCGGCCGTCGCCACCGCTTCCTCCTTGCAGGCGAAATGATTGGCGAACGTCCGGCGGGAGAAGCCGGCGCGCTGGACGATGTCGTCGACGACGAAGCCGTCGAGCCCGCGCTCGAGCGCCAGCTCGAACGCCGCGTCGGCAAGCGCGTGCGCGGTCGCCTCCCGCTTCGCGTCCCTTAAGCTTGATTTGGTCATCGCGTACGGTACACCTCGCTTTGCTGACTTTCTTTCGTTCTTCCGCGGGCGCAAGCGGTCAAGCGCGCGCCGCGATGTTCCTCTCTATTATTGCCCATTGGGCAATCATGCACAATGGGCAACGATTATACGATTTTACGATATTGTGACAACGGCCTTCCGCCCCGGGAGAGAAGGATGCCGGTGAACGCCGTTCCCGGCGCGAGGTGGGTCCCCTTTCCTCAATTGAGCGCATCCGGCAGGACTTCCCGCCGCCGCGTGGAATATGGACACAGATGCGGCCGGCAGCGGTTGACGGAAGCGGAAATCCGCGAAACGGCCGCGCGGGTTTCATTATTGAAAGCGTTTCAAAGGACGAAGGAGAGGGGAAAGCGATCATGGAACCGATCGTGCAAATTTCGCTGGATTTGACCACGATAGCGGACGCCCTGGCGATGGCCGAAGTGGCCGTGGAAGCCGGCGTCGACTGGCTGGAGGCGGGCACGCCGCTTCTGCTCGGCGAAGGCCTGCACGCCGTCGCGGCGCTGCGCAAGGCCTTCCCGGACCATCCCATCGTGGCCGATTTGAAAACGATGGACGGCGGCTACCTGGAAGCGGAGATGATGGCGAAGGCCGGCGCCACCCACGTCGTCGTCATGGGCGTGGCGCATCCGGCGACGATCCGCGCCGTCGTCCGGGCCGCCCGGGATTACGGCATCCGGGTCATGGGCGACATTATGGCCGCGCCGGATCCCGTGGCCTGCGCCCGGATGATGGAGGCGAACGGCGTCGATTACATCATCGTGCATACCGGCTTCGACGAGCGCGGCGAAGACCGGGCGCGCACGCCGTACGATCACCTCGCCGAGGTGGCGGCGGCGGTGAACGTGCCGGTGCAGGCCGTCGGCGGGCTGTCCATCGACCAGGCGGCGGACATGCCTCGCCACGGCGCGCCACTCGTCGTCATCGGCGCGCCGCTCGTCATCGACAAGCGGGAATTCAGGCCCAGCACGGACCGCGAGGCGCTCCAAGCGATTTTGCGGCGGTTCGTGGACCGGGTCAAAGCGAACAAGACGGAGGAGTGACGACTATGGCGGCTTCGGCCCGCGTGGCGGTATTTCCGAAAGGCTTCATTCATGAGTTGTCCGAAGGCAAGATGAGCTTGGAGACGTGGATCGAACTGGCCGGCACGCTCGGCGCCGACGGGCTGGAGATGTATCCGCGGTTTCTGGCAAGCACGGAGGAGACGTACCTGAAGGCCGTCCGCGAGGCGTGCGACCGGCAGGGCTTGGCGGTCCCGATGATGTGCGCGTCCCCGGATTTCACGCAGCCGGATCCCGAACGGCGCGCGCGGGAAGTCGACGCGATGAAGCGGATGATCGACGTCATGGCGATTCTCGGCCCGGACGGCTTCCGGAGCTGCCGGGTGCTGTCGGGGCAGCGGCGAAGCGGCGTTTCCCGGGAGGACGGGATCGATTGGACCGTCGCGTGCATCCGGGAGCTGCTGCCGTACGCCGCGGAGAAACGGGTGCACTTGGTCATGGAGAACCATTACAAGGACGGCTACTGGACCGCGCCGGAATTCGCGATGCCGAGCGACATCTTCCTCGACATCGTCGGCCGGATCGAATCGCCGTGGTTCGGCGTGAACTACGACCCGTCCAACGCGATCGTGGCGGGCGACGATCCGCTTCGGTTGCTGGAGCGGGTCCGGTCGCGCGTGCTGACGATGCACGCCAGCGACCGGTATTTGAAAGCCGGCCGCTCGATGGACGACATTCGCGAATACCGGGACCAGGGCTATTCCGACGCGCTCGAGCACGGGGTCATCGGCCGGGGAATGAACGATTACGACGCGATCTTCCGCGTCCTGCAAGAAGAGAAGTTCCGCGGCTGGATCTCGATCGAGGACGGCGTGAACGGCCTGGAGGAGCTGCGGGAATCCGTGGCGTTCGTCCGCGCGGGGATCGGGCGGTATTTGACGTGAGGCGCCGGGGAGGCGCGCCGAAAGGGAGCGAAGCGAACGCATGAAGACGATCGTATTGAAGAACGCCGCATCGGAGTCGGCGAGAATCGAAGTGGCGGAGAAGGCGAAGCCCGCCATCCGGCACGACGGCGAAGTGCTGATCCGGGTGCTGTCCGTCGGAATCGACGGCACCGACAAAGAAATCGTCACGCACCGCTACGGCGTGCCGGAGGAAGGCGAGGACGACCTGATCATCGGCCACGAGCTGAGCGGCATCGTGGAAGCGGCCGGCCCCGCCTCCGGGTTCCGGCCGGGCGACGCCGTGACGGCGCTGGTGCGCCGGCCGTGCGCGGATCCGGCTTGCGCGAACTGCCGCGCGGACCGGGCGGACTACTGCGAGACGGGCGCGTACACCGAACGGGGGATCAAGGGCTCCCACGGCTTCATGCGCGAATACGTGGTCGAGGACGCCCGCTACGTCGTGAAGGTGCCGGACGACCTGAAGCAGCTCGCCGTCTGGGTGGAGCCGCAGAGCATTTTCGAGAAGCTGTGGGCGACGATCGCCTGCATCCAGCAGCGGTTCGTCTGGCAGCCGAAGCGGGCGCTGGTGCTCGGCTCCGGCCCGATGGGCCTGCTGTCCGCCCTGTCGCTTCGAACGATGGGCTTCGAAACGCACGTCTGGTCGCTGCATGCCGGGGACAGCCGGCAGGCGGCGGTGCTGGCGGGCGTCGGAGCGGAGTTCCGGAGCGCGTACGGCGGCGAGCCGGACGGCGAAGACGGCTGCGGGCTCGCGCGCCATTACGCCGGCAAGCGCGGAATCGGCTTCGACGTCGTGCTGGAGTGCACCGGCTACAGCCCGCTGCTCGTCGAGGCGCATCGCGTGCTGAACCGGAACGGCATCATCGGCACGGTCGGCATCTCGCCGACGGACCGCCGCATCCCGGTGCCGATGGACGACATCAATCAGCGGATGGTCATCGGCAACCAGACCGTGGTCGGCTCCGTGAACGCGTCGAAGGCGGATTTCGCGCGCGCGCTCGACCGGATCCGCGACATGGAGCGGCTTTATCCCGGCCTGCTGCGCGGGTTGGTCACGGACGAATTCGCGCCGGAGCAGGTCCCGTCGCTTGCGTTCGACCGGATCGGGATCAAGGCGGTCGTCCGCATGGGCGAGTAGCCCGGAAGACGCGGGCGCATGGCCGCGCCAATCGCATAGCGAGCCATTCTTCGAAGCCGCGCATGGCCCTCCGTGCGCGGCTTCGCCATGCGCGGAGGCCCGCCGGGGATCGCGCGGCACGGGATGCCGGACAGGGGACGCCGTTCGTTTAAACGCCTGGGCGCAAGGCAATAATGGTCAACATCACCTTGGAGGACGGAGACGATGCGGCATGAACGCGAGCACCCGTTTGCAGGCTTCCATCAGCGGCAATATCGCGGCGATCCGGGCGCTGACGGGCGAGAGCGACGACCTGATCGTGCGCGAGATCCTCGTCGAGTCGGGCGGCGCCGGACGAAGGGTCGTCCTCTTTTATTTCGACGGACTGACGGAGGAGAAGTCGATCCACCAATTCGTGCTGGAGCCACTGATGCTCCACGGCGGCGAAGGCGCCGGCGGATACGCGGGGGACGGCTGGCTGGAGCGGTTGAAGGCATCCGTCCTGGCGGTGGGCCAAATCTTCGACTTCGACGGCATGGAGGAGGCCGCCGACGCGTTGATGGACGGCAGCGTGCTCGTTATCCCGGAGGGGTTCGAGAAGGGTCTTCGCATCACGATGGCGGGCTGGGAGCAGCGCAACGTCACCGAGCCGACGAACCAGTCGGTCATCCGCGGGCCGAAAGAAGCGTTCACGGAGAACATCCGCGTCAACTCCGCGCTGGTCCGCCGCATCATCAAGGACCCGCGGCTGGCGCTGAAGAACCGCAAAATCGGACGCGTGACGAAAACGAACGTGTCGCTGATGTACCTGACGGGCATCGCCGACCAACGGGCGCTCGACAAAGTGAACAGGCGCCTCGGGGAGATCGATACCGACGCGATTCTGGAGAGCGGCTATATCGAAGAGTTCATCCAGGACGAGACGTACACCATCTACCCCACGATCCAGAACACGGAGCGGCCCGACGTCGTCGCCGCCTCGCTGCTGGAAGGGCGCATCGCCATTCTGATCGACGGAACGCCGCACGCGCTGCTCGTGCCCGCGGTGTTCGTGCAGTTCTTCCAGGCGGCCGAGGACTATTACCAGCGGGCGGACATCAGCTCGCTGCTGCGGGTGCTGCGGTATTTCGGCCTCTTCATCGCCGCGCTCGTGCCGGCGCTGTATATCGCCCTGACGACCTACCAGCAGGAAATGCTGCCGACCCAGCTGCTCATCAGCCTGGCCGCGCAGCGGGAGGGCGTGCCGTTTCCCGCGTTCATCGAGGCGATGATCATGGAGGCGACGTACGAGATTCTGCGGGAGGCCGGCGTCCGGATGCCGCGGGCCGTCGGCCAGGCCGTCTCGATCGTGGGCACGCTCGTCATCGGCCAAGCGGCCGTCGAAGCCGGCATCATCTCCGCGAGCATGATCATCGTCGTCTCGATCACGGCCATCTCCAGCTACGTCATCCCCGAGTTCGACATGTCGATCGCGGTTCGGATCACGCGCTTTCTCTTCATGGGGCTCGCCGCCGTGTTCGGCATGTTCGGCATCTTCGTCGGCATCGTCGCGCTGCTGCTGCATCTGAGCAGCCTGCGCTCGTTCGGCGTGCCGTACATGGCGCCGACGGGGCCGTTCGTGCTCGCCGACCAGAAGGACGTCATCCTGCGGGTGCCGCATCCGTACATGAAGAAGCGGCCGAGCCTCTTCGCGAAGCTGAACCCCGTGCGGACGCGGGGCAAGCGCCGGAGCGGCTCGTGAATCGCCGCCGGCGCTTGCTCGCCGCGCCGCTCGCGCTGCTGCTGCTCGTGCCGCTGGCGGGCTGCTGGGACCGGCGGGAGCTGAACGAGCTGGCCATCTCCCTCGCTCTCGGCATCGACAAGGCCGAGCGCGGGTATCGGGTCACGCTGCAGGTGGTGCAGCCCGGCCAGGTCGCGTCCAAGATGACCGGCACGGCCAATGCCGCCCCCGTCACCGTCTACGAGACGAACGGCACGACGATCTACGAGGCCGTCCGCAGAATGACGACCGTCAGTCCGCGGCACGTGTACGGGGCCCATCTGCGGGTCGCCGTGTTCGGCGAGGAGCTGGCCCGGGAAGGCCTCGGCGACGCGCTCGATCTGCTGTCCCGGGACTATGAGTTCCGCACGGACTTCTACCTGCTCGTCGCGAAAGGCGCGACCGCGGCGCGGGCGCTGAATCTGCTGTTTCCGCTGGAGCGGATTCCCGCCAACAAAATTTACGGCTCCATCCAGACGGCGGAGAAAGTTTGGGCGCCCGTCCGGGGGATCTCGCTCGACGAGTTCATCACGGATGCCGGGCGCGCCGGCAAAAATCCGGTGCTGAGCGGCATTCAAATCACGGGCGACGAACGGATCGGCGGTTCGACGGACAATGTGCGCACCGTGCGCCCGGCCGCCGACTTGCGGGACGCCGGCTTCGCGGCGTTCCGGAAAGACCGCTTGGTCGGCTGGCTGGACGAGGAGGAAAGCCGGGGGTATAACGCGCTGGTCAACCGCATCATGAGCACGGTCGGCCACGTGCCGTGTCCGCGCGGCGGCAACGCGGCCCTCGAAGTGGTTCGTTCGAAAGCGAAGCTGACGGGGACGGCCGCGCACGGACGCGCCCGTCTCGGCGTCGACCTCCGGCTCGAGGAGAATATCGGGGAGGTTCAGTGCCGCCTCGACCTGACGCGCGCGGAGTCGATTCGGGCGCTGGAACGGGCGGCGGGCCGCCTGGCGGCGGACAGCCTGCGCGAGACGATCGAATCGGCGCAGAAGCGGTACAAGTCGGATATATTCGGCTTCGGGGAAGCGATTCACCGCAGCAGTCCCGGCACCTGGAGATCGATTCGGGACGATTGGGACGAGCTGTTCGCGGAGGCCGGCGTGGACGTCTCGGTCACCGTGAAGATCAAACGGACGGGCACGCTGACGAACGCCTACAAGGAGAAGGAGGAGTAGCCAAGCATGTGGACGATTGCCGGGTTGATCGCGATCGCGGGCATCTGCGCCGCCCTCGAATGGCCCTTGCTGAAGGGAAGCAGGCGGGACCTGTGGACGTTCGGCCTGCTTCTGCTGGCGGGGCTCGGTGTCGGCGTGGCCGAAGCGCTGCATGCGCGGCTTCCGAATCCGCTCGATTTCGTGGCGGCCGTCTTCGAGCCGATGGGCGAAGGAATGCGGGACTTCTTCGACATTCGGGGATAGGAGCGAAGGACATGACGGACAATGGGAAAATCAACGCCCGCCAATTCATGGTGCTCGTGTTCCTCTATACGATCGGCTCGACCGTCCTGATCATTCCGGCGGGTCTGGCTTCGGCGGCCGATCAGGACGCGTGGATCGGCGCGCTCGCGGGCGTCGCGATGGGCGTTGTCATCGCGGGATTGTACATCGCGCTCTGGCGGCTGTTCCCGGGCCGCAGCTTCGTCGGCATCTGCCGGGCCGTGCTCGGGCGCTGGCTGGGGACGCTGCTGGGCATCGTGTTCTTATTCTATTCGTTCGTCGGGGCGACGACGGTGTTGTACTACGTCGGCAACTTTTTCTCGATTCATTTCCTGCCCCGCACGCCGTTCGCCTTCATCTGCGCGTTATTCGCCCTCATCGTGATCTTCGGCGTCCGGCTGGGGCTGGAGACGATCGCGCGGGCGACCGAAATGATGCTGCCCTGGTTCCTCATTCTCTTCATCGTCATCCTGCTCACGCTCATGCCGGGCATACAGCCGGAGAAGATGCTGCCGGTTTTCGAAACGGGGTGGAAGCCCGTCTTTTGGGCCGGCTTCACGTTCGCCGCAACGGCGTATATGCCGCTGCTGTCGCTATTCGCGGTTTTCCCGCGGATCGGGAATCCGGAGAAGGCCCGGACCGGCATGTACGCGTTCGCGCTGATGGGCGGGCTGTGCGTCGCGCTCGTGACGCTGCTCTGCATTCTCATTCTCGGACCGGACATCACGTCCCGGAGCATGTTTCCGAGCTACGCCCTGGTCAAGAAGATCAACATCGGCAACTTCCTGCAGCGCATCGAGGCGGTGCTGGCCGGCATGTGGTTCATTACGACGTATATCAAAACGACCTTCTATTATTACGGCTGGGTCACGAGCCTCGCGGAGATGCTGCGGCTCCGCGATTACCGGACGCTGACGCTCCCCTGCGGCATGCTGATGGTCGCCTTCGCGCTCATTCTCTATCCCGACGTCGCGTACATGCTGCACTGGGATTCCGTCGTCTTCCCGCCGTACATCCTGTTCGTCGCGTTCGTCCTGCCGCTCCTGCTGCTGATCGGCGGCCTGATCAAGCGCGGCGCCGGACGATCCGCGCCGGCCGAATGACGGGACGCAGGCCGAAGGCGCGCAGCCGCAAACGTTCTTGAACGCCCGGTAGAAGGAGGAGTAATCGCGAAATCCGGCATCGGCGGCGGCGGACGCGGCGGAGCGGCCTTCGCGCAGCAGCCGCTGGGCGAGCGCGACCCGCTTGCGCAGCACGTAATTGCCGACCGTCGTGCCGGCGGCTTTGCGGAACACCTTGTTCAGGTGATGCTTGCTGACGTAAAACGACGCGGACAGCTCGTCCAGCGACAGCGGCTCGGTCACGTGCGCGTTGACGTGGTCGATCAGCCGTTCGGCGAGACCCGGAGCGGCCGCGGGCGCTCCGGCCGGCGCGGGGGCCATGCGGGCGATTTGCGATAACAGCGCTTCCAACCGGATGCGCAGCGACAGGCCGCGGAGCGTCTCGTCCATGCCGCCGGCGTCGAGGAGCTGGTCGAGGAACGGCCGCAGCCCCCGCGCGTCCGCGACGCAGAACGCCTTCGAGCCCGACGCCGCGTGGAACGGCGCGAGCAGGGCGGAGCGGCTTTCCGGATGCAGCAGCTCCGGCGCGAAATGCAGCGCGAGCCGCTCGTAGGCGTCGTCGCTTTCGACGCGGACGCCGTGGAAGACGTTCGGCGGGATGAGCAGGAAGCTGCCCGGCTCCGGCGCGAACCGCCTGCCTTCGACGAGATAGCCGACGCGGCCCGCGATCAGGTAGAACACTTCGTAGTAGTGATGGCAGTGCAGGTCGTAGCTGGCCGTTCTTCGGACGTCGACGCTATGATGATAGAGCATGGCGTCCGTGCGGATGCTGCGGATTTCCATCGGTTCATCCCCTCCGGTTCCCCCTCAGTGTAGAGAAACATCGCTAGATTTGCAATGCACAGGCTTCGATTCGCAATGGCGGCTTCCGGCATAATTTTTATAATGGAGAGCAGAGCCGGTTCGAACCATTCGGAGGAGGTAGCAATCGATGATCTTGGGAGCCCAGCTGTACACGGTCAGAACGTTCATTCAGACGGAGACGGACATTCGCCGTACTTTGCAAAAAGTCGCCGCCATGGGGTATACCGCGATTCAAGCGTCGGCCATGGGGCCGATCGCGCCGGAAGCGCTGCGGGCGATCTGCGACGAGCTGTCGCTAACCGTCGCCCTGACGCACACGAGCCCGGACCGCATTATCCGCGACACCGAGGCGGTCATCCGGGAGCATGACGTGCTCGGCTGCGAATATATCGGGATCGGCAGCATGCCGGATAAGTACCGCACGCCCGACTGGTACGGGCATTTCGCCGCCGACTTCCGGGAAGCGGCCGGACGGATCGCGAAGGCCGGCAAGAAATTCATGTACCACAACCACAACTTCGAATTCCGGAAGGTCGGGGGCAAGCGGCTGATCGAGCGGCTGCTGGAGGATTTCTCGCCCGCGGAAATGGGCATTACGCTCGATACGTATTGGGTGCAGGCGGCGGGCGCGGACGTGTGCGAGTGGATCGGCATTCTGAAGGACCGCCTCGACTGCGTCCATCTGAAGGACATGGACGTCCGGGGCATGGACCCCGTCATGGCGCCGGTCATGGAAGGGAACATGAACTTCCGGGCCATCTTGGACGCGCTCGAGCGCGCCGGTTCGACGAAGTACCTGCTCGTCGAGCAGGACACGTGCGAGGGCAGCCCGTTCGACTGTCTGCGGACGAGCTACGCCAATCTGGCCGCGCTCGGGTATAAGTAAAGCGCGCAGGCGAAGAGGCGGCCGCGGGATGCGGCCGCCTCTTCGGCGCGCTGCTGGAATGGCCGGCCCGGGTCAGACGCCGTAGGCCGCCGGGTCGATCCGGAAGGCGAGGCCTTCCCAGTCGGCCGAGCCGCGATCCATGCGCGCCCGGTTAGCCTGCGCGATCTCGCGGAACAGCCGGAACGCTTCGCGGTCGTCCAGCTCCGCGGTATCCCGGCCGAGATGCTCGGCGAACAGTTCGCGGCGCAGCGCCCGCACGGCCGCGGGGTCCCGGAACGACGCGTTCAGCTCCGTGTGGCCGTAAAGCGAATTGGCGTGCAGGTTGCAGGAGCCGATCGTCGCCCAGACATCGTCGACGAGCATGAGCTTGGCATGGACGTAGACGCCGCTCCGTCCGCCGCGTCCGTCCGGTCCGGCGAGGCCGGCCAGCGCGAAGTTCGCATGGCGGCCGAGCGCTTCGATCGGCTCGAAGAAGGCGCGCTTGTCCGGCTGCCGGCGGTAGGCGCGCACATGCCCTTCGGGCTCGCCGGGGACGAGCAGGACGACGTCCACGCCGCGGCGCAGGGCGTCCTCGAGCCTGGCCGCGATTTCCGGCACGGGCAGCGCCTGATTCTCCACATAGATCGTGCGCCGCGCGGCGTCGATCGCCTGGACGTACTGCGCAAGGACGGTCCGCTCGCCGTGGGCGATGTCGTACGGCTCGCCGCCCGGAGCGGGGTGGCTGCCGGCATAGCGGCCGGGGGAGGCTTGCCGCTGCATCTGCACCTCGATCGTCCCGCGCGGCGGGGAGATCCGGTCCGGGAAGGACAGCTCGTCCTCGCCGTCATGGCCCCACGTGCCGTCCCGCGCTTCCCGTTCGCTGGCCTGGTTCCAGCGCTGGACGAAATTATGGTGCACGTCGGTCGCGGAAGGACCGGTCACCTCGACGTACGCGTCGTGCCGATGGCCTTCGCCGGCGTGGCCGGGCTCGACGGAACGGAAGGTAGGATTGATGCCGCCGACGAAAGACGTCTCCGTCTCGTGCCCGGCGTCGATCAGCCACGCCTTCTGGTGCTGGCAGAACCGGCCGTGCGTCCGGTCCCAGCGGGCACGGAACCGCGAGCCGCGCGCGGCGAGCAGGGCGCGGTCGGCCTCCGTGCCGGCGAACGTCCGGCCGTAGCCGCTGCTCTCCGGGTTCGGGCGCCAGAAGAGGATGCGCACGTCGACGCCGCGATCGGCCGCCCGGTCGAGCACGTCGAACGCCGTGCCGCGGCCGTCCGGCATTTGAAAGTCCTCGGCGAAGAACGTGACCGTAAGCCAGACGCTGTGCCGGGCGGCTTCGACGGCTTCGCAGATGCGCCGGAAGGCGGGGCCGCTGTCGATCAGGGGGCGCACCGCGTTACCCGCCCGCGCGGGATAGGAGCCGGACGCGACGAACCCGATAGGCGGTTCCGCGGCGTTAGGCGATAATGGATGAGACTGCTGCATGGTCATCTTCCTCCCTCGAATGGCTGTCTTGATCATCCTATCACAGCGGGACGGGAGAAACGTGTTTAGAACGCGTGAAGCTTTTGAAACCGGATGAAACGGAGAGAGGAAACGGCATTCGCGAAGGGAGAGGGGAAGCATGGCCGTGTTTGCGATCTTCTTTATGGTCTTCGTGATTCTGGGCCTCATCGGCATCGAGCGCAACCAGCGGAGGCGGCTCGACAACGACGCCGCGATCATCGCGCGCCTGGACCGGATTGCCGAGGAGCTGCGGAACGCGCGCAGGGAATAATGATTATGCCCGACGCGGCGGGAACCGCGAGGCATCGCGCCCGGCCGGACGCGCACGAGGAAGAAGACGTGAATAAAGGTCATCGGAGCAGGTTGTTCCGGTGACCTTTATTTGTTATTAGTGGTATTATTTTGAAATCATTGCCGCACACTAATAAAACTCACTAGCGACGGGAGGGCTGCCGCATGCGCGTATTGGCCGTGATTTGCTCGATCATCATGCCGGGATTCGGACAGCTGTTCAATCGACAGTACGTCAAAGCGCTCATTCTCCTTCTGATCGAATTGGGGCTGAACAGCACGATCCATCTCAACCGGATCATCCGGCTCGACATGCTCGGCCACGACGAGAAAATATTCCAATCGGCCAGCATGGAGATCGCGCACTTCTATCCGGGCTTCTATGTCATGAGCGTCTGGGACGCCTTCGCTTCGGCGCGCCCGTATCCGCCCGATTCGCGGGCGATCATCTTCTTTCAGGTCGCGGGCCTTACGGGGACGCTGTGCGTCATTTTTTCGGAGCTTATTCCGAACCCCGTCGTCACGTCCGGCTTCCTCATGATCGGCATTATCTTGACCGGATCGTTCATCTTCAACAAATCCAGTCGCCCGCTCTCTCCGGTACCGGGAGACGGTCTGCGCGAATGAGGCGGTTCCGATGACGTTCATGTATATCGCCACCGCGGTCGCTTGTCTCGCCGCCGCGCTTGTCCCGAAGCGGCTGACCCTTCAGGAAATTTACGTGGTTTGGCTCGCGGTGGCGTTCGTTACGCGGCTGTGCGACCAATTCCTCGATCTGTACATGGATTGGTACGACCAGGGCGGCTCGGGCATTCAATGGCAGGTCGTCGTCATCCAATGCTTGTACCCGAGCGCGATCGGCGTCATTATCGCGAACTTCATGCCGCGGGGCGTACGGGCCTTCATCATCTACGCGGCGGCTTGGACCGCGTACGCCATGGCCTTCGAATGGGCGTCCATCGGGGCGCATTACCTGAAGCTGCGGGAATGGTCCCACTGGTATTCGATTCCCGTTTATTTCGGCGGGATCCTGTTTCTGCGATGGAATTTGCGCTTCCTGCGGAAACGGCCGGCCCTGCTGCCGGAAGCCGGGAACGCGCGGTGAAGGAGTCCGCGATGGCAGTGGCGGCCAAAAAACGAGGCGGAGTCCGATGTGGACTCCGCCTCGTCGTCGCGCGGGTTTACGGTTGGATGTCGTAGAGTTTGTACAAGTCGTCGAGCATCAAGTTCGCCGCGATGACGCCGCCGGCCGTGTTCCAGATCGCGTCGCTCACCCGGTAGGCTTGGCCGTTCTTGACGGCTTTCAAGCTCTGCCACAGCGGATCCTTCAGCATGTCCTGCTCCATCTGGTTGCCTTTGCCGTCGCCCGTATCGTACGTGAAGTAGAAGATCTTGTCCGCGTCGGCCTCCGGCATCCGTTCCTTCGTGATTTCTTCGGCGAACGTTTCCTTAAAGGCGTTTTGGTTGTCCGGACGGGTAATGCCGAGCTTGTCGAACGCGACGCCCGTGAACGTGTCGGACAGGTAGATGCGGATCTTGCCGGCCATGAAGCGGACGACGGAGACCTTATCCTTCAGCTTGTCGCCGGCCTTCGCTTTGAAGTCCGCGGTGCGGGCGTCGTAGTCGGCGATGATTTTGTCGCCTTCGGCCTTCTTGCCGAGCGCTTCCGCGTACAGCTTGAAGTTCGACTGCCAAGCGCCGCGCAGCGTTTCGGAGAAGACCGTCGGCGCGATGGCCTTCAGCTGCTCGTATACTTTCTCTTGGCGCATCTTGTTGCCGATGATCAGGTCCGGCTTGAGGCTCGCGATCAGCTCGAGGTTCGGCTGGCTCTCTTCGCCGACGACCGTGACGCCTTCCATGTCCTTCGCGATATGGTCGTACCACGGGCTGCCCGTCCATGATTTGACGGCGCCGACCGGCTTCACGCCGAGCGCGAGAAGCGCTTCGGTGCCTTCGTTCGTGAGGACGACGACGCGCGCGGGCGTGCCTTTAATGACGGCTTCGCCCATGGCGTCCTTGACGGTGCGCTCCGCCGCCGGATCGGGGGCGGCGTTCGAGCCCGCCGCGTCGGAGGAGCCGGCGTTCCCTTCGGTTCCGGCGTTGGCGGCATTGGCGTTACCGTTGCCGGCGTTGCCGCCGTTCGATCCGGACTGGCCGCAGCCCGCCAGGACGACGGCGAACAAAATCAACAGGGTGGAGAAGGTCGAAGCGAATTTCTTGCTAATGATGGCAGACATGCTTCAAGCTTCCTTTCGATATGAAAATGATTCTCATTCTTGGTCAGCTAAACTATAGCAGGCCCGGACGCCGGCGTCAATGGACATTTGATAATGATTCTCAAAATCATTGACAGTCGGCTCCGCATCCCCTAAAATAATTTAATGTTAAAATAATTCGTTTCGGCTGCAGGCCGCGATCGCCCTACATACCCATTCCCGTTCCCGGAGAAGAGAAAGAGGACCGCATGAACGTACTACTCTCTACGCGCGCGCATAAAATCGCCGGACTGCTGGCCGCTCTGCTGCTGTTCTTGGCGGGCATCGTCTGCAGCGTCCTGTTCGGCGTCACGGACTTCAGCTGGCACGACGTCGCGCAAGCGTACAATCATTACGACGGCTCGCAGCAGCAAATCATCATCCGCACCGCGCGCGTCCCGCGGGCGTTCATCGCGGCGATCGCCGGGGCGAGCCTCGCCGTCGCGGGCGTGCTGATGCAGGGCATCACGCGCAATCCGCTGGCATCGCCGAGCTTGTTCGGCATCAATGCCGGGGCCGCCTTCTTCGTCGTCGCTTCCTCGGCCTTCTTCAACGTCTCGAGCCTCTCGGCGTTCGCGACGCTGGCGTTTGCCGGGGCCGCGTTCACGGCGGTGCTCGTCTACCTGCTCGGCTCGTTCGGCAGCGACGGCCTGACGCCGCTCAAGGTGACGCTCGCCGGCGCGGCCATGACGGCGTTCTTCTCGTCGCTCGCGCTCGGCGTCCTGCTCACGGGGGGCCAAACGTTCGATCAAGTGCTGTATTGGTTCGTCGGCTCCGTGGCGGGCCGCGATATGGGCATCTTCGCCTCCGCCGCGCCATACATGGGCGTCGCGCTAGCCGGCGCCTGGGTGCTGGCCCGGCATATGAACCTGCTCGGGCTCGGCGAGGACGTCGCGACGGGGCTCGGGCAGAAGACGATCTTCGTCAAGCTGGCCGCGGGCCTCGCCGTCGTGCTGCTGGCGGGCGGCTCCGTCGCCGTGGCGGGTCCGATCGCCTTCGTCGGCATCATCATTCCGCACGTGTCGCGCTATCTGGTCGGCATCGACTATCGCTGGACGGTCCCGTATTGCGCGGTGCTCGGCGGCGTGCTGCTGCTCGGGGCGGACATCGGCTCGCGCTACGTCGCGTTTCCGAAAGAAGTGCCGGTCGGGGTCATGACGGCGATCATCGGCGTGCCGTTCTTCGTCTACATCGCCCGCAAAGGAGGCCGCGCCTGACATGAACCGCTGGATCACCGTCCGGGGACGCAAGCATTCGTTCCAAATCGAACGCAGAACGCTTATCGCGATCGTCGCCCTGCTCATCGCCAACGTCGTCGCGGTCATCGTCTGCGCGGGGCTCGGCAGCACGAGGATCGGCCCGCTCGACGTCGTCCGCTCGATCTTCGGCGCCGGGGACGCTTCGAGCGAGATGATCGTCATGACGCTGCGCATGCCGCGCGTCGTCATCGCCATCCTCGTCGGCGCCGGGCTTGCCGTATCGGGCGCGCTGCTGCAGGGCATCGTCCGCAATCCGCTGACGTCGCCGGACGTCATCGGCATCTCGGGCGGGGCGTCGCTCGGCACGATCGTATTCATCTTGTATTTCTCGCAAATCAGCATCCGGTTCATGCCGATCTGGTCGATCACGGGGGCGTTCGCCGCCGCCGGATTGATCTACCTCTTCGCCTACCGGGGCGGCATTACGCCGCTTCGGCTCGTGCTGATCGGCATCGGCGTGGCGACGGCGCTGACGGCGTTCACCTACATGCTGATTCTGATGGCGTCCTTCACGCCGACGGCCGTGGCCGTCAAGGCGTTCACCTTCATGACCGGCAGCATCTACGGCGTAGCGTGGGACCGGGACGTGGTCACGCTGCTGCCTTGGCTCGTCGTGCTGCTGCCCGTGGCGCTGTTCTACGCGCGCCACTTGAACGTCCAGGAGCTCGGGGACGAAGTCGCGGCAAGCGTCGGCAGCCCGATTAACCGGAAGCGGACGATTCTGCTCTTCGTCAGCGTGGCGCTGGCCGGTTCGGCGGTCGCCATCGGCGGCGCGATCAATTTCATCGGCCTCATGGCGCCGCATATCGCCCGCCGGCTGGTCGGCCCCGCGTACGGCGGCGTCATTCCGGCCTCCGCGCTCGTCGGCTCGCTCATCCTGCTGCTGTCCGACCTGGTGGCCCGCACCGCGTTCGTCCCGCTCGACATTCCCGCCGGCGTGTTCACCGCCGCGATCGGAGCGCCGTTCTTCATCTATCTGCTGTACCGCCATCGCCGCGCATAATTAGGGAGGGTTTGACATGTCCGTCATCCAAGCGAACAATTTGACGTTATCGTACGGCAAGCAGCCGGTGTTCTCGAACCTGGATCTGCTTATCCCGCAAGGCCAGATCACCGTGTTCATCGGCAGCAACGGCTGCGGCAAATCGACGATTCTCCGTTCGGTCGCCCGTCTGCTGAAGCCGCAGCAGGGCTCCATCCTGCTCGAGGGCAGCGACATCGCCCGGCTGTCGAGCAAGGAAATCGCCAAGCGGCTCGCGATATTGCCGCAGGGGCCGATCGCGCCGGAAGGGCTGACGGTGCACCAGCTCGTGAAGCAGGGGCGGTATCCGTACCAGAGCTTCCTGCAGCAGTGGTCGCGGGAAGACGAGCGGGCGGTCAAGCGGGCGCTGGAAGCGACGCAGCTCGCGGAGCTCGCGGACCGGCCGGTCGACGCGCTCTCCGGCGGACAGCGGCAGCGGGCCTGGATCGCGATGACGCTGGCGCAGAATACCGCGACGATTCTGCTCGACGAGCCGACGACGTTCCTCGACCTGACGCATCAGATCGAAATTCTCGACCTGCTGTTCGAGCTGAACGAGAAGGAGAACCGCACCATCGCGATGGTGCTGCACGACATCAATCTCGCTTGCCGGTACGCGCACCATATCGTAGCGGTCAAGGGCGGGCAGATCTATACGAAGGGCCGGCCGGAGGACATCGTGAACGAACGGTTCATCGAAGACGTCTTCGACATGAAGTGCCAGGTGGCGCCGGATCCGATCTTCGGCACGCCGATGTGCATTCCGTACGGCAGAGGGCGACAAGTCGCGGGGCGGCGGCACGTCGGTGCATAATCGGGACATAAGAGCCTTCTTCGGCGGTGCCGGGGAAGGCCTTTTTTGCGTTTGCCCGGGCCGTGCGGGCAGCCGCGAGTGAAACGGCGATGCATGGGAGAAACTAGCAATCGACGGCCGATCGGCCGCAAGCGGACACGACAAGGAGCGCAGGGCATGATAGTAGGGTTTTACGCGATGGCGAACGCAGCCGCGCTGGCGCTGCTGGCCGCGGTCAAGCGCGGGAGGCGGCTTCACGTGCTCGAGATCTTGGCGTATTGGATATTCGGCTCGTATCTCTTTCAAAACTTCTCGGCCTTATGCTTCATGAACTTCAAAACGCTGGTCATCCCCGACCGTCCGAGCGCGGAGCTGGCGCACGCCTTGAACCGGCTCGTGCTGTACCCCGTGCTCATGGTCGCGTACCTGCATTGGTTCCTGCTTCCCGGCGGTTGGCTCGACAAGGCAGGGCGCACGGCCGCCTTCGTCGCGGCGCTTTCGGGATTGGAGTGGCTCTCGGACCGGCTGGGGGTTATGATTCACGTCCATTGGCGCGCGTGGTGGACAGCGGCGTTTTGGCTGGCCGCGGGACTGGCGATGCTCGGCGGCATGCGCGCGTTCCGGGTATTCCTCTACGAAAGGAAGCCAGGCGCATGAACGTCCGTTTCGATTGGAACGAATGGTACTTCATCCTGACGTCGGCGATCGCGCTGGCGTCGTTTATCCCGATTCGGGCTTACTTTCCGCGCGTCGTCGTCATCCTGATCTGGATCTGCAACGCCGGGCTGGTCGCGTCGACCGATTATTTCTTGATCGCCACGCCGTTCCGCCTCTATTACTTCGGAGATAATCCTTCTTACGAGCTCTCCGGCTCGCTCTTTCATCTGTTCATGTATCCGTGCGCCTCGCTGCTGTTCCTGTACGGGTACGACAGATGGCGTCTTCGCGGCTGGCGGCTTGCCGGCTATATCGCCGCTTGGACCGGGGTCGCCGTGGCGTTCGAATGGTTGTCCGTCGTCAACGGGGCGTTGACGTACACCGGCTGGAAGCTGCGCTATTCCGTTCCCGTCTATCCGGCCGCCGCATCGGGGCTGATCCTCCTGTACCGCTTCATCGCGTCCCGGCTGGCAACTTTGCAAAAAATGAGGCAAACCGCACGGTAATCGACGGTGGGGGAGGAATGATTTGCCAAATTGCGCATAGGTAGAAAGAAAGGGGAGGTGAAGACCGGTGAAGGAGAATCAGGCTGATTTTCCGACGTATTACAACGGGTATGCGGGGGACGGCGCGGCGATGCGCAGGCTGGCCGAGGCATTAGCCGCCGGCGCGGGCGGACGGAGAGCGGAACCTTTTGAGGAACGATGTTATGAAAGCGCTTCAAATCACGCGAGGGCAGACTGCCGACCGCGCTATTACGACGGGCGAGGCGGCAGCGGAGAATATTGGAGAAGACTCGCCGACGCGCTGGCTTAACGCGGCCGGCAACCGAACCGAACGCATGGGACGCCTCGCCGAACGAGCCGCCTTATGCGTTTTTTGCCTTGTCCGGACCGGCAGCCCCGCGCCCCGCTCCGCCGCGGCCGTAGCGCAAAAACAGCATGGTCCAAGCCGTCTGCACGATCAGGTAAATCGGGAACGAATAGGCAAGCTTATACCCGTAATTGTAATGAAACACGCCGATTCGGACCGAGATCCATTCCAGTCCGACGGAAGCCAGCGACCAGGCGAGAATATAGACCGGTACATAAGGCATTCTGACGCGAAGCTTGTCGAAGACGTAGAAGAACAAGTAGCCGACCGCGCCGTACGCGAAGTACGACAGAAAGTCCATCAATTCGTAATCGGACGTGTCGTTGACGTCGTAATAGCTCACGGGCTCGACGCTAAGGGAGTGATCGAAGAAGAATCCGCTGTACACGCCGCACATGTAATACAGAATCGTTCGCTGCATGGAGAACCGTTTGGGCAGAAACAACACGAGGCCGATGCCGACGAGAAAGCCTCCCAGCACGAACCATTCGTTGGCGTTGAACCGCGTATCGTAAATGATCACGATTGTCCCTCCTCGGCGGGCCGGGCGTTCAGGATCAGCTGGGCCATCACCCGCGCGAACGCGATATAACCGGCGAAGACGATCAACGTATAATATACGTTCCAATGCGGCGTCACCAGGATGCCGAGCTTCTCCTGCAGATATTGGAACGGAATGAACAGCAGCACGATGCCGGACGCGAGGATCCACTTCAGCCATTTCCGGTCGTAAAGCAGGACATGCGAGGCGATCACCAGAATGACCGGAATCACGACCAGGCGCATGACCAGATTGGCGTAAGACGGTTCGTTCCCATGAGGGACGATGACCCAATCGAGATTGACGTGCACGATCGTAAACGCGCTGAGCTCGAATACCGTACCGCTGAAGAAGACGAACAGCGACTCGAGCTCGGTCAGTTTCTTGGGAATGAGCGAAAGCGCGATAATGGCGCAGCAAGCCAGAAAAATGCAAATCGCGAGCGACATGGCGACCACCTTTGTACGGAGCCTCGGCGGAGGTAGAATTATTTCCATTATCGTCCAGTAAGGCGCCGGATAAACGCCTTCGCCCGAACGCGCGCGACGACGCGCGTCACGTCGAGTACCGTTTACGGAACTGCAGCGGGGACAAGCCGGCGAACTGCCGAAAACGGCCGGAGAAGTACGGGGCGCTGGAGAAGCCGGTCCGCTCGGCGATTCGCGCGACGGGCCATTCCGTCTTGAGCAGCAGCAGCTTCGCCTGTTCGAGCCGGTACCGGTGCAGATAGGCCATCGGCGAGCAGCCGAACGTTTCCTTCATGCAGCGCACGACGTAGTTCGGGTGAAAATGAAGCGCCTCCGCCAGCGAGCGGTTCGTGACGTCCGATTGGTAATGCTGCCGGAGATAGGCCTCGGCCTTGTTGGCGAGGCGGACGGCGGGCGCGTCCTCGTCCCGCTCGGCCCCGCGGTCCTCCAGCAGGTCGAGCAGCTCCAGGAACAGCCGCTGCTCCTGCCAGTACGCCGCGGTCCGTCCGCGGCCGGCTTCCGCCAGCAGCTTGGCGAGCAGCCCCCGCGCCTCGGCGAACTCCGCCGGCGAGGCGTATTGCGGCAGGAGGAGCGTGCGCGGATTGGTCCACATTTGCCGCAGCGGCGCGGGACGCTCGGCCGCTTCCGCGGCCGCCTCCGCCGTCCATTCGCCGGCGAAATCGAAATGAATCCAGTAGAACGCCGTCTCCGTCTCGCAGGGCTTGACCGCGTAATGATAGCGGTCCGGCAGCAGCAGAAGCGTCTGCCCCGCCGCGACGTCCCATTGCCGGTTCTCTTCGCCGATGTGCAGCGTGCCCCGCACGACCCACAGCAGGTCGAAGATGCCGAGATTGCGCCGGTTCGGATGCTGGTCGCCGGGGGCGAAGACGGACAAGCCGGTCGTGACGTAGTACGGCAGCGGCGGGAGCGACAGCGCGATCAGGCCGTTACGGTCGGACATGGATATGGCCTCCTTGTTCGTCGAGGGTGAAATATCGCAAAAAAGAGGGTCGTTTTAGCCGTAGAAGACCCTTTCATCCGAGGATAAACTATCGGTAGGCAATGTTCAAATCCCATCATTTCTTCAGGCAAAAGGAGAGGACGTACGTGGCGATGCAAATGAGCGGCAAACCCGAAGGCGTACGCATTCGGGACGATTTTTGGGACCGGTACACGGACTTGGTCCGGGAAACGGTCATTCCGTACCAATGGGAGGCGCTGAACGACCGGATTCCGGATGCCGCGCCGAGCTACGCGATCCGCAATTTCCGCATCGCGGCCGGGCTGGAAGCGGGCGAGTACGGCGGCATGGTGTTCCAGGACAGCGACGTGGCCAAGTGGCTGGAGGCCGTCGGCTATTCGCTGGCAACCCATCCCGATCCCGAATTGGAGCGCACGGCGGACGAGGTCATCGGCTTGATCGCGCTGGCCCAGCACGAGGACGGGTACTTGAACACGTATTTTACGGTGAAAGCGCCGGACGAGCGGTGGACGAACCTGTACGAGGCGCACGAGCTCTATTGCGCGGGCCATATGATGGAGGCGGCGGTCGCCTATTACGAGGCGACGGGGAAGCGGAAGCTGCTCGACGTCGTGTGCCGGTTCGCCGATTATATCGGGAACGTGTTCGGCGAGGGACCGGGCCAAATCCGGGGCTACGACGGCCATCAGGAGATCGAGCTCGCGCTCGTCAAGCTGCACCGGGCGACGGGCGAGGAGCGATACTTGAAGCTGGCGCGATTCTTCATCGACGAGCGCGGCGCGCAGCCGAATTTTCTGGTCGACGAGACGAACCGCCGCGACGGTCGGAGCATCTGGACGGAGCGGCGGCTGCGGCCGACCGCGGCGGACATGGCCTACAACCAAGCGGACGTGCCCGTGCGCGAGCAGACGGCCGCGGTCGGCCATTCCGTGCGGGCCGTGTACATGTACACGGCCATGGCGGACCTGGCCCGCATCGCGGGCGACCGGGAACTGGCCGAGGCTTGCCGGCGCTTGTGGGCCAATATGACGCGGAAGCAGATGTACATCACGGGCGGCATCGGTTCGACGCATCACGGCGAAGCCTTCACGTTCGACTACGACCTGCCGAACGATACGGTCTACGCCGAGACATGCGCCTCCATCGGGCTGATCTTCTTTGCGCAGCGGATGCTGAAGCTGGAGCCGAAGGCCGACTACGCCGACGTCATGGAGCGCGCGCTCTACAACAACGTGATCGCCAGCATGTCGCAGGACGGCAAGCATTACTTCTACGTCAATCCGCTCGAGGTCTGGCCGGAGGCGTCCGCGCGCAATCCGGGCCGGCATCACGTCAAGGCGGTCCGGCAAAAGTGGTTCGGCTGCTCCTGCTGCCCGCCGAACGTGGCGCGGCTGCTGAGCTCGCTGCACGATTACGTCTATACGGCCGACCCGGCGTCCGACACGATCTACGCGCATCTCTTCATCGGCGGCGAGGCGCGGTTCGCGCTGGCGGCCGGACCGGTCGGGCTCGCGCAGCAATCCTGGCTGCCCTGGGAAGGGCGCGTCCGCTTCGAGCTGACCGAGGCGCCTTCCGCGCCGTTCGCGCTCGCGCTGCGCATCCCGGCCTGGTGCGCGGGGCAAGCCGCGCTCGCGATCAACGGCCGACCGGCGCCGTACGAGACGAAGGACGGCTACGCGGTCGTGCGCCGCGCTTGGGCGCTGGGCGACGTCGTCGAGTGGGCGCCGGAGCTGTCGGCGCGGCTGACGGCGGCGCATCCCGACATCCGCGCGAACGCGGGCAAGGCCGCCGTCGAGCGCGGACCGCTCGTGTACTGCCTGGAGGAGGCCGACAACGGCCGGCCGCTCGCGTCCCTGTCGATTCCGGCGGACGCGAAGCTGACGGCCGCGTTCGAAGCCGGACTGCCCGGAGGGGCGGTCGTCATCGACGCGGAGGGACGGGCCGACGAGCGGGACTCCTGGCAGGCGGAGACGGCTTACCGCCCGCTGGCGGAGCGGCTCCGGCCGATCCCGGTCAAGCTGCGGGCGGTCCCGTATTACCTGTGGGGCAATCGCGAGCCGGGCGAAATGACGGTATGGGTCCGCGTGTCCGATGCGGCGGGCGGGAAGGAATGAAACGATGACCGACGGAACGGCGGCTTCGGATGCGTAGGCATCCGGGGCCGCTTTTTTTGGCGCGGCGCCGAGGCCGCCGGACGGATCGGGAAGCTCGTTCGCGCGCGGGAAGGGCCGGGCCTACGGCCCTATCCCCGCCGCCGTCAAATATTTATGCGGACGGCTCAAGATTCGACCAAATCCGCCATGCGGTTTTTTATACAATGAAGAGGTACGAGCCAAGGGAAGAGGAGGGGCGACGCGATGGAGCGCGAGCGCATATCGGCCGCGTTGGCCGCCGGCGCGCCGGGAGGGGCCGGGCTGTTGTTTCCGGAAGGCGGGCAGGACGAATTTTGGCGGCAGGTGAACGAAACCGACGATTACCGCGAAGCCGCCGCGGAAATCCGCGAAGAGGGGCGGAGGCTGCTCGGCGAACCGATTCTCGAGCCGACCTACGCGCAGTTCGCGACGTTCGAGCGGACGGGCCACCGGCTCGCCTACGAACAGGTCTACTTCGCGAAACGGCGAAGGCTGAACACGATGGCGCTCCTGACGCTGCTGGAGCCCGGGAACGAAGCCTGCCGCGGGGCGCTGCAGGACATCGTCTGGTCGATTTGCAACGAATATACGTGGTGCCTGCCGGCGCATCTGCGCGGCGCCGCGGAGACGGACGGCGGGCTGGCCTTCGCCGTCGAATCCCCCGAATGGAGCCGCCGGGAACGGGATGCGCGCATCGATCTCTTCGCGGCGGAGACGGGCTTCGCGCTCGCCGAAATCTCGGTGCTGACGGACGGGGCGCTCCCGCCGCTGCTGCGGAGCCGCATCGAGGAGGAAGTCGTCGGCCGGCTGTTCAAGCCGTACCTGCGGCAGGGGCCCTACTTCTGGGAAACGGCGGAGCATAACTGGGCGGCGGTCTGCGCCGGTTCCGTCGCGTCCGCGGCGCTGCTGCTGCTGCCGCATTCGGAGTCGCTGACGGCGATCGTCGGCAAGGCGCTCGGCACGATGGAGCATTACTTGGCCGGCTTCGGCGCCGACGGCGCTTGCCTGGAAGGGATCGGGTACTGGAATTACGGCTTCGGCTACTATGCGTACTTCGCGGATTTGCTGAAGCAGCGGACGAAGGGCGGCATCGATCTCTTCCGCGGCGACAAAGTCCGGCGGATCGCCGAGTTTCAGCAGAAGGCGTATCTGGACAGCGGGACGACGGTGAATTTCTCGGACTCCGCCGGGCACGCCTACGTCCAGATCGGCCTGTCGCATTACTTGGCCGGCCTCTATCCCGGCATCGCGGTCCCGCCGGACGCGCTGCGGGCGCCGTACGCGGACGACCATTGCAGCCGCTGGGCGCACGCGCTGCGCAACGTGCTCTGGTTCGATCCCGCGCTGCGGGGCGCCGATTGGGCGGATGGCGATTATTATTTGCCGGACGCGCAGTGGCTCGTCGGCCGGAAGACGACCGGCCGCGGGCGCTTCGGCTTCGCCGCCAAGGCCGGCCGCAACGACGAACCGCACAACCATAACGATATCGGGCAGTTCATGCTGACCGCGGACGGCGAGACGTTCGTCTGCGATCTTGGCAGCGGCGAGTACACGGCCGAATATTTCGGCGCGGGGCGCTACGGATACGCCTGCAACGGGTCGCAGGGCCACTCCGTTCCGGTCGCGGACGGGCGCGGGCAGACGGAAGGCGCGCGGAGCGCCGCGCGGGACGTCGCCGCGTCGATCGGCGAGGAGGCGGACGAGCTCCGGCTCGAACTGGCGGACGCCTACCGCGCGCCGGGGCTGGAATCGCTGCGCCGGCGGCTGGAATGGCGCAAGACCGAGCTGCCGCTGCTCGTGCTGGAGGACGAGTGCCGGTTCGGCGACGCGCCGGGGACGTTCGCGGAACGCGTGGTGACCCGGCTCGAGCCGGTCCTGCGCGACGACGCCCGCGTGACGCTGCAGGGCAGGGCGGGCCGCCGGCTGGTCATCGCCTACGACGACGGCGAGCTGGAGGCGAGCGCCATGCGGCATGTCATGCGCGGCCACGACGGCCGGGACACCGTCTGGCACGCCGTCGAGTTCGCGAGCCGGCGGCCGAAGACGGCGCACCGGGTCAGGCTGGAATTCCGGTTTGAATAAGGCGCTCGCCAACGCGCGGCTTGCGCGCTGAAGAGACGCCGCGAGGCCAACGGTTCGATATCGATTCTTGCGGAGGAGGAATGGGACATGACGACGAACATGCTGCCGGACCGCGAGGCGCGCCTGCGCGAAATCGCGCGCGGCGCTGCCGTCCGGGCTTTCGGACTGCCTGTACGGCCGAGCGGCCTATGGTTTCACGGCGATATCCGCGACAACTTCTATTACGCCTCGCATCTCTTCGCGGCGGCGGCCGACCCGGAGACGGACCTGCCGTTCGACCGCGCCGAAGCGAAGGCGGCGGCGGTCCGCGTGCTCGGCGAGGTGCTGGCGCTGCAGAACGCCGACCCGGCCGCCGAGCCGTACGGCCATTGGCCGCTCGGCCTCGACCCGTCGCCGCGGGAGGCGCGGCCGAACCCGCTGCCGGCGGAATTGATGGCCGGCTTGATGGCTTATTTCGCCGCCCGGTACGACGCCGCGCTGCCGGAGGCGCTGCGCGCGGCGTTCCGCGAAGCGCTGGCGCACGCGTACCGGAGCCGCTTCTACGACAAGCCGCTGCGGGCATTCAACCATCACGAAGCCAAGTACACGGCGCTCAAGCTGATCTTCGGCCGCCGGTTCGCGGATGCGGCGCTGCTCGCGGACGGACGGCGCAGCCTGAAGCGGACGCTGGCGCATGTCCGCGAACGGGGGATGGCCGAATACGGGGCGCTGCCTTGGTTCTGGCATTGGGTGCAAGCGTTCACATGCGCGCTGGCGCTGGCCGGGGACGGCGGCGGGCGCGAGGACGAGGAAGAGCGGGCCGACCTGCGCGGGCTGCTCGATTGGCTCTGGAACGAGCGGGCGCTCTATTACCTGAAGGGCGCCTGGGCCGCCCCGCATTCCCGCGCGCTGGCGCACGACCTGCCGAAGGACGGCAACGTGCTGTTCGACTACGCGCAGTTCGGCGATTTTCCGCTGCCGGACGACCTGCCCCGCCTGGAATATGCCGGTCTGCTGTTCTACGAGGCGCCCGAGGAGGCGCGCCGCACGGCGCTCGACCGCCGGAAGCCGGCCGAGGTGCGGAAGCGGATCGCGAGCGAAGACGGCGGCGAAGAGACGGCGCTGCACGCGTACACGTATATAACGGCACGGTTCGCCGCGGGCGGCGTGCTAGAGCGGCGCGAGGAGTTCGACAACGAGCAGCACCGCTGGGACGTCACGCTGCCGCTGCTGGCGTCCGGCAGCGTCAACAAGGCGTATTTCTTCCATCCCGGGCGGGGTTACGCGGAAGGCGACCCCCGTCACCGCAGCGGCCATGAGCAAGTGCTGTTCCACAAGAACGTCGTCATGGCGCTGTACGACATTCCGGAGACGGAGGACGGGCGGATCGTCGGCGTCCTGCCGAAGGGCGAATGGATCGCCGCGGGCAACGCCCTGCATGCGCTCGTGAACGACGTGTATTTGACGGTCTATCTCATGCAGCCGTTCGCGCTGCGGGAGGAATCCGACCGGATGACGGTGGTCTGCGCCGGCCGGCGGCACGGCGTCGTGGTGGAGGCCATGTCGGCGGAGGACGCGGACTGCATGGGCATCGACGGCCTGGAGGCGCTGATCGCCGGCCGGAAGCAGCGTCCGCCCGTCTTCGGCGACGGCGAGGCGCTCCGCATCGATTACGTGACCCGGCAGGGGCAGCCGCTGCGGCTGCAATGGGACGACGCACATGGGACGCCGGCAAGCGAACCGGCGAATTCGGGAGGAGGCGCATGGCGATGAACCGGGAGACCGAGTGGGTCGAGGAAGCATGGGCGCGGACGGTGGACAAGGTGAAACGGACGAGCGGGCGGATCGGCAGCGGGTACCCGCACGCGAGCGTAAACGGCCGTTACGCGCTGGAGGCGCCGGACTGGTGGACGGCCGGCTTCTGGCCGGGGCTGCTCTGGCTGCTGCACGACGGAAGCGGGGAGGCATCCTTCCGGCAGCTGGCCGAGGCTTGCGAGGAAGGGCTCGACGCCGTGCTGGCCGCCTACGACCAGCTCGATCACGACGCGGGCTTCATGTGGACGCTGACGAGCGTCGCGCGGTATAAGCGGTACGGCGCGGAGGACTCGAAGAACCGCGCGCTGCTCGCCGCCGGCCAGCTGGCCGGGCGATTCAACCTGAAGGGGAATTATATCCGCGCCTGGAACACGTGGCGGGCGGGCGACGACAACGCGGGCCTCGCGATCATCGACTGCGCGATGAACATGCCGCTGCTATTCTGGGCTTCGGCCGAGACGGGCGATCCCCGCTTCCGGCACGTGGCCGAGGCGCATCTGGACACGGTGCTGCGGGAATTCGTGCGCCCGGACGGCTCCGTGTACCATATCGTCCGGTTCGATCCCGGGACGGGCGAGCGGCTCGAGCGGATCGGCGGTCAGGGCTTCGCGCCGGAATCCGCCTGGTCGCGCGGCACGGCTTGGGCGCTCTACGGCTTGGCGCTCGCCTATCGCCATACCGGCCGGACCGCGTATTTGGACGGCGCGAAGCGCGTGGCGCATTTCTTCGTCGCCCATCTGCCGGAAGACGGCGTGCCGCACTGGGATTTTCGCCTGCCGGAAGGCGCCGAGCGCTTCCGCGACACGTCCGCTGGCGCTTGCGCCGCCTGCGGCCTGCTGCTTCTGGCGGATTGCGCGCCGGCGCACGGCGCGCCTTACCGGGCGGCGGGCGTCCGGATGCTGGAGTCGCTGTACCGCAACTACGGCGCCTGGGACGACGACGGGGAGGAAGGGTTGATCCGCGGCGGTACCAGCATTTATCCCGAGCGCAAAAACGTCGACGTGCCGCTCATCTACGGCGATTATTTCTTCACGGAAGGACTGGCGCGCTTGAAGGGCGCGGCGGCCATCGCCTGGGAGTAGCGGCGCTTCGTTCGCGATAGTCGGGTTGCACGAGGGGGTCGCTCGCTTGTTCGTAACGGTTCCATGCCGCGATTTTGTAGACTGCGCGCGGGAAGTCCGCGACGGGCGAGACGACGATTTTACGAGGGAGAGGAGCGAGCATGTATTTTTGTTTAAAGTGTCAGCGTCTCCACGAGCGCGCCGTGCCCGGGGCGGCCATGACGTCCGGCTTCGTTTACCGGGACTGGACGCTCGTGCCCGCGGGGATTTGTTCGGAGCCGCCGGCCGCCGCCCCGAAGGACGGCGAGGACAAACGGCCGCTCGAGGGCGCCGGGCTGATCTTGGCGTAAGCCGGCCCGGGGCGCGTACCGGAGCGAGGACCGAAAAGGACCGGAGCAGGCATGGGCCAGCTCCGGTCCTTCTCGTCTTATTGGCGCCGCGTCGTCAGCCGCCGCCGAGCACGAAGCGCTCGAGGCCGGCCAGCTTCGCGTCCGTGAACGGCCCCGAATTGTCGAAGTCGAGGACGGAGCCCGGCGGAAGCGGCCAGGCGATCGTCCTGCGCCGCAGCGCGCGCCGGAACTCGTCCCAATGGCCCAGCTTCCATGCGTCGAGCGCGGATCCCCGCGCTTCGATGCGCGTCCGGTAATCGTCGTCTCCCGGCAGGAAGACGGAGACGACCTTGACGTTCGCGTCGCCGGCGGACGCGCCGATGCGGGCGAGTTCGCGGTCCAGCCAGGCCGGGTCCTCCGTCTCCTTCGTGAACGGGCCGATCACGACGGCATCGAGGCCGAGGGCCAGCTGCTGCAGCGTGGCGTCCATCGTGATCCGGTAGCCCAGATCGCGGCAATGTTCCTTATAGAACGGCGAGTCCCGGTCCTCCGGGTCCTTGCCGGCAAGCGTCATGATCGCCTCCGCCGCCGGCCGGAGCAGCGTGTCCATGTCGAGGAACGCGCCGCCGTGCCGGCGTACCCACGCTTCGGCCAGCGTCGTTTTCCCGGCGCCGGCCGGGCCGACGAAAAAGAGCAGCTTGCGCATGCGTCCACCTCCGGTCCGTTTGATCGTCATAAGCGCTTGTGAGCTTGTACCGACATTGTAGCACAGGGGAAGCCGGGAGCGCGCGGCCGCGGGCGGGCGAAGGGGCGAACGAAAGAATGAAAGAACGAATGAAAGAACGAAAAAACGAAAGAACGAAAGAACGAAAGAACGAAAGAACAAAAGGACGAACGGACAAACGGACGAACGGTTGAACGGTTGAACGGACAAACGGACGAACGAACGGAGATGCTTATCGGACGGAGAGCGGCATCGCGGAGTTTTTACCGCCCGCCGCAAGGGAGCGCTTGCAGCCGCGGCGAATACATCCGGTAATCGGGAAGCGTCCCCGCCTTTGCCCAAGGGGGGCCATGATGCCATTCGATGAACAAGCGAGCAAAGGAGGCGAAAGCATGACAGACGCGCAACAACTCCGCCTGCTCCGGTACGGGTCCCCGGATCCGCTGCCCGAGCGGCACGCGCTGCGGGCAGGTCCGCTGACGGCCGTTTTCGAGGAGGGCGGCCTGCGGTATATCCGGTTCGGGGATGTCGAGATCGTCCGGGGCTTGTACGCCGCGGTGCGAGACCGCGACTGGGGGACGGTCCGGCCGGCGTTCCGGAACGTCGAGATCGCGCAGGACGCGGATTCGTTCCGCGTCCGGTTCACGGCCGAGCACCGGCGGGGCGACATCGATTTCACGTGGGAGGGCGTCATCGACGGCAGCGCGGAAGGGACGATCGCGTTTTCGTTCGACGGCGCGGCGCATGCCGCGTTCCTGAAGAACCGGATCGGCTTCTGCGTGCTGCATCCCGCCGCGCTGGCCGGCACGCCCGTCGAGACGGAGACGCCGGAGGGCACGGTCGTCGGCGCCTTCCCGGAGCGGATCTCGCCGCATCAGTCGTTCCGGGAGCTGCGGGCGATCCGGCACGAGGTCCGCCGGGGGCTCACGGCGGAGCTGCGGTTCGACGGCGACCTGTTCGAGATGGAGGATCAGCGCAATTGGACTGACGATTCGTATAAAACGTACTGCACGCCGCTGGCGCTGCCGTATCCGGCGGCCGTGCACGCGGGCGACCGCATCCGGCAGACGGTGACGCTGCGCCTGATCGGCGACCGCGCGCCGTCCGGGAGGACGCAAGCGGCGGCCGACGCGCCGCATGTAGAACTGCTGGACCGGCCTGCCGGCCGGCTTCCGCGCATCGGCCTGGGCAGCGCGCCCGGGCGGGAGCTGGAGCCGCTCGAGGCGGAGAAGCTGCGCCTGCTGCGGCCCGCGTTCCTGCACGCGACGGTCCGGCTCGGCGAGCCGGATTGGCAGGCGGAGCTCGACGCCGCCGCGCGCAATGCCCGGCAGCTGGACTGCGGGCTGGAGCTGGAGGCGCTGCTGCCGGACGGCGCGGACGATGGCGAGCGGGCGGCGGAGCGGCTCGTCGGGGCCATCGCTTCGGGGAGGCTGCGGGTCGACGCCGTCTACCCGTACCGCGTCTCCGCGTACGTCGCCGACGAAGCGCTGCTGGCGCTGCTCGCTGCCCTGCGGAGCGCCGCGGGGGTGACGTTCCGCGTCGGCGGCGGGACGCGGGCGTACTTCGCCGAGTTCAACCGCGCCGCGCTGCCGCTCGCGGCGATGGAAGCGGCGACGTTCGCGCTGAACCCGCAGGTGCACGCGTTCGACGCGGCTTCGATGGCCGAGGCGGCGTCGGCCCAGGGCGCGGCCGTGCGCAGCGCCCGCGCGATCGCGCCGGGCGTGCCGCTCGCCGTCGGTCCGATCACGCTCAAGCCGCGGCTGAATCCGAACGCGTCGAGCCCCGAGGCGGCCGCCGCCGCCGAGAACCGCGCGAACCGCGAGGACGCGCGGCAGCGCTCGCTCTTCGGCGCGGGCTGGACGCTCGGCAGCCTGAAGAGCCTCGCGGAAGCCTCGGCCGACCGCGCGTGCTACTACGAGACGGCGGGAACGCTCGGCTTGCTGCCGGAAGGCGGGGCGGGCGAATACCCGCTGTACCACGTGCTGGCCTGCGCGGGGGCGCTGCAGGGGGAGATAACCGAAGCGTGCCTCGTGCGCGACCGGCTGTCGTACGAGGCGCTGGCCGTCCGGGACGCCGACGGCCGGCGCACGCTGCTGCTCGCGAATTACACGGACGCGCCGCTGCGGCTCCGCGTGCGCGCGCCGTCCTTCCGTCCCGGCCGTCTGCGGCTGCTCGACGACCGCGGCTTGCCTTGCGCCGGCGCGGGCGAGACCGCCGGTCCGTACCCTCGGCTCGCGGACGCACCGCCGCCGGACGTCCTCGACGGCAGCTTCGAGCTGGAACTGCGGCCGTTCGCGTTTGCCGTCGCGGAGGAGGAGTAAGATAGCAGTCGGGTATTTCAGTTGCGGAGAGAGAGAGAGAGAGAGAAAAATAAAAAGAGAAATCCCGGCGATTCATTCATCGGGGCTTTTCTATTTTCTTGCGCATCTCAAGGTTGAGAGAAAGCCGTGGAAATGCGCCGCCTGTTTGCGTCTTGGCTCGAAAAAGACCCCTCCGGATGCGGGGCGGCGGGGCGCGGTCTTTGTTTTGCTTTGCGATTTGGCAGTCGCTACATGCGAATAACGATTTCGCGGCCGGTCGGCATTTGCTCTCCGCGCCGTTCGTATTCCCGGAACGTGAACGCGAGTCCCGCCAGATCGTCGGGCAGCGGCGGGGAGACGATATAATCGTGGGCGTGGTGGCCGCCATGGCTGCTGCCGGCCGGTGAACCGCATTCATAGCCATCGCCGACGGTCAGCTCGTAGTACCGGTAGCGCCGCGATCGGTCGAAGGCCGCGTCTTCTTCCTCGCTGCGATCGATCGTAAAATGCACGACGCTCGCGTTTTCGTACTGCCGAACGAACGGGACGGCGTAGACGGCTTCGCCGAACTCCGTTTGCCTGGCGACGAGGAGGTTTTTGCGAAAGCCGGCCGGCTCGACGATCGGGCGATACAGTCTCTCGTCCATCAGCAAGCCGAACACATACTTCAACTGATCCTCATACAAGCCGTTGTCCGCAGCCCACGCCTCGATATACGCGAAGGGCGGGTAGCCGGGGCGGTTGTCCGAGACGTTCTTTCGTTTCTTGAGCAGCACGCAGAGCGCCTCGTCGATGGCCTTGATCCGCTCGTCGTAATGCTCCGTTGGCCGTTGATAGGGCATCCGTTTCATCGAATTCCTCCTTCCGGAACCTTATGAGACTAGTATACCCTTATTTTGGAAGAAGACGAAGATAGAACTTCGGGCGCGAGCGGCGCGATCGGCGGAGGAAGTGCAGGGGGCGCGGAAAACAACGTCAAACTGCGGTCGAAGCGGGATGGGCGAGATAGGCGTGGTTGAGGCGAGATGAAGGTGACTGGATCACCTACATGAGCGAAATACGGGTGGTTGAGGCGCGATGAAGGCACTTGCATCGCCTTCATGGGCGAGATAGGCGTGGTTAAGGCGAAATGAAGGTGACTAGGTCGCCTACATGAGCGAAATACGGGTGGTTGAGGCGCGATGAAGGCACTTGCATCGCCTTCATGGGCGAGATAGGCGTTGTTGAGGCGCGATGAAGGTGACTGGATCACCTACATGAGCGAAATGCAGGTGTTTGAGGCGCGATGAAGGTGACTAGATCACCTACATGAGCGAAATGCAGGTGTTTGAGGCGAGATGAAGGTGACTAGGTCACCTACATGAGTGAAATACGGGTGGGTGAGGCGAGATGAAGGTGACTAGGTCGCCTACATGAGTGAAATACGGGTGGGTGAGGCGAGATGAAGGTGACTGGATCACCTACATGAGCGAGATACAGGTGTTTGAGGTGGGATGAAGGTGACTGAATCACCCTCATGAGCAAAATGTGCGATGGCAAGGCGGGACGCGGATTGCCGCATCACCCTCATGATCGGGCGGGCAAGCGTTCAGCAATGACCCGGCGCAGCATGCACTACTCGCCCACGCAAAAAAAAGACCGCCCGCGCCTCTCCATCATGACGCGCGGGCGGTCTTCGATTCTCGCGGATTCAAACGGCTAGTGTCCCTTTTTGCGGATTCGCTTGTGCCGGTGCTCGGCCCATTCCTTCGCCTGCGCGGTCGCGATCGAGATCGCGCGGCCTTCCTCGTAGCCGTCCTCGAGCAGCGCGTTGGCGATGTCGATCGCCTTGTTGCGGACGGGGGAGAGAAAGTTTTTGAGCGAATCCGGGTATTCGTCATGCGTCCATGGCATGGGTTCGGCCTCCTTCGCGGCTAGTCTTACGCATCATTAGCCCGATTCCGCCCGCCGCGAAACAGCTACCGCCCCGCTCCGCGGCGCTCGGCCTGCAGCCGCAGGCCGTGCTGCTTCGGCGCGACGCCGACGACTTTTTTGAACAGCCGCGAGAAGTACGCAAGCTCCGGAATGCCGACGCTTTTGCCGACCTGGCCGACGGTCATCGCGGTCGTCGAGAGCAGACGCTGCGCTTGATCGATCCGGTACTTGATCAAGTATTGCTGCGGCGATTCGCCCGTCGCCTTGGTGAACTGCTTCGTGAAGTAGGTCCGTTCGAGGCCGACGTAATCGGCGATGTTTTTGATCGAGATCGGGCTTTGGTAGTGGGTTTCGATGAACTGCAGCGCCTTGCCGACATAGTCCGCGGCATCGGCCTTCGCCGGCATCGCCGGACGCGAAGCGAGATAAGACAGCTCCAGCACCGCGAAAATATCGTACAGCGCGCCGTGAATCCGCGCCGCGGGGAGATCCCGGCTGGGGTACGCGTGCAGCGTCTCGTTCAAGAGCTCGACGTAGCCGCGGATCGCGTCGCCGCCGTGAACCCGACGGACCGGCACGTCATGGGAAATGCCCGCCCGCTGCAGCATTTCCTTGCTCCGCCTGCCGCCGAACGCGAACCAGCAAAAGGTCCACGGGTCGTCCGGGTCCGTCTCGTAATAGGTGAGCTCGCCCGGGAAAATCGCGAAGATCTCGCCGCCCCCGACCCGGTAACGCCGGCCGTGGCAGTCGAAGAACCCGCTGCCGCCGATGATGTAATGAATCAAGTACCGGTCGCGGATATGCGGCCCGCAGGTAAAGAATCGTTCGACTACCTCCACCCCGCAATAGTAGAGATCAAGGTCGGAAACGATCGACGGCATATGGAAGCTTTCGACTTTCACGCACATCCCCTCCTCACCCGAGACTAGCAAACAAACCACATCCGTGCAAGAAAAACGCACAGCAATTCATAGCGCTTACACCTGCGCCGCGCTTACAATGGGGGTAACGGTTCCGACTATCACGCAGAAAGCGCAGGTGTTATCCATGCCCCATCAATTGATCGCGGTGGCGCCCCGCAAAGCGGCGCTGCTCCCTTACGAGGAGACGGCCGGGCTCCGGCCCGGCCACGTGCGGGTCCGCGTCGACTACGCTTCGCCGAAGCACGGCTCCGAGCTGGCGGCCTTCCGCGGCGTCAGCCCGTTCGTGACGGATTACTACGACGACGGCTGGCGCGCGTTCCTGCCGCGCGAAGCGGCCGAGCCGCAGGAGAAATTCGGCGAGTGGAACCTCGGCAACCAATACGTCGGCGTCGTGACGGAGGTCGCTCCGGACGTGAAGCAATTCGCGGTCGGCGACCGCGTATGCGGCTATTCGGGCATCCGGGAAACGGTCGTCGCCCATCCGGATCACTTGCTGCGCGTGCCGGACGGCATGTCGTGGAAGAGCGCGGTCTGCTACGATCCCGCCCACTTCGCCCTCGGCGGCATCCGCGACGCGCATATCCGCGTCGGCGACCGCGTGGCGGTGTTCGGGCTCGGCGCGATCGGCCAGCTGGCGGCGCAAATGGCGAAGCTCGCGGGCGCGTCCTACGTCGCGGTCGTCGATCCGATCGCGAAGCGCCGCGAGGTCGCCATGCGCGCCGGGGCGGACGTCTGCTACGATCCGACCGTCGACGACGTCGGCCTGCTGCTCAAGCAGGACACGGAGAAGCTCGGCGTCGACGCCGTCATCGAGACGAGCGCCAATGAATTCGCGCTGCAGCACGCGCTGCGCGGGCTGGCGTACGGCGGCGCGATCGCGTTCGTCGGCTGGGCGCGGCCGTTCAAGGGCGGCGGCATGGACTGGGGGCGCGAAGCGCATTTCAACAACGCCAAGCTGGTGTTCTCGCGGGCCTGCAGCGAGCCGAATCCGGATCACCCGCGCTGGGATTTCAAGCGCATCCGCGAAGCCAGCTGGAACCTGCTCGCCGCGGGCAAGATCGACTGCGAGGCAATCATCAACCCCGTCGTGCCGTTCGGGCAGGCGGCGGAAGCGTACGAGACTTACGTCGATCAACAACCGGAAGCAAGCATCAAGCTCGGCGTTTCGTTAACGGGAGAGGGGCTGTCGCAATGATTTTCTCGCCATCCTTGGATGCGATATTCAGCAAGACGAATTTGACGTTTCCCGAGCGCGTGGAACGGACGCGGGAATTGGGCTTTACCGCATTTGAGTTTTGGGGCTGGGGCGGCAAGGACCTGGAGGCGCTCGCCGCCCAGAAGGACCGGCTCGGCCTGCGCGTCGGCTCGTTCTGCACGAAGCACGGCAACCTCGTCGATCCCGCGCAGCGCGGCCGGTTCATCGACGGCTTGGCCGAAAGCCTAGCGGCGGCCAAGCGGCTGGACTGCGCGTACCTGATCGCGACGGTCGGCGACGCCCGCGAAGGCGTCGCCCGCGCGGAACAGCACGACAGCATCGTCGACGGGCTGAAGGCCGCCGCGCCTCTGCTGGAGGAAGCGGGCGTCACGCTCGTCGTCGAGCCGCTGAACGAGCTGGTCGACCACCGCGGCTACTACCTTGTCCGTTCCGACGAGGCGTTCGCGATCATCGACAAGGTCGGCAGCCCGAACGTGAAGGTGCTCTTCGACGTCTACCATCAGCAGATTTCCGAAGGCAATCTGATCCCGACGATCCGGGCGAACATCGGGCGGATCGGCTACTTCCACATCGCCGACCACCCGGGCCGCCACGAGATCGGCACGGGGGAGATCCATTACCGCAACGTGCTGAACGCCATTCGCGACGCCGGCTATGCCGGTTTGATCGGGTTGGAATACTTCCCCGAACGCGGCGTCGACGAAGGCCTGACGGCGTTCCTGAAGGAATTCGCCTGACGGGCAGGCATACGCCCGGCAATAAAGCGCCGCTCTCGGATCCGATCCGGGAGCGGCTTTTTCGTCCGCGCGCGGCACCGCGCTCCTCCGCTTTCCAGCATTTGCCGCATAAGGTACACTAAGAGCAGCAAAGGGGCGATGACGGCATGAAAATCAAAGTGCTGATCGCGGACGACAACTCGTTCATCCGCGAAGGCATGCGCATCATATTGAACACGTTCGAGGAGTTCGAGGTGCTCGGCGCCGTCGAGGACGGACGTCAGGCGGTAGCGTACTGCCGCGAAAACGAGGTGGACGTGGCGCTGCTCGACGTGCGGATGCCGAACATGAACGGCGTCGAGGCGACGCGCCTCATTACGGAGCAGACCGGCACGAAGCCGCTCATCCTGACGACCTTCGACGACGACGAATACATCGTCGAGGCGATCCGCTGCGGCGCGAAGGGGTATCTGCTGAAGAACAACGACCCGGAACGGATTCGCGACGCGATCAAGAGCGTCTATCACGGCAACAACGTGCTGCAGGACATCATTCTCGACAAACTCAAGCCCGCGATCGGCGCCCCGGCAGCCGCATCCGCGGCGCAGCCCGCTTCCGGAGAAACGCCGATCGACCTCTCCCCGTTCACGGAGCGCGAGATCGAGGTGATGCGCTTGATCGCGAAGGGCTACGCCAACAAGGAAATTTCGAAGGAGCTGTTCATCTCCGAAGGGACGACGGCCAACTACATCACCTCGATCCTGAACAAAACGTCCCTGGAGCACCGGACGCAGATCGCCATCTACTACTTGACGGGCAAAACCCGCTAGCCGCTATCCGAAGGAGGCCCGTCCCCGTGGAAGTATGGACCGTCGGCAACAAGACGATCGTTTGGCTTTACGTCATCGCGCTGGCCTACTTCGTCCGCCCGCAGGCACCGAAGCTGCTCGTGCTTTATTTGCTGCTCTATCTGATCGTGAACCTGATCCTGCATATCGCGAAGCCCGCGCCCGCCAAGCAGGGGCTCGCGGTCGCGACGGTGCTGTACGTGCTGCTGTGCGGCGCGTACGTGCAGCCGGAATTGCTGCTGCTGCTGCCGCCCAGCCTGCTCGAGCTCGCGTCCTTCCGGCTCCGGCGGCACCGCTTCGCGCTCGTGCCGGTGCTCGCGCCGATGCTGTTCCTGCCCGCGTCCCTGCTGCTGCATTACGCCTTCATCGCCGTGTTCGTCTTCTTCAATTACGCGATCGTGAAGCGGTACATGAACCGGACGAACGCGCAGGAGGATGAGCTCGAGCGGTCGCGCCGCCGGCAGCAGGAGCTCGGACGCCGGCTGAACGACAACGCCGGCTTCGCGCAGGCGAGCGAGTACTTGGCCAAGCTGGAGGAGCGCAACCGGGTGGCGCAGGAGATTCACGACGGCATCGGACATGCCATCACCGGCGGGCTCATCCAGATGGAAGCGGCCCGCCTGACGCTGCGGCGCGATCCCGAAGGGGCGGAAGCGCTGCTGAACAACGCCATCGCGATCTCCAAGGAAGGCATCGAGCAGATCCGGCGCACGCTCAAGGACTTGAAGCCGCCCGTGGAGCAGCTGGGCCTGATCCGGCTGCGCTCCGCCGTGGAAGCGTTCGGCGGCAAGTCGGACCTGCTGACGACGGTCGTGCACGAAGGCGACATGGAAGCGATCACGCCGCTGCAGTGGAAAATCATCCACGAGAACGTAATGGAGGCGCTCACGAACGCGGCCAAGTACGCGAACGCGTCGGCCGTTCACGTGGAGGTGCGGGTGCTGAACCGCTTCGTCAAAGCCGTCGTGTCCGACAACGGCCAAGGCGCGGCCAAGGTGGTCAAAGGCATGGGGCTCATCGGCATGGAGGAGCGGACGGCCGTCGCGAACGGAACGGTGACGGCCGACGGCTCGCGGGGCTTCGCCGTGACGACGCTCATGCCGCGGCCGACGCCGGGCGGGCCGTAACCGGCGCCGCGCCGAGACCTGAACTGACCGGCCTGCTCCCGCAAGGGCCGCGCTGCTCCCGCCAAGGCCGGGCGCCTCCCGCCAAAGCCGAGCGTCTCGCGCCAAGGCCGCGCGCTTCCGGCTAGGCCCAAGCGACTTGGGCCAGGGCCGCGCCATGAATACGGCCATGAACATTTCAATGCCCCGGCCGATGGGCGCAGGCGCAAGAATATGAGATTTCCCATGGGAACGAGATGAACTTATGCACTGACATAAGGGCGTCTCGTTTTTTTATACTGAGGATACAAGATCAACGAAAGCGAGTTGAAGAACATGAACGTGTTGGATATTCGGGGACTGACGAAGAAGTTCGGCGATTTCGTCGCGGTGGACAATATATCGCTGAAGGTGCGCGAAGGCGAAATTTTCGGCTTTCTCGGCGCGAACGGGGCGGGCAAGAGCACGACGATCAATATGATCTGCACGCTGCTGCAGCCGAGCGGCGGCGAGATCCGCATCCTGGACCGGGACATCAAGGCGCAGCCCCGCTTCGCCAAGCAAAGCCTTGGCATCGTGCCGCAGGACCTGGCGATCTACGAGGACCTGACGGCCTACGAGAACGTGAGCTTCTTCGCCGGCCTCTACGGGCTGCGCGGCGGACGGCTGAAGGAGCGGTCGGAGGAAGCGTTGGCGTTCGTCGGGCTCGCCGACAAGGCGAAGAGCTACCCGAAGAACTTCTCCGGCGGAATGAAGCGCCGGCTGAACATCGCCTGCGCCATCGCGCACAAGCCGAAGCTGATCATCATGGACGAACCGACGGTCGGCATCGATCCGCAGTCGCGCAATTACATCCTGGCTTCGGTGCGGAAGCTGAACGAATCGGGCTGCACGATCATTTACACGAGCCACTACATGGAGGAAGTCGAAGAGATCTGCTCGCGGATCGCGATCGTGGACCATGGCAAAATCATCGCCGAAGGCACGAAGGAGCAGCTGACGGCGACGATCACGGACACGAAGGACATCGTCATCGAGCTGAAGAGCGCGGCCGGCGGCGAAGGCGAGACGCTTGCCGGGCTGCCCGGCGTCCGCAAGGTCAGCCAGGAAGAGAACGTCATCCGCGTCCACAGCGACGCGTCGGTCGACAATTTGAACCGCATCCTGAAGCGCCTGATGGACGGCGAATCCGAGATCCGCACGGTCGAGGAGCGCGAGCCGAACCTCGAGACGGTGTTTCTGACGCTGACCGGGCGCAATTTGCGGGACTGACGGGGGAGAAAGGAGGGATACGCATGATTACCTGGTTGATGACGGTCAAGGAAATCAAGCAGCACTTCCGGGACTACCGGACGTTTATTTTCATGCTCGGCTTTCCGATCGTGCTGATGCTCGTGCTCGGCATTACGCTGACGAACGCCTTCGTCACCGAGCTGGAGCTGAGCGACATCAAGGTGGCGGTGCACGACGCGAGCAGCGGCGACTTGTCGCAGGCGTTCGGCGGCTTCGAGAAGCAGCTGGCGAGCACCGGCATCGCGTTCGTGCCGCTGAAGGACGGCGAGAACGGGCGCGCCGCGGTCGAGGATAATCAGTATACGGCGTACGTCGAGGTGACGGACGCCGGCATCTCGCAGTACGGCAGCAGCCGCGACACCGTCGAAAGCGGCATCGTGCAGGGGATGCTGAACGCGTTCGCGGACAAATACAACGCCGCCGCGGCCGTCGCGCGGACGGACCCGGCGAAGGTCGGAGAGCTGCTTGCGGATGCGGACGGCGGAAGCTATCTGAAGGACGAGTCGATCGCGGCCGACCGCACGCCGGGCTCCATGGATTATTACGCGCTGTCGATGACGGTCATGGTCGGCCTCTGGGGCGCGATGTCCGCGGGCGGCCTGCTGCGCTCGGAGGCCGTGCGCGGCACGGGCATCCGGCTCGTATCGGCGCCGATCCGGCGCGGCGAGATTTACGTCGGCAAGGTGCTCGGCAACGTCGTATCGAACTCGCTCTGCATCCTGGCCATCATTTTCTTCAGCAAATGGGTGTTCAAGGCGTATTGGGGCGCGCATCTGCCGCTCGTCATCGGCGTGCTGGTCTGCGAGATCATCATGTCGACGAGCCTCGGGATCGCGGCCAACGAATTATTCAAGAACGGCGGAGGACGCGGCGTGGTGATGCTGATCGTGCAGGTGGGCTCCTTCCTCGGGGGCGCGTACTTCCCCGTGAACGAATCCGGCGTCATGGGCCTCGTCGCCTGGGCGTCCCCTATTCGCTGGGGCAACGCGGCGCTGACCCAAATCATCTACGCCGGCCATACGGCGGCCGCCTGGTCCGCCATCGGGTTGTATCTGGGCGCGGCGCTGCTGCTCCTCGGAGCTACGGCCGCCGTCCGCCGGACAAGGGAGGGCTTCTAAGATGCGGAACGAACTATGGTTTTTGGTCGCGTGGACGCTGCGGCACATTCTGCGCAACCGTTCCAATTGGCTGATTCATTTCGGTCTGCCGATCGGGGGCGTCATCCTGGCGACCGTCGTGTACGGATCCTCGTCGCAGCCCGACGTGCGGGTGGGCATCGTGAACGGCGACGGCCAAGCGAAGATCGCGGCCGACACGATCGGCTTCATGCGCAAGCTGGATCATATGACCATTACGATGGTGACCGAAGCGGAGCTGAAGGATCAGCTGGCGGCAGGGAAACTGGACAGCGGCCTCGTGCTGTCGAAAGGCTTTTCCGACAGCGTCATAGCGGGGCAGCCCGACCATATCGCCCTGCAGTCGGTGAAAGGCGCGACGGTAACGGCGTACTACAAGTCGATGCTGACCGGTTATATCGACAACGTCGGCGCGATGGCGCGCATCGCGAACGGCGACGCGGCCAAGTTCGACCGGCTCTACGAGGATTACGCCGCCTCGACGTTCAAAGTAACGGCGCAGTCCGTCAACGATACGTCCGGCGCCAAGCAAGTGTCGACGCAGTCGATCGGTTTCCTGCTCATGTTCATGCTGACGTCGGCGGGCAACCTGACGGAGCTGATCCTGCGGAACCGGGAAAACCGCACCTACTTCCGGATCGTCTCGTCGCCGATCTCGGCGCGGACGTACGTGCTCTCGAACATCGTCGTCAATCTGATCGTCATGGCGGCCCAAATCGCCGTCGCGCTCTTCTTCATGCGGGCGGTCTTCCATCTGAGCGTCGGCGTGCCGTTCGGGGAGATGTTCGGGCTGCTGGTTCTGTACGCGCTCATCGCGGTCAGCCTGTCGCTCGCCGTCGTGGCGTTCTCCAAGTCGTCGAGCGCCGCGAGCGCGCTGCAAAATCTCATTTTCACGCCCACCTCCATGCTCGCGGGCTGCTTCTTCCCGATCGCCATCATGCCGGACGCGGTGCGCCGGGTAGCCGATTTCCTGCCGCAGCGCTGGCTGCTCGACGCGATCGACAAGCTGCAGTCCGGCAGCGGGATCGGCGCCTTGGGGCTGCATTTCGCGGTGTTGACCGCCTTCGCAGCCGTCTTCTTCCTGATCGCCGTCTACAAGTTCGGCCGCAGCAACGACACGCGCAATTTCGTATGACGCGGACGCGGCCCGGCCGGCGATTCGCATGGCGATGAGACTCTTGCCCCGCGCAAGAGTCTTTTTGCTTATTCCGTGGCCCGTTCGGTGATTTCGGGTTATGATGGAAGCAGTCGAGCTTGCAATTTGGACGATAGGAGCTGAAGGCCTTGAGCGATGCGCGGAATAACCGGGAGAGGACCGTTACGGTCATTATGGAGAAGGCGTTTCCGATTGCCCGCGCGCGTGCGTGGGAGATGCTGTCCGATATCGGGCGGGTCAACCGGGCGATCGGATTCGCCCCCGTCCGCGAGCGGTTCGCGGCAGCCGCCGAAGCGGGCCTCGCGCATCTCGCGGCGCCGTTCCGTTACCCGGAGCCGGCGGGGCCGGACCATTCGTTCGAGTGGTCGCGGTATCGGTGGCACGAGAGCTATCGCGAATACGCCAAAGGCCCGCTGCGGGCGTTCCGCTTCGGGATTCGGCTGGACGATAAAGCCGTTGGCGGCAGGCCGGGCACGCTCGTTCAGCTGTATGCCGGCCTCGTGCCCGCGCATCCGGCGCTGGCGCTGCCGGTGCGGCTCGCGGCGAAGCGGCTCATGGCGCGGACGTTCCGGTATGTCGCGGGCGGGCTGGCCGCCGATGCGGAGGCTTGGGCGATCGGCGCTTACCCGGCGGCGGACAAGACCGCGGGGCGCCAAGCCGTGAACGAAGCGAAGCTGGCGGAAGGACTGCGGCAGCTCGTCGCCGTCGGCCATGCCGAGACGCTCGCGGCGCAAGCCGGGCGCTTGATCCGCCAAGGCGACGATGCGGCGGCGGCCGATATCCGCCCCTACGCGCTGGCCCGGGCATGGGACGCGCCGCGCGAAGACGTGCTCCGGCTCATGCTGGCGGGCACGCGCCTCGGGCTCTTCGACCTGGCTTGGCGGCTCGTCTGCCCCGTCTGCAAGTCTTCATCCGAGACGTCGGCGCCGGGGATTCCCGGGCACGCGGACCGCGATCGCTGCGCGGCCTGCGGTACGGCGTACGAAGCGGTGATCGACCGCTGCGCCGAGCTCCGCTTCTCGGTGCATCCCGCGATCCGGAGCGTGGACCGGCCGGCGCATTGCGCGGGCGCGCCCGCGCTGCCGCCGCATATCCACGCGCAGCGCCTCGTGCCGGCGGGCGAGACCGTCGAGCTGGAGCTGCCTTCGCACGCGATCGATTGGCGGCTGCGGGTCGCGAGCGGCAACGAACGGCTGAAGCTGGCGCTGCTGGCCGGCCCGTCCGCGGGGCGAAGCGGGATCGGAACGGCCGTCCTGACCGAGGACGGCTGGACGGCAAGCGCCGTTACGGGATACGCGGGACGGCGGATCGCGGTGACGAACGAGCGCGGCGCGGACGCGGTCGTGGCCGTGGAGCGGGAAGGGCTGGACGACGCCGCCGCCGCCGCGTCGCATGCGCTGCTTCTGCCCGAATATCGCGCCTTGTTCGCGGATTGCGACGCGATGGCTTACATCGAGGCCGAGGACCGATTCGAGGGGGACCGCATCGAATGATGAACGGATGAAGTCTGTCGGCGATATCCTCGTGCTGCGTGCAAGCGCCTTCCCGGCCCGCGCGCCAAAGCGCCAGAGGTGCGCCGGGTAGGGAATCCGGCGCAGCGGAGCTAAAAAGTTGCCAGCATAGCGCATCCCCGTTCGGCTAACGCTACTTATGGGCCGCATGAGTAGGGTTCAGACGATAAAACGGAGGATGATGGGATGCAGCATCGGAAGTGGGCAATGCTTGCAGCCGGGGCAATGTTATCGACAGTGCTCACGGGCTGCATGGAGAAGCACGGCGAGCTTGGCAATCGCAACATTCGCGGCAACAGCGTCTCGTACGACATGAACGGCAACCGCATTTTGAACACCCGTTTCGCCAACGACCAGATGAACGAAATGAACCGCGTGGACGGCCATCGGCTGAACAGCAACAATCTGGTCGGCCTTCACAAGAACTACCGGATGGAAATGAGCGAGGCGATGGGGGAGCGCATCTCGGGCATCAAGGGCGTCGGCAAAGCCTACGTCATGCTGACCGACAACAACGCTTACGTAGCCGTGCGGCTTAACCGCGGCGCCGGCGCCGGCAAAGGAACCGCGGGGGCGCCCGTTCACCAAAGCGGCACGAGCTCGATGAGCCTGGGCAGCGCGAAGGCGCTGAGCCGCACGCAGCAGGCGTATTTGCGCCCGCATACGATGCGTTCGATGAATGCGCACGCCCTCGACCGGGGCAAAGGCGTGCACCGGATGACGCGGGCCAGCTCCATCGCGACGCCGAACATGCATTTGTCGGGCACCAAGAATACGTACGGCATGAACGGCATGATGGGCACAAGCGGCAACTACGGCATGAACGGCATGTACGGCACGAGCGGCACGGCCATGTACGGCAAGGCGGCCAACAAGATGAAGGGCCTGGCGAACGGCCGCAGCAGCAGCTCGTTCCATAACGTGTCGCACGGCGTCCGCAACATGTCCCTGAGCTTGAACACGAACAGCTATCTTCGCGGTCCTTCTTACAATTACGTCAACAGCAATCGTAACAATATCAACGGATTGACGAACCATTATCAGTCCGGCTTGACGAACCAGTCGCGCAATACGGCGAGAGACTTGACGAATCTCGCCGCTCCGAACGCGCTCCCGCGCGCGATGAGCAAAGGCACGAACGCGCTGTACCGGGGCTCGTACGACGTCGCCAGAGGCACGGGGAACGTCGGCCGCGACATCGCCGGCGGCGTGACCGGCTTGGCGCGGGGCACGGGCAATTTGCTCCGCAATACGGCCAACCTGCCGGCGGACGTCGCGAAAGGCACGCCTAGCCCGCTTGGCCGCGACCTGGCGCGGGATACGGGCATCGTGGGCCGCGACATCGGCCGCGGCGCCATGGATATCGGCCGTACCGTCGGGCGCGGCGCGGCGGACGTCACGTACGGCGCGGGCAACGCGGTCGGCAACGTCGCGCGCGGCACGGGCAACGCGATCGGAGACGTCGCGCGCGGTACGGGCAACGCGATCGGTGACGTCGCGCGGGGCACGGGCAACGCGATCGGCAACGTCGCGCGGGGCACGGGCAACGCGATCACGGACGTCGCCCGCAGCACCGGCAACCCGATTACCGACGTCGCGCGGGGCACGGGCAACGCGATGACGGATCTCGCCCAAGGCGCCGGCAACGTCATCAACGACGTGACGCGCGGCACGGCGAACGTCGCCAATGATTTGACGCGCGGCACGTCGCGCGGCTACACGAACTTCGCCGATGGCCGCACGGGCTCCGTCGCGCCGTTCTCCGCCGAACGCATGATGGCGGAAAGCGACGTATCGGCGGCGCTCCGAGCGCAAATCGCGCAAGAAATCAAGAAAATGTCGCCGTCGATCAAGGAAGTCTACGTCTCGGCGAATTCCGAATTCGTGGATCGCATGGCCGCTTACGAAGCCGACTACAAGAACGGTCAACCGATCCAAGGCTATATCGCCGAATTCAACGCCATGGTCGACCGCATCTTCCCGGCTCGCTACATTTCGGGCCATGCTCGCCGTTAATCCTTAAGATAAACCAAGAACGGGCAGCCGATTCATGTTTTGCATGGATCGCCGCCCGTTCTATTTATTTTCCTGCATGCGTTGCGCGGAACGGCCGCGGCGTTCGTTAGGTGACCATCGCGGAACAAAATTGGCTGAAGCTCGCGCCCGTCTTCCGCTTGAACATCCTTCCGAACGTATGGACGTCCGCGTAACCGACGCGCAGCGCGATCTCGCCGATCGACATATTGGTGAGAATGCCGAGTTCCTTGGCGCGCTCGATCCGGACGCGGGTCAAGTAGTCGAACGGCGTCATGCCGAACGCCTTGCGGAATTTGACGATGATGTAATTGCGGCTCAGGCCCGACAGCGCTTCGAGCTCGGCGTGCTTGATGTCGCGGTCGTAATGCTCCGCGATATGATTGCGGATGAGCACCATTTTCGTTTTGATCTTTTGCTGGCCCGTGGTTTGCGACGCCTGTTCCTGCTTGTAGTCGGCCACTTCGCTCAGAATCTGCATCAGCAGGCCTTGGCAGACGGCGTGGTTGGCGAGGCCCGGCTGATGGTAGCGGGCGATCAGCCGCGTCAGCAGCTGTTCGACCGCGTGTCCGGCGAAGTTGCCGACGTACCGGTCCGTCCCGAGCAGCTCTTCGACGGGGTAAGGCACATCGCCGAAGTCGAACAGGATGGAGATGCAGACGTATTTCTCGTCGGGGAAGGTACGCACCTCGTGCGCTTGCGCGGGAGCGTGGTAGATCAGATCGCCGCGGCGGGTCGGAATGGCGCGTCCTTCGATGGTGTATTCGGCGGCGCCTTCGACGACGTACTGGAACTGGTAGCTCGACAGCACCCGGCTCGGGAATCCCCACAGCCGCGGCGCGTGGAAGAGATGGGCCAGCGTGATATAAGGCGGGTGAAAGTATGAATGGGCCGCATGCTCCGGCAGCGGGGCGGCGCTTCCCGACATGTGACGTCCTCCTTCTCGCTTTCGCGATTCGTTTATGTATACGTTCTCATACCCGCGTGATCTCGGCAACCTCTTTGTTACTTTGCGCTACTTACAGGCCGCGCGTTCTCCCTTATACTACGGGTAAAGCAGCTCAATCCTTAGTTGGGGAGGCGTGAATCATGGATTTGACCGGCGTGAACATTCCGGTGGCGGACGCGCGCAAGCAGGAGGCCATCACGGACGAGCAGGCGCAATATTTTCTGGACAACGGCTTTCTCGTCGTGCGCGGCGTGCTGGCGGGCGAGGAGCTCGCGCTCGTGCAGCGCGAAATGCAGCGGTTGTACGAGAAGGGCGCGGCGGGCGTCGAGAACGACCCGGACTACATGTACGGCACCGGCGTGAAATCCGGCCAGCCGGTGCTGCGGCGCATCGAATACGTCATCGACAAGAGCGATCCGATGAAGGCGCTGCTCGGCCATCCGTTCATCCTGCGCTCCGTCGAGAAGCTGCAGGGGCGCAACCTGATCGCGACGTGGGACTCCATGGTGCTGAAGGCGCCGGACGAGGGCGTCATCGTGCCGTGGCACCGCGACGCGGCCGTGCCGGACGGCTGCGCCGATCCGCGGCCGATCTTCAACGTCGATTTTTATCTCGACGAGGCGGACCTGAAGACCTGCCTGTGGGTCATTCCGGGCAGCAACAAGTGGACGAAGGCGGAAGCCGACGCGCGCTGCAATCAGCCCGGCTTCTCCACGGACGACGCGATTCCGGTGCCGATGCAGCCCGGCGACGTCATCTTCCACAACATCGAGGTGCTGCACGGCTCGCCTTCCGGCGACGGCAATCCGCTGCGCCGGACGGTGTACTACGAATTCCGGCCCGGGGAGATCGAGGCGGAATTCGGTCCGCATACGCTGGAATACCTGTCGCTGAAGCAGCAGGTGCTGCTCGACTGCATCGAACGGCGCAAGGCCGCGCCGTACGCGCAGGGCGAAACGCCGTTTCTGTACCGGCCGAACGGCGCGTTCGCCGTGCATGCCGCAAGGCGGCCGGAGCAGTACCGGTACGGGCACGAGCATTATTGGCGCCGATAGCGGCCGGCTTGGACGAAAAACCGCGCTCCCCACGGGGGCGCGGTTTTTCGCGTGCCGGGCGCCTGGCCGCGCGGACGTCAAAAAACCTTCTCGCAACGATTCCGTATAAATACGGAATCACTGCTAGAAGGCTTGAGCAAGGTATGCGGCGAAGAACGTCAAATTTTTAATTCCCCAAGCTTGATCAGCTCGACAACCGCTTGTGAACGACCTTTAACGTTCAACTTTTGCATGACGTTGGAAATGTGGTTACGGACGGTTTTCTCACTGATGAACAGCTGCTGAGCGATGTCTCTAGTCGTCTTATCCTGCACAAGCAGTTCGAAAACCTCGCGTTCACGATGAGTTAATAAGAACTTGCTCTTCTGGTCGCTACCCATTAAATTTGTCACCCCTCCTTGCTCGGGTTTTTATGATGTAACAAGGTTAAGGGATACAGTCAAAGTATCATATGAAAGGGCTTATGGAGTGGTGCGGTTATCCGTAAAAATGGGCGGGTATTCGTCCGGTTTCGCGTTCTAAAGGCCATCGCGGCCGCATAATCGCGCGATTGCGGCCGATAGGTCCCGTTCTCGGCGCGGCAGTACGAAGCCGGAAAGGATTATTGCCGGCTAGATGGTCAGCGGCGTTTGCGCTTGGTCTTGCCTTGCGGATTCAAGGGCGGCTTCCGCCGGGGAAGGAAGAAGAGGAGCGGCGCCGCAGGAAAGGCAAAACGGCTGGGCAGTCCGACGCGAACCGAGTCGTTTCGCGGCTTGCGTGGAACTTGCCGGACAAGCCCCGGCCCTGCCGGCCGCCGCTCAATCACGCGCAAATGGAGATGAAGGACGAATGAAATTTTTCCTGGATACCGCGAATATCGGCGAGATCAAGCGGGTCGCGCGGCTCGGTCTCGTGGACGGCATTACGACGAACCCTTCGCTTGTCGCGAAGGAAGGGCGCGGCTTCAAAGAAGTCGTGCAGGAGATCTGCGCGTTCGTGGACGGGCCGGTCAGCGCCGAGGTCATCGGCACGAAGGCGGAGGACATGCTGAAGGAAGCCGGCGAGCTGGCGCAGTGGGCGCCGAACGTCGTCGTCAAGCTGCCGATGACCGAGGACGGGCTGTTCGCCTGCCATGAGCTGTCCCGCAGAGGCATCAAGACGAACGTGACGCTCGTGTTCTCCGCGGCGCAGGGCTTGATGGCGGCGAAGGCCGGGGCGACGTACGTCAGCCCGTTCATCGGACGGCTCGACGACATCGCCGCGGACGGCATGCAGCTCGTGCGCGACCTCAAGCGGATGCTCGGCAATTACGGCTTCGAGACGGAGATCATCGCCGCGAGCATCCGGAACGTCGGCCACGTCGAGCAGGCGGCCCTCGCCGGGGCGCACATCGCGACGATTCCCGGTTCCCTGCTGCCGGCGCTGTGGAAGCATCCGCTGACCGACATCGGCATCGAGAAGTTTCTGAGCGACTGGAACAACGCCGCGCTGCAGCCGAAGTAAACCGGACGGCCGGCGAACGGCAAAAAGGACGCTCCCGCGAAGCAGGTGCGAGGCACCTCGTTTCGCGGGAGCGTCCTTTTTGGCGCGCGTTCGCGCGCGCCTGCGCCGAGCGCGCCGGCACCCGTGCAAACCGTACGAAGCCTGCGGCCGGTCAACCATCCTGGCGGAAAAACAAGCCGTCGTAGAAGCGGATATATTTCGCCTTGATCTCCTCGATGGAGAGCCCGCGGTCCTTGATCAGGTAGTAGAAGTTGCTCGGGTTGAACGAAGCCGCGATCGTGAAGGCGGCGAATTCCGCGTCGCCGGCCGGCGCTTCGCCTTTATCGGCCGCTTCGTCGAGCAGCGCCTTCAGCGTGTCGACGACGTAGACGAACGGCTCGGCCTGATAGACGTTCGTCTGATCCTCCTGGCACCACGCCGACGGCTTGATGGCGTTCAGCCAATCGATCTCCCGTTCGATGTAGCCCAGGATGCGGTCGAGGAAGCCCGCAAGCCGTTCCCGGACCGGCGCGCCGGCGGCCTGCTCGAAGTACTGCCCGATCTCGCCCTTGAACCGCCGGAAGCTGTCCGCCATCAGCTCCAGGCACAGCTCGGCCTTCGAGGAATAGCGCCGGTACAGCGTGCCTTGCCCGACGCCGGCGGACTTGGCGATCTGGTGCATGCTGACGCCCTCCACGCCGTGCTCGAGAAACAATTGCGAAGCGGTATCGAGAATGAGCTCGCGATGCCGGGCGGCGTCCTTCCGTTCGTTGCGCTGCTGCATAAGCGATGACCCCCTGTAATTTTTGAAAACTTTACGCGCCGTTCATTGACAACGGGCGCGCGGTCCGGTAAGCTGTGTATAGAAAACGGACAATTGTCCATTTTTACAAAAAACCGCACGGCGACGAATGACCCGCGCTGCTATCATTTTAACCTCACCTTCGATGTAGGGTCAATGAGCGGCAGGAAGCGGCGCCGATAGCGGAATCAACGATTCGGGTAGGAGGGTATGCATGTCGGCACAAGCAACATCCGCTGCAAGCACGGAGGAACCGTTTTCCATCAAGAAAATATTGGCCCCGCTCGCAGCCATCATCATCGGCATTTTCATGGTCGTCTTGGACGGTACGGCGGTCAACGTCGCCATTCCGGGCTTCATCAAGGAGTTCGACTCCACGTTCCAGATCGTCGGCTGGACGGTTACGGGCTACGCGCTCGCGCAAGCCGCCGCGATCCCGCTTTCGGGCTGGTTGTCCGACCGGTTCGGCGCCAAGAAGGTCTTTTTGATTTCCGTCTTTCTGTTCACGTTGGGCTCGCTCTTGTGCGCCCTGTCCACTTCGGTCGAAATGCTGATCACGTTCCGCGTGCTGCAAGGCCTCGGCGGCGGCATGGTGCTTCCGATCGCGATGGCCTTCACGTACCGACTGAGCCCGCCCGAGAAGGTCGGCCAGGTCATGGGCATGATGGGCATTCCGATCCTGCTCGCGCCGGCGCTCGGTCCGGTGCTCGCGGGCTGGCTGATCGAATCCGTCAGCTGGAAATGGCTGTTCCTGATCAACATCCCGATCGGCATCGTCGGCATCCTGCTCGGCATCCGCACGCTGCCGCGCATCGAGCGCAAGGAAGTCGCCGCGCTCGACCGCTTCGGCTTCATCCTGGCGCCGCTCGCGTTCGCCGGCCTGTCGTACGGCGTTAGCGAAGGCGCGAACGGCTGGGATTCCGCGAAGACGCTCACGGGCATCATCGTCGGCGCCGTCGCGCTCATCCTGTTCGTGATCGCCGAGCTGTCGCGCAAGGAGCCGCTGCTGGAGCTCCGCGTGTTCCGCTCCTCGGACTTCTCGCGCGGCATCGTCGTGCAGTGGATCTCGCAAATCGCCTTGTTCGGCACGATGTTCCTCGTGCCGGTGTTCCTGCAGAACGCCCATGGCAAAGGCGCGCTCGACACGGGTCTCATCATGCTGCCGCAGGCGATCGCGGCCGGCGTGTTCATGCCGATCGGCGGCAAGCTGTTCGATAAGATCGGCGCGCGTCCGCTCGTCTTCGTCGGCATGCTGCTCGTCACGGTGGCGGCGTTCATCCTGTCCCGCGTCGACGCGGAATCCGGCATGACGATGATCATGGGGCCGCTCGCCCTGCTCGGCGCGGGCATGGGGCTGTCCATGATGCCGCTGAACACGCATCTGATGCAGTCGGCGCCGCGCGAGCTCGTCGGCCGCGTGACGTCGCTGACGAACGCGGCGCAGCAGGTCATGACCTCGTTCGCGGTCGCGGGCCTGTCCACGATTCTCGCGAAGCGGATGGAAGTGCACGCCGCGGCGGCGAAGAGCCAGCTCGACGCTTACTCGCAGTCGTTTGGCGACACGTTCCTCGTGCTGACGTTCATCGCGGTGTTCGGCGCCGTGCTCGGCCTGATGCTTCGCCGTCCGGCGAAGGTCGAAGGCCAAGAGGGCGCGCAGCCGGAAATGATGATGCACGTCGGTTAACCGGCGCAACGAACAAAGCCGTGCAGGCTCCATGCCCGCACGGCTTTTTTGTTTGCCTTCCGTCTTTGCCTCTTTGCCTTCCGTCTTTGCCTCATTGCCTTCCGTCTTCGCCTTCCGTCCTTGCCCTGCCCGTGCTCCGGCCGCCGGCGGCCTTGCGTATTCGCGCGGCGCCGCTTTAGAACATCGACCAATCCAGTTCCGCGGCCATCGTCTCCAGCAGATGGACGCCGGCCGTGCTGTTGCCCTTCGCGCCGAGCGCGGGACCGACGACGCCGATGCCGAAGCGTCCGGGCACGAGCGCGAGAATGCCGCCGGACACGCCGCTCTTGGCCGGGATGCCGACCTGGATCGCGAACTCCCCGGAGGCGTTGTACATGCCGCACATGAGCATGAACGCTTTGGCGATCTGCACGTACCGGCGCGGCACGAGCCGCCGCCCGCTGACGGGGTCGACCCCGCCGAGCGCGAGCACGAGCGCCATCCGCGCGAGCTGCCCGCAGTCGACCTCGATCGCGCAGTGGCGGAAGTACGCCCCGAGTACGTCCTCGACGTCGACATCGTCGCCGAGCACCTCGTTGTCCTTCAGAAAATACGCCAGCGACCGGTTGCGGTGGGCCGTCGCGGATTCCGAGCGGTACACGTCGAGGTTGACGTCCAGGCGCGCGCCGCCGGCCGCCTCGCCGAAGAAGGCAAGGATGCGCGCCGTCTTGGCCGCGGGCGTATCGCCGCGGATGAGGGAGGTCACCGCGATGGCGCCGGCGTTGATCAGCGGGTTGAACGGCTTGCCCGGCTCCACGAGCTCCAGCTTCAGCATGGAATTGAAATCGTCGCCCGTCGGCTCCTTGCCGACCTTCGCGAACACGCCTTCCTCGCCGTTGTCCATGAGCGCGAGCAGCAGCGTGAATACCTTCGAGATGCTCTGCATCGTAAAGCGCAGCTCCGCATCGCCCGCGGAGACGGTCTGGCCGTCGGCCGCCATGACCGTAACGCCGAGCGCTTCCCTCGGCGCTTTGGCGAGCTCCGGTATATAAGAAGCCACGTCTCCCTCGCGGGCTTTCGCCCGGCTTGCCTCCACCCAGCCCGGGAGCTTGGCGCGCAGTTCGTCCAGCATCGAGATCGCCTTCTTTCGGTATGATTGCCGTTGCTTGCTTCCAGTGTACGGCCGGCAGGGCGGACGCGCAAGACCGCAAAGGCGCTATCCGGGACCGGGCTAATCGTGTACAATTATGGCAGGTTTACCATTCTTTATTGCGGCAGGTGGCACATGGTCAAAGTATTGTTGATCTTATTTTTAGCGCGATTGCTCGGGATTCCGTTCTTGGGGATCATCATCTTGCTGGTCGTGCTGTACGCGGTCGAGCGCCGGTTCCTCGGCCTGACGCCGAGCATCGTACGGCCGCTTCGCCGTTTCGGGACGATCCGCCGGCTGCGGCAGCAAATCGCGATGAATCCGAACGACATTCCCGCCAAGCACGAGCTGGCGCGGCTGCTCGTCGAACGGAAGCGGTACGCGGAAGCGAAGTCCTGGCTCATGCCGCTGCAGGATCCGCTGGACAACTCCGCGGAATTTTGGGACGATCTCGGCGCCAGCCTCGCGCCGCTGGGCGAGACGGACGCGGCCGAAGCGGCCTTGCGCAACGCGCTGTCCATCAACCCGCGGGTGAAGTACGGCGCGCCGTACCTGCGGCTCGCGTCCCTGTACGCGAAGAAGGATCCGCAGAAGGCGATCGGCTGCCTGCAGGAGTTCCGCGGCATCCATTCGTCTTCCATCGAGGCGTATTACCGGCTCGCGGGCCTCTATGCGGAGCTCGGCCGGAAGGACGAAGCGAAGCGGATGCTCGCCGAATGCGGCGCGATCTACCGTTCGCTGCCCCGCTACAAGAAGCGCCAGGAGCGCAGGTGGGCGGTGCTCGCGTGGTTCAAGCGCATGCGCGGCTAATCGTACGCGCGAGCGTTTGATCGGAATCTTTCACCGCTTCGGAAAAATATGCGCGTAGTGCATCATTATTCCAGGTAAGTTTATTTCTCACATTGTCACTCTGTTCGAAATCCGTCATAATGGGAAGCGCCTGGCATCATCGCGCTCATCCGCGACGCCGCAGAAAATACAGGTTTTGATCGGAGAGTACGGGGAATGCGTCGTAATGCTTGGCTATTGGTAATCATCATGATCGTGGCGCTGCTCGGCGCGAACAACACCGTGTATTATTTCACGACGAAACAATCGCTGGAAGACGGGCTGCAGCATGAACTCGATTCCGTCGCGAAGCAGATCGGCATCTCGATCGAGACGTCCCGCAGCGGCGCGGAACTGTACCAGGCGGAGATCGGCCGGGAGCTGCGGGCCGCCTCCATCGCGGCGCAGTACGCGCTCGATCCCGACGTCGAGAAGGTCTCGAACGACCAGCTCGCGGAGCTGGCGAAGAAGCTCGACCTGGTCGACATCACCCTGCTGAAGCGGACGGCCGACAACATCGTGCTCTATAAATCCTCGGATCCGAAGGAGCTGGGCTACGAGACCGACGGCTGGGATCCGTGGTACAAGGCGTTCAACCAGCTGTTCGACGACAAGAAGGTGACGATCGGCTGGGGGCAGACGCTGACGAACTTCTGGACGGGACCGTTCGAATTCTCGACGACGTCCACCGACCAAATACATAAATGGGGCTACTACTTCGACGGCTCCACGAACTATATGACGGACCCGTACATCAGCTACCAGAGCCGGCAGCTCGGCTACGACGCGGCGACGGGCGTCGGCAAGCTGATCGCGGACACGCTGGAAGCCAATTCGTGGCTGAAGGAGATCGCGGTCATCAATCCGGCGACGTTCCCGGACGGCAAGAATCGGACCGTCACGGACAACGGGGAGACGCTGGACCACCGGACGCAAAATCCGATTATCGAAGGCGCGTACACGTTCAAGGACAAGCGCGACGCCGCGAACGTGAAGACCGCGAACGAGAAGGACGCCAAGGTGTACCAGGACGCGTCCGTCGGCGGCGAGCGCGTCATCAAGCTGTTCATCCCGGTGGACGTCGACACGAAGGTGGCCAGCATGCTCGACGGCGACGGGAAGCCGATCCCGCGGTACGTGCTGTCGCTCGTGGCGGATTACGGCACGATTCAGGACACGCTGGACAAGCAGTTCCGGAACATCGGCATCATCATGGCCAGCGCGTCGGCGGTCAGCCTCGCGCTCTTGTACGGCGTCGTCACGGCGTACCGGAAGTCGCAGGACAAGCTGGCGCGCCGGGCGCAGGAGACGTACCTGGACGAGATCAACGGCATGTTCCAGTCGATCCGTTCGCAGCGCCACGACTTCATGAACCACGTGCAGACGATCCGCTCGCTCGCGGAGCTCGGGAAGACGGCGGAGCTGCGGGCGTACACCGCGGAACTGACGGGCGAGATCCATCAGATGAACGACATCATCAACATCGGCAATCCCGCGATCGCGGCGCTCGTCCGCTCCAAGATGCTGCAGGCGGAGATGCTCAAGATCGATTTCGCGACGGAATTCGGCGGCACGCAGCAGCCGGAGCTCGGCATGAAATCGCTCGATATGACGCGCTTGTTCGGGAATCTCATCGACAACGCGTTCGACGAAGTCATGAAGTACGGGGAAGGCAGCCGCGTCGTCCGGGTCTCGGGAAGCCAGCGCGACGGGTACTTCCAATGCGAGATCAGCAATACGTGCCTCCATGCCGGGGAGCTGCGGGACAAGCCGCTCTTCAAGCCGGGCTACACGTCCAAGGGGGAAGGCCATTCCGGCCTCGGCCTGCATATCGTGAAGTCCCTCGTCGACAAGTACAAGGGCGATATCGCCCTGGCCCTCGACGAGCCGGATACCGTGACGTTCATCATTAAAATTCCGTCCTGATCCGCCGGTAGACGGCCGCGGGGAGCTTGGACTCATACGTGCGTTTTATCCGGGAGCAGCCCGGCAGCCATCGCGAATGGCCGCCGGGCCGCTTCTTTTTTATGTCCGGTTGCGGCGAACGCCGCGCCTTTTGCGATCCGGCCCGTCCGCCTTGCCGGCCGTACGGACGTCTTCTAGTACATCTATCTGCCGCCGGCAGCCGCCTAGCAACAAGCGCGAGAGTCATGAATAGGGTGTAAGGGTGTATCGGGCAATTCGGAGAATCGAATTCGAACGCAAAGGAGAATCGTATGCCGCGTTATGTAGCAAGCAAATGGAGAAAGACGGCCGTGCTGCTGGGCAGCGCGCCGCTGGCCGGGCACGTGCCGGATACGGCGAAGATGACGGCGGCCGCCCTGCAGGACCGGTTGAACCGCTACGGGATGGTGTACGTGAAGCCGGACCGCGGCATGCACGGCAACGGCGTGATGCGGGTCGAACGCGCCGGCGACGGCTACCGCTACCAGGCCGGCAAGCGGATTCGGAGATTCGCCCGGTTCGGCGCGCTGTACGGCTCGCTCAAGGCGAGAACCCGCGGCAGGCGGTATCTCGTTCAGAAGGGCATTCACCTCCTCGAATACGACGGACGCAAGTTCGATCTGCGGGTCATGGCGCAGCTGAGTCCTTCGAAGAAGTGGGAGACGACGGGCATCATCGGCAGGGTTGCCGCCAAAAACAAGATCGTGACCAACTTCCACGGCGGCGGCAAAATCGTAACCGCGGAAACGCTGCTGCGCGCGCATGCGGCGCAGCCGGCCGCGAAGCTGCAGGCGCTGGCGAAGCTGGGCGCGCAGGCGGGAGCGGCCATGCAGCGGGCGTTCCCGGGCGTCAGCGTGATCGGCCTCGATATCGCGCTCGACCGCGCGCTGCGTCCGTACATCCTGGAAGTCAACACGGCGCCGGATCCTTACATCTTCAGGAAGCATCCCGATCCGCGGGTATTCCGGAAGATCATGCGGTACGCCCGGGCAAACGCCAAGCGGTAACGGCCGTCCGGGGCGTCAAGGACGCCGCCGCATAGACAGCGCATGGCCGAAAGGGGCAAGCGCGCCCTTCGCTTGGTCAATCCCCGCGCCGTTCATCGTGCCGCCCGCCGCGCTCTTCCCCGCGCCGATCGGCAGGCCGTTCGCGAAGCCGTTCCATGCGCCGCCGCCATACGCCAGGCCGGCACCGGCCGGACCGCTCCAAGCCTGCGCGCCGTCCGCTTGCCCCGCGCCGTCCGGACGAAGCGCCTCCGGCAGCGGCAGCTGGTCGAGCGACCGCTCCACGTAGGGCTTGAAATCGGCGGTGCGGACGATTTTCGCGCCTTTGGAGGCGAGCAGGCGCTGCTCCGACACCTGCCACGTATGCGATTTCCGGTTGGGGCGGCGGTACGCGGCGAAGTTGTAGGAGGAGCTCGTGAACACCTTGTAGCCGTTCTTCAGGCAGGCGTTGACGAAGCGGACGTCCGATCCCGCGGCGACCTTCGCCGAGAAGGCGACCTTCTTGAACACCCGCTTGCGGAACATGATGGTGGCCCCGGCGATGCGCCTGCACCGGCCGTACGGCTTGACGGTCGTTCGGCGCAGCAGCAGCAAGGAGCGGTGCGGGAAGAAAAAGTAGCAGGAGCGCTTGCCGACGACGTCCGCCTTCTTCTTGGCGAACAGCAGCATGGCTTCGTCCAGGTAACGGGGCGCGTAGTAATCGTCGTCGTCGAACTTGGCGACATAGGGGTAGCGGGCGCGGGCGACCGCGTAATTCAAGCAGGCGCCGAGGTTGCGGCTCCCGTCGACGCGGAACACCCGGACGCCGCCGTAGCGGGCGGCCAGCTCCCTATAGGGGCGCAGAGCGATGCCGTTGTCGTTGACGATGACGATCAGCTCTTTGACGGGCCAGAGCTGGCGTTCGAAGTTATCGAAAATATCCTGCATGTGCTTCGTCCGAATGGTGGAGGTCACGATCGTAACCCCCGCGGTCCGGTTCGCGGCCATAGCTTCGCCTCCTCTTGGACGAATCAAGGTCAACCGGCCGGCGGTTGACCTTGCGCGCGTTCTCTCGCCTCCCGGCGTTAATTGACGTACCGGCGGAAATTCGTCGTCCGGCGCACGAACCTGCAGTGCCGCATGTACCGGCGCGTGCTCTTTTTCTGCGTATGGCTGTTCCAGTTTTTCCGGCGGACGCAGACATAGTGCCGCTTGGAGACGGAGAAGACGCGGTAGCCCCGGCCGATGCAGCGCGAGAGCCAGCTGGAATCCGTGCCGACCTTCCGGTAGGCGGGGAATTTGACCCGGCGCCAGACCGATTTGCGGAACACGAGCGTGCCGCCTTTGACGTTGCGCTTGTACTTCCATTCGCCTCCCCGGCGGAACACCATCAGCGTCTTCTTGGCGTTGAAGTAGAGGTAGGCGGTGTGCTTGCCGACGATGGCCGCCCGGCCGTGCTTGATCGCGCGCGCGGCTTCCCGCAGAAACTTGGGGCCGTAGTAATCGTCGTCGTCGAACTTGGCGATGAGGCCGTTGTCGGCTTTATTGATGGCATAGTTCAAGCACCTGCCGAGCCGGTACTGCTGGGGAAGCTGGTACACGGTGACTTCGCCCTCGGGGTATTGGCTCGCCCGCTCCTTGTAGACCTCGATGTCCATGCTGTCGTTGTTCAGGACGATGATCATTTTCTTGTTCTTCCAGAGCTGGCGGTCGTAATTCTCGAACACGTTGTCGATGAAGGCGGATCTCATCGTGCACGCGATCACGGTAACCATCTAATCCTCATCTCCGTTCGACATAGATTGAAGCTTCGATTTGCGCCGGTTCCACAGCGTGTTTTGCTTGATCTTGTACAGCTTCTTGTTGATGACCCGGCGATACAGCTTCAGGAACGCGTCCGTCATGTTGCGGTCCGAGTAGCGGGTCCGGGCGTACCGCCGAAGCGCGCGGGCGCTGGGCAGCCGCTTGCGGTTGCGGACCTTCGCCGCCATGCCGGTCGTCGTGTCGCACACGAGCCGCGGCACGCCGCGCAGCACCTCGGGGACGGCGCCGCGGCGGAAGCCGAGCACGGGCGTGCCGCTCGCCATCGCTTCGACGAGGACGAGCCCGAACGGCTCATCCCAGGTCGAGGTGAACAGGACGCAGTGCGCGTTGGCCAGCAGCGCGCGCTTGCGGTCGCCGCCTACGGCGCCGACGTAGCGGATTTTTTTGCCCAGATGCGGCTTGATCTTGGCGTTGTAGTACTTCCTGTCGTTCAGCGTGCCGGCGATGATGAGCTTGCGGCCCGTCTTCTTGGCCACCTTGATGGCCAGGTGAACGCCTTTCTCCTTGATCAGCCGGCCGAGGAAGAGCAAGTATTTTTGCTTCTTCTTCTTGAACGTGTAATCGTCCATGCTCATGCCGTTGTAGACGGCGTAGCCTTTTCCCCTGCCGTACTTCCGCAAAATGAATTTGCTCACGTAGACCCGGATCTGCACGCTCGACTTGATTCGCTTGGAATGGGACTGGCAGATGGTGGGGATCGGCGGATTCGCCTTGGCGACGATGCCGTAATGGTCGTGGATGATGTCGATATCCGGCGGCATGTTCTTGATGATGAAGTCCAGCTGCGCGGTCTGATCGTCCGATTCGTATTCGAACGTTTGCGTCGCGTTCGACGTCGAGCCCTTCTTGGCGAACAGGAACACCTCGTGCCCCCGTCTGACCAGCTCCTCCGTCAAATAATGCACGTCGCGCTGCGTACCCCCGTAATCCTTCGGCGGGACAGGTATCGTGTTCGTCGAAATTTGCGCAATTCTCAAGTGTCCCTCAGCTCCTTAGGTCGATGTCTGCCATGGGCATTCACTGTAGGATATGAGCGGACTTCCGAGCGGGGCACGGCGCATTCATCAAATTCGGCGGCATTATCGGCTGCGCGAAGACTTGGCCTATACCGAGTGAAAGCAGTTTTCATAGAATATAGCAAGCGATGGAAGAGGGGAGTGAAAGGCTTTGAAAGGATTGATTCTCTGTGCGGGCAAAGGAAGCCGTCTCTATCCGTTTACCTATAGCCGGCCGAAGACGCTGATCCCCGTGGCGAACACGCCGCTGCTGCAGCTGGCGATCGTCAAGCTGACGGAGATCGGCATCGGCGAGATCGGCATCGTCGTGCATCCGTCCCAGGAAGCGGGCATTCGCGAACAGCTCGGCGAGGGAGAGGCGCTCGGCGCCGCGATCACGTATATTTACCAGCGCGAGGCCAAGGGCATCGCGCATGCGCTGAAACAGGCGGAAGCCTACATCGGGGGGCAGCCGTTCATGCTGCTGCTCGGCGACAACTTGATCTCGGCTTCGCTGGCCGCGCTCAAGGACGATATCGAATCCGGCGCCGCGCAGGCGTCGCTGCTGCTCGCGGAGGTCGAGGTGCCCCAGGATTACGGCATCGCGGATATTCGCGACAGACGCATCGTCGGCCTGGAAGAAAAGCCGCAGGAGCCGAAGTCCAATCTGGCGGTGCTCGGCGCGTACGCGTTCACGAAGGAGATTTTCGTCGCGGCCGGCGACATCCGGCCCTCCAAGCGCGGCGAGTACGAGATCACGGACGCGATCCAGCGGCTGATCGACTGGGGCTACGCCGTGACGTACCGCGTCACGGATCAGCTGAACATCGACGTCGGCACGACGGACCGGTGGCTGCGGGCCAACCGCAAGCTGCTCGCCGCGGAGGCGTCTGCGAGCCGGATTCACGGCAGCGCCCGGCTGGAAGGCTGCACGATCGTCGAACCGGTGGCGATCGGCAAGGACTGCGTGCTGAAGGATTGCCGGATCGGCCCGTACGTCTCGATCGGCGCGGGTTCGACGCTCGATAACTGCAGCATCGAGAACAGCATCATTTTGAACGGGGTGCATGCGAAGGACGTGCCGTTCCCGATGAAGAACGTCATCGTCGGCGACCGCGCCGTCCTCGCAGGGGTGCCCGGGCATAAAGGAGTGGAGGAACCTTGAAAATCTTGATCGTAGGCACGGGTTACGTGGGCGCCACGACCGCCATGGTGTTCGCCGAAACGGGCTGGCAGGTGACCGGCCTCGACGTCGACGCCGGCAAAATCGAACGGCTGAAGGAAGGGCGCCTGCATTTTCACGAACCCGGCCTCGAGGAGCTGATCGCCGAGCACGTGCGGAGCGGAAGGCTGCAATTCACGACGGACAAGGCTGCCGCGATCGCCGGACATGACGTCATTTTCATCTGCGTCGGCACGCCGTCCGGGGCGGACGGCAGCGCGGATCTGCGTTACGTGCGGCAGGCCGCCGAGGATATCGCGCGCCATATGGACGGCTACAAGCTCGTCGTGACCAAGAGCACCGTCCCCGTCGGCACGCAGGAACGAATCAAGGCTTGGATCGCGGAGGCGCAGCCGGCGCCCCTTCCGTTCGACGTCGCGTCCAACCCGGAGTTTCTGCGGGAAGGCAAGGCCGTCGAGGACGCGCTCCGGCCGGATCGCATCGTCATCGGCGCCGACGGGCGGCGGGCGGCGGAGCGGCTGAAGAGTCTGTACGTCTCGTTCGCCTGCCCGCAGCTCGTCACCGCGCCGCGCACGGCGGAGCTGATCAAGTATGCGTCCAATTCGTTTCTCGCGACGAAGATTTCGTTCATGAACGAGCTTGCCAAGCTGTGCGACAAGCTGGAAGTCAACGTGAGCGAGGTGGCCGAGGGCATGGGACTCGATCCCCGGATCGGCCCGAGCTTCCTGCAGGCCGGCCTTGGCTACGGCGGCTCGTGCTTTCCGAAGGACGTCTCGGAACTGGTCGGCGCGGCGCGCAAGAACGACGCGGACCTGCGCATTCTGGAGCAGGTGATGGACGTGAACCGGACGCAGTCCGCCTACCTGTTGGACAAGGCGAGACTCCGGCTCGGCGGCTTCGCGGGACGGACCGTCGCGGTGCTCGGGCTCGCGTTCAAGCCGGACACGGACGATATCCGGGAAGCGCCGGCGCTGCGGATCATCGACCGCCTGCTCCGCGAAGGAGCCGACGTGCGGCTGTACGATCCCGTCGCGTCCTTGCCGGGCGGCGCCGACTACCGGGCGGTCGCGGTCTGCGAGGAAGCGGAGGACGCGCTGCGGGACGCGGACGCGGTCATGCTGTGCACGGAATGGCCCGCGTTCGGGCGCATCGATTGGGAGGAAGCGAAGCGGCTGCTCGGCCAACCCAATTTCTTCGACGGCCGCAATATGCTGGACGCGGAGCGGATGCGCCGCATCGGCTATTACTATCAAGGCATCGGCAGCGGCTACTGAGCCTGCTCCGATTATCCGATTAGACGAAAGGAAAGCCCTTCGCGCCATTCGCGTTCGCAGGAACGCCCGACTCGAAGGAGGACGCTTCGCGCCAAGTCCTCCGGCGGGTCTTTTTGTTTTTTTGCGGGCCGCCGGGCGGCAACTTCGCGCTTGCTCGCTTTATTCGCCGGCGAATGTGGTATAATGGCGGGAATGGGCATACACGAACGGAGGGTCGCCATGAGCGCGTTTTTTCAGCTGGAGGACGGGCGGCTTCGGGCGCTGGAGGCCGCGATCGCAAGCGGCATCCCGCTCGACGTGCTGGAGAAGGGATTCGATTATTACCGCCGGGAGAAGGTGCTCTCCGTCCAAGCGATGGAAGGCTTCTCCGTCTACGGCGTGGTGAAAGGCACGGCGATCTACGCCGTCACGCTGGACAGCGACGACTTCGCGTTCAGCACGTGCACTTGTCCGGTTCGCGGCAGCTGCAAGCATATGGCGGCCGTCTTCTACGCGTATTACGCGTCGATCGGCGAAAGCCCCGACGAGCTGCACAACCGGATGCTGAACGGCCTCGCGCCCGAACCGGGCGCGGCGGAGCGGCCGGCGGCGGACCCGTCGTCGCTCGAGCATGCGCCGGACCGGTGGCTGGGCGACATGGAGGCGCGGCACGGCGAGACGTGGCGGCAGTGCCGGCACTCGCTTCATCCGCTCCAGTCCGTGCTGACCGCGATCAAGGCGGCTTCCAAGCTATGGAACGAAGGTTTGCGCCGCCTGCACTGGATGCACGGCATCGTCTTCGTGCTGGAGCAGGCTGAGCGGGCGTACGGCCATACGGACAGCTACAGCCGCTACTATTACGAGATGGCGTTCGCCCGCATGACGGAGCCGTGGATCAACCAGTACCAGGAGCTTGCGGCCGAGCTCGACCCGGCGGCGCTGACGCCGGAGGAGCGCGCGGCCGTGAACGGCCTGCTGGCGTTCTTCCACGCCCGGGACATGGATCGCGAGCAGCAGCTGCACCGGTGGGAGACGCTCTATTTCGCGCTGTGGTCGCGGCTGATCGGCGATGCCGGCTGGGCGGCCAAGGAAGAAGCGCTGCTGCGCGCCGAGCTCGACCGGACCAAGGAGGAGCGCGGCTTGTTCTTCGTGCCGATGGCGCTGGCGTTCCTGGCCTTCGCGGACGAGCGGGACGACGACGCCATGGCGCTGCTCGGCAAGACCGCGTTCAACCGCACGGCGCTGCTCGCGTCGGACTGCGCCCTGCAGCGGCTGGAGGAGCGGAACTGGCCCAAGCTGGAAGCCTGGATGGGCTATTTGTACGGCGGGCTGTCGGTCGACCGCAAGTCCAAGGCGTTCGGGCCGTTCCTGACGATGTGCCGGCTCGCGGACCGGCAGCAGCCGGACAATCCGAGCTGGCAGGGGCACCTGGTGTCGTTCCTGCCGTATTCTTATTCGGCGCTGACGGAACACTGGCTCGACCAGCGGCAGTACGAGAAGTGGGCGGACCTGCAGCTGCTGTTCGGCATCGAGCCCGACGAGATCGACGTCCAGCTCGTCCGGGAGATCGGCAAGGCGGCGCCGCGCGTGCTGTATCCGCTGTACCACCAGGCGATCGACGGGGCGATCCGTTCCCGCAACCGCCAAGGCTATCGGCAGGCGGTCAAATTAATGAAGCGGCTGGAGAAGCTGTATAAAGCGGAGCAGCAGGGCGAAGCCTGGAGCCGCTTCGTGGACGGGATCGTGCGGAAGCACCAGCGGCTGCGGGCGCTGCAGGAAGAGCTGTGGAGGGGAAAGATCGTCACATGAGAGGATTCACGGGCGCGGAAACGATCGTAGTGGACGGATTTTGGAAGAACGGGGAGGGCGTCGTGCTCGCGGCCGCGCATGCCGCCGGATTGACGATCCGGCTGCGGCGGCTGCTGTTCGCCTGGCACGAGGCGTCCTGGTACGGCGCGGAAATCGAGGAGACGAACAACGAGCGGCTGAAACGGACGGAGATGCTGCTGACGCCCGCCGTCGCCCTGGATTACCTGTCGGCGCCGGAGCCCGTCAAGCTGCTGCGCGTGGAATGGACGGAGCGCGTCGACGCGCTGTCCGAGCTGGCGGGGCTGCTGCGAGAGGCGCTGCTGAACGGCTGGTACACGCCGGATTGGTCGCGCTGGCGCCCCGAGGCCCGGGCATGGCGCCTCGACGTGCCGCAGCGCGAAGCCGATGCGCTGGCGGCCTGGCGGGCGCTCGTGCCGCGGCTCGAGGCGAACGGCGATCTAGGCGCCGTGCAGGGCTGGCTCGACGGGACCGTCGAGGAGCTGATCGCGACGAACCCGGCGGCGGAGCAGGCGTGGCGCGGCGCCGCCGCGGCCGCGGGCGAAAGCGCGCTCGCGATGAAGGCGGCGGACGAGGACGATTGGCTCGTCTCGATCGGCATGAAGCGGGACCACGTGCCGTTCCGCATCGCCCTGCAGCTGCTCGAGCCGGGCGAAGGCCGCGGCTGGCGGCTGCGGCCGGCGCTGCAGGACCGGGCGAACGGCGGGGCGTGGTTCACGCTGGAGCCGTCCGCGGGAGACGCCGGTCCGGCGCGCATCGCGCCGCCGGACGATCTGCCGGCGGAGTGGCAGCCCCACGTCGCCGCGCGGCTCGAGCGCGAGGAAGCCAAGTGGGCGGCCGCGCTGGCGGACTGGAAGCGGTTCGGCGACGGCGCGAACGCCGAAGAAGACGCGTCCGGAGAGCGCGTCGGCGCGGCGGAGCTCACGGACGAGGAGGCGTGGCAGTTTCTCGAGCGCGAGAGCGTCAAGCTGCTGGCGGCGGGCTGCTCCGTGCTGCTGCCGGGCTGGTGGGAAGCCGCCCGCAGCCGGAAGCTGAGGCTGAAGGCGAAGGTCAAGTCGTCCGTCGGCTCGTCGGACCAGTCGATGTTCGGCCTGCAGCAGATCGTTGACTTCGACTGGAAGCTCGCGGTCGGCGACGTCGACATGAGCGAGGCGGAATTCCTGCAGCTCGCGGCCCAGAACAAGCGGCTGCTGCAGGTCGGCGGGGAGTGGGTCCATCTCGATCCCGGCGACATGGAGCGGCTGCGCCGCTGGCTGAAGAAGAACGGCGCGAAGAAGGGCTTCACGATGCGCGACGTCTTCGAGATGCACCTGCGCGGGGAGACGGAGCTCGAGCCGGAGAGCGAGATCGGCGAAGCGCTCACCGCGGAGGTCGAGCTGAACGAGCATCTGGCCGCCTGGATCGCGAAGCTGAACGAATCCAGCGAGCTGCCGCTCGTCGAGAAGCCGAAGGCCTTCCAGGGCGAGCTGCGGCCGTACCAGCTGCAGGGCGTGTCGTGGCTGGCGTTTCTGCGGCGCTTCGGTCTCGGCGCCTGCCTGTCCGACGACATGGGCCTCGGCAAAACGATCCAGTTCACCGCGTACTTGCAGCATGTCATGGAGACGAGCGGCCTCGGCCCGTCGCTCCTCATCTGCCCGACGTCGGTCATCGGCAACTGGGAGAAGGAGCTGGAGCGCTTCGCGCCGGGCATCCGCGTGCTCGTCCATTACGGGCCGAAGCGGCTGCGCGGCGAGGAGTTCGCGGCGGCGGCCGCGGACGCGGACCTCGTCGTCACGTCCTATACGCTGGCGCCCATCGACGAGACGGAGCTGACGGGCGTCGGCTGGGACGTCGTCTGCCTGGACGAGGCGCAGAACATCAAGAACTATTACACGAAGCAGTCCTCGGCCATCCGGCGCCTGCCGGCGAACCACCGCATCGCGTTGACGGGCACGCCGATGGAGAACCGGCTGACGGAGCTGTGGTCGCTGTATGATTTCACGAATCCGGGCTACCTCGGCAGTCTGAACGAATTCCGCCAGGCGGTCGTCCTCCCGATCGAGAAGGACCGGGACGAGGAACGGATCGCGGAGCTGCAGCGCTGGGTGAAGCCGTTCATGCTGCGGCGCCTGAAGAAGGACCCGGCCATCCAGCTCTCGCTGCCGGAGAAGAACGAGATGAACACGTACCTGTCGCTCACCGTCGAGCAGGGCGCGCTTTACGAGAACGTCGTGTCCGAGCTGATGAACGGCCTGGAGAAGGCCGGCGGTCTGCAGCGGCGCGGGCTGATCCTGTCCACGCTGACGCGGCTGAAGCAGGTGTGCGACCATCCGAGCTTGCTGCTGAAGGAGGACCGCGTCTCTTCCGGGGCGTGGGATCCGGAGCGCTCCAATAAGCTGCTGCGGCTGCTCGAGATGGCGGAGGAGATCGCGGCGGAAGGCGAGCGCTGCCTGATCTTCACGCAGTACGTGGAGATGGGGGCGACGCTGAAGCGGCTGCTGGAGGAGCGGCTCGGCCTGCCGACCCCGTATCTGTACGGCGCCGTGCCGAAGGCGGAGCGCGACGCGATGATCGAGACGTTCCAGAACGAAGCCGAGCCGGGCTGCGCGTTCGTGCTCTCGCTGAAGGCGGGAGGCACGGGGCTCAACCTGACGGCGGCCAACCACGTCATTCATTTCGACCGGTGGTGGAATCCCGCCGTCGAGAACCAGGCGACCGACCGGGCGTTCCGGATCGGCCAGCGCCGCAACGTGCAGGTGCATAAGTACGTGACGCTCGGCACGCTGGAGGAGCGGATCGACGACATGATCGCGCGCAAGCAGCTGCTGAACGAGCAGGTCGTCAGCGGCTCCGAGAATTGGATCACGGAGCTATCGACCGACGAGCTGCGGGAGCTGTTCTCGCTGCGGAAGCATCGGCTGAAAGGCTAAACCCGGGGCGCCGGATCGAGAACGGCGCAGCGAAGCGAAGGAGGGGACCGCGATGGCGGAGAAACAAGCGGACGGACGAGGCGAGGCAAGCCGCTCGGAAGCGGGACGCGATGCCGGGTTCGGGGCGCCTTCGGGCGAGCAGGCCGGAGGAGCGGCGCCGCGCGCGAGCGGGCGCGCGGACGGCGCGCCGCCAAGCGGGGAAGCAGTCGAGGGCGGACATTCCGCCATCGGACCCGAAGGCGCCGCCCCGGAGTGGCGGGGCTTTTACCGAGCCGTCCGGGATGCGGTGCTCGGCATGCGTCCCGAAAAATAAGACGTCATGACATACCCATCGCGGAGCGTTTTTCATTATAATGAGGAAGGGAATCCTTTCCTCATTTTTTTGTTGCGCGTTTTTGACGTTCGAGAGTCCGGATGCGCGGACGGACGGCCTCCGTGCGGGAGGCGCGGCGCCGGCGCGGCCGGATCAACACAAGCGAAGGAGCGATGGAGGATGAAGTACACGTATTTGGGACGTTCGGGCCTCAAGGTCAGCCGTCTGTGCCTCGGCACGATGAATTTCGGCGTCGACACGGAAGAGAAGGAAGCGTTCAAAATCATGGACGCGGCGCTCGACGCCGGCATCAATTTCTTCGATACGGCGAACATCTACGGCTGGGGCGAGAACGCCGGCCGCACGGAGGAAATCATCGGCCGCTGGTTCGCGCAGGGCGGCGGACGCCGCGAGCGCACGGTGCTCGCGACGAAATTCCACGGCGACATGCACGACGAGACGGACGGCCCGAACCGGGAGAGCGGCCTGTCGGCGTACAAGCTGCGCCGGCATCTCGAAGGCTCCCTGAAGCGGCTGCAGACCGACCACATCGAGCTGTACCAAATGCATCACGTCGACCGCAACGTCGGCTGGGACGAGCTGTGGAACGGCTTCCAGGTCGCCCGGAACCAAGGCAAGATCGGCTACGTCGGCGCCAGCAACTTCGCGGGCTGGGATCTGGCCGTCGCGCAGGGCGAGGCGAAGGCGCGCGGAATACTCGGCCTCGTCTCGGAACAACATAAATATAACCTGCTCTGCCGTTTGCCGGAATTGGAAGTGCTGCCGGCGGCGCAAGGGCTCGGCATCGGCGTCATTCCGTGGAGCCCGCTCGACGGCGGCCTGCTGGCGGGCAACCTGAACCGCGGCGGCGCCGGCAAGCGCAGCGGCGACAAGGCGCGCGCGGACAAGCACGCGGCGCAGCTGACGGCTTACGCGGCGTTGTGCGACGAGCTCGGCGAACGCGAGGACGTCGTCTCGCTGGCCTGGCTGCTCGCCAACCCGGCGGTGACCGCCCCGATCATCGGCGTGCGCACGCTGGAGCAGTTCGAGCGCTCCCTGCGCGTCGTCGACGTGGAGCTGGACGCCGCGACGCTGGCGCGCATCGACGAGATTTTCCCGGGCCCGGGCGGCGAAGCGCCGCGCGCGTACGCCTGGTAACGGACTAACGGACGACCCGCGCGCATTCGCTCGGCGCGGGGATACGATTCTCCGCATCGCCCGCAGCCCACAGGATGTTCGCGTCCTGTGGGCGTTTATTTTTCTCCCCCGCCAGGCGGCTCCGTCGAAAAGTCGCCCTCGCCCGTCGTATTTTCGACCTCCTTTCATTTTCCAGCTCCCTATATAATGCAAGTGTAAGCAGCGGCGACAGGCACGGTAACCATACGAATACGGGGAGGTCTTCTCATGAAGAAAGGCTTGACGGCGGCCGCGGCGACGCTGATGTCGGCGGCGCTCCTGCTCTCGGCTTGCGGCTCGTCGAACGGCGCGGACGGCGCGAACGGCAATGGCGGCGCGACGAACGAGGCGCCGAACGCGCCCGCGAACGGCGCGGACGACGCGAACGCCCCGGCGCCCAAGGACGTCACCCTCTCGCTTCGCCATACGCAGATCAAAGAAACGAGCAAGGTCCGCCTGAAGATTCTCCAGGACGTCGTCGCGAAGACGATGGACGAGAATCCGGGACTGAAAATCAATCTGGAGGGCATCGACGAGGTCGTCAACCGCGACCAGAAGCTGAAGGCGGAGATGGCGGCGGGCAACCCGCCGGATATTTTCGAGGTGTTCGGCGGCGCGGACCTGAACCTGTACGTGAAGGCGGGCCGGATGCTCGATCTGACGCCGATCATCGAGGAGCTCGGCATCAAGGACAAATTCGCGAGTCTCGACGAATTCACGGTCGACGGCAAGGTGTACGGCCTTCCGTTCGGCGGCTACAGCGAAGGCATTTTCTATAATAAGAAGATGTTCGCGGACATGGGGCTGTCCATTCCGAAGACGTTCGACGAGCTGCTGACGCTCGCCGACGCGATCAAGGCGAAAGGCAAGACGCCGTTCGCGCTGGCCGCGAAGGACGCGTGGGTCAACGGCATGCTCTGGAACACGGTCATGGAGCGCCGCGTCGGCATCAAGGCGTTCGAAGGGCTCGTGACGGGCGCGGCCAAATGGACCGACCCCGACTTTGTCGCCGGCTTCGCCGATTACGCGAAGCTCGTGAACCGCGATTATTTCACCAAGGGCGCGCTCGGCCTGCCGTACGCGGAGCAAGGGGCGCGCTTCCTGAAGGGCGATGCCGCGATGGTGTTCACGGGCACGTGGGACGCGAACCGGTTTACCGGCGACGAGGCCGGCGACCTGAAGGGCAATATCGGCTACTTTTCGTTCCCGGCCATCCCGGGCGGCAAGGGCGACCAGACGTCGATCAACGCCAGCTATTCCAACGGCTTCGGCTTCTCGTCCAACCTGACGGACGACCAGAAAGCGATGGTCAAGGCGTTCATCCGCGACTTCTATACCGAGGAGGTCCAGAAGCGGACGCTGCTCGAAGACAAAGTGCTGCCGTCCATGAAGCTGTCCGATCTGTCCGGCGTCGATCCGCTCATCTCCGAGGTGCTGCAGGTGATGGCAGGCGCATCGTCCTCCTGGAAGGCGTTCGACGCGATCGTCCAGCCGAGCGTGGGCGCCGACGTCGGCGTCGGCCTGCAGGAGCTGATCGGCAAAGTGAAGAAGCCGGAGGACGTGGCGAAGGAAATCCAGGCGTCCCAGGAGAAGGCGAACGCGCAGAAATAGCCGCGCCGGCGATCCCGTCTGGCGTCAGCGCGGTCGCTTGCGACACAGGGAGGGCGTCCTGCCGAACCGGGCGCCCTCTTTTCCGTTCGACCAGTCCACGATCAGGAGGTCCCCATGAACAAAACGCTGCGGAATCCTTGGACCTACGCGGCCTTCGTGATTCCGACCCTGCTGCTGTACGCGCTGTTCTTCGTCTATCCGGTCACCGTGTCGTTCGTGTATGGCCTGTTCCGGTGGGACGGCATCTCCGAGCGGACGTTCATCGGCCTCGGCAACTTCAAGCGGCTGCTGCGCGACGCGACGTTCGGCCAAGCGTTCGGCAACAACCTGCTCTTCATGGCGTTCTCGCTCGCCGTCAACATTCCGCTCGTGCTGGCCGTGGCGATCGCGATCGGCAAGGTCCGTCGCCTGCGCGGCTTTTACAAGTCGGCCGTGTTCGTGCCCGTCGTCATCTCGACCGCCATCGTCGCGATCCTTTTCGGCGTGCTCTACGATTACGACTCCGGCTTGATCAACCAGGCGCTCCGGCTGATCGGCGGGGAGAGCTGGGCCCGGGAATGGCTGGCGGATCCGCGCCTCGCGATGCTCGCCATTCTGATCGCGAACGCCTGGCAGAACGTCGGCTTCTTCATCGTGCTGTGCCTGGCCGCGATTCTGAACATTCCGGGCGAGGTGTCCGATGCCGCCAGAATCGACGGCGCGAACGGCTGGCGCGAGACGCGCCTGATCACGCTCCCGCTCATCCGTCCCGTCCTGTTCGTCATGCTGCTGCTCAGCGTCTCGGGCACGCTGAAGGTCCTCGATATCGTCCAAATCATGACGAACGGCGGACCGTTCCAATCGACGGAGGTCATGTCGACGTACATGCTGAAGGTCGGCTTCCGTTCCCTGGAGCTCGGGTACGGCAGCGCCATCGGCGTCGCCATGTTCGTCATCACGCTGGTCATGACCGGCATGCTGCAGCGCATCGCCGGATCCGAGGAGGTGCGGGAGGGATGAAACGCGCCCCGTCCTTGAACGTTTCGCGGCCGGGAACGGGTACGGCTCGCAGCGGCCCTCGGCTGGCGGACCGTCTCCGCCGAAGCCAATTTCCGCTGCATCTGCTGCTCTGCGCCTATGTCGCGGTCACGCTGTTTCCGCTCGGGTGGCTGCTGCTCTCCTCGTTCAAGACGAACCGGGAGATTACCGTCGACACGTGGGCGCTGCCGAAGCGGTTCGACTTCGCCAACTACAAGGCGGCCTGGGAGACCGCCCATATCGGCCGCTATGCGCTGAACAGCCTCGTCGTGACGCTCTCGGCGTGCCTTCTGACGCTGCTGCTCGCCTCGGCGACCGCCTTCGCGCTATCGCGGATGCGGTACCGCGGACTCAGCACGCGGCTGTACGCGTTCGTGCTGGCGGGGCTGATCGTGCCGCCGAGCGCGGTGTTCATCCCGCTGTACCGGCTCGTGACGGATCTCGGGCTGATCGATACGCTGCCGTCGCTGATTTTGGTATACTGCACGTATGCGCTGCCGATCACGGTTTTCATTCTCCACGCCTTCATGCGCTCCGTGCCGCCCGAGCTCGAGGAAGCGGGCGTCGCCGACGGGCTGGGGGCGGCGGGGCTGTTCGCCAGGGTCGTCCTGCCGGTCACCGCGCCGGCGCTCGTGACGGTGTTCGTTTTGGCGTTCATCGGCAATTGGAACGAATATATTTTCTCCCAGCTTTTCGTGACGACGGAGTCCCTCCGCACGCTGCCGACCGGCATGGCGACGTTCAACGACGGTTACCGGACGAACTTCTCGTCCCTGTCCGCGGCCGTCATCATCAGCATCGCGCCGGTGCTGGCCGTCTACCTGTTCCTGCAGCGGCAGATCATCGACGGGATGACGGCGGGCAGCGTCAAGTGCTGATTCTTCCATCCCTTCGTCCGCCCGCGCGGCCGAACCTGCCCGGTTCCCGCGAAAGCTGCGATATCGACAAGGAGCCCACCGCCCATGAATCTTCGCCCCAAGCTGCTGCTCGCCTTCATCGCGCTCATCGTCGTCCCGCTCATCGGGCTCGGCATCGCGTCGTTCCTTAATTCCGAGCATCTGCTGGAGAAGAAGTACAGCGAACAGACGGAAATCACGCTGAAGGCGGTCGGCGGCAACATCCGCTATTTCTTCCGGGAGCTGGACCAGCTGACGGACGCCGGCGTGACGAATCCGAGCGTGCAGGACGCGCTGCGCAGCTCCCGCGATTCCGTGAACGACGCGAGCCGGCTGATCGCCATCAGCCAGTACGAGAAGTCGCTCGGCAAGATCCTGTTTCAAAATCCCGCGCTCAGCATGGTCGTGCTTTACGGCAGGGACGGCACGATGTTTCGCTCGTACCGCAACGACCCGACGACGTTCAAGCCGATCCCGTACGAACGGCTCCAGAGGCACTCCGTCTACCCCGAGATTCTGAAGCTTGCCGGGCGCCCGCTCTGGCTCGGTCCCTACGAGCAGCAGGAGCTGACGGGGACGGGCGCCGCGCTGTTCACGCAGATGCGGCTCGTCAAGGACGCCGATACCTTGAACGACGCCGGCATCATGGTCACGCAGGTGAAGTCGGACGAGGTCGACAGCATGCTGCAGGACTTCACGCTGACCGGCGGGCAGCAGACGCAGACCCGGTACCTTATCGTCGACCGGGACGGCCTCGTCCTGATGGACAGCCGCCACGAGCTCGCGGGCCGTCCGGTGAACGCCGAGACGAAGCTGGACTTGCCTGCGGCCGAGCGCTACGCGAGCTACCGCGGCTTGTTCGGGCATGAGGACTCGCTGATCTCCGCGTACGATTTGGACCGCAGCGGCTGGGTGCTCGTGTCCGTGAAATCGTGGCAGTCGCTGACGAGCGAGAACGTGCGCTTCGTGCAGTGGATCGGCGGGATCACGCTGCTCTGCCTCGTGTTCGCGATCCTGTTCAACATTTTCTTCGTCAGCGGGGTGGCCAAGTCGATCATCCGCGTCGTCCGCAAAATGCGCCTCGTCGAGCAGGGCATGCTGGACATCCGCGTGCCGGCGAAAGGCAAGGACGAGACCGTGCTGCTCGCCCGCAGCTTCAACAGCATGGTCGAAACGATCGGCCGGCTGCTGACCGAGGTGCGGCAGGAGCAGGAACGCAAGCAGCGCGCGGAGATGATGCTCATGCAGGCGCAGATCAAGCCGCATTTTCTGTTCAATACGCTGGAGTCGATCAACGCCCTCGCGGCGCAGAACGAAGGCGGCAAAATCATGGCGATGGTCCGCCGGCTCAGCATCCTGCTGCGCACGAGCATGCACCATTCCGAGACGATCACGATCCGCGAGGAAGTCGAGCACGTCCGCAGCTACCTGGAGATTCAAAAATACCGGTTCGAGGACATGTTCGTCTATGAACTCGACGCGGCGGACGAGGCGCTGGACTGCACGATTTTGAAGCTGACGCTGCAGCCGCTCGTGGAGAACAGCATCCAGCACGGCTTCGAGGGGCTTCCGTACGCGGGAATGATCCGCATCGCCGTCAAGGCCGGGGCGGACGCGCTCGTCTTCGAGCTGACGGACAACGGCATCGGCATGGACGAAGCGGCGCTCAAGCGGATCAACGGTCTCGAACGATCCGGCGCGTCCCGGGCCAACCCTGCCGAGCAGGGCGAGCGGCGGGGACTCGGGTTGCATAACGTCGCGGACAGGCTGCGCATCCATTACGGGCCGAAGTACGGCTTGCGGCTATGTTCGGCGCCGGGGCACGGGACGGTCATCCGGATCACGATTCCGAAGCAGAGGTGAGGACATGAACGGCAAAGTACTGCTCGTCGACGACGAGCCTCCGATCACGCGCAACCTGGAGAAGGTCATTCCGTGGAGCATGCTGGGACTGGAAATCGCCGGTACGGCGAGAAACGGCGTCGAAGCGCTGGAGCTGCTGGCGGCGGATCCCGCCGACCTCGTGCTCTGCGACATCCGGATGCCGGTCATGGACGGTTTGGAGCTCGTGCGGCAGATTCGGGAGCGCGGGCTGCCGTGCGACGTGATCATGCTGTCGGGCTATCAGGATTTCGCGTATACGCGATCGGCCATTCAATACGGCGTCAAGGATTACATCCTGAAGCCGATCCCGTACGACGAGCTGACCGGCGTCATCGCCCGCGTCATGTCCGAGCGGCGCAAGCGCGCGCAGCAGGAGCGGGAGGAGCAGCGCAAGCTGGAGCGCATCATGGACCTGGCCAACGAGAAGCTCCTCTACGACGTCCTGATGGACTATACCGATTCGACGCCGGACAACTGGCTGCTGGCGGGTCAGGAGCGGCTGCTCGGCGAGCCGAAGTATACGCTGGTCGTGCTCGACATCGACGTCTGCTCGGAGGACGTGCGGGACTGGCGCGACTGGCCGGACAAGGAGCGGAAACGGTGGAATTTCGCCGTCTGCAACATCCTGCGGGACGCGCTGCGGCGAGAGGGGGTGCCGCATTCGGTCATTCAGATGCGCGACGGGGAATGGTGCGTGCTCTTGCTGGGCGGCGCGGACGACCCGCCCGTTCCCGGCGGCGCGGACGCCGAGCGCGAACAGCTGTGCGGCAAGCGGGTCGTCGGCTGGACGGAGCTGCTGCTGAAGGCCGTGCGGCAGCACGCGAAGCTTGGGCTGCACGCGGGCGCGTACTACAAAATCGCCGCGATGAACGAGCTGTCGGCGGCGTATACGACCGTCCGGCGCGGCATGCAGCTTGCCTCGGACGGCGGTCCGATCGCCTTCTATGGCGCGGAACAGCCCCCGGCCTACGAGATCGGCCGGACGCTCTGGGAGATCGCCGAGCGGCTCATCGCGGCAATGAAGCGCGGGGACGCGGGAGGCGTGGACCAAGAGCAGCGGCGGATCGCGAAGCGGCTTCAGGGAGCGGGCGGCGTGCCCGAGGGGCGGCTGAAAGCGTGGCTGCACTTTCTGGCGCTGCACCTGATGCGGGAGCTGAAGGAAGCGGGCCTGCTTCCCCGGGAGCAGGAGGAGGCGCTGTGGCGCAAGATGGACCGCCGCTTCGGCGTCAAGGACCTGCTCGCCGCCATCCGGCAGGCGTCGAGCGAAGGCGCGGCGCGGTCGACGGACAAGCGAAAGCATTCCGAGCTGCTGATGGAGCAGGCGAAGCATTACATCGACCGCCACTTGTTCCGCGATCTGAGCGTGGAAGAGGCCGCGACGCACGTCGGATTGTCGACGTCGCATTTCAGCCTGCTGTTCAAGGGCGCTTTCGGCGAGACGTTCATCGAATACGTGACGGGGCAGCGGATGGAGGCGGCCAAGGCGCTGCTGCAGGACACGCCGAAGAGCGTCGCCCAGATCGCGAAGGAGGTCGGGTACTCCGAACGCCGGTATTTTACGAAGGTGTTCATGAAGTACACCGGCCAAAATCCGACGGAATACCGGATGGCGCTTCATGGCGCGGGCACGTACGCGCAATTCGAGGAAGATCCGGAAGACGAGCGGTAATCCGCCGGCCGGAAGTCTTCCGCTCGCCCTTTCGGAGCGGTACCCGTTCAGCTGGCGCTGGGAATATGCCGTCCCGGGTAACCAAACCCGATCGTTTGAATAGACTATCTGGGCTGTCGCTGCCGCTCGATAGCCGTTGTGCCTTTGCCGATTTCTTGAATGGTTTGCGACTGTAAGATTTTACAACTTGCAACTCTATTCGACATCGTGGTATATTCTAATTCCGGCCGGGACAAACGAGAAACGGCACGGTGATCGAAAACGAAACAAGCCCGAAATTAAGGCTTGCCAAACGGTTTCGAGATATGATATATTCTAATTCCGGTCATGAGCCGGACGATGAATGTAACGACTTTGTTCCTTGAAAACTGAACAATGAGCGACCTGTCAAAAGGTTTAAACAAGCTAGTTTTTTGAATGAGCTAACAAGCGAATTCATTTCTGCGGAATGCTGCATGTCCAACCTTCGGTTGTACACGCAAACCAATCCACTTTTATGGAGAGTTTGATCCTGGCTCAGGACGAACGCTGGCGGCGTGCCTAATACATGCAAGTCGAGCGGATCTTCCCTTCGGGGAAGGTTAGCGGCGGACGGGTGAGTAACACGTAGGCAACCTGCCTGCAAGACCGGGATAACATTCGGAAACGAATGCTAATACCGGATACGCAGTATCCTCGCATGGG
>NZ_JAGGDJ010000060.1 GCF_017652985.1 Paenibacillus artemisiicola
TCAAGATGAGATTTCCCAGTATGTAAGACCCCTTGAAGACGACGAGGTAGATAGGTTCGAGGTGGAAGCGCAGCAATGCGTGGAGCTGACGAATACTAATCGGTCGAGGGCTTATCCAAGGTACATCATTCAGCTAAGCAAGACCTTCGCAAAGGTTCGTATCCAGTTTTCAGGGTGGCAAGTTCACCTTTACATATCGTTCCCTGATAGCTCAGTTGGTAGAGCACTCGACTGTTAATCGAGTTGTCACAGGTTCGAGTCCTGTTCGGGGAGCCATTCATGCTCTCATAGCTCAGTAGGTAGAGTGCATCCATGGTAAGGATGAGGTCACCGGTTCGATCCCGGTTGAGAGCTCCATTTTCATAAGGCCCGTTGGTCAAGGGGTTAAGACACCTCCCTTTCACGGAGGTAACAGGGGTTCGAATCCCCTACGGGTCACCATCTCTCTCAACTTGGAGGCTTAGCTCAGCTGGGAGAGCATCTGCCTTACAAGCAGAGGGTCGGGGGTTCGATCCCCTCAGCCTCCACCATCTTCAAGATTGGGGATTAGCCAAGCGGTAAGGCAACGGACTTTGACTCCGTCATGCCTAGGTTCGAATCCTAGATCCCCAGCCATTTGCATGAGCCATTAGCTCAGTTGGTAGAGCACCTGACTTTTAATCAGGGTGTCGTAGGTTCGAGTCCTACATGGCTCACCATTTTCTTGTTTCGAAAATGGAACTTACATATTTATGATGATAACCGCAAGGATTAAATTAGCTGATATGACATGAAATTAGAGACCCTTTAACTAAAGGGTTTTTTTGTGCATAACTTTGTGGATAAACTTTATAAAAAGCCTGAAAGCCTTGTGCTGACTGAATGGAATTACCCACAGGACGATGTGTTACTTGTGCAGAAATGCAACTGTTCGTGGCAATCCTACGGGTATATTCGGATTGAGAGCAAAAGACTGTTTATTCACACTGTTGATGAATGTACGTTTCATAAATATATTTCTGTGCATATGCGGGTGAAATGCTTGACGCATCCACTGAGAATGGTTATCATTATACATGAACTATTTCTGAGAACGGTTATCAATTAGGTGGATAAAGCGGCAAGGGGTGGATACGCATGAACGCTATGCATACGAAGAACCTGAATATCGGTTACGAAGAACGATTGATCGTCGAAGACTTGAACATAACGATCCCGAAGGGGAAAATCACGGCGCTTGTCGGAGCGAATGGCTCCGGTAAATCCACCATTTTGAAAACGCTGGCAAGGCTTATGGCCCCTTCGGCGGGCTCGGTCATGCTGGACGGGAAATCGATTCATAAACAATCGACGAAAGAGGTTGCGAAGCAGCTGGCGATTCTTCCGCAGACCCCGACCGCTCCGGACGGATTGACGGTTTCAGAGCTCGTTTCTTACGGACGTTTCCCTTACCAGCGCGGTTTCGGCTCTTTGACGAAAGAAGACCGTTCCGTTATCCACTGGGCGGTCGAGAGCACCGGCTTGGTGGAGTTTAAGGACCGGCCGATCGATCGTCTGTCCGGTGGTCAGCGGCAGCGCGCTTGGATCGCGATGGCGCTTGCGCAGCAAACCGACTTGCTGTTCCTCGACGAGCCGACGACTTATTTGGATATGGCGCATCAGCTTGAGGTTCTTGAACTTCTCCAGGAGCTCAACGCAACCGCAGGCAGAACGATTGTAATGGTCGTTCACGATTTAAATCATGCTTCCCGCTACGCGCAGCATATGGTTGCCATTAAGAAGGGGCAAGTCGTTAGCGTAGGATCGCCTCAAACCGTCATGACAAAGGATGTGCTTCGCGAAGTATTCGGCATCGAGACCGATATCATCCCGGATCCGCGCACGGGCGTACCGCTCTGCTTCCCGTTTGCTTTGGCGGACGGCAACCCGCAAGCTTACGAAAAGCCCGTCCTGGAGCCGGTAAAGGTCAGCTAAACGCGAAGTCGTAACAACGCCTATCCCATAGGGACATAAGCAGAGCACTTCACGAAAAAAAAGTTTTTCTTTTTCTTCGATAGGGGTTGCATTCTGCTTATGTCCATGATATATTATTAAATGTCGCGCTTGAGATATGGCGAGTGACACAAGAATTGCGGAAGTGGCTCAGCGGTAGAGCATCGCCTTGCCAAGGCGAGGGTCGCGGGTTCGATTCCCGTCTTCCGCTCCATACGTGCCCTTAGCTCAGCTGGATAGAGCATTTGACTACGAATCAAAAGGTCGGGAGTTCGAATCTCTCAGGGCACGCCATTTCTTTATTTATGCGATACATAACGGGACGTAGCTCAGCTTGGTAGAGCACCTGGTTTGGGACCAGGGGGTCGCATGTTCGAATCGTGTCGTCCCGACCATTCATTCGCGGGTGTAGTTCAATGGTAGAACTTTAGCCTTCCAAGCTAATAGCGTGGGTTCGATTCCCATCACCCGCTCCATAAAAATACCGTTAAAGCCTTGGATTCCAAGGCTTTTTGTTATATCCGCGAAGCCATTCCTTTCCATCGGTGAAAAAGCTTCAACCGTTTCTTGATTTGTAGTATGATGGTTAGAGTTAAAAACCGTTGTAGCTGGTTAATGTGGCTTATGATGAGGATTGCTGCAGGCAAAACCTGATTATATGCCGTTAAAATATGCATGTTAAGCGCCGTTTTGCATCAAAAACCGAAAATTATGCTTTAGGAAGGGTTTTGCTCTGCTGACCAACGACGAAGCTTAAGATGTGGTTTCGCACTGCAAACCTTAAGGAGGATTTCGAATGTCGGAACAGGCTGGTACAACAATGACTACAAACCGACCGCAAGCAAACAATTTGCTTCGCCGCGACGTGCGTTTCCTGGGCAACATTCTCGGAGACGTGCTGGTCCACCAAGGGGGCCATGAACTGCTGGAGACGGTCGAGAAAATCCGCGAGATGAGCAAAACGCTGCGCGCGGAATTCTTGCCGGAGCTGGACGAGGAATTCAAGCAGGTCATCGATGCGCTTACTCCTGCTACCCGCCATCAAGTCATTCGCGCGTTTGCGATCTATTTCCAACTCGTGAACATTGCCGAACAAAACCATCGAATTCGCCGCAAGCGCGATTACGAGCGCTCGTCCGGCGAGAAGGTACAACCGGGTTCAATCGAGAGCGCCATTCAGGTGCTGAAGGACCGGGACCTGACGATCGACAGCGTGAAAGAAATCATTTCGGATATTTCCTTGGAGCTGGTCATGACCGCGCATCCGACGGAAGCGACGCGCCGCGACGTGTTGGACATTCATCAGCGCATCGCCGCGGAAATGATGGAGCTCGACGACCCGACGCTGACGTTCCGCGAACGCGAGAAGCTGCGCGAGAAGCTGTTGAACGAAGTGCTGACCTTGTGGCAGACCGATGAGCTCCGCGACCGCAAGCCAACGGTTATCGACGAAGTGCGCAATGGCATGTACTACTTCGACGAAACGCTGTTCGAGGTGCTTCCGAACGTATATGAAGAGCTCGAGCGCTGTTTGGATAAGTATTATCCGTCGGGCGAAAGCTGGCATGTTCCGACTTACCTCCGTTTCGGCTCCTGGATCGGCGGCGACCGCGACGGCAACCCGTCCGTTAAAGCCAAGATTACGTGGGAAACGTTGAAGCTGCAGCGAAGCCTCGCACTGAAGAAATATGAGGAGCTGCTCAAGGACGTCATGGGACAGCTGAGCTTCAGCACCAACATCGTCGAGATTTCGGACGAGCTAACCGAATCGATCCGTAAGGATCGCGAGCAAGTCGGCGAGCTGCGGTGCATCGAAATTTGGCGCAACGAGAAGGAGCCATACCGTATCAAACTCGGCTACATGCTCGAGAAGCTGGCCAACGCGCTGAACGATTCGTTGAAAGGTTCTCCGAAGCGCTACAACAGCGCCGAAGAATTGAAGCAGGATCTGCTTGTCATTGACCGCAGCCTGCGTCACCACTTTGCCGACTATGTCGCCGATACGCATATTCGCAAACTGATTCGCCAAGTCGAGCTGTTTGGCTTCCATCTTGCGACATTGGACGTCCGGCAACACAGCAAAGAGCATGAGAATGCCATGAGCGAAGTTCTGGCCAATATGAACATCGTTTCGGACTATGCTTCGCTCTCCGAAGACGAGAAGATCGAGTTGCTGCACACGCTGCTGAATGATCCGCGTCCGCTGACGTCGCCGCACTTCGCCTACTCCGAAGGCACGCGCGAATGTCTGGACGTCTACCATACGATTTACCGTGCGCAGGCCGAATTCGGCGTAAACTGCATTTCCAGCTACCTGATCAGCATGACGCAGGGCGCAAGCGATATGTTGGAAGTCATGGTGTTCGCCAAAGAAGTCGGCTTGTTCCGCAAAGAAGCGAACGGCAACGTGATGTGCACGCTGCAAGCGGTGCCGCTGTTCGAAACGATCGATGACTTGCATGCGGCGCCGGGCATCATGGAGCGATTGTTCGCGCTGCCGGTGTATCGTCAAGCCGTCGAAGCCCGCGGCAACCAGCACGAAATTATGCTCGGCTATTCCGATTCCAATAAAGACGGCGGCGTCGTCACGGCGAACTGGGAGCTTCGCGTCGCGTTGAATGCGATCACGAGCTCGGCGAAGAAATACGGCGTGAAGCTGAAATTCTTCCATGGCCGCGGAGGCGCGCTCGGACGGGGCGGCATGCCGCTCAACCGCAGCATCTTGGCCCAACCGCCGCATACGGTGGGCGGCGGCATCAAAATCACCGAGCAGGGCGAAGTGCTGTCTTCCCGTTACTCGTTGAAAGGCATTGCCTACCGCAGCCTGGAGCAGGCGACATGGGCGCTTGTGACCGCATCTCGTCTGGCGAAATACCCTGAGCAGGAAGAAACGGCTACGGCAGAGTGGGAAGAGATTGCGCGCGGCATTTCCGAGACGGCGCTGACGAAGTACCAGGATCTGATTTTCCGCGATCCGGATTTCATGACGTTCTTCAAAGAATCGACGCCGCTGCCGGAAGTCGGCGAGCTGAATATCGGTTCGCGTCCGTCGAAGCGCAAGGGCAGCGACCGTTTCGAAGACCTTCGCGCGATTCCATGGGTGTTCGCATGGACGCAAAGCCGTTACCTGCTGCCGGCATGGTACGCCGCGGGTACGGCGCTGCAGGACTATGTGAAGGACGATGCGAAACGGCTGGAGACGCTCCGTACCATGTACGAGAAGTTTCCGTTCTTCACGTCGCTGATCGACAACCTGCAAATGGCGCTTGCCAAAGCGGACCTGCAGATCGCGAAGGAATACGCAGGCATGATCGCGGACAAGACGATTCGCGACCGCATCTTCACGCAAATCACGGAAGAGTATGCGCGAACGTCCTCGTGCATCTTGCAAATCACGGGGCAAGAGGAAATCTTGGATAATGTGCCGGTCATCCAGGAGTCCATCCGCTTGCGCAATCCGTACGTAGATCCGCTGAGCTACATGCAGGTACAGCTGCTGAAGGAGCTTCGCGAAAGCCGCGCCAAGGGCGAAGAAGACGACCGCGAGCTGCTCCGCGAAGTGCTGCTCACGATCAACGGCATAGCGGCGGGGCTGAGAAACACGGGTTGATAGGCTGATTGGTTTGAACGCCGGCAGGGCGTTCAGCAAACAGCAAAGAGGCTGATTGGTTTGCGCCGCGGCTGGTTTGAACGTCCGGCAGGGCGCTTAGCATTCAGCAAGGAAACCGAGACGGCAAGGGGTCCAGCCAGCGAATACTTTATCAGCGTTCTCGGTGACTCACAAGGCCATTAAATAATTCACGAATGGATGGGTGTCCGCAAAGGGCACCCATTTTTCGTTTATCCACAAGTGGACAAGGTTGGATCAAGTGAGACAATTTCGAAACAAGCTGTGAACATTAGCAACGACAAGGCCTTCAGAGATCAGGAACGAGTAATGGCTGGCTTGTTACCCATGCGTGCGAGATCCGTATCCACAATTGTTCAACAATCTGTGGGGGAAATGTGGATATCACTGTGGATAATTCGCGCGTTTGATAACTTTAGTCTGCTAAGCATTTTATACGCGTTGTGAATAAAGGTTAACACCGTATACAGGTTAGGCCGTCAATCCGCAACCGCATGAATGGTTCATCAAGCGAATCGAACGATCGGGATGATTTCTTTTCATTCCCAATTCAACCGGCATTCATTGCCTACGCGCCCTTTTTAACGGTATAATCATGAAGTCGCGTAATTACATACCGGCGGGTTTGGAGGAGTAGCGTTGATATCAGTCGAGGCAAGATTAGCGAGGTTGGCTCTTCAGGGCGATCAGCGGGCTTTTGCCGAAATCGTGGAGCTGTACCAGGACAAGCTTTACCATATGGCCTACCGCATGCTGTATAACCGCCAAGAAGCGGAGGATGTCGTGCAGGACGTGTTTCTGCGCGTATATAAAAATTTGGAACGCTACGACGCGTCGATGAAATTTTCCACGTGGATTTACCGGATCGCGACCAATCTGTGCATCGATCGCCTGCGCAAGCGCAAGCCGGTGTACTCGCTGGACGCGGAATCGAGCGAGCACGAAGGGCTGGACGGCTACGCGATGATACCGAGCGACGATCGGACGCCGGAGACGGAGCTGCTGCTCTCGGACACGCAGCGCATCATTCACCAGGCGATCGCGACGCTGCCGGCGAAATACAAGTCGGTCATGGTGCTTCGCTACCTCGAGGACATGTCGCTCCAGGAAATCGGAGACGTGCTGGAGATGCCCGTCACGACCGTGAAAACCCGCGTGCACCGCGGAAGGGAGTTCCTTCGAAAGAAACTGGAGCATAAGCTATAGGCTGCGGCCCGCTTGGGCGTATCCAAGATTTGGGCAAGCGCGGATTTCGCAAAAAAGTGAAACATTCGCCTGAATTATACGTATCGAGTACTACTGTGAAATTACAACGAAGAAAGGACTGGCTGCTATGAATTGCAACGTCGCCGTCGTGCTGATGCATGATTATTTGGACGACGAGCTGCCCCATGACGATCTCGCAGGGCTCAAAGCTCATCTGGATTCCTGCCCGTCTTGCCGCGCCCGTATGGAACAGTTGGAACGAACGGAAGCGCTCGCGCACAGGATGATGGACACGCATTTCGTCATTTCAGCCGAGCAATCCTCACAGTTGACGCAGCGCATCATGGACGCGTTGCCGGCAAAGCGCCGGAGACCCGCCTCGGGGTTTACCCGCTGGGTCCGGAACCATCCCGCCGTTTCGGTGGCCGCCGTGTTCGTGCTCGTGATGTTCTCCAGCTTCTTGGCGATGTGGCAGCAGGATAGCCAACTGGCCGTGCGCGGCCCCGATTTGGCGGAAGTCGTCATTAATGGCGATACCGTCACCGTGCCCGCAGGGGCGCATGTCAACGGGGATCTGACGGTCGAAAACGGGAAAGCGAACGTGCTCGGCGAGGTAGACGGGGACGTTACGGTGATTTCGGGTTCGCTGTACGAAGCCTCGACCGCGCATATTTCCGGAGAAGTGAAACAGATTGACCAGGCGCTGGACTGGTTTTGGTACAAAGTGACGACCTCCATCAGCAGTTTGGCCTATTGATGTTCTGCCTCCCGGACACGGGAGGTTTTTTTGTGAACGTTAGAGGATTTGCAACCCCGTTTCTAGAAAATAATAAGGTTATCATTCGATATTCAGGATGAATGTGTCCGCACATGTGGTCTTTGGGGGTTGACGGATGAATTACTTTGCCGACATGACATGGACGACCGCGATCAAGGACATCATCGATGTTTCCATCGTGAGTTATATCATTTATAAACTGATCCTGCTGGTACGCGGTACGAAGGCCGTGCAGCTGTTCAAAGGCATCATCGTGCTCGTGGTCACGTGGGCGCTCAGCACGTGGTTCGACTTGTATACGCTGAAATGGCTGATGAACCAAATGTTCACGCTCGGGGTATTCGCGGTGCTCGTCATCTTCCAGCCGGAGCTGCGGCGCGCGCTCGAACAGCTGGGGCGGGGCAAACTGTTCAGCCGTACGAACGTTATGGATCCCGACATCGGGGATCGGATCAACGCGATCATCAAGGCGCTGAATTATATGGCCAAACGGAAGATCGGCGCGCTGATCGTGTTCGAGCGGACGACGGGCCTGCAGGATTACACGGAGTCGGGGATTCGAATGGAATCGCACGTGAGCTCCGAGCTGCTCATCAATATTTTCATCCCGAACACGCCGCTGCACGACGGCGCGGTCATTATCGGGGGCAGCCACATCAAGGCGGCGGGCTGTTATTTGCCGCTCTCCGAAAACCCGTTCATCAGCAAGGAGCTGGGCACGCGCCACCGGGCGGCGATCGGCATCACCGAAGTGTCCGATGCGGTCTCGGTCATCGTGTCGGAGGAAACGGGCCAGATCTCGCTGGCGGTCGGAGGCATGATCGTTCGCGACATTAAGGAAGAATCGCTCATCTCGAAGCTGTACGAGGAGTTGAATCCGAAGCCGAAGATGCGCGAGCGCCAAGGCATGAAGATCCCTTTCTGGAAACGGAAAGGAGGCGATCCGCATGGATAAATGGCTCAACCACCCGACGGCGCTCAAAATCATCTCGCTCGTGATCGGCATCCTGATGTGGGCGGTCGTTCATTTCGATTCCGAGAAAACGCCGAATACCGTCGCGACGCTGACGGAGACGCGCGACATCGACGGCGTGCAGATCAAACCCGTCGGCATGGACGACAAAAATTACGCGCTGCGGCTGCTGGATCCCGAAGGCGTGCATTTGACGGTCCGAGGCTCGCGCTCCGATCTGCTGCTCGCGTCGCATAACAGCGACTACGAGGTGACGGTCGATTTGAGCCAAGCCACCGAGGGCCGCATGGTGCAGCCGGTCAAGGTTCATTTGCCCCGCGGGCTCGAACTGATCGACGCGCAGCCGAGCAGCGTCACCGTCGTGTTGGAACGGCTGCTGACGAAGGAGTTCGAAGTGCAGATCAATGCCGAAGGCACGCCCGGGAAGGGCTACAAGATCGGCACGCCGCTCGTGAAGCCGAACGGTCGCGTGCACGTGACGCTGCCGGCCGACGAGATGGACGAGGTGGCGTTCGTCGGAGGGACGGTATCCGTCGACGGCGAGGAAGAGACGGTCAACGACAAGAAGATGAAGCTGGTCGCGCTCGACAAGGACGGCAACGAGCTGCCGGACGCGGTCATGAATCCGAGCGTCGTCGAGGTGGAAATTCCGATCACGAAACCGTTCAAGAAGCTGCCGCTGCAGGTGAACTTCACGGGAAATCTGTCGGAGGGGCTCGCGGTGTCGACGTTCAAGCAGAGCGTCGATGCCGTCACGATCTACGGACCGCAGGACGTCATCGACAAGTACGAGTTCTACGATGCCCTGACGATCGACTTGTCGCAATTGAAACAATCGGGTACGATGGAGCTCGACGTCAAACCCGGCAAAGACGTCGCGAGCGTCGATCCGGCGAAGGTGACGTTCGAGTATACGATCGTGACCGCGCAAACCAAGCTGATTCCGAAGCTGCCGGTCACCATCATCGGGTTGTCGGACGGGCTGAAGGCCAAGGTGACGCTGCCGGAGACCGCGAACGTCGATGCAACGATTGCGGGCGCTCCGAATATGCTGGCACAGGTAGGCGCAAAGGATGTGCAGCTGGTCGCGGATTTGAGCGGGCTCGGACCGGGCAGCCACGTCGTGCCGCTGGATATGCACGTGCCGCGATTTATCGGTCAGGCCGGATCGCCGCTTAGCGTCACCGTGACGATCACGGACGGCACGGTCGCGCCGCCAGGCGGCGCGCAAACGGACGGAAGCACGCCGGCTTCCGGGCAGCCCGCGACCGATACGGGCACGGACGCGAACGCGGATCCGTCCACGGGCACGGGCAACGCCGACTCCGGCGGCGCGAACGATACGGGGAAGGACGCGCCGGCCGATACGCCGCCGCCCGATAACGACGCCGGCGACGGTACGGGGAACGCGGCGCGAGAGATAACGCCGGACGAGAAACCGGCAAACGGAAATCCATAAGCAAAAGGGGAACTTATACACATGGGAAAATATTTTGGAACTGACGGAGTCCGCGGTGTCGCCAACCGGGAGTTGACCCCGGAGCTTGCTTATAAAATCGGCCGTTGCGGCGGCTATGTATTAGCCGGCCAGGCCGAGAAGCCGAAGGTCGTCATCGGCCTCGATACGCGGATTTCTGGCCCGATGCTGGAGGCGTCGCTGATCGCGGGCCTGCTGTCCATCGGCGCGAGCGTCGTGCGCCTCGGCGTCGTGTCGACGCCGGCGGTGGCGTATTTGACGCGCGTCCTGGGAGCCGATGCTGGCGTCATGATCTCGGCATCGCATAATCCGGTCGAAGACAACGGCATTAAATATTTCGGCGGCGACGGGTTCAAGCTGTCGGACGAGACGGAGAACGAAATCGAGCGCCTGATGGACGCGGAGACGGACGAACTGCCGCGGCCGGAAGGCGGCGACATCGGAACGGTGACGGTCGACGAGACGGCGAAGCGGGTGTTCATGGATTTCTTGAAGACGACGGTGACGCATTCGTTCGCCGGCCTCAAGATCGTGCTCGACTGCGCGAACGGTTCGGCGCACAGCATCGCGCCGACGGTCTTCCGCGAGCTCGGCGCCGAGGTCATCACGGTCGGCGCGGAGCCGAACGGCCTGAACATCAACGACGGCGTCGGCTCGACGCATCCGGAGCATTTGCGCGAAGAGGTGCTGAAGCACGGGGCGGATCTCGGCCTGTCCTTCGACGGCGACGCGGACCGGCTGATCGCGATCGACGAGAACGGCGACGAAGTCGACGGCGACTTTATCCTGTGCATCTGCGGCGAGGCGATGAAGCGGGCCGGCAAGCTGAAGCACGACACGGTCGTGACGACGGTCATGAGCAACATCGGCTTCTTCAAAGCGGCGAAGAAGCTTGGCCTGAACACGGCGCAGACGGCGGTCGGGGACCGTTACGTCATGGAGGAAATGCGACGCGGCGGCTATAACTTGGGCGGCGAACAGTCGGGGCATGTCATTTTCCTCGATTACAACACGACGGGCGACGGCATCCTGACGGCGCTACAGCTGACCGATACGCTCGTGGCCGCCGGCAAAAAGCTGGGCGAGCTGAAGACGCTGATGCGCAAATTCCCGCAGGTGCTGGTCAACGTGCGCGTCACGGACAAAACCGCCTATAAGAGCAATCCGGGCATTGCCGCGGCCATTGCCGAGGTGGAAGCGGAGCTTGGCGATAACGGCCGCGTGCTGGTGCGTCCGTCCGGTACGGAGTCGCTAATTCGCGTCATGGCCGAAGGGCCGGAGAAGGAGCAGGTCGAAGCGTACGTTGCGCGTATCGTGGACACGGTTCGCAAGGAACTGGGCGCGGTATAAGCGGCCTGCCGATCGGGCAACCCTAAAGGTGCGAACGCCGCACCCGGGGTTGCTTATTTATTTGGCGACGGGATGGTTACCAATCATTCCCATGCGGCGCGGCGCCGCGTTTTGTAAACGTTTACCCAAAGATTGGGTTGCACCTTTACCGCAAAATGCATATAGTAAGTAGTGACATTCCAGCAGGAAAGCGAGGATCGAGGTTGTCGGAAGTTAAGCGCCAGAGCTTGCGCGCGTATTACGGCTGCTGCGCGGGTCCTTACGGAAGGGACCGCGCGGATCAAGCATCGGCCGTAAGAGCGGCAAGCTGACGAGGTGGAGGTGTTCGGAATGTTCGGCGGGGACCTCCCGGTATCGCATTCGACCGTAAGCCGATTCTCAAATAGTCGGGGTGACCGGACTGACAAAAGATCGGCAGGATGCTCTAAACGAAGGTATTGAAGCGACGGCGGCAACGGAGGCCGTGTGTGCGCGAACGTACATGTGCAGCAAGCCGGCAGGAAAGGACGACAGCCCGCAGCGCTGTTTGTTTTCTGCTGTGCATTTATCGGAAATGTCGATACGACCGACGGCGATGCTCCCGAAGCGGAGACCGATCGTATCTCGACGCCGCAGCCGTTGTTTTTTCCCAAGCGGTCTGCGTTTTATTTCTTATTGTCAAAATATCTTTGCGGGGACGATGCCGGCGAATAGGGCGGCTTTGCGCCGCCATGCTTTGACAGGTATTCAAAGGCATCCGTTCGAGCGGGAACTATCGATAACGGAGGTCTATTCATATGTGTGGAATCGTAGGATACATCGGAAAACGGGATTCGCAGGATATTTTGATCGAGGGCTTGAAGAAGCTGGAGTATCGCGGCTACGACTCCGCGGGCATCGCCGTCTTCACGAAGAACGGCCTGGAAGTGCGCAAGTCGATCGGCCGTCTGGCGAATCTGGAGGAAAAGCTGGGCGGACAGCCGCTCGCGGGCTCGGTCGGCATCGGGCATACGCGCTGGGCGACGCACGGCAAGCCATCGGACGTGAACTCTCATCCGCATACCGACAACTCGCATAAGTTTTCCGTCGTGCATAACGGCATTATCGAGAACTACCTCGACTTGAAGGAAGAACTGATCGCCAAAGGCTGCAAGTTCGTATCGGAGACGGACACGGAAGTCATTTCTCACCTGGTGGCGGACGAATACGACGGCGACATCGTGAAAGCCGTGCAGCGAGCGGTGAAACGGATGCGCGGCGCGTTCGCGCTTGGCGTCCTGACGGAGTTCGAACCGGACCGTCTCGTCGCGGTACGGTTTGCGAGCCCGCTCGTCATCGGCGTCGGGAAAGGCGAAAACTTCATCGGTTCCGACATCCCGGCCATTCTGGAGCATACGCGCGACGTGTATATTCTGAACGACGGCGAGATGGCAATTTTGACGCAAAACGGCGTCGAATTGATGACGATTGACGGCGAATTTATTTCCAAGGAAATATTCCATGTCGACTGGGACTTGGAAACGGCGGAAAAAGCGGGATTCGATCATTTCATGCTGAAGGAAATTTTCGAACAGCCGAAAGCCTACCGCAATACGATGATGGGGCGCATCTCCGATGACGGACGTTCCGTCGAGCTAAAGGAGATCGGCATGACGGCCGAACAAATCCGCGGCATCCGCAAGGTGCATATCGTCGCTTGCGGCACGGCGTTCCATGCCGGGCTCGTCGGCAAAACGGTCATCGAGGACCTGGCCCGCATCCCGGTCGAGACGGACGTGGCATCCGAGTACCGGTACCGTTCGCCGATCATCACGCCGGATACGCTCGTGATCGTCGTCAGCCAATCCGGCGAGACGGCGGATACGCTCGCGGCATTGCGCGAAGCGAAGCGCCACGGCGCGCGCGTCCTGGCGATCACAAACGTGGTCGGCAGCTCGGTCGCCCGCGAAGCGGACGATGTTATCATTACGCAGGCGGGACCGGAGATCGCCGTTGCTTCGACCAAGGCGTACACCTCCCAGCTGATCGCGTTCTATCTGCTGGGTCTGTACCTGGCGCAGAACGTCGGGACGCGCGACGAGGCTTACGTGACCGACGTGCTGATGGCGATGAACGAGCTGCCGGAGCAGGTGGAGCGCATCCTGGACAGCGCGGACGTGCTGAAGCAAATCGCGGAATCCGTCGCGAAGCATAACAACTTGTTCTTCATCGGGCGCGGCGTCGACTTCGCGGTGGCGCAGGAAGGTTCGCTGAAGCTGAAGGAAATCTCGTATATCCACTCCGAAGCGTACCCGGCCGGGGAGCTGAAGCACGGCACGCTGGCGCTGATCGAGGAAGACATTCCGGTCATCTCGGTCATCACGCAGGAAGGCCTGTACGAGAAGACGCTGAGCAACATCAAGGAAGTGAAAGCCCGCGGCGCGCACGTGCTCGCGCTCGTGAACGCCGGGCATGAAGAAGAGGTCGGCAAATCCGTCGACGAGCTCTTCTCCATCCCGAAGACGCTGCCGATACTGGCGCCGGCGCTGTCCGTCGTGCCGCTGCAGCTGATCGCTTACTATGCTTCGCTCGCGCGGGGCAACGACGTGGATAAACCGCGGAATTTGGCGAAAAGCGTAACGGTGGAGTAGGTTAATGATTCGCGGCATGAAGGAACATGCCCGTTAGCTGATATTGCGCAGCCTCATCTAGCATCGCATATAGCCACCATAGCTGCCTGAACGGGCCGTCCTATTGATGAGGACGGCTTGTTTTAGTCTTTTTGTGCACCGGTTTTTTCTTTTTGCCGACAGTTGACTTGGAGTTAGCTCCAAGAGGTACACTCTTTGATGGAAAGCGGCGAACAACGCAAAGGAGTGGATCGTGCGATGGAATATGTCAAATTGGGTCATACCGGGATGGACGTGTCGCGGATTTGTCTGGGATGCATGGGCTTCGGCGATGCGGCGCGATGGACGCATCCGTGGGTACGGGACGAGGAGCAGAGCCGGCTGGTGATCAAGAAGGCGCTGGAGCTCGGCATCAATTTCTTCGATACGGCCAACGTGTACTCGGCGGGGACAAGCGAGGAATACCTCGGCCGCGCGCTGAAGGATTACGCGAATCGGGACGAAGTGGTCATCGCGACCAAGGTGCACTTCCGGATGCATGAAGGTCCGAACGGAGCCGGGCTTTCCCGCAAGGCGATTCTGAGCGAAATCGACAAGAGTCTGAAGCGTTTGGGTACCGATTACGTGGATTTGTACCAGATTCACCGCTGGGATTACCGCACGCCGATCGAAGAGACGATGGAAGCGCTGCATGACGTGGTAAAGGCCGGCAAAGCTCGCTACATCGGCGCTTCCGCCATGTACGCGTGGCAGTTTCTAAAAGCGCTGCACGTGGCGGAGACGCACGGCTGGACCCGATTCGTCTCGATGCAAAACCATCTGAATCTGATCTACCGCGAAGAAGAACGGGAAATGCTGCCGCTGTGCAAGGCGGAGAAGATCGGCGTCATTCCGTACAGCCCGCTCGCTTCCGGCCGGTTGACGCGCGATCGGTCGGACGCGACGCACCGTTCCGAAACCGATCAGGTGCAGAAGTCGAAATACGACGCGTTCGCCGAAGCGGATCGCGCGATCGTGGAACGGGTCGCGGCGATCGCGGAGCAGCGGGGCGTCTCCCGCGCGCAGGTCGCGCTTGCCTGGCTGCTGCAAAAGCAGCCGGTCGCCGCGCCGATCATCGGCGCCACGAAAGAAGCCCAGCTTGAAGTCGCGGTCTCCGCGCTGGAGGTCAAGCTCGCGCCGGACGAGGTCGCGTCCTTGGAGGAGCCGTATGTGCCCCATGCCGTGGTAGGCGCGCTGTAAGGACAGACGGATCGCTGCAAGCGGAAATAGAAAGGAGGTGCCCCCAAAATGGCGATGACCATTGCGGAAGTGAGCGAGCGGTTCGGCCTGTCGCAGGATACGCTGCGTTATTATGAGCGCATCGGGCTGATTCCTCCCGTGAACCGGAACAAAAGCGGTATCCGCGCGTATACGGAGGAAGACGTGAAGTGGGTCGATTTTATCAAATGCATGCGCCAAAGCGCGGGACTTCCGGTCGAGGCGCTCATCGAGTACGTGACGCTGTTTCAACAAGGCGACGATACGCTCGAGACGCGGAAAGAGCTGCTCATGGAACAGCGCGGCCGGCTTGCGGCCAAAATCGAAGACATGACGGGCACGCTGCTTCGCCTCGACGATAAAATCGTGCGCTACGAACAAACCATCGTCAGGAAAGAAAGAACGTTAAGAACGCCGGCTGATTGAACGCCGGAAGACGGATCGGGGAGACGGCTCCCCGATCCGCTTTTTTTGAAGCGGTTCGTTTGGACGCACGGCTGCTTTCGGTTCGCGGAAGCGGCTCAGGTTCGCCACGCCGGATCGCCAACGCGCCAAGATCGGCGAATCGTTGCGAAAGTGTCAATGATTACATGGCCTGTCATGTCCATCGGTCCGCCATTCTCTGGTATACTGGAATCATCAGTCGCTCGTCCTCCGGAGGAGCCGCTTCGTCCGTCCTTTAGATTCACGGGGACAGACCGCGGCTTATTGTCATGAGGACGAGCGGCAGCCGACGCGGAACGCTCTTACGTTCATTGGAAAACAGGATTACCGACAAGGAGGTTGAAAAGGATGTCGCAGCTCTCGCATCTGTGGGACTACTCGCCCCCCGAGCGGATCACGAGCCGGAGCGGGTATCATTGGCTGGTCGTGTCGACGGTGTGCATCGGAGCCTTCATGGCGGCGCTCGACGCCAGCATCATCAACTTGGCGCTGCCGTCGCTGATGCGCCAATTCGGCATCGGCATGGCGAAGGCCGAATGGATCAGCCTGGTCTACTTGCTGACCTTATCGTCCCTCGTCATTCCGTTCGGCAGATTGGCCGACATGTTCGGCCGTCGCTGGATGTATGCCACGGGATTTTTCGTGTTCCTCGTCAGCTCCGTCGCCTGCGGCGTGGCTCCGGGCTTCGCCGGATTGTTGGTCGCGCGGATCTTCCAAGCGATCGGGGCGGCAATGCTTCAAGCCAACAGCGTCTCGATCATCACGGCGGCGACGCCCGCGGCGCACCGGGGCAAGGCGATCGGGATTCAGGCGAGCGCGCAGGGAATCGGGCTCAGCCTCGGGCCGGTGATCGGCGGCGCGCTGCTGTCGCTGGGCGATTGGCGCTGGCTCTTCTACGTGAACGTGCCGATCGGCATCGCGGGCACGATTTTGGCCGTGCTGCTGCTTCCGCGGGATACGGGCAGACGGAAGGAAAGCTTCGATTACTGGGGACTCGTCTTCCTGCTGCCGGCGCTCATCATGATGGTGTACGTCTTGAACAGCGGCTTGGCGCAGGGCTGGACATCCCCGTTCATTCTGCTCTGCGTCTTCACGGCGATGCTCGCGCTGGCGTCCTTCGTTCGCGAAGAGCAGCGGTCGTACACGCCGTTAATGGATTTGTCGTTGTTCCGAAACAAGATATTCCGCTACGGCAATCTGACGAGCTTCCTGTCGTTCACGGTCATGTACGGAGTGCTGCTGCTCAGTCCGTTCCTAATGGAAACGGGGTTTCGGCTGGACGCGGTTACCGCGGGGTTGTACTTGTCGCTGGTTCCGATCGGCATGACGATCTGCACGCCGATTTCCGGTTACCTGGCCGACCGGTTCGGCGTCCGGGTGCCCGCGATCGGCGGAACGGCGCTGCTGCTGCTCGGAAGCGGGCTGCTCGCGCTCATTCACGGCGGCGGCGAAACCGCGTTATTGCTGCTCGGCTTGTGGTTAACGGGCTGCGGCATGGGCATGTTTACGCCGCCGAACAACAGCCAGGTCATGGGCAACGTGCCGGCCGATCGTCTCGGGGTCGCCGGCGCGACGCTCAACATGAGCCGCACGATGGGCATGGGGATGGGCATTACGCTGAGCGGCATGCTGTACCAGTCGGCGCTCCGTATCCTGCCGGCGAGCCAGGAGCCGGTCAACTTCTATGCGTTCCAAGCGTCGTACGGATTGATCGGGCTCTTAAGCGCGGTTACGCTGGCGATTTGGCTCATCCGCCGAAACGCCCGAGAGAAATACAGCAGCGAAGCGTACATCGAGTATTATATTTAGCGGCGAACTCGCCAATGGGCGACCGATTTCCGGACTTACCGGAGAACGGGCGCCTTTCTTATTGCGTTGAGGCGAGGGCCGCCAGGGAGACCAGCCAGACGCCGTCCTTCCCGAAAGCGCGGTCCCGTTTATTTTCGGCGCGTACAGGCAAGCGCGGCCGCGAAGGCGAATATCATAGATAGGGACACGGCGAAGCAGCGGCGGTACTGATCGTCGGTACCGGAAGCGAATGGCAAGGAAGCGCCCGAAAGTTTCCCTAGGTAAAAATTTTGTTGCAAGGGAAAAAGTGTTGATGTAAATTTAATGAAGGGCTGCTTTTTTTTGTCCCAAAAGTTTCCCTAGGGAAACTTTATTAGTTGAAGGAAAGACAGGGGAAAAACCGAAAAGCCCTTCGTCGTCTGGTTCGAGCCGTCGTTTTACGACAAGAAAAGGGGGAAGAACGTCCATGTCAACGACAACGATTATGAATCGTTCGCGATTGCTCCGCGCCAATCCGCGATCATTCGTCGCGCTGCTGCTTCTCGTTAGCCTCACGCTGCTCGCCGCTTGCGGCAGCCGCGAGAACGGCGAGGCGGGAGACGAGGGCAAAATCAAGGTCACCACGACGATCGGCATGATCGCCGATGTCGCCAAGCAGGTCGGCGGAGAGCGAGTCGACGTGACGGGCCTGATGAAATCGGGGGTCGATCCGCATCTGTACAAAGCGTCCGAAGGCGACATCGGCAAGCTCGAGCGGGCCGACGTCATCTTGTACAACGGACTGCACCTGGAGGGCAAGATGGTCGACATTTTCGAGAAGATGGCACAGAAGAAAACGACGGTCGCCGTCTCGGACGACATCGATCGCGCCGCGCTTCGGTCCGGAGCGGCGATGGCAACGGAATACGATCCGCATATTTGGTTCAACGTGAAGCATTGGATGACGGTGACGGAAACGATACGGGATACGCTGGCTGAGCACGATCCGGGGCATGCGGACGCTTACCGCGCCAACGCGGACGCCTATTTGCGGCAGCTGCGGGAGCTTGACGCGGAAGTGGCCGAGCGCATACGGACGTTGCCGGAACGCAGCCGCGTCCTGGTCACGGCGCATGACGCGTTCGGGTACTTCGGGGACGCGTACGGGATGCGGGTTATGGGCCTGCAGGGCATCAGCACCGCTTCCGAAGCGGGCGCCAAAGACGTCGCGGACCTGCGGGATTTTCTGATCGCGCATGACATCAAAGCCGTATTCATCGAATCCAGCGTCCCGCGCAGGGCGATCGACGCGGTCATTCAGGGCGCCAAGGAAAAAGGCCATGAGCTGAAAATCGGCGGGGAGCTGTATTCCGACGCGATGGGCGAAGAAGGGACCCCGGAGGGGACGTATATCGGGATGGTCCGGCACAACGCGGAAACCATCGTGAACGCCTTGAAATAATCGGATAAAGGAGCGATGAACACGATGAAGGCAACCCCGTTAACCGTGAACGACTTGTCGGTCGCGTATCAGAAAAAGCCCGTGCTGCGCGGCGTGTCGTTCCAAGCGCCGGAAGGCAAGCTGATCGGTATCGTCGGCCCGAACGGAGCCGGCAAATCGACGCTGATCAAAGCGGCGCTGGGTCTAATCCCGAAATTGTCCGGGGACGTATCGATTTACGGCAAACCGTACCGCGACCAGCGCAGATTGGTCGGTTACGTGCCGCAGCGGGAATCCGTGGATTGGGATTTTCCGACGAACGCGCTCGACGTCGTGACGATGGGCCGCTACGGACACCTCGGCTGGTTCAGGCGACCCGGCGCCGCCGAGAAGCGGATCGCAATGGACTGCCTGGCGAAGGTCGGGATGGCGGAGTATGCCGACCGGCAGATCAGTCAGCTTTCCGGCGGCCAGCAGCAGCGGATTTTCCTCGCTCGGGCGCTCGCCCAGGACGCCAAGCTCTACTTCATGGACGAACCGTTCGTCGGCGTCGACGCGGCGACGGAGAAAGCGATCATCACGCTGCTGAACGAATTGAAAACGCAAGGGAAGACGGTGCTGGTCGTCCATCACGATCTGGCGACTGTCAAGGAATATTTCGACTGGGTGATGCTGCTGAACGTGCGGCTCATCGATTTCGGGCCGACGGAGCGGACGTTCACGGCGGATAAGCTGCAGGAAACGTACGGCGGGCGATTGACGCTCTTGGATCGCGATCATGCGACGGCGGCATTAACGGACGGGAGGTGAGGCGAGTGTTCGAATGGCTGGACCTGCTTTCGGACCCGAACGCGCAGTGGATATTGTTCGGATCCATGCTGCTCGGCTTGAGCAGCGGAGTGATCGGAAGCTTCGCTTACCTGCGCAAGCAAGCGCTCATGGGCGACGCCCTGGCGCACGCGGCGCTTCCCGGCATCTGCATTGCCTTCATGCTGAGCGGGTCGAAATCGATCGTGCTGTTTCTGATCGGGGCGGCGGCCGCGGGCATCATCGCCACCTTCGGCATTGGCTACATTACCCGCGCTACCCGCATTAAGCAGGATGCGGCGCTGGCAATCGTGCTCACGGTGTTCTTCGGCTTCGGCATCGTGCTGCTTACCCGGATTCAGCACAGCGGCAACGGAAACCAGAGCGGCCTGGATAAGTTCCTGTTCGGGCAAGCGGCGTCCATGGTTCATGCCGATGTGGTCATCATGGCGATAATCTCCGTCGTGTTGGTCGGGATATGCGCCTTGCTGTTCAAAGAATTCAAGCTGCTCAGCTTCGACGTCGGCTTCGCCCGCGGCCTCGGCTACCCCGTGGCGTTCATGGATCAGCTCATCATGTTTCTGATCGTCGTGGCCGTCGTCGTTGGGATTCAAGCCGTCGGCGTCGTGCTCATGGCCGCTCTCTTGATCACGCCGGCCGTGTCCGCCCGCTATTGGACGGAGAAGCTGGGCGTGATGGTCGTCCTGGCCGGCGCGTTCGGTGCGCTCAGCGGGATGGTCGGGACGTTCGCCAGCGCGAGCGGCAATAATCTGCCGACGGGCCCGCTGACCGTCCTGGCCGCCACGGTCCTCTTCATCGTCTCGGTCGTTGCCGCTCCTCGCCGTGGCGTGCTGGCGAAACGGCTGCGGCAGGCCGCGCTGCGCGGCAAAGTCAGGCGGGAGCAAGCCCTCCCGCAGCTGGAAAGGAGGGAGGAATCCCTGTGAGCACCTTTTGGATCATCTTGACGGGCGCGCTCGTCGCAAGCGCATGCGGCATCGTGGGCTGTTTTCTGGTTCTTCGGAAAATGGCGATGGTCGGTGACGCGATCAGCCATTCCGTGCTGCCGGGCATCGTCATCGCCTTTCTGATTAGCGGTTCGAGGGATTCGTTGTTCATGCTGCTCGGCGCGGCGGTGATCGGGCTCGCGACCGTTTTTCTGATTCAGTTGTTCCATCAAAGCGGCGTTCAATCGGACGCGTCGATCGGCGTCGTCTTTACCGCCTTGTTTGCCGTCGGCGTCGTGCTGGTCAGCATGTACACGCGGCATATCGATCTCGATCTCGACTGCGTGCTCTACGGGGAGATCGCCTATGTCCCGTGGAATACGCTTCAACTCGCGGGCGTCGACATCGGGCCGAAGGCGGTATGGGGCGTGGGAGCGGCCTTGCTGCTCTGCCTTGGCACGGTGACGGTCTTCTACAAGCAGTTCAAACTATGCTCGTTCGATCCTGCCATGGCCGCGGCTGTCGGCATTCCGGTCGCGTTGTTCCATTATTTGCTGATGGGGCTCGTGTCCGTCAGCACAGTGGCTTCCTTCGAAAGCGTCGGGGCGATCCTGGTCGTCGGCATGCTCGTTGTTCCGCCGGCCACGGCCTATCTGCTGACGGAGCGCTTAAGCCGCATGATCGTCTACAGCGTCGCGATCGGCTGCTCCAGCTCCGCCATCGGCTATTACGTCGCGCGGTTCTTGGACGCCTCGATCGCGGGAAGCATGATCAGCGTCGCCGGGTTCTTCTTTTTGACCGCCTTGCTGTTCTCGCCGTCTCATGGCGTGCTGCTTCGCAAATGGAAACAAACGCGCCTGCTTCAAGAGCAGGCGGTCGACGATAAAGCCGCATAACGAGGGCTGCGCGGCCGCAAACTTCAAGAAGAAGACATGTCCCGGACCGGGGACGTGTCTTCTTGCATGCATGTCGGATTCGCGGCACGGGAGATGCCCGACCCTCGGAAGCCGGCTTTTTTTATTTTATGTGATTTATTTCACATACGGCCGCGCGAAGCTTAGCTAGAATGAAGGCGTGAAATCCGGAGAGGAGCGAAACAACGATGATGGATACCGATGTCGTACAGACGGGACGCATGCTTTCGATGGGGAAGGCGGAGGAAATGCCTCAAGCATTTGACGATTGGGAGTGCGGCTCCCGGGAGCTGGCCGCGAGGCGGAGCGAATTGATGCGGCTATCTCGAGATTTCGTGGACGGGGGCCGGGAGGACGAATGCGGACGGCTGCGGGAGCTGCAGCGGCAGGCCGCGGGTTTTTTTACAGCTGGCGGAGACGCATATCGGCTTGGAGATCCGAATCGTACCGGAGCTCGAGGCATACGTGGGGCCGGAAGAAACGGCGCCGTCCGTTCATTTCGCATCCTTGGTGTTGAACGAGCTGTATCTGGCGGCCAAGGCGCATGTGCTCGCATTCCTTCGTCAGGTCGATGCCGCTCGGGTCCCCGTTTCGGCACGATGCGCGCGGACGATGGCCGGGTCGCTGCGGCAAGGGCTGCTCCTGGCGGGCGAATGCCTGGAGAAGGAGCGCCGGCTGTTCGCGCCGTCCGCCGAGCGGTTGGCCGCGGATCCGGAGTCGTGGTACGCCTAGCGGGGCGGCGAACGAACGAGCAAGCGAAAATAGGCTCCAAACTGTGAGATAACTCACATCGGCGGTACGCGAATTCAAGCATACTAAAGGTGTTCCGATTAACCGGAGCACCGAAGGGAGATGACCGGTCATGGTCATGAAATGGTGGAAGAACAACGTGTGGGCGGCGGCATTGGCGACGCTGGTCCGGCTCTATGTCGGGTGGCAGTGGCTCGACGCCGGCTGGCATAAACTGACGGGCGGCTTCGACGCGGCGGGTTTCTTGAAAGGCGCGGCCGAGAACCCGGTCGCCGATCACGCGACGAACGCGGCCGTTTATCCGACGTATACCGATTTCATCGCGCATGTCGCTCTGCCGAACGTGAAGCTCATTAACGTCCTGATTCCGCTCGGGGAGACGCTGATCGGGATCGGGCTCATGCTGGGGGGACTCACGCTGACGGCCGCGTTCTTCGGCCTGATGCTGAACTTCATGTTCCTCTTCGCCGGCACGGTAAGCACGAATCCGTGGATGCTGCTGCTGGGGTTCGTCGTGTTCACGGCGGGGACGAACGCCGGACGGTTCGGCCTTGACCGTTATCTGCTGCCGCTGATCGGCAAAGGCTGGCGGACAGCAAGACGGCTGAAACATCGCGGGGAGAAAAACGGCGTCAACGGACACGTGCTGCCTCACTGAGGCGGCGCCTCATTCGCAAGGAGGGATAACCATGCTGTATCGGCATATTCTGGCCGCGTACGACGGATCCGAACCGGCGGAACGCGCGCTGCGGCAGGCGATCGGCCTGATCGGGGAAGGAGCGGGAACGAAGCTGAGCGTCGTGCACGCGGTCTCGGCCGCGCCGCGTCAGGTCGGAGGCGTGGCGGTTGCGCCGCCGGACGCCTACTTCAAGTGGCTGGAGGAACGGAACGCGGCGATCGAACGCCGCATGAACGAGGCGGCAGGCGCGCTTGCGTTCGGGGAAGCCGTCGTGCTGCACGGGGATCCGGCGCATGAGATCGCGGCGTACGCCCGCGAGTATCGCGTCGATCTGATCGTCATGGGGAGCCGGGGACTCGGCAAGATCCGGGAAATGATGTTCGGCAGCGTCAGTCATCATGTCGTTTGCCACACCTCCGTGCCCGTACTGATCGTCAAATAACGAAGGACAGGAAGAACCGGCCGATCGGGACGCCGATCGGCCGGCAGGCAGCGACGGAGGTGAAGCACGACCGGAAATACGGGACGGCGGCGATTGTGACCGCGTTCATGGAGCAAAGCGGAGACTTGCTCGATCCCATGCTTCGGCTGTCCGTTGAACGAGGCGGCAAGCCGGAGGGGACGCTTAAGTCCGCGGCGGTTCAGCTGACGCAAGGCTGCTACATTTTGAAGGCGCTGCTTTTTCCGCCGATCGACGCTATTTTGACGGATATGGATTATTTGTTTTCTTAGGCTCGGGGGCGTCGAACGGAAGAGTGAAGCGCGTTTCGGGGCAGAAGCGTCGGAAGGAGGCGAAGCGGCGTGATTACGTGCAAGGAATGCAGCAAAACGAATCCGGGCGGCAGCGGAGAAACCGGAACGAGCTGGATCTGCGAGGACTGCAAAGTCGATGCGAAGGAACAGGCCCGGGAACGGGAGGACGGCGATTCCGCGGATGTCGGCGGTCACGGATAGTAATGGGGCGCGACGTCTGACGTGCCGCGCGCCGGAACGGAACCGGATCGCGCGCGATGAGCGTCTCCGCTGATTCGCCGGAATTCCGTTGATTGCCTCCCTCGCCCTGGATCTCGAACCTAGGGTCGTTACCGAAGTTTTCCCTGCATTCGTAAGGGACTCGACGCGCGAAAGATCGGGGCATCCCCCGATGGTGACCTTTCAGAGCGGCAGGTTATGATAGACCTAACAGCCGATCGGAAGGGGAATGGATCATGGAGACGGGGACTGCGGCAGGATACGGGGAGAACGCGATTCCGGCGTTGTCGGAGGGAAGCTTGGCGCTTCTTGCGGGCGCGATGCAGGTCAGGCATGTCGGGAAAGGCGGCAGTTTATTTCGGGAAGGCGACAGGACGGAAGAACTGTTTTACGTCATGCGGGGGAAAATCCGAACCGTCAAGTCGTCCGACAGCGGCCGGACGCTGACGCTTTATTTGCATCGGGAAGGCGATTTGCTCGGCCAGCTGGATCCGTTCCCGGATTCGGTTCACGCCTTCGCCGCGGAAGCCGTCGAGGACGCGAAGGTCGGCGTCATCCGGCGCGCGGAGCTCGAAGCGAGGCTGCGGCTGCACGGCGACCTGGCGATCGAGCTCGTGCGCTGGATGGGCTTGATGCAGCGTCTCACGCAGACGAAGCTTCGCGATTTGATCATGTTCGGGAAATCCGGCGCGCTTTGCTCCTTGCTGATTCGGCTCGGCAATACCTGCGGGGTAGACAAGAAGGGCGGGTTGTTCCTCGACGTCAAGCTCAGCCATGCCGCAATGGCGGATATGATCGGGGCGACGCGCGAAAGCGTGAACCGGATGCTCGGCGACCTGAAGAAAGCGGGCGCCATCGATACCCAGGAGGGCTGCATTATCATTAAGGATGTAGCCTACTTGCGGGCCGTCTGCCACTGCGAGAATTGCCCGAAAGCGGTATGCCGCATGTAATCGTCCACGTAAGCTTTGGGCGGCAGGAGCAAGGAGCATCTTTCGGCCGATGGAAGGCACCGGTCATCCATTTATACAAGGGAGGAGGCGGCATATTGAAGCTTTCGACGACGGATGCGCGCGTTACGCGGGAACTCGCCTGGCTTTGCTTCCGAAGCGGGAGCGACTTTGCCGCCTTGGCACTGCCGGAGGAGGGCCGTCGCGGCATGAAATGGGCGCTTATCGCCGGCGGCAGGGGGAGCCGGCTCGAGCTGATGCGGCTCATGCCCGGAATCGGCCTCGGCGGCATGGCGCTGCGGCACGGCGCGGTTTGCCGGGCGAACGCGGCCGACAACGCCGAATGGCTGGCCGCGTGTCCGGTCATGCTGGCGGAGAGGCTGCTCTCCGGCATCGCCTTCCCGGTATTCGACGGAAGCTGCGCTCCGGCGGGCGTTATGCTTTTCGGCAGGCGGCACGGCCTTCCCTACGCTGAAGCGGACGCGGAGTGGATCGCGCCGCTGATTCCCCGTTTTATTGAAATGGTCGGCGACGGCGCGTTATGATGAAAGGGAATTCACCAGAAGCGGGGGTTAGGCCGATGATCACGATCGTCATCGTGGACGATCACGCCATGGTTCGTTCCGGCTTGCGGATGCTGCTGAGCAGCAAGGGAGACATCGAGGTCGTCGCGGAGGCAGCCGACGGTGACGAGGGCATCAAGTCCGCCCTCGAGCACCGGCCGGGCGTCGTGCTCATGGATCTCAGCATGCCGCACGGCAAGGACGGCCTTACGGCGGCGGCGGAGCTGAAGCGCGCATGGCCGGAAGCGGCGATTTTGATCCTCACGATGCATGACGACGACGAGTATTTGTTCCGGGCGATCCATGCGGGCGCGGCCGGTTACGTGCTGAAGAGCGCTCCGCAGGAGGAACTGCTCGCCGCCATCCGCACGGTCGCGAAGGGGGACGCCTACCTGTATCCGACGGCAACGAAACGGCTCATGCACGAATACGCGGAACGGATGAAGCGCGGCGAAAGCGCGGATGTGTTCGGGACGCTGTCGGAGCGGGAGAAGGAAGTGCTTGCCCTGACGGCCAAAGGGTACGCCAACAAAGAAATCGCCGAGCGGCTGGTCATCAGCGTCAAGACCGTCGAGACCCACAAGAGCAACGTCATGGATAAGCTCGGGCTCAAATCCCGTCCGGAGCTGATCAAATACGCGGCGAAGAAGGGGCTGCTGCAATTTGAATAACGAGCCGCATCCTCCGGGAACGAGCCTGATCGCCGAGCATGTCGGCCATCTGATGAAGCAATTGGACGCGCGGATCGGCGACGAACGGTTTCGCGACGACGTGAAGCAGTCGTTGAAGCAGCTCGCGGACGTGAAGTTCGCGCTGGATGAATCGTCGATCGTCGCCATGACCGACGCCAGAGGAAAGATTCAGTACGTAAACGATAAATTCTGCGAAATTTCCAAGTACGAACGCGAGGAGCTTCTGGGGCAAGATCATCGCATCATCAATTCCGGTTATCACGGCAAGGCGTTCATGGCCCAACTGTGGAAGACGATCGCGTCGGGCCGGGTCTGGGCGGGCGAGATCAAGAACCGCGCCAAGGACGGAAGCGAGTATTGGGTGAATACGACGATCGTGCCGTTTCTCGGCGATGACGGCATGCCCTACCAATACTTGGCCATCCGCAACGAGGTGACCCGGCTGAAGCGGGTCGAGGAAGAACTGCAGGAGACGCTGTCCATGATGATGACGATTCAAGAGGACGAACGGCGGAAATTTTCCCGCGAACTCCACGACGGTATCGGCCAAAGCTTGTTTTCGCTGCTCATTCAGTTGGACCGCGTCATGTCGGCGCCGGGGCGGGAGACGGACGAACTTCGGTTCATTCGCGGCCAGGTGGCGGGCATCATCGAAGAGGTACGGGGCTTGGCCTGGGAGCTGCGTCCGTCCGTGCTCGACGATTTAGGCATCGTGCCTGCCATTCGGACGTATATCGACCACTTTACCGCTCACTACGGCATTCAAGTGGCGTTCGACTGCAATTTGAACCGACGGCTCGGCATCCAGACGGAAACCGTGATTTATCGCGTTATTCAAGAGGCGTTGACCAACAGCGCCAAATACGCCGACGCGGCGGAGGCCGAGGTGTCCTTGATCGCGAACGGGACGGAGATCGTGGCGCGCATCGCGGATCGGGGGATCGGCTACGATCCGACCGCCAGCGTCAAAGGCGTCGGCAGGTTCAGCATGGCCGAACGGGCCAGAACCGTCGGAGGGACGCTGCGCGTGGATACGGCGCCGAACCGGGGAACGGTGGTCACGCTCGTCGTACCGTGGGCACAGGGGTAGATCTTGTCATTTGCCCTGTAAAATTTTACAACTTGCAACATGGTTCGACAGTATGGTATATTCTAATTCCGGCCGGGACGAACGAGAAACGGCACGGTGATCGAAAACGAAACAAGCCCGAAATTAAGGCTTGCCAAACGGTTTCGAGATATGATATATTCTAATTCCGGTCATGAGCCGGACGATGAATGTAACGACTTTGTTCCTTGAAAACTGAACAATGAGCGACCTGTCAAAAGGTTTTAACGAGTAAGTCAGCGATGAGCTAACAAGCCATCCTTTCTGCGGAATGCTGCATGTCCAACCTCCGGTTGTACACGCAAAC
>NZ_JAGGDJ010000061.1 GCF_017652985.1 Paenibacillus artemisiicola
GCACGGCATCGCGGCGCTGCCGCCGGACGCCGGGCCGACGCGCGGGGACGCCGCGGCCGACGCGCCGGGGCTCTACCGCCGGGCGCAGGCGGCGCTCGCGTACGCGTTCCACGCCGAATGGCGGGGCACCGTCGACGCCGACGACGTGCTGCCGCCGGCGAAGCCCGTCTTCCGGTTCGACGGGGAGCAGCTCTTCGAGGCGCTCCAGGAGCCGGACCCGTCGGCGGCCGAGGCGCTGTGCGCGGACGCGTTCCGCGAGCTCGCGGCCGGCGGACGGTGCGAGCCGAGGCTCATGAGGGATTACGCGGCCTTGACCTTGATGAAGCTCAAGAGCCGGACCCGCGACATTATCGATCCGCGCGTTGGAAGCGTTGTCACCGAGACGGCCGTGTCGGACGTGCCCGCCTGCCGCAGCGCCGAGGCGCTGATCGCGCTGCTGCTGGGCAGCCTCCGCGAGGTGCACAAGTCGCTGCACGAGCGGAAGCAGGGCCGCAGCGAGCTGATCGTCGACCAATGCCTCGGCTGGATTCAGGAGCGCTTCGCCGAGGATCTGACGCTGGAGGCGGCGGCGGAGCGGTTTCATTTCAACGCGTCGTATTTCAGCACGCTCCTGAAGGCCCGCACGGGGCGGTCGTTCTCGGAGCACGTGACGGACGCGCGCATTCGCCGCGCCAAGGAGCTGCTGCTGGCGGGGCAGCTGCGCATCTACGAGATCGCGGAGCAGTGCGGCTACCGCGATACGAAATATTTCACGCGGATGTTCAAGCGGCAGGTCGGGCTGTCGCCGGAAGCCTATAAGCACGCGGCGCCGCGGGCGAACGAAGGCGGGGAGACGCCATGACGTTCCGGACGCGGCTCGTCCTCAGCTATCTGACGCTCATCGCCCTGCCGCTGCTCGTGCTGAGCACGCTCTTCTACCGGACGAGCCTGAACGTCGTCACGGAGCAGGCGCAGAAGAACGTGTACGCCGTCGTCAAGAAGAACAACGACGTCATCGACACGAAGCTGGGCATGGCCGACCAGAACAGCCGGTCGCTGTTCGTGGACAAGGATTTGTACGAGATTTTCAACGCGCTCCATCCTTCGAGGGAAGAAGAGCTCGTGGCGGCCGACCGGCAGATCTCCGCGATTTTAAGCAAATATTTCTCCCAGAACGAGGACGTGTACGCCGTGCAGCTGTGGACCTCGTACTACAGCTTCGGCCTGTCGCTCTCGCTGCCGCAGGGCGATCCGACGCAGTCGCGGATCTACAAGGAAGCCCTGCGCGCGGGCGGGAAAATGGTCTGGTACCCGACGTACGACTTTACCCGCATGTTCAATCAGCCGTGGCTGAAGGACGGCTCCATCGACTTCCGCTACCTGTTCTCGGCGACCCGGCTCCTGAACTTCTCGCACCTCGAGGACAGCACCCTCGTCAAGCTGAAGCCGGGAGTCGAGCGGCCGGTGCTGACGATCAGCTACAAGTCGACCGTGATGGACGAGCTGTTCGAGCAGAGCATTCCCGCCGGCTCCAGCTACATGGTGCTCGACCCGAACGACGTCGTCGTGGCGTCGAGCGACGGGTCGCAGGTGACCAAGAAGTACGCGCCGGCGTGGATCGAGGCGTTCCGGGCGAAGGGAAGCGGCACGGAGCGGATCATGCTGAACGGGAAGCATCAGATCGTCTGCTTCGCCCGCTCGGAGGTGACGGGCTGGCTGTCCATCGTCGTGACGCCGCAGTCCGCGCTCGTGAGCAGCCTCGTGCCGGTCATCCGCACCTCGACGATCGTCGGCGCGCTGGCGCTGACCGCCGTGGCGCTCTTCTTCGCGTACTTCATCCTGGGCCGGATCACGGGGCCGATCAAGCGGCTGATGAGCGCGATGCGGTCCGTCGGCGAAGGGGATTTCCAAACCCGCGTCGAGGTGAAGCGCAACGACGAGTTCGGGCTGCTGTCGCAGCGGTTCAACCGGATGAACGACCGCATCGCGATGCTCGTCAAGGAGAACTACGAGATCAAGCTGAAGGAGAAGGAAGCGGAGATTCAGGCGCTCAACATGCAGATGAACCCGCATTTTCTGTACAACACGCTCAACATCATGAACTGGACGGCCATCGAGCACGGCCAGAAGGAGCTGAGCAAGATGCTCGTCTGCCTGTCCAACATGCTGCATTACACGTCGCGGAAGGATTGGGGCGCCGTTCGGCTGGCGGAGGAGCTGGAGTGGATGCGGAACTACTTCTACATCATGTCGGTCCGCTTCGAGGGGAAGTTCGACGTGACGTACGACATCGAGCCGGCGCTCTACGAGGAGGAGCTGCCGCGGCTGCTGTTCCAGCCGTTCGCGGAGAACGCCATCCTTCACGGCTTCGGCGGCTTGGAGGCGGGCGGCCGGATCGGGATCCGCGGCTGGACCGAGGGCGGGAGCCGGTATTTCGAGATCCGCGACAACGGGCGGGGCATCTCCAAGGCGGGCATCGACGCGATCCTGTACGAGGAATCGGCGTCCGTCGGCATCAAGAACACGATCTCGCGCATCAAGATGGCTTACGGGGACGACTACGGCATCCGCATCGAATCCGCGCCGGGCGAAGGGACGCGCGTGCGCATCCAGCTGCCGCGCAACACCCAATATTAGTCCACCATTCTAGGAATGCTCGGGTTTTGAAAGCGCTGTCCGTCTCTTACAATGGAACTATCATAGACTGCAGCTATGAGCCAATGAGGACGCAATCAGAGAGGGGCTCGCACTATGTCAAGCAATCGAGGGAAGCTCGTTTCCCTGCTTCTGGTACTGATTCTCGCGGTTACGGCCGTACTGACCGGCTGCACCAAGTCGGACGCCGGCTCGAACAACGGCGCCGCCCAAGCCAATGGCGGCAGCAACGGCGGCAATAGCGGAGGCGGCGCGGGCGAAGACGCCGGCGCGGGCTCGGCGAACGCCGGCAGCGGCGAACCGATCACGCTTCGCCTCACCGCCTGGGGTTCCCCGGACGAGATCGCGGCGTACAAGGTCGCCATCGCCCGGATCGAGAAAGCCAAGCCGAACATCAAGGTCGACTTCCAGGCCATCAGCGCGGACTACGACACGAAGCTGACGACGATGGTCGCCGGCAACGACGAGCCGGACGTGGCCATGATGGAATCCGCCACGATCGCGTTCCCGCTCGCGGAACAAGGCAAGTTCCTGAACCTGCAGGATTATATGGATAAAGACACGGAGCTCAACATGGACGCGCTCGTGCCGAACATCACGTATTCGGCGGAGCCCGGCAACGTGATCGGCATCGGTCCGGGTCCGGAAACGTTCGTGCTGTACTACAACGAGGACGTGTTCAAGGACGCCGGCATCGAGCCGCCGCCGGCCGATCCGTCGGAAGCGTGGACGTGGGACCAGTTCGTGGACGTCGCCAAGCGGCTGACGATCGACAACAAGGGCCGCAATGCGACCGAGACGGGCTTCGATCCGAAGAACATCAAGCAGTTCGGCATCAACCTGCCGACCTGGTGGGGCCTCTACAGCAACTTCATCTATTCCAACGGCGGGGATTTCCTCTCGGCCGACGGCAAGACGCTCGGCCTGAACCAGCCGGAAGCCGTGGAAGCGCTCCAGAAGCTGGCCGACCTGATCAACGTGTACCACGTCGCCCCGTCGCCGCTGCAGGCGAAGAACATTCCGGGCACGAACGTGGCGCTCCAGACCAAGAAGGTCGCCATGGCGTTCGACGGGCAATGGGCGACGACGGGACTCGCGCAGTCCAAGTTCAACTATAACGTCGGCGCGCTGCCGGTCATGAAGGAGCCGGTCACGACGGTCGTCGCGGGCATGTTCTCCATCTTCAAGTCGACCAAGCATCCGGAGGAATCGTGGGAGCTGCTGAAGGCGCTGATCGATCCGGACGCGTCGCTCGACATGCTGACGGCCGGCACGTGGATGCCGTCGCATAAGGACTGGTACACGGACGCCGACAAGCTGAACAAGTGGACGCAGAACCTGCCGTCCCGCCCGTCCGGCTACAAGGGCGCGGTCATCGACATGCTGCTGAGCCACAGCCACGCGACGCCGACGGCGTACGTCAAGAACTTCAACAAAATCATGGACGTCATCAATCCCGCGCTCGACAAGGTATGGCTGGGCAAGCAGTCGGCCAAGGACGCGCTGGACGCGGTCGCCGCGAAGGCGCAGGAGCAAGTGCAGGGCCGCCGGGACGTGAAGTAGGTTGAATGAGGTTTGTGAAGCAGGTTGGATGAAGCAAGTGAGCAAATTGGATGAAGCAAGTGAGGCGGGTTAGCCGGAGCAAGTGAAGCAACTGGCCGAAGTACGTGAATAGGCCCGTCCGCGGAGGCGGATCGCGGCGAGCGGGGGACAGCCGTTCCGGACCGGAGGGCTGTCCCTTTCCCTAGACAGGAGGCATAACGCATGGAGATTTCGGCGCAAGGCGGGCAGCAGGCCCGGGCCGCGACGCGGAAGCGGAGCACCGCGAGAGAGCGCAAGGCGCTGTTTTACGGGCTCTTGTTCACGGCGCCGGCCATACTCGGTTTTCTGATTTTCACCCTCGGTCCGATGGTCGCAAGCTTCTACCTCAGCTTGACGGACTACAACGTCTTCAAGGACCATACGTCCTTCATAGGATTCGACAATTACGCGAAGCTGTTCTCGGGCGGGGACGACCTGTTCTACCAGTCGCTCGGCACGACGTTTTATTTCGTGGTGCTGCGCGTGCCGGCGGTCATCCTCATCTCGTTCGCCCTGGCGCTTCTGCTGAATATGAACGTCAAGGGGCGTTCCGTGTTCCGGACGATCATCTACCTGCCGAGCATCGTGCCGGCGGTCGCCTCCTCGATGATTTGGCTGTGGCTGCTGAACCCGGACCTCGGCCTGATCAACACGGCGCTGGAATGGCTGCATCTGCCGACGAGCAGCTGGCTCTTCGGGGAGCGCAGCGTCATTCCGTCCATCGTGCTGACGACGCTGTGGGGCATCGGCGGCACCGTCATTATTTTCCTGGCGGGCTTGTCCGGCATTCCGAAGCAATATTACGAAGCGATCGACGTCGACGGCGGCGGCTGGTACCACAAGCTGCGCCATATCACGATCCCGATGGTGACGCCGACGATCTTCTTCAACACGATCATGACGATCATTGGCTCCTTCCAGGTGTTCAGCGAGGCGTACATCCTGACCCAGGGCGGACCGAACAACAAGAGCCTGTTCTTCGTCTTCTACCTGTGGCGGACGGCGTTCCGCGACACGGAGATGGGCTACGCGTCGGCGCTCGCGTGGGTGCTGTTCGTCATTATTCTGATCTTTACGTTCATCGTCTTCAAGACGTCCAAATCCTGGGTGCACTATGAGGGGGACCGCGCATGAGAGAGTCCAGGCTGAAGCTCGCCGCAGGCTACGTCGCCCTGCTCGTCGTCTCCGTTCTGTTCATCGTGCCGTTCGTCTGGCTGCTGCGCAGCTCCGTGATGGATCTGTCCCAAATCTTCGTCATGCCGCCGCAGTGGATTCCGAAGCCGTTCCACTTGGAGAATTTCAAGGAAGCGCTGACGGTCGTTCCGTTCGGCACGTTCTTCGTCAACACCCTGGTCATCGTCGCCGGCGTCCTGCTCGGCACGGTCGTCTCGAGCACCGTCGCCGCGTTCGGCTTCTCGCGCATCCGCTGGAAGGGACGGGACGCCGTGTTCGCGGTGCTCATGTCCGCGATGATGCTGCCGGGCGCGGTAACGCTCATTCCGAGCTTCATCGGCTGGAAGGAGATCGGCTTCTACGATACGTTCTATCCGCTCATCGTGCCGGCGTACTTCGGCGGGGGCATCTTCAACATCTTCCTGCTGCGGCAGTTCTATCTGACGATTCCGCAGGATTTCGACGAGGCGGCGTTCGTGGACGGGGCGAGGTATTTTCAGATCTACTGGCGCATTCTGCTGCCGCTCAGCCGTTCGGCGGTCATCGTCGTCGCGCTGTTCACGTTCCTCGGCTCGTGGAACGACTTCATGGGCCCGCTCATCTACCTGAAGAGCGACAGCCGGTTCACGCTCGCGCTCGGCCTGCAGATGTTCCAGGGCAGCTATACCGCGCAGTGGGATCTGTTGATGGCGGCTTCGGCGGCCGTCGTGCTGCCGTGCGTCGTCGTGTTTTTGGTCGGGCAGCGGTATTTCCTGGAAGGAATTACGCTGACCGGGTTGAAAGGATAAACGGAGTTCGATAAGGGTAAGCGAGCAGGGGACGACGAAAAGGGAGGCTACGAGCATGACGAAGGTGCAACAACCGGTCCGGGGCTGGCGGGGCGTGCCGTTCTCCAGCGTGCGCATCGACGATGCATTCTGGCGTCCGCGCCTCGAGGTGCTGAAGAACGTGACGATCGACGTCTGCCTGCGCAAGTGCGAGGAGACGAACCGCATCCGCAATTTCGCGCTGGCCGGGGGCTTGGCCGAGGGCAGGTTCGAAGGGATGTATTATAACGATTCCGACGTGTACAAGGTGCTCGAAGGCGCCGCGTACGCGCTCATGACGGAGCGTGATCCGGCGCTGGAAGCGGAGATCGACCGCATCGCCGGGCTGATCGAGGCCGCGCAGGAGCCGGACGGCTACCTGTCCACGTATTACACGCTGGAAGCGCCGGATCGGAAATGGACCGACATGGAGAAGCACGAAATGTACAACGGCGGTCATCTGATCGAAGCCGCGGTCGCGTATTACCAGGCGACGGGTAAGCGCCGGCTGCTGGACGTCGCCTGCCGGATGGCGGACCATTACGACGCCGTGTTCGGTCCCGGCAAGCGCCATTGGGCCGAGGGGCACGAAGAGATCGAGCTCGCGCTCGTGAAGCTGTTCGGCGCGACCGGCGAGGAACGGTACTGGAAGCTGGCGCTCTGGCTGCTCGAGGAGCGCGGCCGCGGGCACGGGGTCGGCGCGATCTGGGATAAGCCGGAATGGGGTCCGGCGTACTGCCAGGACGACGTGCCGGTCCGGGACATCCGCGAGGTCAAAGGGCACGCGGTCCGCGCGATGTACCTGTACACGGCGATGGCCGACGTCGTGCTCGCGTCGGGCGATCCCGCCTATCTGGCGGCGCTCGACCGGGTATGGGCGCATACGGTGGAGCGCAATCTGTACGTGACCGGCGGCATCGGGCCGTCCGTGCACAACGAAGGGTTCACCCACGACTACGATCTGCCGAACGAGTCGGCGTACTGCGAGACCTGCGCCGCCATCGCGATGGCGTTCTGGAACCACCGCATGAACCTGCTCCACGGCGACGGGAAATACGCGGACCTCGTCGAGCGCGAGCTGTTCAACGGGGCGCTCTCCGGGATCTCGCTGTCCGGCGACCGGTTCTTCTACGTCAACCCGCTGGCCTCGAAGGGCGAGCATCACCGGGTGGAATGGTTCCACACGTCGTGCTGCCCGACGAACCTCGCCCGGTTCCTGCCGGCGATCGGCCAGTACCTGTACGCGGCGACGGAGGACGGCCTCGCCGTCAACCAGTACGCCAACGGCGAAGCGGCCGTCGAGCTCGTCGGCGGCACCGGCACGGTGCGGATCGCGCAGTCCACGGCCTATCCGTGGGACGGGCGCGTCGCGCTCACGGTGACGCCGGAGCAAGAGGCGCCTAGCGAGTTCGCGATCCGGCTGCGCGTGCCGGGCTGGTGCCGGGGCTACCGGGTATCGGCGCAGGGCGAGCGGGTCGACGGCGCGGAGGCGCTGACGGCGAAGGGCTACCTCGTCCTGAAGCGCCGCTGGGCGCCGGGCGACACGATCGAGCTGACGCTCGACATGCCCGTCGAGGTCGTCCGCGCCCGGCCGGAAGCGGAGGCGGACCGGGGCCGCATCGCGCTGCAGCGCGGCCCGGTCGTGTACTGCGTCGAGCAAGCCGGCAACGCCGGGCTGCGCTACGACGGCTTCGCGCTCGGCGCGCACGAGCCGTTCGCGGTGCAGCACCGCGCGGAGCTGCTCGGCGGCGTGACCGTGCTGCAAGGCCGCACGGCCGAAGGCGAGCCGTGCGAGCTCGTCCCTTACTACGCGTGGGACAACCGCGAGGCGGGGTTCATGCAGGTGTGGGTTCGCGAGGCGGAGGACGCGCGGCTGTACCGGTTTTGAGGGCTTGGTGAACCGGGGAGCGCTCGGGTTCGCTAGTTATTAGGGAGAATAAGGATTCATGAGGTTAACCATTCGATGGTTAGCCTCTTTGCCTTGTTTTAAGCGAAGCTGCTTCGCGGCGTTAAAGAAAACGTAATCGACATCTAAAGCGCTCATCCGTAAAATGGAAATTATGATGTGCGGAAATCAAGCATTAGCGCGGCTAACGTCGGCTCAGAACGGAGATCAAGACCATCCTAGCGCGCTACTAAGCCGCTTATCCGGTCAACCCTACCTAAGGAGATGTTCGCTTGAAAATCTACGCATTCGGCAAAGCCGGCGACAAAACCATCACGCAATTCGACAGCAAAGGGGCGTCCATCTCCCGGATTATCAAGCACGACAAGCCGACGCATATCGGCTGCATCCATCTCGAGCCCGGCGGGAACGTCGGCCGGCACGAGGCCACGATCAACCAGTTGTTCGTGGTGCTGAACGGGCAGGGCTGGGTGACGGGCAAAGAAGGCATCGCGTACCGAATCAAGGCCGGTCAGGCCGCTTATTGGGAGGCCGGCGAAGCGCATGAATCGGGCACGGAGCACGGGATGACGGCCATCGTCATCGAGAGCGAGCAAGTGGAGCCGCTGATGACCGAGATTCCGTGGCTGAACGAGTAGTCCATATCTGGCGAGAGGGGCTTTCCCCGATGAACAAGCTTCAAAAGCGCGCGTTGGTCGGCGCCATTCTGGGCGGAATCCTCTGGATCGTCAGCGGCATCGCGGGTTTCGTCCTTCATAGGAAGCAGGCCGAGGCAGAAATGACGGCCTTTTACCCCACGCACAACGGCATGCTGCCGGTACTGGCCTGCATGCTGCTTGGCGGCCTCGGATTCGTGGCCATGGTGATTAGCTTGGTCGTCTATGCGACGTCCGGCGTGGCTAAGAAAGCATAAGTGAGCGCATTCGTCCAATTCGCACGGCAACCGCGCCCCGCGCGCAAAAAAACAGACCGCAGCCAAGCTGCAGTCTGTTTTTTCATGACACGGCAATTAGTTGATCAATCCCGATTGCTTCAACAGGTTGTAGATCGCGAGCGCCGCTTCCTCGCGCGTCGTCGGCGCCTTCGGCGCGAAGTAGGCGCTGCCGCCCGTTACCGCGCCGCTCATCAGGCCGGCCGCGGTGACGGCTTGCACGCTCTTCTCGGCGTAGCCGGAGACGGTGCCGGCATCCGCGAAGGTCGGGCTCGCGGAGCCCGAGACGTTCAGGCCGACCAACGCGGCGGCCCGTTCCAGCATAACGGCCAAATCCTGGTGCGTGATCGTGCCGTTCGGGTTGAAGCTGCCGCCGCCGAGGCCCGTGATCAGGCCGGCTTGATACGCGGCGCCGACTTCGTCCGCGTACCACTTGTCGGCCGTCACGTCCTTGAACGGCAGCCCGGCGCCGGCCGGCAGTCCGAGCGCGCGGGTCAGCAGCGCCGCGAATTCCGCGCGGGTGACGGCCGCGCCCGGCGAGAACGTCGAGGCCGACGTGCCGTCGATCAGGAACTTGCTTGCCAGCGCCGCGATTTGCTCCTTCGCGGCCGAGCCGGCGATATCCGTAAAGGTGATCGCGCGCGTCACGGCGGCATAGGTTGCGAAGCCCGGACGCGTCACCGTGACCGTCACGGTGCCGTCGTCATTGCCCGCGAAGGCCGCCGGCGCCGGGTTCACGGCAGGGGACCCGGCATAGAGCACGCCGGCCGCCTTGACGTCGGTGCCTTTCGGCAGCGTGAAGGCTTGCTTGACGAAATCCTTGCCCGAGAGCGCCAGCGGCTTGACGGCTGTCCCTTGGACGACGTTCACGCCGAAGGCCGCCGGCTTGCCGAGCACGGTTATGCCCGACGCCGCGCTCGCGAATGCCGCGCCGGACGAATCCGCCGCAGCCAGCGTCACTTGCAGACCGGCATCCTTAGGCGCTTTGGCCAGGAGGCCGACCGGAATCGCCACGGCGCTCGTGCCGTTCGTGACGGCAAGCACGTTCGCCGGGTTCGACCCCGCGAGCAGCGCGACTTGGGCCGGCGTCAAGCGCAGCACCGCTTGCTGCGCGCCGCTCGGGTCGATCGTCACGACGATCGCGGCAGGTACGGTCTTGAGCGCTTGCTGCAGGTCGGCGTCGGCGATGACGGCCATCGCGGTCGCGCCTTCCGTCTTCACGGCCGGTTTGACCGGCGCTTGCGTCAGGACGCTGCCGAGGACGGCCTTCAGCGCGGGGTTCGCGCCCGCGTCCGGAGGCGACACGATGATGACGCCCGGACTGCCGCCGCCGCCGATCGGACCGCTAGGGACCGCCGTCAGCGTGACTTTCGTTTTCACTTCGGCTTTAACGGCCGGTTTATCTGCCGCCGCGATGGTCACGGTCAGTTCCACGTCCGTCGCGCCGTCCGGACGCTTCAGCAGCACGCCGGTCTTGCTGATCAGCTTGTCGCTGCTGCTTCCCGTGACGGCATAGGTGATGCCTTCCGTGTCGGGGAATGCCAGCACCGGCTTATTCAATTCCGTCGTATTGACGACGTTGGCTTTGTAATCCGCCTTCGCCTGGTTCACGAGCTCCCATGCCGGATCGACGTTGACGAACAACTTGCCGGAAGCCGCGGCTTCCGTTTCGTTGCCGGCGTCGTCCCACGCGCGGACGACGATGACGCCGCCGTCCAGGATCAGGCTGTCCGGGGTCTTATACGTACCTTCGTATAAGCCCGGCGTCGTCTTGCTTTCCGTCATCGCGATTTCGTTCGCTTTCGCGGAAGCGGGAGCAATCGGCAGCTCGACGCGGAACGCGGCATGCAGGCCCGGGTCGCTCTTGAACGAGACGGACAGGCTGTCGCCTTGGAACAGCTTGGCGTCTTCCGCCGGCGTCACGTCGGCAATCGCCGGGCTGTCCAGATCCAGGCGGACGGTGCGCGTCACCGTCGTTTCGTTGCCCGCGAGATCCTTCGCGACGACGGTCACCGCGTTGGCGCCCGGATTCAGCAAAATGCGGTGCGTGAAGGCGCCGCCTTCTCCGACTTCGGCCGCTTCGCCGTTCACGGTGACGCCGCCGGGGTAGTCGTCGGTCGCCGTTCCCTTAATCGTTAATGCTTCCTGATTCTTCTTGAAGTCCTCGGTCGGCGTCGCGACGGTCAGGCTTGGGAGTACCGTATCCAAGGTGACGTCGGTCGGCGCGGAGCGCTCGGTCGTCTTGCCGTCGACCGTGGCTTCGGCCGACAGGCTGTTCAGGCCGGCCTTCAGCTGGACCGGAATCGCGAACGTCCCGTTCTCGACCGCAGCCGTTCCGGCTTTCGCGTCGCCGTTATATAACGTCACGGTCGCGCCGTCGATCGGCAGCGTGCCCGTCACTTCGATCGCCGCGTCGTTGGTGTACGTCCCCGCCGCCGGAGACGTGATGACCGGGGCCGTCACTTCGTTGTTGATGGTCGCGCGGATCATGTAATTGCCGTCATCTTCCGGCGCCGGCGCCCAGCCGCCGCCAACCACTTGCCAGCTGCGCAGCGCGTTCGTGCCGTTGACGTCGGTAGCCAGGCCCGGGGTATTCGGGTAGCTGCCGACCTGGATATAGGCGACGTAGAATTCGCCTTCCACCTCGACCGGCGTCGGGAACGTCACGTTCGTCCAATCCTCGCCGGTGCGCAGCGCTTCGGCCGGGAACGGACCGGCCAGCAGGCGTCCCGGGGAACCGTCGCTGCCGCTGGCGTCGTACACCGCGTATTGGAACGGCGTCGCGCCCGGAACCGGCCAGGACGTATCCCAGAAGCGGAACGAGGCGCCCGTGACCTTCGCCCGGCCTGCCGCCGGCGTCATGCGGACCGCCCAGCCGTTGCCGGCGTCGTAGAACGCATGGGCATCTTCGGCCGTGCCGTCGTCGTAGCCGAGGCCGCTCGGCGCGCCGACGAACGGCTTCAGCGCGACGTTCGCTTCGGCCGTCCCGTTCGGCGGCGCGGTCACGGTCACGCTCTTCGCGTAATACTCGCCGGCGGAGACGGCCAGCGTATACGCGCCCTCGAGCACGGTCAGCGAGAACGCGCCGTTCGCGTCGGTGCGTACCGGGGCGATGTTGGCGTCCTCCATGACCATGACGTTCGCGTCCGCGACCGGCTGCTTCGTGCGTTCGTCGGTAATGACGCCGGTGATTTGCCCCGTCGGGATGGCCTCCAGATCGAAGTTTACTGTCGCGCTCGCGTTATCCGCGATCGTGACCGGCTTCGTCTGCGGATAATAGCCGTACGTCTCGACCTGCAGGTGATAATCGCCCGCTACATGTTTAATGGCATATTCGCCCGTAGCCGGATTCGTCTTGACGGAACGGTTCGTTTCGAGCACCGTCACCGTCGCGCTTGCCGGCAGGCTCGTCGGCTGCGGCGTTTCGGACGGTTGAACCGCGCCGGACTGTTCCTTCGTCGTCGCCTTCGGCTCGTACATCGGCTTCGTAATATGCGCTTTCGGCGCAGGGGCGCCGTCCGAGACATGATTGGCCTGCGTGATCGCCGGAGGCGCGCTCGTGCCGACCACCTTGAAGTTATCGACGTACCAGCCCGCCATGTTCACGATGGAATCGGACTGCAAATGGAACCGGAAGCGGACCTGCTGGTGCGCGTAAGGCGCCAGGTCGTAGCCGAACAGCTCCCACTGGTTGTCGTACGAGCTGCCGTTGAAGCTGGCGAGCTCGGTCCAGGTCGCGCCGCCGTCGGTCGTGATCTCGAAGCGGCCGTAATCGTAGCCGGACTCCAGGTTATACCAGTTGCTGAAGAAGACCGCGGCGTTGTCCCACTGGCTCAAATCGATCTCGGGGGAGACCAGGGCGTTGTCGCTGCTGTCCGAATAGGTGTCGTCCAGATCGGTGCCCCAGACGTTCGGCGGGGATACCGCGCTGTCCGGCCCGATGTTCGCAGGCGTGCCGCGTTCCCACTCGTCGCCGGACCCGCCGTGCGTCCAGCCGTTGTCGTCCGGGCCGTCGAACGTATCCTTGAAGATCTCGCTGACCGACGTCAGGTCGACCGAGAATTCCTCGGACGGCTCGCTTTCGTTGCCGCTGTAGTCGACCGCCGCGACCTTGTAGCGGTTGACCGCGCCGGCGACCGCGGCGGTGTCGATGATATGGTTCGCCTTGGTCGTGACGGCTGCTTCGAACGGTCCGTCGCCGGCGGCGCGGTAGACCGCGTAACCGGCGACGTCCTCATCCGCCGCGGGTTCCCAGGCGAGGGCGACGTTGCCGCCCGGATCCGCGCCGCCAGAGAGGCCCGTCGGCGTGCCCGGCGGCACCTGATCCGGAGCCTGGACGGACAGATCGTCGAGGTACCAGCCGCCCGTGCCGCCGAAATCGTTGGCGAACAGGTTGAAGAGCAGCTGGACCCGTTGGCCGGCGTACGGACGCAGGTCGAGGAATTCCGTTTTCCAACCGTCGCTCTTGCCGGTGAAATGCAGCTGTTCGATGAATTCGCCGCTGCTTTGCTCGGTCGCCAGATAGACGACGGCATGATCAGAGCCGATGTCGTACCAGTTCTTGAACGACAGCACGGCGCCTTCCGGGCTGTCCGTCAGGTCGATCGGCGGGGCGAGGAAATAGGCATTGGCGCCCGTCATATAATGCTCGCCCAAGTTGCTGGCCGCGACCTTGCTGCCGGAATAGGCTTTGTCGTAGAAGGGCTCGCCGACCGTCCACGTGTTGTGGTAGCCGCCGCTCTCGAAGCCGCTGACGGCCCCTTCGAAATCCTGGACGTAGCCCGGCTTGAGGCCGCTGGACACATCCGCGGCGTACACCGGCGTCTCGGTCCGGTTATTGGCGTAGTCGGCGGCCCGTATGTAATACTCCAGGCCGGCGGGATCGAGCAGATAAGCGGGAATGATGGCATGGTACTGACCGGATTTATAATCGCCGGCCGCCCGCGTCATCGGGAGATAGACGTACTCCTCGGTCCCCTTGATGCGCGCGAACGCCTCGACCTGCGTCACGCTGACGTTGTCCGTGACGGCTGCCGCGAGCAGGGCGTCCTTGCCGCCGTAGAGAACCGGAATCGGCGTATGGTCGATGACCGGCGCCTCGTCGTCGTTGCCGCCGATGCGGACCTTGCCGGCTACCGTGCCGATCCCGGTCGTGATGGCGCCGACGGCGTCGAGCGCGTTCACGATGCCGTAGCCGTACGCCTGGTTCGGCGATTCCGGATAGCTGGCGTCCGTCCGCGGCGTGGCCGTATCCTCCAGAATCTGCGCGATGTCGTCGACGGTGAGGGAGTGGTTCGCCTGCAGCATCAGCGCGGCGATGCCGGAGGTAATCGGTCCGGCCATGGACGTGCCGTTCCAGCCGCCCTCGTAGCCCCCGCCGGGCACGGAGGAGCGGATGTTGGCGCCGGGCGCGGACACTTCCGGCTTCAGCTCGCCGTACGGCGAAGGGCCGAGCAGGGAGAACGGCGCGATCATGCCGTTGCTGTCCGTGGCGCCCGTGGCGAACGATTCCGGGTAGTTGGCGGGATTCGCCACCGAGCCGGGACCGCCCGGATTATCGGGCGTCGTGTTGCCCGCCGAGAATTCGGGGAAAATGCCCGCCGAGCGCCAAGCCTGCACGATCGGACGGAAGAACTCGTCGATCCCGGCGCCGCCGCCCCACGAGTTGTTGACGATATCCGGGGCGAGCTCGGGGTGCAGGTTGCCGTCGCCGTCGACCGGCGCCAGAATCCACTGGCCGGCATCGAGTATAATGGCGTCCGTCGTGGACGGATCGAAGATCCGGACGGAGATCCATTTCGCTCCGGGCGCGACGCCGACCTTATTCGTGCCGTTCTCCTCGGAGCCGACCATCGTGCCCATCGTATGCGTGCCGTGGCCCACGTTGTCCTCCGGGAGCGCGGCGCCGCTGTGGGCGTCGTACCAGCTCAGCTCGGGGTGGACGATCTCGCCGTTCTCGTAGGCGCGCCATTTGCGCTCGAGCGCGGGGTGGGTATAGTCGACGCCCGTGTCCAGGCTGGCGACGACGATGCCGGTGCCGTCGATGCCTTCGTCCCACACCTGCGGGGCGTTGACGTAGTCGATGTTCCATTCCGCGTTCTCGGTGAGCGGCGCCGCCTCTTTCGCAGCCGTAGCCGCGGCCGCACCGGGAGACGCGCTCTCGGGAGGGGCGGCGTCCTCGGTTTTTTGCACCTTGTCGAGGAAGCGTTCGGTGTTCGGGAGGATTTTGTCGACCTCGGGACGGCGGGCGATCTGTTCCATTTCCGCCTTCGTGGACGTGACCGCCAAGGCGTTGACGATGAAGAAGCTCTTGTAATCGATAATGCCGCTGTGGGAAGCTTTGGCCTGCTTGAGGTAGGATTCGAGCGAGCTTTGGGTGCGGAAGGCCGTTTCGCGCAGGGAGCCGATGACCGCATTGCGCATGGAAAGTTTGGCCGCAGCCGGGGTGACCTTGTCTTTGAGCGCCTTTTGCCGGGCTTGCGAGGAAGCCGCGGCGGGATCCGCCTGCTCCTTCATCTTGATCAGATAGGTTACGTATTCGTCGTCGTCGAATCGGTCGGTCACCTGGGGAGAGATCTTTGCTGCCGCGTTGGTCGGGGAGACGGCGGAGACGGTGAGCTTACGGGCGCTTGGATCCGCCGCGGCCGCAGCCGGTACGGAGAGCGTCCATGCCATGAGGATCGCCATCCCGAACGCCGGAGCTTGTCGGAATGTTTTCCATTTCACAGTGCTTGTTCAACTCCTCAATCGAATAAGGTGGGTACTCTTCCGCGGTTCATAGATGGGAGAGCGGCATTGGTTTTCCGACCACCTCCTTTCCGGAAAATTGCTAATTGAAGTCAGATATTAAAAATATTAACTTAGTTAGAAAATTAAGATAATTTAATTGTTTAAATTATAGGGTGGAAGATTTGAAAAGCATAGAGACTTCCAGCGTAGGCCGAAGGAGCGCCCGCGCTTGCGGGAGTGCCTCGGATTAGGCATCAAGGACCGATTCTTGGCGAAGCGCGCCGTCGATGAGGGGGCGATCGTGTCGGAAGCGGCTCGGCGGGGATGGTTTAAAGCGGCATCGACAACGACCTAAAATTTCTATAAAGCGGAAACAAAAAGCAGACTCCCGTCATCGTAACGGCATGATTCCTGGCTGTAGCCGAGCTGTTGCGGGTTCTCGCGACTTTCGGCAACAGCATTGTGACGCTGTGACGAATCCGTTACAATGTAGGGACCGAATTGAAAAACCATTGGCAAAGCGGGTGAACCCGATGAAACAAATCCGTCAACTGCAGCTATGCTTCGACGAGGACGGCCGCGAGATCGAAGTGCTCGACGTGTCCGTGATCGACCCGGATACGGTGACGATCGAAGAGAATCCGATCTTCAGCGAGCGCGTTTCCTTCGGCGACCGGATTCGGGTCCGGCGGGTGGGCGACGTGTATTATTACATCGAGACGCTCCGGAAGTCGGAGCTCGTCCGGCGCTCTTGGCTGCTGAGCCGGCGGGTCAGCCGGTCGGCGGAGCTGAGCGCCGCGAAGGCGCGCATCGCGGAAGCGGGCGGCAATTGGGAGCAGGTCTTCGGCGGCCTGCTCGTGATCAACGTGCCGCAAGCGTTCGAGGGCGGCATCGCCGCGGACATCGACGCGATCATCGCGGACATCGACAGGCTTGGAGGGCAAGCGTGAGACAACCGATTTTTTACGGCGCGGTCCATCTGCTGTTCTATCGCGGCGACCGCGTCCTGCTGCTGAAACGGATCAACACCGGCTTCGAGGACGGCAAGTGGAGCGTCGTCGCGGGTCGCATCGACGGCAACGAGGAAGTGAAGGCCGCGGCGATCCGCGAGGCGAAGGAAGAGGCCGGCGTGACGATCCGGCCCGAGGATCTGGACGTCGTCGGCGTCGTTCACCGCAAGAACGTCAGCTCGGAATGGATCGATTTTTACTTGCGGGTCCGCGCGTGGAGCGGCGAAATCGCGAACATGGAGCCGCATAAGTGCGAGGAGCTGGCGTGGTTCTCCCTGCGCGAGCTGCCGGGCGACATGATCGGCTACATCCGCACGGCGGTCGAGAAGGACCACGGGGCGATGTGGTTCGAGAGCCTGGGCTGGTAAAGCCGCGTACGCCGGAAGCGCAAGCAATAGCGTACCTAGCAAAGGGCCGCTAATCCGGCTCCGCACGAAGCCGCCGCGATGGAAACCATCGGCGGCTTTTTTGCGTTATAGGGATATCTTGAATCGGAGGGGAAGTAGCGCATGGGAAACAAAAACATGGGGGCGGCGGCGATCATCGCGGACACGGCCGGCCGCGTCTTGCTCGTCAAGCACAGCTACGGCATGTTGAATTGGGATCTGCCGGGCGGCAAATCGGAGACCGGCGAATCGGCGCGGGAGACGGCAAGCCGGGAAACGTTGGAGGAAACGGGGCTCGACGCCGCGGTCGGCGCGCTGACCGGCGTGTATTACGATCCTCAGCACGATATGCACCATTTCGCGTTCCTCGCGTCGAATCGGACCGATCGGGCGCCGGAGCCGGCTTCGCCGGAAATCCTGGCCTGCGGGTATTTCGCTCCGGACGAGCTGCCCCGGCCGATGAGCGACTTTACGTACCGGCGCATTCAAGACGCGCTGGCGGCAAGCCGGGAGGAGCTGTTCCACGTTATCGGCCCTCGAAAGTGGCTGGATGGGACTGGTTCCGGCAGTCATTGAACACGTCGGGATAACCCGATTTTGGACACCACTTCACCGTTCCGTGCCAAATACTTTTCGGCCGGCCGTGCTTACAATAGGCTTGATTAGGCATGGTTGACGAGAGGGGACGCGACATGACGGCAACGAATCAGGCAATGTACGACGTACGGGAATACGGCGCGGCGGGGGACGGCAAGACGCTCGATACGAACGCCATCAACCGCGCGGTCGAGGCCTGCCACGAGCGGGGCGGCGGCACCGTGCGGCTGACGGCGGGGACGTATTTGACGGGCACGGTGTTTCTGCGGAGCGACGTGACGTTCCGTCTAGAGGCCGGCGCGGTGCTGCTCGGCAGCCCGGACATCGCCGACTATCCGGCGCTGCCGTACACGAGCGAGTACCGGAATACGGCGCTCGTCGCGGCGATCGGCGCGGAGCGATTCGCGATCGAGGGCCGCGGAACGATCGACGGCAACGGCGACGCGTTCGCGCTGTACGACCGCGCGGACCTGCTGCGCGATTTCGACGCGTCGCACACGCGCCAGGGGGACGGGTATTTCCGCGAGAACGACAAGGCCGACGACGGGCCGGTGGAGATGAGAACCCGCCCGGGCATTCTGATTCTGATCCTGAACGCGCGCGACGCCCAGGTCAGCCGCGTCCATATCCGCAACGCGCCGAACTGGTGCCTGCACGTGGCCGGGACGGACGGCGCGCTGCTGACGGGGCTGGATATCCGGAACAGCCTGCTCGTGCCGAACGCGGACGGCATCGACGTGAGCCGCAGCCGCAACGTCCGCATCAGCGACTGCAACATCGAAGCCGGCGACGACGGCCTCGCGTTCAGCCCGTGCGCCGAAGGCTTCGGCGGCGGCGGCAACGAGAACATCGTCGTGCAGAACTGCACGATCCAGTCCCGGTCGGCGGGCATCCGGATCGGGTGGGACGCGCACGATTTTCGCAATTTCCTGTTCCACAATATCGTCATCCGCGACTCCAACCGGGGCATCGGCTTGTTCCTGCGCGAAGGAGAGTCGATCGAGAACGTCGTGTTCAGCAACATCGTCATCGAGACCCGGCTGCACAAGGGGAAATGGTGGGGCAAGGCGGAGCCGATCCACATCTCCGCGCTGCCGGGCCTCGTGCACGCGGGCCGGGTCATCGACCGCGACGTGAAGCCGGGCCGGATCCGCGGCGTGACGTTCGCCAACGTGACGATCCGGGGCGAGCAGGGCATCGTCCTGTACGGCAGCGAACGGACGCCGATTCAGGACATCGTCTTCGAGAACGTCCGGATGACGATGAAGAGCGGGCCGCTCATGGAGACGTTCGGCGGCAATTTCGACTGCCGGCCGGCGCTGGACCGGGAGCTGAACGTCTTCGCGCACGACATTCCCGCCTTGTACGCGAAGCACGTGAAGGGGCTCCGCATCCGCGGCTTCGAGCTCGAATGGGCGGACGCCATGCCGGCCTACTGCCGCAGCGGCCTCGAGATCGAATCGTTCGCGGACGTGACGATCGAGGGCTTCCGCGGACGGCAGCCGCAGCCGGACGAAGGCGCGGCGATCGTGCTGCGCGACGGCCGCGGCGCGGCCGTCCGGAACAGCGCCGCGGCGCCGGGCACGGCGCGCTTCCTGCACGCGGAGCGCGTGGAAGGCGCGGCGCTGTACGCGGGCAACGTCGCGCTCGAAGCCCGGCAGGCGGTCGGGCCGGAAGGACACGGATTCGCGACGTTCGGCAATATCGGGGGAGACGGCGAGGGCGGTTCGAACGGCACGAACGCGGGCTGACGCGTTCGCCCGCCGGAACGGAAGAAGGAGCAGCCGCATAAGCGGCCGCTCCTTCTTCCGTTTCATTGGCCGGACGGCGGTCGGGCGGCGAGGCGCGCTTCTTCTCCCGCGGGTCATCGTGTTCGCGGCCGGACGACCCGGGCTTATCGCTGCGGCAGGATGACGAATCCTTCGGCCTTGCGGGTTTTCAGCACCGAGATAAGCTGGTTCTGCAGCGAAGCCTGGCAGGTCACTTCGAGGATGACCTCGCTTTTGCGGCCTCCGGTAAGCTTGATGGATTTCTTTTTCGCGACGGCCAGCTCCGCGAGCAAGCCTAAGAAGAAGCCCGCGCCCAGTCCTAACAGCCCCCAAATGACGGGGCCCCAATACAGGACGAAGCCATAGATCGCGCCCAGCACCGAGCAGAGCGTTGCGCCCATCATGGCGCCGTCCAGCATGCTTCTGCCGTCGACCCGGTGGATCGTGTCCAGGATATGCGTTTGCGCGTCCAGGTTTTCCAACGGCAAGGCGACGATATTCCGCGGAGGGACGCCGAGCTTCTCAATGTCGTGCAGCGCCATCTCGACGAAGGGCGAATGTTCGAAGGTGGCGAGGATATGGACGGTATCGGGTTCGTTCGCGGGTTGGTGCGCCAAGTTTTCGGCCCTCACTCTCAGGAAGCGGATTTGCTCGATATCGAATAACGTGTTGTTCTCCGTGACGGATACATAAGCCTGATAGATGGCGAACGCGTACATCGAAGGCAGGAAGAGGAACCACTGCCAATCCACGCTGGCGTGAACGCCGCCGAAATGCCCGAGAAACGAGTCGAGCAAGGCCCGAACCGCCGCGGCCTTATAGGTAATCGTGATCCACCAGGCCAAAACGAAGGTGCCGATCACCGTGCTGCCGCCGTATAATTGCCCGAGCCCGGGCGAAAAGACGGACCAGAGCAGGCCCAGCCAAGGGCTTTTTTTATCCAAGGTGACCACGTCGAAAAAGCTGACGTCCGAGGGGGTGACGGGCGCGTCTTCGATTTCGGCCAGCATGTGATGTTTTTTGATCTCGACGGCGCAGCGGTAGCTGTCCCAGATGCTGTACGCGTAGACCGCCACGTAGAGCAGCGCCCAGTCCCGGTTGAGCGCCGCCGTGGCTTCCTCGAACCGGCCGAGAAAGGACAAAGCGATCGCCGTGTTCAGGTGGGACATGTTGTTGACCACGAGTTCCCAGACGATCAGAATGCAGCCATGCAAGTATTTGCCGACATACATATGCCCGAAACCGGGAAACGCGGCCGACCACCAAGCGGTCACCCAAGGCGTGCGGGGGTAGACGGAATTGATGCCGAATACGGATATTTGCCCTTTGGAATAGCGGGGCTTGATGGCGGCGGACGGGAACTTCTGATGCGGCATAGGCATGCGCTCCTGCGGTTGGATGTCTTTCCCTTTTCCTACTATATCCAACAACTTCCTGCGGTATCCGAAACGGCCGGCTTCGAAAACCGGGGCTAGGGCTCGTGCTGCCGCGATTCAAGGCGGTTGCGGCCCGGCGGCGCGGGTCGCCGCATGAAAAAACCGGCATCGCGTCACGCGATAAGCCGGTTTTTCGTATTTTTGTTGGCCGAACCGGGAAGCTTGCCGCCGGTCGGGTGGCCGGCGCTTGCTAGCTTTCGCGCTGCCGGTAAGCGTCCCGCACCCGTTCGATCTGGGCAAGGTGGCCGCGAATATGCCGCACGCGGTAGCCGAGCAGCTCCTCGAACGTGAAACGCGCCAGATCGGGGTAGACGCCGACCCGCCGCCATTCTTCGGGGGTCAAGTGCCCCATCAGCGTCTTCATGCCGCTGCGCAGCAAGCGGAACAGCTCCAGCTGCTCCTCGCGGTCCGTCAGGTCGTACCTTAATCGCGCCGTCCATGCTTCTTGGTCGAAGGACGCCAGCATCGGCTCGTCCTCCGCCAGCACCTTGCGCATCCGGGACGTCGACGATACCTCCGAATCCGTCACGTGGACCAGAATCTCGTGAATGCTCCACTCGTCCGGCGCCGGTTTGAAGCGCAGCTCCTCTTCGCTCAAGCCGTCCACGGCCGCCCGCAGCAGCTCGTAGCCGCGGCCGTATTCATCGATCAGCGTTTGCGTTTGCATGGGGGCTCCTCCTTGTCAACGGGCTGGTTTCCATTTATTGTAGCATAGGAACGGGGCGGCCGGACGGTAACGGGCAAGATTGCGCCTCCGCTTCCAAGCGGCCATTGATTGAGGTGCCGAATCATTTAGGACGCGAACGATTGCGAAGGAGGACGGGGGATGCGAACGGCGACGATACGAAGAGCGACCGAGCAGGATCTGAAGCGCGTGGAGGGGCTATCCGGGCGTTGGGTTTCGGAGGGCATTACGCATGGCCTGGCGGTGACGACGGAAGCCGTGCTGCGCGGTTACTTGGGGGACTATTTCTGGGTGGCGGCGCTCGATTCGGCCATCGTAGGGTATATCCTCGGCAGCGTGCGGGAGAGCGAAGGCTTGGCGGTAATCGAGCAGGGCGAGACGTATCTGGAAATCGACGAAGTGTACGTGCTTCCGGAGTACCGGAGCATGAACGCCGGTCACGGGCTCGTCGATCGCCTGCTGCAAGCGTCGGAGGAGAACGGGGTCCGCCGTGCCGTCGTGTATTCCGCGAGCAAGCAGTGGCAGCGGGTGGTCGGGTTCTACGAGAAGCACGGATTTCAAATGTGGTTCGTGCAGATGTACCGCTGAGGCGGACCTGCCGCGGGCGGGCAGGCGCGCACGGCGCGCATTCGGACGGGGGCGAACGAAAGAAGGCTGGAACCGCGGGGTTCCAGCCTTTTGTTATGCGTGGCGAAGCCGCGCGTCACTCGGCGTCCGTTTCGATCACGAACCCGGCCACCGTCGCCAGGTCGGCCTCCGTCACGACGAGCTTGCCTTCGGGCAGCTCGCCCGCGGCGAAGTCGCGTACCGCCTTCAGCCGGCCGCCCTCCGCGGCGAAGACGCGCACGCGGGCGAACGGACGGTCCAGCCGCAGCTCGCCGGCGGCGAACGGAATGCAGGCCACCTCGCCGGAGTCGGCGATGGCGCGGTCGTCCTGCGCGATGACGGCCCAGCGGCCGGTGAACGCGACCGGCTCGGCGGCCGGGTACGCGACCGGGCCGGCCGCGCCGTCCGCGCGCAGCGCGAGCGCGGTCAGCCGCGGCGCGCCGGCGCCGTCCGGGCCGGCTTCGAGCCGGCCCCACGAGCCGAGCCGCGGCTCGCCTTTCAGGCTGCCGGGATCGGCGTCGAGCCACAGCGGCTTCCAGCCGCAGGTGCGCCGGTGCCAGGCCTGCAGCGCCGCCCAGCGGTTCCGGTCGACCGTCGTCATCCGCTTGCCGTCGTTGTCGGTCTCGCCGAGCGTCAAGCCGTTGACGCCGACGACCGCCGTATCGAGCAGGATCGAGGAGAGCGCGTCCCAGTAGTAGCCGGTCGACGTGTTGACGGCCATGCCGTGCCGCGCGGCGAGCGAGGCCCAGAGGCAGCGCTGGTTGTGGCCGGCGATCTCGTGCGCCGCGCTGTCGCCGGCGTCGCCGAGATCGTCGAGGTTGATCATGTCGGAGACGTCGCGCATCAGGGGATGGATGCCGTAATAGATGATCGTGACGTCCGGGTCGACGGATTTGGCGGCGTCATGCACCAGCTTCAGCAGCGAATAAGCCAGCCGCTCGCCGCGGTAGGCCGGATCGCGGGGCACGGCGGCGTCCGGGCCGGGAAAGCCGTAGCCGAAATCCAGCTTCAGCGCCGCCGGCTTCCAGCGTTCCACGATCCGCTTCGTGCGCTCGGCGACGAGCGTCCGCGTCCGCTCGGAGCTCGGATCGAGCAGGTAATGGAACTTGTTCCCGAACGGACTGCCGGACCAACGCCATTCGCGCGGCTCGCCATCGGGGCCGCACAGCAGGTCGTCCTTCGTCAGGCCCTGCGATTCGGGATCGTCGGTCCAGCCGAGGCTCTGCCAGAAGGCGAGGTCGTAGCCGCGCGCCCGGATGTTCGCGAGGTCGGCTTCGAAGTCGGGGAACAGCTCGTAGTTCGGCTCGCCGCTGCCGTCGAAGGTCTCCCACGATTCGTCCAGGATGACCATGTCCGCCGGCGTCGCGCCGGATACCCGGTCGACGAACTGCTTCAGGTCGAACCGGCCTTCCTTGAAATCGCCCCACGTGCACAGGAACGAGCGCTGGTGCCGCGGCGCCTTCGGCTCGAACGGGCCGAAGCCGTCGTAGAGCGCGCCGAGCGCCTCGTAGCCCGAGCCGCCCCAAGCGAGCCGCAGCGGTTCGCGCCAGCTGCGCGAGGCCGCCTCGCCCGGCCCCCACAGATCCTCGCGGTACGCGTAATGCACGCAGGCCGTGGCGGATTGCAGCCGCAGCGTCAGCGGCGCGTCCGGCACCTCGCCGGGGCCGAAGGCGAGCCAGCCGTGCCGGCCGCCCATCGCGGCGGCGTACAGCGGCCGCGGGAACGCCGCCGCGTACGGCGTGCCCATGGCGTCGCCGAAGCTGCCGAGCGGCAGCCGCGCGTCGCCCATGTCCCACGAGCGCCAGAACGAGTGGGTCGGGGACGAGCCCGCCGCGGGCACGCAGTAGCCCTCGGCCGCCCAGTCCGGCCAGTGGACGGCGTCCGCGCTCGGCGCGCGCCGGCGTTCGGCCGCCGTCAGCGCGCGCGAGCCGAACAGCAGCGCGACGACGCGGGGGACGCGCTGCCAGGTTACGTCCACCTGCTTGACGCGGAAGCCCCAAGCCGGAAAGTCGCAGACGAGCATGCCCGTGCCGTACCCTTCCAGGTCGAACGCGATCCGCCATTCCCCCTCGCCGCCGGCGGTCACCCCCGTCGCCGCCGCTTTCGCGTACTGCCGCCGTCCGTCCGCTTCGAGCTCGAACGCCGGCAGCAGGCTGCCCGTCCACGCCGCGCGCCCGTCGGCCGCCGCCTCGCCCGCCTGCGGATCCGGCGCCGTCAGCCGAGCCTCGTCCAGCGCCACGTTCCATTCCAGCCGCATGCCGGCCGCCGCCCCCGCCAATACCGTCGCGGCTTGCGCTCCGCTCACCATGAACACCATTCCCTTCGCGATTCGTTGTCGCTCTCATTATAGAAGCGCGGGCGGGAAAAGTAAGTAGCCCCTACCGGGAAAGGGGTGTCCAATATCGCGATTATTGCCCGTGCGCCGTCGGCGGCGGAAGCGGCGCCGCCTTCCTTCTCAGCCTCCTTCGCCGTTGCCGCCTTCCTTGTCCGCCTTCGGCCAATCGATGCGGTGATCCGCGCCGTACAGCGAGGAACAAAATTCCGTCAGGCTCATGCCGGTCTTCTTCTTGAACATTTTGCCGAACGCGTGGATGTCGTTGTAGCCGACCTGCGCGGCGATCTCCCCGAACGACAGCGGGGATTGGAGCGCCAGCTCCTTGGCCTTGGCGACGCGCGCCCAGATGAGGAACTGCATCGGCGTGATGCCGAACGCCTTCTTGAACTCCGCGATCAGGTAGTTCCACGTCAGGCCCGACAGCCGTTCCAGCTCGGCGGCGTCAAGGCCCGCGTCGAGCCGGGCTTCGATGTGGTTTTTGACCTGAATGAGCTTGGCCAGGCTCTTGCGGGACACGGCGGTTTCCTGCCGGCCCTCCGCGACGCGGCGCGACGTCTCCGCGAGGATCGCGAGCAGCAGCGACTGGCAGCGCAGCCCGTTCTCGAGGCCCGGCTGCCGGTACTTGGCGACGAGCTCGGCAAACTGCCGCTCCACCGCGTGCCCGTCGAAGCGGCCGAGCATGTGGGCGCCCGCCAGCAGCTCCTCCGCGGGAAACGGCAGGTCCGCGAAGTGGAACACGACGGTGATCGAGATGAACGGCTTGCCGGGCAGCGCGAGCAGTCCGTGCGACTCGTACGGCCGATAGAAGAAGACGTCGCCCTTCTCCACCGGATGGACGCGGCCGTCGACGGCGAATTCGCCGCGCCCGCCGATGACGTAATTGAGCGCGTACTGCTTCAGCGTGCGCCCGGCGAAGCTCCAATCGGGCGGCGCGTGGAAAATATGGGCGAGCGTGACGTACGGGGGAAACCGGAAATCGCTCAGCGCGTCCAGCGTGTCGCGGGGATGCAGGGCGGCGAGATCGGGTTCGTGCATGCGGGATCCATCCTTTCGCGGGCCGGGTTTTCGCAAGGGGCAGCGCGCGCCGTCTGCGAAATTCGTAAGATCGGATACGCTTTCGCGCGGATCCGCCAAATACGGGAGGCCGGGCCTTTTTTTACAATGATACTAGGGAATCGCCTGATCTGCGAGGAGGGACCGAACGTGAAAATTACCCAGCTGGAATTGTTGAAGGTGCCGCCGTCCTGGGTGTGGGTGCGCATCCATACCGACCGGGGGCTGAGCGGGCTCGGCGAACCGTATCTCGAGGATCACCCGGAGGTCGTCATCGCCGAGGTGAACCGCCTCGCGCCGTTCCTGATCGGCGAGGACCCGACGCGGCTCGAATACCTGTGGAAGCGCATGTACGAGTCCGGCAACGGCTACCGGGGCGGCCCGGTCAAAATGAGCGCGATCAGCGGCATCGACATGGCGCTGTGGGACCTCGCGGGCAAAGCGTACGGCCTGCCGGTGCATAAGCTGCTCGGCGGCGCCTACCGCGACCGGGTGAAAGTGTACCGCGCCTGCCATGACGAGCCGCCGTACACGGTCGCGCCGGGCTTGCCGTACCGGCCGGCGCCGGATGGCGCGGCGGCCGCGGACGCGGACCGAAGCGGCGCGCCGGAGCGGATGGCCCGCGCCGCCGAGACGCTGCTCGAATGGGGCTTCCGGTGCCTGAAGCTGCATTTCGGCCCCGCGGATACGCTCGAGCGGCCGGCAGACCTCGACGCCATCGTCGCCTGCGTCGAGGCGGTGCGCCGCGCGGTTGGCCGGGAGATCGACGTCGCGGTCGACATCCACAACACGCATCCGTCGCGGGCGCAGCAGCTGATGCGCCGCTTCGAGCCGCTCGGCCTCTTGTTCGTGGAGGAGCCGCTGCCGCCGGAGCGGATCGATCTGCTCCGGCGCGTCGTCGACGCGGCGCCGGTGCCGGTGGCCGCGGGCGAGCGGTGGATGGGCAAGTGGGCGTTCCGCGAGGCGCTCGAGGCCGGGGCCGCCGTGCTGCAGCCGGACATCGCGCACGCGGGCGGCTTCACCGAGCTGCGCAAGATCGCCGCGATGGCCGAGGCGTCGTATGCCGCGGTCGCGCCGCACTGTCCGCTCAGCGCGCTCAGCTTCGCGGCGAGCATCCAGTTCGGCGCCGCGGCGCCGAACTTCCTCGTGCAGGAGCATAACGAGGTGAACGACGGCCGGGAGGGCGGCGTCACGCGCATCGGCGGCGGCTACATGAAGGCGCCGTTCGAGCTCGGCCCGGACGGCTGCGTGGCCGTGCCGGACGCGCCGGGTCTCGGCTTCGAGCTCGACCCGGCCGGCTTCGAGGCGGTGCTGCGCCGGCCGTGGCGGGCGGCCCGGGGGAAGCGCGCAAGAGGCGCGCGCCGGGGACGGCGTCCGCCGAGCGCGGGGCCGTCCC